>NZ_SNVW01000024.1 GCF_004361695.1 Curtobacterium flaccumfaciens | reverse complement strand
CTGGAGGCGCGGTGCCAGTGGACTGGTCCCCGGTTCTTGGACTGATTAGTCGGTTCGAGATCCGGGGATGGTTCGTGTGGGTGGTACCGCGTCGTCGTTGACGAGTGCGCAGCGGGTGGCTGCGGTGGAGTGGTTCGGTCGGGGGTTGAGTGATTGGGCGACGGCTCGTCGGCTAGGAGTGACACGGAAACCAGTGCGACGCTTGCATCAACGGTGGTTGCTGCATGGTCCGGAGGTGCTCGTGGATTCCCCCAGACGCTCGTACTCGTTCGAGGTTAAACGTGACCTCGTGCGCCGCTTCCTTGCCGGGGAACCAGCCGATGCGCTCGCCTCCGAGGGAGGGCTCTCCTCAGCGCTGCTGCTGCGCAAATGGGTGAACCAGGTTCGCAAGGACGGTGAGGACGCCCTCCGGCCGCGCCCAACGGGCCGCCCGAAAGCGACGCCGGACACCGAGCTCAGCGAGCTGGAACGACTCCGGCGGGAGAACGAGTACTTGCGGGCCGAGAACGCGTATTTGGGAAAATTGCGGGCCTTGCAGGCGCAGCAACGGCGTCGGTGAAGACCGCAGCCGTTGCCGCTTGCAAGGCCGAACACTCACTCCAGACGCTGCTGCAGATCGCCGGTCTTGCCCGCTCCACGTTCTTCTACCAGCAAGCCCGCTCGCGTGAACCTGACCGGCACGCTGACACCGCGGACGCGATCCGCGCGATCTTCGTCCGCACCAAGGGCCGGTATGGGCATCGGCGGATCCACGCCGAGCTCCGCCGGACCGGGCCAGTGGCGAAGAAGACGGTCCTGGCGTTGATGCGACGCCACGACCTGGTCTGTCCAGTGCGTCGTCGTCGCCGATACTCGTCCTACGGCGGCGAGGTCGGCAAGGTTGCAGCGAACCTGCTGAACCGGGACTTCACCTCGACAGCGCCGAACCAGAAATGGGTCACGGACGTGACGGAGTTCCGGGTCGGTGAGCACAAGCTCTACCTGTCACCAGTGATGGACCTCTTCGACCGGCAGATCATCGCCTATCGAACCGGAACGTCCCCGACCCTGGAACTCACCCACGGCTCGCTCCGCGACGCACTCCACACCGCACTCGGGGCGGCACCGCTGGTGCACTCGGACCAGGGCATCCACTACCAGCACCGGTCCTGGCGGTCACTGCTGGCAGCTGCCGGCGCGTCCCAGTCGATGTCGCGAAAGGGCAACTGCCACGACAACGCGATCATCGAGAACTTCTTCGGCCATCTGAAAGCCGAGATGTTCCACCCAACCCGTTTCGACAACATCACCACGCTCGACACCGCGATCCACGACTACATCACCTGGTGGAACACCGACCGCTCCCAGGCACGACTCGAGGGCATGAGCCCGGTTCAATACCGAGCTCACGCCCTC
>NZ_SNVW01000023.1 GCF_004361695.1 Curtobacterium flaccumfaciens | reverse complement strand
GCGCGCTTGGTGGCGCCGACCGTGGTCTCGAACAGCGTGGTGCCGTTCTGGTCGGTCGCGGTGATGGTCGCGCCGGCCTCGGCGGAACCGGTGAAGGGCGTGCGGCCAGGCGTGTAGGTGTTGTCCTTCTCCTGCAGGCCGTTCACCTGCAGCAGGCGCGGGATCGCGATGCGCTCGGACGTCCGGTTGCCGGTGCTCCCGCTCACGCGGACGAGGTCGAGCTGACTGCTCGACTGTCCCGCCGGGACCTCGATGCTGAACCGGTTCGCGGGGGACGAGTCGACGACGCGATCGCCGTCCATCAACCACACCGTGCCCGACTGCCCCGCGGCGCCCTGCAGGCGGACCCGTCCGCTCGGGAACGCGTGGACGTTCCCGACCACCGGCTGCGCGATGGTCGCGTCCTCGAGCGCCGGCGCGAGACGGACGTCCGTGCCAGCGGATTCGTTGCCGTCGGCGTCGCGCGCGACGAGCGTCACCGTCTCACCGGTCCGTGCGCCGCTGATGGGCGACATGACGAAGTCGCCGTCCTCGACTGCACCGGTGGCGACCTCGTCCGCGCCGATCCGTGCGACGACCGTGGTGTTCTCCGGTGCGGTGCCGTACAGGAAGAACTCGCCGTTGCCGCCTCGCTGGGTCTCGAGGTACTCCGGGGCCGCGATCGTCGACGGCGTGAACGTGGCGCTCTGGAGGACCGAGCTGCGGCCGTCGGACGTCGTCTGCGTGAAGGTGAGCTCGTAGCCGTCCTTCGACGACAGGTCCGCCGTGCCCGTCCAGCTGCCGGCCGCCGCACGGCTGCTGCTGACACGTTCGGAGAAGAGCTCGTTGCCGCCCTTGTCCGTCGCGGTGACGGTCGCGCCGGCTTCGGCGGTGCCGGCGAAGGTCCGCTTGCCCGGCGTGTAGGAGTTCGACTCCTGCAGCCCGTCGACGGTGAGCGTCCGCGGGAGGACGCTCCGTGCAGACATCGAGCCGCCGACGAACACCCGGACATCGAGCTGGGTGGACGCGTACTGGGCCGGGATCTTCAGCAGGAAGGTCTCGTTCGCGACGTCGTGCGCAACGACCTTGGCTCCGTCGAGCACCCAGAGGGTGGCGCCGTTGGCGACCTTGCCGTGCACCCACTGCGAGCCGTCGAGGAAGTTGATGACGCGGGTCACCTCGGGGGGAGCGATCGAGTCGTCGATCGGGGGTGGGGTGAGGCCGTGCTTCGTCGGGGCGGAGCTCGTCGAGCCGATCGTCGCGACGAGGTCGACGGTCTGCCCCGAGTGCGCAGCGGGGACGGTGGCGCGGAAGTTGCCGCCCTCCTCGTTCGCCCCACCGATCTCGATGCCGCCCTGGCGGATGGCGACGGTCGAACCGACCGGGGTGGTCCCGATGATCGTGAAGTCGCCGTTCGCCTGGTGCAGCACGCGGGAGACTGTCGGGGCAGCGACGGCGGAGTCGCCGATGCGGACCTCGACGCGGTCGGACTCGGCTGCGCCGATCGCTGCAGCGACGAGCACCGAGGACGCGCTGTAGCCCGCGGGCAGCGCTGCGCTGAACGCGCCGTCCGTCACCGCGGCGGTCGCGATCGGGGCGTCAGCCCGGGTAGCGCCCGGGGCGTAGACGTTGACCGAGTTCCCACCCGCGGACGAACCGACCACCCGAAGGGTGTCACCGTCGTGGGTCACGCCGGCCGCCGGCTTGCCGACGAAAATGGCTCCGCCGGCCTCGGGGACGGCGACGGTCGTCATCGGGGACCGGTCGCCACCGTTCGGCTGCGCGAAGATGTTCACGGACTGACCGACGACAGGCAGCAGGGCTTCCCACCGGCCGTCGGCGCCCGGGGTCTCGAGCCAGACCGGCTCGGAGTCGGCGCCGAGGTCGAGGTAGACCGGGACGTCGGGCGTGCCCGTGCCGCGGATGAAGTAGGCCTCTCCGTCGGCGGTCGCCCAGTAGAGGGCTTCGAGCTTCGGCGCGGAGGGGGCCGCGACGGTCGAGCTGTTCGACGCGGGCGTCGCGCGCTCCGGGGAGGCGCTTGCGGGAGCGGTCGCGACGAAGGTCGTGCCGATCACGATGAGGGCGCAGGCTGCAGCGGCTCCGCGGGCTCTGAACGAGGTCATGGAATCTCCTAGGGTGAGGGACTCACAGGGTATCCAAATGTGATATTTCAACTTGACGTAATCCTGGGTGCTATGGAATGGCCACGGATTCGGGTGCCGCACATGGGAGCGCCCCCGTCCTCCGGTTGGAGGGCGGGGGCGTTGTGGTGTTCGGTTGTGTGTTGGTCAGTTGACGATCTTGACGTCGTGGCTGGTGTAGGTGGTCTTGCCGCCCTTGGTGG
>NZ_SNVW01000022.1 GCF_004361695.1 Curtobacterium flaccumfaciens | reverse complement strand
TGGTTGTGGAAGAGCAAGGCGTTCTCCGACAACCCGATCGGCGTCTCTGGGCGCAAGGGCGGCTGGAAGTGGGGTGACCCCACGGCGAACTCCGACGCTGCCGTCGAGGCACTCCAGTACGTCATCGACCTGCAGAAGTCGGGCGCATCGCCCTCGCCCGACGTCGGCGGTGGCGCAACGCTGCAGGGCCTGATGGCATCCGGTCGCATCGGCATGACCATCGGCGGTGGTTTCTGGGCCGGCGGGCTCCACAACGCCGGGATGAAGAACGGCAGCTTCGACGTCGTCGAGTTCCCGACGTGGAAGAGCAACAAGTCGCTCTTCGGCGCGGGCGGCTACGGCATCTTCAACTCCTCCAAGAACAAGGACCTCGCGTTCGAGGTCATCAAGGTCATGGTGCAGCCGGAGAGCTTCGACTCCCTCTGGCCGGGCAACGTCACCACCCCGGCGCAGAAGTCGCTGATGACCGCCGACCGGTACAAGACGACGGGCCCGGAGCACTGGTCGGTCTTCTACGACCAGCTCGACAACTCGGTGCCGATCTCCGCACCGCCGTACTACAACGCCCTCGCGACGGCGCTCAACCAGCGCACCACGCAGGCGATCTCGTCCGGGAACGCGAAGAAGGCGCTCGACGGCCTGCAGGCCGACATCGAGAAGGCAGCCTCGCAGGCCTCGTGATGACAGCAGCCACAGGAACACCCATCCGGCGGGCTGCCGAGGTCGCAGCCCGCCGGCCGGCGGCCAAGCGTGCCCGCCGCCGTGAGTCCACGTTCGGCTTCCTGATGATCGGGCTCGCGGTGGTCTTCGTCGCCGTGTTCACCCTCATCCCCATCCTCGCCTCGCTCGGGCTGTCGTTCACCTCGTGGGACGTCATCAGCAGCCCGAAGTGGGTCGGGCTCGACAACTACACGCGGCTCTTCACCGACGGACCGGTGCTCGCGTCGTTCGGTGTGACGATCGTCCTCGCCGTCGCGATCGTCGTGCTGCAGATCTCGCTCGGTCTGCTGCTCGCCGTGCTGGCGAACAACCGGAAGCGGAACGCGACCCGCGTGTTCTTCCGCACCTCGTTCTACCTGCCGCTGCTCGCGTCGACGGCAGCCGTGTCGATCTTCATGGGCTACATCTTCGACACGAAGTTCGGGCTCATCAACTACTACCTCAACGAGATCGGGCTGCCCGGAGCGCACTGGCTCAACGACCCGTTCTGGGCGAAGGTCACCGTGGTGATGGTGGTGGTCTGGCAGCAGGTCGGCTTCACGTTCGTGCTCTTCGTCGCCGCACTCCTCGCGGTGCCGGTCGACGTGCAGGAAGCCGCGGCGATCGACGGCGCCGGACCGTGGCGGACGCTGTTCCGGATCAAGATCCCGCTGATCAGCCCGACGATCCTGTTCGCGACCGTGATCGCCATGATCAACGCGATGCAGCTGTTCGACCAGCCGTTCATCATGACCAAGGGCGGGCCGGGTACCGCGACGACGACCGCGACCATCTCGATGTACCAGGCCGGCTTCCAGAACCTGCAGTTCGGGTTCGCCTCGGCCATCGCCATCCTGCTGCTGGTGATCATCGGCATCATCACCGGCCTCCAGTTCATCGCCGCACGAAAGCTGGTGTTCTACCAATGACGACCACGGACACCCTCAACCCGTTGCACGCCCCCGAAACCGTCGCGCAACCAGCCGTCAGCCACATCGTTCGCCGCCGCAAGCCCGTCGCCAAGGTGGGAAGCATCATCGGGATGATCATCCTGATCATCGCCGCCGTGTTCGCGCTCGGGCCACTGCTCTGGACGCTGACCACCTCGCTGCGCACCCCCGCGGAGTCGTTCCAGAACCCGCCGCAGTGGCTCCCGCTGTCGTGGGACTTCGGCAACTACGCCGCAGTGTTCAACCAGATCCCGATCGGACAGTTCTTCGTCAACAGCGTCCTCGTGACGCTGCTCATCGTCGTCGGTCAGACCATCACGTGCACCCTGTCCGGGTACGCCTTCGCGATGATCAGCTTCCCCGGCAAGAACACCATCTTCGGGATCTTCCTCGCCACGATGATGGTGCCGATCCAGACGATCATCATCCCCGTGTTCGTCATCCTGAAGGACATGGGGCTGACCGGATCCATCGCGTCGCTGATCGTGCCCGCACTCGGGAGCGCGTTCGGCACCTTCCTGATGCGGCAGTACTTCATGCAGATGCCCAAGGAGCTCGGCGAAGCAGCCCGCATCGACGGCGCCAGCCAGTTCGGGGTGTTCTGGCACGTGTACTCCCGGATGGCCAGCCCCGCGATCGCGACGCTCGCGATCCTGAACTTCTCCGGCTTCTGGGCCGAGTACTACCGGCCGCTGATCTTCCTCAACCAGCAGGACACCTTCACCCTGCCGCTCGGGCTCGTCGGCCTGCAGGGCAACCTCGGCACCGGATCGATCTCCGTCGTCCTCGCCGGCGTGGTCCTGACGATGATCCCGAGTGTGCTGCTGTTCATCTTCGCCCAGCGGTACTTCATCGAGGGCGTCACGGCGGGATCGTCCCGATGACCGACCTC
>NZ_SNVW01000021.1:3049-5302 GCF_004361695.1 Curtobacterium flaccumfaciens | reverse complement strand
GAATGCGGGTGTAGCGGTATTCAGTTTCATGTTCCCGATCGTCTGTCGGGAACCACAAAGTGGACGCGAGCCCCACACCCGAAAGTGTGGGAAATAATTGTGTTGTCAAGTCTTCGGCTTATTAGTACCGGTCAGCTCCACGGGTCGTTAGTCCCCGCTTCCACATCCGGCCTATCAACCCAGTAGTCTGCTGGGAGCCTCTCACACTCAAGGTGCATGGAAATCTCATCTCGAAGACGGCTTCCCGCTTAGATGCTTTCAGCGGTTATCCGGTCCGAACGTAGCTAATCAGCGGTGCCCTTGGCAGAACAACTGACACACCAGAGGTTCGTCCATCCCGGTCCTCTCGTACTAGGGATAGATCTTCTCAAATTTCCAACGCGCGCAGCGGATAGGGACCGAACTGTCTCACGACGTTCTAAACCCAGCTCGCGTACCGCTTTAATGGGCGAACAGCCCAACCCTTGGGACCTACTCCAGCCCCAGGATGCGACGAGCCGACATCGAGGTGCCAAACCATGCCGTCGATATGGACTCTTGGGCAAGATCAGCCTGTTATCCCCGAGGTACCTTTTATCCGTTGAGCGACAGCGCTTCCACAAGCCACTGCCGGATCACTAGTCCCGACTTTCGTCCCTGCTCGACCTGTCAGTCTCACAGTCAAGCTCCCTTGTGCACTTACACTCGCCACCTGATTGCCAACCAGGTTGAGGGAACCTTTGGGCGCCTCCGTTACTCTTTGGGAGGCAACCGCCCCAGTTAAACTACCCATCAGGCACTGTCCATGAACCCGATCAGGGTCCTACGTTAGACATCCAAAGTGACCAGAGTGGTATTTCAACAATGACTCCACGAACACTAGCGTGCCCGCTTCACAGTCTCCCACCTATCCTACACAAGCCACTCCGAACACCAATACCAAACTGTAGTAAAGGTCACGGGGTCTTTCCGTCCTGCTGCGCGTAACGAGCATCTTTACTCGTAGTGCAATTTCGCCGAGTTCGCGGTTGAGACAGCTGGGAAGTCGTTACGCCATTCGTGCAGGTCGGAACTTACCCGACAAGGAATTTCGCTACCTTAGGATGGTTATAGTTACCACCGCCGTTTACTGGGGCTTAAATTCAGAGCTTCGCCAAAGGCTAACCCCTCCTCTTAACCTTCCAGCACCGGGCAGGCGTCAGTCCGTATACATCGTCTTGCGACTTCGCACGGACCTGTGTTTTTAGTAAACAGTCGCTTCCCACTGGTCTCTGCGGCCTTCAACGCTCACGGAGCAAGTCCGGTCACGTGTCCGGCCCCCCTTCTCCCGAAGTTACGGGGGCATTTTGCCGAGTTCCTTAACCACGATTATCTCGATCTCCTTGGTATTCTCTACCTGACCACCTGAGTCGGTTTCGGGTACGGGCGGCTGCAACCTCGCGTCGATGCTTTTCTCGGCAGCATAGGATCACTGATTTCCCCTTACGGGTACGTGTCGGATCTCAGGCGTACAGACGACGGATTTGCCTATCGTCAGCCCTACATCCTTACACCAGGTTCACCTTACGGATACCATCGCCTGGCTCAGCTACCTTCCTGCGTCACACCTGTTCATACGCTAACCGCACCAGCATGGGGTCGAGCGTTAGACCGGACCGCATCACCCCGAAGGGATCCGCTGGAACCGGGTTAGGACTCTTAGCACCACTGGATTAGCTTGGGCGGTTGTTCGCCGGTACGGGAATATCAACCCGTTGTCCATCGACTACGCCTGTCGGCCTCGCCTTAGGTCCCGACTTACCCAGGGCGGATTAACCTGGCCCTGGAACCCTTGGTCTTTCGGAGGACGGGTTTCTCACCCGTCTTTCGCTACTCATGCCTGCATTCTCACTCGTGTAGCGTCCACGGCTGGATCACTCCGCCGCTTCACTCGCCACACGACGCTCTCCTACCACTCCGCACGACTGAACCACGAAGGCTTATCGAGTGTGCGAAATCTACAACTTCGGCGGTGTGCTTGAGCCCCGTTACATTGTCGGCGCGGAATCACTTGACCAGTGAGCTATTACGCACTCTTTCAAGGGTGGCTGCTTCTAAGCCAACCTCCTGGTTGTCTATGCAACTCCACATCCTTTCCCACTTAGCACACGCTTAGGGGCCTTAGTTGGTAGTCTGGGTTGTTTCCCTCTCGACGATGAAGCTTATCCCCCACCGTCTCACTGCTGCGCTCTCACTCACCGGCATTCGGAGTTTGGCTGACGTCAGTAACCTGTT
>NZ_SNVW01000021.1:1845-2953 GCF_004361695.1 Curtobacterium flaccumfaciens | reverse complement strand
GTTGAGGCCCATCGGCCATCCAGTAGCTCTACCTCCGGCGAGAAACACGCAACGCTGCACCTAAATGCATTTCGGAGAGAACCAGCTATCACGAAGTTTGATTGGCCTTTCACCCCTATCCACAGCTCATCCCCTCCATTTTCAACTGAAGTGGGTTCGGTCCTCCACGACGTCTTACCGTCGCTTCAACCTGGCCATGGATAGATCACTTCGCTTCGGGTCTAGGACATGCGACTGAATCGCCCTATTCAGACTCGCTTTCGCTACGGCTGCCCCACACGGGTTAACCTCGCCACATATCACTAACTCGCAGGCTCATTCTTCAAAAGGCACGCCGTCACCCCTACAAGGAGGCTCCGACGGTTTGTAAGCAAACGGTTTCAGGTACTATTTCACTCCCCTCCCGGGGTACTTTTCACCTTTCCCTCACGGTACTTGTCCGCTATCGGTCATCTGGGAGTATTTAGGCTTATCAGGTGGTCCTGACAGATTCACACGGGATTTCTCGGGCCCCGTGCTACTTGGGATACACATCCGGCCATAACACCATTTCGTCTACGGGGCTATCACCCACTACGGCCCGGCTTTCCAACCAGTTCGACTATGATGCGCTGTAACCGCCCCAGTCCGGCAGAACTGAGCGACGTGTCCCACAACCCCGACCATGCAACGCCCGCCGGCTATCACACATGATCGGTTTAGCCTCATCCGCTTTCGCTCGCCACTACTCACGGAATCACATGTTGTTTTCTCTTCCTGTGGGTACTGAGATGTTTCACTTCCCCACGTTCCCTCTACCCGCCCTATATATTCAGGCGGGAGTCACCAGGTCACAAAAGCGCCCAGCGGGGTTTCCCCATTCGGAAATCCTCGGCTCACAGCTCGATTATCAGCTCCCCGAGGCTTATCGCAGATTTCTACGTCCTTCTTCGGCTCCAGATGCCAAGGCATCCACCGTTTGCTCTTAGAAACTTGACCACAAAGATTAAAATTGCGATCGACTCGTCAACAACAACCACCCCAAAGGGTGACCATCATCACGAGTGATCTAAAAGATGCTCGCGTCCACTGTGTAGTTCTCAACATACGATCGGCACCACACTCCCCA
>NZ_SNVW01000021.1:0-1751 GCF_004361695.1 Curtobacterium flaccumfaciens | reverse complement strand
TCACGGGCGAGCAGCAGGAAGCCTGGTCCCTCAGGACCCAACAACGTGCACCAGCCAGCAGCTCCACCCCGACCCGTTCCGACCCTGCAAGCAGGATGTACTAGGACCGGAAGCATCACTCCCGACTGCACTGTCAATGTTCCACCCATGAGCTACCGGCAACCACGTTCGGGTTACTCGGCGCCTGGATCCCAGCAAGCTGGAACCAGATGCTCCTTAGAAAGGAGGTGATCCAGCCGCACCTTCCGGTACGGCTACCTTGTTACGACTTAGTCCTAATCACCGATCCCACCTTCGACGGCTCCTTCCACAAGGGTTAGGCCACCGGCTTCGGGTGTTACCGACTTTCATGACTTGACGGGCGGTGTGTACAAGGCCCGGGAACGTATTCACCGCAGCGTTGCTGATCTGCGATTACTAGCGACTCCGACTTCATGAGGTCGAGTTGCAGACCTCAATCCGAACTGAGACCGGCTTTTTGGGATTCGCTCCACCTTACGGTATCGCAGCCCTTTGTACCGGCCATTGTAGCATGCGTGAAGCCCAAGACATAAGGGGCATGATGATTTGACGTCATCCCCACCTTCCTCCGAGTTGACCCCGGCAGTCTCCTATGAGTCCCCGCCATAACGCGCTGGCAACATAGAACGAGGGTTGCGCTCGTTGCGGGACTTAACCCAACATCTCACGACACGAGCTGACGACAACCATGCACCACCTGTACACCGACCACAAGGGGGCGACCATCTCTGGCCGTTTCCGGTGTATGTCAAGCCTTGGTAAGGTTCTTCGCGTTGCATCGAATTAATCCGCATGCTCCGCCGCTTGTGCGGGCCCCCGTCAATTCCTTTGAGTTTTAGCCTTGCGGCCGTACTCCCCAGGCGGGGCGCTTAATGCGTTAGCTACGACACAGAAACCGTGGAAAGGTCCCTACATCTAGCGCCCAACGTTTACGGCATGGACTACCAGGGTATCTAATCCTGTTCGCTCCCCATGCTTTCGCTCCTCAGCGTCAGTTACGGCCCAGAGATCTGCCTTCGCCATCGGTGTTCCTCCTGATATCTGCGCATTCCACCGCTACACCAGGAATTCCAATCTCCCCTACCGCACTCTAGTCTGCCCGTACCCACTGCAAGCCCGAGGTTGAGCCTCGGGATTTCACAGCAGACGCGACAAACCGCCTACGAGCTCTTTACGCCCAATAATTCCGGACAACGCTTGCACCCTACGTATTACCGCGGCTGCTGGCACGTAGTTAGCCGGTGCTTTTTCTGCAGGTACCGTCAAGAGCAAGCTCCCTTCTTCCCTACTAAAAGAGGTTTACAACCCGAAGGCCGTCATCCCTCACGCGGCGTTGCTGCATCAGGCTTTCGCCCATTGTGCAATATTCCCCACTGCTGCCTCCCGTAGGAGTCTGGGCCGTGTCTCAGTCCCAGTGTGGCCGGTCACCCTCTCAGGCCGGCTACCCGTCGTCGCCTTGGTGAGCCATTACCTCACCAACAAGCTGATAGGCCGCGAGTCCATCCCCAACCAAAAAATCTTTCCACCACCAGACCATGCGGCCGGCAGTCATATCCAGTATTAGACGTCGTTTCCAACGCTTATCCCAGAGTCAGGGGCAGGTTACTCACGTGTTACTCACCCGTTCGCCACTAATCCACCCAGCAAGCTGGGCATCATCGTTCGACTTGCATGTGTTAAGCACGCCGCCAGCGTTCGTCCTGAGCCAGGATCAAACTCTCCGTAAAAAA
>NZ_SNVW01000020.1 GCF_004361695.1 Curtobacterium flaccumfaciens | reverse complement strand
GTCCTGACGATGATCCCGAGTGTGCTGCTGTTCATCTTCGCCCAGCGGTACTTCATCGAGGGCGTCACGGCGGGATCGTCCCGATGACCGACCTCCACGCCCTGCCGACAGCACTCCAGGAAGCCGCACTCGCCGTGACCGCAGCCGACCACCACCTCCCGCAGTTCCACGTCCGCCTGCCCCGGGGTTACGTCAACGACCCGAACGGCCCCATCGACATCGGCGGGCAGGCGCACCTGTACTTCCAGTCACGGCCCAAGGTCGACCTCGAGATCCCGGTCGAGTGGGGACACGCCACCAGCGACGACCTCGTGCACTGGACACTCCACCGCCCCGCCATCGTCCCCGTCCCCGGTGGCGCCGACTCCGGTGGTGCGTGGTCCGGCAACACGGTCCTGCACGACGGGGTCGTCCGCGCCTACTACTCCGGCAAAGTGGATCACAGCCCGTTCCAGTCGGTGCTCCTCGCCGAGTCCACGGACGGCGGGACCACCTACGGCGCCCCCGTGCAGGTCGTCGCAGACCCGTCCCCGGACGAGGCGATCACCATGTTCCGCGACCCGTTCGTCTGGCAGACAGGCGACGGCTGGTCGATGGCGGTCGGAGCGGCGGCCAGGAACCAGACCGCGTCCGTCCGCCACTACCGATCGACGGACGGCATCAGCTGGACGTACGTCGGCGATCTGGTGTCGATGGCACGCGACACGGTCAACGGCATTGACACCGGTGAGGGGTGGGAGTGCCCGCAGATCCTCACCGTCGACGGCACCGAGATTGCGATCGTGGCGTCCTGGTCCCATGCCGACGGCCCGGGTGACGTCGTCGCGATCCCGCTGACCGGGTCTCCTTCGCCGTTCAAGGTCGACGACGGGCAGCACTTCTACGCGGCCTCCGTGATGCGAACCAGCTCCTGGGGGCCGGTGCTGTTCGGATGGGTCACCGAGGGCCGGACCGAGCAGTGGACCGAACAGGCAGGCTGGTCCGGCGCGATCTCACTACCGCGCCGGGCGTGGATCACGAACGGTCGACTCGGCACCGAACCGCACCCTGCGATCAATGACCTCCGTGTCGGTGGCTCGCAGGCAGCGCACGGTGCTCGCATCGGCGCGCAAGCCGAAATCGTGCTGCCCGTCGCCGTCACCGGCTGCATCCGGCTCCGCTTCTCCGAGACCGAATACCTCGACATCACGATCGACGTCGACGCGGGCACGCTCACCGTCGACCGGGCACATGCCAGCACAGACCACCGCGCTGACCCGAGCCCCGCGGTGATTCGTGCTCCCTTCGACCGGACTGCGGACCGACCTGCAGTGCGAGTACTGCTTGACGGATCGATCGTCGAACTGTTCACCAGCGCCGGACGCTCCATCACCACCCGCGTCTACCCGACGCAAGCACCGCCGTGGAGCGTGGAAGCCCCGAACCAAGCGTTGGTGTGGGATCTCGAGCCCACCGTCACGACCATTGCGGCTCCCGCCGCCGACGTCACCGCTGGATCCGCGCGATCTGACTGAGCGGCGCCGACAGGTCCACCGGCACCAACTCGTCCCGATCATCGAAGGAGATGACTGTGCATCGAATCACCGTTGCGGGAGAAGCGCTCGTCGACATCGTCCACGACGACGCCACGCGGGAGATCCCCGGAGGAAGCCCCGCGAACGTCGCCCTCGGTCTCGGACGGCTCGGCGCGCCGGTCGAATTCGCCACATGGCTCGGTGATGACGTGCGCGGCCACCAGATCGCAGATCACCTCGACGCGTCAGAGGTCGGGCTGGTTCCCGGCGTCTTCGGGGCCACGAGAACCCCGGCGGCGACAGTCCGGCTCACTCCCGACGGCCAGCCCACGTACGAGTTCGACATCGAATGGGACCTGCCGCAGCTACCGCAAACGCCGCGATGGCTGCACATCGGATCGATCGGCGCATTCCTGCAGCCGGGAGCGGGCAAAGTGCGAGAGCTCGTCCAGCGCACCGCAGCCGCCGGCGGCATTGTCTCGTTCGATCCGAACATCCGGCCCGCGCTCCTCGGAGACGCGGCCGCTGAGCGGGTCTGGTTCGAGCACCTCGCGGCAGAAGCCACTGTGCTGAAACTCTCCGACGAGGACGCCGCCTGGCTCTACCCAGGCGACAGCGTCGACGTCGTCCTCGACCGTCTCCTCGAGCTCGGCGTGACGCTGGCCGCCATCACCACCGGTGCCGCCGGCGCAACGCTTGCGACCACCCGAGAGCGGGTTGCCGTGCCCAGCAAACGCGTCGACGTCGTCGACACGGTCGGCGCCGGAGACACCTACATGGCCACCCTCATCTGGCAACTTCAGGACACCATCGTCACCCTCGATGCCTTGGACTCCAGCGCTTTGGCACGACTCGGCCAGATCAGCGCCAGCGCCGCGGCGATCACAGTGAGCCGTCGTGGTGCGGACCTACCAACCGCTAGTGACGTGCTCGCAGCGCTTGGAGAACCCACCAGATGAGCGCCCCGTCCGTTCCGCGCGGGACGACGCGGCAGAAGCGCCCCGACGCCGGAACGATGTCACTCGGACAGCACCTCAACGAGCTCCGGAAACGGCTCTTCCGCGCGGTGCTCGCCATCGCAATCTGCGCAGTCATCGGCTGGTTCCTCACACCGTTCGTGCTCGACCAACTCCGCGCACCCGTCACCGAGCTCGCAGACGCCGGCGGCGGTCACACCGCGGAACTGAACTTCCCTGCCATCAGCGGCGCCTTCGACCTGCGCCTTCAAATCACGATCACCATCGCGCTCGTCATCGCCAGCCCCGTCTGGCTGTACCAAGTCTGGGCGTTCATCGTTCCTGCCCTGGTTCGGAAGGAACGGCTCTACGCAATCGGGTTCCTCGGCTCCGCGATCCCGCTCTTCCTCGGCGGATGCTGGTTCGGCTGGTACGTCCTGCCGCACATCGTGCAGATCCTAGGCAGCTTCGTCGCACACCAGGACACCTCGATCGTCGACGCGAAGGCGTACTACGACTTCGCCGTGAAGCTCGTCCTTGCCGTCGGTATCGCGTTCGTCCTGCCGGTGTTCCTCGTCCTGCTCAACTTCGTCGGCGTCCTCACCGCGAAAGCGATCCTCGGTGCCTGGCGCATCGCCGTGCTCTGCATCCTCATCTTCACCGCGCTCGTCACACCATCGGCGGACATCGCATCGATGTTCCTCCTCGCCATTCCGATGGGCGTGCTCTACCTCGCAGCGTGCGCGGTCACTTGGCTGCATGACCGCCGTCTCGCCCGCCGCCTCGCGGCCGCTTCCTCAACCACCCACCCCGTGACGTAGCGTCCGCTGCGCCGCCTGCACACGAAGGACTCATCATGCTCGGCAACCTCACCGGCATCCACCTGCTCATCATCCTCGGCATCGTCGTACTGCTCTTCGGCGCCACCAAGCTGCCCGCCCTGGCAAAGGGGCTCGGGCAGTCGCTCAACATCTTCCGCAGTGAGATCCACGCCGGAGACAACAAGAAGAGCTCCGACCAGGCCAGCGCCCCGGTCGCACACGACGGCACCGTACCGTCGCACGAGTGAGCTGCTTTTCGGCGAGCTGACGGGGAATCACCGTGGACGTCGAGAAACTGCTCGTCATCGCCGTCATCGCCGGGTTGTGTCTCGGACCGGCTCGGCTGGCCGCCCACACCAAACAGCTCACCAACTTCCTGCGTCAGCTGCGGGGATGGGCCGACACGACCAAAGCGCAGATCGAAGAGCAGACCGGAGTCGACATCGACTGGTCAGAACTCGACCCGCGCCGCTACGACCCGCGCCGCATCATCCGCGACGCACTCACCCAACCTCCGACACCGCACGAACCCGCCGTTGAACCAACGGTGCTCACCCACACTGCGGAACCAATCAACTCTCGAACCGGAGTCAACGATGACGTCTGAATTCCACCGCCGAGCCCTCTTCCAAGGTGCAGGGATCGGCGCCCTGGCGCTGCTCGCCACCGCGGCGCCCGCTGAAGCAGCCCAGGCTGCCACCGCGGGATCCGCCTCTACATCAGCCGCCGCAGCGACGTCATTCCGCGCGAAGTACCACATGACCCCGCCCTCCGGGTGGCTGTCTGACCCGCAGCGCCCAGTGTTCACCCGCGGCGCCTACCAGCTGTACTACCTGCACTCCGACGTTGACAACGGGGACGGCGGGTGGGACCACGTGTCCACCACCGACGGCATCAACTTCACCTTCCAAGGCGCCGTCATCCCCCTGCAGACCAACCTGCCCACCTGGACCGGTTGCACCCTGATCGACACGAACAACACCGCCGGCTACGGTGCCGGTGCCGTCATCGCCCTCGCCACCCGACCCACCGGAGGGGTGCGAAAGTACCAGGAGCAGTACCTCTTCTACTCCACCGACGGCGGCTTCACCTTCACCGCCCGACCGAACCCCGTCATCGTTAACACTGACGGACGCACCGCAACCACCGACGCGCAGATCTCCAATGCCGAATGGTTCCGTGACCCCAAGGTGGCCTGGGACGATGCCCGCAACGAATGGGTCTGTGTCATCGGCCGGCAGCGCTACGCGGCGTTCTACACGTCGAAGAACCTCATCGACTGGACCCTGCAGCACAACTTCGACTACCCGGACCACAACCTCGGCGGCATCGAATGCCCCGATCTCTTCCAGATCACAGCAGATGACGGCACCAAGCACTGGGTTCTCAGCGGCAGCATGGACGCCTACAACGAAGGCCTGCCCTGCACGTACGCGTATTGGACCGGCTCCTGGAACGGCACCGCGTACACGGCGGACAACCTCACCCCGCAATGGCTCGACTGGGGATGGGACTGGTACGCGGCAGTCACCTGGCCGGCCAACGAAGCGCCGACAACGAAGCGGTACGGCCTTGGCTGGATGAACAACTGGAAGTACGCGAATCGGCAGGTCCCCACCGACGCCTCCGACGGATACAACGGCCAAAACTCGATCGTCCGCGAGATCACACTCCAGAAGCAGACCGATGGTCATTACGCCCTCCTCAGCGCGCCGATCGCGGCGCTCAAGGGCACCGCGAAGCGCACCGTGCCGATCGCGAACCAGACCGTCAACGGTTCAGTGGTCTTGCCGTACAACGGCCGCGCGTATGAGATCGAGCTCGACGTCACGTGGACCAACGCCACCAACGTCGGAGTCTCCGTCGGACGCTCGGCGGACGGAGCGCGACACACCAACATCGGCAAGTACGGCAGCGATCTGTACGTGGACAGGGCCCCGTCCGACCGCGCAGGATTCGCATTGGCGCCCTACACGCGGGCAGCAGCGCCCATCAACCCCGCCGCCCGCGCCGTGCACCTTCGCATCCTCGTCGACACGCAGAGCGTTGAGGTGTTCGTCAACGCCGGCTACACGGTCCTGTCCAACCAGGTGAACTTCGACGCCGGCGACACAGGCATCTCGCTGTACTCCGACGGCGGCACCGCAACGTTCTCCAACATCACCATCCGCGAATACGGAAGCTAGCGCGCGCAGGGCGGAAGGCAGCAGCTTCCTTCCGCCCTGGGGCTGCTTCTTCGCTGCCCGCCAGACGGTCGTTCAACGAACACCCACGGTCGGAAGAGCCCTGCTGCGTCCCGCGACTACTCTGCTAGCGGATTCCGCTCTGTTCTCGGACGTCTGTGTCCGAGAACAGAGCGGAGCTGGCGGGTCAGCGGGTGGGGTGAGTCTGTCGAGCGATGCAGCGGTAGACGGTGGCGCGTCCTATGCCGAACAACTCCGCGAGTTCGGCGACCGAGTGTGTGCCTGCTTGATGAACTTCGAGGAGGTGCCGCTGCTGGGTGTTGCTGAGCTTTGGCTGCCGGCCGCGGAGGTGGCCCTTCGCCTTGGCGATCTGCATCCCTTCGCGTGTGCGGGCTCGGATGAGGTCGGACTCGAACTCGGCGACCATCGCCAGGACGTTGAAGAGCAGCCGACCGACGGGATCCTTGGGATCATGGACGGAGCCGCCAATGTTGAGCTTGACGTTCTTGGCGGTGAGTTCGTCCACGATGTCCTTGGCATCTCGGAGGCTTCTCGCGAGCCGGTCCAGCTTCGCGATCACAAGTGTGTCGCCGTCACGGCACGATGCGAGTGCTTCACGGAGTCCGGGGCGTGACCTGTTAGTGCCGGTCAGGCCGTGGTCGGTGTGAATGTTGGACGGGAGGACTCCGAGCCGTTCGAGCGCGACGCGCTGGGCGGTGAGGTCTTGTTCATATGTTGAGACGCGGGCGTACCCGATGAGTAGAGCGTTCATGGCGCGAGGATCCGCTGGCTGAACCGCGTCCGCCTAGTCTCGGAACCCGATCCGCTTTCGGACCCGTGTCCGAAAGCGGATCGGCTATCGGACACCGATCCAGAGGCCGAGGAGTGCCACGAGGACGCACGCGACGAGGTTCACGAGGCCGTGTGCCGCTGCTGCGCGGTAGCGGTTCTCGAGTGCGAGCCGGACGGCTTCGACGCTGGCGGTGCTGAACGTCGTGTACCCGCCAATCAGGCCGGTACCGACGACGGTCACCCAGACCGCTGGCAGGACAGTGGTACCGAGCCGGTGATGATACCGAGCGCGAGGGAGCCGGTGAGGTTGATGACGCTCGTGCCCCACGGGAACCGGGACCCGAGCCGGTTACGGACGGCGGTGTCGAGAAAGACCCGCAGCGAGGGCACCGAGACAGCCCTTGACAAGGCAAAAGTGGCTGGCGGCTTAATCGACAGTGTCGACGTCTCCGCGGCAGCCATCGAGCTCACCGCCTTGATGGACGGCCTGCAGGTGATGTGGCTCCTGGACCCCGATGGCATTGACATGGCTGCACAGGTCCGACGCGCCGTTCAACGACTCCTAGTTTTCCCTCTGTGAGGCACTCGATTTCGCCATTGCGCTAGCGATACGGAGGCGGCTTTGCCGGTGGTGCGGACGCGAGGCTCGTCGCGGCATCAGCCCTGGATGGTCCAGGCAGCGGAGATGCTCCGGTCGACGACACGGCGCCATCCGTCCGGAGCGGCAGGGTCATGGCTGGCCATCCCGGCCATCCACAGGACGGTCATCAGGTCCTCGGTGGTGAAGTCCTCGGCGAGCACGCCGGCGTTGTGTGCGTTGGCGACGAGTTCCGCTCCGAGCGCCATCGATCGTTCGCATGCGTTGATGAGGAGCACGGCGTCGGGGTATCGCCGGAGCATCGCGTCGTTCATCGCCGGGTCGCTCCGCTGCAGGTCGATCATCTCGGCGATGAAGGTCTCCAGCTGCGCGCGCGGACTGTCCTGGGCCAGTGTCCGTTCCCGCAGGGTCCGAAGCTTCGCGCCCGCGATGTCGGGCACGACGGCGTCGATGAGGTCTTCGCGCGATCCGATGCGGTTGTAGAGCGTGCCGATGCTCACCCCGGCTTCCCGGGCGATGTCCTCCAGGGGAGCGGACAACCCTCGCTGCGAGAACACGGCGATGGCGGCAGCGCGCAGCTTCTGGAGGTTCGCCTGCGCGTCTCGACGCAGACGGGGTGGGGTGCTCACAGCGACTCCGAAGGAACTTGAGGGCGGTCTCAACATATGCTGCAGTGGATTTGAGGACGGTCTCAACTTACCGCACCAGCTTGCAGGGCCCGGCGGTGGGCCACGGAAGGACGCATCATGCCCCTCATCACCATCATCGGCGCAGGCCCTGGTCTGGGTCTCGAGATCGCGCGGGCCTTCGGGCAGAAGGGCTTCGACGTCGCGCTCGTGGCCCGCAGCCAGGCGAACGTGGACTCCCTGGCGGGTGAGCTCGTCGCGGAGGGCATCCAGGCTCGTGGTTTCACCGCCGACATCAGCGAGCCCGACACGATCCGGACTGCTCTCCAATCGATCCGGGAGACGCTCGGGCCGATCGACGTCCTCGAGTTCTCCCCGGCTGACCGGACCCTGGAGTCGGTCGACGCGGTGGACGTGACGATGGAGAACCTGCAGCCACAGCTCGACTTCTACCTCGGCGGCGCCATCGCGGCCGTCGGGGAGGTCCTGCCGGGCATGATCGCGGCGGGCGCCGGTACGGTCCTCGTGACCACCGGTGGCGGTGCGCTCGCCCAGACGCCGGTCCGCGGGAACGTCAACATCGCAGCGGCGGGGCTCCGGAACTGGACGCTCAACCTCAACGCCGCTCTCGCTGACAAGGGTGTCTACGTCGGGTTCGTCGCCATCACCGCGCTGATCGGCGGTGGGCGACCGGACGCTGAACCGGCGGTCATCGCGCAGTCCTACGTGAAGCTCCACGACGAGCGGCGGGATGCCGAGCTGCACTACGTCGCGTACGACGGCTGACGCTCCTCCCGCCCGGGCTGCTGGCCTGGGCGGGATCCGCCGGGCTGCCGGGACCCGGGTCCGCGCGGTTCAGCCAGCGCCAGCCGCTGCCGCTGCGAAGGTCCGGAGAGCCGCCACCTGCTCGGCCGTGCTCGGGGGCGCGTCCGCCATCTGCCACGTCGACACGAGCGCGATCATGCCGCCGATCGTGAAGGTCCGGGCGTCCCCGGTCAGAGCGATCTCCGATCCTCGGTGATCGTGGTCCGACTCCGACAGCCAGGTCGTCATCGCGTCTGCGAGCACCTCGGCAACACGCTCGCCACGTGGAACGGCGCGCAGCTTGTCGAAGAAGCCGCGATCCGCACGTCCCGCGGCGAGCAGCGGTTCGATCCCGCGCTCCCGAACGGCGTCAGTGAGGGCCTGTGGGAGGTTCGCCGCGGCCTCGTCGAGCGGAAGCTGGTCCTCGAGGAGGCGGCTGATCCAGAGGTCCGTCGCCAGGTCACCGACATTGCTGTAGTGGTTGTGGAGGGCCTGCCTGCTCAACCCAGCACGCTGTGCCACGGCGCTCATCGAGATCGTCTCGCCCTTCGGCGTCTCGGACACCAGGGCGGCCAGCGCCCGGATCAGGGCGGCGCGGGTGCGGATGATGCGCGGGTCCACCCGCTGGCTCGCGCGTGGCGCCGTGCGCGCTCCCTCGGTCATGAGTCCATCTTGCCAGAGCCCGAACCCTGATGTACGTTCGTCATCTACTGGACAACTGTAAAGGAAACCATGACGCACGTAACCGAGCCCGCCACTGGCCGCGGAGACGGCCCGCAGCACCCCGAGTTCGAAGCGGCGGTCGCGGGCGGCGCGCTGGACTCCGAAGGGCCGGGATCAGCGCATCGCTACCGGAACGTGATCCTCGGCGGGATCGCGATCCTGCTCCTGGCGATGGCGATGCTGACGAGCTACTCGAGCGCGTTCGGTAACCCGACGCCGAACAACGTGCACCTCGCGGTCACCGGCGACGCTGACGCGATCGTCGCGCTCGAACAGCACGGATCGCTGGATCTCACCGTCGTGGCCTCCGAGCAGCAGGCGCGAACCGCGGTGCTCGACCGCGACGTCGACGGCGCTGTCGTGTTGCCTGCACCGGGGAAGGGCGCCGGCGTCACCACCTACATCGCCAGCGGCGGCGGCCGGGGCCTCGGACAGGCGATCTCAGGTATCGGTGACTCGATCGCAGCGAAACTGCAGACCACCAACACGGCCACAGACCTCGCGCCCCTGCCGGAGAAGGACCCGGTCGGGTCGATCGAGTTCTACGCGATCCTCTTCGCCGGCCTGGGGGCCGCCCTCGGCGCGACAGTCTTCGGGCGCATCCTCGGCACGGTCGACACAGCCGCGAAGTTCGTCGAGCGCAGCATCGTCCTCGTGCTCTACGCCGGTCTCCTCGCCGCACTGATCACCCTGTGGATCGACTCCGCCCTCGGCGCGGTGACCGTCGGCCCCTGGGCGGTGTTCGGGATCCTCTGGCTGACCGGAGTCGCCATCGGGGGAGCGGTAACGGGCGTCGCAGCACTCGGCGGAACCATCGCGGCGCTGGTGATGACGCTCGCCCTGGTGATCCTGGGGAACACGTCTTCCGGTGGTCCCCTCGGGATGCACGTCCTCAACGATTTCTTCCAGACGCTCTACTACGTCTTCCCGCAGGGCGACGCGCTCGACCTGCTGCGGTCCGTCCAGTACTTCGACGGCGCCGCGGTCGCCGCCCCGATCATCCGGCTGAGCATCTGGGCTGTGGCAGGCATCCTGCTCACGCTGACAGCGATGCTCATCCGAAACCGACGCGAAGCTGCGGCTCGACCGAAGGGCGGCCTCCGCTCCGAGCAGGATCCCCGCCCGACTGCCGGACCCTCGGGCTCCCACCTCGAGGCCGCTGCAGTCACGCCCAACGCGGCCTTGCTGCCGTTGACCCCAACGCCCTGAACACAACAGGGGTCCTCGACGGGCGGGGATCCCTCATGACACCCACTCCTGCACACGACAACCAGCCCTCATTGCTGAGGACGATCGGAGGACCGCACCATGCCAGGAAAGATCGATGTCCACCAGCACCTGCTCCCGCCACGCTACTTCGAGGCACTGGCAGCGGCAGGATCGCAAGCGATGGGGGCCGGCGCCCCGGCGGGCGCCCGGGCGGCTGCGCCGGCTGCGACCGGAGGGTCCGCGCAGTGGGACCCGTGGGGTGCGAGCGGCGGGACCGCACCGCGACGAGGGCCCCGGGCCATCGGCGGCTGGTCGATGCCGGAGTGGAGCCCCGAAGCGACGATCGCGATGATGGACGAAACGGGGATCGAGACCGGGATGCTCTCGATCAGCGCACCGGGCGTGCACTTCGGTGACGACGCCGCGGCGCGCGAACTCGCCCGCGAACTGAACGACTACCAGGCCGAGCTGGTCCGTGAGGCGCCAGACCGGTTCGGGCACTTCGCGGTGCTGCCGCTGCCGGACTTCGACGGCGCGGTCGCCGAAGCCGTGCGGGCACTCGACGAACTCCACGCCGACGGGGTGCTCCTGCTGTCGAACGCGCACGGACGGTACCTCGGCGACCCCGCGTACGAGCCGCTCTGGGCAGAACTCGCCGCCCGCTCAGCCGTGGTCTTCGTGCACCCCACCGCACCACCGATCGCCCAGTTGCCGGGGATGCCCACCGCACTGCTGGACTTCCCGTTCGACACCACCCGCACCGCCGTGGACCTCGTCGCGCACGGCGTGTTCGACCGCTACCCGAATCTTCGCGTGATCCTCTCCCACGCCGGCGGGTTCCTGCCCTACGCAGCCAGTCGTTTCAGCGCCGCCGCGATGTTCAACCCGGACACCACGCCGGAGAGCATCCAAGCGGGCCTCCGGAAGTTCTACTTCGACACCGCCCTGTCCGCATCTCCCACCTCGCTGCCGTCACTGCTGGCCTTCGCGGAGCCCGGCCACGTCCTCTACGGCAGCGACTTCCCCTACGCACACCCCGACTGGAGTGCCCGCTTCGACCACGACCTGGACACCTACGACGGCCCCGGCGCAGAACGACTGGGCGAGGTGCTCCGAACAGCCGCCGAACAGCTCTTCCCTCGCTTGACCGCCGAGCGCGTTCCGGGGAGCGAGTGAGTGTCGAAGCGGTTCGTGAGTCATCAGGGTGCGCCAGCCTGACCGTTCAGCCGAGTGTTGGCGGGAGCGCCCCGATCTGCCCGAGGATGCTGAGCACGTCCGGCTGGCCGACCTCGTCGACGATCAGTCCCTCGTCGAAAAGGTAGAAGTTGCTCGCGTTCGCGACCACCGTCCTCCCCGTAGCGGGGACACCGAGGAACTCGCCGTCGTGCGTGCCGCGGAGTTCGAAACGTGCTGCGACTGTGTCGCCCTCGACGACGATCCGGTCGATGCTCCACTGGATGTCAGAGAACGCGCTCCGCATGATCGTCAGGATCTGCAGGTACCCCGGCAGCCCGCGCAGCGGCTCGGGCGAGAACGGCGTCAAGAACGCCGCTTCCGGTGCGATGACCGTCTCGCCGATGGACGGGTCGGCGCTGTTGATGAAGTCGACGAATCGCAGGAAGGAGAGGCGTGTGTCTGTGGTCATGGACAACTACTTTACATAGCAAGTAGATGCCGTAGAGTCGAAGCATGAGCACGGACCTTGCACCCCTCCGCGGAACCGACGCCCCGGATGACCGGACTGGGCGAGCGGCGCGTCTGCGGGAGTACTTCGCCGCGCTGGTGCGGCACGAGACCGACGTGTGGAACGCGGTCGAGAAGCGGATGCGGGGCGAGGGCGTGCTGAGCCTGGCCCGACTGGAGGTGTTGCGGATCGTCCAGGCAGCCCCATCGGGCGCCCGGGTGCAGGACGTCGCGACCGGCGTCGGGACGTCGATCGCTGCAGCCAGTCGCTTGCTCGATCGGCTCGCCGCGGATGGTTTCCTCGAGCGTTCGACGGACCCGGACGATCGGCGCAGTGTCCGCAGTGTGCTCTCGCCCCAGGGGAGAGATGCCTTCGCCCTCGCGGACGAGCGGTTCGACCAAGCGCTGGACGCCGTGCTCTCGGATGCCGGTGCCGCGGCGATCGCAGACTGTGTCGCGGCACTCGAGCGCCTGCAGTCGACGTTGGAGGCAAGGTGATGACGGCGACCATGCGGGCCGTCGTGATCGACGCACCCGGCGGCCCCGACGTGTTGCACCTCCGTGAGCTGCCGGTCCCGATCCCAGGCCCGGGCCAGGTGCTGATCCGTGTGGGAGCGTTCGGACTCAACCGGTCCGAGCTGCACTTTCGCCGCGGCATCGGCCATTTCGGAAGCTAGCGGTGCGTGGTCGGGTGAAGTTCCACGCCCCTGCCCCGGACGCGAAGATCGACTGGGACGCGGCGGTTGCAACGGCTGGCGCCCTCGCAAAGATCTGACCGTCGGCGTTCGGCATCGGGCGCGACGTATCGCGGACTGTGCCGGTGCCGTCGTGTTCCCCGGGCCACGGCTATGCGCAGGGGTCTCACCAGCTCCTGCGCGGACCGGAGTCGAGACGAAGTTGCAACGGCCCGCCCCCACAGCCCAGTGGGCTCGTGCAGACCGTGCGGTGAGCGATCGGTTACCGGACATTCTGGTGTGCGTCACTGAACGAGCTAGCGCTGCTCGTCGCTCGGTCCCCGGAGGCGTCGCTGGCCTCAACGCGGGTGGCTTCGGGTCCGTTGTCGCCTCCTTGTGACATCCTGGAATCGACCAAGGAGAGGCATGCCTAGTTTTTCCGAGCGAAACGGGTTTACTCCGTCACGCACAATCGTCCAATTGAATGACCTCGATAGCGATACCCGCACACGCATCTGGAATGTCGTGCACATTGTTGTCGTGAAGCAGTTTAATGAGAACGGGTTATGGGAGGAAGAAGAGCATCTTCTCGACAACCTTTGGGTCAACTTCCTGCGCCAGCCGGTCGACGAGCGTCCCTCGACAGGGAATGCGTGGCGAATCCTTAAGGGGAATCTGACTGCTTCTGAATTCCCAAGGGTGATGGATTTACTGGAAGCGCTTGTAAGTGTCCTTCCCAATCTCGTGAAGCGCACAACGATGCAAAATGTGGCACAGGCGCTCGTCACGTTGCTCAACGAGACGTTTGAAGAATACCTAGTTGGTTACCGCTTTGTCGGTAAGCTGATCATGCAGATTGACAGTGCTGAAGAGGTGGCGGCGATCGAAGGCGCTCTGACCGAGGCCAAACCGCTTGCGGTAGCGCATCAACATCTCTCTCAAGCACTTGCTCACTTAGTGGATCGAGGTACACCTGACTATCGCAATGTGATCAAGGAGTCGGTGCAAGCTGTCGAGTCAGCTGCAATCACTCTCACCGGCGAAACCAAGTTCAGTGCGGCAGTGCGAGCGCTACCAGACGTTGGGCTCCCGTCTCACCGAGCGCTCCTTTCTAGCTGGGAGAAGATGTACGGCTGGGCCTCAGACGAAGATGGGCTAAGGCATGGCGGTGAGAAGATCATCGTCGTCGACCAGGCCCTCGCAAAGTACGTCTTCGGAATCAGCGCCAGCTTCGTCGCCTATCTCGTTGAAAAGGCGCGGCAGGCAGGGTCGCTGGCCTAGGTCGAGTTTGAAAGCGCCGTGTAGGGCCCCGCACGGCGCTTTCCGCTGTTGAAGCGGTCGCCGCCTCGCCTTTCGACGCAATAGCCTCGACTGATCGGAGTTGCTCGGCGTCGTCGGGACCTCATGGCGCGCATGCTGAGTCGGACTTAGCAGGACCCCGCCCGAACGCTTCGTCGTGGGGACGAGGTACCTCAGCGATTCGCGATCGCCGATTGTTTGCAATTGGACGGAGGGTTATTCTCCGAACACGAACACGAACACGAACACGAACACGAACAAAAGACACCTTACCAAGGAGCAGCAGCGCAATCACGCCGTTCATGAAATTTAGAGTGTGGTAGCGCTGGGTTCTGCTGCGCCGCCAGCCTCGGTCGCACAATCAGTCGCCAGGTATTGATAGGGATGTTGCGTGCGATTTCGTAAGGCGGCCTCCTTGAGCTGAGTTGCCCGACGGATCGGAGGGCATTGGGGGCAATGAGGCAGCACGGGCCCGGCGCACGCCTACTGAGCGGCGTTGGAGGTGCGTCTCGTACCGGACGTGCCGGGCACCCCCGACGCTTCACCCGTCTTTGGGTTCGTTGTCACCGCTCTTTTGGTCGCTCGCCGCCAGCAGCAGCAGTGCCATGTTGATCGCTTCGTCGTCGAGGCCCCAGGCCTCAAATTCGCTACGCAGGCGTCGGTTTCGCCGCCTCAGGAGGTCAATGGTGGTAGTCAACGCGACGGCTGACACAGCGATCACGACAGGCAGGACGAAGTTGAGGAGGTCCGCCGTGTCGCCAGGTGGGTTCGATGCCGAATCCCAATCGATAGTCGTCACGACGAGGGTCAGGGTGACGGCCCCCACGATTCCGACGGCCGATGCAACCGCGGAACTGATGAGGCGACCACGGTTGTTGACGATCCGTTGCCACCATTCGGCTCGCTTTTGAGCGCGCGCCATCAGGTTGCCCAACGCAGCGAGTTCGCGGTCCCGATGCACCTGTACGAACGTCCGCAGCTCAGCGTCGGCTGGCAGCGACTCAAGGGCTTCCTGCGAGAGCTTGACCGCTTCAATGCGGCGGCGCGGCCCCCGCTCCGTAGCGACGACGTAGATGGCCCGAACAGTCGCCACGATCGCTCCAAGACCCACCGTCCCGAACAAGCCTCGCAGCAGCAGGTCCCCAAGCTCAACGGTCACGATTCGGAGAGTAGCGCGGGTCTAGGACTGTCGCAGCGCTTGATTCGAGTCGCCACACCGCGATGCGTGAGCGGCGAGTGATCGGCCGGAGTCGCGTCTATGTATCACCCGACGTACACGCTGACCGGACGCCGCTCGTATATCGGGCGGCGAAAGACCCGCGTTGGCCGTCGTCGGCCGTCGAGGGCCTTGACCGCTCGAACGGTACTGGCGTCAGATCGTGTCCATTCGGTGATCGCGCATCGAACAGACAGGCTCGCGCTGACTTGGTGGGTTTTTCGGAACGGCTGAAGGAGGACGCAACGCCGGTCATGTACCAGGAGCGAAGACGGCGGGGCCTCGCAAACCCCTGCAGCTGGAGCACGTGCTCGATTTGCTGTGGCCGAGCCTGGTGGCGGCCTAGCTACTTGGGTAGTGCTAGCCCCGCGGCATCGCAAGTCGCGACGACGTCGTGCTCGTCCCCGTAGATGCTGTCGGTGTGCCAACTAGCGACGTCCCCAGGCCCGACCCTCTCATCGTCGTCGAGCGATTCCTGAGTTATCTCCAGAAAATCTTCCGGAAATCGTAGGTCCGTCGGGCTCGAGAAGAAGGCCCTGAATCGTCGGCCGCTCGTATCTACGTCAACCCATTGAGTGACGGTCCAGTCATATGGGCGGTAGCCGAGCAGCAAGAACCGCGTCTGTCCGTTCTCGCCATCTTCACGCTCGATTGAAGGCTTCCGCTTTGAAACGAAAGCGGGCCGCGGGTTCGAGAGCGATCCGGTTGCGACTTCTCGCGCCGCTCGCTGTGTCTCATCCATTAGACGCCGTTTTGTCGCGACGGGAAGGTCCGGGCTGTCCTCAACAGTGTCCAGCACGGCCGTGATGAGACCATGAGTCACTCGACTGGCTTCCGCCTTGCCGCGCTTAAAGGAGAGCTCTGCATCTCCGAACTTGGCAGTCAACTCTTCCCACTCGGACCAGACGAGAGCTAGAACAATAAGGAGCAAACCGACGACGATGAGTGGAGTAGGACTCGCGGATGTTCCTGCTATTACGCAGCCCCACACCAGGGAGGAGGCGCCGAGTATCGCAATTGCGACTCGGGCCGCTACAACAGATCGCCGGGTGCCCGGATCGCTTGAACTCACTCGACTAACCTCGCGCATCTCCGACTCTCCGGTCAATGCCTCTGGTCAATCGGGGTCCAATCTGGACGAGCCGAGGGTCTGAGATCGGATGCGGCTGACAGGACCCTTTCCAACACGGACCGTGTAGGAGGCGGAGCGCTCGTCCGGTGCTACGGCCAGGGCGCCAGGCCGTGGACGGGTCGTCGAGGTTTAGACCCATCGTTCCCGTCGACGGGGGGCGAACCACCGCAGGGTTACCGGCGCGATCGGCGTGCCCTGCTCGTCGGCGACGAGACCAACGACGCCGTGCTGGCCACGACGTAACCACTGGCACGTCCTCCCGACCGCGGCGGAGTCTTTGGGTTGCTTGTGGAAGGTGCGGTGTCCGCATTTGAGTGCTGCCCAATCAGAAGCGTCACGGTCCTCGATCACTCGGACGTTAGTGCCCATGGCAGCACCTCTAGAGCCGAGTGCACTGCGCCCAGTAGCCGATCCGCTACTGGGACGGCCAGAGGTACGGTGACCGCATGAACCGTTCAAACGCCCTGTGGCTCATGTTCGCGCTGCTTGGCGTGGTGTTCCTTGGAGCCACAGCCGCCTTGTTCGCGCACGAATCATCGAGGCCGTTCGGATGGATCACACTCGTCAGCGCCGTTGTCATCATGGCGAGTGCCTGGTTGGGCTACAGACGTTCCAAGCTGTGAACAAGCGGTGCCGAGCGTTTCGATAGCCGATCCTCTGCCGGGCGGCGTGCCCGGTTGGAACGACCGCTGCGCTCGCCCTATAGCCTCCTTGGCGTGAGCATCTTCCACTTCGACGTCGAGCCCAGAACCGGGTCGCGCTTCGGAGTGGTCGTGCTCGGAATCGCGAGCGCAATCGCCGGAGTTCTCGCGATCATTGGGTGGCCGTTGCCTGTCATCTCGTCGGCACATGGCCGAGGTCAGCATGCTTGGGCACGGACCATTCGAGGAGTCCAAGACTGGTTCGCGCACGACGGTTGGCGGATGTCTGGCGCATCGTGGATCTACGGTGCTTTCGCGGTCGTCGCCGCGGCCGCCGTGGTCGTTCTGCTTCATCCTGCTTGGAGCGGCCGCCGCGCCTTGCTCATCGTCGTCGTGCCGGCCGGAGCGTTACTCGTGCTGGGCCCTGCACTGCTGGTGGTCGCGGCCGCGAGGTGCTCCGTCAGCGCTGCGAGCTGCGTCGGGTCGAACCACCCTTCCTCGGGGAGCTCGACGCGCCATCCGTCGTCGAAGACCAGCTCCCGTTCGTCGTCGCGTCCGCTCACCGTGCTCCACGCCACGTCGGGGTACACGGTCTGTCCGGTCTTAGCTGTCACGTCGGACCACCGCCACACGCTCGACTCGAGCACCAGCGGTTCTCCGTGTTCGTCGGCCGTCGACGGGTCGACCCGGTACGCGATCAGTGGATGGAGCAGGCGGGCGTACGCCTCGAAGCCGGATCCCGACGTCCCGGCGACGGTGTCGGACCCGTCGATGCGTGCGGTCAGCCAGGCAGACCGAGCGGGATCGGTGATCAGCTCCATCCCGCCGATCGTAGTGCGCTGGTTGCGGGCGATGGTCGATGATGTCCTGCCGTTGAGGGTGGCTCGAAGCCACTTTCGAGTTTCGGTGAAGGATCGGCTTCCGGAACACCCGCGAGCGACCGGGCGGCGTTCGGTAGCCGACCGGCTACCGGGACTCCATGGTTCGATCGGTCGTGCGCTCGCACGGGCGCGAAGTTCGAGGGTTGGAACGCATCGGATGGCTAAGTTCTTCAACTCGCCTCATCCAGTCGCAGAGATGGGGCTCGGGGCGGTTTTCGTCATCATGGGCGTCGTCGTCGGACCGGTGGTTGCGGCTCCGGAGGATCGCGTGAATCAAGGGCCTCTGAACATGATTCCGACGCCGGTGCTGGTCGGTGTGCTCGTCGTTTGTGGGGTCGTCGTGTTCGCGCAAGGGCTCGGCACTTGGATCCAGCGGAAGCGCGGGAGGTAGGAGCCGGTCGAGGATCGCCTATCGCCACGGCAGCCATGGGCGCCAACTGGTTGTTTAGCGAGCATGCGGCAACGGCCCGGAAACTCAGATGTGCGGCGTCGTCGGCGTCTGGTGATCCTGCTGGGCGTCATCGCGGCTGTTCTCTGGCTCGTCGCGCTTGCGCTCCCAATCTGCGTGCTCCTCCTCATCGGCAGTCTCCCTGGCGAGGATCCGGCGCGCACTCAAAGATCATTCGTAATTGCATTCGGCGCCTTCCTGAGCTTCGCGCTCTTAGCGATCCCAACCACAATCGGCTTCATCGTTGTTCTCCGCGCGAAGAACCGCGGCTACGACACCTGATCTTGCTGATCTCGCTGAACCCACTGTGACCGGCAGAGCCGCCGGCTGAGCGGCCAAACGCGCCTGGGTAACGTCACTGATGTGTCCGGTGGCCGATCGGTCACCGGACTGGTCCTAGCGGCGCAACGGCACACACACCCTCGCGACCGCGCGGCGTCGAAGATCAGCAAGGGTAGGTGCAACCCTGCTGATTGATGATCGAGAAGAAGATGGCGACGGCCACGCCGACGAAGGCGATGGCGAGGATGCTTCCGATAACGATGGCCGCCATCGCGAGCTTTCGACCGCGCTGACCCGTTTTCGTGATCTGGTGAAGAGCCACAACACCGAGAACGGCCCCCACGATGCCCATGACGAAGGCCAAAACGAACGCGAGGACCGCTAGCTCGTTGAGAGGTGCTTGCTCGCTCGGGTTCGGCGCTGCAGTCGACGTCTCCGCTTCAACGTATCGGCCCATTCCCGATCAGCGATCGGCTACCGAGACAGACGTACGACGCTGACGGATGCCCCGCCAAACGACTCCGTCTTCTCGGCTCCGTCGCGCTCGAATCGGTTGCGCCGGTAGAAGGCCTCGGCGCGAGGATTGTTTTCGGCCATCCACAAGAACGCCGCGTCATTGCCGATCGCGGCATCCAGCAGCTGCTGCCCTGCTCCCGATCCGTAGGCGGACGCGAGGACGTAGATGCCCTCGAGCTCGCAGTCGGTGGGAGCTGATCCGTCCCTGCCGGATCCCGCCGATGCCCAGCCGATGATCTTCTCCCCGTCGAGCGCGACGAACACGTCGGTGACCTCGTCAGCAATGATCGTTCGCCAGCCAGCCTGCCTCGCGTCGTCCCTGATCGAGTGCAGCCAGGAACTCCGCAGGCATCAGGTGCGCATATGCCTCGCGCCACGCCTGGACGTGGACGGCCGCGATTCCGGCAGCGTCTGAATCCCGCGCCGGACGAACTGTCGAGTGCCCCATAGCGTCATTCCATCATCCATCGCGTGTTCAATGACGGATCGGCATGCGGGACGCGCTCGAGCATGTTCCGGCGCACTATGAGCGAGTGCGTGTGTTGACGATTCAGACGGTAGCGATGGGTGTCTCCGCGGAGCAGGAGGCGCGCTGGCCACAGCTCGCAGCCGCTGCGATGCTGGCAGCAGAGGAGGGCCGCGAACCCGTCCCCGCGGTGTGGTTCAGGACAGATGAAGGAGCGAGTGGGCTGATTCCGGTTTCCAAGCTCACTCCCGTGACCTTCACTGATGACGAGGAACCGGCTCGATTCATCGGGATAGTGACCGCGCTCGGCCCCGACGCCGCTCCATCGACCTGAGCGCTGCCCGGTCGCCGATCGCCATCTGAACGACGCCCCTGCTCAGCTCCGCCCGTTGATTGGTCGAGCGGTCGCCGTTGTGGCTGGGGCTCAATGCGCCTCACCTCACCTAACAGTGGCGGTCTTCGGACGCCGAGGTCGTGTCCGCGCGATCGTGACGGCGAGGAGAGCACCGGTGAGGAGCCCGATCCCATGGCCGTCGATCCGCGCCGTCATGACCCCGCCGGTGACCGTGACCAGGACCAGCAGCCCGAAGACGGTCCGGACAGCACCGAAGCGGCGCGAGGCGGTCAGTGCGACTGCGACCGCGGCGTCGCCAGCGATTATCGCGGGCCAGACGCCGCCGAGGTCGATCAGTGTCAGATAGACGCAGAAGAACGCGCTGTACGCGATCGCGACTGTGTCGAGCAATGCCTCGAAACCGGTGGAGGTGGTGCGGTCCAGGACCCGGACGACGACGAGCGCGCCGATCAGGCCCGCGACGCAGTCCGAGGCGCCACCATCGCGTTGCTCGGGGAGGAGCAGCGTGACGACGAGCCCACTCCCGACGCCTGCGACCAGGTACGTCAGGAGCCACACCCGTTCCGACCGACGCTGCTCGAGTGCTGATCCCACCACAGCGATCCCCAGCAGGTTGAACGCGAACTGCCCCCACCCGTCGGGCTGGACGAGGATCGACGTGACGAGCCGCCACCACTGTCCGGCGCGCACGAGCTCCCCGTCGCGGATCATGACCGCGGTGAGGGGTGAGTGGACAACCGCCGCGACGCTCACGGCTGCTGTCACGACGGTGACGACGAGGGTGGTGCGTGAGGACTGCGCCGCGAGCCGCTGACGAACCGACGGAGTCATCAGAACGACTCCCTCGCAGCACGGTCGTGGTCCATGGTGCCGAGTCCGGAGTCGAAGAACGCGACCAGGCCGTCACCGAGATCCGACAGGTCCGCGTCGGGTGCCCGGTGCAGTCGGAGGAAGACTCCCTCGACCGTGCGCTGCAAGACATCTGCCGCGATGACCGGGTCGACGCCGCTGAACTCACCCTCCTCGACGCCGGCCGCGATCAACGAAGCGATGGTCTGCTGCGTCGCATCGACATCGCCGCCGTCTGCCGGGAGGCTCCCGGCGAACAGCAGTGCCGCGAGCGTGATCACCTCCGGCCGGTGGGTGTCGGCGAAGGCGACGTTCGCGCGCAGGTAGGCGTGCACAGCGTCGCGTGGCGAGGTTGCTCGCCGCATCGCCGTCGTGACCGCAACCGCGAGGTCATCGACGATCGTCGACGCGACTGCACGCATCAATGCGTCGCGGTCGTCGAAGTGGTACGAGATCAGGCGGGTGCTGCTGAGACCTCCGCGACGGGCGATCTCCGCGAACGAGCAGCGTGCGTACCCGACGTCGGCGATCACCGCGATGGTGGCATGAATGATCTGCGATCGGCGTCTGAGCGCGGCGGCGCTGGGCGATGATGCTGGTGCCATCCGAGGTCCTCCTGCTGGCCGTGCAACTTGACGTGCCCTTGCTTCACGAGCATCTTATTACTCACTCAAGTAAATCGAATGAACGGAGAAGCAGATGACACCGCCAAGGACCGCGACGCAGACGACGAAACGCGGCTTCATCGCCGTGATCCTTGCGATGAGTGCGGCGGGCGCGTGCTGGGCGATTGGCACCGTCGCGATGGGGCATGAGCCGGACGCAGGCGGCGCGACGATCGGACTCGCCCAGATTCTCATCGTGACTGCTGCGGTCGGCCTGGTGGCCTGGGCAAGCCGCGCGGTGGTGGCCCGGTGGGCCTCCAGGTGGGGACGGGCCTGGCTGCTCGCTGCTGCCGGGATCGGGGCTGTGTCGCTGATCGGACCTCTCACACTCGCTCGAGACGGGTCCGCGCCGACACTCCTGCTGCTGCACGTCGCTGTGGCCGCGATCCTCTGCGCTGGACTCGCGGGCCGGACCCTCGGGCGAACGGGCCAACGCGGCGAACCCGTCGAGAGACCGGAATGAGGACCCGCCAAGGGACATGTCGGCCGGGGTGGTCAGGGGCGGCGTGGGTTTGTCCGGATCAGTGCGCCCGGACGAGGTCGAGCCGTTCGGGCAGCGGGGCGAACCCGGCCGAACGGTACGTCGCCACCGCGCTGCGAAGCGAGCTCGGGGTGCACACCCAAGCGATCGACGCTCCACGCCTCTGCAACTCGGCGGCTGCAGCGATACAGATTGCTCTGCCGTTTCCGCGACCACGATGATCGGCGTGCACTCCCATCGGCTCGATGAGCCCGGGACGCCCGACACCAGCCGGCCAGATCGTCACCCCGGCGACAGCCGCGCCGGAGCCATCTCGGCCGAGGATGCACGCACCGTTCCGAAAGGCGGGCCCGCCGGTCATCGTGTTCCACAGGTCGTCCGTGAAGCTCTGGTTACCCCAAGCCGATCGGTGCACGGCAGTGAACTCAGCGACACGTTCACCGGCCACCACTTCGAACCGGAGACCCAAACCCGTCAGATCGACTGGCTCCGCGAGGTCCCGGGCCAGCGGCGCCCACGCCTCGCCTGCCTGCCACCCCGACGATGCCAGCAGCTCGTAGAGGGTGGTTCCCGTGGGGACCTCAACAGACAGGGTCCCGTTCGGGAACCTCATCCCGTCAGCGGATCGGAGATCTTCGAGCACACGACGAGCGATCTGTGCGTCGGACCATCGCTCGGGCGCGACGGTCATCCGGAACACCGTGGGACCATCAAAGAACCCGATCGCGACGATGGTGTCCTCATCCGACCACACCCGCACCGACGAGACCGCTGCCGGTGCGCCGTGCCGCCACGCCCAACCCAGATCGCCGGGATGCAGCTGCACGACAGCACTGTCGCGCTGCCACGACGCCAGCGTCGCGATGATGCTTTCGGATGCACCGACGTCGGGAACATTGACACGGATGCCCATGCCTGACAGTTCAGCACAGGCGTCCCGACTCCGCCACCGCACGCCGACCCGATGGACTCGACACCATCCCGCCGAGTCGCGGAGCGCCGCTCGAGGCCATCCACCTCTTAAGGGCCGGTCGTCCAACCTGCGCGGAAGGTTCTCGCGGCGGCGCGACCGTGACCGCCACAGTAGAGCCACCTGCGCGCTGCCCGAGCGTCATGTGAGCTGGACGCTGCTGCGCTGCTCACCGTCACTCCACGTCTCGAGCACCCACGTATCAGATCCGGGCTGCGCTCCTGCCATGTCCCGTGTTGCTTCCCTGGCCCGCTCCGCGCAGTCGTAGATTCCGATGACGTCCCACGTCTCGGCGCAGAATGCGCTCCGCCGCGATAGGTAGTGCTCGCCGCCGATGCTGATCCTCATGCCTGGATCCTCGCCAGTCGTAGGACCCCGCGGTTGGTCCGGCGCGAAGTAGCAGCCAGTTGGCGCACGTCCCGTATGGGGATCGGGCAACGGGAAACTTCCTTCACGCTGGGCGACGCGGATCGGCCACACTGATGAGGTGCGTTTCGAAACTGTCCTGACCGAGGCCGACGTCCCCACGCTCCGAACTGAGGTCGCTGCCCTCCGGCTCCCACGACGCCGGCTCGCGCGCGGCGTGAGTGTGCGACGGGATGGTCGCGAGCGCCCGTGGCAGTTCCAAGCGGTCGTCGACGAGCGCGACCAAAGTTGGATGTTCGACCGGCAGAGGGACTCGCATCGGGACCGCTATGCGGACGGTGTGCTTCATTCTGTTGACGGCCCGTCCGAGGTGAGTTTCGCGCGTAGCGGCACAGTGGCCCCTCCTGTTCGACTGCTCACGCCGGAGCTGCTTCTCCTGTGGGGGGGCGCCCTCGAGTTATTCGCCGATGCTCGTCCAGCGGATCAAGGAGCACTGGCTGCTGTTCACGTTTGAGCACGAGTTCGACCCTGCGCAGCGCACGACGCTGGTCGTCGACGAGCGCGACGGAATCGCACATCGCTCGTATGACGTGGGTCAGATCACAGTGCTCACCGAGCTGCGCGTCATGGAAGACGACGAGCCGATCCCCCCGCGTCCACGCTTCTCACGACTGCAGGAGTGGCCCACGCTCGAGTACTGAGCACACGTCCGCACAGACCCGTGTGTTTGCGGATCCTCTACCGGCCGGTTCGCGGTCCGCTGACGCAGCGCTCACTGTGACGGTGAGCATTCCACCGCAGCTCGGGTTCTGGCATTGTCGAGCCGTGCGCCCGTCGACGATCCTCCTCGCCGCCATCACCGTCGTCTTCGGCGCCGCGACGATCGTCCTCGCGGTCTTGATCGGCACCGACGAGGGACGGGCCCTGTCCACCGAGCTCCGTCTCGGCATCCTCATCACGTTCGGGTTCGGCGTCGCCTGCGTCACCACCGAGGTCAACCACCGCCGGCGGGCGCGCTTACAGCAGAAGGCCGAGACCCATCCCGGCACCGTGTTCGTCACCGCGCACGCGACAGAATCGACGGCCGCCGACCTCACGGCCTGGAGCCCCAGACTGCGCGTGTGGTTCCCGTGCGACCTCGGCTTCGACCGGACGGGCATCACGAGCTGGTCGACGCGCAACGACGGGCAGGGAACACCGATCGCCCTCCACTCAGAGGTACTCGGCTTCGACGTGTTCAGGGAGCCCACGCCGCGCGGTGTCGCATATCGATGGGGGATCGTGGTCCGCCTCGCACCCAGGACGTTGGGTCCCGGAGCGATCCGGCTGTGGGTGGCCGACGACCAGCCGGCGCAGGACGAGTACGCGATGCGCCGGACGATCAGCCGGATCGAGTCCGCGCTCGGCATGGGCCGCTGACCAGGTGTCCGCGCCTGTCGACGTTCGCCGCCTGGCGGAAGCGATCCGTGCCTCCAGGTCGGTGCCTCAGCCGCCCCCTCCGCTACCCGCGATGTCGTCGTCGTCCCACGGGACGGGCGTCACCGTGCCCGATTCCCAGTCGCGGCGGAGCACGCCGTACGCGACGGACGCGACAGGGCGATCCCCCTCGACCGGCCACGCCTCGCGGTAGTGGGCTTCCTTCACCCATCCGGCCCGGACGAAGACACGGCGCATCGCGACGTTGTCCTCGCGGGTCTGTCCCTCGAAGCGTGCGACCTCGCCCATCGTGCGGAACACGTGGTCCGTCGTCGCCCGCAGCGCCGACGGACCGATGCCCCGGCCGCGGAACCGGCCGGCGATGCGCAGGTCGAAGAGCGGAACGGGATCGGCGAGGTCCTCGAGCCGGACGATGCCGATGCGGCCGTGGTCCTCGTGCTGCAACCAGTACGTGTCGTGTTCGTCGTCGCGGAAGGCGCCGGCGTCGATGGCCGCCTCGGCGTCGGCGAGGGCGATCGTGCGGCGGACGTGGAACGGGAACTCCTCGCCGGTCAGGAACGCGACGAGGTCCGCACGGTCGGCGCCGGTCGGGTCGAGCCGGACGAGGGTGACCGTCACAGGTACGGCCTCGTCAGCAGCTCGACGTAGTGGCCCGAGGGGTCGAGCAGGTAGACGCCACGGCCGTCGTGCTCGGTGTTCGTCTCGCCGGGGCGTTGGCGCTGCGGGTCGGCCCAGTGCTCCCGGCCCTCGGCGGTGATGCGGGCGTACGCGCGGTCGAAGTGGTCGTCGTCGACCAGGAACGCGTAGTGCTGCGGCGGGAAGTCGATCGGCACCGCGGCGAACTGCAGGAGCACGCCGTCGGGGAGCTGCAGGTTGGTGAACGGGCCCCACGACGGGGCCTCGGCTGCTTCGAGGAGGTCGACGAAGAACGCCGCGGACACCGCGGGCTCCTTCGCCGCGATGATCGTGTGGTTGAACGATGCGGTCATGGCGCTCAGGGTAGCGGCGCGACCCGCGGTGCCGCAGGTGTCAGTGCCGCAGGGTCGCGGCCCACCGGGCGATCGAGTCGTAGGCGTGTTCTCGCACCTCGGGGGCGGACAGCATGACGTCGTGGAGCGCACCGTGCAGGCGACGGACGGTGACCTCGCTGCCCAGGGACAGCGCCCGGTGCGCCACGACGTCGACGTTGAGCGCGACGTCGGCCCGCGCCATGCCGTCGTCCCACGTGGGCTGCAGCATGCTCTTGTCGCTGAGCATCACGAGCACCGGCACCTCGAGACCGAGGCCCGCCTCGACCGTCGCCTGCCCGTCGAACACCGCGGCGAGCCACCCCGGGTGGAGGGGGAAGCCCCGGTCCGGCCGCCACTGCTGGTCGTACGTCCACGAGCCCTCGCCGGCGCTCGACACGGTGCGCGTGTAGAAGCCGGGGTCGACGGCGGGCATCGGCGCGAGCGGGTTGCGCCGGGCGCCGAGCTTGATGACGGGGGTCACGAGGGCGCGGCCGACGGCGTTCGCTTGGAACTCGAGCCACGGGCTGTTCAGGATGATCCCGGCGACGTGCTCCGGGTGCCGCGCCGCCCAGAGCGACAGGGTGAGGCCGCCGGTCGAGTGCCCCATCGGCACGAGCCGTCGCCCGGTCTCCCCACGGCGGTGTTCCGCGGTGATCACGTCGAGCGCCGCGGCGATGTCCTCGTCGTAGGTGGTGAGGTCGTCGACGAACCCGGGGGTCTGTCGTGGCTGCAGGCTCCGGCCGTACTTCCGCAGGTCGAGGGCGTGGAACCGGGCACCGAGCCGTTCGAGTCGTTCGGCGAGCTCGACCTGGAAGAAGTAGTCCGACCAGCCGTGGACGTAGAGCACGTCGACCCCGTGCAGCGGGCCGTGGGCGTGCAGCAGCAGGTCGGCCGGGGAGCGTCGACGCCGGACGAGGGTCGCGACCACGGGCCCCTCGGAGTCCTCGCCGAGGGGGAGCTCGAGTCGCTCGAACGGCGCCCCGAGGACGTCCTCGCGCCAGCCGTGGTCCGCCATCGGTCGAGCGTATCCGCCGCGGTGCTCGCCGTCCGCGGGTAACGATCCGTACCGTCTCGGGCCTTTCCCAGCGCACGTGGCGGACTTCTCCGGAGAAGTCCCGGCGGTCGTCCGAGGAGGGCTGGGACGCTCCGGGAACCGCGAGGGCGGTGGATCGACACGACGGGGGAGGCCCACGGGATGGCATTCAGACGTGCAGGGGGAGCCGCGCTCGGCTTCGTGGGCGGCAGTGTGCTCGCCGGGTTGCTGGTGGGGGTCGGCGTGACGCCGGTGCTGGCGGTGGCCGGGGTCGGGACGACCTCGGCGATCGGCGTCTTCGACTCGTTGCCGGAGTACATCCGGATCGGCGACCTGCCGCAGCGCAACGAGGTCTGGGCGTACCGCGGCGGGAAGCCGGTGCCGCTGGCGACCGTGTGGGACCAGAACCGGCAGGAACTCTCCTTCGACCAGATCAGCGACCAGCTCAAGCACGCCGCGGTCGACGGCGAGGACAAGCGCTTCTACGAGACCGGCGGGGTGGACGCGGCGTCGATGGTCCGGTCGCTCGTGAGCGTGGTGGCGGCGAAGGGCAAGGGCGGCTCCGGCGGTTCGACGCTGACGATGCAGCTCGTCCGGAACATCAAGATCCAGCAGGCGAGCGAACTGCCCACCGAGGAGGAACGCGCCGCCGCGTTCACGGAGGCGACGAAGCGCACCCCGGACCGGAAGCTCGCCGAGATGAAGCTCGCGATCGGCCTCGCGAAGGAGTACTCCAAGAAGGAGATCCTCACCGCGTACCTCAACATCGCGTACTTCGGCGACCAGACCTACGGCGTGCAGGCTGCGGCGCAGCGGTACTACGGCAAGGACGCCACCGACCTGACCCCGGCCGAGGCGGCGTCCCTCGTCGCCGTCGTCCAGTGGCCCGAGCGGCGCGACCTGTCGAAGCCCGCCCACCACGCGGACAACGTCGCCCGGCGGGACGTCATCCTCCGCTCGATGCGCGAGCAGGGGCACCTCACCCGGGCGGAGCTCATCGAGGCGCTCGCCACGAAGCCGGCCGACTACGTCCGACTCACCGCACCGCAGCAGGGGTGCGAGGCGGCCACCCACGGTGCCGAGTTCTTCTGCGACTCCGCGGTGCGCGTCGCGAAGTCGCTGCCGCAACTCGGTCCGACCGCGGACCGCCGCGCGGACTCCTGGCGGACCGGCGGCTACCGGATCCAGACCACGCTCGACCTCGACCTCAACGGGCAGCAGAAGGCGCTGCTCGACCGGTACGACCCGAACACCGAGGCACGGTTCGCCCTCGGGGCGACGCTCGACACCGTCGAGGCCGGCACCGGTCGCGTGCTCACCATGGCGCAGAACAAGGACCACGACCGGTCCGAGGCAGCGCCACCGACGGCGACCTCGCTCAACTACGCGACCGATCGTGCGGACGGCGGCTCGAGCGGGTTCCAGGTCGGGTCGACCTACAAGATGTTCACCCTGCTCGAGTGGCTCGAGGCGGGTCGGAGTCCGGACGCCGTGGTGAACGGCACGCGGCACGCCCAGAGCACGTGGACCCAGTGCGGGCAGACGATCGACTCGTTCTGGGACCCGAAGAACGACTCACCGGACCAGACGGGTCCGTACTCGGTGCGGTCGGCGACGGCGCAGTCGGTCAACGCGGCGTACGCGTCGATGGCGGCGCAGCTGGACCTCTGCGACATCCGTGACACGGCGGCGAGCCTCGGCGTGCACCCGGCCAGCGGCGGCGAGCTCCCGGCGAACCCGGCCGCCGTGCTCGGCACGACGAGCATCGCACCGCTGACGATGGCGGCCGCCTACGCCGGCATCGCCAACGGTGGCGTGTACTGCGCGCCCGTCCTCGTCGACCAGGTGACCGGCCCGGACGGCCGACAGCTCGGCGGGCAGACGGGGGAGTGCCGGCGGGCCGTCCCCGCGGCCGTGGCAGCGACGGCGTTCGAGGTGATGCAGGGTGCCTTCCACGGCGGGACGGCGAACGGCGGGCAGACCCCGGACGGCGCCACGCTGTTCGGCAAGACCGGCACCACCGACGCGGCGGACCAGATCTGGTTGGTCGGCGGGACCTCGCGGGCGGTGACGGCCTACTGGCAGGGCAACACCGACGGCGGGAAGACGAACCTGCGGCACTCCTCGAACGGCGACGGCACGTACGCCGGCACCCGGGCCGCCGTGTGGCGGCAGGCGCAGACGGCGGTGAACGCGGCCTTGCCGGTCGGCTGACGGTCTCGACGCGACCGCGGGACGGACGGGAGGCGCGTTGCCAGCTGGCACCGCGCCTCCAGGCCGTCAGACGGTTGCGTCTACGACAGCTGCTTGCTGTCCTCGAGCCAGCCCGCGAGCTGCTGCATGTAGTCGGCCTGCGACGCGTAGTCGAGCGCCGGGAAGGTCCAGCTGTGGACCTGGCCCGCCTGGAGGGCGGCGTTGTCCGCGAACGTCGGCTGCTTCTCGAGGTCCGCGACCTGGTAGCCCTGCTGCGACAGCAGCAGCACGTCGCCGCTGATCTGGCCGGCGTTCTCCCACGAGTAGATGCCCCAGTAGAAGCCCTTCGGCTTCGGGTTCACCAGGTCGACGCCGAAGGACTCGTACATCTGCAGGGTCGGCTCGTCCGACGGACGGGTGACGTACGCGCCGTCACCGTCGGCGTACATCGAGACGACCGTCAGGTCCTGCTCCTTCGTGACCTTCTCGAGTTCGTCGCGCGCGGTGTCGAAGCGCTGCTCGGCCTTGTCGACCGTCGACTCCTTCGCGCCCAGCGACTCGGCGAGGTCGGCGATGTCCTCGATGACGTCCTCGCCCTTGCCGCCCCACTTCACCTGGGCGACCGGCGCGATCGCCTGGATCTGCTTCTCCTGCTCCTTGTCCTTGAAGCCGTAGCCGGGCTGCGTCGTGTCGAGCGTGCCCTTCTCGTCGGTCGGGTACACCGAGGTGACGACGAGGTCGGGCTTCAGGGCCGCGAGCTGCTCGAGGTCGATGTCGCCGTAGCCGGTGCCGAGCTGCGTGATGCCGTCGGTGTCGAGCCCCGTGAAGCGGGCGTCCTTGGCCATGGTCAGCTGCCCGAAGGTGCCGACGGGCTTCAGGCCGTACTCGACGAACGAGATCGCGATGTCGTTGAGGACCACGACGCGCTTCGGCGTGTGGTCGACCTTGACGGTGGTGCCGGTGGCGTCCTCGTACGACCAGGCCTTGTCGGCGGCGGCGTCACCGCTGCCGGCGCGGTCGCCGTCGTCGGAGCCGTTCGCGCTGGAGCAGCCGGTGAGGAGGAGGGCCGAGACGGCCACGGAGGTCACGAGGGCGGCTCGGAGGGAGCCGCGGCGGGGGATCTTCACGTTAGGAGAGGCTAACCTAAGTTTGCGGTGGTCGCCAGTTCTCGCTCGGTTTTCGCTGCGGCTGCGGCTGCGGCTGCGGCTGCGGCTGCGGTTTCGGTGCCGGTTCCGGTTCCGGTTGCGGTTCCGTCGGCGGTCGCCTGGACGTCGTGCTCGTCCGCTTCGGGGATGATCATCGGCGCGCCCGTGACCGGGTCGGCGAGGACGCGGGCGTGCAGGCCGAACGCCCGCTCGAGCAGTGCGGGTGTGAGCACCTCGGCCGGAGCGCCGTCGGCAGCGACCCCGCCGTCGTGCAGCACGACGAGCCGGTCGGAGTACCGCGCCGCGAGGGACAGGTCGTGCAGCACCATCACGACCGTCGCCCCCTGCTCGCGGTTGAGCCGTCGGACGAGCCGGAGCACCTCGAGCTGGTGCGCGAGGTCGAGGTACGTCGTCGGCTCGTCGAGCAGGAGCGTCTCCGCCTGCTGCGCCACGACCAGGGCGATCCAGGCGCGCTGCCGCTGCCCGCCGGACAGGCTCGCGACGTCGCGGTGCGCCACCTCGGTCAGGCCGGTGGCCGCGATGGCCTGCTCGGCGACGTCCGCGTCGTCCGCCGTCCACGGCTTGGCCCACGACTGGTGCGGGTTCCGCCCTCGCATCACCAGGTCGAGCACGCTCGTGCCGGCCGGTGCGACGGGGGACTGCGGCAGGATCGCGAGCTTCCGGGCGACGGCGCGGTTCGGCTCCTTGCGGATCGGGACGCCATCAAGGTGCACCTCGCCGGCCTGGGGCTTGAGGACCCGGCCGAAGGTCTTCAGCAGGGTCGACTTCCCGCAGCCGTTCGCGCCGAGGAACGTCGTCACGGTGCCGCGCTCGATGCGCAGGTCGAGGTCGGTCAGGACGGGGTGCTTGTCGTAGCCGACGGACAGGCCGCGGGCCTCGAGCACGGGGACGCCGCCGTCCGGGATCGCTGCGTTCGTGGTCATCGGGACATCTCCTTGCGGGGTCGTCGGGACTGCTCCGTGCCTCATCGGGACTGCTCCGTGTGTCATCGGGACATCTCCTTGCGGTGACGGATGAGGAGCCAGATCAGGTACGGGGCGCCGATCACGGTGGTGATGATGCCGACCGGCACCTGCCACGGGAACGCCGACCGGGCGAGCAGGTCCGCGGCGAGCACGAGCACCGCGCCGAGCGCCCCGGCGAGGAGCAGCGGCGGGCGGTTCGTCCCCGCGAGCCGGAGCCCGATCTGCGGGACCACGAACGCGACGAAGCCGACCGGGCCGGCTGCGGCGACGGCAGCGGCGGTCAGGACGACCGCGAGCGCGATGACGATGAGCCGGTGGCGCTGCACGGCCAGGCCGACGCCCGTCGCGACCTCGTCGCCGAGCTGGCCGATGCCGAGCGCCGCACTCGTCGCGAGGGCGAGGGGCACCGCGACGACGGCGACGACGAGGAGCGGCCAGACGCTCGACCACGACGTGCTCGACAGGCTGCCGACGAGCCACTGCGACGCAGCCGCGGCGACCGTGATCTTCGCGCGGACGAGCAGGTAGCTGGTGACGGCGTCGAGCGTGGCGCTCACCCCGATGCCGACGAGGACCAGGCGGTAGCTCTGCACCCCGCCGCGCCACCCCAGCCCGTACACGGCGACGGCGGCGACGAGGGCACCGATCGTCGCGGCGACCGGGATCCCACCGCCGAGGACGAGCGACGAGACCGAGTACGTCCCGCCACCGAACACGATCGCGGCCACGGCACCGACGCTCGCGCCGGACGTCACCCCGATGATGTCCGGGGTGCCGAGCGGGTTCCGCGTGAAGGTCTGGGTGAGGGCACCCGCGACCCCGAGGGTCAGGCCGACGAGGGCGCCGGTGAGCACGCGGGGGAGCCGGAGGGTCTCGACGATGAAGGCGTCCGGACCCGACTCGAGGCCGAGCAGGGACCGCACGACGGTGACGGGGGCGATCCACGTCGACCCGATGGCGACGCCGAGGACGACGAGGACGGCCACGGCGCCGAGCGAGCCGACCGTGTACCAGAACACCCGGGGGCGCCAGGCGAGGCCGACGGGACCGACGACGATGCCGCGGCGCCCCGCGGCCGTGTTCGAGGAGCCGGACGCGTGCGGGTCCGTCGCGCGGCCGCTCGAGCGTGCCGTGTCCGCGGCGGTCACAGGGAGACCAGCGATCGGCGTCGGGCGACGGCGACGAACACCGGGCCGCCGATGACCGCGAGGACGATGCCGACCTCGACCTCGGAGAACCCGCCGATCAGACGACCGACCACGTCCGCGAGCAGCACCAGCGCGGCACCGACGATCGCGGACACCGGCAGCGTCCAGCGGTGCCCGGTCCCGACGAGTGCGCGCGCGACGTGCGGCACGGTCAGGCCGACGAAGCCGATCGGGCCGGCGGCCGCGGTGGCTCCGGCGGCGAGCAGCGTGATCGCACCGAGCCCGACGAGCCGGGCCACGAGGACGTTCTCACCGAGGCCCTTCGCCAGTTCGGTGCCGAGCCCCAGGGCGTCGAGCGCCCGGACGTTGAGGACCGCCAGGACGAGTCCGGCGACGAGGAACGGCCACACCGCACCGAGCACGTCGAGCTGTCGCGCGGCGAGCGAGCCGACGACCCAGAGCCGGTACGCGTCGAGCGAGGCCTGGTCGGTGAGCACCACGAACGACGTCAGCGCGCCGAGGAGCGCCGAGACCGCCGCCCCGGCCAGGGCCAGCGGCACCGGGCTGGCCGTGCCGCTGCCCGCGATCGTCACCGAGAACACGACGACGCTCGCGACGAGCGCACCGACGAGCGCGAACCAGACCGTGGCACCGGTGCTCGTCACGCCGACGACGTACACGCCGATCACGACCGCGAGTCCCGCGCCCGACGAGACGCCGAACAGGCCGGGGTCGGCGAGCGGGTTGCGGGTGTGCCCCTGCATGAGGAGTCCGGCGATGCCGAGGGCCGCGCCGACCGCGGCGCCGATGAGCGTGCGTGGCACCCGGGAGCCCCAGACGATCGCCTCGTCGGTGCTGCTGCCCGTGCGCGTGAGGCCGGCGAGCACCTGGTCGACACCGATCCGGTTGCTCCCGAGGAGCATGCTCGCGACCGCGACCAGGACGAGCGCCACGACGAGCCCGACGATCACGAGGAGCCGGCGACGGACCGCGGCGCGGTGGACGCCGAGCGCGGCGATCGGGTCGGTCACGCGGGTGTCCGGGGCGGACACCAGAGCGGGAGAGGGGGCTGGCACGGAGAACATCTTAGGTTAGCCTTGCCTCATGGCGAAGACCCCGCGGCTCCTGCCCGAGAACCCCCGGCTCTTCCGTGCACGTGTCCTCCGGAGCGCGCGCGTCACCCCGTCGATGCACCGCGTCACGGTCACCGGGGACGACCTGCACGAGTTCCCGTTCCTCGGGTTCGACCACTGGTTCCGCCTGTTCGTCCAACGCCCCGACCAGGACGCCTTCCGGATGCCGGACCTCGACGGCAAGAAGTGGTGGCCGACCTTCCTCGCCATCCCCGAGGACGTCCGCCCGCACTGCGCGAACTACACCGTCGCCGAGTACCGGCTGCTGCCCGACGGCACCGCCGAACTCGACATCGACTTCGTCGTGCACACCGGCAGCGACGGCGAACCCGAGGGCCGCGCCGCGATCTGGGCGTGCGGCGCCCGACCCGGGGACGAGCTCGCGATGCTCGACCAGGGCTGCATCTTCGACGTGCCGGACGGCACGAGCGAGGTGGTCATCGCGGCGGAGGAGACCGGTCTGCCCGGCGTCGTCGGCATCGCCGCCTCACTGCCGCGCGACACCGTCGGCCGCATCATCCAAGAGGTCCCGACCGCCGCGGACATGCGGGACCTCGACGCCCCCGTCGGCGTGCAGGTGACGTGGATCGTCCGACAGCCGGGCACGGTGCCCGGCAGCGGCGCGCTCGCCGAACTGCAGCAGTACGTCCCGGGCGACGACCGGGGCTACGCGTTCGTGGTCGGCGAGTCGACCCTCGCGACCGAGGGCCGCCGGCACCTGCACCGTGCGGGTCTGCCGAAGTCGCGCATCACGTTCTCCGGCTTCTGGAAGCACGAGGTCCGTCGGCGCGTCCTCGCCTGACCCGCGCGCGTTCCTTCCCATCGCACCTGCAGTAGGAAGCCGAATCGCGCGTAGGAGGCCAGAACTTTCGACCTCCTACGCGCGATTCCGCCTCCTCCGCGCGGCGGCCCGAGACGTGAGGGCGGACGGACTGGAGGCGGGGGGGGCGCGGGGCCCCCCCCCCCCCGCCCGCCCGGGGGGGGGGGGGGGGGGGCGGGAAAACCCCCCGAAACAGGACGGGTGCCCCCCCCCCCGGGGGGGACCCGTACGGCGACCGGGGGGGAGGGGGGGCAGCCCCCCC
>NZ_SNVW01000019.1 GCF_004361695.1 Curtobacterium flaccumfaciens | reverse complement strand
GTCCTGACGATGATCCCGAGTGTGCTGCTGTTCATCTTCGCCCAGCGGTACTTCATCGAGGGCGTCACGGCGGGATCGTCCCGATGACCGACCTCGACTCCCCACCGACAGCAACGCAGGAAGCAGCAACCGCAGTGTCCGCCGACCACCACCTCCCGCAGTTCCACGTCCGCCTGCCCCGGGGTTACGTGAACGACCCGAACGGCCCGATCGACATCGGCGGACAGGCGCACCTGTACTTCCAGTCACGGCCGCGGGTGGACCTCGAGATCCCGGTGGAGTGGGGCCACGCGACGAGCGACGACCTCGTGCACTGGACGCTCCACCGTCCGGCGATCGTGCCGGTGCCGGGCGGCGCCGATTCCGGTGGCGCGTGGTCGGGCAACACGGTCCTGCACGACGGCGTCGTCCGTGCCTACTACTCGGGAAAGGTCGACGACAGCGCCTTCCAGTCGGTGCTCCTCGCCGAGTCGACCGACGGCGGGAAGACCTACGGTGCTCCGGTCCAGGTCGTGGCGGACCCGTCCCCGGACGAGGCGATCACCATGTTCCGTGACCCGTTCGTCTGGCAGGACGGGGATGGATGGTCGATGGCGGTCGGGGCAGCAGCGGCGGACCAGACCGCGTCGATCCGGCACTACCGATCGGTCGACGGCATCAGCTGGACGTCCGTCGGCGATCTCGCCTCGATGCCGAGGGACACGGTCGACGGCATCGACACCGGCGAAGGATGGGAGTGCCCGCAGGTCCTCACGATCGACGGGACCGACATCGCGATCGTGGCGTCGTGGTCACACGCTGACGGGCCGGGGGACGTCATCGCGATCCCGCTGTCGGGCACCCCGTCCCCGCACCGGGTGGACGACGGGCACCACTTCTACGCCCCCTCGGTCATGCGCACCAGCTCCTGGGGGCCGGTGCTGTTCGGCTGGGTCACCGAGGGCCGCACCACGCAGTGGACCGAACACGCCGGCTGGTCCGGCGCGATCTCGCTACCTCGGCGGGCATGGGTCGCGAACGGGCGACTGCGCACCGAGCCGCACCCCGCGATCGACGCCCTCCGTGCCGGTCCCTCGCAGCCTGCGCACGGAGCGAGCATCGGCGCGCGAGCCGAGTTGGTGCTCCCCGTCCCGGTCACGGGGTGCATCCGGTTGCGGTTCTCCGACACCGAACACCTCGACGTCACCGTCGACGTCGACGCCGACACGCTCACCGTCGACCGGTCCGCGGCGAGTGCGGACCCCCGCGCCGACACGCGCCCCGCGGTGATCCGCGCGCCCTTCGACCGGACCGCAGACCGACCCGCGGTCCGGATGCTGCTGGACGGGTCCGTCGTCGAGCTGTTCACCAGCGCAGGCCGCTCCGTCACCACGCGCGTCTACCCGGAGCAGGCGCCGCCGTGGAGCGTGGAAGCGCCACCCGAGACGGTGCTGTGGGACCTCGAGCGCGCCGTCGACCGGTGACGACGGCCGACCGGTGACGATGACGGACTGGAGGCGCGGTGCCAGCTGGCACCGCGCCTCCAGTCCGTCGGTCTGTCGCGTTCTCAGACCGCGCGCTTCGGCGCCCAGCCGAGTTCCGGGCCGAGCCGCTCCGCGATGTCCGTGACGATCTGGGCGTAGTCGTCCGGCTCGAACGCGAACGGCAGGGCGAACGCGACCTCGGTGACCGCCTGGTACCCGGCGTCGGCGCGCAACCGCTCCGCGATCTCGGCGGAGGAACCGACGAGGTCGGCGGCGAAGAGCATGCCCGCGGGTCCCATCGGCACGCCGACGCGCCCGGAGCGCCCCTCGACGTACGCGCGGTAGCGGGCCTCCTGCTCGCGCGTCGCGGTGTCGGTCGGGATGACCACCAGCCCCTGCGAGACGCGTGCGGTGCCGGGGTCGGGGTGGACGTCGAGGTAGGCGTCGATCTGCGCCCGCTGGTTCGTGGCGAAGTCGGTGCCGTTCTCGCTGCGGGTGACGCTCGAGGTCAGCAGGTGGAAGCCGTTCTCGCCGGCCCACACCGCCGACTTCGTGCTGCCGGTCCCGTACCAGATCCGGTCGACCAGGCCGGCGCTGTGCGGCTGGACGGTCTGCGCGAAGTCCTCGATGCCGCGCCGCTCGACGGTGTCGGTGACCGGGTCGCCGCGCACGAGGTCGCGGAACCGCAGCAGGCGGTCGTTGCCGAGGTCCTCCTGGTCCGCGGTGTCGGGGTAGAGCGCCTCGCGGTACAGGTCGTAGTGCATCGGGGTGCCGACCGAGAACCCGGGGTTCAGCCGACCGCCCAACAGGACGTCGACCGTGCTGAGGTCCTCGGCGAGCCGGAAGGGGTTCTCCGCACCGATCGGGGTGACGGCGGTGCCGAGGTCGATCCGCGAGGTGCGCTGCGACGCGGCGGCCATCACCGCGATGGGGGAGGAGATGCCGTGCTGCAGGTGTCGGTGCCGGAGCCAGGCGCTGTCGAAGCCGAGGGCCTCGGCGCGCTCGATGACCCGCAGCGTGTCCTCGTGGCCCTGCGAGGGTCGGGCGGGGTCGAACGACCCGATGGTCAGGAAGCCGAGCCGGTCCAGGGGAGTTCCGTCGAGGGGCATGCTCCGATCGTGCCAGACGGCGGGGAGCAGGATCGCGGTCTGCGCGGCGCGCGCGGGCCGCATCGCGGTCCGCTCGGCGCGCGCGGGCCGCATCGTGGTCCCTCGAAGAGCGGACCGGCGGAAACCGGATTGCCAGGCGAACGCGCATCTTCGGCCCATAGGGTCGCGCCAAGCGCAACAGCGTGAACTCACTCGCATTGGTTGAAGGACCGATCCGTACCGGAAGGCGGTCCGCATGACCACCACTCCGCTCGCACCGGGTTACACCCGCACTCGTCCCGGGACGGGGAGCCGCAACGGCACCTCGACCTACTCCTCGCTCCTGGCGCAGGTCAAGGAGAACGGCCTGCTGCAACGTCGCACCGGGTTCTACTGGGCACTGTTCGGCTCCCTGGCCGGCACCCTCGCCCTCACCTGGGTCGCGTTCGCGTTCCTCGGCGACTCCTGGTTCCAGCTCATCGTGGCGGGCGCGCTCGGCGTGCTCTTCACGCAGTTCGCGTTCCTCTCGCACGAGGCCGCGCACCGTCAGGTCTTCGCGTCGCAGCGGTGGAACGACCACGCCGGTCGCTACATCGGCACGTTCCTCGTCGGCCTCAGCTACTCGTGGTGGATGAACAAGCACACACGCCACCACGGCAACCCGAACACCGTCGGCAAGGACCCGGACATCATGCCGGACGGCATCCGGTTCCTGCCGGAGGACGCCGCCGCCGTCAAGGGTCCGCTCATGACGACGTTCATGCGCTTCCAGGGCTGGCTGTTCTTCCCCTTGCTGACGCTCGAGGGGATCAACCTGCACCGCTACGCCGTGATGTCGGTCGTCACCGGCAACGGCACCAAGGCGGACGTCAAGCACCGCCTCATCGAGGGTGGGCTGCTCGTCGCACGCTTCGCCATCTACCTGACCGTCGTGTTCTGGTTCCTGCCGTTCGGCATGGCCTGCGCGTTCCTCGGGGTGCAGCTCGCCGTCTTCGGCGTGATGATGGGCGCCTCGTTCGCCCCGAACCACAAGGGCATGCCGACCATCGCGCACGACGCCAAGGTCGACTTCTTCTCCCGCCAGGTGCGCACCTCCCGCAACATCCGCGGTGGCTGGTGGGTCTCGTTCCTCATGGGCGGCCTGAACTACCAGGTCGAGCACCACCTCTTCCCGTCGATGCCGCGTCCGGCGCTGAAGCAGGCCCGCCTGCTCGTCCGCGACCACTGCGACACGCTCGACGTGCCCTACACGGAGACCACGCTGCTGCGCTCGTACGGCATCGTCGTCCGGTACCTCAACCGGGTCGGGCTCGCCGCCCGTGACCCGTTCGCGTGCCCGATGGTCGCGCAGCTGCGCATCCACTGACGCCGTGTTGACGACCATGCCCACCGGCACCGTGAAGTGGTTCGACCACAACAAGGGCTTCGGCTTCATCACCCCGGACGACGGCTCGGAAGAGCTCTTCGCCCACTTCTCGAGCATCGTCGTGACGACGGGCTACCGCTCGCTCGAGGAGCACGACCGGGTCCGCTTCGACGTCGGGCCCGGCAAGAAGGGCCCGGAAGCGGCCAACATCTCGATCATCCGCTGAGCGATCAGCAGCGGCCGACGGAGCGCGGCGGAGCGTTTCTTCCCATCGCATGTGCAGTAGGAAGCGGAATCGCGCGTAGGGGGTCGGAAGTTCCGGCCTCCTACGCGCGATTCGTCTTCCTCCGCGCGGAATGACCCACCACGCGCGGAACGACCCAGGCGGGGTCAGTTGATGATCTCGCCGCGTTCGTCTGCGCGGAGCACCGCCAACCGGCCGCGCCACGCCTGCAGCGCCTCGGGCGTCAGCCGTGGCCAGTCGGTGACCTCGCGGACGATCCGGATCGGCTCGGCGCTGCGGTAGGACCGGGTCGGGTTGCCGGGGAACTTCTTGTCGGTGACGTTCGGGTCGTCCTCGAACGCACCGGTCGGCTCGACCTCGAACACGTGGGGGAGTCCGTCGCCCGCGGCGAGTTCGGCGGCCAGACCGGCGCCGTCCGGCAGCGCGGTGAAGTAGACGTGGTTCATCACCACCTCGGGGCGGTAGTTCGAGCGGAAGCCCGCGGTCAGCAGGTCGCCGACCGTCAGGTCCGCCTTGGTGCCGTGGAAGAAGGGCCCGTCGTCGAGTGCGTCGCTCACGGCGCCAGGGTAGCGCCGCCGCGGAGCACGCCGTCGGGTCGGTGCGGGATGCGCCAGGTCCCCCGAACGGTGCAGGCCGTCTCCCCCCTGCGGTGGACGCGGCCGACCGGCACTCGCCCGTAGCGTTGCCGCCGTGATCGAAGTCGAGCACCTCTCCAAACAGTACGGTCCCAAGACCGCCGTCGACGACGTCTCGTTCGTCGTCCGGCCGGGTAGTGTGACCGGCTTCCTCGGGCCGAACGGCGCCGGGAAGTCCACCACGATGCGCATGATCATGGGGCTCGACCGCCCCACCGCGGGACGGGCGACGGTGAACGGCCAGCCGTACGCCAGCTTCCGCGACCCCCTGCGGCAGGTCGGCGCCCTGCTCGAGGCGAAGGCGGTGCACTCCGGCCGGAGCGCGTACAACCACCTCCTCTCCCTCGCGGCGACGCACGGCATCCCGAAGTCCCGCGTGCACGAGGTCATCGACATGACCGGCCTGGACTCGGTGGCGAAGAAGCGTGTCGGCGGGTTCTCCCTCGGCATGGGCCAGCGACTCGGCATCGCGGCGGCGCTCCTCGGCGACCCGAAGACCCTCATCCTCGACGAGCCGGTGAACGGCCTCGACCCCGACGGCGTGGTGTGGGTGCGACAGCTCGCCCGCCGGATGGCCGCCGACGGTCGGACCGTCTTCCTCTCCAGCCACCTCATGAGCGAGATGGCGCAGACGGCGGACCGCGTCGTCGTCCTCGGCCGCGGCAAGGTGCTGGCGGACGCCCCGATCGCGGAGTTCGTCGCCGGTGGCGGCGGTGCTGGCGGCAGCGGAGGCGGCGGCTCGCGCGTCGTCGTCCGGACGCCCGCGCCGGACCAGCTGTTCCAGGCGATCGGCCCGAACGCGACGGTGACCCCGCGCGACGACGGCTCGTTCCTGGTCGTCGGGCCGGACGCCGTGACGGTGGGCAACATCGCCGCGCAGGTCGGCGTCCCCCTGCACGAGCTCACCCCGACGGGCGCGAGCCTCGAGGAGGCCTACATGGCCCTCACCCGCGACGACGTCGAGTACCGATCGGAGGGCGACCGATGACCGCCACGAACACGCCGACCCGCAACCGGTCGGCCGCCACCCTGCCGGACAGCGTGCGCCTCGGCTTCGGCCGACTGGTCCGCAGCGAGTGGATCAAGCTCCGCAGCATCCGCTCCACCTGGTGGTGCTACGCGATCCTCGTCGTCGTGACGATCGGCATGGCGGCGCTGCTCGGAGCGGCCGTGGACCCCGTCCCCGGTGACGCGCCGGCGGACGCGGCGAACGGCAACTTCGTGAACCTCAACACCGGCAGCGTGCTCCTGACCACGCTCGTCGTCGGCGTGCTCGGCGTGCTCATCATCACCGGTGAGTACGGCACCGGGCAGATCCGCTCGACGTTCACGGCCGACCCCCGTCGGACGGGTGTCGTCCTCGCGAAGGCCACCGTCCTCGCACTCGTGACGTTCCTCGTCAGCGTGGTGTCGACGTGGATCGGGGTGCTCCTCTCGTCCGCGCTGCAGTCCGCGAAGGACGCTGCTCCCGCCATCGGCGACCCGGCGGTGTTCATGCCGATCCTGGGGTCGTCCGTGTACGTGACCCTGGTGGCGCTGCTGGCGTTCGGCATCGGACTGCTCGTGCGGTCCAGCGCCGGCGGGATCGCGGTGACGCTCGGCCTCCTGCTCGTCCTGCCGCTGCTGCTGTCCGGCATCGGCAACCTGATGGGCCAGCAGTGGGTGCTCGACATCGCGAAGTTCCTGCCGGACAACGCGGGCTCGCAGCTGTACACCTACGCGTTCCCCGGCCAGCAGGACGGCATCGTCCTGAACGGGTGGGGCGGGTTCGCCGTCCTCCTGGCGGAGGTCGTCGTCGTGGGTGCCGTCGCGCTCACGGCAGCGCGTCGACGCGACGTCTGACGCGACCACCCGTGGGCCTGGAGGCGCGGTGCCGGCTGGCACCGCGCCTCCAGGCCCTAGGCGGTTCCGTTCCGCAGGATCTCGTACCGGCGCATCGTGACGCCGCTGTCGAAGGTGCGCTCCTCGAGCAGGTCCAGCAGCAGCGGCTGCTGGACCGCGTCGGCGGGGGAGTCGAAGAGCGGGCGCCCCGCGCCGAGCATCGCGGGGTGCGTGAAGAGCATGAGCTCGTCGAGCAGGCCGGCCGCCAGCAGCTGCGTCGCCAGGTCCGCCCCACCGACGCCGATGTCGCCCTCGGACTCGTCGCGGAGCGTCGCGAGTCGGGCGATCGCGTCCGCGCCGACGATCGTCGTGTTGTGGTCGGCCGCCGTGCGCGAGCGTGAGACGAGCACCTTCGGCATGGCCGTCCAGATCTCGCCGTACTCGCGGAGGTAGCCGGGGAGCGACTCGTCGGTGCGCGCGTCCGGCCAGAACGGGTCCATCATGTCGTGGATGATCCGGCCCTCGACGGCCATCGTCATCGCCGCGGCCCGCTCGTTGAAGAACCGGTGCAGCTGCTCGTCGATGCGGAGCCACTCCGGGTCGCCGTCGTTGCGCTCGGTGCCGGGGCGCCCCTCGATGAAGCCGTCGAGCGACACGTTCATCCAGTACACGAATCGTGCGGGCACGTCGGACTCCTTCGTCTCGCGCCGAGGGTACGCCCGCTCCGCACCGGGCGACAGGGTCGTTCGACACCGGAACCAAGCGTGACATCGTCACAGGGAGGTCATAGGGTTCCCCGTGTCGGCGCTGAACCCGCCGACGTCCACGGACCCCGCGAGCGGCCACGACGTCGTGCCCGCCCACCCGTGGTGCCCGACGCGACGGCCTGCAGCGCTCTTCCAGCCGCGGCCGCTTCCAGACTCCCCGACTGCCTCTTCCGCGCAGCCGCACGTCTTCGTACCCGGAACCTCCCCCAAGGAGCGCACCATGCACCGAACACTGCTCGTCGGCGCCGTCGCCGCGATCGCACTCGCGACCGTGGCCGTCGGCGCACCCGCCCAGGCCCACGGCTCCGACCACCGGGTCCCCGGACTCCGCGTCGGACCGGCCGCCACGCTCGCGTCCGGCCTCGTCTCGCCGCTCAGCCTCGAGGTCGACCGGCTCGGCCGGGTCGACGTCACCCAGAACTTCGCGGGCCAGCTGACCCGGGTCGGACCGGGGGCGACGACCACGACCCTCGCCACGGCACCCGCGGGCCAGGAGATCGGCGCGGTGTCCTCCCGCGGCGACTCGGTCTACTACGCCCAGAACGACCAGCCGAACGGCGTCGCACGCCTCATGGTGCTCCCGCCGCGCGGTGCCGCACGGCAACTCGCCGACCTCGGTGCGTACGAGGCCCGCGTCAACCCGGACCGCGTGAACGGCTACGGCTTCCGCGGGCTGCCGTCGTCGTGTGCGGCGCAGGTGGACCCGGCCGGTGAGGCCGGTCCGGCGCGCTACCGCGGCACGGTCGACACGCACCCCTACGCCTCGCTCGCGCAGCGGGAGGGCGTGTACGTCGCCGACGCCGGCGGCAACGACATCGTGCGGGTCGGGTACGACGGTCGGGTGTCGACCGTCGCCGTGCTGCCGCCGCAGCCGCCGGTCCGTGTCGACGCCGCGACGGCCGCGGCGTTCGGGTTCCCGGCGTGCGTGGTCGGCTACGGGTACGCCTTCGAGCCCGTGCCCACGGACGTCGAGCGCGGACCCGACGGCTGGCTCTACGTGTCGACGCTGCCGGGTGGACCGGAGAGCGCCGACCTCGGAGCCCGAGGCAGCGTCTACAAGGTCAACCCGTGGAACGGCACCGTCCAGCGCGTCGCGACCGGGTTCGTCGGCGCGACGAACCTCGCCGTGGACCAGCGCTCCGGCGTGGTGCTCGTCTCCGAGCTGTTCGGCGGAACGGCCGGCACCGGGCAGATCTCGGTCGTGTCGCCGTGGTCGGGCCGGACGGTCCAGACCCTGGCGGTCTCGTCGCCGGCGGCCGTCGAACTGCGGAACGGTGCGCTGTACGCCACCACCGACGCGTTCGTGCCGGACGCCGAGGGCACCCCGCAGCCGATCGGGAAGGTCGTCCGGTGGAGCATCACGAACGGGCACGACCACTCCCGCTGGGGTGACGACGGAGCGCGCGGCTGGCAGTGACGGCTCCGCTCGGCCGGGCCAGCGTGATCGACGAAGGGACTGACACCGTGGACATCGACCCGGACGAGTACCGCCGCACGTTGGACCGCGCCGCGCAGCACGCGCTCGACTGGATCACCAGCCTGCCCGACCGGACCGTCCGTCCGGAGCAGGACGTCGAGGGTGTGCTCGCCGCCCTCGACCGTCCGCTCCCGGACGGTCCGGCGGACCCGGCCGGGGTGGTCGACGACCTCGCCACCCTCGCCGGCCCGGGGCTCATGGCGATGCCGTCCGGTCGGTTCTTCGGCTGGGTGATCGGCGGCACGCTGCCCGCGGCGATGGGAGCCGACTGGCTCGTCAGCGCCTGGGACCAGAACGCAGCCATGCGGTACCCGACGCCGGCCACCGCCGCGCTCGAACAGGTGGCGGGGACGTGGCTGCTCGACGTGCTCGGACTGCCGCCGGAGTCGGACGTCGGCTTCACGACCGGCGCGACGATGGCCAACTGGACCGGACTCGCCGCCGCCCGCGCCTGGGTGCTGGACCGCGTCGGCTGGGACGTCAACACCGCCGGACTGACCGGCGCGCCGGTCGTCACCGTGCTCGCCGGCGCCGAACGGCACACCTCGCTCGACCTCGCCCTCCGCTACCTCGGGTTCGGGACGACGACGCTGGTCGACGCGGACGATCAGGGCCGGATCCTGGTCGACGACCTCCGCGCGCACCTCGACCGCGTCGACGGCCCGGCGATCGTCTGCCTGCAGGCCGGCAACCTGCACTCCGGCGCGTTCGACCCGATGCGCGCCGCGATCACGGTCGCCCACGAGCACGGTGCGTGGGTGCACGTCGACGGGGCGTTCGGGCTCTGGGCGGCCGCGAGCCCGTCGCTCCGATCGGCCCTCGGCGACGGACTCGACGGGATCGACACGGCGGACTCGTGGGCGACGGACGCGCACAAGACGCTCAACGTGCCGTACGACTGCGGCGTCGCGATCGTCTCGCGGCCGTCGGTGACCCGCGCGGCGCTCGGGACGCAGACCGCGTACCTCATCCGCGACCCCGCGGACGTCTCGGAGCCGTTCGACCTGGTGCCCGAGATGTCCCGCCGAGCCCGGGGCGTGCCGGTCTGGGCGGCGCTCCGGCAGCTCGGCCGGTCCGGTGTCGTCGAGCTCGTCGACCGCCTCGTCGCGAACGCCCGGGCCCTGGCCGACGGACTCCGGGCGCTGCCGGACGTGCACGTCGTCAACGACGTGGTGTTCACGCAGGTGTGCCTGACGTTCGGCTCGGACGAGCGCACGCGGGCCGTCACCGCCCGGCTCATCGCGGACGGCGACGTGTGGATGTCCGGCTCCCGGTGGCGCGGTCACGACGTGCTCCGCATCTCGGTGAGCAACTGGTCGACCGACGCGGACGACGTGCGGTTCTCGGTCGAGGCGGTGCGGCGGGCGATCGCGGCGACCGCGGCGACGGTGCGGTGAGGGGTCGGGGCCGCTCGCGCCGGCCCTGCGGCTCGCTGAGATCGCACTTCGGCGCGCCTCGGGCCAGCCCGCGGCCGCGGGAGTGCGATCTCGCCGGGGCTCGCGCCGGCGACGCGGCCGCGGAAGTGCGATCTCGCCGGGGCATGGCCGAGGCCGGCCGGTGCGCGCGAAGCGCCGTTCAGCCGGAGAACGTGGTCCGGTCGGCGTGCCGCGCTCCGCGATGCGAAGATGCATCGTTGCGTGCTGCTGCCGAGAACGAGGGTGCGATGGGTCCGACCGAAGGACACGAGGGGCGATCACCGCTCCTCGACGGGCGGTACCGCCTCGAAGCGGCGATCGGGCAGGGCGGGATGTCCGTCGTGTACCGCGGGGTGGACGAGAGCCTGCACCGCCCGGTCGCGGTCAAGGTGTTCCACTCCGGCATCGTCGACATCGCCCGACAAGAGGCGGAGCTCGGCGTCCTCGCCTCCCTCGAGCACCACAACCTCGTCAGCCTGCTCGACGCCGGGGTCCTCACGGGGCAGGACGGCACGCAGCAGCGCTTCATCGTGATGGCGCTCGTCGTCGGCCAGGACCTCGAGGAGCGGCTGGGCGTCGGGCCGCTCGCCTCGCGGCACATCGCCGAGATCGGCTACGACATGGCCGAGGCGCTCCACTACATCCACGCGCACGGGGTCGTGCACCGCGACATCAAGCCGTCGAACATCCTGCTCGTCGACTACGGCAACGACTCCGATCGCGCCCGCGCCCGGCTGACGGACTTCGGCATCGCGCTCGCCGCGGGCGTCGAACGACTGACCGCCGACGGCGTGACCACCGGGACCGCCGCGTACCTCAGCCCGGAGCAGGCGCGGGGCGGCGACGTCGGACCGGCCAGCGACGTGTACTCGCTCGGCCTCGTCCTGCTGCAGTGCTTCACGCGCCGCCGCGAGTTCCCGGGTTCCCTCGTCGAGTCCGCGGTCGCCCGACTCTCCCGCGACCCGGTCGTGCCCGAGCCGCTGCCGGAGCACTGGAAGACGCTCCTCCGTGCGATGACCGCGCAGGACCCGGACGACCGGCCGGCCGGGGCCGAGCTGGTGACGCTCCTCCGCGACGTCGTCATCGCCGACACCGCCGGCGCCGACCGGGTCGTCGACCCGACCGGCGGGTCCGCGAGCGCCGGGTCCGCGACCGCAACCGAGCAACCCGCCGCCGACACCGCCCGCCCGGCCACCCTCGACGAGCTCCCCGACGAGGCACTCCAGCGCACGACCGCCATGGCCGCCCGGTTGTTCGACGCACCGATCGCCCTGGTCGAGGTCCTCGACGAAGACCGCGAGTGGTCGCAGTCCCACATCGCCGAGGGCGTCGACGAGTCCGCGCGCAGCATCAGCTTCCGGAACGGGTTCGCGCCGGTGCCCGTGCCGGTCGTGATCCCGGACGGCTCGGCGCACCCGGAGATGCAGAACAGCCCGCTCGTGACCGGCCCGCTCGGCATCCGCTTCTACGTCAGCGTGCCGCTGGTGAAGCACGACGGAACGGCGATCGGCACCCTGGCGGTGCTCGACACCCGCCCGCGCGAGGCGACCGAGGCCGACCTCGAGAACCTGCGCGACCTCGCCGCCCTCGCCGTCACGCAGCTCGAGCTCCGGCAGGAGTCGCTCCGCACCACGAACGAGTCGATCCCCGTCACCCGGCGGTGAGCCGTCACCCCTCGGTGCCCGTCACCCCTCGGTGAGCCCTCACCCCTCGGTGAGCCCTCACCCCTCGGTGAGCGCCGCCGCGTAGGCCCGGACCGACCGGTTGTACCGCGGGAGCGTCGGCTCCACGGCCTCGATCGCGACGCGGAGCGCTTCGTCGTGCCGCCCCGCACTGTGCAGCGCGAGCGCGAGGAACACCCGCGGAGCGGCCCCCGTCGCCGGGTGCTCGGGCGCCTCGCGCAGCATGGTGATCGCCTCCTCGACGCGACCGAGGTTCCGCAGCGTCGAGGCGTGCTGGACGACGAGCTGCGCGGCACGCACGGGATCGACCTCGGCCAGCCCGGCAGCGGTCGCGGCCGTGTAGTGCACGTCGGCCTCGGCCTCGTGGCCGGCTGAGTCGAGGGACCCACCGAGTTCGAACGCCCCGAGCGCCTGGTGCGGCGCCTGCGCCGCGAGCTCGCGCATCCGCGCGATCCGCGTCTGGTCGTCGACGGTCTCGTCGGCCCACAGCGCGGCGACCGCGCGTTCCCACGTTTCGGCCTGGAGGCCCGTGGCGGCGCCGCCACGCGCCTCCAGTCCGTCGGTGGTCGCGCAATGCGTCTCGGTCATGAGGTCAGGGTAGTGCGGGGCGACGGCGGGCGTCGTTGCGTGTGCATGGGGCGACAGCGCGCTACTCCGCGGCGGCGACACCGTCGGAGACGGTCGCGCGGAACGACCGCACCAGGGGGACGCCGGGGCGGACGAGGGCGGGGGAGCGCCAGGCGAGCGCGGAGCCGATCGCGGGGTACTCGGCGGCGCGGACGAACCACGGGTCGCGGTGCCCGACCGCCTCGATGCGGACCGTGGCGGGGCCGCCGTCGAACACCGCGGACCACTCGATCCACGGCGCGACGGAGCCGTGCACGGCGTCCTCGCCCTCGGCGTCGGCGGTGCGCACCCGGATGCCGGTGCACTCCGGGAACCGCCAGAAGAAGCCCCCGTACCCCGCGCCGACCCGGCCGTTGCTGCCGGGGCCGCCCAGCCTGACGACCTCCTCGCCCGGCGTTCGGAACGACGACGACCAGGTGAGCTCCCACCCGTCGGCGACGGACCGCCACGCGAGTGACCGGTCCTCGTGTAGGACCACCGCGCGGTCGGGGCCGCGCCAGACGACCTCTTGCGCGAGCGTCGGGCCGTGCTGTTCGGCGTGCGGGACGGTGCCGGTGCCGTGGTCGTCGCGCCAGACGTAGCCCTCGCCGTGCACGTAGGTCCGGCCGCCCCAGCAGTTCACACCGTCGACGTCCGGGATCGCGAACCCGACCCCGCAGTGCCAGTCGTGGTCCGCCGGGTGGTGGGCGCTGACCGTCGTGCCGCCGAGGGTCCGGACCGGGTGCAGGTACGGGCGCGGGGACGACGTCGCGATCGTGCCGCCGCCGTCGAGCACCGTGGCGACCGGTGTGCCGTCGACGACGAGCTCGTCGAGGACCTCGTCGCGCGAGGTCTGCACCCACGGCGCACCGACCTCGGAGAACAGCGCGCGTTCGTGGGCGGCCCGGTCGATGACGGCCTCGACGTCGGCGACGAGGGGACGGCGTGCGGGGCCGTCGCCCTCCCACGTCACCCAGGGGTGGTCGATGCGGACCGGTTCGGTGGCACGGACGGCCTCGAGTACCTCGACGAAGGCGCCGGTCGACTCCAGCGGCACGAGCAGGTCCTCGCCCGTGGCGCGGTGGGCGAGCAGGTTGTCGAGCAGGCCGGAGCGCCCGAGGTGCCGGGTCGTGCCGTCCGCGGTGACGTCGTCCTCGGTGTAGTGCAGGACCGCGTTGCCCCGCGTCCCGCGCACCCGCACGGTCGGCAGCACCTCGGACGGCCCGCACAGGGTGAGTGCCGCGGTGGCCTCGAGTCCCGCGGTCGTCGTCACGCGGACGGCCGACGTGTCGTCGCCCTCGATGTCGTTCGCCCGGAGGAGCTCCACCTCGACGCGCGCGACGTCGGACGCCCGGCGGCACCCGACGAGCGCGAGGGCCGTCGCGACCGCGTGCGCGAGCGGGTTCGCGACCACGCCGTCGAGCACGTCGACACCGCCGACCCGACGGCGGCCCGCCCACGGTGAACGGTCCCAGTACGCCTGGTTCCGGGTCCAGGTGCCGACCGCCGCGGCCGACCGGACCGTGCCGACGAGGGACCCGTCGCGGAACGCCGGCAGCGCGTCCGACCCGAGACTCTGGAACCCGACCTGCACCACCCGGCCGGTGCGGCGTTCCGCGTCGAGCAGGGTCGCGAGCGCGGCGCGGGTGGTCACCGGCGGCTTCTCGAGGAGGACGTCCGCACCGGCCTCGAGCGCGGCGAGGGCGAGGGGGAGGTGTGCGGGGATCGGGGCCGCGACGACGACCACGTCGACGGGGCCGTGCTCCCGGGCGGCCACGACGTCGGACACCACGGGCACGCCGCCGTCGGTCGCGGTCCCGAGCGCCGGGTCGACGACCGCGGTCAGCGTGCAGGTGCCGGCGGCGACGAGTCGGTCGATGTCCGCACGGTGGTGCAGGCCGTAGCCGCGGGCCCCGACCAGCACGACGCCGGGCAGCGTCCTGGTCGCGGCGTCGGTGCTCACACCCGGAACGCTACCCGGTGCCCGCCACCCGGCGCTGGCTCATCGGCGCCGGACGAGCACCACGCTGTCCGCGGTCTCGTGCGTCGCCCCGTCCGGCGCGGTCGCCGTGCGCGGCCGGAGCTCGGCGGCGACGACCTCCCACGTGTCGTCGAGGTCGAGCGCCGCGAGGTCCTCCGCCGGCGACGGGAACCGGTACGACCGCATCTCCTCCGGCAGGTCCCCGTGCGGCGGCGCAGCGTGGGCGGTCACGAGCAGGTGCCCGCCCGGCGCCACGAAACCGGCGGCCCGGCGCAGGATCGCAGCGCGCGGGATCTCGACCGGCCACGACTGCAGGAACGACGCCGTCACCAGGTCGAACCGCGCCGCGGTGTCCCACGACCCGAGGTCCGCCTCGACGAACGCGGTCCGGTCCTCGACGCCGGCGGACACGGCCGCCCGCGATCCCCGCTCGACCGCGGTCACGGACAGGTCGATCCCGGTGGCGTCCCACCCGTTCGTGGCGAGCCAGACGACGTCGCCGCCCTCCCCGCACCCGAGGTCGAGCGCACGTCCGACCGGCACGGACCCGGCGACCGAGGCGAGCACGGCGTTCACCCGGCCCGACCAGATGCCGTCCCGCTCGGAGTAGCGCGCCTCCCACCACTCGCGAGCCGAGGAGCCGGGGAGAGCGTCGTGCGTGTGCATGCCCGCAGTCCACCGCATCCCGCGTCCGACGGACAAGCGCTGTTGCCGGAGCGGCAACGAACGGGTGCGCGGTGCGTCGCGGGCCCCGGCCGGAGCGGACGAAGGGGGACAGCGCTCGATCGGCGGCCACGTGCCGATGGCGTCCGGATCGCCCGGACCGGAGGGGGACGGCTGTCCCCCGTTCGAGGGGCACACTGCCAGGTCGACGTAACCCTCTGGTCACTCACGGTGGCCGAGGAACGGTCACCATCGAACCACGCAGGCGATCACGCCGCACCCGCACCCGCAGCACGCGACACCACGGCACGCGAACACGCAGCACCGGCACGCGAACACGCAGCACCCGCACGCGAACACGCAGCACGCGAACACGCAGCACCGTACCCGCACCACTGCAACGCCATCTCGTCACGCCTGAACCAGGGGAAGGCCCGACATGACGTCCACGGACACGACGGTCGACGCGCGCCACGACGCACCGACCGCGAACACGGACCAGCAGCACCGGCCGCCGGGGAGCGGGGCGGCGGAGTCGCAGTACCTCCCGGCCCCACCCACGGACCGCGAGAAGTACTGGTACATGGGCCCGCAGCACCGCTGGATGCTGTTCGCCCAGGCCGCCGCGTTCGCCCTCATCGCATCGAGCATCTGGCGCTTCTCCACGTCAGCACCCGGGCTGCTGCTGTTCCTCATCCCGACGACGCTGTACTGCCTGACGCTCCTCGTCTCGCTCAGCACGAGCTCCCGGAAGAAGCGCTTCCACAAGCGCGACCACGTCGAGCGGATCGGGAACTGGGCGCCGGAGCGGTACCCGACGGTGGACGTGTTCCTGCCCACCGCGGGGGAGCCGCTCGCGATCCTCGAGAACACCTACTACTGGGTGTCGAAGCTCCGCTGGCCGACGACGCTGACGGTGTACGTCCTCGACGACGGGGACCGCCCCGAGGTCGCCGAGCTCGCCCGCCGCTACGGCTACCGCTACGACGTCCGGCCGAACCGTGGCCACCTCAAGAAGGCCGGCAACCTCCGGCACGGCTACGAGCAGTCGGACGGCGACCTCATCGCGGTGTTCGACGCCGACTTCGTGCCGCGTGCCGACTACCTGCACGAGCTGGTGCCGTACTTCGACGACCAGGGCCTCGGCATCGTGCAGTCGCCGCAGTTCTTCGACGCCCGGAAGGGCATGCACTGGCTGCAGCGCACCGCTGGTGCCACGCAGGAGCTCTTCTACCGCTGGATCCAGCCCGCCCGCGACCGCTCGAACGCGGCGATCTGCGTCGGCACGTGCGCGATCTACCGCCGCGCGGCGCTCGAGCGGGCCGGCGGCTTCGCCCAGATCGGCCACTCCGAGGACGTCCACACCGGGGTGAACCTGATGCGCGTCGGGTTCCTGGTCCGGTACGTGCCGATCCTGGTGTCGAAGGGGATGTGCCCGGACGACCTGGCGTCGTTCCTCAACCAGCAGTACCGCTGGTGCACGGGGTCGATGTCCCTGCTGGCGGACACGACCTTCCACGAGAACCCGCACATCAGCCTCCGCCAGCGGATGTGCTTCTGGTCCGGCTTCCTCTACTACATCTCCACCGCGGTGAACGTGTTCCTGTCGCCGCTGCCCGGGCTCGTGATGCTGTTCGGGCTGCCGCAGTGGATCCAGCCGCAGAACTCGGTGTGGCTCCTCGGCGCGATGGTGATGTGGCTCGTGGTCGTCCCGATCATGTACCGGTCGCGGTGGCGGATCGACGTCCTGCGCATCCAGTCGCTGTACTCGTTCGCCCACGCCGTCGCGGTCGTGCACGTCCTCACCGGCAAGACGCGGGAGTGGGTGCCGACCGGCGCCGCGAAGAAGGTCACCACACCGCTCGGCACGCAGATCGCCCGGGTGATGCGGATCACCGTGTCCGTCTCGCTCCTCGTCACGTGGTCGGGTCTCGCCTGGGCGACGGTCCGGTACGGCTTCGACGTGCTCTGGGCGATGTGGATCCTCGCGGCGATCCACGCCTACGTGCAGGTCCCGATGCTCTTCCTGTCGGTCCCGTCCCCGAAGCGGGCTGCCCGCGGGCAGGTGCGCGCCGACCGCCGGGAGGCGCGACTCGCCGCCCGCAGGTCGCCCCGCCCCGTGCGCGTGCCGGCCGCCACCCCCGCACTCGCCTCCGTCACGGCGGCGGACGCGACCGCCACCACGCTGCCGCCAGCGCCGCTGTCCCCGGCGGTGACCCCGTCGTCACCGGTCGACGTCGCGCCGGAGCCGACCCGCGCCTCCCGGCCGGACGCGCCACCCGCGTTCGGTGAGCGGCTCGACCCGGTCGCGTTGCCGGCGTCCGCCGCCCCGATCGAGGAGCCGGTGCAGGCCGAGCGTCCGCAGGCCGTCGGGCCGCGCGTGTTCCGGCCGGACATCCAGGGGCTCCGCGCGATCGCGGTGCTGCTCGTGGTGATCTACCACACGGGTGCGCCGGTCCTGACCGGCGGCTACGTCGGGGTGGACGTGTTCTTCGCGATCTCGGGGTTCCTCATCACCGGGCAGCTGCTGCGCGAGATCGACCGGAAGGGCCGCATCGACTTCGGCTCCTTCTACGCCGGCCGCATCCGGCGGCTGCTGCCCACCGCGCTCCTCGTCATCGCCGTCACCGTGGTGGCGACCCGCGTGTTCGACTCGATCCTGCGGGCCTCGAACGTGGCGTGGGACGGTGTCGCGGCGACGTTCTTCGCGCTGAACTACCGGCTGGCCGCGCAGGGCGTCGACTACCAGGCCGCCGACGGGCCGGCCTCGCCGCTCGAGCACTTCTGGTCGCTCGGCGTCGAGGAGCAGTTCTACCTGCTCTGGCCGCTCGTGCTGACCCTGGCGCTCGTGCTGTGGAAGCGGCACCGCAAGCTCGCGATGACCGCCGTCGTGACGCTCGTGTTCGCCGGGTCGATGTGGGCGTCCGTGACGATCACCGCGCACGACTCGCCCCTGGCGTACTTCTCGATGCAGACCCGTGCGTGGGAGCTGGCGGCCGGTGCGTTCCTGGCGATCGGTGCCCGGTACGTGGCGAAGATCCCGGGCGTCCTGCAGGTCGGCCTGACCTGGCTCGGGCTCGGCGCGGTGCTGGCGAGTGCGTTCGTGTACTCGGACGAGACGCCGTTCCCCGGCACCGCCGCACTCCTGCCGGTGCTCGGCGCCTGCGCGGTCATCGCCGGCGGTGGCGTCTACCGGCGGGGCTCCGTCGAGACCGTGCTGCAGCTCAAGCCGTTCCAGGCGATCGGCAAGGTGTCGTACGGCTGGTACCTGTGGCACTGGCCGATGGTCGTGCTCGTCCCCGTGATGGTGAACCGCGACCTCGGCTGGGTCGAGAAGCTCGAGGTGATGGCGGTCGCGCTCTGGGTCGCGACGATCACCTACCACCTCATCGAGTCACCCTCGGCCCGGGCCCGGTGGAAGCGGATCCGCTGGGCGGCGGTCGGTGCGGCGGCGGCCGCGGTGACGACGGCGACCGCGGTCGTGGTCGTGTTCTCGGTCCCCGCCCTCGTCGGCAGCGGCGGCACCGTGCAGGCCGCGACGCTCGACCAGGGCGACTCGAAGGAGATCCAGACGACGATCCAGTCGGCACTGCAGACCTCGGACGTGCCCGCCAACCTCACGCCGGGGCTCACCGAGGCCGGCGACGACCAACCGGACTCCACCGACAACGGCTGCCACGCGGGCTACCTGCAGATCCAGCAGAAGGCGTGCGTCTACGGCGACCCGGACGGCGCGAAGACGGTGGTGCTCTGGGGTGACTCGCACGCACAGCAGTGGCTCCCCGCGCTCGACGCCGCCGGCAGGTCCGAGGGGTGGAGGGTCGTGGCGTGGACGAAGGCCGCGTGCCCGGTCGCGCAGGACGTCGAGCTCTTCAACTCCTCCCTCAAGCGGGTGTACACGGAGTGCCCGACCTGGCGCGACGCCTCGATGAAGCGGATCCAGGCGCTCGACCCCGACCTCGTCGTGATGGCGCAGTCGGACAACGTGCCCGGCAAGCAGGTGTCGAACACGACCTGGGCGGACGGCACCGCGGAGACCGCCGCGGCGATGCAGGCCTCCGGGGTCAAGACCGTCTACATGCTCGACACCCCGGTGCCCGAGGGGGACGCGGTGTCCTGCGTGGCCGAGCACCTCGACACCGTGGGGGAGTGCAACCAGCGCGAGAGCCAGGCGTACGCGGTGTCCGGCCGGCACGAGGACGTCGCGGACACCGTGCGGGCGGCGGGCGTGCCGACGGTGGAGCCGCGCGACTGGTTCTGCACCGACGACGGGTGCCCGGTGGTGGTGCAGGACAAGCTCGTGTACCGCGACCAGACGCACATGTCGACGGCGTACAGCCGCTGGCTCGAGCCGCTGGTGGCGCCGCTGCTGCGCTCGTCGTAGGCGGGCGGGCTGCGGGCGCAGGAGGTCCCCGTCCCCGCCCGTCCCCGCCCGCCGTTTCCGCGAAAGCGACAGTTCGCCGCCGAAGTTCCGCGGCGAACTGTCGCTTCGGCGTCCCCGACCGCGTCAGGTTCGCGCGAACTGTCGCTTTCGCGGGGCTCGGCCTCGTCGACCGGCGCCGGTCAGGCCTCGTCGGCGGGCACCGGCTCGGCGTTCTCGATGCGGGCGCTCGCCGTGGCCATGTGCTCGTCCATCGCCCGCTGCACCCCGAGCACGTCGCCCGACCGCAGCGACTCGAAGATCGCCCGGTGCTCGTCGTACGCCGCCTCGGTCGCCTGGCGCGTCCGCACCCGGCGTCCGACCCACACGCTGAGCATCGACCGGAGGCTCTGCAGCAGGTCGGCGAGGACGTCGTTCCCGGCAGCGCGGGCGAGCAGCACGTGGAACCGGACGTCGGCGTCGATGAAGGCGTCCGGGTCGTCGAGCGCCGTCTGCTGCCGGTCGAGGTACGTCTGGAGTTCGTCGAGCTGCGCCGGGGTGGCGCGCTGGGCGGCGAGGATCGCGGCGGTCCGCTCGAGCGACGACCGGATCTCGAGGAGCTCACGCGTCCGGTTCGAGGCGAGCATGAGGCCCCACGACAGCGTCGTCGGCAGCAGGTCGGACATCCCACCGCGCAGGTACGTGCCGGAGCCGGGGCGGATCTGCACGATGCCGAGGATCTCGAGCGCGGCGAGGGCCTCGCGCACCGCGGACCGGCCGACCCCGAGCCGCTCCGCCAGCACCCGCTCGGACGGCAGCCGCGAACCGGGGGCCAGGTCGCCGGCGGTCAGCAGGGAGACCAGCTGACGGGCGACCTCGGAGGCGGGAGACCCGGCCGGGACGGATTCGAGTTCGAGCCGGATGTTGAGGGGGTCGTTCTCGCTGAACGCGGGCATGCAGTGAGCGTACCGGTCGGTCAACCGGTTGCCGAAGCGACCCCGGACGAGCCGTTGATGCGGTACACGCCACCCAAATGGTCAACCGGTTGACAAGTTGCGAACGACCGCGCACACTGGTCTCCGACGCACCGAGGCGTCCACTCCGTGTCGGGCGCAGCAGCCCGCCCAGGAGCCGAACCACCCCCACCGAGCAGGAGTCATCGTGGACATCCCCGCCACGCGAGGCATCCCCACCTCGGTCGTCGAGAAGACGGCCATCCGCAAGATCGCGATCCGCATCGTGCCGTTCGTGGCACTCATGTTCTTCATCAACTTCCTCGACCGCACCGCGATCTCCTTCGCGGCCCCGAACGGCATGGAGGCGGACCTTGGTCTGACCGCCGCCCAGTTCGGGTTCGCCTCCGGGGTGTTCTTCATCGGCTACCTCGTGCTCGAGGTGCCGTCCAACCTGGCGCTCCACAAGTTCGGCGCCCGGGTCTGGCTCGCCCGCATCATGATCACGTGGGGCATCGTCTCGCTGCTCTTCACGTGGGTGCAGAACTACCCGCAGCTCGTCGGCCTGCGCTTCCTGCTCGGCATCGCCGAGGCCGGCTTCTTCCCCGGCGCGATCCTGTTCCTGTCGACCTGGGTCCCGGCACGCCACCGCGGCAAGATGCTCGCGCTGTTCTACCTGGCGCAGCCGCTGACCAGCGTGATCGGTTCGCCGCTCGCCGGCTGGCTGATGACGCACGAGGGCCTGCTCGGGGGACTGGCGGGCTGGCGCTTCATGTTCCTCTGCGTCTCGATCCCGGCGATCATCGTCGGCGTCCTGTGCCTCTTCGTCCTCAAGGACAAGCCGTCGCAGGCGAAGTGGCTCGACGAGGACGAGAAGCTGTGGCTCGAGGGGGCCCTGGCGAAGGAGAACACGGCGAAGACGGGTGCCGGGCACGCGAAGGGCGGCCTGCGCGCAGCGTTCGGCTCCGGTCGGGTGTGGATGCTCGCCGCGGTGTACTTCGGCTTCATCTACGGCCTCTACGCGCTGAGCTTCTTCCTGCCGACGATCATCGACGGCTTCCAGGAGCAGTTCGGCACCACGTTCGACCTGTTCCAGAAGGGCATGATCACGGCGATCCCGTACATCCCGGCCGCGGTCGTCCTGTACTTCTGGTCGCGTGACGCCTTCCGCCGCGGCGTCCGGGTGTGGCACATCGCGGTCCCGGCGCTCGTCGGTGGTCTCAGCATCCCCGTCGCGCTCTACATGAACAGCCCGGCCGCGACCGTCGCCGTCATCGCGATCACGGCCAGCGCGATCTTCGCCGCGCTGCCGAACTTCTGGACCGTGCCGACGCAGTTCCTCACCGGAGCCGCCGCGGCAGCGGGCGTCGCGCTCATCAACACGATCGGCAACCTCGGCGGCTTCGCGGCCCCGTACATCACGGGCGCCGTGAGCGAGTGGACCGGTGGCTACCAGGCCCCGATGTTCATCGTCGGCTTCTTCATGGTGCTCTCGAGCGTCCTGATGTTCGTGCTCGGCCGGAACACGAAGCGCAACGAGGCGGCAGCAGCCGCACCCGACGCCGGAGCCGCGACTCCGACCACCCAGGAGGCCGGCGCATGACCCGCCTGTTCAACGACCCCGCGGACTTCGCGGACGAGATGGTCGACGGCTTCGTCGCCGCGAACCGCGCCCGGGTCCGGAAGGTGCACGGCGGCGTCGCCCGCTCCACCACCAGCCCCGAAGGCACCGTCGCACTCGTCGTCGGCGGTGGCTCCGGCCACTACCCGGCGTTCGGCGGGCTCGTCGGCCACGGCCTGGCAGCTGGTGCCGCGATGGGCAACCTGTTCGCCAGCCCGAGCGCCCAGCAGGTGACCGCGGTGGCGAAGGCGAGCGAGCACGGCGGCGGGGTCCTCCTCTCCTACGGCAACTACGCCGGCGACGTCCTGAACTTCGACGCGGCCGCCCGGGCGCTGACCGCCCAGGGCATCGACGTCCGCACGGTACGGGTGACCGACGACGTCGCCTCCGCCCCGAGCGCCGACGCCCACAAGCGCCGCGGCATCGCCGGTGACCTCTGCGTCTTCAAGGTCGCCGGTGCCGCCGCCGAACGCGGCGACGACCTCGACGCCGTCACCGCGATCGCCACCCGCGCCAACGACCGCACCCGCAGCTTCGGCGTCGCGTTCTCGGGCTGCTCCCTGCCCGGCGCCGACGAGCCGCTCTTCACCGTCCCCGAGGGGCGCATGGCCATCGGCATGGGCATCCACGGGGAGCGCGGCATCGCCGAGGCCGACGTCCCCACCGCCGACGGCCTGGCCGACCTGCTCGTCGACAAGCTGCTCACCGAGCGACCCGACGGTGCCGAGACCGGCGGCACCACAGCAGCCGCCGGCCAGCGCGTCGTCCCGATCCTCAACGGCCTCGGCTCGGTGAAGTACGAGGAGCTCTTCGTCGTCTTCGGCGCCGTGCAGCGGAAGCTCGCCGACGCGGGCATCGTCGTCGTCGAGCCCGAGGTCGGCGAACTCGTCACGAGCTTCGACATGGCCGGTGTCTCGCTGACCCTGTTCTGGCTCGACGACGAACTCGAGCAGCTCTGGGCCGCGCCCGCCGACAGCCCCGCGTACCGCAAGGGCGGTGCCGTCCCGCAGCAGCAGGTCGCGCCCGAGGCCCTCGCCGCCGACGAGCAGGCGCCGGTCACCCCCGGCACCGCCGAGTCCCAGGAGTCGGCGCGGATCGTCGCCGACGCCGTCTCGGCGATCCGCCGCACGATCGACGCCCACGCGGACGAACTCGGGCGCATCGACGCGGTCGCCGGCGACGGCGACCACGGCATCGGCATGCAGCGCGGCTCCACCGCCGCCGACGCCGCAGCGCAGGACGCCGCAGCGCGCGGCGCCGGCGCGGGCAGCGTCCTCGCCATCGCCGGTGACGCCTGGTCCGACAAGGCCGGTGGCACGTCCGGCGCGATCTGGGGAGCCGCACTGGAGGCACTGGGTCGCGTCCTCGGCGACGACGACCGTCCGTCGGCCGCCACCGTCCAGAGCGCGGTGCACGCCGCCACGGAGGCGGTCCTCGCGTTCGGCGCCGTCCCCGGCGACAAGACCATGGTCGACGCGCTCGTGCCGTTCGACGAGGTCCTCACCGCCCGGGTCGCGGTCGGCGACGAGCTCGTGGACGCCTGGTCCGCGGCGTCCGCGGCCGCGCAGACCGCGGCGGACGCCACGGCCGACCTGCTGCCGAGGATGGGCCGGGCCCGCACCCACGGCGAGGACGCCGTCGGCACCCCGGACGCCGGCGCGGTCTCGTTCGCGCTCATCACCGACGCGGTCCTGTCGACCATCGCCGTCCGCGCCTGACCCCCACACGAAAGGCACACCCGCATGAGTGAGCAGCAGTTCCGCATCGTCGTCGGCTCGGACGACGCCGGCTTCGACTACAAGGAGGTCATCAAGGCCGACCTCGCGAAGGACCCCCGCGTGGCGTCCGTCGTCGACGTCGGCGTCGACGCCGACGGCCACACCGCGTACCCGCACGTCGCCGTGGACGCCGCCCGCCTGGTCGCGAACGGCGAGGCCGACCGCGCGATCCTGATCTGCGGCACCGGGCTCGGTGTCGCGATCGCGGCGAACAAGGTCCCCGGCATCCGTGCCGTGACCGCGCACGACTCGTTCTCGGTGGAGCGCTCGATCCTGTCGAACGACGCCCAGGTGCTCTGCATGGGCCAGCGCGTCGTCGGCGTCGAGGTCGCCCGGCGGATGGCGAAGGAGTGGCTCGGCTACACGTTCGACCCTGCGAGCGCCAGCGCCGAGAAGGTCAACGCCATCTGCTCGTACGAAACGAGCACAGCCGACGGCTCAGCCCCGGTCGGGACCGACGCCTGATGCCCGCGACCACGGCGACCGCCCCACTGACGATCGGGGTGTCGCTGAAGATGTACTTCGGGCACGCCCGGACGCTCGAGTGGACGGCCGCCGTGGCCGACATCGCCCGGACGCACCCGGCGGTGCAGTCCGGCGCGGTGGAGCTCTTCGTCATCCCGACCTTTCCGGCGCTGGTCCCGGTGCGGCAGGTCCTCGACGCGAGCGGTGCCCCGGTGCTCCTCGGCGCGCAGGACCTGGCCTGGGCGGACAGCGGCGCGTTCACCGGCGAGGTCTCCGGCGCCGAGCTCCGCGAGATCGGGGTCGACCTCGTCGAGATCGCGCACGCCGAGCGCCGCGACCTGTTCCACGAGACGGACGACGAGATCGCGGGGAAGGTGCACGCCGCCTTCCGCAACCACCTGCGGCCGCTGGTCTGCGTCGGGGAGACGACCCGCGCCTCCAGTCCGGACGCGATCGCGGACGTGACCGCGCAGCTCGACCGGTTCCTGGCGACCGCGACCGCGGACGGCCTGGCCGGACCGATCATCGCGGCCTACGAACCCGTGTGGGCGATCGGCGCCCCGGTGCCCGCGCCCGACGAGCACATCGTCGCGGTCCTCGCCGGGATCGAGGAACACCTCGCCGCCCGGCCGGAGCTCGCCGGGTCCGTCGCGATCTACGGCGGCAGCGCCGGTCCGGGCCTCCTCACCCGGGGCGCCGGGCGCATCGGCGGCCTGTTCCTCGGACGGTTCGCCCACGACCCCGCCGCGATCCGCACCATCCTGGACGAAGCCGCGCAGCTGGGAGCGACCGCATGACCTCCCTGCTCGGCCTCTCCACGTACGCCTACTTCTGGCGGATGTCCGACCGCGTGTCGGACCCGGTGTCGCTCGACGACGCGATGCGGGACGCGGCAGCGCACGACGGCGTCGCCCTCTTCCAGATCTGCGACCACCTGCCGCTCGACACCGCGACCGACGACCGTCTGGCCGCGATCCGGGCGCTGGCCGAGGACCTCGGTCTCGCGCTCGAGGTCGGGACCCGGGGCACCCGTCCCGAGCACCTCGCCCGGTACCTGCACGTCGCGCAGCAGCTCGGCGCGACGCTCGTCCGGTCGATGTGGACGAGCGGTGACGACCAGCCCGACGCCCTCGAGACCGAACGCCGACTGCGCGAAGCGCTCCCGGCGTACGAGGCAGCCGGGGTGACGCTCGCGCTCGAGACGTACGAGGTCGTCGCCACGGCCGACCTCGTCACCGTCGTCGAGGCGATCGGCTCCGACCACCTCGGCATCTGCCTCGACCCGGCGAACACCGTCGCCCGGCTCGAGCACCCCGCCGACGTCGTCGCGGCCGCCGCACCGCACACGAAGAACTGGCACGTCAAGGACTCCGCGTTCACCCGCTCACCGGGCTGGGTCGGGTTCCAGTACACCGGCGTCCGCACGGGCACCGGGATCCTCGACTACGCCGCCGTCCGAGCGGCCGTCGAGCCGGACCGCCGCGGCGTCAACCGGGTGATCGAGTTCTGGCTGCCGTGGCAGGACGAGCACGCGGGCGCCGAACCGCGACCGGGCGAGACGCCCGCCGAGACCACCACCCGCATCGAGGCGGAGTGGACCGAACACACCATCGAGTACATCAGGAGCAACGAATCATGACCGACACCGCCACCACCACCCACACCGTCGCTGCCGGATCCGGCACGGCCGACGTCACCGTCGCCGTGATCGGTGCGGGCGGCAAGATGGGCACCCGCGTCTCGAACAACTTCGCGAAGAGCGAGTACACGACGCTCTACAGCGAGGCCTCGCCCGCGGGGCAGGAGCGCATCGAGGCCCTCGGCCGGTCGCTCACCGACAGCATCGAGGCCGCGAAGGTCGCCGACGTCGTGATCCTCGCCGTCCCCGACGTCCTGCTCGGCAGCATCTCCGAGCAGCTCGTCCCCGTCATGAAGTCGGGCGCGTCGATCCTGACGCTCGACCCGGCCGCCGCCTACGCCGGGCTCCTCGCGAAGCGCGAGGACATCCACTACGCCGTGGCGCACCCGTGCCACCCGTCGGTGTTCCTCGAGCGCACCACGAAGGCCGAGTGGGACGACACCTTCGGTGGCATCGCCGCCCCGCAGGAGGTCATCGCGGCCTTCGACGCGTCCGAGTCGCTCGGTGACGAGGGCGACCGCGCCAAGGCCATCGCCGAGGCCGTCATCACCACCATGTACGCGCCCGTCATCCAGGTGCACTGGGTCACGGTGAAGCAGCTCGCCGTCCTCGAGCCGACCCTGGTCGAGACGATCGCCTGCATGATCGGCGACTTCCTCAACGACGCCCTCGAGGAGACCGTCACCGGTGTCGGCGTGCCCCGCGAGGCCGCCCGCGCGATGCTCTACGGCCACACCTGGATCGCGCTGACGAACGGCCTGCGCGGCTCGAACCCGTTCTCGGACGCCTGCCACATCGCGATGGGCTACGGCCGCGAGAAGCTCATCAAGGAGGACTGGAAGCAGGTCTTCGACGACAGCGAGCTCGACTCCGTCATCGCCAAGATGCTCAAGATCGACGCCGTGCGCCGCTGATCAGGACCAGCCGCTGACCGCACAGAGACCGGAACGCCCCGCCGACCCCCTTCCGGCGGGGCGTTCCCCTTTCCCCGGGCAGTCGCGTCTCCCCGGGCAGTCGCGCCGGCTTCCCGGTCAGTCGCTCCGGCGGAACAGTCGGGCAGCGGGCGCGTGCACACCGTCCGACGTCACGACACCGCGTGGTCCCCACGCCTCGGCCAGCGTGATCGACGCGACGCCCGGCACCGTCAGCGCCGCCACGGACGCGGCGAACCAGTCGCCGGCAGCACGCGAGTGCTGTGTCGGATCCGTCGCGTCCGGCACGAACTGCGGCCCGGAGCCCGCCAGTGCGGTCGGGTCCGTCACGACGCGACGGGGTGCCGTCGCCACCGCGTTCCACCGTGGACGGAGCGTCACCGGTCCGACGTGGAGCGGCCTGCCGGCGGCCAGCCTGGAGGCACTCATCACCACCCAGCGCTGCATCCGCACCGACTCGGTCACCTGGGCACGGGACCGGTCGTGCATCTGCGGCGTGACGCTGAACGCGAGCGGCCCGTCCCACCCGCGGAACAGGTCGATCGACCGGTTGAGCTCGGTGAAGTGGGCGCGGGTGCCGGCGACGACCTCGAGGCCGTCGTGCGCCCGTGCCGCTGCCCGGAGTGCGTCCTGCAGTGCGGGGGTGGTCACGTGCGTCGCCGGGTCGACCGCGCCCACCCGGACGGCCGGGCCGGCGGCGAGGACCGCGTCGATCGCCGCACGCAACACGTCCGGGTCGTCGGTCACGAAGCGGATGTCGAGCGGTGCGCCGCCGGCGTCCCGACGGGCCGAGGCGAGGACCGCGGCGACGTCCGGGGCGCCGAGCACCGGCTCGACCAGGATCGGCACGCCCGTCAGCAGTGCGGCGTCGTCCGGTCGCGCAGCGGCCGGTGCCGACCCGGCGAGGAGCTGCAGCGTCGGCGGCGGGGTGACCACGGTGGTGGAGGGCGGGCCGTCGAGGAGCGCGAGGGGCGAGGCGGGGGAGGGCGTGCCTCCCGGTCGGAGCGCACCGGGCGGCGGGAACGCGCCTGCCGGGCCGCACTGCAGCGCGACGCCCTGGCGGATCACGGTGCCGGCGTCGAGCGCGACGGGGAACGGCTCGGACAGCGGGGTCGAGTACGTCTTGAACGAGGCGTCGGTCCAGTTCCGCTGGTCCTCCATCTCGAAGCCGTCGCCGGACAGGGACAGTTCCGCGTCGATCCCGTCGACGGTCCACGCGTAGCCGGTGACGTCGGTCGCGGGCTGGTGCGGCGCGATCCACGTCGGGAAGACCTGCTCGGTGGGCGGAGCGAACGCGTGCCGGACCGTGAACGGCGTGCCGGCCAGCGTCGGCGGGTGCAGGACGACGAGTCCGATGCGGTTGCGGCGGAACGGGGTGGTCGTCGTCGCGGTGGCGTGGACCGCCACGGTGCCGCCGTCGACCGAGACGTTGAGGACGTACCGCAGGACGGGAGCGCCGTCGTAGCCGCTCGTCGCCTCGATGCGGACGCGGGCGCTCGGAGTGTCGTCGTGGACCTCGACCGTGCGGTGCAGCACGGTGTCGTCGGCGGTGCGCCAGTCGTGGTCGCGCGTGACGAACCGGATCGCCCGCAGGACGGTGACGCCCCGGTGCGTGACGTCGGCGATCTCGGTCCCGCGCAGGACGAAGCGCCACGGGCCGACCTCGACGACGTCCTCGGGGTCGGGTGCTCGGTCCCACGTGTCGTCGTCGCTCACGGTCTCTTGCTACCAGTCGGTCAACCGGTTGCGCAATGATGGGTTCGTGGAGCGACGGCGCTCCGAGGACGGAGTGCCCGCATGACCGCACGACTGACCGGCAGGACCGCACTGGTGACCGGGGCCGGATCCGGGATCGGTCGCGCCATCGCCGACCGCTTCGTCGAGGAGGGCGCGCGGGTGGTCTACGCCGACCGCGACGCCGAGGCAGCGTCGGGGGCTGCGTCCGCCGCTGCTGCTCCGGGAGCTGCGTCTGCTGCCGACGCGATCGCGTGCACGATGGACATCGCCGACGAGGCCAGCGTCGAGGCCGGGTTCGCCGCCCTCGCCGCCCAGGGGTGGACCCCCGACGTGGTCGTCGCGAACGCCGGGGTGCAGCTGTTCGGCCACGACGCCGCCGTGGCCGATGTCTCGCTCGAGACCTGGAACCGGACGGTGGCGGTCAACCTGACGGGGACCTTCCTCACGGTGAAGCACGCCGTCCGCGCGATGCTGGCCGCCGGCACCGGTGGGTCGGTCATCGCGACCGGGTCACCCACGGGGCTGAACGGCGAAGGGGCCGACTTCGCCGCGTACTCGTCGACGAAGGGCGGCATCCACGCGCTCGTCCGGGCGACGGCGATGGCGTACGCGCGGGACGGCATCCGGGTGAACACGGTCGTGCCGGGCTACACGGAGACCGCACTCGTGTCGACGATCTCGGGCGACCCGGCGTCGCGCGCGGCGATCGTGTCCCGGACGCCCCTCGGCCGCCCGGGCACGCCGGAGGACGTCACCGGCATCATGGTCTACCTCGCCAGCGAGGAGTCCTCGTACGCCACCGGCGCCGAGTTCCGCGTCGACGGCGGCATGACGAGCCTGTAGCGCCGCGCCGCGCCGCGCCCCGGCCCGCGCCCCCGCGCCGCCCGACGCGCACACCCCTGGCCCGCGCACCACCCACTCGCCAAAGCGACAGTTGGCCCCCGAACATCCGCGGCCATCTGTCGCTTCTGCGCACCGAACCACGTCGGCGCACGCGATCTGTCGCTTTCGCTCACGCCGAATCTCGGCCCGCCGGGCCGCCCGCCGCTCCGCCCGGCGCACCGCCCGCCAGCAGCGCCCCGAGCGCCGCCGCCCCGCGCTCCGCGTCCGCCACGGTCACCATGCGCGCGCCGCCACCCCGCAGCCGCGCGACGATCCCCGGCCCGGACCGCACCACGTACGCGATGCCCCGGCCGGAGATCCGGTAGCCCCAGCCACCCCACTGCCCGGGCGAGACCTCTTCCCACCCGCACGACTCGATGCGCGACAGCGGCACGCGCATGATCGGGATCCGTGTCCACGTCGAAGTGAGCCGGAGTCCGCGCCGGTCGACCGTGACCTCGACCCGGGCGAGCACGAGCACCGCGAAGCCGGCGACGAGCAGCAGCACACCGGTGACCACCGCAGCGCCGGCGCTCGCCGACGCGGTCAGCCACACCGCCCACACGCCGGCCAGCAGCACGACGACCCCGACGACGGCGAGCCACGGGCTGCCGATCCGTGCGCGCCACGCGACTCGGGCGTCCGGCGCGACGTCGAGCGGCTGCACGTCGTGCGCCGGCACCGGGGGAGCGGCACGGACGAGCGCGATCGTCGGCGGGACGGCCACCGCTGCCCCGACGGCCAGCAGCGCGACCACCCACCACCAGGCGAACGCCGGCTCGTCGGCGCGGTTCGCGACGGCGATGGCGACCCACGCCACGGCGAGCGACGTGCTCACGAGGTTGAGCACGAGGAGGAGCACCGCGGCGGTGCGCCGGTCCCGCCACCGCAGCGCGACGACGGCGAGCACCACGGCGCCCACGGCGAGGGCGATCGACACCCAGAGCACGGGCCACGGCGATCCCCAGCCGTCGGCCGTGCCGTCCGCGCCGAAGTGCGTCGCCACCCGCGCCGGCAGTCCCGGCCCCAGCGTCAGCGCTGCGATGACCAGGCCGAGCAGCACGGCCGCTCCGGGAGCGACCACCGCCACCCGTGCTCCGGCGTCCATCGATCGTGTGGTCGTCATCGTGCCCCCTTGATCATCGCGTACAGGTCGTCGAGCGGGACCCCGAGGGTCTCCGCCTGGTCACGGAGTTCCGTCACGAGTTCGCGGAGCCGGTCGAACGAGGCGTTCCCGGACCGCAGCACCGTCGCCCCGCGGCCGCGACGCAGCTCGATGAGCCCGTCGTCCTGCAGCTGGGCGTACGCGCGGAGCACCGTGTGCATGTTGACGTCGACCGCGGCGGCGAGGTCGCGCGCGGACGGCAGGCGTTCCCCGTTCCGGAGGTCGCCACGGGCGATCGCGTGCCGGATCTGGGCGGCGACCTGCTCGGCGAGCGAGGCCTTCGCCCCGGGGTCGACGGTGATCAACATGTTCGCATTCTATGCGAACAATCCGCCGCGCACCAGACCGCGTACTCGCCGCGCACCAGACCGCTGACTCGGTGCGCACCGAGCCGCGGACCACCGTTCCCGACCTGCTCCGTCCATCATGCGCGGACTGCGGGTCCACGCCACGCGGTCGTGCTCGAGCCCGCGTAGCTTCCCGGGTACAGGGGTTCGTTCCGTGCCCCGTCGGGACGCGATCCGGCCCGGGGGAGCCGGTTCGAACACGCGGGGCGCCGTGACCAGGGAGCACGACATGCCGAAGAACACCACCAAGTACACCTCGAACGACGACGTCCAACCCGTCAAGGTGACGACGTACCGTCACCTCAGGAAGGCCACCCGCCGCGGGTGGGCACTGCCGACCGACGCGGAACCGTCGCTGGGCGACCTCGTCCAGATCCGGGAGGGTCGCGGACGGCGACGCCGATGAGCCGTCCGACCGCGTCCGCAGCGCCGGCTCCGGTCGGTCCTGAACCGACCATCAGGGCGGACGGGAGGCACGGTGCCGTCCCGCCCCGTCCGTCCAGCCCGGCCCGTGGTCGCGCGGATATCGTCGAGTGATGCAGTCCGAGACGCGTCCGGCCGCCGACGCGGCGCGGACCGAGGTCGCCGTCCGCGGAGACGGGGCGCCCGTCCTCGTCGTGCACGGCACACCGGGGGGCATCGACGGTGCCGAGATCATGGCGCGCTTCCTGCCCTCCGACGGTTTCCGCGTCGTCACGCTGTCACGGCCCGGGTACCTCGGCACACCCCTCGACCCCGACCACGCGTCGCTGGACGACGAGGCCGACCGCTACGCCGTCGTGCTCGACGAGCTCGGCATCGACCGGGTCGCGGTGCTCGCGTGGTCCGGTGGGGGCCCGGCCGCCTACCGCTTCGCCGCCCGGCACCCGGACCGCGTCCGCTCGCTCGTCGTGGCGGCCGGACTCTCCGGGCGGTGGACCCCGCCGCACCCCGGGCCGCTCGAGTGGGTCGTCACGCACACCCGGGTGGGGGCGGCCCTCGCGCGCGCCGCGGCCCGGGTGGCACCGGCCGTGGTGGTGCGGTCTGCCGAGGCCGGCGTGAGCTCGCTCCGGGGAGCAGCACTCGGCGAGCACGTGCGCGGCGTCCTCGCCGACCCGGGCCGCCGCGCGTTCGTGCTCGACCTCGCGACGACGGGCAACACCTCGGGACGGCACCGCCCCGGGTGGGACAACGACGTGCGCACGCTCGGCGCGGTGACGGACCTGGGCCTCGACGACGTCCACGCCCCGACGCTGCTCGTGCACGGCGACGCGGACACCGACGTCGACCCGTCGCACAGCGCCCGGGCCGCTGCCGAGGTCCCCGGCGCCGAACTCCTCACCCTGCCCGGCGGGACCCACTTCGCGCTCTGGGCGCACCGCGACGCCGAAGCCGTGCAGGAGCGGGTCCGGGACCACCTGCGACTCGGCCTCGACTGACGCCAGCCTCAGCCGACCCCGACCCCGACCCCGCGCGCGGGCACCCGGAGTGCCCCGAGCAGCACGTCGAGCGCCCGGTCGAGCTGCGGCATCGTCAGGGCGCCGTACCCGAGGACCACGCCGGCGGGCGCACTGCCCGGAGCGACCTCGTACTCGTCGAGCGCACTCACGAGGACCCCGACCGTCGCCATCCGGGCCACCACCGCCCGTGCGGTCACCGGAGCCGACCACGTGACCACCGCGTGCAGGCCGCCGTTCAGGGCACGCGCCTCCAGGCCCGTGACCCCGTCGAGTCGTGCGGCGATGCGCTCACGGCGGTGCGTGTAGTCGCGGCGGACCCGACCGAGGTGACGGCGGAGCGCGCCCGTCCGCAGCAGGTGCGCGAGCGCGACCTGGACGGGCTCGGCGACGACCGGCCCCCGCGCGGTGCGCGCGGCGGCGACGGCGTCCGCCGCGGTGCCGGACGGCAGCACCAGCCACCCGCAGCGGAGTCGGGGGTCGAACGTCTTCGAGAAGCCGCCGACGTGCAGGACGACGCCGGCGGTGTCGAGCGCCGCCAGCGCGGGCACCGGGCTTCCACGGTGCCGGAACTCGGAGTCGTAGTCGTCCTCGACCACCACCGTGCCCGTGCGTGCCGCCCACCCGAGCAGCCGGTGCCGGCGGGCCACGGGCATGACGGAGCCGAGCGGGTACTGGTGCGTGGGCGTGACCACGACGGCGTCGACCGCACCCGCCGCCTCGAGCGCGTCGAGGTCGAGCCCGTCCTCGTCCACCGGAACCCCGACGAGCACGGCACCCGCACTCGTCATGGACCGGCGACCGGAGCGGTAGCCGGGGTCCTCGACGACGATCACCGGCGCCCGTCCGAGGTGTGTCCGGAGCCCCTCGACGACCAGGGACAGCGCCTCCGAGGTCCCACCCGTCACGACCACCCGGTCCACGTCGGGGGCGAACCCGCGGCTCAGCCCGGCCTGCGCGGCGATCTGCGCGCGGAGCTCCGGCAGCCCGAGCGGGTCCGAGAGTGCGTTCCGCAGCGGGGCGTCGGCCGCGGCGCGCCATGCCGCTCGCCAGTCGCGCTGTGCGATCGCGGTGACGGCGGGGATCCCCGGGCGGCAGTCGAGCAGGGGCCCGGACGGCGTCGCGGCACCGGCACCGGCTCGGGCACCGGCACCGGCACCGGCACCGGCACCGGCACCGGCTCGGGCACCGGCACCGGCACCGGCTCCGGCTCCGGCTCCGGCGTTGGTCGCCCCCGCGGTGTGCGTCGCCGGGCCCCGACCCGTCGGCGCTCGCCGCGTGGTCCCCGCGGCCGGACCGACCGGCACCCCCTCGGCCACCCGCGCCGCCGCACCCTGGCGCGTCCGGATCCACCCCTCGCCGTCGAGCTGTTCGTAGGCCGCGACGACCGTGCCCCGAGCCACCCCGAGCTCGGCCGCCAGCGCGCGCGTCGAGGGCAGGGCGTCTCCGGCGACGAGCGTGCCGTCCCGCACCATCGTGCGCACCCGCGCGACGACCCCCGCGGTCTTGCCGCCCATGCCGTCCGACTGGTCCATCCGGAGTCCGCCGATCTGGTCCAAAAACCGGACCACTCTCGACCCTAGCGTTGCTCGCATGCGCACCACGAGCCTCCCGTCCGACCCCTCGCTCACCGTCCGTCGCCTGCGCGACCGGCAGTCCCACGACCCGGCGGACCTGTCCGCCGTCCTGGCCGAGGCGATCGTCGCCCACGCCGGCTTCGTCCGCGGTGGCCACCCGATCGTCCTGCCCTTCCTCTGCGGCGTCGGCGACCTCGGAGCCGGACCCGTCCTGCTGCTGCACGGCTCGACCGGCGGGGGACTGTTCCTCGACGCCGGAGCCGCGGGCATCCCGGTGTCCGCGACCGTGACGCACGTCGACGGGCTCGTGTTCGCGCGCTCGACCTTCGACAGCTCGGCGAACTACCGGAGCGCGATGGTCGTCGGGAACGCGACCGTGGTGCCCGACGCCCTCCGGACCGAGGCGCTCTGGCAGATCGCCGACCACCTCATGCCCGGTCGACGCGACGAGGTCCGCGAGATGACCGCCAAGGAGGTCCGCGCCACCCAGGTCCTGCAGCTCCCGCTCGACCGGGCCAGCGTGAAGATCCGTGCGGCCGGCGTCGGCGAGGCGGCGGACGACGGCGAGGACCACGCGGTCTGGGCCGGCGTCCTGCCGCTCGCCGTCCGGGCCGGGGCACCGATCGCGGGGGACGTTTCGGGGGACGCGCCGGTCGACGGGTCGGTCCGCGCGCTCGCGGCTCGGCTCGACGGGCTGGCGGCCGACCGGGAGGCGCGGATCACCGCCGTCATGCGGCCCACGCCCGCATGACGGCGGGCTCCAGGGCGCTCGGGTCACCCGAGCGATGCTCGACGACGCCTCGGGACGGGGTCGGAGCGGGCTGCGAGGAACGGCCGTCCCTGTGACGAACCGCAGGAACCCTCCGCTCCTGCCCAGCCGAGATCAGGTTCGTGACCAATACGTTATCTTCCCGAGTCGCCTGATCACCTGCTCGGGTCGGCTCGTCCGACCCGGAAGGAACCATGGGACGCCACGCACTCCCCGCAGTACCCGACGCCGTCGTCACTCCCGCTGCTCCTGCTCCTGCGCCGCCTGCTGCTCCTGCTCCTGCTCCGGCGCCGCCTGCTGCTGTCGTGGCCGCGGCTGTCGTTGCGCCGGCTCCGGGTCCTGCTCCCGCTGCCGCTCCCGCTCCGGCCGAGCTGCGTCGCCCCCGCGGTCGTCGCTCGGCGTTCGGTCCCGCCGTCGCCCGGTCGACCTTCGTGGAGCACACGAAGCCAGCACGGACCGTCTCACTCGCGCAGCACCGCCCGGTCGCCTCGACCGCCGTCGCCGGCACCGCCGTGCTGAGCCGGTCGGCTGCCCTCCGCGCCGAGCGCGCCGCGGACCCGAAGCACATCCGGCGCGCCGCGAACGCGAAGCGCGCCGCCGTCCTCCTGGCACCCGCCCTCGCCGTGACCTCGAGCCTGACGCTGGCCGTCCCGGCGAACGCCGCCACCCCGTCGACCGAGTCCCACCACGGCACCACGACCTCGCAGCTGGCGCAGACGTACACCGTCGCCCGCGACGTGCAGGTCCCCGTCGTGCAGACCGACGGCATGACCACCACCACGACGATCGTGTCCTACCCGACCATCGTGACGAAGTTCGGCGTGAGCACCCAGCGGGCCGAGGACGCCATCTCGAAGGTGCTCTCCGCCGGCGGCGACCGGGCGACCGTCGTGTCGACCGCCTTGCAGTACATGGGCGACCCGTACGTCGAGGGCGGCGCGAGCCACCAGGGCATCGACTGCTCGGGTCTGACGATGGTGGCGTACGCAGCCGTCGGCATCCCGCTCGTCCACTACGTGCCGACCCAGGACGCCGCCGCGACGACCATCCCGGAGTCCGAGGCGCAGCCGGGCGACCTCGTCGTCTACGACAACGAAGACCACGTCGGGATCTTCCTCGGCGACGGCCTCGTGCTGCAGGCGCCACACCCCGGCGACCCGGTCGACATCGTGCCGATGTACTCGGCCGCGCACCACTTCGCCCGGGTCCTCCCCGCGGGCAGCTGACGGGATCCCGTATCCTGGAGTGATGGCCTCCGAGACCCGCACCCCGTTCGAACAGCAGCAGTCTGCTCGGCCGCAGGTGCGTCCGCGCACCGAGGGCTGGAAGCAGGCGACCGACACCGAGGGTCGTCCGCTCCTGCAGTTCGCCTCCCCGAAGAAGGGGAAGCCGCCGGTCCACCTCGCGGACATGACGGTCGAGGAACGCGTCGCGAAGGTCAAGGAACTCGGCCTGCCCGGCTTCCGCGCCAAGCAGCTGTCGACGCACTACTTCACGCACTACTCGTCCGACCCGGCCACGATGACGGACCTGCCGGCCGCCCAGCGCGAGGAACTCGTCGCCGGGATGCTGCCGCCGCTCCTCACCGAGACCCGACGGCTGGCGACGGACAAGGGCGACACGATCAAGTTCCTCTGGAAGCTGCACGACGGGGCCCTCGTCGAGTCGGTCCTCATGCGGTACCCGGGGCGCATCACGCTGTGCGTCTCGTCCCAGGCCGGCTGCGGCATGAACTGCCCCTTCTGCGCGACGGGGCAGGCCGGGCTCACCCGGAACATGTCCACGGCCGAGATCATCGAGCAGATCGTCCGGGCCAACGCGGCCATCGCGGCGGGGGAGCTCGGCGGTGACCCGCGCAAGGGCGGGAACGACCGCGTCGACGCCGAGCGCGTGACGAACATCGTCTTCATGGGCATGGGGGAGCCGCTCGCGAACTACAAGCGCGTGATGGACGCCGTGCGCATCATGGTGGCGCCGCAGCCGGACGGCCTCGGCATGAGCGCCCGCGGCATCACGATCTCGACGGTGGGGTTGGTCCCCGCGATCAACAAGCTCGCCGACGAGGACATCCCGGTGACCTTCGCGCTGTCCCTGCACGCGCCGGACGACGAGCTCCGCGACGAGCTCATCCCGGTGAACTCGCGGTGGAAGGCCGACGAGGCGATCGACGCCGCGCACAACTACTTCGTCAAGACCGGCCGTCGTGTCTCGATCGAGTACGCGCTCATCAAGGACATGAACGACCACGCCTGGCGTGCCGACCTGCTGGCCGAGAAGCTCAACAAGCGCGGCAAGGGCTGGGTGCACGTGAACCCGATCCCGCTCAACCCGACGCCCGGCTCGGTGTGGACCTCGTCCGAGGTGCACGTGCAGGACGAGTTCGTCCGTCGGCTCAACGCTGCCGGCATCCCGACGACCCTCCGCGACACCCGCGGCAAGGAGATCGACGGGGCGTGCGGGCAGTTGGCTGCTGCCGAGTAGGCGCGCCACACGTTCGACCGGGGGCACGGTGCGGGTTCGCACCGTGCCTCTCGTCGTCCCGGCCCGTCCGCCCGTGCCCGGACCTGGCCCGGGCACCCGAGCCCACCCCGACCTCGCATCGTGCGAGGTCCGCGTGTTTCCGGGCCTCGCGCCGCCGACACGCCCGGGATCGGGCCCGGGTTGGTGCTCCCGTTCACCTCTGCGTAAAGTAATCACTCGTTGCCGCTGAGGCGGAGAACGGAACGGCCGAGACGGTCACCGGGTCACAGACTCGAAGATCTTGTCCGCCACGGTTCTTCCCCGGGCAACGAAAACCAAGAACGAAAGCCTCTCTGGTGGAGCATCCTTCGGGTGCCGAGCGGGGAGTGCGTCTGGTCCTTGAGAACTCAACAGCGTGCACATTGTCA
>NZ_SNVW01000018.1 GCF_004361695.1 Curtobacterium flaccumfaciens | reverse complement strand
ACGACTACATCACCTGGTGGAACACCGACCGCTCCCAGGCACGACTCGAGGGCATGAGCCCGGTTCAATACCGAGCTCACGCCCTCGCGGCCTAACCTGACTTCACGGTCCAACAAACCGGGACCAGTTCACAGCTGGCACCGCGCCTCCAGGCCGTCGGTGGGTCGCGCCCAGGGCGCCGGTCAGTCGACCGCGAGCGCCTCCGTCGGCGGGACGCGCATCGCCCGGCGGACGGGCGCGACGGTCGCCACGACCGCGAGGGCCAGGGCACCGACCACCACCACCACGATCGTCTTGGGCGGCATCACCGGCACGATCGGACTGCCGAGCGAACCGAGCAGCGTCTGCCCGCCGATCCACCCGTACACGACTCCGAGCACGAGCCCGGTGAGGACCGCCGCGACGACCATCTGGACGGCCTCGGTCACGATCATCCGCCGGACCTGCGCCCCGGTGAGCCCGAGGACCCGCAGCAGCCCGAGCTCGCGGCGGCGCTGCAGGACGCCGAGTGCGAGGGCGTTCACGACCCCGACGGCGGCGATCACGGCGGAGAACCCGACGATGACGCTCACGACGGCGTTGAGCTTGCTGAAGAAGTCCTGCAGCGAGCGGAGCTGTTCCGGGCTGCCGCCCTTGAACTGCGCGTTGAGCTGCGTCTCGAGGACGTGCTGCGTGATGCCGAGCGTCACCGCGAAGGTGACGAGCAGCGTGACCCCGATGACGAGTCCGATGGTTGCACGCGAGGACCGCCCCGGCGCCCGCATGGCGTTCCGACCGGCGAGCAGCACGACCGGGTCGCGTGAGCCGATCCGGCCGATGAGCTGCAGGACGGGGGGCATCACGATCGTGGCACCCACGGCGATCCCGGCGAAGGAGACGAAGCCTCCGAGGGCCGCGGGCAGCACGGCGACGGGCGATGCGGAGCTCCCGACGAGTCCGACGCCCATGAGGACCGCACCCACGACGATGAGGACGACGGACAGGACCGTACGGCCACGCCCGGAGCGGACGTCGTCGTGGCTGGGCTCGACGCTCGAGGACAGCGCCTGCAGCGGCGTGACCGTGAGCACCCGGCGCGACCCCACGCCGAACGCGCCCCACGTGGCGAGGACGACGGCGGCGATCGGCAGTACGAGCTGCCACGGCAGCATCGTGTAGCTGGTGTCGGGCAGGAAGCCGTTGCCGCGGAGGATCACCACGAACAACGCGGTGAGGCCGGTGCCCGCGACGGCACCGATGAGGCCGCCGAGGACTCCCACGACCAGACCGGTCCGGGTGATCCGTCCGCGCAGCGACGCCCCGGTGGCGCCCACCAGGCGCTGCAGTGCGATGATCCGGGTCTGGCCGGCGATGAGCGTCGCACAGGTGTTCGCGGTGACGATCGCGCCGACGTAGAGGGCGACGCCGAGGGCCAACCACCCGATGACGGAGAGGATCGCCTCGACGGATCGCAGTTCGGCGAAGCCGGTGGCCGACAGCGCCTCGGTCACGATCCCGGGGGCGATCACGAGGGCCGAGCCGAACGTGGTGCCGAGTGCCGCGACGAGGACGGTCGGGGCGAAGGCGCGGACGCCGTTCATGCTGCTGCCTCCATCCCGAGCATCGTGGCGGAGATCTCGGCGGGGTCCATCGCGGGGCGGTCGGCGACGACGCGTCCGTCCGCGAGGAACAGGATGCGGTCGGCGTTGGCCGCGGCGATCGGGTCGTGGGTGACCATGACCACGCTCTGCCCCCAGTCGTTCACGGCCCCGCGCAGGATCTGCAGCACGTCACGACCGGTCCGCGAGTCGAGCGCACCGGTCGGTTCGTCCGCCACGACGACGGCCGGCCTGGAGGCCAGGGCACGGGCGATCGCCACGCGCTGCTGCTGCCCGCCGGACAGCTGGTGCGGACGGTGCGTCAGACGGTTGCCCAGCCCGAGCATCCCGACGAGCTGGTCGATCCAGGCGGACTCCTCGCGCGAGGGCTTGTGGCCACCGAGCAGGAACGGCAGCCGGATGTTCTCGCTGACGTCGAGCGTCGGCACGAGGTTGAACGACTGGAAGACGAACCCGAGCCGGCGGCGCCGGAGTTCGGTGAGGTCCTTGTCGCCCAGCCCCGTGATGTCGACGCCGTCGATCGTGATCCGGCCGTCCGTCACCGCATCCAGTCCGGCAGCGACGTGCATGAGGGTGGACTTGCCCGAGCCCGACGGCCCCATCACGGCGGTGAACTCCCCTGCGCCGATGTCGACGCTGACGTCGTCGAGCGCCGTCACCCTCCGGGCGCCGTCGCCGTAGTGCTTGGACACGTGGTCGAGTCGGATGATCGGTGCGTGGCTGGTGGTCATGGAACCACCATGGCGGCCGGGAGGCACGCCCCGCGTCGGTCGGTCGGCTCCTGTGGATGATCCGCTCGGCTTGCTTCCCTGTGGGGAAGTCATCCGAGCGGATGACGGTCAGTCTGCTTTGGTGACCAGGCCGTGCTCGTGCGCGAAGACCACGAGCCGCACCCGGTCGCGCAGCTCGAGCTTCGTGAGCACCCGCGAGATGTGGGTCTTCACGGTCGCCTCGCTGACGTACTCGTGCTGCGCGATCTCGCTGTTGCTGAACCCCCGCGCGGCGAGGTCGAAGATCTCGCGCTCCCGCGGGGTGAGGTCGGCGAAGGCGGCCGGCACGTTCGCGGCCTGCTGCGTCGTGTCGTCGTAGCGCCGGAGGAGCTCCCGCGTGGCCGATGCCGCGAACACCGCGGTGCCGGCGTGGACGGTGCGGATGGCCGCGAGCAGGAACTCCGGGTCGGCGTCCTTCAGCACGAAGCCGCTCGCCCCGGCCCGGATGGCCTTCGCTGCCGCCTCGTCGAAGTCGAACGTGGTCAGGACCAGGACCTTCGCGCCGTCCGCGCCGCTGTCCTCCACGATCTTCGACGTGGCGGTGATGCCGTCCATCACCGGCATCCGGACGTCCATGAGCACGACGTCCGGTCGACCGCGACGGACGAGTTCCACGCCCTCGGCGCCGTCCCCGGCCTCGCCGACGAACCGCAGGTCGGGCTGGGAGTCGATGAGCATCCGGATGCCGGTGCGGAAGAGCGCCTGGTCGTCGACGAGTGCGACGCGGATCGGAGTGTCGTTCATCGGGCGGGTCGCTCCTGGGGCGTCGAGGTGAGTGGTGCTGTGCTGGGCGTCCCGGTCGGGACGAGTCCACGTGGCATCTGGCCGCTGGCGGGCACGGCCGGCATCCGGACGGAGACCGCGAAGTCGTCGCCACGCGCGCCGGCCGTCATCGTGCCGCCGGTCATGGCGGCACGTTCGCGCATGCCGACCAGGCCGTGACCGGTGCCGGGGCCGCGGGTGCCGTCGTCTGCGCGGCGGTTCACGACGCTGATCTCGACGGTGTCGGGGCGGTAGGTCAGGGCTGCGTGCACGGGCGTGCCGGGCTCGCCGTGCTTCCACGCGTTCGTCAGGCTCTCCTGCACGATCCGGTACACGGCGAGCTGCGTTGCCGTCGGCAGGCCGGCGGGATCGCCCTCGCGCTCGACGCGGACGTCGAGCCCCACCTCGCGCATCTCGCGCACGAGCCGGTCGATGTCGTCGAGGTCCGGGGTCGGCGCGGTGCCCTGCTCGTGGCGGAGTGCGCCGAGGAGCTCCCGGACGTCACCGAGCGCACGACGGGCGGTCGTCGAGATCGTGCCGAGGGCCTCGTCGGCGATCGCGGGGTCCGCCTTCAGCGCGTACCGTGCCCCGTCTGCCTGGGCGATCACGACCGCCAGGGAGTGGGCGACGATGTCGTGCATGTCCCGGGCGATGCGGACGCGCTCCTGCTCGACGGCGACGGCGCGGTCGGCGCGGGCGGCGTCGCGCTCGGCGAGGAGCTGGGCCTCCCGGCTCATGCTCGCGGACCGCCGGGTCCGACCGATCACGCCGGCGAGCCACGGCAGGAGCAGGAGCAGGAGCACGACGGCGAAGTACGTGACCGCGACCCGGAAGGACTCCTCCTGCGGGGTCGTCGCGGTGACGATGTCCCGCCGGTGGGAGTAGTCCTCGAGGCCGAAGTAGAGAGCAGCGACGACCGGGCCGATGATCGCCGAGACCAGTCCGGCGATGCGGACGCGCCGGCTGCCGTACCGACTGGTCGTGTAGACGACACCCGAGATGAACACGTTCGCGATGCCGGGGGTCTGCGGGGCGATCAGCTCGAACAGGGCGACGACCCACGCGGCGGTCAGCGCCAGCCCCGGTGAGAGGCGGCGGAGCGCCAGCGCTACCGTGAGCCCGGCGAGGGTGACGTACTCGAGCGGCGTGTCCATGCCGCCGGCGGTGGTGACGAGCACGAGCGCACCGAGCACGACGGCGATGACGACGTCGGTGGTGATCTGCACGCGCAGCATGGGACGGAACACCACCCCACGGTACGTCGCGGAGACCGAGCGCGCGTCCGTCCCGCGGATGACCCGGGACGGCGAGCCGCGGCGGGTCACGAGCAGCGGGTCAGAAGCCGAGCCGCCCGAGCTGCTTCGGGTCGCGCTGCCACTCCTTCGCGACCTTCACCCGGATGTTCAGGTACACGTGCCGACCGCCGAGCAGCGACTCGATCTCGACGCGGGCACGGGAACCGACGTCCTTCAGACGCTCGCCCTTGTGCCCGATGACGATCGCCTTCTGGCTGTCGCGCTCCACGAACAGGTTCGCGAAGATGCGCAGCGGGCCGTCGGCGTCGTCGTCCTCGTCGGGCTCGACGATGTCCTCGATCACGACGGCGAGCGAGTGCGGCAGTTCGTCGCGGACGCCCTCGAGCGCGGCCTCGCGGATGAGCTCGCCGATGCGCTCCTCGTCCGTCTCCTCGGTGACGGTCGACGCGTCGTAGAGCTGCGGCGACTCGGGCAGGAGCTTCGTGATCTCCTCGAGCAGGACCTCGAGCTGCAGACCCTTCGTGCCGGACGTCGGGATGATCGAGTCCCACTCGCGGAGCTTCGACACGGCCAGCAGCTGCGCGCCGACGGCGTCCTTCGAGGTGCGGTCGATCTTCGTCACGATCGCGACCTTCTTGGCGCGCGGGTACTGGTCGAGCGTGTCGTTGATGAACTTGTCGCCCGGCCCGATCGGCTCGTTCGCCGGCACGCAGAACCCGATGACGTCGACGTCGCCGAGCGTGGACTGCACGAGGTCGTTGAGCCGCTCGCCGAGCAGGGTTCGCGGGCGGTGCACGCCCGGAGTGTCGACGATGATGACCTGCCCGTTCGGCCGGTGCACGACGCCGCGGATGGCCCGGCGGGTGGTCTGCGGCTTCGAGGACGTGATGGCGACCTTCTCGCCGACGAGCGCGTTCGTCAACGTCGACTTGCCGACGTTGGGACGGCCGACGAACGAGACGAAGCCCGCGCGGTAGGGCTCGCCGGTGGTGGGGGTGGTGTCGGTCATGCGTGCGGGGTTCCCGTCGTGGTGGGTGTCGCGTCGTCGAAGGCGTCCTCGACGCCGGCGAGTTCCGGGGTGCGCTCGGCGAGCACGGTGATGAGGTGGCGGCGCTTGCCCTCGACCCGGTCGGCGGTGAGCACCAGCCCGGAGACGGTGACGGTGTCGCCGCGGACGGCCAGGTGTCCGAGTTCCTTGGTGAGCAGGCCGCCGGCGGTGTCGACGTCGTCGTCCTCGAGCTCGATGCCGAACAGGTCGCCGAGCTCGTCGATGGGCAGGCGTGCGGAGATGCGCCAGGTGCCGGGCTCGACCTCGACCCGGTCGACCACGGCGCGGTCGTACTCGTCGGAGATGTCCCCGACGAGCTCCTCGATGAGGTCCTCCATCGTCACCAGCCCGGCGACGCCGCCGTACTCGTCGACGACCAGGACCAGGTGGTTCTTCGCGACCTGCATGTGGCGGAGCGTGTCGTCGGCCGCCTTCGACTCCGGCACGAACTCGGCCGGCCGCAGGATGGTGGTCACGCGTCGCGCCTCGGACCCCGGCCGTTCGTACAGCGCCCGGGAAACGTCGCGGAGGTACAGGACGCCGAGCACGTCGTCGCTGTCCTTGCCCGTGACCGGCATGCGGGACACCCCGGCGGCCAGGAACTGCTCCATCGCCGCACCCAGGGTGTCCGAGCCGTCCACGGTGGTCATGTCGGTGCGCGGCACCATGACCTCGCGCACCAGGGTGTCGCTGAACTCGAACACCGAGTGGATGAGTTCGCGGTCGTCCTGCTCGAGGACGTTGCTCTCCGTGGCCTCGTCGACGAGCGAGAGCAGCTGCTCCTCGCTCGACACCGTGGATGCGCTGCGACCACGACCAGGCGTGACCCGGTCGCCGATCGCGACGAGCAGCCCGGCGAGCGGACCGAGCACGATGCGGATGCCGTGGACGATGCCGCCGGTCGAGCCGATCAGCCGCTCGGCGTGCGCGCGCCCGACGCTCCGCGGGCTCGAGCCCACCAGGACGAACGACACCGCGGTCATGATCGCCGCGGCGACGATCAGCGCGACCCACCAGGTGTCGAAGACCATGACGAGCGCGATCGTGACGAGCACGGCCGCAGCCGTCTCGGCGAGCACGCGGAAGAAGTTCAGGGCGTTGACGTGCGCCCCGACGTCGTCGCCGATGGCCTCGATCGCCCGCCGGTGTCCGCTGCCCCGGGCGATCTCGTCGAGGTCGGCACGGGACACCACGGAGAGCGCGGCGTCGGAGGCGGCGAGCAGGCCGCCGAGGACGACGAGCACGAACGCCACCGCGAGCAGGCCGGCGACGAGCAGCATCAGGTCACCGTCCTCGGCGCTGGGCGGCGAAGGCGGTCAGGATCTCGCCCTGCAGACCGAACATCTCGGCCTTCTCCTCCGGCTCGGCGTGGTCGAACCCGAGCAGGTGCAGGATCCCGTGGCAGGTCAGGAGGAGCATCTCGTCGGTGCTGGAGTGGCCGGCGGTCTTCGCCTGTTCCACGGCCACCTGCGGGCAGAGCACGATGTCGCCGAGGAGCCCGGCGGGCGTCGGCTCGTCCTCGGTGCCCGGTCGGAGCTCGTCCATCGGGAAGCTCAGCACGTCGGTGGGGCCCGGTTCGTCCATCCACCGGACGTGCAGCTGCTCCATCGCGCCCTCGTCCACGAGCACGATGGCGAGCTCCGCGTCGGCGTGGACGTGCAGCGCGTCGAGTGCGAAGGCGGCGAGGCGCTGGATGGCTGCCTCGTCGACCTCGACACCGGACTCGTTGTTGAGCTCGATGCTCACCGGTTGCCTCCTCGGGCGTCGTTCTGGGGGTACGGGGAGCCCTGGCGGTCCTGGGGCGGGCGCCCCCGTCGCTCGGCGCGGTTCGCGCCGGCGGGGTTCGCGACGGGTGCGGTGCCGCGACCGCCCGGGCGGTACCCGGACTGCTCGGCGAGGCGCTCCTCGTCGTAGACGGTGTAGGCGTCGACGATCCGGCCGACGAGCGTGTGGCGGACGACGTCCTCGCTGCCGAGGCGGGCGAAGTGGATGTCGTCGACCTTGTCGAGGATCCTCGTCACGAGCCGGAGGCCGGACAGGTTGCCGGGCAGGTCGACCTGGGTGATGTCACCCGTGACGACCATCTTGGAGCCGAAGCCGAGTCGGGTGAGGAACATCTTCATCTGCTCGGGCGTGGTGTTCTGCGCCTCGTCGAGGACCACGAACGAGTCGTTGAGCGTCCGACCGCGCATGTACGCGAGCGGAGCCACCTCGACCGTGCCCGCCGCCAGCAGCTTCGGGACCAGCTCGGGGTCCATCATCTCGTTGAGCGCGTCGTACAGCGGCCGCAGGTAGGGGTCGATCTTGTCGGTCAGCGTGCCCGGCAGGAACCCGAGCCGCTCGCCCGCCTCGACCGCGGGGCGCGTGAGGATGATCCGGCTCACCTCGCGCCGCTGCAGTGCCTGCACGGCCTTCGCCATCGCGAGGTACGTCTTGCCGGTACCGGCGGGGCCGATGCCGAACGTGATGGTGTGCTCGTCGATGGCGTCGACGTAGGCGCGCTGCCCGTCCGTCTTCGGGCGCACCGACTTGCCGCGGCTCGACACGATCGGGGTGCCGAACGTGTCGGACGGCTTGCGGTCCTCGTCGAGGAGCCGCGCGGAGACGGGGATGTCCGACGCGCCGATCTCCTGCCCGCGCTTGACCATGCCGACGAGTTCGTCGACCAGGGCGTGCGCGCGTGTGACGTCCCGCTCGGGTCCGGACAGCGAGACCTCGTTGCCACGGACGAGCACCCGCACGCCGGGGTACTGCCGCTCGACGGTCTTGAGCAGTCGGTCCTGGGGGCCGAGCAGCTGCACCATCGCGATGCCGTCGACCTGGATCGCGACGGAGACGTCCGTCGGGTCGGTCTGGGAGGGTGCTGGTTCGTTAGCCGGCAATGTTGCCTTCCTGCAGGTCACCTGCGAGTACGTGCGCGTGCACGTGGAACACGGTCTGACCGGCGGCTTCGCCGGTGTTGAAGACGAGTCGGAACTGGCCGCCGGCGCGCTCGTCGGCGATGCGCTGGGCGGTGGCGACCACGTGGGCGAGGAGGTCGGGGTCGCCCGCCGCGAGCTCGGCCACGTTCGCGTACTGCTGGGTCTTGGGGACGACGAGCACGTGGACGGGGGCCTTCGGCGCGATGTCCTCGATCGCGATCACACGGTCGTCCTCGGCGACGACGGTCGCCGGGATCTCGCGCGCGATGATCTTCGTGAAGACGCTGGGCGTGCTGGTGCTCATGGCTCCATCGTAGAACGCGGGGCCGACGCCCCGTCTTCCCGATCCGGCTACCAGCGTCCGAGCCGCGTCTGGAGGACTGCCAACGCGGCCGGTCCGGCGGTCGAGGTCCGCAGCACGGTGTCGCCCAGACGGACCCGGACGGCACCGGCGTCGACCAGCCGGTCGAACTCGGAACCGTCGATCCCGCCCTCGGGGCCGACGACCAGGACGATCTCGTCGACGTCGGCCGGTGGTTCCCACGCGGAGAGCCGCACGTCACCGACCGGGTCGAGCACCAGCACCGCGCGCACCCCACCAGAACCAGAACCACCGGCACCACCACCCGCACCAGCGCGCCCCGCCAGCGCCGCCGTCGTCACCGGCGCCTCGACCACGGGGACCCGCGACCGGATCGCCTGCTTCGATGCCTCGTGCGCGATCGCTTCCCAGCGTGCTCGGCCCTTCTCGACCTTCGCGCCCTCCCACCGGGAGACACTGCGGGCGGCCGACCACGGCACGATGCGGTCGACACCGATCTCGGTCGCCGCCTGCACCGCCATCTCGTCACGCCCGCCCTTCGCCAGCGCCTGCACGAGCGTGAGCGACGGGCGCTGCTCCGGGGTGAACTCGACCTCGGCCACGAGGACCTCGAGCGTGTCGCGCCCCAGCGAGGACACCGCACCGGTCACGACGGTGCCGTGACCGTCCGAGAGGCGCAGGGTCTCCCCCTCGCGGACCCGCGCCACGGCGACCGCGTGCCGCCCCTCTGCCCCGTCGAGCGGGACCGTGTCGCCGACCGTGACGCCGTCGAGCGACCCGACGAGGTAGAGCGACGCCATCAGAAGTTGAAGAAGCGGTCGCGGAGCTTGCCGAACATGCCCTGCTGGAACCGGGCGAGCTGCGGCTTCGCGGCCTTGTGCGACTTCGCGAGCTGCTCGACGAGCTGCCGCTCCTTGTGCGAGAGCTTCGTGGGCGTCACGACCTGCACGCCGACCCGCAGGTCGCCACGGCCGTTGCCGCGCAGCTTCGTGATGCCGCGGTCCTTGATGACGAGGACGTCGGCGCTCTGCACGCCGGGACGGAGCTCGAGCTGCACCGGGCCGTCGAGGCCGTCGATCGTCGTCGTGGTACCGAGGACGGCGTCGGTCATCTGCACCTCGAGCGTGGCGAGGAGGTCGTCGCCCTCTCGGCTGAAGACGTCGTGGTGGCGGACGCGGATCTCGAGGTAGAGGTCGCCCGACGGGCCACCGGCCGGACCGACCTCGCCCTGCCCGGGCATCTGCAGCCGCAGCCCCGAGTCGACACCGGCGGGCACGTCGACCGGCACGGTGCGACGGGCGCGGACACGACCCTGGCCCTGGCAGGTCGGGCACGGGTTCGGGATGACGGTGCCGTAGCCGCGGCAGGTGCCGCAGGGAGCGCTCGTCACGACGTTGCCGAGGAGCGAGCGCACCTGGCGCTGGATGTGCCCGGAGCCGCCGCAGATGTCGCAGGTCTGCGGGTGGGTGCCGGGGGCCGCGCACGAGCCGCCGCACGTCTCGCAGAGCACGGCCGTGTCGACCTCGACGTCCTTGTGGGTGCCGAAGACGACCTCGTCGAGGTCGACCTCGATCCGGAGGAGGGCGTCCTGGCCGCGCTCGGCACGGCTGCGCGGACCGGTGCCCCGGCCGCCGCCCGCTCCGCCGCCGAAGAACGCGTCGAAGATGTCGCTGAAGCCGCCGGCGCCGCCGCCGAACGGGCTGTCCGCCTGGGGTCCGGCGTCGTAGCGGCGGCGCTGCTCGGGGTCGCTCAGGACGTCGTACGCGTGCGTCACGTCCTTGAATCGCTCGGAGGCTTCCGGGCTCGGGTTCACGTCCGGGTGCAGTTCGCGCGCCAGTCGGCGGTACGCCTTCTTGATGTCGGCATCGGAGGCGTCCGGCTGGACGCCGAGGACGTCGTAGTGGTCTGCCACGTATCCCTCAGTCGGTTCGGTTCGGTGCGGCGGTCGCCGCGGATCAGGTGGTTGCCGGTGGGCCGGGAGGCGCGGATCGCCTCAGCGGGTCACCCCGCGTCCGGCGTGCGGCCGGTTCGGTGCGGTCGGTTCAGTGCGGACGGGTCAATGTTCGCCCAGGAGTTTGGACAGGTACCGTGCGACGGCGCGGACCGCGGCCATGTTCGTGCCGTAGTCCATCCGGGTCGGTCCGAGGACGCCGAGCCGGGCGACCTCGCCGCGGGCGAGGTAGCCGCCGGCGACGATGCTCGTGGCGTCGAGCCCGTACTCGGCGTTCTCGACGCCGATCCGGGCCGCCACCGCGACGTCGTCGATCTGCATCTCGCCGAACAGGCGGAGCAGGGTGACCTGTTCCTCGATCGCTTCGAGCACGGGGAAGAGGCCGCCGGAGAAGTCCTGTTCGCTCTTCGCGAGGTTGGCGGCGCCGGCCATCACCAGGCGGTCCTGCCGGTTGGCGGCGACCTGCTCGATGAGCGTGGCGACGACCACCCCGGCGAGCGGCTGGGCGTCCGGCCGGATCTGCTGCGGGACCGCGCGGAGCGCCGTTGCGACGTCCTGCAGCAGGAGCCCGACCGTGGCGCCGTTCACGACGGCACGGAGTTCGGTGAGCCCGGCTTCGTCGAGCGTGACGTCGGTCTCGACGACGCGCTGCTCGACCCGGGCGGTGTCGGTGATGAGGACGACCATCAGGCGGTCGTCGCCGAGGCGCACGAGTTCGATGTGCTGCACCCGGGCGCGCACCATCGAGGGGTACTGGACGAGGGCGACCTGGTTGGTGAGCTGGCTGAGGAGCCGGACGGTGCGACCGAGGACCTCGTCAAGGTCGTTCGGCGCGCCGAGGAAGGTCTCGATCGCGTGCCGCTGCGCGCTGGACAGCGGGCGGGCACCGGCGAGGTGGTCGACGAACACCCGGTAGCCCTTGTCGGTCGGGACCCGGCCGGAGGAGGTGTGCGGTGCGGCGATGAGCTGCTCGTCCTCGAGCTGGGCCATGTCGTTGCGGATCGTGGCGGCGCTGACCCCGAAGGCGTGCCGCTCGACGATCGTCTTCGAACCCACCGGCTCGCGCGAGGCGACGTAGTCCCGCACGATGGCCTTGAGGACCTCGAGGGAGCGTTCGCTGACCACCCGGACCCCTTCCACTCGTTCTGGCACTCGGACGTGTCGACTGCTGATCCTACGCCCGACCACCGACGGACCGGGACTTCTCCACAGCCGGTCGGTACGCTTCCGCCATGAGCTACGGAGAGCAGCCCGGCGGACCCTACGGACAGCAGCCCGGACAGCCCGGAGGGCCGGGCTGGACCGGCGGACCCGGTGGTCCCCAGAACCCCGGCGGCCCGCAGTACCCGGGTGGCTACACACCGCCGCAGCCGATGTCCCCGGAGGACCAGCGCCTCTGGGCCACCCTCACGCACATCGGCGGCATCTTCTTCAACTTCATCGCGCCGCTCATCGCGTACCTCGTGCTGCGGGACCGCGGCGGGTTCATCCGCGAGCACACCCGCGTCGCGCTGAACTTCCACATCACGATGGCGATCGCCTACGTCGTCGGCACGATCCTGTCGATCATCGTCATCGGCGCGTTCGTCATCTTCGCCGCGGCGATCCTGTCGATCATCTTCGGGATCATGGCCGCCGTCGCCGCGAACCGTGGCGAGTTCTACCGCTACCCGCTCTCGATCGAGTTCATCAAGCCGTAGCGCCGGTCGACCGGCGGCCGCTGCCCGCTCAGTCGAGCAGCTCGCGGACCACCGCGTCCGCGAGCAGGCGACCCTGCAGGGTCAGGTCGATCCGTCCCCGCACCGCGGCCGACCCGTCCACGAGTCCGCGTGCGATGAGGCCGGCGACGCGGCCACGGGCCTCCCGGTCCAGCTCTGCCGTCGCGAGCTCCCCGCGGACCCGCGCCGCGAGCAGCACGCGCTCGACGTACCGGGTCTCGTCGTCGAGGGTCTCGCGACCGGCGGCGGGCGACTCGCCCGACAGCACCCGGTTCGCGTAGGCGGCCGGGTGCTTCACGTTCCACCAGCGCGTGCCGGCGACCGCGGAGTGGGCACCAGGGCCGACGCCCCACCAGTCGTGGCCCTTCCAGTAGGACAGGTTGTGCCGGCTGGCGTGCTCCTCGCCGCGCGCCCAGTTCGAGACCTCGTACCAGGAGTACCCGGCGTCGCCGAGGACCCGGTCGGCGAGCTCGTACATGTCCGCCGCCAGGTCGTCGTCCGGCGCCGGCAGCTCGCCGCGGGCGACCATGCGGCCCATGGCCGTGCCGTCCTCGACGATGAGCGAGTACGCCGAGACGTGGTCCGGCTCACAGGCCAGCGCAGCGTCGAGCGACGTGCGCCAGTCGTCGAGCGACTCCCCCGGCGTCGAGTAGATGAGGTCGAGCGAGACGTCGAGCCCCTGCTGCTTCGCGAGGTCGACGACGAGCGGCACGCGCTCGGGGTCGTGCGTCCGGTCGAGCGTCGCGAGCACCTGCGGCACCGCCGACTGCATGCCGTAGCTCACCCGGTTGAACCCGCCGGCCCGGAGCGTCTCGAGCGACGAGGCGTCCACCGAGTCCGGGTTCGCCTCGGTCGTGACCTCGGCGCCGGGCAGGATGCCCCACGTGTCGTCGATCGCGCGGAGGATCATCACGAGGTCGGACGCCGGCAGCATCGTCGGGGTGCCGCCGCCGAAGAACACCGTCGACACCGGACGCCGCGGGACACCCGAGCGGTCGAGGACCTGCGCGGCCCACTCGATCTCGCGCACCGCGTGCCCGGCGTAGTCGTCGCGCCGGACACCGCGGAGCTCCGACGCCGTGTAGGTGTTGAAGTCGCAGTAGCCGCAGCGCACCCGGCAGAACGGGACGTGCACGTACACGCCGAACGGGACGTCGCCGGCTCCGGAGGCCGGGGGGATCAGGCCGTCCGCGGGGGCGGGGTCGGCGATCGGGAGGGCACTCGGCATGGACTCCATTGTCCGTCATGATGGAGACATGGAGCACCACCCCGTCCCCACCACGGTGCTGTGGGACATCGACGGCACCCTCGTGATGAACGCCTCGTCGCCGGGCAACCTCTACCACCTCGCGCTCGAGCGGGCGGTCGGCCGCGACCTCGTCCTGCGCGTCGGCCACCAGCACGGCCGGACCGACGCCGGCCTCATCGCGGAGCACGTCCGCGCGCACGAACTCGACGACGCCCTCATCCCCACGGTCAGCCGGCACCTGCGCGACCTCACCGAGGAACGCCACCGCTCCGGCGACCACCGCAGCCCCGCGCCGGGCTCGATCGCCCTGGTCGCACGCTTCGCCGAGCTCGGCTGGCGGAACGGACTGCTCACCGGCAACTCCGAGTACCGCGCCCGGGTCAAGCTCGAAGGCGCCGGGTTCGACACCGACGCGTTCGACTGGCACCACTCGTTCTTCGGCGACGCCGAGGTCGAACGCGCCGGCGTCACCGCCCGTGCGGCGTCGGCGCTGGCCGGGACCCGCGCCGTCATCGTCGGCGACACCCCGCGCGACGGCGAGGCGGCGGACGCCGTCGGCATCCCCTTCCTGGCGGTCGCGACCGGCGTCTACGACGTCGAGTCGCTCCGCGCCACCGGCGCCGTGACGATCGCGCGCAACTGCGTCGACGACGCCCGGCTCATCGAGGACGCCATCGCTGCCCTGCCGCCGCTGCGACCGGTCGGCTGACGCCCGACTAGTCGCCGCGCAGCGCCGCCAGGTACTTCTCCGCCATGACCTTCTGCTGGCGGCGGAGCAGCGGAGCGACGAACTGCCACTTCCGGCTCGACGGCTGCGAGAACTGCCGGATCTGCAGCCACACCGACCCGTCCGGCGTGCGCTCGACCACGAACGACTCCTCGCCCGAGAGCGGGTGCCCCTCGAGCGTGCCGTACGCGAAGCCCTTGCGGTCGTTCTCGTCGATGATCGACACCACCCGCACCGGCGCGTGCACCGTCCGGCCGAACGCGTGCATCGTCAGCGTCGCGCTCGTCCCCGCCGTCACGAGGGGGGTGCCGTCCGGCGCGAACTTCTCGACCCGGGGCGTCCCGATCGAGGCGGGGGCGATCGGCACGCCGGCCTCGTCGAAGGTCACCGGGTTGTAGCGGACCTCGTCGTCGTCGGGCTGCTCCTCGACGTGCACGCCCATCCCGCTGCGCTGCTGGATCTGCCACGTCAGCGCCTGCGTCACCGCGGTCTCGAACCGCTGGTCGCCGTGGCCGATGCGGGCCCGGGACTCGGACGGGACGAACCCCTCCGGCGGGTACGTCATGAGGTCCGACGCCTGGGTCGCGCCCACGGCTCCGTACGTCAGGGCGGTCCGGTAGCTCCCGCGGGTACTCATGCGCCCAATCGTACCGGGGCGGTTCGCCGCGGGACGAACCGGCGCGGTCGCCGGAGGGTCAGGTGCGCAGTGCGCCGTCCGCTTTCCGCGCGCCCCGAACTGGAGGCCCGACACCCGCCCGCCACGCCCCTATCGTTGGTCCGTGCCCCGCTCCACCCCCGCCCGGTCCATCGACCGCACGACGGCCGCGTTCGCCGTGCTGACGCTCGCGGCGTTCGGGCTCGCCGCGAGCGCACGTGCCGCGGTCGAGTGGGCCACGGCCGGCCTCGGGAGCCCCGCCCGGTACGTCTCCGCCCCTCCGGGCGACTGGGACGTGTTCGAGACCGCGAACGCCATCGCCGCGTTCGGCGCGTGCAGTGCGGGAGCGGGCGTGCTCCTCTTCGGAGCGACCCTCGTGCTCGCGGTGCGTCGGCACAGCGCACGACGGCTGCCCACGGTGCTCGGGATCGCCACGCTGGCGATGGTGATCGGCGCCGTGGTCGCGGGGTTCGCCGCGACGGAGCAGCCGGACTACGACGCGGCCGCCGGGCTGGTCATCCTGCGGACCGCACTGGCGGGACTGGCCGCTGCGAGCCTCCCGGCCCTCGCCCTGGCCGCCTACCGGACCCGCGCCGCTCGCACGTCCTGACGCGCCCCGGCCGCCCGCGCTTCGCGAAAGCGACAGTTCGCCGCGGTGTTCTGGCGGTGAACTGTCGCTTTCGGGGCGCGGACGAGGCCGTCAGGAGGAACGCTGTCGCGTTCGCAGACACATCCCCGTCAGCGGCGAGCTACTTCTTCTTCTCTTCGACGTCACCGGACAGCGCGGCGATGAAGGCTTCCTGCGGGACCTCGACGCGACCCACCATCTTCATGCGCTTCTTGCCCTCCTTCTGCTTCTCGAGGAGCTTGCGCTTGCGGGTGATGTCACCGCCGTAGCACTTCGCGAGGACGTCCTTGCGCATCGCCCGGATGCTCTCGCGGGCGATGATGCGGGCGCCGATGGCGGCCTGGATCGGCACCTCGAACTGCTGCCGCGGGATGAGCTTGCGGAGGCGCTCGGTCATGAGGGTGCCGTACGCGTACGCCTTGTCGCGGTGCACGATCGCGCTGAACGCGTCGACCTGCTCGCCCTGCAGCAGGATGTCGACCTTGACGAGGTCCGCCGCCTGGTCGCCGGTCGGCTCGTAGTCGAGCGACGCGTAGCCCTGGGTCTTGCTCTTCAGCTGGTCGAAGAAGTCGAAGACGATCTCGCCGAGGGGCATCTCGTAGCGGATCTCGACGCGGTCCTCGCCGAGGTACTCCATGCCGAGGAGCGATCCGCGGCGCGACTGGCAGAGCTCCATGATCGCGCCGACGTAGTCCTTCGGGGCGAGGATCGCCGCGCGCACCATCGGCTCGCGGACCTCGACGATGCGGCCGCCGGGGAACTCGGACGGGTTCGTGACCTCGGTCACCGTGTTGTCCTCGTTCGTGACCTCGTAGATCACGCTCGGGGCGGTGGTGATGAGGTCGAGGCCGAACTCGCGGCTGAGGCGCTCGGTGATGATCTCGAGGTGGAGCAGGCCGAGGAAGCCGCAGCGGAAGCCGAAGCCGAGCGCGACGGAGGTCTCCGGCTCGTAGACCAGCGCGGCGTCGGACAGCTTGAGCTTGTCGAGCGCTTCGCGGAGGTCCGGGTAGTCGGAGCCGTCGATCGGGTACAGGCCCGAGAACACCATCGGCTTCGGGTCCGTGTAGCCGGGCAGGGCTTCGGTCGCGGGCTTCTGCGCCGTCGTGACGGTGTCGCCGACCTTCGACTGACGGACGTCCTTCACGCCGGTGATCAGGTAGCCGACCTCGCCGACCGAGAGCCCCTTCGTGGGCTTCGGCTCCGGCGACGACACACCGATCTCGAGGATCTCGTGCGTCGACTTGGTCGACATCATCTGGACCTTCTCGCGCGGGTGGATCGTGCCGTCGATCATGCGCACGTACGTCACCACGCCGCGGTAGCTGTCGTAGACCGAGTCGAAGATCATCGCGCGGGGCGACGCGTCGACGTCGCCGACCGGGTTCGGCACGGTGCGGACCACGCGGTCGAGGAGCTCGGCCACGCCGACGCCCGTCTTGCCCGACACGCGGAGGACGTCCTCCGGCTTGCCGCCGATGAGCTGCGCGAGCTCGGCCGCGTACTTGTCCGGCTCCGCTGCCGGCAGGTCGATCTTGTTGAGCACCGGGATGATCTCGAGGTCGTTCTCGAGCGCCAAGTAGAGGTTCGCCAGCGTCTGGGCCTCGATGCCCTGCGCGGCGTCGACCAGGAGGATCGCGCCCTCGCACGCGGCAAGCGACCGCGAGACCTCGTACGAGAAGTCGACGTGACCGGGCGTGTCGATCATGTTGAGCGCGAAGGTCTGGCCGTCGAGCTCCCACGGCATCCGGACCGCCTGCGACTTGATCGTGATGCCGCGCTCGCGCTCGATGTCCATGCGGTCGAGGTACTGCGCACGCATCGCGCGGTCCTCGACGATGCCGGTGATCTGCAGCATGCGATCGGCCAGCGTCGACTTGCCGTGGTCGATGTGCGCGATGATGCAGAAGTTGCGGATCGCTTCGGCCGGAGTCGCGGCGGGCTCGAGCGGGATGGCTGCTTGTGGGCTCACGGTTCCTCAGGTGGGTCGGACGGTCGGACGATTCTCCCACGGTTGGGCGGCGGTCGCGCGCACCACCTCGCACGGTGCGAGGGGTGCCGACGCGACCGCCCTCGCACGGTGCGAGGGCGGGGCGGGGCTGCACCGCGCCTCCAGGCCGGGGGCGACGCGACCGTCTGCTCAGACGACGGCGTGCGCCGGGGCCGGCAACGCGCCGAGGCCGCGCCGGAGGTCCGCCGGGGTCGCCGCGAGACACACCCGGATCCACCCCTCGCCGGAGCGGCCGAAGGCGCTCCCCGGCGCCACCGCGACCCGCTCGCGCTGCAGGAAGGCGAGCGCCCACTCGGCGACGTCGCCCTGCGACGCGTGGGAGACGTCGATCCAGAGGTAGAAGGCGCCACGCGGATCGAGGTAGCGGATGCCGGCGGCGTCGAGCACCTCCTTCGCGATGCCGAGGTTCGCGCGGTAGTGCTCCCGGGCGTCCTGCACCGCCGAGTGGTCCCCCACGATCGCCGCGAGGGCCGCCCACTGGTCCGGCTCGGCGACGCAGCTGATCATCGCCTCCTGCGTGGTCCGCATCGTCGTGCCGAGGCCCTTCGGCGTCACCAGGTACCCGACCCGCACCCCGGTCATGGCGTACGTCTTGCTCAGCGAGAACGCGATGAACACCCGGTCGTCCTCGTCGAGGCTCGCGAGGCTGACGTGCCGGGTGCCGTAGGTGAAGTACTCGTAGACCTCGTCGCTGATCACCCACAGGTCGTGGCGCTTCGCGAAGGCGAGCAGGGCACGCAGGGTCTGCTCGCCGAACACGGAGCCGAGCGGGTTCGACGGGGAGTTCACCACGAGTGCCCGGGTCCGCTCGGTGACGCTCGCCTCGAGCGCCTCGAGGTCAGGCTCGAACCCGTGCTGCGGTTCGAGCCGGTACGGCACCGGGGTGGCGCCGAGGATGTGCGCGTTCATCGTGAAGGTCGTGTAGCCGGGATCCGGCACGAGGACCTCGTCGCCCGGGGACAGCACGAGGGTCATCGCCTGGAACAGGGCCTGCGTCGCACCGATCGTGAGCCAGACCTGCTCGACGTCGACCTCCATGCGGTTCTCGCGGCGGAGCTTCTCGCGGATCGCCTCCCGCAGTGGGGCGATGCCGCCGTTCGGGGTGTAGTCGGTGCGGTCCTCGGACCAGGCTCGGCGGGCGGCCTCGGCGATGTGCGGGGCGACGGGGACGTCGGGTTCGCCGATGACGAGCATGGCGACGTCGGCGCTGCTGCTGTCGGGGCTGCTGCTGCCGTTCGCGGCCGTCTCGCGGAGCAGTGCCGCCTGCTCGAAGACCCGTCGGATGCCGGAGGCGGGCACGGTCTCGATCCGCGGTGCGAGGGATGGCATGCTCGTCACGGTAGCGAACGCGTGTTGCGGCGTGGTTTCGGCGCGGCGGTGCTTTGGCTGACGGGCCTCGGGCTGGTAACGTGGCTTGCTGGACTTCCGCGTTCCCCGCCCACGGGTGGAACGCGATGCGACCAAGGGCCCCTCTACCCAGCGGTCGCGACCACCCGTAGAGACGAGAAGGAGCAACACACATGGCGAACATCAAGTCGCAGATGAAGCGAATCAAGACCAACCTCAAGGCCCAGGAGCGCAACAAGGCGTACCGGTCCGAGCTCAAGACGGTCATCCGTCACACCAACGAGGCCGTCGTCGCCGGCGACAAGGACAAGGCCCTCGTGGCCCTGAACCTCGCCTCGAAGAAGCTCGACAAGGCCGTGAGCAAGGGCGTCATCCACAAGAACCAGGCCGCGAACCGCAAGTCGGCCATCGCGAAGAAGGTCTCCGCGCTCTGATCTCCTGAGTGCTGTACGAAGGCCCCGCACCGTTCGGTGTGGGGCCTTCGTCGTCGTGTGGGGCTGCACGACTCGAGGCGCCGAGGTCGCACTTTCTGCCGCTGTCGGACGGCGCGGGCGGCACGAAGTGCGACCTCGGCGAACCTGAGCGGCGCGTCGTGCCACCTCCGGGCCGCGGCCTTCCGCGGTGCGACCTCCGGCGAGGACGGCGCGCTCACTCATGCTGCGCGCGCCGAGGTCGCCTTATCTACCGCTGTCGGACGGCGCGGGCGGCACGAAGTGCGACCTCGGCGAACCTGAGTGGCACGTCGTGCCACCTCGGGGACGCCCGCGTCGGCGCTCGGGCCCGCGTCGCCGCAGGGACCGGCGGGGACAGGTCAGCGGGGACGGGTCAGCGGGGCTCGCCGCGGCGGGCGATCGTGCGCACCATGACCTCGAGCGCGTAGTGGGCGTCCCGCGAACCGCCCTTCACCGCGGTGTCCGCCTCGGCGATGCTGGTGATCGCGTTCGCGAGCCCGGCCTCGGTCCACGAGGCCACGTCGCGCTGCGCCCGCTGCACCTGCCACGGCGCCATGCCGAGCGCCGACGCAGCCTGCCCGCTCGGCCCGCGGAAGGCACTGACCTTGGCCATCGTGCGGATCTTGCTCGCGAACGCCGCGACGATCGGCACCGGCGCCTCGCCCGTCGACAGGGCGTGCCGCAGTTCGACGATCGCCGGGGCCGACCGTCCGGCCAAGGCGATGTCGGCGACCTTGAACGCGTTCGTCTCGACGCGGCCGCCGTAGTACTTGTCGACGACCTTGTCGGTGATCTCCTGGGCCTCGTCGGCGAGGAGCTGTCGGCACGCCGCGGCGAGCTCTGCCAGGTCGTCGGCGAAGGCCGCGACGAGCGTCCGAACGGCCGAGGGTGCGATCTTGCGTCGGGCGGCGCGGAACTCGGCCTGCACGAAGTCGATCCGGTCGGTCTCGCGCTTGAGCTCGTCGCACTGCACCTCGATCCCACCGCCGACGCCGCTGCGGATCGTGTCGAGCAGCTTCTTGCCGCGCACGCCGCCGCCGTGCCGGAGCACGAGCGTGACGTCGTCCGCCGGGGCGCCGAGGTACGAGATGGTCTCGGTGATGAAGGCGTCGGTGCACTTCTCGACGTTGGTGACCCGGACCAGCCGGGGTTCGCCGAAGAGGGACGGGCTCGCGAGCGTCGCGAGGAGCCCGGGCGCGTACTGGTCGGCTTCGAGGTCGTGCACCTCGAGCGCCGGGTCCTCTCCCACGAGCAGGTCGCGGAGGACACTGCTGGCGCGCTCGGCCAGGAACGTCTCGGGGCCCGTGACGAGGACCACGGGCGCCGGTCGGATCCCCGACCACGGCACCTGGTCGATCTTCGCCGCGGCGCGGACGGGCTTCTTGGCGGCCATGCCTCGATCCTACGGGCGACCGCCGACCCCGACCGCTCCGTCCACACCCGCAAGCGGTCCGGGCCGTCACGGCCGACGACGACGGTGCCCTGCAGGTCGGTCCGGTACGCCGCCGTCCCCGCGTCCTGGAGCATCGAGAGCGCCGACCGGGTCGGGTGTCCGTAGGTGTTGTCGGCGCCGACACCGATCAGTCCGACCGCCGCCGCGGCCTGCCGGTACACGAGCGGGTCCTGGTCGGCCGAACCGTGGTGGGCGACCTTCACCACCTCGACCGGGTCGACGCCGGTGCCACGGAACCGTCGCTGCGCCGTCTCCCCCAGGTCGCCGAGGAACAGCCCCGACACGCACGTCCGGCACTCGGGGCCGGGTTCGGTGCGGAGCACGAGGCTGGTGTCGTTGCCGGCGGTCCGGTCGCCCGTCCGGGGCCAGAGCACCCGCCAGCGGAGCGCGCCGAGGGTCCCGGTCGTCGTGTCGTCCGCGCGCCGAACGTCGGCACCGGCGTGCTGCAGGGACCGCACCACCCGCTCGTCGGCGGGACGTCCGACCGGGCCGACGAGGACGGTCCGGACCCGGTGTGCCACGGAGTCGACCGCTCCGACGTGGTCGCGGTCGAAGTGGGTCAGGACGAGCAGGTCGATCCGGTCGACGCCGAGGAGGTCGAGACACGCCTCCAGTCGGTCCGGGTCGTCCCCGGTGTCGACGAGGGCGACCCCGCCCCCGCCGGCCGTCCCCGTCCCCGTGCCCGTGCCCGTGCCGTCGTCTCCCCCGCGGACGAGGACCGCGTCGCCCTGCCCCACGTCGCACGCGGCAGTCGACCAGTCCGCCGGCAACCCCGATCGGACCACGATGCGGGGAACGGCGACCACCGCCATCCCGATGACCGTGACCACGCCGGCGAACAGGAGGAGCCGGAAGCGCACCGGTCGCGGCACGAGCACGGCGACCGCGAGACTCGCACTCACCGCGCCCGCAGCGACCACGCCCGCGACGCCGGCCGGCCACGGAGCCGACGCGTGCGGCAGCGCCGCCGCACCGTGTGCGATGGCCCCGACGGCGCTGGCGGGCACCCAGGCGACCGCGGCGAGGACCGACCCGCCCCACGGCCACACGGCTGCGACCAGACACGCGCCGAGCCCCACCACGGTGACGATCGGCGCCAGGGGTTCGGTGAGCAGGTTCGCCGGGACCGCGTAGGTGGGGAACGCCGCGGACAGCGGGATCGTCACCGGCCAGCACGCGAGCTGCGCGGCGATCGGGACCGCCAGGGCCGCTGCCGCCGGAGTCCACATCCGGCGTGCCAGGAGCTCCGTGAGCGGCGGCCCGAGCACCACGATCCCGCTGGTCGCGAGCACCGACAGGACGAAGGCGAACGAGCGCGCGTACCAGGGGTCGACGACGAGCATCCCGGCCACGGCGAGGCCGATGAGCGGGACCCCGCGGACGGGACGACCCGTCAGGTGGACCACGAGCACGACGATCGCCATCACCGTCGCCCGCACGATCGACGGGTCGGGTCGGACGAGCACCACGAACGCCAGCAGGAGCACCACGGCGACGGCCGCCCGCGCGTACCGGGGCAACCCCAGGGCCCGGCCGACCACCACGACGAGCCCGACGACCACGGCGCAGTTCGCCCCGGACACGGCGGTGAGGTGGGTCAGTGCCGAGGTCTCCATCGCGGACTCGGTCTCGGCGTCGAGCCCGCTCCGGTCCCCGATCGCGAGCCCCCGGAGGAGCGACGCACCGGGCTCGGGCAGGGGCTCGGTGACGGTGACGAACGCCTGACGCGCACGGTCGGTGGCGGCGAGGATCCGGCTCGGACCGTGTGTCGAGGCGGAGCCGCGGAGGAAGACCACGGACGCGGTCGCGGCGCCCGGGGCATCGGGTTCCACCGCGGCCGTCGACCGCAGAACGGTCCCCGCTGCGAGACGTTCCGTCCCGGCGTCGTCGTCACGGGACGGGACCACCCGCACCGGGACCCGCAGGCCACTGACGTCGTCGACCCGTTCGAGCGTCCCCACGACGGAGCGGTCGCCCGGGGCGAGGTCGCGGGACAGCACGACCTCGACGGCGACGTTCCCGGGGTGGTCGAGCACAGCGGGGCTCCGTCGTTCGTCACCGACCAGCACCGCCACGGCGAGCAGCGAGCAGAGCGCCGCCGCAGTCACCACCAGGCCAGCGAGGGCACCCAGCCACCGCCGACGCGACGCCGCCGCGACCCCGACGGACACGAAGCCGAGCACCGCACCGCCGAGCAGCACCCAGCCCGCCGCCGCCGGTGCACCGACGAGCAGTGCTGCGGCGATCCACGTCGCCGCCACCGGCCCGGCGATCCGCAGGTCGGCCACCCGTGGAGCGAGGTCCACCGCCACGGTGTCAGACCCGGACGCGGTCCTGGAGGTCGGCGAACCGACCGTCCCCGATGCCGCTGACGTCGAGCAGGTCCTCGACGGCCGAGAACCGCCCGTGCTCGCCCCGCCAGGCGAGGATCCGCCCGGCCAACGACGGCCCGATCCCCGGCAGGGTCTCGAGCGCCGCCTGGTCCGCGGTGTTGAGGTCCACGACGCCGTCCACCCCGACGACGCCCGATCCCGACCCGGACCCTGGCCCAGACCCCGTCCCCGTTGCACCGCCCGGACTCGACGAGTCCTGGTCCAGCGCAGCGGGGATGTCCGTCTCCCCCACCTCCGGCACGTAGAGCCGTTCGCCGTCCACCACCACCCGCGCCAGGTTCAGCCGTGCCAGGTCGGCCGACGGGATCGCGCCGCCTGCTCGGTCGATGGCGACGGACACCCGGCTCCCGGAACCGAGCGTGACGACGCCGGGCCGGGCCACCGCCCCGACGACGTGCACGACCACGGGACCCGAGGACTCCGACCCAGGCCCAGACCCAGAGCCCAAGCCAGACCCGGGGCCGGGCGACGACGCAGCGACCGACGGCGCACCCGTCACCGTCACCGCGCCCGGACCGCCGGCACCACCGGCACCCGAGATGCCCGACCGCGACCCGAGCAGGACCACCACCACGGCGACCACGACGACCACCGCCGCCAAGACCACCGCGGCCCGGGGCGACAACGCGAGAGCAGCGAGACGCGGCGGCGGAGAAGACATGCCGGAACGCTAGGGGGCCCGGCCGATCGGCCGGGCCCCGCACATCAGGTCAGTGGATGACCCGCAAGCGATCCGCACTGTGGAGGAAACCCCCCAAAAGGCAGCAGCCACGCGCCGGAGCGCTACCCCTTGATCGCGATGTTCACGAGCTTCGGCGCCCGCACGATGACCTTCACGACCTCACGGTCCCCGATGTACCGCTGCACGTTCGCCGACGCCCGCGCCATGGCCTCGAGTTCGGCGGGGTCGATCGACTTCGACACCTCGAACGAGTCACGCACCTTCCCGTTCACCTGCACGACCGCCGTCAGGGTGTCCTGCACGAGCAGCGTCGGGTCGGCCTTCCGCCACCCGTACGTGGCGACGGTGGCCTCGTAGCCCAGCTTCTCCCACATCTCCTCGCCGGTGTACGGCGCGAAGACGCTCAGGCCGAGCGCGATGGTCTCGACGGCCTCGCGCACGGCGGGGTCGCCCGCTCCGGGGCCGCTGTCGATCGCCTTGCGGGTCACGTTCACGAGGTCCATCAGGCGCGCGATCACGACGTTGAACTTGAACGACTCCATCATCCCGGGCGCATCGGCCAGGAACCGGTGCGTGACCTGGCGGAGCGCACGGTCGCCCTCGGCCCAGACGACGTCGGGCGACGAGGTGACGTCGAGCGCCAGCCGGTACGCGCGGGCGAGGAACCGGGCGGACGCCGACGGGGAGACGTCCTCCCAGTTGATGTCGTCCTCCGGCGGACCGGCGAAGCCCATCACGAGGCGGATCGCGTCGACACCGTTCGCGTCGAGCTCGTCCCCGAGGGAGACGCCGCCCTTCGACTTCGACATCTTCGAGCCGCCGGAGAGCACCATGCCCTGGTTGAGCAGGGCCGAGAACGGTTCGGTGAAGTCGAGGTAGCCGAGGTCGAACAGGACCTTCGTGACGAAGCGGGCGTAGAGCAGGTGCAGGATCGCGTGCTCGATGCCGCCGATGTACTGGTCGACCGGCGCCCACTTGCGGGCGATGGCGGGGTCGAACGCCTGCGTGTCGTCGTTGGCGGCGAGGAACCGCAGGAAGTACCACGACGAGTCGACGAACGTGTCCATGGTGTCGGTGTCGCGGAGCGCCGGGGTGCCGTCGACCGGGTTGGGGACGTTCACCCAGTCGGTCGCGCCACCGAGGGGCGAGGTGCCCTTCGGCTTGAGGTCGAGGCCCTCGGTGTCCGGCAGGACGATGGGCAGCTGGTCCTCCGGCACCGGGTACTCGGTGCCGTCCGCGCCGTGGATGATCGGGATCGGGGTGCCCCAGAAGCGCTGGCGCGAGATGAGCCAGTCGCGCAGGCGGTAGGTCTTCGCGGCACGGCCGGTGCCGCGCTCCTCGAGCAGGCGGATGGCGGCGCCGATGGCGTGCTGCTTCGACATGCCGTCGAGGGGCCCGGAGTTGATCATCCGGCCCTGGCCGGTCAGCGCCTCGCCGGTGGTCGCCGGGTCCAGGTCCGGCAGCTCCGTGTCCGGGGTGATCACCGGGATCGCCCCGGTCACCGCTGCGTTGGTGTCCACCACGACACGGACGGGCAGGTCGAACGCCCGCGCGAAGTCGAGGTCGCGCTGGTCGTGCGCCGGGACGGCCATGACCGCGCCGTGTCCGTAGTCGGCGAGCACGTAGTCGGCGGCCCAGATCGGCAGGCGCTCCCCCGTCAGCGGGTGGATCGCGAAGCGGCCGAGCGGCACGCCCGTCTTCGGCCGGTCGGCGTTCTGCCGGTCGATCTCCGAGGTCTTCTGGGTGGCGACCAGGTACGAGTCGAACGCAGCACGGACGTCGTCCGGAGCAGACGACACGAGCGACGCCGCCAGGTCGGAGTCGGGTGCGACGACCAGGAACGTCACGCCGTGGATCGTGTCCGGACGCGTCGTGAAGACCGTGACGGGCTCGTCACGCCCCTCGATGACGAAGTCGACGTCGGCGCCGACCGAGCGGCCGATCCAGTTGCGCTGCTGCGCGATGACCTTCGCCGGCCAGCGACCCTCGAGCTGGTTGAGGTCGTCGAGCAGCCGGTCGGCGTACTCGGTGATCTTGAAGTACCACTGCGTGAGCTTCTTCTTGACGACGACGGCGCCGGAGCGGTCCGAGGTGCCGTCGGGCAGGACCTGCTCGTTGGCGAGCACGGTCTGGTCCACCGGGTCCCAGTTGACCCAGCTGTCCTTCCGGTACGCCAGGCCCTTCTCGTACATCTTGAGGAACAGCCACTGGTTCCACTTGTAGTACTCGGGGTCCGAGGTGTGGATCTCGGTGGTCCAGTCGAACGACGGCGCGTAGCGCTTGAACGACGCCTTCTGCTGCTCGATGTTCGCGTAGGTCCAGTCCTTCGGGTCGACCCCGCGCTTGATCGCCGCGTTCTCGGCGGGCAGCCCGAAGGAGTCCCAGCCGATCGGGTGCAGCACGTTGAAGCCCTGCTGTCGCCAGTACCGCGCCACGAAGTCGCCGAGCGCCCAGTTCTCGGCGTGCCCCATGTGCAGGTCGCCGGAGGGGTACGGGAACATCTCGAGGATGTACTTCCGCGGACGCGTGTCGTCGAGGTCCGTGGTGAAGAGACCGAGTTCCTCCCAGCGGGGCTGCCACTTCTCCTGGAGACGACGGAAGTCGTAGGCGTTCGGGTCGTCGACGGTCTGCTCGCTGGTCACGGTGAACAAGATTACAAGGCCTGGAGGCGCGGGTCGCCGCACCCCGTCGGCCCGCCTCCGCAGTCGGTCCGGTTCACGGCCCGACCAAGCGCCCGTCACGCATCCGCAGGGTGCGGTCGACGAGGTCGGCCGCGACCGGCACGTGCGACACGATGACGACCGTGCGGCCCTCGGCGCGGGCCGCGCCGACGAGGTCACGCAGGACGGCGTCGCCGAGGTCGGGGTCGATGTCGGCGGTCGGCTCGTCGAGCACGAGCACCGGGAAGGCGTGCAGGAGCGCGCGGGCGAGGGCGAGTCGGTGCGCCTGGCCGCCCGAGACGAGCTGGCCGCGCTCCCCCACCCCGGCGTCGAGCCCGCCGCGCCCGGTCGCCCACGCGCCGAGTCCGACGCGGTCGAGCACGGCGAGCAGGTCGTCGTCGGTGGCGGTCTCGCGGGCGAAGAGCAGGTTCTGCCGCACGGACTGGTCGAACACGAACGGGTCCTGCTCGATGAGTCCGACGCGGGCCCGGACGGCGTCGGGGTGCATGTCCTTCGCCTCGACCCCGTCGAGCGTGTAGGACCCCCGGTGGTCGACGAACCGGACGAGCGCGTCGACGAGCGTCGACTTGCCCGCACCGCTCGGCCCCTCGAGCACGACGACCTCGCCGGGACGGAGATCGAGCGACACCCCGTCGACCGCGGCGGTGTCGGCGCCGGGCCAGCGCACCGTCAGGTCGCGGAGGGATACGGCGACGGGGCCGTCGACGACGAGCGACGCCGGGTCGGCCGACGCGTCCGGCTCGGGGACGATGCCGGCGGGGACCTCGGCCGGCACCACCCGCTCGACGCGGTCGGCCGCTGCCCGCACCCGGCGGAGCGTGAGGACGGCGAGCGGAACCCCGCCGACGACCTCGAACAGGGCCAGCGGCACGAACACCGCGAGCGCCCAGAGCGGACCGTCGAGCGCACCGGACACCACCGCGGGTGCGCCGACGGCGAGGATGCCGATCACCGCACCACCGCCGACCAGGCCGACGAGCGCGCCGACGAGGGACTCCACGGTGCCGCGACGCCGGACGGCCGCGGTCACCCGTGCGTCGAGGCGCGCGATGTGTGCCAGCCGCTCGTCGAGCGTGCCGTACGCCGCGAAGACGTCGAGCGTGCGGACGGTGTCGAGCACGAGGTCGGCCACCTGCCCGCGTTCGGCCGCGGTCTGCTCGTCGGAGCGCCGGGCGATCGCGAGCGTCACGACCGAGCCGAGCACCGCGGCCACCGCGAGGGCGACCAGCAGCACGAGGGCCGCCGGGACGGACACGACCGCGACGGCCACGAGCGACAGGGCGGCGACGATGCCGGCGGACACGAGCGGCCCGACGACCCGGATCGGCAGGTCCTGCAGCCGGTCGGTGTCGGTCACGAGTCGCGTGAGCAGGTCGCCCCGCCCGGTGGAGCCGAGCCCCGCCGGCGCGACGGACGACAGCCGGCGGTACATCTCCGTCCGGACGACCGCGAGCTGCCGGAACGACGCGTCGTGCCCCGCCAGCCGGTCGACGTAGCGGAGCGCCGCACGTCCGAGCGCGAACGCCCGCACCCCGACCATCACCAGCGTCAGGTACAGGATCGGCGGGTGCTCCGCCGCACGCGTGATGAGGTAGCCGCTCGCGGCGAGGAGCGCGACCGCGCAGACCGCACTGAGCGCGCCGGCGGCGACCGCCTTCGCCCAGCCCGACCCGTGGGGCATGGCGAGCCGCAGGACGGAGCCGCCACGGGCCTCCCGGCTCATGCTCGCGCCCCGTCCGCCTGCGTGACGACGACCCGGCCGCCCACGTGCACGTCGACGCGGACGTCGGCGGCGGCGACGACCGCCGGTCGGTGGCTGGCGACGACGACCACGGCGCCGTCGTCGGCGAGGCGACGGACGGTGTCGACGACGTGCGCTTCGGCCTCGCTGTCGAGGGCGGAGGTCGGCTCGTCGAGCAGGACGAGCGGGGTCGCTGCCCGGCGGGCGCGGTGGAGCGCGCGGGCGACGCCGACGCGTTGGGCCTGGCCGCCGGAGAGCCCGGTTCCGCCGGATCCGACCTGGAGGCCCGGGTCGAGTCCCAGCCCCGCCTCGCCCAGGGCGGTCCGGACGGCGGTGACGTCGGGGGTCGCGCTGAGCGCGACGTTCTCGGCGATCGTCCCGCGGACGAGACGGGGACGCTGGTCGGCCCACGTCGTGCGTTCGGCGATCGTCGTGCCGGCCGCCCCCGGGACGGTCACGGTGCCGTCGTGGGGCAGCACGCCGCGGATCGCCGCGATGAGACTGGACTTGCCGGAGCCGCTCGGGCCGGCGAGCACGACGACGGTCCCCGGGGCGGCGCGGAGGTGGACGGGGCCGATCACGACGTCCGGACGGCGGACGGTCAGGCCGTCGAGGACGAGCTCTGCGGCGGCCGGGGCGCCGGCGGGTGGCGCGGGCGGGGCCGTGGTGTCGTCGAGCACGTCGAGGACGGCGGCGGAGGCCTCGACGCCGTCCTGCGCGGCGTGGAAGTCGGCGCCCACCTGCCGGATCGGGGCGAAGGCCTCCGGTGCGAGGACGAGCACGAACATCGCGGCGCCCAGCCCGAGCGACCCGTCGACGAGCCGGACCCCGATCGAGACGGCGACGAGGGCCACCGACAGGCTCGCCGCGAGCTCGAGGGCGAAGCCGCTGACGAAGGACAGCCGGAGCACACCGAGTGTGCCGCGGCGGTACTCGTCGGTGACGGTGCCGATCCGGGTGACCTGGCGACGTGCCCGCCCGAACACCTTGAGGGTCGCCAGGCCCTCGACGGCCTCGGTGAAGGTCGTGCCGAGCCGGGCGAGCGCGTCGGCCTGCCGCCGCTGCAGGGCCTGGGTGGCGAGCCCGATGAGGATCATGAAGACCGGGATCACCGGGAGCGCGCAGAGGACGATGAGCCCGCTGGTCAGGTCCCCGAACCCGATGGCGACCAGGAGCACGGGCGTGGCGACCGCGGTGAGCGCCAGCTGCGGCAGGTACCGGCCGAAGTAGGCGTCCAGCGCGTCGAGCCCCGGGCCGAGCGTGGTGGCGAAACCGGCACTCGAGCGCCCGGCGAGCCACGACGGCCCGCGCTCCGCCGCCCGCGCCAGGACGGTCGCGCGGAGCTCGCTCTTCACCCGGGCCGCCGCGCGTGCGGCGAGGTCGTCGGTGGCCCACGCCGCGACGGCACGGAGCACGAACGCCCCGCCGAGCAGACCCAGGGCCGGTGCGATCGCGGCGGGGACGGTGCCCTGCCGGACGGCGTCGACGCCGAGCGTGACGGCCGCGGCGATCCCCCACGCGATCGCGATGGTCGCGAGCGTGCGGAGGAGGCCCGTGCCGGCGGCCGCGACGATGAAGCCGCGCGCCGTGCGGGACAGGCGCAGGAGTCGCGGGTCGAGCGGCTTCATCGTCGGTGCCTAGTGCGCGGCCTGCAGGACCTGGGACCGCGAGACGCGCTTGCGGAACACCCAGTAGGTCCAGGCCTGGTACGCGAACACGAGCGGCACGAAGATCAGCGCCACCCAGCTCATCACCGTCAGCGTGTACGACCCGCTCGACGCGTTGTACACGGTCAGGCTGTTGGCCGGGTTCACCGAGTCGGGCATCACGTTCGGGAAGATCGCGGTGAACATCGCCAGGACGATCGCGGCGATCGTCACGGCCATGAGCGTGAACGCGCGGCCTTCCTTGCCCCAGGCGTTGCAGAGCACCGCGAGCACGAGCGCCAGCGCGGCCACGACCGACAGCACGAGCGACGCCGGGGTCGACCGGACGAACGCCATCGACACCAGGAACGCCGCACCGACGACGATCGTGACGATGCCGGCCCGGGTCGCCAGGCGCTTCGCGCGCTGCCGGATCTCGCCCTCGGTCTTGAGCGCGACGAACACGACGCCGTGCGTGAAGAACACGAGGAGGGTGGCGGCGCCGGCGAGCAGGGCGAACGGGTTGAGCAGGTCGAACAGCGTGCCCGTGTAGTTGTGCCCGGAGTCCATCGGGATCCCGCGGACGACGTTGCCGAACGCGACGCCCCAGAGGAACGACGGGACCGCGCTGCCGACGATGATCATGAGGTCGAAGCGGCGCTTCCACTCGAGGTGCTTGTTCTGGTGCCGGTACTCGAACGACACACCGCGGGCGATGAGGGCCGCGAGGATGAGCAGCAGCGCCAGGTAGAAGCCGGAGAACATCGTGGCGTACCACTCCGGGAACGCCGCGAAGAGGCAGGCACCGGCGACGATGACCCACGTCTCGTTGAGGTCCCAGACCGGGCCGATCGTGTTGATCAGGACGCGGCGGTCGGTGTCGTCCTTGCCGAGGAACGGCAGGGACATGCCGACGCCGAAGTCGAAGCCGTCGAGGACGAAGTAGCCGACGAAGAAGACGCCGACGATCGCGAACCAGAGAACCGGGAGATCCATCTCAGTACACCGTCACTTCGTGCTTGACCTCGCCGGTCTCCTCGTCGACCTCCGCCGGGGCGGCGGGGCCCTCCTGCGCGACCTTCTTGATGAGCCGGAACTCGACGACGGCCAGCGAGCCGTAGATGAGCGTGAACACGACCAGGGAGATGAGGACCTCGAGCCCGGTCACGTTCGGCGAGACGCCGTCGCTGGTCTTCAGCAGCCCGAACACGAGCCACGGTTGGCGGCCCATCTCGGTGAAGATCCAGCCGACGATCATCGCGGCCATCGGGAGCGGGACGGTCCAGGTGGCGATGCGCCAGACCCACCGCTTCGTCGGGAAGCGGCCCTTGCGGGTCAGCCAGAGCCCGGCGAGCGACACCATGACCGCGCCGACGCCGAGGGCGATCATCCAGCGGAACGACCAGTACGTCACCCAGATGATCGGCTTGTAGTCGCCCGGTCCGTAGACCTGCGAGTACTGCGCCTGCAGGTCGTTGATGCCCTCGACCGTGCCGTTGAAGGTGTGGGTCGACAGGAACGAGAGCAGGTACGGCACCCGGATCGAGAACAGCTCGTGCACGCCGTCCGGGGTGCCGAGGGTGAAGATCGAGAACGAGGCGTCCTTGCCGGTGGCGGTGTTGTACAGGGCCTCGGCGGCGGCCATCTTCATGGGCTGCGTGTCGACCATGGTGAGGCCGAGCTGGTCGCCGGTCAGCACCGTGAGGGCGCCGGCGGCGAGCATCGTCCACATGCCGAACTTCAGGGCCGGCATCATCGTCTCGAGGTTCTGGTTCCGCGCCAGGTGGTACGAGGCGACCGAGATGATGACCGCTGCGGCGACCATGAAGCAGGCGAAGAGGGTGTGCGGGAACGCCGCCAGCGCGACCTTGTTGCCGAGCACCGCCCAGATGTCGGTGAGTTCCGCGCGGCCCTTCGCCTCGTTGATGGCGTAGCCGACCGGGTGCTGCATGAAGGCGTTGGCGGCGATGATGAAGTACGCCGACATGATCGTCCCGGCGCTGACGCACCACATCGTGGCGAGGTGGACGCCCTTCGGCAGGCGGTCCCACCCGAAGATCCACAACCCGATGAACGCGGCTTCGAAGAAGAACGCGAGGATCCCCTCGAGCGCCAGCGGAGCGCCGAACACGTCACCGACGAAGCGGGAGTAGTTCGACCAGTTCATGCCGAACTGGAACTCCTGCACGATCCCGGTCACGACGCCCATGGCGAAGTTGATGAGGAAGATGCGCCCGAAGAACCGGGTCAGCTGGAGGTAGTGCGCGCGCCCCGTGCGGTACCAGGCCGTCTGGAACACGGCCACGACGACGGCCATGCCGATCGTCAACGGGACGAAGAGGAAGTGGTAGATCGTCGTCAGACCGAACTGCCACCGCGACAGGATGAGCGGATCGAGGATGTCGTTCATGCGGCGTGTCCTTGCCGGGTCGCCGCGCGCTGTTGGTGCACGTCAGTTGCTTCCTGTGGAAGGGGGAACTTCTGGTGTCACTGGCCGTTGGGACACCTCCACGTTACCGTGCGGACACCTCCCTCGACAAGTTGTAGAACCCTCGTTTGCACGAACGTGCAAGAGCAGTGCACGGCACAACCGTGCGGAACCGACGTGCGGGATGTCCGCTGCGCGAACGACGACAGGTGCCGGGCGATTGCCCGACACCTGTCGTTTTACTGCCGCTGGTCTCCCAGCCGTCCGCTACAGCAGGTCGTTGTCCTGCAGGAACGACTTCGCCACGGAGGACGCCGACTTCTCGTCGACCGAGTTCTGGCGGTTGAGCTCGATGAGCACGTCCGTCGTGAGGAGCTTGTTCACCTTCTCGATGGCGTCGGCCGCCTTCGAGTCGAGGTCCTTCGACACGATCGGCGTGACGTTGTTCGCCGGCACGAGGTGCTTCGGGTCCTCGAGCGTGACGAGCTTCTCGGTCTTGATCGAGGCGCTGGCGGAGTAGATGTCCGCGACCTGCGAGTCGCCGTCCTGGATCGCCTTGATCGTCAGCGGGCCACCGGAGTCGTTCTGCTGGTTGACCTCGCCGGTGATGCCGTACTTCTCCTTGAGGCCCTTCGGACCGTAGGCGGCCGTCGCGAACTCCGGGTTGGCGGCGATCGAGATGGTGCCACCGATCTTCGACAGGTCGGCGATCGACTTGAGGTCGTACTTGTCGGCGGTCGCCTGGGTCACCGTGTAGGTGTCGGCGTCTGACGCATCGGCCGAGGTGAGCGCCTTGACGTCGGACGGCAGGGCGGCCTTCAGGGCGGTGTTGATGCCGTCCGTCGTCGTCTCGGTGGTGGTGTCCTTGCCGTCCGCCTGGAGCAGGTAGTTCAGCAGGTTGCCGTTGTACTCGGGGAAGACGTTGATGCTCCCCTTCTCGACCTCGGGCCAGTACGCCTTGCGCTGCCCGATGTTGAGCTGCTTCTTGACGGTGAAGCCCTCGTGCTCGAGCTCCTGCGCGTAGAGCTCGGCGATGATCTCGTTCGAGGGGTACGCCTGCGAGCCGACGACGATGGTCTTGGAGTCCCCGCCGCCGGAGCCGGAGGAGAGCGGGTCGCTCGAGGAGCAGCCCGCGAGGGCGATGGCGGCCGCGGACGCGACGGCGATCGTCGCGGCGAGACGCCGGGTCGTTGCTGTGATCACGGGTGGGTTCCTTCCACAGGGGTTGATGCTCGTGGTGCTGAGCTGCGGGTGCTCCGACGCGACGTACTCGCCGAGCCGGCGGAGACACCCGCGGGGACGGCGAGCCGCTGCAGCGCGGCGAAGACGATCTCGAACGCGATGGCGAGGGCGATCACGATGATGGAACCGCCGAGCACCTCCGCGTAGTCCTGGTTGGCGATGCCGGAGAAGGCGTAACCGCCGAGTCCGCCGGCGTTGATGTAGGCGACGAGGGTCGCGGTGGCCACGACCTGCAGGACCGCGGCGCGGATGCCGCCGACGATGAGCGGCAGGGCGAGCGGCACCTCGACCTTGCGGAGGATCTGCCACCCGGTCATGCCCTGCGCCTTGGCCGCGTCGATCGTCACGCGGTCGATGGCCTCGACGCCGGAGTACGCCCCGGCGAGGACCGACGGGATCGCCAGCACGACGAGCGCGATGAGCGGTGCCTGCAGCCCGAGGCCGAGAGCCAGGGCGAGCAGGGTCAGCAGACCGAGCGTCGGCAGGGCGCGGATGCCCCCGGAGACGCCGACGGCGATCGAGCGCCCCTTGCCGGTGTGCCCGATCAGCAGGCCGAGCGGCACGGCGATGACCACGGCGATCGCGACGGCGAGGAGGGTGATCCAGATGTGCTCCCACAGCCGGACGCCGATCGCGTTCGCGCCGACGTTGTTCGCGGGGTCGAAGATCCAGGCGATGCCCTGGGCGAAGAGGTTCACGCGGAGACCTCCCCGGTGCGGACGTCGTCAGCGGCCGCGCGACGGACGCGCCGCGCGGTCCTGCCGCTCCCCCGCGTCCAGGGCATGACCAGCCGGCCGATCGCCACCAGGAGCAGGTCGAACACGAGCGCGAGCACGATCGTCAGGACGATCCCGGTCAGGATCTCGGCGCTGATGCCGCGCTTCAGGCCGTCCGTCAGCAGGAACCCGAGGTTCGGGATGCCGATCAGGGCGCCGACCGTGACGAGGCTGATCGTCGAGACGGAGACGACGCGGATGCCAGCGAGTAGGACAGGACCGGCGAGCGGGAACTCCACCTTGAAGAAGCGCTGCGCGGGCGAGTACCCCAGGGCCTCGGACGCGCCCACGACGTCGCGGTCGACCGCGTCGATCGCATCCGCCGAGGAGCGGGCCATCAGGGCGACGCCGAAGATCGTCATCGCGATGACCACGTTCACCGGGTCGAGGTAGCTCGTGCCGAGGATCGCCGGGAGCACCAGGAAGAGCGGCAGCGCCGGGATCGTGTAGAGCAGGCTCGCGACCACGACGATCGTCGACCCCGTCGCCCGCGCGGGACCACGACGCTTCCGGAGCCGCGACACGAGCAGCCCGATCGGCACCGACAGCACGAAGCTGATGAGGATCGGCGGGATCGACAGCCAGACGTGTGCGATCAGGTTGTCGCTGATCGTGTCGAGGTTGCCCAGGACCCAGTTCACGCGTCGCCCTGCTGCTCCTGCGGCACGGCCTCGGCGGCGTCGACGACCTGGACGGGCCCGGTGAGCACACCCGCGGCACGTCCCTCGCCGTCGACGACGATCGGACCGGTCGGCGTCTGCTCGACCCGGAGCGCGCGGCGGCCACGGCCCGCGCCGATGAAGTTCGCGACGAAGTCGTCGGCGGGTTCGGCGAGGATCTCCGCCGGCGTGCCGAGCTGGGCGATCTCACCGCCCTTCTTGAGGATGACGACCTGGTCGCCGAGCTTGAAGGCCTCGTCGATGTCGTGCGTCACGAAGACGACCGTCTTGCCGAGCTCGCGCTGCAGCCGGATGAGCTCGTCCTGCAGGTCGGTGCGGACGAGCGGGTCGACCGCGCCGAACGGTTCGTCCATCAGCAGGATGTTCGGGTCCACCGCCAGGCCGCGAGCGACGCCGACGCGCTGCTGCTGGCCGCCGGAGAGCTGCGAGGGGTACCGGTCCGCGAAGGCGCGGTCGAGCCCGACGGTGTCCATCAGCTCGAGGGCGCGCGCACGGGCCTCGGCCTTGGCGACGCCGGTCAGCAGCGGCACGGTGGCGATGTTGTCGACGACCTTGCGGTGCGGCAACAGCCCGGCGTTCTGCATCACGTAGCCGATCCGGCGACGGAGCTGCACCGGGTCGACCGCGGCGACGTCCTCGCCGTCGATCTCGACGGCGCCCGCACTCGGGTCCACCATCCGGTTGATCATGCGGAGCAACGTGGTCTTGCCGCAGCCGCTCGACCCCACGAAGACCGTGGTGGTCCGGGATGGGATGACGAGACTGAAGTCGTCGACCGCGTTGGTGCCGTCCGGGTACGTCTTGCGCACGGAGCGGAACTCGATCATGGGTGCCCTTCTGTTCGGAGGTAGCCCGACTCCGAGTGAGAGTACCCGTCGGGTACGACATCGGTTGCACGTGACGATCCGTGACGTGTTCCGGATGGTGCCCGACGGCCCTGGAGTCGATGCGGGCCGGACCGCAGCGCGGACGCACGACGACGCCCGCGCCTCCAGTTCGGAGCGCGGGCGTCGATGGATTGCCACGGCCGCTCGCGCGGCCGGACCAGCAGACCCGGCCGCTCGCGCGGCCGGATCAGCAGGGTCGTCAGCAGGGTCTGCTGTCGGTGCCGACGTCAGGAGGCGGCGAGCACCGTCTCGAGGTGGGTGCGGCTCATCCGGCGGTACTCCTCGATGAGAGCGGTGTCGGGGTGCGCCGGGTCACGGTGGGCGCGGGCGAGCACGGCGTGCGAGGACTCGGCGAGGACGACCCAGGTGCGGGCCATCCGCTCGCCGACCGGCAGGCCGAAGCGCTCGTGCATGATCTGCGCGACGGTCGCGCCGAGGGCCGCCATGCGGTCCTCGGAGTCACCGGTGCCGGTGTCCGCCGCGTCGCCGAAGCGGATCGCGCGGAAGCCCGGCTCGGTGCGGTACATCTCGGCCGTGACGTCGATCAGGGCGTCGCAGGCCTGCTGCCAGGTCGTCGCGTCGCTCTCGGCCAGGGTGCTCACGAAGCGCTCGGCGAGACGCTGGGTGCTGCGGATCGCCAGGGCCTCGACCACGGCGATGCGGTCCGGGAAGTAGCGGTAGACGGTGCCGATGGAGGCACCGGCGCGCTCGGCCACCATCGCGGTGGTCAGGCGTTCGAAGCCGATCTCGTCGATCACGGCGGCGGCGGCGTCGAGCAGGCCCGCGAGGCGCGCCGAACTGCGGGCTTGGACCGGCTCGTTCCTGAGCAGTGATGATCCCCCCGGCAGTGCGTTCGGTACCTCGGTGACGAGCACGTGTTCTCCTCTTGCGCCGACAGCGCGGTCTTGTGGGTGGGCGACGGACCAACTGTCGCAGAGACCGGCTGGAATATCGCTGCGACTCTCCCAAAGCACCTGCGAGGTCGTAGGTGTCCCGGTCCCGCCGTGGAATGATGAACAGATGCCCGACCCGACGCCCCACGAACCGTCGCTGGCCGAGCCGATCCTCCACCGTGCCGCCCGCATCGAGGACGCCGTCCAGGAGTTCCGTGAGCATCGCGCACGTCGCCGTGGCCTCGTCCCGACGGTGATCCCCTACACCGGGTACGGCGCCCCGGGCTGGATCCGTGTGCTCTGCCGCGTCCTGCTCACGCGGCGCGGACTCGCATCGGACGCCTCCTTCTACGGCGTCCGCGGGTGGAAGAGCTTCACGAGCGTCGCCGTCGACGACGCCGAGGTCACGATCACGGCTGGTGGGACAACCCACGTCGTGCAGTCCGACCGCGGCGGGGTGGTCGACACCATCGTGCCGATCGACCTCGAGCCCGGCTGGCAGACGATCAAGCTCTCCGCCGGGGGCATGCGCGACGTCGAGGCCGACGTCTTCATCGTCCACCCGGACACCCGCTTCGGCCTGCTGTCCGACATCGACGACACCGTCATGGTGACCTCGCTCCCCCGCCCGATGCTCGCGGCGTGGAACTCGTTCGTCCTCACCGAGCACGGCCGTCGCCCCGTGCCCGGCATGTCCGTGCTCTACGAACGCGTGCTCGCGCAGCACCCCGGCGCCCCGACGGTCTACCTGTCCACGGGCGCCTGGAACGTCGCGCCGACGCTGCAGCGCTTCCTCAGCCGGAACCTCTACCCGTCGGGCACCCTGCTGCTGACCGACTGGGGTCCCACGCACGACCGGTTCTTCCGCAGCGGGCAGCTCCACAAGCAGCAGAACCTCGAGCGCCTGGCGAAGGACTTCCCGGACGTGCAGTGGCTCCTCGTCGGCGACGACGGGCAGCACGACGAGTCGCTGTACGGCGAGTTCGCCCGCGCGCACCCCGAGAACGTCGCGGGGGTCGCCATCCGCCAGCTCTCCACGAGCGAGGCCGTCCTGGCCGGTGGTCGCTCGCGGGCGCAGGAACGCTCCCGTGAGTCGTCCGCCCCGTGGGTGTACGCGCCCGACGGCGCCGGCATGTGGTCGGAGCTGGCCCGGGTCGGGCTGGCCGAGGCCGACCCGGCCGACCCGCACTGAGCGGCTCGCCGCCCGCCGCGACCGCAGGCCCGCGCCCGCAGCCCGCGCCCGCGCGCCCGCAGCCCGCGCGTCCGGACGCCCGGACGCACCCGCTGTGGGGCCGCTCAGGACCCGCGGTCTCGCCCACGGCTGGCGGTGGTTGGATCGCCCCATGAGCGTTGCCACCCCACCGACCAACCGCATCGAGGACCACGCGCTGATCGGTGACACCTACACCGCAGCGCTCGTCGGGCGGGACGGCACGATCGACTGGGCCTGCCTGCCCCGGTTCGACAGCCACTCGACCTTCGCGTCGATCCTGGGCACCGAGGACCACGGCCACTGGACCCTGCGCCCCACCGACCCCGACGCGACCGCCACCCGCCGGTACGACCACGACACGCTCGTGCTCTCCACGGTGTGGACCACGAGCACCGGCATCGTCGAGGTCACCGAGTTCATGCCGATCGGCGCACACCGGGCGACGATCGTCCGTCGCGTCCGGGGCCTCCGCGGCACCGTCGAGGTCCAGCAGGTGCTCCGCATCCGGTTCGACTACGCCCGTGCCCTGCCCTGGGTCCGGCAGATCGGCGGCGACGACGACCCGGCGCTGCTGGCCACCGCCGGGCCGGCGTCCGTCATCGTCCGCGGGGTGCAGTTCCGGCCCGACGACCACCGGCACACGGCGACGAGCACGGTGCACGACGGGGACGTCGTCGACACCGCGCTCACCTGGTACCCCTCGCACCGCGAGCCGCCGGAGCAGCTCGACGTCGACGCCGCGCTCGACCGGACGCGCGCGTGGTGGCGGGAGTGGATGGCGCCGATCCGTACCGAGGGCCGCTACGTCCAGGCGACGCGGAACTCGCTCATGTTCCTCCGCGCGATGACGCACGCCGAGACCGGTGGCGTGGTGGCCGCCGCGACCACGAGCCTGCCGGAGGACCCGGGCGGGGAGCGCAACTGGGACTACCGCTACGTGTGGCTCCGCGACGCCTCGCTCGCCCTCGCCTCGCTCATCGCGCACGGGTACCGCGACGAGGCGGCGCACTGGCGCGGCTGGCTCCTCCGCGCGATCGCCGGCGACCCGGCCGACGTGCAGATCATGTACGGCGTCGCCGGCGAGCGGGAGCTGCCCGAGCGCACGCTCGACAACCTGCCCGGCTACGACGGGTCGACGCCCGTCCGCGTGGGCAACGGCGCCTACACGCAGTACCAGGGCGACGTCTTCGGCGAGGTCCTGGCCGCCCTGCACGACGCGCGCGAGCTCGGCGTCGAGGAGAACGCCGACTCGTGGGCGCTGCAGCGCGCGCTGCTCGGCTACGTCGAACAGCACTGGCAGGAGCCGGACAACGGCATCTGGGAGATGCGCGGCCCGCGACGGCACTTCACGCACTCGCGCGCGATGATCTGGGCGGCGTTCGACCGCGGGGTCGCCGCCGTCGAGGAGTTCGGGCTCGAGGGTCCGGTCGACCGCTGGCGCACCCTGCGCGCCGCCGTGCGCGCCGAGATCGAGGAGCACGGCTGGAACGCGGACCGGGGCAGCTACCGGCAGCACTACGACACCGACGAGGTCGACGCGAGCCTGCTCGTCCTGCCGCAGATCGGGTACCTGAAGCCCGATGACCCGCGCATGACCGGGACCGTCGCCGCCATTGAGGCAGACCTCCGCACAGGGTCTGACGGGCTCGTCCTGCGCTACCGGACGTCCTCCGGCTTCGACGGGCTCTCCGGCGCCGAGCACCCGTTCCTGGCGTGCTCGTTCTGGCTCGTCGAGCAGTACGCGGCGTCCGGTCGGGTCGACGATGCCGAGCGCCTCATGGACGTGCTCACCGGCTACGCCAACGAGGTCGGCATGCTCTCCGAGGAGATCGACGTCGCCACCGGGCACCACATCGGCAACACGCCGCAGGCGCTCTCGCACCTCACACTCGTGTCGGCGGCCGACGCCATCGCCCGCGCGCGCGGTGCGGCCGCGGGGCACCGCACCCGCCTCCCCGTCCACGACGGCGGCACGCGGTCGTGGACCGGCGAGGGCGAGCGCGCCGGCAAGACCGCGTAGCGCTCCCGCGCGTCGGAAGCAGTTCCGCGCGTAGGAAGCAGAATCGCGCGTAGGAGGTCGTTCTTTCCGACCCCCTACGCGCGATTCGTCTTCCCAGGTCGGGTGCGATGGGACGGAACGCACGCACAGACGGACTGGAGGCGCGGGGCCAGCAGGCACCGCGCCACCCGTC
>NZ_SNVW01000017.1 GCF_004361695.1 Curtobacterium flaccumfaciens | reverse complement strand
CGCGGTACCACCCACACGAACCATCCCCGGATCTCGAACCGACTAATCAGTCCAAGAACCGGGGACCAGTCCACTGGCACCGCGCCTCCAGGCCGTCACGGGGTCGCGGCTACGGCCGCTGGTCGCCGTGGTCCTCGATCTCGCCGTCCACCGTCTCGGGCGGGAGCTCGACCTCGACGCGCTCCGCCGTGAGGCGGGCGGCACGTCGTGCGAAGACCCGGTCGAGCACGACGGCGACGACGGCGCCGACGAAGGCGCCGATGGTGACGCCCCAGAGGCTGAAGTACCCCACCAGGCTGCCGAAGCTCGCGGTCTCCTGCTGGTCGCCGCGGTCGATGTTCATGGTCGCCGACACCACGATGAGCGTCGCGATGAAGCCGAGCACCGCGCCGCCCACGATGAACACGCCGAACTTCGGGGCACGGCGGATCGTGACCTCGTCGGAGGAGGAGACGGCGTTCGGCGCCGGGGCCGGTCGTTCGTCGGGTCGGTCGGTGTCGCTCACCTCTCCATTGTCCCCCACTGTGGGACGTGCTCCGGCCTGCACGAGGGGCCCGATCCAGGAGAGGATGGTTCCAGACCGGTCGGTATCCCAGTGGGAGGAGTGACGCGCATGCGAGAACGCAGTGCCCGTGGTGCTCGTGTCCCCGCTCGGGTGGCGTGGCCGATCCTGCAGCGCCGGGAAGAGGACCGGGCCGTCGCGGTGGTCGCCGAACACCGCTGGAGCGTCGCCCTCGTCGGCGCACCGGGCATCGGCAAGAGCTCCGCGGCCGCCCGCGTGACCGACCGGGTCGCCGGACGCGACACCTCCGGCCGCACGCTGGTCGTGCCGATCACCGCCGTCGCCGCGAGCCGGTCGATGCCCTTCGGCGCCGTCGCGGAGCGCTTCGGCGAACTGCCGGCGTCCCTCGCCGAACTCGTCGGCGGGGGTCGGGCCGAGCAGCGCCTCCGCGCGACCGAGGACCTCGCCGACCGCGACGTCCTACTCCGCGTGGACGACGCCGACCACCTCGACGCGATCTCGGCCCGCTACGTCGCGTGGCTCGTGCGCGAGCAGGGTGCGCGGCTCGTGCTCACCTGCCGCGACTTCGCCGCGCTGTCCGAACCGCTCCGCTCGCTCTGGCAGGACGACCTGCTCGAACGGATCGACCTCGCACCGCTGTCCCTGCACGAGACGTCGTCGCTCATCGCCGAGGCGCTCGGCGCGCAGCTCGAGACCGCCTCGGCGGAGCGCGTGCACCGTGCGACCGCCGGCAATCCGCTCTACGTGCGCGAGGTGGTCCGGGCCGCGCTGGCGTCCGGCGCACTCGAGCAGACCGCGTCCGGCTGGTACTGGCGCGGGCGCGTCACGGCGTCGAGCAGCCTGGCCGACATGTACCGGACCGAGCTCGGTGCGCTGCCGGAGGACCTGCGCGACGTCGTCGACATCGTCGCCCTGGCCGACCCGATCCCGCTCCCTCGGCTGCTCGGGCTGGTGACCGGCGGGGACGTCGACCGGGTGGTCGCACTCGGACTCGTCCGGATCGACTCGCTCGAGGACGGCACCGCGGTCGTCCGCCCGTCGCACCCGCTCGTGGGCGAGGTCGTCCGCGCCCTCGTGCCAGTCGCCCGCCGGACGGCCCTGTTCGCCCGGGCCAACGCCTTCCGGACCGACCGACCCGAGGGCGCCCCGCCGGCCGCACGACTCCGTGCCGCCCTCTGGTCGCTCGAGTGCGGCGTGCTGCCGCGCGTCGAGCAGCTCCTCGACGCCACCCAGGTCGCGGTCCGGCTGCAGGAGCACGAGAGCGCGATCGCCCTGGCGTCGGCGGCCATCCGGACGACGCTCACCCCGACCGAACGCGTCGCAGCGCACTGCCTGCGGTCGCTCGCGCACTCGTACAGCACCGGGCGCGAGGCCGGTCGGTCGGACGCCGAGGCCGCGTGGGCCGTGGTCCGTTCGGCGCCGGACGAGGTCGACGACACGGCGGTGATCGAGGCGTGCGAGACGCTGGCGAACATCCGGCAGTTCCACGACGACGACACCGCGGCCGCCGTGGCGCTCACCGAGCACGCCGCACGGTTCGTGTCCGCTCCGGCCGCCGAACGCCTCCGCCTGCTCCGGCTCGCCCACCTCGGCTGGGGCGGACAGTTCGCGGAGGTCCGCGACGAGCTCGAGCGCTCCGGCATCGTGCACGCCCCGACCGTCCCGTTCGCCTTCCTCTGCCTGGCGCCGTGCGCGGTCATGGGGCTCGCCACGGCCGGACGGCTCGACGACGCCGCGGCCTTCGGCAAGCGGTGCCTCGCGACCGCCGTCGAACACCTCGAGGACGCACCGTGGAGCGTCGGTGAGATCGTCTCGGTCATGCACCAGCTGCAGGTCTGGCGCGGCGACATCGCCGACCTCATCACCGAGGTACCGGTCCGTCGGTCGAACCCGTACCTGAAGTACGACTTCACGCTCGAGCTCATCGGCGACGGCAACCTCGCGATCGCGCAGCGCCGGTGGGACGACGCCGTCGCCGCGTTCTCGGCGGCGTGCGAGCGCTACGACGTCGCCGACCACGGCGGCTTCGCGGCGTACCCGTGGGCACGGCTCGCGATGTCCCACGCGTACGCCGGCCGGACCGAGGCGGCGAGCGCGGCGCTCGAACGTGCCCGCTCGACCCCGCTGCGGGCGATGCGGATCACCGGAGAGCAGGTCGCGGTGACGATCGCCTGGACCGAGGCGGTGCTCGGCAACCCGGCGGGGCTCCGGCACGCCGACGAGATCATCGAGCGGTCGACGGCCGCCGGCTCGTGGACCCCGGTGATGTACGCGGAGACCCTGCACTACACGAACGACATGCTGAGCGGGCGGGACGCCGCCGCGTCCCTCGACCGGATGCGCGCCGCCGCCGAGCGCGTGGACGGACCGCTCGCCGGCGCGATCGTGGAGTACGCCGAGGCGGTCCGGGCCGGCGACCGCACCCGGACGATCGCGGCGCAGGGTGTCCTGGCGTCGCACGGCATGTCGGTGACGGCGGGCCGGACGAAGACGCCGCTGACGAACCGCGAGTACGAGGTGGCGTCCCTGGCGGCGAAGGGGCTGAGCAACCGGCGGATCGCGGAGACGCTCGGGCTCAGCGTGCGGACGATCGACGCGCACCTGTCCCGGGTGTTCACGAAGTGGGACCTGCACGCGCGGACGCAGTTGAGCGAACTGCTCTGAGCCCGACGGGTGCCCGTGGCCCTGCGCTCGTCGTTGCTGGCAGTGCACTCGTCGTCCGTGGCCGTGCGCTCGTCGTCCCTGGCCGTGCGCTTGTCGGACGATCGGTCCTCGATCACGCAGGTTCGTTGCGGAATGCAGCACGACTCGCCGGAACGGTTGACACGGTGTGTCGGATATCGCGTACCTTTGTCCCTGTCGCCGGGTTCGGACCCGTTCGGGTCGGGTCCGAATCCCGGCGGCTTCTCCGACCTGCGTCGTTGAGGGCCGTCGTCTCCTACGCTACGTCGCGGGTCGGTGACGTCACATCAGTAGGTGTTACCTAATTCCGGTAGGACGCCTAACGATCGTCGGTCGTCGAGCCGCACCGACGTCAGTCGTCGAGCCGCACCGGCAGGAACTCCGTCAGGTCCGCACGCGATCCGGACGCACTGACCCGTGCCTGCGCCATCGCCTCGTCCCAGCGCAGCTGACCGGTGGCGAGCGCGAGCCACGTCGTCGCGTCCGTCTCGACCACGTTCGGCGGGGTGCCGCGGGTGTGCCGCGGGCCGGGCACGGCCTGCACCGCCGCGAACGGCGGGACCCGCACCTCGACGCTGTTCCCCGGGACCGCATCGGCGAGCCGCTGCAGCGTCCAGCGGACGGCCGTCGCCAGAGTCGGCCGCGCCGTCGTCCCCTGCTGCACGGCGGCCAGCGCCGCACGTCCCTCGGCGTCCTCGATCCTCCGCGGTGGCATGTCCACAGGCTAGCCGTCGCATCGCAACGGGCGAGTCGTCATCGGTAGGGTGATCGGGTGCGAATCCTCGTCCTCGGTTCCGGTGCCCGCGAGCACGCGATCATCACGGCCCTCCTCGCTGAACAGGCAGGGCACGTCATCACGGTGGCGCCCGGCAACGCCGGCATCGCCGCCGACGTCGAGACGGTCTCCCTCGACCCCACGAACGGTGCGCTCGTCGCCGAGTACGCGCTCGAGAACGGCGTCGAGCTGGTGGTCGTCGGCCCCGAGGCCCCGCTCATCGCCGGCGTTGCCGACCCCGTCCGCACCCGGGGCATCCCGGTGTTCGGCCCGAGCAAGGCCGCCGCGCAGCTCGAGGGCTCGAAGGCGTTCGCGAAGCGCATCATGTCCGAGGCAGGCGTCCCCACCGGGCGCCCGGTGTACGCCGGCACGGCAGAGGAAGCCGTCGCCGCCATCGACGAGCTCGGCGCTCCGTACGTCGTGAAGGCCGACGGGCTCGCGGCCGGCAAGGGCGTCCTCGTGACCGAGGACCGGCAGGCCGCCGTCGACCACGCCACCTACTGGCTGCAGCACGGGCACGTCGTGGTCGAGGAGTTCCTCGACGGTGAAGAGGTCTCGCTGTTCTTCCTGAGCGACGGACACGACGTCCGCCCGCTCAGCCCGGCGCAGGACTACAAGCGCCTCGGCGACGGCGACGTCGGACCGAACACCGGCGGCATGGGCGCCTACTCGCCGCTGCCCTGGCTCGCCGACCGCTGGCCGTCCGAACGCGCCTTCGTCGACGAGGTCACCGACCTGGTCGCCCTCCCCACCGTCCGTCGGCTCGAGCACGAGGGCACGCCCTTCGTCGGGCTGCTCTACTGCGGCCTCATCGTCACCGAGCAGGGCGTGCGGGTCATCGAGTTCAACGCCCGCTTCGGCGACCCGGAGACCCAGGTCGTCCTCCCCCGCCTGGCGACGCCGCTGAGCGCGCTCATGCTCGCCGCCGCGACCGGGCAGCTCGCTGCCGTCCCGACGCCGGAGTTCCGCGACGAGGCAGCCGTCACGGTCGTCCTGGCGAGCGAGGGCTACCCGGAGAACCCGAAGACGGGTCGCATCATCACCGGCATCGACGACGCCAACGCGCGCGAGGGCGTCTCGGTGGCGCACGCCGCGACCGGGGTCCTCGACGGCGAGCTCGTCGCGACCGGCGGCCGGGTGCTGAGCGTCGTCGCGACCGGCGCCGACTTCGCCGAGGCCCGGGACCGCGCGTACGCCGGCCTCGGGGACATCACGCTCGAGGGCGGCCAGTTCCGCACCGACATCGCCGCGAAGGTCGTCCGGTGAGCGCGGCGCCCGTGCTCGACGGCTGGCGGCACGTCTCCTCCGGCAAGGTCCGCGAGCTCTACGTGCCCGAGGGCACTGCCGACGTCGCCAGCGCCTCGGAACTCCTGCTCGTCGCGTCCGACCGTGTCAGCGCCTACGACTTCGCGCTCGAACCGCCGATCCCCGGCAAGGGCGAGCTCCTCACCCGGCTGTCCCGGTTCTGGTTCACGCGCCTCGCTGACGTCCCGAACCACCTCATCGCACCGTCGGCCGGCGGCACCCCGGTGCCCGAGTCCGTCGCGTCGCGGTCCATGCACGTGATGCCGCTCGAGATGTTCCCGGTCGAGTGCGTCGTCCGCGGGTACCTCGTCGGCAGCGGGTGGGCGGAGTACCAGGAGTCCGGCAGCGTCTGCGGAGTCGCACTCCCCGAGGGGCTCGAGAACGGCGACCGGCTGCCCGAGCCGATCTACACGCCGGCGTACAAGGCGCCGCAGGGCGAGCACGACGAGAACATCTCGTACGAGCAGACGGTCGACCTGGTCGGTGAGGACGTCGCCGTGCAGCTCCGCGACCTGTCCCTGCGGGTCTACTCCGAGGCCGCGGCGATCGCGCTCGAGCGCGGGGTCGTCATCGCGGACACGAAGTTCGAGTTCGGGCGGGACGCCTCGGGGCAGATCCGCATCGCGGACGAGGTCCTGACGAGCGACTCCAGCCGCTACTGGGACGCCCGGTCGGGGAACCGCACCGAGTCCTTCGACAAGCAGATCGTCCGCGACTGGCTCAGTGCGCACTGGGACCGGCAGGGCACGCCACCGGTGCTGCCCGAGGCGATCGTCACCCGGACGGCCGAGCGCTACCGCGAGCTCATCGAGCGCCTCGGCGCCTAGCGCAGCCCGCGCCGCGCCGCGCCGCCCGCCGAGCGGGCGCGACGCGCCACTCGCGTTCGCCCAGGTGGCACGAAGTGTCGCCCCGCGACGCCGAGCACGACGTTTCGTGCGCTCTCGGGCGGACGGGCGGACGGCGGCCGAGCGGCCGAGCGGACGAGCGGCCGACCCGCGGGTGGCGCGACCCGCGGAAGCCCGAGCCCGCGCGCGTCAGTCGCGCGCGACCACGACGACCGTCAGGTCGTCCCCCGGGTCGTGCGTCACCGTACGGGCACGCACCCGACCGAGGAACGTGTCGATCTCCGGAGCATCACGCCACATCGCCCCGAGCGCGCCCAGCGACGCGAGCGTGGAGTCCCACAGCTCGAGCGCGCCGTCACTGACGAGCACGAGGACGTCGCCCGGTTCGAGCTCGAGCGTGCCCGTGACACGGTCGGCCCCGACCGGGTGCAACCCGATCGGCAGGTCGTAGGAACGCAGGACGGTCTCGGTGCCGTCGGCGTGCAGCTGGATCGCCAGGCCGTGTCCGGCGTCGGTGAACTCCATCCGGCCGGTCGCGGGGGTCAGGCGTCCGTGGAACATCGTGGCGAACGACTCGGCGCGGTTGAGGTCGGGTCCGACCTGGGCCTCGAGGGCGGCGACGGCACGGTCGGTCGGCTCGGAGCCGCGGGCGAGCAGTGCGCCGCGGATCGTCGCGGCGAGGAGTCCGGCGGACATGCCCTTGCCCATCACGTCGGCGACCGTCACCACGAGGGTGTCCCCGTCGACGTGCCAGTCGTGGAAGTCACCGGAGACGACGCCGTGCGGGACGGACGTGCCACCGATGCGGTAGCCGGGCAGTGCCACCGCTGAGGGCTGCAGGCCGGTGAGCACCGAGCGGAGGCGGTCCTCGTCGGCGCCGGCGGCGAGTTCGCGTTCGGCCCAGACGCCGAGCTCCTCGAGCAGTGCGAGGTCGTCCGGCTCGAGGGTGCGCGGGGTGGGGTCGATGAGGCAGAGCGTGCCGACCTTGAGGTCGTCGTCGCCGGCCCGGAGGGGAACGCCGGCGTAGAAGCGGACGTTCGGGTCGCCGACGACCATCGGCATGTCGGAGTAGCGGACGTCGGCGCGCGCGTCGGGGACGACCACCGGCCCCTCGACCCCCAGGGTCCGGCCGCAGAAGGTGTCCTGCAGCGGGATCGTGGGCCCGAAGGCGTCCGCGCTCTGCTGGGACTTGATCGTGATCGTGTCGAACCCGGCCAGGTTGAGGAACGAGCCGCTCACCCCGAATGCCTCGCGCGCGATGCGGGTGATCCGGTCGAACCGTTCCTCGGCCCCGCCCTCGACCACGTCGAGCGCCGCGAGGAGCGCCGCCCGCCGGACGGCATCCGTCGTGGGGCGGTCGGAGACGACGGGGTCGGAGTGCATGCGTCCACGCTAACGCGCCTACCGGACAGTCGACGTCCCCAGTCCGGAGGACGCGCTCACACCCCACGCCGTGACAGATGTCACGGTCGGATCGTGACGTCCGGCCGGGGCCCGCTGGCCCGCCCGGCACGAGGGTGGTCACCATGAACGACACACCGGTCATCCAGCTCCGCGGCCTCCGCAAGCGCTTCGGCGCCGTGGCCGCGGTCGACGGCGTCGACCTGACGATCCGTCCGGGCGAGGTCGTCGCCCTCCTCGGCCCGAACGGCGCGGGCAAGACCACGACGGTCGACCTCGCGCTCGGCCTCTCCACGCCGACCGACGGCGAGGCCCTGCTCTTCGGCGCGGAACCCCGCGCCGCGGTCGTCGCCGGACGGGTCGGCGCGATGCTGCAGGGCGGCGCGCTGCTGCCCGACACGACCGTCCGCGACGCCGTGGCCCTCGTCGCGGCCGCCCACCGCCGTCCGATGCCGGTCGACGAGGCCCTGCGACGGGCGCGCTGTACCGAGATCGCCGGACGCCGGGTGAACAAGCTGTCCGGCGGACAGCTGCAGCGGGCACGGTTCGCGGTCGCGGTGGTGTCGGACCCGGACCTGCTGGTGCTCGACGAGCCGACGGCCGCGATGGACGTCGAGGCCCGGCACACGTTCTGGTCGTCGATGCGGGAGTTCACCGATGCGGGGCGCACGGTCGTGTTCGCGACGCACTACCTCGACGAGGCCGACACCTTCGCGGACCGCATCGTCATCATGCGGGCCGGTCGGATCGTCGCCGACGGCTCCCCCGCCGAGATCAAGGCGATCACCGCCACCCGCACCGTCCGGTTCTCCGGGGTGGGCACCGACGCACACGTCGCGTTGCGCGGTCTGCCGGGCGTCGTGGGCGGCCTGGAGGCTCGACACGACTCCGTCACGCTCCGTTCCGACCGCAGCGACGACACGCTCAGGGCCCTGCTCACCGCGTTCCCGCAGGCGTACGACATCCAGGTGGTCGCCTCGACCATGGACGACGCGTTCCTCGCCCTCACCGCCGACCCCGCCACCGCTGGCGCGGGCACCGCCCCCGAAGGAGTCCTCGCATGAGCACCGTCACGACAGCCGGCCGTCTGCCGATCCGGTACGTGTACCTCGAGACGAAGCGGCAGCTCCGGAACGTCCGCGCGATGGTGTTCACCTTCGCCGTCCCCGTGGTCATGCTGCTCGTGTTCGGCTCGGCGTTCGGCGGGCAGCTGGACCCGACGACACGCCTGCAGTACCTCGTCGTCACGACGCTGCAGATGGCCTCGTACGGCGCCATGATGGCCGCGCTGAGCCAGGCGTTCGCGATCGTCAACGAGCGCTCGATCGGCTGGAACCGGCAGCTCCGCGTCACGCCGTTGTCCGGGTGGGGGTTCATGGTGTCGAAGGTGATCGCCGCGATGGCCTTCGCCGCGATGTCGATCGCCATCACCGTGCTCGTCGCGGTCGTCGGTCTGCACGCCTCGCTCGACGCCGGACATTGGCTCGCCGCGGCGTTCGGGATCTGGTGCGGGGTGGTCCCGTTCGCCCTCATCGCGATCCTGATCGGGCAGTTCGCCAAGCCGTCGTTCGCGCAGCCGCTGTTCATGGTCGTGTTCATGGGCCTGGCGATCCTCGGCGGGCTCTGGGTCCCGCTGAGCGTGATGCCGGATTGGATGGGCTCCGTCGCCCACCTGCTGCCGTCGTACTGGCTGAACCGCATCGGGCAGATGGGTGCCGGGGCGACCGGTGAGGCCGGCATGCTCGAACCCGCGATGGTGCTCGCGGGGTGGGCGCTCCTGCTGTCCGCGGTGATCGTGTGGCGCTACCGCCGCGACGCCGCGCGACAGTGACCGACGGCACGACGATGCCCGACCGCGCGACGGGGGCCGACGGCCCTACGCTGGCACCGATGTCCGAGGCGACCAGCACGACGGAGGCGCGGGGCGCGGTCGACGCACCCCGCGCCTCCCGGCCCGCCCCGCGTTCGTTCCCGTGGGCCGTCCCACCGGAGGCGAGCGACGACGACATCCGCGTCGGCCGCCGCCGCTGGTACGCCGGCGCGGTCTTCGCGCTCCTCTGGCAGGTGCTCGAGGTCATCGCCGTGTGGACCGACGGCCGGAGCCTCCGCGCACACGTGGTGTCCTCCATCGCGCTCGCCGTCGTCTACGCGGCGTACCTGTTCGCGCCGGAGCTGATGTGGCGTCGGAGCCTCCGGGGCAGGGTGGTCGTCCTCGCGGGCGTCGCACTGCTGGCCGGACTCCTGCTGCTCGTGGTCGGGCCGCTCGCGGTGTGGACGTGGCTGCTCGTCGCTGCACTCTCCGGGTTCGTCGCCGAACGGTTCTGGGTGGCCGGCGTGGTGGTGCTCGGCATCGTCGGCGCGCAGTTCCTCGTCGCCGCGAGCACCGGCTGGGACACCGCGGTGAACAGCGGCATCCTCTTCGCGCCGGTCATCACCGTGTCCGTGGGCGCGTCGATGCTGTTCTTCGGCCGGCAGCGCGAGGCCGAGCAGCGGCTGGGGTTCGCGCAGGACGAGATCACCCGGCTGGCCGTCGTCGAGGAGCGCGCACGGTTCTCCCGCGACCTGCACGACGTGCTGGGCCACTCGCTCACCGTCGTCGCGATGAAGTCGGAGCTCGCCGCACGGCTGGTCGACGTCGACCCGGCGCGTGCGAAGGCCGAGATGCAGGACGTCGAACGGCTCTCCCGCGACGCCCTGCAGGGGCTCCGCCGAGCGGTCAGCGGCTACCGCGAGGCGGACCTCGACGCCGAACTCGTCTCGGCCCGCTCGGCGCTCTCGGCCGCCGGGATCGACGCGGTGCTCCCCGCCGACGGCTCCGCAGCCGGCGACGAGGTCCGCAGCCTGTTCGCCTGGGTCCTGCGCGAGGGCGTCACCAACGTGATCCGGCACGCGGCGGCCAGCCGGGTCCGGGTGACCCTGACCAGGACCCGGCTGACGATCGAGGACGACGGGACCGGTTCGACGGCGGCGACCGGAGCGGCGGCGACCGCGGCGACCGGAGCGCGGGCCGGCGCGGGGGCCGGCGGGGCGTTCGACGTCACCGGCGGCAACGGGCTCCGCGGCCTCCGGGAACGCGCCGACGCCGTCGGAGCGACCCTCACCACCGGCACGAGCGACCTCGGCGGCTTCCTGCTCCAGGTCGAGAGGAGTCCTCGATGACCGACACGATCCGGGTCCTGCTCGCCGACGACCAGGCGCTCGTCCGCGGCGCCCTCGCCTCGCTGCTGTCGCTCGAACGGGACATCGAGGTGGTCGCCCAGGTCGCACGCGGCGACGAGGTGCTCGACGCCGCACGGGCCTCCGGTGCCGCCGTGGCCCTGCTCGACGTCGAGATGCCCGGGGCCGACGGCCTCACCGCGGCCGCGACCCTGGCCCGCGAACTGCCGACGTGCCGGTCCCTCATCGTCACGACGTTCGGCCGCCCGGGGTACCTCCGCCGTGCCCTCGAAGCCGGTGCCGCCGGCTTCGTCGTGAAGGACACCCCCGCCGAACAGCTCGCCGACGCCGTCCGCCGGGTGGCCGGTGGCTTCCGCGTCGTCGACCCCGTGCTGGCCGCCGAGTCCCTCGCCGCCGGGCCGTCCCCGCTCACCCCGCGGGAGACCGACGTCCTCATCGCGTTCCGGACGGCGCCGACCGTGGCCGGGGTCGCCGGCACGCTGCACCTCTCCGAGGGCACCGTGCGGAACCACCTGTCGTCGGCGATCGGGAAGACCGCGGCGCGCAACGCGACGGAGGCCCTGCGGGTCGCGGCGGACAACGGCTGGCTGCTCGGGACGGCGTGAGCACGGCGTAGCCTTGGCGGTGTGCTCCGTCGTGTCGTCCCCGTGCTCGTCCTCGGTGTCGCCGCCGCGCTGACCCTCGCCGGCTGCGGCGCCCACGACTCGACCGGGCAGGTCTCGGTCACGGTGTCGGCCAACGCGGCGGACCACCCCTACGAGGTCAAGGTCTTCGCGTCCACCGGCAAGCTGTCCGAGCACCAGCGGGTGTTCCCCGGCGGCACGGCGGACTTCGCCGGCGTCCCGCTCGGCGAGGTCACGGTCCGCGCGGCGGACCTGTGCCCGCAGAAGACGACCGTGTCGAACGGCGAGGTCGCGACGGTCACCCTGACGACGACGGGCTGCTGACCACGACGGGCTGCTGACCGCCCCGGGAGGTCGCCTCACGGGGGTGGAACGGTGGCCGGCCGGGAGGCGCGGTGCGCGTCGGACGCGCACCGCGCCTCCCGGCCGTGGTCGTGTCAGGCCCGCGCGTCAGGCGGTCGCGTCGGTGCTGCTCGTTGCCGCGACGGCCCGCTCGATGACGTCGGCGATGTCCTTCGGGTGGGTCTGCATGACGAGGTGCGGCGCGGGCAGCTCGGTCACGTCCGCGATGCCCGCGCGGGTGTAGCCGAAGCGCTCGACGTCGGGGTTGATGGTGTGGTCCTCGCTGGAGACAATCGCCCAGGCCGGCGTCGTCTTCCACGCGGCGACCGAGGCGGGCTCACCGAACGCGGCACCGGAGAGCGGTCGCTGCGAGACCGCGAGCACCTCGGCGACCCGGGGGTCGACACCGGCGGCGAAGACCGCCGGGAACGCGTCGACCACGACGGAGACGTCGGTGCCGTCCTCGGCACCCGCGACCGGGTAGGGCGTGTAGACGAGGTTCGCAGCGAGGTCGGAATCCGGGAAGCCGCCCTGCAGCTGGCCGAGGCTCTCGCCCTCGTCGAGGACGTAGCCGGCGACGTAGACGAGGCCGACGACGTTCTCCGCGGCACCCGCGACGGTGATCACCGCACCGCCGTAGGAGTGGCCTGCGAGGACCACGGGACCGTCGACGTGCTCGGCGACGGCGCGGACCGAGGCGGCGTCCTCGGCGAGGCTGCGGTTGTAGACCGGCGGCACGATGACGGTGTGGCCGCGGTCGAGGAGCTCCCGGGTGACCGGGGCCCAGCTGGCGGCGTCGGCGAAGGCGCCGTGCACGAGGATGATCGTCGGTGTCGTCATGGTTGCACTCCCTGTGTGCGTGGAACGTGGCGGGCAGGGCCGGGCGAGTCGTCCGGCCAGCGGCGGGCGCGGCGCCCGGCGTCGTCACGCTAGGGCCGATCGGGCACCGCGGTCCTGGCCCTGCCGTTCCCCGTCACGTCGCGCCGGCGGACGTGCGGATCGGCTGGGACCCGCCGCTCCGCCGGTCTCGGTGGGGTGACCGCCACCTCGATCCGCGGCGCGGGCACCCGGCCCGACGTTCGGGGTCCTGGCGGGGTCCCCCTCCGCCCGGGGGTCCGCCGGTACCGTGGCCGGATGGAGCACGGAGACGGGCCGACGACGGAGTCGGTGCAGGAGTTCGTCGACGCACTGGCCGAGCCGGTCGTCGTCCTCGACCGGCACCTCGATGTGGTCGCTGCGAACCGGATCGCCGGGTCGGTGTCGGCGTCGCTGACCGTCGGCACGAACCTGGCGCGCTTCACCTTCCTCAACCCGTACGTCGAGGAGTCCGCCGACGACTGGGAGGACTCGGCGCACCGCACGGCCGCGATGCTCCGGGACTCGCTCGAGCAGCACGACGAGGACCCCCGCTTCCGGGAGCTCGTCGGCGAACTGATGGCCCGGAGTCCGGCGTTCGCCTCGGAGTGGGCGGCCGGGGGCGACGAGCCGGCCCGCCGGGGGCTGACGACGTTCGAGAACCCGCTCGTGGGGCGCGTGGTCCTGCGGTGGGAGCAGCTGCGCCGACCGGACGACCACGAGCACGTCCTGGTGGTGTGGGTGCCGGTCGACGAGGCGTCCGCCCACGGGCTCGAGGCGCTGCGGGACCTGCTCCGGGGCGAGCCCGAGTCCTAGCCCGCGGTCTGCTCGCCCTCGACCGGGGTGCGCCGGTTCGTCCGCTGCTGCACCTGGGCGGCCAGGTACGCGACCGCGGCCGCCTCCGGGGTGCCGGGGTCCACCCAGAAGGTGACGAGCACGTGGCTGCTCCCGGGGATCGCGAGGTTCTGCCAGCGGAACTCGACCCAGCCGATCGGGTCGATCCAGTGGCGTGAGAGTCCGGTCCGCTGCTCCGCGACGTCGTGGCGCGCCCAGATCGCCGGGAAGTCGGGGTCCTGCAGGGTCAGGGTGCCGACGATCTCCTGCAGCCGCGGGTCCTCGGGGTCGGCGTGCAGCCGCAGGGCCGCGACGACGCGGTGTGCCGTGCCGTGCCAGTCGACGGCGTGCTCCCGCGACGCGTACGTGAAGATCTGCAGGACGAGGTTCGCCCCGGGTTCCATGTAGCCGGGCCCGAGGGCGCTCGCGAGGGCGTTCGACAGGATGATGTCCTGGTTGCGGTCCATCACGAACGCCGGGGTGTGCGCCCACTGCGCGAGCAGCGACCGGACGGAGTCGTCGATCCCGGGAGGCGCGGCTCCCGGTTCGCGGACCCGCTCGGCGTGGGCCAGCCGGCGCATGTACCCGGCGGCCTCGGCGTCGAGCAGCAGTGCGCGGGCGAGGGCGGCGAGCACCTGGTCCGACGGCTGGTGGTCGCGGCCGCGCTCGAGTCGCAGGTAGTACTCGGCGCTGATGCCGGCGATCCGGGCGACCTCTTCCCGCCGGAGTCCGTCGACGCGGCGCCCCGGATCGCGAGGGAGTCCGACCTGCTCGGGCTGGACCAGCGCCCGACGCGCGCGGAGGTACTGCCCCAGCTCGGATCGTCGCTCGTCCACGGATGCAGGATAGCCGGAAACCGCACGGAAGAGAACCACCGTTCTCTCGTGGGTCAGTCGACCGTGCGGCCACTCCGGCGCATCGACTCGTTCGGGCCCTCTCCGAACCGCTGCCGGTAGTGCGCCGCGAAGCGTCCGAGGTGCGCGAACTGCCACCGGTGCGCGACGTCCCGCACGGTGCGGATGCCACCCCACGGCGCGGTCAGCTCGAGGTGCACGCGGTCGAGCCGGACCTCGCGCAGGTAGCGCATCGGCGACACGGCGAGCCGCCGCCGGAAGAGGTCCTGCAGCCCCCGCTCGCTGAGCCCCGCGCCCACGGCGATGTCCGCGACCTCGATCGGCTCGCCCGCGTGGTCGTGCACGAACCGGATCGCCCGCCGCAGCCGGTGCTCGACGTCCGAGCGCGACCGGGTGAACGTCGACAGGACCACCGTCGCCACCCGCCGGTTCAGGGCGGTGCGCTCGACGTCGTCCAGCGTCGGGTCGAGGATCCGGTCGGCCACCTCGCGCAGCAGGGCGAGGAGCGGCGCCACCCCCGGGTCGTCGGGCTCGGGCTGGACGAAGACCGACGGTTCGTCCGCGTCACCGAGGGCGGAGGGCGCGACGTGCAGCAGCGTCATCGCGGTCGCATCGGTGTCGAACGCGTACGCCACCGGCGCGGAGAGCATCATCGGCCGCCCGACCGGCACCTGCCACACGGTGCCGTCGTCGTCGGTGAGCACGGCGTGCCCGTCGGCGAGGACGAACACCACGTGGTCCGGACGCGGACCGATCGTGCCGGTCTGCCGTCCCTCGGTGCGGATGCGGCGCAGTGCGACCTGATCGTCGCCGCCGGTCTCGTACACGGAGGTCGGTTCGGGTGACGTCACGGTGTGCCTCCGGTCGACGACGGGTCGGGGACACCGTCCCACACGTCGCCGTGCCGCGACAGCACCGTCCACCGCGACACGGGCCAGGTCGTCAGGAACGCGCGCCCGACGACGTCCGCCACCGGGACGGTGCCGTGCACCCGCGAGTCCGCGGAGTCGTACCGGTTGTCCCCCATCACCCAGAGCCGCCCGGCCGGGACGGTGACAGAGAAGTCCTCGGACGAGACGCGGTCCGACCCCGGTGCGAGCACCACGTACGACTCGTCGACCGGGTGCCCGTTCACCGAGAGCCGGCCCTGCGCGTCGCAGCACGACACGGTGTCGCCGGGCATCCCGATCACCCGCTTGATCAAGTCGTCGCCCTGTCCCGCGGTGAGCCAGCCGCCCGGGTCCTGGAAGACCACCACGTCCCCGCGCTGCACCGGCACGACCCCGGGCACGAGTTCGTTCACGAGCACCCGGTCGCCGATCAGGAGGGTGTTCTCCATCGACGCCGAGGGGATGTAGAAGGACCGGACCAGGTACGCCTTCACCAGGAACGACGCCAGCACCGCAGCGACCACGATGATCGCGACGTCGCGGAGGAACTTCCACCCCGGGCGGCTCGACGCGTCACCGCCGTGCGCGGGCGCCTTCCGCACGCTCAATGCGTGAGCACCACCTTGACGAACCCGATGACGAACGCGACCGCCGCGAGCACGATGCCGCCCCACAACCCGAGGAACGTCGGCCGCTTCCCGCTGAACCGCTGCATGAACACGCCGACCATCCCGATGCGGACGACCAGGATCACCGTCGCCGCGATCTGCGCCCACTCCGCCGGCAACCAGCCGATCCACGCCGCCGTGTAGAGCACCGCGGGGATGAGTCCGGACGTCGCGATCGGGTTCGCGTTCCGCACGATGGTCGCCACCGACTCGCGCCGGGCGTCGTCGGACGTCTCGTCGGCGCCGAGACCGTGTGCCACGAGGTGCGACAGCACGTGCGCGAGGTACGTCAGGACCGCCGTCGCGAGCACCGTGAGGACCGCCGCCCCGTGGTGGATCTGGTCGGGGTTCACCGCGATGGCCACGGCGAGCACCGTGATGTTGCCGTAGATGTACGACGACATCCGGTCGCGCACCTGGTCGAGTGGGAAGGTCGCGGGGTCCGGACGGCCACCGCGCCCGTCGCGCGGCCGGTCCGGCAGACGTCGTGAGCGTGGCATCCACCCATCTTGGCCCCGGGCGGCGCGGCTGCGCCGACAGGACACCGGGTGCGATGCCAAGCTGGGTGCGCCGGCGCACCGTTGCGACGGACAGACTGGAGGCGCGACCCATGTCCCACAGACCCCTCGCCCTGGTGACCGGTGTCGGTCGACGAGCCGGGATCGGCGCGGCGCTCGCGCTGCGGCTGGCGACCGACGGCTGGGACCTGGCCATCTCGTGGTGGGGCCCGTACGACGCCCGCGTGCACGGTGCCGCCGATCCGGAAGGCGTCGACGCCGTCGTCGCCGAGTGCGAGCACGCGGGTGCACGCGTGACGCGCCTCCCGGTCGACCTGGCCGACCCGGAACAGGCGGCCGCGCTCGTGGGCCGCGCCGAGACCGAGGCGGGCGCCCCGGTGACCGCCGTCGTGCTGTCGCACTGCGAATCGGTGGACTCGGACTTCGCCACCACGACCCTCGAGTCGTTCGACCGGCACATGGCCGTCAACGTCCGCGCACCGTTCCTCGTCGTGCAGGCGTACGCGCGCCGGCTGCGCGAGGGCGCGCCCGCTCCCGAGGACCGCCGCCGGGTGATCGCGCTCACGAGCGACCACGTCGCGTTCAACCTGCCCTACGGCACGAGCAAGGGCGCGCTCGACCGGCTGATCGTCGGGGCGGCGCAGGAGCTCGCGGACGTCCACGTCAGCGCGAACCTCGTCAACCCGGGGCCGAACGACACCGGGTGGATGACCGAGGAGATCCGGCAGTCGGCGATCGCGCAGACCCCGGGCGGGCGGACGTCGATGCCGAGCGACACGGCGGCGCTCGTCGGGTTCCTCTGCGGGCCGGACGGCGGCTGGGTGAACGGGCAGTTGCTGAAGTCGGACGGCGGGTTCAGCGCGAAGTAGGCGTCCGCGCGCACGTGTCCCGTCGTCGTGTTGCGACGGCGCGCGCTCGGCGACCGGGGGCGCGGACTCGTGTCCCGTCGCCGCGTTGCGACGGCGCGCGCTCGGCGACCGGCGGCGCGGACTCGTGTCCCGTCGTCGTGTTGCGACGGCGCACGCTCGGCGACCGGGGGCGCGGACTCGGAACGACATCGCCGATGTCGTACGACGACCGCTGTGTCGTACCCGCGCGCGTACAACTGTTGCGCGCGCTGGCGTGCGTCATGACCGACGTCGTACGACATCGGCGTTGTCGCATGCCCGACGCTGGCGCTGCGACCATTTGGTTGACGCGTCAACCATTTCGGCGCACACTGGTCACATGCACACGCAGGACCTCCTCGCCGCCGACACCGGCATGGGCGCCGTCACCCTCCGGGTCGCGGACCTCGACCGGATGATCGGGTACTACCGCGACGGCGTCGGTCTGTCGCTGTTCTCGAACGCGGGCGGCACCGCCGTGCTCGGACGTCCGTCGCCGTCCGGCGTCGCCGTCCCGATCGTCATCCTCGAGCACGCGCCGGCGATGCAGCACGCCGCCCCGCACGAGGCCGGCCTGTTCCACACCGCGATCCTGTTCGACACGAAGGCCGACCTCGCCGCCGCCCTGTACTCCGTCGCGACGAAGTTCCCGCAGACGTTCACCGGCAGTGCCGACCACCTCGTCAGCAACGCGTTCTACTTCACCGATCCCGAGGGCAACGGCGTCGAACTGTACTGGGACCGCGACCGGACCGAGTGGTCGTGGACGCACGGCATGGTCGACATGGCGACCATCTACGTCGACCCGAACGAGTTCCTGCGGGAGAACCTGACCGCCGATGCGCTCGACGGAGTCGCCGCCGCTCCCGGTCGGGTCGGCCACGTGCACCTGTCCGTCGGCGACGTCGACACCGCCCGCTCCTTCTACGTCGACCAGCTCGGCTTCGAGACGACCGCGGGGTGGGGCGAGGCGCTGTTCGTGAGCGCCGGCGGCTACCACCACCACATGGCGATGAACACGTGGAACTCCCGCGGTGCCGGACGCCGCCAGCTCGCGCTCGGCCTCGGGCTCGTGCGGATCGAGGTGCCCGGAGCGGACGACCTCGGGGCGCTGGTCTCCCGCATGCACGACACCGGGGTGCAGACGGCGGACGACGGCCGGACGGTCGCGTTCGAGGACCCGTGGGCGAACCGCATCGAGGTGACGGCGCCCGGTCGCGGCTGACGCGCGGCGAGGGCGCCGCCCGTCCCGCCCGTCCCGTCCCGTCCCGTCCCATCCCGCCCGAGTTTCGCGCTGAGCGACACTTCTCGCGCGTGGTGCCGCGTGAACTGTCGCTGAGCCCGAATCTCGGGCCGCGCGCCCCGAATCTCGGGTCGCGCGCCCCGAATCACGGTCGGTCACCTCGACCGGAAGTAGCGGTGCAGCGACCGTTCACGGATCGCCACCGCAGCGACGGCGCCGCCGACGAGCACCGCGACGAGTCCGAGCACCGACGTCGCCGCCGCCTCGAGCACGATCGGCACGGCGTCCTCGCGGGGGAGCCCCCGGACGAGCACCACGGCCGCACTCACGGCGACGAGGGCACCGACCGTTCCCCAGACCAGGTGCTGCAGCACGACGCCGAGCACCTGTGCACTCCGCGGGACCCCGACGTGCAGGTCCGACGCGAACGCGAGGCGACGACGCACGACCGCCGCTCCCCCGACCACGAGCCCCGAGAACACCGCAGCGCCGAACGGGACCGCCGCCGACTCGCTGGCCGCCGGCGTGAACACCGCCCCCAGCCGCGAGTTCAACTGCCCGACCGTCGGACGGTCCTCGCCGTCGAGCCCGATCGCCGGCAGCACGGTCCTGCGGAGCATCGCCGGGGTGTCGTCACGCTGCGGCCACACCGTCAGCCAGCAGGCGTCGAAGGGCTGCCCGTCGTCGGCGGTCGGGGCGAGGAGCGCGTACTCGAGGTCCGGGTCCCGGCCGTCGTCCGGGTGGTCGTAGACGGCCGCGACCTCGGTCCCGCGACCGTCCTGGGTCACGAGGGGATCGCCCGGATCGACGCCGAGGGCAACGTGCACCGCTGACGACACGACGACGCCGGCGACGCCCGTCGTGCCGGTGACCCCCACGACGTCGAGCACGCCGGCCGTGACCTCGTACGTCGGGACCGCCGATCCGGGCAACGCGGCGGGGGCCGTGCCGGCGTCGAGGCGGCGCAGCGCTCCGGACGCGACGACCCCCTCGGTGTCCGCGAGGGCGTCGCACACCCGGCCGTCGATCCGCCCCTCGGCACGTTGCACCGTCGTCGCGGCGCCGCTCGTGACGAACACCGCAGCTGCCCGGACGTCCTTCGCGACCGCCGCCGCCCGGAGCCCGACGACACCACCGAGCAGGACAGCGAGGACGACTGCCCCGGTGACGGCCCACGCGGCACCAGAGGTGACGTCCCGCCAGGCCTCGCGCGCGACCTCGCGGAGGCCCATCGACCGTCCGTCCGACCCTCGCCGTCTCCCACCGTCCCCCAGCGGGTTGCGCCTCACCGGTACCGCCCGAGGTCGAGCACGCTGCCGCACGCGTCACGCGTGTCGTCGTCGTGGGTCGCGACGACCACGACCGTCCCGGACGCGGCGAGCGCACCGATCGCATCGTTGACCTCGGCCGCGGTCGCCCGGTCGAGCTGCGCCGTCGGCTCGTCGACGAGCATGAGGTCCGGGCCGCTGGCGATGCCGCGCGCGAGCATCAGCCGTTGCGCCTCACCGCCCGAGAGCTCGGCGTACCGTGCGTGCGCCCGGTGGCCGAGCCGGAACCGGTCGAGCACCTCCAGCGCATGCGCGTCCGCCGTCCGCCGGTCGGCGCCGGCCGCGAGGAACGGCAGCGCGACGTGGTCGAGGACCCGTCGCCGGGCGACGCCGTACGGGTTCTGGAACACCCACAGGGGACGACACCCCTCCGGCCGGACCACCGTGCCGTGGCTCGGACGGAGCATCCCGGCCAGGATCGCCAGCAGGGTCGACTTACCGGAGCCGCTCGGGCCGACGACGCCGGTCACCGTCCCCTCGGCGAAGACCCGATCGACGTCCTGGAAGAGCACCGCGCCGTTCGGCCAGGCGTGCCCCACGGCGTCGAGGGTCACCGGCACGAGCGAGACCGGTCCGGGGCGGCGCGGACGCGGTCGAGCACCCGTCCCTGCGGCGCCCGGACGAACGACTGCCCGAGTTCCGACCCGAGCACCTCGACCCGGAGGGGCTTCCCCGATGTCGGTTCGACGCAGGCTCCGCCACTCCGGAGGTCCCAGAGCGCGGTCGGTGGGAGCACCTGGACGGTGCGCGGCCGGCTGAGCGTCCACGTCGCGGGCAACGTCGGCACGCCCTCGGCCGAGGCAACGGTCGCCGCGTACTCCGGCAGCGCCGCGACGGCGGCGAGCGCCGGTGCCGACGAGACCACGCCACGGGCATCGATCGGGACGTCGACGGCCCCGATTCGGAGGACGCGTTCGCCCGGCGCCGGGTCGACGGGCAGCGTCTCGATGCGCGCTCCCCGGAGCTCGGCGGGCAGCTCGACGAGGACCCCGTCAGCCCCGACCGGCGCCCCGACGACCGCCGTGCACGACCGGACGGCGTTCTCGGCCGCCGGCACCCACGCGAACGGATCGCGCGGCACCCCGTCGTGCGGGAGGCTCCCGCTGACCACGCCCCGGTCGGTCAGGAACCGGTGTGCGGCACGGATCGTCCCCCGCCCGAGGATCCCGTCGACGGTCAGGACGGCCCCGAGTCGCCCCAGCTCGCGTTGCAGCCCCTCGACGTCGTCACCGCGATCGCCGAGCTCGAGGTCGCGCCACATCGGGCCGTCGGTCGCCAGGGCGATCACCGGCTGTCCGTCGACCGTGGCGATGCCCGAGCCGCTCCGGAGCGGCGCGCCCGTGGAGCACGACGACGCGGTCACCGTGCCGACCCGAGTCGTGACGACCGCACCCGGTGCGCCGGTGTCGAGCGCGAGCTGCACCTGCCGCTCGTCGGCGTCCGTCCGCTCGGTCACGCGCACGGTCGTGGCCGGGAGGGCGGTCCGGAGCGCCGCGGGCGGCTGGGCCGGCAGCACGACGACGAGCGCGGCGGCCATCCCCGCCGCCACCACCATCGATCCCAGCGCCAGGAGCGCCGCCGACGGGAAGCGCATCAGCGGTCCCGCCAGAGCCCGAGCGGATCGAAATCGCACTGTCTCGCGGGCTCGCTCGTGGAGTCGAACGGCAACGTGTCGGCGTCGGAGTCGTCCCGCCACTGCTGCTCGGTGTACCCGTTGTCCACCAAGCCGGCCGCGATCAAGCACGGCACGGTGATCTCCGCGTCGTCACGCCGTTCAGGGTTCCGTCTCGTCTCAGCGAACAGGTAGGTGACGTACTCGTCGGACTCCTTCTCGCAGGCGCGGAGGATCGGGTCGGAACGTTCGAAGAAGCCGTCCGGGTAACGCTCGTCCAACGACACCAGCTCGAACCCGCCGTCCGGGTCGTAGTCGATCGAGAGCCCCGAGTCGGCGAGGCACCGGTCCACGCGGTCGTGCGCGGCTTCCACCTCGGCGGACGTCACCGCACCGTCCGCGAGGATCTCGGCTTCGAAGGCAGAGACCCCGTGGTCGAGGGCAGCCCGGAACTCATCGGTCCACGGGCCGGCCGACTCGAGTCCGCCGGACGGGACGGTCGGCTTCGGTTCCTCCGATCCACCAGCCGAGCACGCGGCGGTCGTCAGGACGAGGGCGGTCAGCATGGACCCGAGCGCCAGGAGCGCCGCCGCCGGGAAGGGCATCAGCGGTCCCGCCAGAGTCCGAGCGGGTCTTCTCGACACTGCACCGCATCCGCGGACCACTCGTCGAAGGAGAAGACGCCCGCGTCGTACTCGTCGCGCCACCGACGCTCCGTGTACCCGCGATCGACCAGGCCCGCAGCACGGAGACAGGCAACGCTGATCTCCGCTTCGTCCTGCTTCTCCGGGTTCCGCCTGATCTCGTTGAACAGCTGGGTCACCGTGCTGTCGTAGGTTCCCGAACACCGGACCATGTACCCGTTGACGGTGTCGACGCCGTCGTCTTCATGCCCGGGCAGCGGCTCGGATTCCGAACGCCCATCGTCCGATGTCGTGTAGCGGTGCCCGAGGTCCTCCATGCAGGCGCTCGCCCGGGCCTGTGCCTCCAGGAGCTCCGCCGCGGTGATCTCCCCGTCCTCGATGATCCTCGACTGGTAGTCGCTCAGGTCCGCCGCAGCAGCCTCCGCGAACTCCCCCGCCCACGGCCCTGCCGCCGAGTAGTCGCCAGCCTCCGGCGAGTCCGCACCGGAGGTCCCGTCGGGTGCACCAGCACACCCGCTCAGGACGACGACGGTGAGGAGCAGTGACGAGGCCCAGCACGTCCGCCGCCGCACGTCAGGCCCGGACCATGCCGTACTGCGCGATGTTGGCCCAGCAGGCGGTCTGGAACGACCACTGGTTCCCGCCGACGACGTTGCCCCACTTCATCGCGCCGCTCTTCAGCCGGTTGAAGTGCTGCGCACGACCGCACCCGGAGTCGTTCTTCCCCTTGCTCTGCGTGACCTGTCGCCAGCACGATGCGGCGTTCGCGTCCGGCGCGGTCGCACTGTCCAGCGCGATCCCTCCAGCCACGACGGTCCCCAGCACGGTGGCACCCAGCAGAACGTTCTTGATCGACATCGATCTCCCCAACTCGTCGTTGATACTCATGTATCACCGTTAACGTATCGACGAGATCGGCGTCGGGCAACCCGTGTCGGGAGAACCCGGCAGGATGGACCCGTGACTGAAGACATCCGGTGGGAAGTCGTCGAGGAGAGCACGCTGTCGCTCCCCGACCACGAGGCGATCGCAGCGCTCCTGGGGCAGGCCTTTCCTGACTGGTCGCACTGGTACGTGGGTGGTCGGAGCTGGTCCGGGATGCAACCGGAACGCCGGGTGCTCGCGCACGACGCCGACGGGGTGGTGCTCGCCCACGTCGGCATCCGCCGCATGTTCGTCACCGTCGGCGGCCGGGACGTCCTGGTCGGCGACACGGGGCTCGTCGCCGTGTCGCCGCGACTGCAGGGAACCGGTGTGGGTCGCGAGCTCATGACCCGGACGCACGCGGTCCTCGACGGACTCCAGGTGCCGTTCGGGTTCCTCGGCGCCGGCGAGAACCGGATCCCGTTCTACGCACACCTCGGCTGGCACGAGCTCGACGACGTCGTCGGCACGTTCTCGGCGTTCACGGCCGAGGGCGCGGGCATCAGCAACACGGAGCAGGGCGGCTGGATGGTCCGGCCGGTGGCCGAACCACTGGAGGACTGGCCGACCGGACCGATCTGGCTGAACGGCCAGCAGGTCTAGACGCAACGCCACGACGGACGGGAGGCACAGTGCCAGCTGGCACCGTGCCTCCCGTCCGTCGGGTGGTGGACCGGGGCTCACGCCCCCGCGTCCACCGGACTACGCCTCGACCGCGACCTTCTCCGGGTCCTCGTTCGAGCCCGGCGCGCTCGGCACGACCGCGGCGCGCACGCGCGCACCCAGCTCGGCGTCGACGTTCGTCCAGTAGGCGAACACGCGCTCGCGCAGGTCGTCGCGGGTCACCTTCGAGACGTGCCCGGCGATGTTGCCGACCAGGCGCGCACGGGCGGCGTCGTCGAGGACCTCGCGGACGAGCGTGCCGGCCTGGCCGAAGTCGTCGTCCTCGGGGTGGAGCGTCGCGGCGGAACGCTGCAGCGCGCCGTCCGACTCCCAGCCGGGGGCGTCGTCGGTCGCGTTCGGGTCGGCGTGCGCACCACCGAGCGAGTTCGGCGCGTACACGGGGACCTCGGACTTCTGGAAGTCGAAGCGCATCGCGCCGTCCTTCGAGTACGAGTGCACCTCGTTCTTCGGGGCGTTCACCGGCAGCTGCGCGTGGTTCGTGCCGACGCGGTAGCGGTGGGCGTCCGCGTAACTGAAGATGCGCGCGAGGAGCATCTTGTCCGGGCTCGCGGCGATGCCGGGCACGAAGTTCGACGGGGCGAAGGTTGCCTGCTCGATCTGCGCGAAGTAGTTCTCCGGGTTGCGGTTGAGCTCCATCGTGCCGACCTCGATGAGCGGGTAGTCCGCGTGCGGCCACACCTTCGTCAGGTCGAACGGGTTGAAGCGGTAGCTCGCGGCGTCCTCGTAGGGCATGACCTGCACCTTGAGGGTCCAGCGCGGGAAGTCCTGCCGCTCGATCGCAGCGTGCAGGTCACGGATGTGGAAGTCCGCGTCCTCGCCGGCGATGCGGTCGGCGTCCTCCTGCGTCAGGGTCTTGTGGCCCTGCTCGGTGATGAAGTGGTACTTCACCCAGAAGCGCTCACCCTCGGCGTTGATCCACTGGTACGTGTGCGAGCCGAAGCCGTCCATCTCACGCCACGATGCCGGCAGGCCACGGTCGCCCATGAGCCACGTGACCTGGTGCGCCGACTCGGGCGACAGGGTCCAGAAGTCCCACTGCATGTCGTGGTCGCGCAGGTGCGAGCCCGGCAGGCGCTTCTGCGAGCGGATGAAGTCGGGGAACTTGATGCCGTCGCGGATGAAGAACACCGGGGTGTTGTTGCCGACGAGGTCGTAGTTGCCCTCGGTCGTGTAGAACTTCAGCGCGAAGCCACGGGGGTCGCGCCAGGTGTCCGGGGAGCCCTGCTCGCCGGCGACGCTCGAGAAGCGGGCGAGCATCTCGGTGGTCTGGCCCGGCTGGAGGAACGCGGCACGGGTGTACCGGCTGATGTCCTGCGTGACGGTGAAGGTGCCGAAGGCGCCGCCGCCCTTGGCGTGCACGACCCGCTCCGGGACGCGCTCGCGGTTGAACTGCGCGAGCTTCTCGACGAGGTAGTGGTCGTGCAGGGCGAGGGGGCCGTCGGCCCCGACACCCATCGAGTGCTCGTCGCTCGAGACGGGAGCGCCGGAGTTCGTGGTCGTGGTGGGGATGCCGGCCGGTTGGCCGGGCGTCGTGTTCTGGTCGGACACGGTTCCTCCTTGGGTGGAACGGTTGGTTCGGTCAGGGTGCTCGGGTTGTCTGTGGGGCCGGTGCTCGTCGCCGTGGCGGCCTCGGCATCGCCGGGCTGCGTGACGGCCTCGGCGTCGTGGCGCTACACGGCCACGGGTTCCGCGTCGTCACGCTCCGCCGCGGCGCACCGCTCGCAGATCCCCCAGTAGGTGACCTCGGCGGTGGTGACGGCGAACCCGTGCGTCTCGGACGGCGTGAGGCACGGCGAGTGGCCGACCGCGCAGTCGACGTCCTCGATCGCGCCGCACATCGTGCACACGATGTGGTGGTGGTTGTCGCCGGTGCGCCGTTCGTAGCGTGCCGGGCTGCCGGCCGGCTCGATCCGGCGCACGAGCCCGACGCCGGTGAGCGCCGCGAGGACGCCGTACACCGCCTGGTGGCTGGTGGTCGGGAGCTCGGTTGCCAGGGCCGTCACGATGTCGTCGGCCGTGGCGTGCGGCATCGTCTCGGTCGCGCGGAGGACGGCGAGCCGCGGCGTCGTCACCCGGAGTCCGGCGGTGCGGAGCAGGTCGGCGTCGACATCCATGAGGACCCCTTCTTTTGCAGCGATCAAGACAACAGCCACTGTACACGCTCCCGCGCTCGGGTCGGATCTGAACCGGTTCTCACCACCCGGGGCCCCCTAGGGCCCCACCGGCCCGCGCTCCGGGCGGAGGATCGTCATCGGCAGCACGAACAGCAGGAGGCACCCCACGCCGTCGACACCCGAGTTCTGGAGCACCTGGCACACCGACCCCCTGGCGGCCGTGCTCATCGCCGTCGCGGCGGTCACCTACGGCTGGTGGGTCGTCGGCGCCGCACGTCGCGGAACGCCGTGGCCGTGGTGGCGGAGCTTGGCGTTCCTCGCTTCGCTGGTCCTGTTCGGGATCCTGCAGTTCGGCATCGTCGGCCTGTACGACCGCGAGCTGCGCTGGGCGTTCGTCCTGCGGTTGGCCCTGCTCTTCTTCGCGGTCCCCACCTTCGCCGCGCTGGCCGCGCCCGTCTCGTTGCTCCGGACTGGAGGCCCTGCTCGCCTCGCGCAGACCGCCACCGCCGTGCTCCGGTCACGTCCGGCACGGTTCCTCGGCAACGCGATCGTCTCGCCGCTCATCGCCCTCGCGTTGTTCTGCGTGCTGCTCACCCCGCTCTCGGCCACCATCCGCGAGTCCGCGGGCTGGGCGACGGCGATCACGGTCCTGGTGCCGATGCTCGGGTTCGGGCTGCTCACGCCCCTGTCCGAGCCGGGGATCCTCCGCTCGTCGACCTTCGTCACCATCGAGTTCCTGCTCGCGTTCGTCGAGCTGCTCGCCGACGCGGTGCCGGGCATCGTCCTGCGGATCACGAACCACGTGATGGACCACTCGGTCGTGCAGGCGGTCGGGCAGTCGTGGTTCCCCTCACCGCTGCGCGACCAGCACCTCGCCGGAGACCTGCTCTGGTTCATCGCCGAGGTCGCCGACGTCCCCGTGCTCATCGCCTTGTTCGTCCGGTGGCAGCGGAGCGACCGGCGCGAGGCCCGCAGCGTGGACGCCCTCAGCGACGAGGAGATGGAGGCGCTGACGCGGGCGCACCTCGAGCGGCGCGGCTGAGCGCGCGTGCGCGGCAGCGGGCCCCACGGGCGCGGACTCGGAACGACGTGATCGACGTCGTACGACAGCGCCGGTGTCGCAACACCGCGCCCGCAACAGTTGCGAACGCGGGACTTCGACACGAGCGATGTCGTACGACGTCGACGATGTCGCAGTTCGCCGCACGCAGCGCACCCCGACCCGCCCCCGCCCCCGCCCCCGACAGCGACGCCGCGGACGCGGACACGAACGGGCCCCGGGCCGCTCGTGTGAGCAGCCCGGGGCCCGTGCAGCGACGACGCTGCCTACACGTCGGCGTGCTTGCCGTGGTGGTCGATCGCCGCGAGCTCGTCCTCGGGCGTGGCCGGAGCGCTGGCCGCGGCGTGCACGCCGTGCTCGACCTCCGGAGAACCGTCGGCGTCCGACTTCGCAGCGGCGTCGGGCTGCGTCGCGACCGACCCGGTCTGCTGCCAGGCGACGGTCTGCTTCGGCTTCGCCAGGAACAGCGCGGCGACGATCGCGATGACGAGCACCACGGCCGGCAGGACGAGCGACTGCCCCATCGCGGTGGCGAACGGCTGGAGCAGGAACTGCGGCAGGCCGCCGACCTGCTGCTCCGCACCGCCGGCCGAGACCCCGCCGGACTGCGCCGGGAAGTTCGCGGTGATGCGCGCCTCGATCAGCGCGGCGATGCCGGCCGAACCGAGCACGGCACCGATCTGCCGCGTGGTGTTGTAGACGCCCGAGCCGGCACCGGCCAGGCGCGGCGAGAGGTTCCGCGTCGCCGAGACGGACAGCGGCCCCCACATGCAGGCGTTGGCGAGCCCGAGGAGCGCGCTCGGCAGGAGCACCCAGCCCCAGTCGGCACCGGAGGCGAGCAGCGCACCGAACCAGAACAGCCCTGCAGAGAAGCAGGCGAGGCCGAACGACGCGACCCAGCGCGGGTTCCAGACGGTGAGCTTCTTGCCGATGAACGGGGCGAGGCCCGCGGAGATCACGGCCTGCGGCACGAGGAGCAGCGCGGCCCCGGTCGGCGAGAACTTCTCGACGTCCTGCGCCCAGAGCATGATCGGCAGCGCGAAGGACGAGATCGCGACGCCGACCGCGGTGATCGCGATGTTCGCCAGCGTGAAGTTGCGGTCCTTGAAGAGGCCGAGCGGCAGCAGCGGCTCGCCCTTCTGCACGCCCTGCCACACGACGAACGCGGCGAGCACGACGATGCCGGCGATGATGAGCGACCACACACTGATCGGCCCGGTGATGGTGCCCCAGTCGTAGGTCTCGCCCTCCTGGATGCCGAAGACGAGCAGGAAGAGGCCGGCGGCGGAGAGCACGATGCCGAGGTAGTCGAAGCGGTGTCCGTGGCGCTCGAACTTCGGCACGAAGCGCTGCGCGAGGATGAACGCGACGACGCCGACGGGGACGTTCACGATGAAGATCCACTCCCAGCCGAACCCGTCGACGAGCAGGCCGCCGAGGATCGGGCCGACGAGGGAGGCGACACCGGCGACGGCACCCCAGAGGCCCATCGCCGCGCCGCGGTTCTGCGGCGGGAACATCCGCGTGATGACGGACATCGTCTGCGGGGTCATCATGGCGGCACCGAGGCCCTGCACGACGCGGGCCACGATGAGCATCTCGATCGAGCCGGACAGACCGCACCAGAGGCTGGCCAGCGTGAACACGACGAGCCCGGTCTGGTAGAGCACCTTCGGACCGAAGCGGTCACCGAGGCGCCCGGTGATGAGGAGCGGCACGGCGTACGCGAGCAGGTACGCGCTCGTCACCCAGATGACGGCGTTGATGTCGGCGTCGAGCTTCTCGGCGATGGTGGGGGTCGCGACGGACACGATGGTCGAGTCGACGAGGATCATGAAGAAGCCGACGACGAGCGCCCAGAGGGCTGGCCACGGCTTCTTCTCGGTCGTCCGCGGTGGCGTGACGGTGGTCATCGAGTGGGTTCCTTGCTGTTCGGTTCGGTGTCGGTGGCGAGCGCCGGGCCGTCCCACGGGACGTCCCCACGCTCGATGCGGTCCGCGGTCGCGGTGAGCCACTCGAGTTGCGCGGTGAGCATGGCACGGACGTACGACACGTCCAGCCAGAAGCGGGTCGCCAACCCCTTGGCCTGGAGGCCCGTGGCCGCTTCCTCGTACCCGGCCAGTCGGGCGCGGATCGCGTCGGCTCGTGCTCGGATGGCGGTGACCGCGTCGTGGTCGCTCAGGTTGTCGACGTGCGAGAGCGCCAGGTGGAACTCAGGGAACTCGTCCGCCGGTTCGGCGACCATGCGCCGGAGCCCGGATTCGAGGGCGTCCCGCCCGTGGTCGGTGATCGCGTAGGTGGTGCGCTCCGGACGGTTGCCCGCACGCTCGGTGCCGAGCGGTTCGGCGTACCCGAGGTCGACGAGCCGTCCGATCTGGTGGTAGAGCGTGCCCGGGCGGACCTTGACGTTCTCGTCCTCCCGGCGCTGGAGCATGAGCTGGAACATCTCGTAGGGGTGCATCGGCGCCTCGTTGAGGAGCCCGAGCGCGGCGAACGCAAGCGGCGTGAGTGACGCCATCCGTGCCTCCAGTCCGGTGTTCCAACGCGACTATTCGACTTGGAATATACGCCTTGGACCACTTCTCCACAAGCGTGCGGGCGCGGCGCGCCCGCCACGTAGACTGGTGCGGTCCCACCCACCCCCCAAGTGCTGGAGTGAACACGTGCCAACGATCGTCGTCGAGGTCATGCCGAAGGCCGAGATCCTCGACCCCCAGGGCAAGGCGGTGGGCAACGCCCTCGCCCGCCTCGGCAAGGCCGACCTGACCAACGTCCGCATCGGCAAGCGCTTCGAGGTGTCGGTCGACGGCCCGGTCGACGACGCCAAGCTCGCCGAGGTCCGCGAGATCGCGGCCGACGTCTTCTCCAACGCGGTCATCGAGGACGTCGTGTCCGTGACGGTAGAGGGCCAGTGACCCGGATGCGCATCGGCGTCATCACCTTCCCCGGCTCCCTCGACGACCGCGACGCCCAGCGCGCGGTCCGTCTCGCTGGCGCCGAGCCCGTCGCGCTCTGGCACGGCGACCACGACCTACAGGGCGTCGACGCCATCGTGCTGCCGGGCGGGTTCTCCTACGGCGACTACCTCCGCGCCGGCGCGATCGCCGCGAAGGCCCCGATCATGGCCGAGGTCGTCGACGCCGCCGGCAAGGGCATGCCCGTGCTCGGCATCTGCAACGGCTTCCAGATGCTCGCCGAGGCACGACTCGTCCCCGGCGCGCACACCCGCAACGCGCACCAGCAGTTCATCCGGCGCGACCAGAAGCTCCGCGTCGAGACGACCGGCACCGCGTGGACCTCAGGGTTCACCGCCCAGCAGGAGATCACCATCCCGCTGAAGAACGCCGACGGTCGCTTCGTGGCGGACGCCGACACGATCAAGCGCATCGAGGACAACGGCCAGGTGGTGTTCCGCTACGTCGGCGTGAACCCGAACGGGTCGATCGACGACATCGCCGGCGTCTCGAACGAGCGCGGCAACGTCGTGGGCCTCATGCCGCACCCCGAGCACGCGACGGAGCCCGGGTTCGGCCCGGACACCGCCGCCGCGATGGCCTCCGGCACGGACGGCCTGACCTTCTTCACCTCCGTGATCGAGTCGACGCTCGTCAAGTGACGGCAGCGACTCCAGTGACGGCAGCGACTCCAGCGACAGGGAACGACAACAACGTGACGACCATCGTGCGCCCGAAGCCCGACACCGTGCAGGACGCGGCGGCCACCCCCGACAAGGACCAGCCGTACGAGGCCCTCGGGCTGAAGGCCGACGAGTACGCGAAGATCCGCGAGATCCTCGGCCGCCGCCCCACCTCGGGCGAGCTGGCGATGTACTCGGTGATGTGGTCCGAGCACTGCTCGTACAAGTCGTCGAAGAACTACCTCCGGCAGTTCGGCAAGAAGGTCACGCCGGAGATGACCAAGAACCTCATGGTGGGCATGGGCGAGAACGCCGGTGTCATCGACGTCGGCAACGGCTGGGCGGTCACGTTCAAGGTCGAGTCGCACAACCACCCGTCCTACGTCGAGCCCTACCAGGGCGCTGCGACCGGTGTCGGCGGCATCGTCCGCGACATCATCTCGATGGGCGCACGCCCGGTCGCCGTGATGGACCAGCTCCGCTTCGGGGCGATCGACCACGAGGACACGGCGCGCGTCGTGCACGGCGTCGTCGGGGGCATCTCGTCCTACGGCAACTGCCTCGGTCTGCCGAACATCGGCGGCGAGACCTACTTCGACTCCGTCTACCAGGGCAACCCGCTGGTGAACGCGCTCGCGGTGGGCGTCCTCCGTCACGAGGACCTGCACCTGGCCAACGCCTCCGGTGCCGGCAACAAGGTCGTGCTCTTCGGTGCCCGCACGGGTGGCGACGGCATCGGCGGCGCGTCGATCCTGGCGTCCGACACCTTCACCGAGGGCGGCCCGACCAAGCGCCCCGCCGTGCAGGTCGGCGACCCGTTCGCCGAGAAGGTCCTCATCGAGTGCTGCCTCGAGCTGTTCCAGAAGGAGCTGGTCGAGGGCATCCAGGACCTCGGCGCCGCGGGCATCTCCTGCGCCACGTCCGAGCTCGCCTCGAACGGCGACGGCGGCATGCACATCTCGCTCGACGACGTCCTGCTCCGCGACCCCACGCTCACCGCGGAAGAGATCCTGATGTCGGAGAGCCAGGAGCGCATGATGGCGGTCGTCCGCCCCGACAAGCTCGACGAGTTCCTCGCGGTCGTGGCCAAGTGGGAGGTCGAGACCAGCGTCCTCGGCGAGGTCACCGGCACCGGCCGCCTCGTCATCGACTGGCAGGGCCAGGAGATCGTGAACGTCGACCCGCGCACCGTCGCCGTCGACGGCCCGGTGTACGACCGCCCGGTCGCCTACCCGACGTGGCTCGACGCCCTGCAGGCCGACGGCGCGGAGTCGCTCGAGCGTCCCGAGTCCGGTCCCGCACTGAAGGCGCAGTTCATGCAGCTGCTCGGTTCGCCGAACCTGGCGTCGAAGAACTGGGTGACGAACCAGTACGACACCTACGTGCTCGGCAACACCGCGCTCTCCTTCCCCGACGACGGCGGCATGATCCGCGTCGACGAGGAAACGGGGCTCGGCGTCACCATCGCGACCGACGCGAACGGTCGCTACTGCCAGCTCGACCCGAAGCAGGGCGCGCGCCTGGCCCTCGCCGAGGCGTACCGCAACGTCGCCGTCACCGGTGCCGTCCCCGCGGCCGTGACCGACTGCCTGAACTTCGGCTCGCCGGAGAACCCCGAGGTCATGTGGCAGTTCGCCCAGGCCGTCGAGGGCCTCGCCGACGGCTGCATGGAGCTCGGGATCCCGGTCACCGGCGGCAACGTGTCGTTCTACAACCAGACCGGCACGACCCCGATCCACCCGACCCCCGTCGTCGGCGTGCTCGGTGTCATCGACGACGTCGCACTGCGCGTGCCGTCGGGCTGGCAGGACGACGGACACAACGTCTACCTGCTCGGCACCACGTCGCTCGAACTCGACGGTTCGGCCTGGGCCGGCACCGTGCACGACCACCTCGGCGGTCGTCCGCCGGCGGTCGACCTCGCGCGCGAGAAGGCCCTCGGCGACCTGCTGCACGCCGCGGCGAGCGAGCAGCTCCTGACGAGTGCGCACGACCTGGCGGACGGCGGCCTCGGCCAGGCCCTCGCCGAGTCGGTGCTCCGCTTCGGGCTCGGCGCCCGCGTCGTCCTCGACGAGCTCGAGGCCCGCGACGGCGTCGACACCGCGACCGCGCTGTTCTCCGAGTCGACCGGCCGCGTCATCGTGACCGTCCGGCGCGAGGACGACGTCCGGTTCCAGGGCCTCTGCGACGGCCGTGGCTTCCCGGTGCTCCGGATCGGCGTGACCGACGCGGCATCCGGGTCGCTCGAGGTCCAGGGTGCGTTCGAGGCGACGCTCGACGAGCTGCGCGGGACACACGACGCGACGCTGCCGAGCCGCTTCGGCGACGTCATCGTCTCCGACGTGACCGAGGGCTACGTCGGTCGGGGTCCGCTCGACTCCGACGGTGCGTTCTCGCCCCGCTCGGACGCCTGAGACCGGGCACCCGGACGATGCCGATCGTCACGCTGCCCTTCGCCGAGCTCGTCGACCGGTTCGGCCCCGTGCCGGACGGCGTCGAGCTGGACGTCTGGGACGTCGAGGAGCCGTACGCGCGCCCCGACGAGGTCGCCATCGCGTTCCTGCCGTTCTACTTCGGTGGACGGCACCGGTGGCAGTACGTCCACGACCTGCCGAACCTGCAGCTCCTGCAGCTGCCGAGCGCCGGGTACGAGCACGCCCTGCCGCACGTGCCCGGCCACGCGCAGCTCGCGAACGGCCGCGGCATCCACGACGACGAGACCGCAGAACTCGCGGTCGGGCTCGCGCTGACCTCGCTCCGTGAGCTCGGCGCGTTCCAGGCCGACCGTGCGAACGGCGTCTGGGATGCCCGGACCACGCGGTCCCTGGCCGATCGCCGGGTCACCGTCGTCGGGTACGGCGCCATCGGCTCCGCGATCGCGACGCGGTTCGAGGCGTTCCGCACCGAGGTCACCGTGGTCGCGCGGAGCGCTCGTGAGCAGGACGGCCGTCAGGTGCGTGCCTTCGGCGACCTGACCGCGCTGGCGGCGGAGACGGACGTCCTCGTCCTCATCACGCCGCTGACCGACGAGACCGAGCGGCTCGTCGACGCCGACCTCCTCGCCGCCCTGCCCGACGGTGCCCTCGTGGTGAACGTGGCGCGCGGCAAGGTCGTCGACACCGACGCGCTCGTCGCTGAGCTGCAGTCCGGCCGACTGTCGGCGGCGCTCGACGTCACCGACCCGGAGCCACTCCCTGCCGGGCACCCGCTCTGGACCACGCCGAACACGGTGCTGACGCCGCACGTGGGCGGCAACACCGACCTGAGCGTGCCGCGGTCGATCGAGCTCATGCGCCGCCAGGTGGCCGCGCTGGCCGACCGCCGTCCGTTCGAGAACGTCATCCGGCCCTGACGCGAGCGCCCGCTCACCGAGCGGGGTGGTCGCGACCACGGACGGACTGGAGGCGCGGTGCCAGCTGGCACCGCGCCTCCAGTCCGTCGGCGGGGTCCGGTCCGCAGCCCGCGCGGCGGGGGTGGTTCGCAGGTCAGCGCAGCGCGCAGATCAGGGCAGCGCGCAGATCAGGGCATCCCGCAGGTCAGGCAGCCCGAAGATCAGGCGGCCGCAGATCAGAGCGGGACGATGCAGGTCGGCGTGCCGACCGGGATCTGCGCCACGGCGGCACCGGGGACACCGTCGTCGCCGACGGGCAGCACGGCGACGGCGTCGGACATCTGGTTCGCCACGAGCACGAACCCGGGCACGCGTGCGAAGTGCCGGGGCCACGCGCCCCCGGAGGACGCCGAGCCGACCAGGGTGAGTCCTCCGTCGGCAGCGTCGAGCACCACGATCAGGTCTCGCCCGCGCACTGCGACGAACACGCGCCCACGGTCGTCGACCTCGATGTGGCTGAGCAGCGACTCGCCGACCTCGCCGTCGAAGGTGGGAGCGGAGGCGATGGTCGCGAGCGATCCCGACGCATCACGGCGGAGCCGGTGCACGTGCCCGTCGAGCTCACCGGCGACGATGAGGTCCCCGTCGTACCAGGCCATGTGGCGCGGGCCGACACCCGGCGCGACGTGGTGCACGCGCACCGGTTCGATCGAGGGGGCGTCGGTGATCCGGTACTCGTGCAGCGCGTCACCGCCGAGGTCGGCGACGAGCACCGTCCCCTCGGGCGTCGCGATCGACTGGTGGGCGTGCGGGCCGTCCTGCCGGTCCTCAACCGGGCCGCTCGCGTCGGGGAGGACCTCGGTGACCACGGCGGGAGCCCCGTCGGTGAGCGACACCGCGGTCACCGTGCCCGAGACGTAGTTCGTCACCACGAGGGTGCCGGACGGGTCGACGCGGACGTGGCAGGGGGCGTTGCCACCGGCCGGTGCGTCCCAGAGGTGCTCGAGTTCGATGCCGTCACGGCGGAACGCGGCGACGCTGCCCTCGGCCGTCTCGGACACCGCGTACACGCGGTCACCGGCGACGGCCAGGAACGAGGGGTCGTCGATGACCGCGACGGTGCGGACGTCCGGGGCCTCGGCGTCACCGGCCGAGACGATCGAGATGCCGGTGGCGGTGCCGCCGCCGGTCGCCGTGTACGAGCCGACCAGCAGTGCGGGGAGCGTCGTGCTCACTCGTTGCCGCCCGCGATCTGCTCGTGGTGGTGGATGACCTCGGCGACGATGAAGTTGAGGAACTTCTCGGCGAAGGCGGGATCGAGGTGCGCCTCGGCCGCGAGCGACCGGAGCCGTGCGACCTGGACCTGCTCACGCCCGGGGTCGGCGGCGGGCATCCCTGCCGCGGCCTTGAGGTACCCGACCCGCTGCGTGTACTTGAAGCGCTCCGCCAGCATGTGGATCAGGGCGGCGTCGATGTTGTCGATGCTCTGCCGGATGCTGCGCAGTTCGGCGACGGCCGCCTGGTCGTACTCGGGCGTGGTGTCGTCGTCGCTCATGCCCCGAGCCTAACGGCCGAGGCTGGCCGACCGGTGTCGGTTACGCCAGGTGGAGCTGCCCGAAGCTGGGTGGAACCTGAGCACGGCTTCGGAACTGCGACAATGGAGGTCATGTCGGTCCTGCTCGTCCTCTCGTGCGTCTTCGCGGTCCTCGCGGGCCTCGTGCACGTGTACATCTTCTTCCTCGAGTCCATCGCCTGGACGAGCCCACGCGTCCGCCGCATCTTCGGCCTCACCTCGGAGACCGAGGTGCAGGCGACCCGCTCGATGGCGTTCAACCAGGGCTTCTACAACCTGTTCCTGGCGATCGGGGCGATCCTCGGCGTCGTCCTCGCGTTCGCGGGCAACGGTGCGAGCGGCTGGACGCTCCTCGTCTTCTCGACGGCGTGCATGCTCGGCGCCGCGGTGGTCCTCGCCGGCACCGGCCGCCGCTACCTCAACTCCGCGTTCGTGCAGGGCTCGTTCCCGCTGATCGCCCTGCTGTTCGCGTTCCTCGGGTCGACCTTCGGCGTCTGACCGGGCCTGACCTGGCCTGACCCGCCCCGACCCGCCCGCCCTGGCCCGCCCGTTCCTTCCCATCGCACGCGCGGTAGGAAGCGGAAACGGGCGTACCCGGTCGAAAGGATCGACCAAGTACGCCCGTTTCGACCAAGTACGCCCGTTTCGACGAGGCACGCCCGCTCCGATCGGGCGCCCCGCGTCAGCCGAGCTTGGACGCGAACTCGTCCGGCAGCTTCTGCAGCGCCCACTCGATCGCGGCGGTGGTCCCCATCGAGAACGCCGACGACACATCCGGGTCGTCGAAGACGATGGAGTGGCCGGCCTCGACCGACGGCACCTTCTGGAACAGCGGGTCCGCCTCGGCCTTCGACGCGTCGACGTAGATCGGCAGGATGAGCGTCAGGTCGGCGTTGAGCAGGTCGAGGTTCTCGTCCGACAGGTGCACCGAGAACGCCTTGCCGGCCTGCTCGTCGATGGCCTTCGGGATCGTGAAGCCGAGGTTCCGCATGAACGTCGAGCGGCTGTCGGTGGAGGCGTACGCCCCGAAGCCGTCGGCCGTGTACGCACCGACGACCGCCGACTTGCCCTCGAACTCCGGGTGCGCCTTGCGCGCGGCGGCGTAGGCGTCGTCGAGGCCGGAGAGCAGCTTCTTACCCTCGGACTCCTTGCCGAGCGCCTTCGCGATCATCGTGGTCTGCTGCTCGGTCGACGCGAGGTAGTTCTCGCCGCCCTTCGGGATCGCCACGGTCGGCGCGATCGCGGACAGCTTCGCGTACCGGTCCTTGTCGCCCGACGACTTCACGTCGAGGATCAGGTCGGGCTTGAGCTTGAGGATGTCCTCGTAGCTCGGCTCGAGCGTCTGGATGATCTTCGGCGACTTCGTGTAGGCGTCCTTCAACCACGGTCCGACACCGTCGCCGCCGAACGCGAGCCAGTCGCTCGCGCCGACGGGCTGCACGCCGAGCTCGAGTGCGGTCTCGGCGTCGCCCCAGCCGAGGGCGACGACGCGCTTCGGCTGCGAGTCGATCTTCGTGGTGCCGAGCGCGGTCGTGATCGACACCGGGAACTGGCCGTCGGCCGCGGACGCCGAGGGGTCGTCGGTGGACGAGCCGGAGCCGGAGGCACACCCGGCGAGGACGAGGGACGCGGCGACGACGGCGCCTGCCGTGGCGAGGACGCGTCGGAGACGAAGGGGAGTACGGATCACGAAGGGTAGCCTAACCTAAGGACTCCCCCGGGATGGCGCCTGGATAGGCTGACGCCCGTGGAGTACCCCGATGCCGACCGCACCCGCCTCGCGGTGCTCGGCTCCCCCATCGCGCACTCGCTCTCGCCGACGCTGCACGCAGCGGCCTACGACGTGCTCGGGGTGCCGTTCCGGTACGGGAGGCACGAGGTCGCGTCCGGCGGGCTGGATGCGTTCGTCGCGGGGCTGGGTGGGGAATGGCGCGGCCTGAGCCTCACGATGCCGCTCAAGCGCGAGGTGCTGCCGCTCCTCGACCGGACGACCCCGCTCGTCGACGAGCTCGGCGTCGCCAACACGATCGCGTTCCGGCGGTCGGGCGACCGCGTCCTGCGGTTCGGTGCGAACACCGACGTCGAGGGGCTCGTCCGTCCCGTCGAGGCACTCGGACACCTGCCCGGCGAGGCCACGGTCCTCGGCGGCGGCGCCACCGCGGCGAGCGCACTCACCGCAGCCGTCCGCCTCGGTGCCTCGTCGGTCCGGGTGTTCGTCCGCGACACCGCGCGGGCCACCGACCTGGTCGACCTGGCGGTCCGGCTCGGCGTCACGCTCGACGTCCTGCCGCTGACGGAGCTGCCCGGTACCCGCCACGGCTTCGTCGTGTCGACGCTGCCGGGTGGCGTCGCCGACGACCTCGACCTCGCACCGTCCGGCGACGACGCCGTGCTCTTCGACGTCGCGTACGAGCCGTGGCCGACCGCCGTCGCCTCACGGTGGGCGGACGACGGCGGACGCGTGCTGAACGGCCTGGACATGCTCACCGAGCAGGCGATCGGTCAGATCCGGTTCTTCCTCACCGGTGACGACGACGAGCTCCTGCCCGCCGAGGCCGACGTCCGGCGGGCCATGCGCGCCGCGGTCGGGCTGCCCGAGGTCATCGGGGCCTGAGCGGGGCCCGACGCGCCGCCGCGGCCCCGTCGACCCGGCGCATGCCGGGGCCGGCCTGGCCTCGGCTGGCCGTGCCGATCAGGCCCGGGAACGCGCCTCGGCGTCGAGCAGCGCGAGCGACACGTCCCACAGCCGGTCGGCGTCGTCCTCGTCGAGCGCCCACGGCAGCACCCCGTGCAGCCCGTCGACGATCCGGTCCGTGACGGCCGCCTCGTGGCAGTCCTCGAAGTAGCGCCCGGTGACCCCGGCGAGCTCGGGTGCCGTCGCGAGCAGGACCGAGGTCGCGGCTCCCTGCTCGGGTGTCTTCACCGCATCGGCCGCCGAGAGCTTCGTCGCCGCCAGCACCGCAGGGTCCCAGTGCTTCTGCAGACCGGTCCAGATGCCACCGGGCATGCAGGCGTTGGCGGTGACCCCGACGTCGGCCCACCGCTCCCCGACCGCGACGGCGAACAGCACGTTCGCCGTCTTCGACTGCGCGTAGGCGATGCCGGGCTCGTAGCGGCGACGACGGAAGAACAGGTCGTCGAACACGACGGGCGAGCCGCCGTGGCCGCTCGACGACACCGACACGATGCGCGCCGACCCCGAGGCCGCGAGCGGGTCGTGCAACCCCAGCGCGAGGGCGAAGTGCCCGAGGTGGTTCGTGGCGAACTGCGACTCCCACCCGGCCGCCGTGTACGCCTCCGGCGCGTCCATCACCCCGGCGTTGGCCACCAGGACGTCGAGCGGCCCGGACCACCTTGCCGTGAAGTCGTCGACGGAGGCGGGCTGGTCGAGGTGCAGCTCGGAGACCACCGGGCGCTGCGCTCCGGTCGTCCGGGCGATGTCCGCCGCGACGCGCTCACCGGCCGCCGTGTCCCGCACGGCCAGCGTCACCGTCGCGCCGGCGCCGGCGAGTGCCCGCGCCGTCTCGATGCCGATGCCCGAGGACGCTCCGGTGACGATCGCGGTGCGTCCGGTCAGGTCGACCCCCTCGAGGACCTCGTGGGCGGTCGAACGGGCGCCGAAGGCGGCGAGGTCACGGTGGGGCATGGTGCTCCTGTCGGGTACGGGACGCGGTCAGGCGACCGTCCCGTCCACGTAGGACCAACGACCGTGCTCGCGGACGAACTCGCTCGTCTCGTCGAGTGTGCCCCGCTCGTCTGCGGAACGCCACCACGCGCGGAACGCGACCGTCCCCCGGGAGTCGAACGGGCCTCCAGAACTGGTCGACAGGATGTCCAACCGTGTCCAGCGCTGCTGCGGGTCCAACTCGCGGGATGCGGGCCGCGTCCGCGGGTGCCACGTGCGCAGCAGGTACTCCGGCAGGCCGAGCGCGAACGCGCTGAACCGTGACCGCATGAGCCGCTCCGCGGTCGGGGCGGCGGCCCCGGCGTGCAGGGGGCCGCAGCACTCGCCGTAGGGGTTCCCGCTCAGGCAGGGGCAGCGCGACTCGTCGGTGACCACGCCGGAACGCTAGTCGACGATGGACAGGGCGACGGTGATGTTGCCGCGGGTGGCGTTCGAGTACGGGCAGATCTCGTGGGCGCGCTCCGCGAGGCGCTGGCGCTGCTCGGGCTGGGCCGACGGCGCGTAGACGTCGAGCTCGACCGCGAGGCCGAAGCCGCCCTGGCCGTTGCCGCCGATGCCGACCTCGGCCGAGACCTCGGCGTCGGTGGTGTCCACGCCGAGCTCCTTGCCTGCGGCGTGCAGTGCCCCGAGGAAGCAGGCGGCGTACCCGGCGGCGAAGAGCTGCTCGGGGTTCGTGCCCTCGCCGCTGCCACCCATCTCCTTCGGCGGCCGGGTGTCGAGGTCGAGGCGGTCGTCCTCGGTGCGCACGTGGCCGTCACGGCCTCCGCCGGTGGCGTGGGCGGCTGCGGTGTAGACGATGTCGAGACTCATGGTCCGAGCGCACCGCGCCTTCCTGGGCGACTGCTGGAACGCGGCGGAACGGCGGGGGTCTTGCGCGGGCGGGGCGGGTGCGCCGGGCGTGTCCGGCCGCGCGCAGCCACAGGGAGTAGAAGGAATCTCGTGTTCAAGCTCGGCTGGCAGGTGTTCCGGGAGCAGCTCGGCGAGGTCGTCGACCCCGTGCGGGCTCGTCGTGCCGTCTGGCTCGCGCTCGCCGTGACGGTCCTGGTGTGCGTCGGGCTCGTCGTCCTGCAGGACGCCTTCCGATGGGCCGGCCCGGGGCCGTTCCAGGCACCGGTGACGATCCTCCTGGCGACGCTCGGCGTGGGCCTGATCGCGTTCTCCTGCTGTCCGACGGCCCGGCCGCCGGCGACGGCGAACACGATCAACGGGCGACAGGTGCGCGCCGACTGGCAGCTCACCGTCCGCTGGTCCGTCCAGCCCTACCTCGGTCGCGTGCCGCAAGCGGTGGCGCCCGACGACCGCGCGGCGGTGCTGAACGACGTCCCCCTGCTGCAGCGTGGCCTGATCCGCCAGCTGTCCCGCACCGGCCCCGTGCTGATCGGCTTCGCCCTGCTCGGCCTGGCAGCGCTGTCAGCCGGCGGTGTCCACGCGTACGGACTCGCGTTGGGCTTCGTCTACGTCTGCACCCTGCCGGACCTCGTGCTCCGCCTCGGTCGGGCCGAGCGCGCGCGCCTGGCGGCACTCGCGGTCACGCCTCCGGACCCGGACGCCGGGCCGGCCCAGCGGCGGAGGGACCCGGCCGGATCGAAGCTCCGCCTCCCCGGCGAGTGAGACGTGTGTCGGTGGGGACGGGCACACTGGGCGCATGTGTGGAAGGTTCGTCGTCTCCGACACCACGGCAGATCTGCTGCCCGAGCTGATCGGTGAACTCGCCGACCGGACCGAGCACGTCGACGAGGACACCGGCGTGGTCGGCACCGGCCTCGTGCCGAGCTGGAACGTCGCCCCGACCGACCCCGTGTTCGCGGTCCGGCAGCGCCAGGGCGAACGGGAGCTCCCCCAGATCAGCTGGGGCTTCGTACCGAGCTGGGCGAAGGACTTCCAGAAGCAGCGCCCGAAGCCGATCAACGCCCGCATCGAGACGGTGGCGACGAGCGGCATGTTCAAGCGCGCGTTCGCGACGAACCGGTGCATCATCCCGGCCCAGGGCTACTACGAGTGGGTCGTGCGCGAGGACGGCAAGGAGCCGCACTTCGTGCACGAGCCCGGCGGTGCGCTGGCGATGGCGGGCGTGGTGAGCGCGTGGCCCGACCCGACCAAGCCCGAGGGCGACCCGGACAAGTGGCGACTCTCGCTCGCGATCATCACCCGTGACGCGCACGTCGCACCGGGCGAGGTGCACGACCGGATGCCGGCGTTCCTCACGCCGGACGGCTACGACGACTGGCTGGGCGGTGCACTGCCGACGGACGACCTGCTGGCGCTCCTCGACCACGAGTCACTGACGGTCGCCGCCGGTCTCGAGCAGTACGAGGTCTCGCGCGCCGTCAACAGCGTGAAGAACGACGGCCCGCAGCTCATCGAGCGCGTCGCGTGACGGACTGGAGGCCCGGATCACGTGAGCAGTCCTGCTCACGTGATCCGGGCCTCCAGTCCGGTGCCGGCCCGTAGCCGGTCTGTCGGCTCACGCCGCGCGCATGACGCCCGGCAGGACGATGTGCAGCCGCTCGGCGAGGCGCTCCTGCGCCTCTTCGAGCGAGCGGAAGTCGCCGACGTACTGCCCGAACGTGTCGGACACGAAGTAGTGGTCGCCCTGCCGGTCGACGGTGCCGCCGTAGTACCCGGCGTAGTTCGCGGCCCAGAGGCCGGTGTCGGGACGGGACCAGGTGATGCGGGCGTGCACGGGCCGAGCGGGAGCGACGACCTCCGCCTCGATCTCGGTGATCGCTTCGATCGTGGCGGTGTCCAGGGTCACCTCGGCCTGCTGGCGGTGGGCGACGGTCGTGCTCATGGTGCTGCTCCTCGTGCGGTCGTGCTGGTGCTGCTGACGGTCGTGCTGGTCGTGCTGGTGGAGCCGGGTGCGGACGCGCGGTCCTGCGGGTGTCGAGGGGTCAGTCGACCGGGCGGATCACGGACGGCAGCATCGTGTGGAGCTGGTCCGCGAGCTGTGCCTGCGCGAGCTCGAGCGACTCGAAGTCACCGACGACGAGTCCGAACGTGTCCGAGGCGACGTAGCGTCCGTCACGCTTGTCGATCGAGCCGCCGAAGTAGCCGCCGTAGTTGGCGATCCACTCGCCGTCCGCTTCCTGCGTCCAGCTGAGCTTCGCGCGGGTCGGACGGGTGTGCGGCTCGGCCTGGGCCTCGAGGATCGCGATGGTGTCGACGGTGTCGGTGTCGAGCGTGACCTCGGCTCGGGTGTCGGGGGTGACGGTGACGCTCATGGCGCTCTCCTTCTTCGCGATCCGGGGTACATCTGCTGACACCAGAACGCTACGAGAGAAGCCCCTCTGGCCGCCAGCGATGCCCGTCGATTCACGGTTTCCGTCAATGCGTTCCATCGGCGAAGCCCGGGTTTCCGGGGTCGTGCGTCACGTTTCCGGGGTACAGCGTCCGGATCGGGGTACTCGTTTCCCGTCCATTCCCAGCGGACCGGTCAGCGGCCCGGTCAGCGGACCGGTCAGCGGCTCGGTCAGCGGACCGGTCAGCGCACCGGTCAGCGGCCCGGTCAGCGGACCGGCCGGCGACCCGCGACAGCCCGGGATCGCCACCACCGCACGACGAGCCCACCCGCGCCGCCGATGAGGAGCGCGACGAGTGCGCTCCCGAGCCCGGTGCCCGCCGGGCCGAGCGCCGAGCGGAAGACCTCGGCGCCGAACGATGCGAGCTCGAGCGGGTACGGCAGGTACACCCGGGTCCCCAGCGCGGAGGTGAGCGCGGTCACCGCGGCGGATCCGGTCCAGAGGACCACCAGGGCGAGCACGGAACCGACGACCTGCCCGACGGTGCGGAGCCCGGACCAGGCGATGCCGAGGCCGAGCAGGACGGCGGGGAGCCAGCGCGTCACCGCCAGCACGGCCGAGACGGAGCCGTCGGCGAACCCGACGGGTGACACCAGGAACGCATCGACCCAGCTCCCGGTGGCGAGGGCGACCAGCGCGACCGCGACGACGGCGACCGCGGCTCGGGTGCGGGCGAGCACGACCAGCACCACCAGCGCCAGCGCGATGGCCAGGAGGGTCCCGGCGACCAGGGCGACGAGGTACACCTGCGAGGCGCTGATGGCAGCACCGGTGCCGAACGAGGTGTCCATCCGGAGCCCCGCTCCCGTGACGACGGCAGCCTGCACGAGTGCGACGAGCTGGACGACGAGCACCCCGGACAGCGCCAGCACGGTGCCGAGCCGGCCGGACAGCCCGAGCCGCGCGCCGAGCACACGCACGACGAGCCCCGCGAGCGCCCCGCCCACGAGCAGCATCGCCGCGATCAGACCGACGGAGTACTGGCTGAACGGCAGCAGCGCGACGGGCATGTCGGCCGCGTCGGTGGTCGACGTGGCCCAGAGGTTCTGCAGCGGGAGCCGCATGCCGGTGACGATCCAGGGCAGCAACCCGACGACGGCCGACAGCACGCCGACTCCCACGCCGAGTCCGACGGTGCGCATCCGGTCTCCCCCACCCATCCGGTCAGGCTACCGGTGCCGAGAGCTGCCCCCAGTCGCGCGGCAGCGCTTCGGCCCCGCCGTGACCGTGACGATCGCACCGCCGATCAACCAGACGACCCGACCCGATCGGTTCGCCCCCGTGCAGTCATCGTCCGACCGTCCCCGCAGCGCGCCGGTACGCACCCGGCGTCATCCCGACGAGCGGCGAGAACTGCTCGATGCACTGGCTCGTGGTCGCCCACCCGCACGCCGACGCCACGTCCGTCACGGAGCGCCCGTCCGCGAGGAGCACGAGCGCCCGGTGCACCCGCAGCTGCAACCGCCACTGCCGGTACCCCATCCCGGTCTCCTGCCGGAACAGGCGCGTCAGGGTGCGCTCCCCCACGCCGGCCCAGGTCGCCAGCCCCGCCAGGGACAGCGGCTCCGTCAGGTCCTGCTCGACCCGGCGCACGACGCGCCGCAGCCGGGCGTCCCGGGGCTCCGGCAGGTGCAGCGGCTGCTCCGGGGCGGACGCGACCTCGTCCACGATGACCGCACGGAGGTGAGCCCGAGCCGTCTCCGAGCGCGGAGCCGGCGTCGTGATGGCGAGGAGCGCCTCCCGGGCGAGCGCCGAGACGGCCAGGACCGCCGGACCGGACGGGAGGCCCGTGGCCGCGTCCGCCGACAACCACACGATCCGCATGTCGGTCACGCCGTGCGCCCGGTGCCGGTGCTCGGCACCGGCCGGGACCCAGGCGACGCGGTTCGGCGGGGCGATCCAGGCGCCGTCGTCGGTGATGAGGGACAGGACGCCCGTGGCGGGGTGGACCAGGTGACCGAGCTCGTGCGCGTGCGCCGGGACCGTCTCGGCGTGCGCGAAGTGGAACGCCGCCTCGGTCCGGCCCTCGTCGACCCAGGTGTGCGGTTGGCGGAAGATCGACATCACCGGGCAGCGTACGTGTTCCGCGCCGCCACCGCTCGGTGGTGTGATCGGAGCATGACCACCGCCTCCGTCCCCGTCCCGACCGCCGCACCACGGCGGGGTCTCCTCGCCGCGTGGTACGTCGGCGCCGGGCTGCTGCTCATCGCGCTCAACCTGCGGATGGGCGTCGCGTCGGTCGGACCGGTCCTCGGGGCGATCGAACGGTCCCTGCACCTGACGCCCTCGGCGGCCAGCCTCCTCACCACGATCCCGGTGTTCGCGTTCGGGGCGTTCGCGTTCCTCACGCCGCTCCTGACCCGACGGATCGGCCTGCACCGGCTGCTCGGACTCACGATGGCGGTGCTCGCGATCGGCATCGCGCTCCGCGTCGAGCCGCACGGCTGGGCGCTCTACGGCGGGACCGTCCTGGCTGGTGCGGCGATCGCGGTCGCCAACGTCCTGATGCCCGCCGCGATCAAGAGCGACTTCGCGCACCGTGTCGGACTCATGATGGGGCTCTACTCGACCGCCCTCTTCCTGAGCGCCGCCGTGGCGTCGGCCGCCGTCGTGCCGCTCGCGGCCGCGTTCGGGTCCTGGCGACCGGCGCTCGCCTTCTGGGCGCTCCCGGCGGTCGTGGCGTTCCTCGTCTGGCTGCCCCGCGCGCTCCGCAACCCGGGGCACGTGCGCGGCGGCCGGACGGTCACCGACGCCCTGGTGGAGCGCGCCGACGAGCCGACCTTCGCCCGGTTGTCCCGCGACCCCGTCGCGATCGCCGTGACCGGGTTCATGGGGCTGCAGAGCCTGTCGTACTACGCGTTCCTGACCTGGGTGCCCACGGTCCTGCAGGACGCGGGCGTCTCGGCGCACGAGGCCGGCCTGATGCTCGCGTACTCGAGCCTGCCCGGCATCGTCACGGGTGTCACGGGCCCGGCGATCGCCCGGCGACTCCGCCCGACGTGGTTGCCGGTCCTGGTGGTGGTGGCACTGTGCGGAGCCGGGTTCGTGGGGCTGCTCGTCGCACCGGCCGGCGGCGCCTGGGTCTGGATGACCCTGCTCGGCCTGGGGCAGGGCGGCGCGATCAGCCTGTCGCTGAGCTACATCGTCTGGCGGTCCCCGGACGCCCGGCACACCGCGCACGTCTCGACGATGGCGCAGGGCACGGGGTACCTGCTCGCCGGGCTCGGTCCGCTCGGCATCGGGCTGCTGCACGCGGCGACGGGCGGGTGGTCCGTCCCGATCGCGGTGCTGCTGGCGCTCCTGGTGGTGCAGGCGGTGGCCGGGGTCGCCGCGAGCCGAGACCGGCACGTGCTCGCCCGGCGGTAGCGCGCTGCGTGGCCCCGAGCCCTCGCAGACGTCAGCGCACGGCGCGCAGGGCGTCCGCGATCACCGCGAGCGCCGCGTCGATCTCGTCCGCCACCCGCTCGTGCGTCGCAGCGGACCGCCGGTACGGGTCGTCGACGTCGTCGTCCGCCGGGTCTGCCGGCTGCGGCACCGTCCCCCGCAACCGGGCGACGCGGTCGACCAGTTCGGTCGCGGTCGAGACGCCGTCGAGGTCGGACGGCTGGAGCGCCCCGAGCACGCGGGCGAACTGCCGGATCGTGAACGCCCGCTTCGCCGCCCGCGGTGCGAGGGACACCACGGCCGCGCGGTGCGAGCGCTCGGCGGTGAGCACGAGGTCTGCTGCTCCGGCGATGTCCGCCGTCAGGTACCGCGCCCGGTGCGCCGCGGGATCGCCCCCGAGGCGGATCGACTGCGTCGCCGCCGCGCCGTCCATCGGTGCGCCGTCCTGCGCGATCGTGCCGGCGGACTCGACAGTGAACGCCGGGGCGTCACGGCCGAGCCGCGCGGTGAGGACCTGTGCGCCCAGCGGCGACCGGCAGAGGTTGCCGCTGCAGACGAACAGGACCCGCACGATCAGGAAGCGCCGAGCAGGTCGTGCCGGACGACGATGGCGTCACGGCCGGGCCCGACGCCGATCGCGGAGATCCGCGCGCCGGACATCGCCTCGACCGCGAGGACGTAGGACTGGGCGTTGGCGGGCAGGTCCTCGAAGGTACGGGCGCCGGTGATGTCCTCGGTCCAGCCCGGGAACTCCTCGTAGATCGGCTTCGCGTGGTGGAAGTCGGACTGGTTCACGGGCACTTCGTCCACGCGGACGCCGTCCACCTCGTACGCGACGCAGACGGGGATCGTCGCCAGCCCGGTCAGCACGTCGAGCTTCGTGAGCACGAAGTCCGTCACGCCGTTCACGCGCGCCGTGTAGCGGGCGATCGGGGCGTCGTACCAGCCGCAGCGACGCGGACGCCCCGTGGTGGTGCCGAACTCGAAGCCGTTCGCGCGGAGGAACTCGCCGGACTCGTCGAAGAGCTCGGTCGGGAACGGGCCGGCGCCGACGCGGGTCGTGTACGCCTTCACGATGCCGATGATGCGCTCGAGCTTGCCCGGGCCGATGCCGGAACCGGTCGCGGCGCCGCCGGCGGTCGCCGACGAGGACGTCACGAACGGGTACGTGCCGTGGTCGACGTCGAGCATGGTGGCCTGGCCGGCCTCGAACAGGACGGTCTCGCCGCGCTCGAGCGCCCGGTGGATCTCGAGTCCGGTGTCGGCGACCATCGGGCGCAGGCGGTCCGCGAAGGACAGCAGCGACTCCACGACCTCTTCCGGGTCGATCGCGCGGCGGTTGAAGACCTTCACGAGCAGGTGGTTCTTCTGGTCGAGGGCCGCTTCGACCTTCTGCCGCAGGATGTTCTCGTCGAAGATGTCCTGGATGCGGATGCCGACGCGGTTGATCTTGTCGGCGTAGGTCGGGCCGATGCCGCGACCGGTGGTGCCGATCTGGCGCTTGCCGAGGAAGCGCTCGGTCACCTTGTCGATGGTGCGGTGGTAGTGCGTGATGACGTGGGCGTTCGCCGACACGAGCAGCCGCGAGGTGTCGACGCCGCGGGCCTTGAGGGCGTCGAGTTCCTGGAACAGGACCTCGATGTCGACGACGACGCCGTTGCCGATGATCGGGGTGACGCCGGGCGTGAGGATGCCGGACGGCAGCAGGTGGAGGGCGTACTTCTCGCCGCCGACGACGACCGTGTGTCCGGCGTTGTTGCCGCCGTTGAACTTCACGACGTAGTCGATGCGGCTGCCGAGGAGGTCGGTGGCCTTCCCCTTGCCCTCGTCGCCCCACTGGGCGCCGATGATGACTGCTGCGGGCATCTGGTTCTCCTCACGTTGGCGGAGGACCTCACGCGACCGTCGGGCCGGTGGTCCACCCGAGTCTATCGGCTGGTCACCTGCACGTCACCCGCCGCGTGCCCGGGACAGGACCGCAGGACGGACTGGAGGCGCGGGGGCCCCGGGGCCCCCCCCCCCCCGGGGGGGGGGGGGGGGGGGGCGCCCGGCCCCCGGGGGGGGGGGGGGCGCGGGTACGCCGCGAGCGGGTTGCCCACCCCCTCGGGTCGGGTTGGCG
>NZ_SNVW01000016.1 GCF_004361695.1 Curtobacterium flaccumfaciens | reverse complement strand
TCTACTATTTGGACTACTGAGTTTTTTCTGCACCCCCCCGCTTCTCCACCCGCCCCCCCCCCCCCCCGGCGGCGGGGGCCCCCCCCCCCCCCGGGGGGGGGGGGGGGGGCCCCGCGGCCCCCCCGCCTCCGGTTCCGTGGGTGGCCGCGTCGGGAGCCGCGCCACCGTGTACCGGTCAGCTCAGGAAGAAGTCCTGGTACGACGGGTCGCCGAGGGGCTGGGCGTGGCCCGGCTCGGCCAGGCGTTCCTCGATCATCGACTGGATCACGTCGGGCGGGGTGAGCCCACGGCGACGCCACTCCATCGGGTTGGCCCGGAGCTGCTTCAGGGTGCTCTGCGTCTGCATGCCGCAATCCTGGCATCGAATAACTAGTTCGCCTAACTACATGTCCTCTTGACGCACTCGAGGCCCCGGCGCGGGTGCACCGGGGCCTCGAGTGGTCAGCGGGACCGACTAGCGGCGGGACACCTTCGCGGTCGGCTTCGACGTCGCCGAGCCGTCCTGGTACCCCTTCGCCTTCGCGGTGACCTGCACCTGCAGGCGGTGTCCGACGTCGGACGACCCCAGCGTGTAGGTCTGCTTCGTGGCACCGTCCACGACGGCACCGTCACGCAGCCACTGGTACGAGTACCGCACGCCGTTCGCGTCCCACGAGCCGTGGTGCGCGGTGAGCCGCTTGCCGACGATCGTCGCTCCGCTCACCGTCACCGCACTGCCCTTCCGGAGCGCGACGGTCGGGGCCGCCACCGTGGCGGACAGCGTCTCGGCCTGGTCGCCGACCGCGTTGCCGAGGTGCAGCAGCAGGACCCGGGCGTTCGCGACACCGGTGCCACGGGTGACCCGGAGCGAGCCGGCGTCGGCGAAGAGCACGCCCGTCGCCCGACCCTGCGCGAAGGTGAGCGCCGGCGCCGACGGGTCGTAGGTCGCCTCCGCCGTCTCGTCCACGACGTAGGAGCCGCTCGTGGCCAGAGCCGGTGCGTACGCCGACTCGGTGAGCACCGAGTAGGTGAACGGCCCCGTGGCACCGATCGTGGCGGCCTGCACAGTGAGGACCTTGACCGCGCTGTCGAACGTGTTCACGTCCTGCCCGGGGGCACCGCCGTTGAGCGGCTGCGCGTCGACGGTCTCGCCCGTCGCGAGGTCGACCGTGGTCGCGAGCGTGGCGTCCACCGCGGCCGACTTCGCGTCGTACACCAGGTAGTCCGGCGTGCCGTCGCGGTCGGTGTCGATGAGCACCTCGACGTTGGTCACGGCGCCCGGGTTGGCGTCGGGACCGGCGGTCTGGACACCGAACGCGAGCGTGTCGGACGCCTTGTCGTAGTTCGCGCCGTAGGCACGGACGTCGGCTGCCTGCAGGGAGCGCTTCGCCGAGCCGGCCGGGAACGACTCCTGGCCGTCCGTCCCGCCGAGCACGAACGGTGCGACCGCCGCGTGGTAGCCCGTCGTCGCGTCGCCCTGGTCGACCGAGCGCCCGGTGAGCGCGAGGTCGGCCGTGCGCTTCGAGGCGTCGAAGGACACGTCCGCGCCGTGCACGGCACTGACCGGCTTCGGCGCGACGTAGGCGCCGAGGCGCAGCGGGTTGAGGGACTTGTCCGTCGGGGTGAAGGTCACCACGCCGGAGGCCGCGGCGACGAACTCCCGCTGGTAGCCCTGCTGCACCGACTCCTGGGTGGGGTCGATGACGCGTCGGAGCTGCGTCGGGTCGGCGATCGAGAAGGTGAGCTTCACTGTCGCGGTGCCGTGCGGTCGGACCGTCACCCGCTTCGTGCTGAGCGCGAAGGCCACGCCCGGCTGCGACACCTGCGGCTGGTAGGCCACGTCGTAGGTGTGCGGACGGCCGTCGGTGTTGTCGATCTGCAGGGTCCGGCTCTCGCTGGTCTTCGAGGCGACCTCGACGACACCGTACGAGGCGGTGACGAGCTGGTCGTTCTCGATGCTGCGGACCGTGGTGCCGGCGGTGACCGCCTGCAGCGCGTCGACCCGGCCGGTGCCCTGGCGGAGCAGGGTGGCGGTACCGTCGCCCTGCTCGACGTCGTGCGTCGCCGTGTTCATGAGCGCGGCCTTCACCTGCGGTGCCGTCCAGGTCGGGTGCGACTGGAAGGTCAGCGCGGCGATGCCCGCCACGTCCGGCGTCGCCATCGACGTGCCGCTCATCGACATGCGCCCGTCACCTGTGCCGTTGGCCGCGGAGATCACGTTGACCCCGGGGCCGGCGATGTCCGGCTTGACGATGTCGTCGAACGACCCGTGGACGCCCCGGCTGGTGAACGACGCGAGCGTGTTCACGGTCTCCGGGTCGGTGGCGAGTTCGAAGCCCTTGAGCTCGTCGGCGAACCGCACGTGCAGGGTCCCGGCCTGGGCTGCTGCCTGGAGGCTCGACACGCTGTCCTTGGTCAGCTCGGCTCCCGGGATGGTCGCGTTCCCCGCGATGCCCGAGTCGAAGGTGTTGATCGTCCCCGCCAGGAGGACGCCGATGCCGCCGGCTGCCTGGACGTTGTTGAAGCGGACGCCGGAACCGCACTCGAGCTGGGCGTCGGTCCACTTGAGCCAGACGACCTTGCCCGCGATCTTCGCGGCCTCGTCGGCGCTGAACGCCGCGCAGCCGTCGATGTTCGTGGTCGGGACGACGACGTCGCCCTCGACGGGCAGGGCACCCGCGTAGTTCTGCGAGTACTGCGCACGCCAGGTCTTCGCGACGTCTGCCGGGGCGGTCGCCTGCACGCCGTCGTAGAGGGACTGCCCGGTGGCGCTCGCGGCGACCGTGAGGGCCCCCTCGGCGTTGCCCGGCGAGCCACCGATGTCGGTGAAGTCGTCGGCGTTGCCGGAGGCGATCACCGGCAGGACACCGCGTGCGGTCAGGGCGTCGATCTTGGCGTTGTCGGGGTCGTCCGGCGCGCCGTAGTCGGAGCCGAGCGAGAGGTTGAGGACGTTGATGTCCTTCCCCTCGGTGAGCGCCTGGCCGACCCAGTCGAGCGCCGCGCCGGTGAGGTCGGTCGAACCGCCGCCGTCACCGAACACCTTGAGGGCGTAGAGGCCGGCCTCGGGCGCGGTGCCCGGACCGATCCACATGTCCTGGACCTGCTGCGTCGTCAGCTTCGTGTAGTCGCCGTCGTACGTCTGCTTGTCGGCGTCGAGGCCGTAGCCGGCGATGGTGCCGGACACGTGCGTGCCGTGGTCGCCGCCCGCGCCGTCGATCGGGTTCTCGTCGGGTGCCGGGGTCGGGTCGTACGCGGGGTCGCTCGAATCCGCGTTGTACGTCGGGCCGGCGAAGTCGTAGCCGCCGAGGTACTTGCTCGCGTCGAACCAGCTGGCGTCCGGGGCGCTGGTGCTCGCGAGCGCCGCGTCGTAGGCGGCCGTGGTGCCGGGGCCGCCGAAGTCGGCCTGGGTGTAGTCGAGGCCGGTGTCGAGCACGGCGACGTTGACGCCCTTGCCCGTGCGGCCGGTCTGCTGCCACGCGTCGAGGGAGCGCGTGTAGAGGTCGCTCGCGGCGTTCTTCGGCGAGACGCCGTCGGCACCCGGCTTCGTCAGGCTCGGGTCGACGCCGGACGGTGCCGCACCGGAGTCGGCGTTCACCGTCGGGTCGACGACCTTCTTCGGCGTGAGCGGGATGACGCTCTCGACGTCGGGGCGGGCCGCGACCTCGCGGAGGGCCGCGACGTCGGCGACGACGGCGACACCCGGCACGGTGTACTCGGTCGAGTACAGCTCGGTCGCGTCCCCGTCGGCCTGCTTGACGGCGTCGGTGACCGCGTCGGTCGTCGAGGTGATGGCCTTGACGCGCTGCTTCGCGGCCGAGGACTGGGTCGTCGACTTCGTCAGGTCCCCGCCCTTCGCCTGCGCGTCGACCTCGAGGGCACCCTGGCCGGTCGTCCGCACGAACGCGGCGATCGTCTTCGCGGGCTTGGCGTCGCGCAGTGGCTGCGCGAGCTTGAGGTCCGCGGCGGACAGCCCCGACGGAGCCGCCGATGCCGCTCCCCCGACGGCGAGACCGCCGCACGCCAGGGCCGCGGCGGCGATGCCGGCGGTCAGGACGCGCGCGATGCGGTGTGGTGTGGGATTCGGGTCGGTGTTCGGTGTTGCACGGTTCAAAGGGCGCACTCCCGGTTCGTCCGTGTTTCGCAAGGAATTGCTGTGAAGTTATGCGACTCCTCTCAGGTGGCACAGTCCGCTCTTTGGGGGACGCCCCTCGTTCGGGGGTACGACGCCTGATAACTTGCACACCCGTGTGCACGTTATTACGATGGGTGCGTGACCACCTCTGACCAGCCCGTCCGCGCGCCCCGCCGCGACGCGACCGAGAACCGGGCCGCGCTCATCGAGGCCGCGAAGACCGTCCTGCAGGGCGATCCGGACGCCTCGCTCGAGTCCATCGCCGCCGCGGCCGGGTTGTCGCGGCGTGCGGTCTACGGACACTTCCCGTCGCGCGACGACCTCGTGCGCGAGGTCGTGACCGCCGGCGCCGCCCGGATCGCCGCGGCCATGCCGACCACACCCGACCTCGGCGCCCTGCCGCCGGCCGCTCGACTGGCCGCCATCGCGGTGACCCTCTGGACCGAGGTCTCGCACGTCCGCTCGATGGCCCGGGTCGCGATCCGCAGCCCGTTCAGCGAACCCGTCGCCGAGGTGTTCGCACCCCTGCGCGCCCAGGTCCGTGAAGCGTGCGCGCTCGGGATCGCCGACGGCGCCATGCGCGACGACGTCGACCCCGCCACGCTCGGTCGGCTCGTCGAGGGCGCCTGCATCGCCGTCCTCGACGAAGCGACCCGCTCCGGCACCTCCGACGAGGACGGACGCCGCATGGTGGTGCTCTCCGCGCTCGGCATGGCCGGCATCGACTGGCGCACCGCGATGCTCTCCGAGCCGGTCGCCTCCGCTCCCACCCCGAAGGACCTCGCATGACCCTCGAACTCGACCACGTCGGCATCGGCGAGGAGCCCGGCGCCGCACTGCCCGTCGTCTCCGCCGTCGCCGCCCCCGGCCGCCCGGGCGTGATCGCCGTCGAGACGGAGCAGGCACCGGTCCTCGCCTCCCTCGTCGCCGGCGGCCGGATGCAGCCGGACAGCGGGCGGGTCCTGCTCGACGGCCACGACGACCCGGCCGGGGTCCGGCAGGCGTTCGCGCTCGTGGACACCCCCGGCGTCGCCGAACCGTTCCCCGTGATGACGCTCAAGCAGATCGTCCGCGAAGAGCTCGCCTACGCCCAGCAGCGCCCCTCACGCCAGCACGTCGACACCGTGCTCGACGAGCTCGGGCTGCAGCACTACGCCGACACCCACGTGCAGCGGGTCCCCACCGACGTGCGCGTCCGGCTGCTCGTCGAGCTCGCCCTGCTGCGCGACGGTGTGACCGGGCTCGTGATCACCTCGCCCGAGCGGCACGGCGGCGCCGTCGAGGGCTGGTTCGCCGTCGTCCGCGACGTCGCACGACGCGGCGTGACGGTCGTGCTGGTGACCTCGAAGGCCGCCGCGGCGACCGTCGAGACGCTGCTCGACACCGTCGGCGTGCCGGACACCACCCAGACCGAGGGTCCCGAGGACGCGACCCGTACCGACGGAAACGAGCCGCGCCTCCAGGCCGGCCCGTCGACCGTCGCCGACGCATCCGCAACCGTCCCGACGGAGGCAACCCCGTGACCACCACCTCGCTCGTCCGCGCCGAACTGGCGCGCCTCACCGCGACCCCGCTCGCACGACTCGCGTTCATCGCGCTCATGATCGTGCCGCTGCTCTACGGCGGCGCCTACCTCTGGGCCAACCGCGACCCGTACGCCAAGCTCGACCAGGTCCCCGCGGCGATCGTGAACCAGGACGCCGGAGCCACCCTCGACGGCGACCACGTCGACTACGGCAAGGACGTCACGAAGCAGGCCGTCGACGGCGCCGACTTCAAGTGGACGACGACCACCGCGGCCGACGCCCGCTCGGGCGTGCGGAACGGCACGTACGACTTCGTCGTGACGATCCCGCACGACTTCTCCGCGTCCCTGGTGTCGGCGCAGTCCGACGACCCGAAGCGCGCGAAGCTCGTGATGACGACGGCGGACACGAACTCCTACCTGGCCTCGACGATCGCCGAGCAGGCCGGCAAGACGATGCGCACCGCGGTCGCCGAGCGGGTCGGCAAGCAGGCGGCGAAGACCCTGCTCGTGGGGCTCGCCGACGTCCGTGACAGCCTCGGTGACGCCGCCGACGGCGCGGGGCAGCTCGCGACCGGGGCGTCCGACGCCGCGACCGGGGCGGCGACGCTCGCGGACGGCACCGGCAAGCTGTCCGACGGAGCATCCGAGCTCGCGAAGGGCACGGCGCAGCTGCCGGCGCAGACCACGAAGCTCAACGACGGTGCGCAGCAGGTCGCGTCCGGCGCGGCAACGCTGTCCTCGGGGCTCGCGACGGCGAAGCAGCAGACCGCCACGCTGCCCGCCGACACCGCGAAGCTCAACGAGGGCGCCCAGAAGGTCGCCGCGGGCAACAAGACCCTCGCCGACACGACCGACCCCGTGCTCGACTTCGTCGACGGGATCTCCCCGTCGAAGGTCGTGGACGCCATCACCAAGCAGGCCGAGGCGCAGGGCGTGACGATCACGCCCGAGGTGCGGGCCGTCATCACGGCCGCGGTGCAGCAGCAACTCGCGGACCCGAAGGTGCAGGCGGACATCGCCGACGCGACGGAGAAGCTCCAGAAGGTCGACGAGCTCCGCGACGGCTCCGCCCAGGTCGCCGCCGGCACCGCGGCGCTCGCCACGGCCGCACCGACCCTGTCGTCCGGCATCTCGTCCGCCGCCACCGGTGCGTCGGAGCTCTCCGCCGGCTCCACCCAGGTCGCCTCAGGCACCGCCGCACTCGCCAAGGCCGCACCGACCCTGTCGTCCGGCGCATCGGCGCTCGCCACGGGGGCCGCCTCGGCCGACGAGGGCGCGGACTCGCTGGCGTCCGGCCTGACGAAGCTGCAGACCGGGTCGTCCGAGCTCGCGACGAAGCTCGACGACGGACGCACGAAGATCCCGGCGTCGACCGCCTCCCAGCGGAACGACCAGGCCTCGGTCATCTCCGACCCGGTGAAGGTCGGGACGGACGACGTCGCCGCGGCGTCGAACTACGGGGCCGGCCTCGCGCCGTTCTTCATCTCCCTCGCCGCATGGATCGGCATGTACGCGCTGTTCCTCATCCTCAAGCCGATCTCGAAGCGGGCCATCACCGCGGTGCGGAAGCCCCTCGCCGTGGTGTTCGGTGGCTGGCTGACGCCCGCGCTGCTCGGTCTCGTGCAGATGGTGGCGCTGTTCTTCATCGTGCGGTTCGCGCTCGACCTGAACGTCGTGCACGCCGGCGCGACGATCGGGATCATGGTGCTGGCCTCGGCGACCTTCGCGGCGATCATCATGGCGCTCAACGTGCTGCTCGGCTCCGTGGGGCAGTTCCTCGGCCTGGTGCTCATGCTCGTGCAGCTCGTCACCGCCGGCGGGACCTTCCCCTGGCAGACGCTGCCGGGGCCGTTGGCCGCGCTGCACTTCGCGCTGCCGATGACGTACTCGGTCGACGCGATCCGGCAGACGATGTACGGCGGGAACCTCGGCGCGGCCTGGTCCGACGCGGGCGTGCTGCTCTGCTGGCTGCTCGGCGCGCTGCTCGTGTCGTTCGTGGTCACGGCGCGGCAGACCCGGTCGCGGACGCTGCGCGACCTGCGGCCGAGCCTGATCGGGTAGGGCGGGGCGCGGGGCGGGCGGGGCGCCGCGCTGGCGCGGTTCCGCCTCGCCCCGCACAACCAAAGTGGCCCCGAGCCGCGGTTCGCCGCGGTTCGGGGTCACTTCGGTTGTGCGGCGGTACACGGCCCGTCGCCGACGCGGCCGCACCCGCCGCGCCCGACGGCCCGCGGCCGCGCCCGACGCACCCGCCGCCGCACCCGCCGCGCCCCACACCGCCGCCGCGCACCCGCCCACCCACCTCGGCGTACCGTCCGACCCATGGCGACGCTGCTCATCACCGGTGCCACGGGACGGATCGGGACCGCACTGCGACCGAGGCTCCTGGCAGCCGGACACGACCTCGTCCTGCTCGACGAGCGCCCACCGGACCCGCCCGTCGGAGCGCGCGAACGGTTCGTCCCCGGGTCGGTCAACGACCGCGCCGCGCTCGAGGCCGCACTGCCCGGAGTCGACACCGTCGTGCACCTGGCCGGCATCCCCACCGAGGACGAGTGGGACGCCCTCGTCGACGCCAACGTCACCGGGACGAAGAACGTGCTCGAGGCCGCGGCTGCCGCAGGGGTCCTGCGGGTCGTCCAGGCGAGCTCGATCCACGCCGTCGGCCGGGTCCCCGAGCTGATCGGCGATGCGGACACCGCCACCCCCGGGAGCGTCCCGGGTGACCGGCTCCCTCGGCCGGACTCGTACTACGGCGTCACGAAGGCCGCGATGGAGCTCCTCGGCAGCCTGTTCGCCGACCGGTTCGGCATGTCCGTCGTCTCCGCCCGCATCGGCGCGTTCGGGGATCGGCCGCACACGGCGAGGGCGCTGCTGATGTGGACGTCACCGGACGACCTGACGCGGCTGGTCCAGGCGACCGTCGAGCTGACGGAGCCGGGCCACCACGTCGTGTGGGCGGTGTCCCGGAACACCGGAGCACCGGCGGACTTCGCGGCGGGCGAGCGCATCGGGTTCCGGCCGGTCGACGACGCCGCCGCCGTACTCGACGCCGATGAGCGCGCCGGACTGCCCGGCGAGGACATGGAGTTCCTCGGTGGTGAACTCGCGAAGCAGCCGCTCGGACGCGGACGCGACTGAGGCGACGGACGACCCCCGCTACGATCGACGACGAGAGCCACGGAGGTCGATGCAGATCATGGGAGCCGGCAAACCCGCGACCATCTACGACGTCGCAGCGCGCGCCGGGGTCTCGAAGTCCCTCGTCTCGCTCGTGCTGCAGCGGTCCCCCCGGGTGAGCCAGCAGCGCCGCGACGCCGTGCTGAAGGCCATCCAGGAGCTCGACTACCGCCCGAGCACCGCGGCCGTCTCCCTGGCCGGTACCCGCTCCCGGACGATCGGCGTGGTGCTCGACGACTTCCGGAACCAGTGGTTCGTCGACCTGCTGACGGGCCTCCGCGAAGCGCTGCAGGACCAGGGTCACCGGCTCGTCGTCGCCGACCGTTTCCTCAACACCGGGCTCGACGTCTCGCCCGTCGAGGGGTTCCTGTCGATGCGCGTCGAGGGCCTCGTGATCGCCGGTGAGCCGGACACCGACCTCGCGATCCCGGCGTCCACCCCGCTCGTCATCGCCGGCGGTCGCGTCACGATCCCCCGTGCCGACACCGTCGCGAACGACGACCGTGCCGGCGGGCGCATGGCCGCGGAGCACCTGCTCGGCCTCGGCCACGTCCGCCTCGGGTTCGTCGGAGCACGGTCGGCGGCATCGGCCGAACGCCGCGCCGGCTTCGAGCAGCGCGTCGGCGAGGCGGCGGACGTCGCCGTGGTCGTCCTCCCCGGCGAACCGACGGAGGAGGCGGGGTCGACCGCGGTCGCGGAGCTCCTCGACGCTCACCCCGACGTCACCGCGGTCTTCGCCGCGAACGACGTGATGGCGATCGGTGCACTGTCCGAGCTCGCTGCCCGCGGGCTCCGCGTCCCCGAGGACGTCTCGGTGATGGGCTACGACGACACACCGCTGGCCGCGACGCGCTACGTCGGCCTGACGAGCATCGACGACCGCAGTGTCGAGATCGGTCGCGGCGCCGGCGAGCGGTTGCTCGCGCGGATCGCGGACCCGGGGCTCGCTGCCACCGAGGTGCTCGTCGAGCCGCGGCTGGTCGCCCGGCGGACGACCGCGGCTCGCTGACGCGAGCGCTCGCCGACGAGAGCGGCCAGCGTCCCGAGCGACCTGCTTCGGGAGCGGCCCGGGGTCGGGATCGGCCCGCGTCCGGAGCGACGCCGACCCGGCCTGGAGGCACGACTCACCCCCGCCCCGCGCCGCCCCGTCGCGAAAGCGACAGTCCACCGCCGTACTCCAGCGGGCATCTGTCGCTCTTCCGCCCCGGACGCCGGCGTCGACCGCGCAGGTGTCGCTTCCGCGGCGGCCTGACACCGCCGACGGAGCCGGCCTCAGTCGCCGCCGAGGTCGGCGTGCTGGACGACCCAGCTGTGCATGACGATCGCGGCCGCCGCCGAGGCGTTGATGCTCCGCGTCGACCCGAACTGCGTGATCTCGAGGTGCCCGTCCGCGCCGGCGACCGCCGCCTCCGTGAGGCCCGGCCCCTCCTGCCCGAACAGGAACACGCAGCGCTCGGGCATCACGGCGGACTCGATCCGCTCGGCGCCGGGGGTGTTGTCGATCGCGATCACCGGTCGGTCGTCCTCGCGCATGGCCGCGCGGAAGGCGTCGACGTCGGGGTGGTAGCGGACGTGCTGGTAGCGGTCGGTGACCATCGCGCCGCGCTTGTTCCACCGCCGGCGCCCGATGATGTGCACCGTGCCGGCGAGGAACGCGTTGGCGCTCCGCACGATCGACCCGATGTTCAGGTCGTGCTGCCAGTTCTCGATCGCCACGTCGAAGGCGTGCCGTCGGGTGTCGAGTTCGGCGACGATGGCGTCCATCGACCAGTACCGGAAGCGGTCGACCACGTTGCGGGTGTCCCCGGTGGCGAGAAGCTCCGGGTCGAGCCGGGGGTCGTCGGGCCACGGTTCGGGGTGCGGCCCGACCCCGTTCGTCGTGCGCTCGTGGGACGGCTCGGGCGCGGTGGTCACGTCCCCAGCGTACGGCGGGCGCGACCCCGCCCGCACCGTGCGAGGCAGCCACGCACCCGCACCCGCACCCGCACCCGCACCCGCACCCGAGCTCAGCGGACGCGCGACTCGATCCCCGCGATGAGCACGTCGAGCCCGAGCGCGAAGCGGTCCTCGTAGGAGTGCGTCCCGAGCAGCTCCCCGACGAGTGCGTGCCGCTCCGGCCGCCCCGCCTCGGCGGAACCCCGGCCGACCTGCACTCCGGTGTGTCCGACCACGAAGTCGTACACGACGAAGAACGCGTACATCGCCTCGGCGTCGCTCAGCCCGGCGGAACGGAGCGCCCCGACGACCTTCGCCACGACGGCGTCGGACTCCGTCGAGACGAGCGCCCCGCGGCGGCTGTGCGACTCGAGCACGAGCGGGTGCCGGAGCATGAGGTCGCGGAAGGTGGTCGCGAAGACCCGGACGACGTCGTGCCACTCGGACGGCCACACGAACGTGGCGGTGAACTCGTCGACGGTCCGCCGCACGAGTTCGGCGTGCAGGTCGTCGAGGCCGCCGATCGTCCGGTGCACGGTCATCGGCGCGACGCCGAGCCGCGCCCCGAGTGCCCGGAACGACAGCCGGTCGATGCCGTCCTCGTTCGCGATCGAGGTCGCGGCGTCGATCACCTGCTCGCGACTCAGCACGTTCGGGCGACCACGGCGTCGGCGGGCCGGCTCGGCCACTCCCGGCACCGCGCCCGCGACGGAGGCACCCGCGACGGAAGCCGCGGCGACGGAAGCAGCCCCAGCGACGGAAGCGGCGGCCGCCCCCGCAGCGGGTCGGGGCGTGGCGGTCGGGGTTCCGGGTTCGACGAGCACGGGGCGGCCTCCTTGATTCGGTACGTGTCCCGAAAAGCCTAGGGCAAAGCCGAGTGGCATTCGGTGTCTCGACCATCTCGGGTCCGGCAGCAGCGCGCAAGAGCCGATCCGCGCCTCCCGGCCTGCACCCAGGGCCCGCATCCGTGCCCCAGTAGGGTGAGGACCATGGCGACCCGCGACGAAGTCGAGTGCTGGCTGACCGACATGGACGGTGTGCTCGTCCACGAGAACCAGGCGCTCCCCGGCGCGCCGGAGCTGATCCAGCAGTGGCTCGACGAGGGAACGGAGTTCCTCGTCCTCACGAACAACTCGATCTTCACGCCGCGCGACCTGAGCGCCCGGCTCCGCTGGTCCGGGCTCGAGGTGCCCGAGGAACGCATCTGGACCTCCGCGCTCGCGACGGCCGACTTCTGCAAGTCGCAGATGCCCGGCGGCTCCGCGTTCGTCATCGGCGAGGCCGGCATGACGACCGCCCTGCACGAGGCCGGCTTCATCATGACCGAGACCGCTCCGGACTACGTCGTCGTCGGTGAGACCCGCAACTACTCGTTCGAGGCGATCACCAAGGCCGTCCGCCTCATCCGCGACGGAGCACGCTTCATCGTCACGAACCCCGACGCGACCGGCCCGAGCGCCGAGGGCGTCCTGCCCGCGACGGGTGCGATCGCGGCGATGATCGAGAAGGCGACCGGCAAGCAGCCGTACGTGGTCGGCAAGCCGAACCCGATGATGTTCCGCTCGGCGATGAACCGGATCGGGGCGCACTCCGAGAACACCGGCATGATCGGCGACCGGATGGACACGGACGTGCAGGCCGGCATCGAGGCGGGGCTCCACACCGTGCTCGTCATGACCGGCATCAGCGACCAGGCCGAGATCGACCGCTACCCGTTCCGCCCGAGCGAGGTCATCTCCGGCGTGCACGAGCTGGTCCGGACTGAGCCGTTCGAGGTCGAGATCTAGCGATGCGCTGGGACCCGGATCGGTACGCCGCGTTCGCGGACGACCGCGCCCGCCCCTTCCACGACCTGGTCGCGCAGGTCGCGTGGCCGGTCGGGGACGGCCGGGAGGCGCCCCGTCGCGTCGTCGACCTCGGCTGCGGCCCCGGGACCCTCACCGCCACGTTGGCAGCGCGGTGGCGTTCGTCGACGGTGGTCGGGATCGACTCCTCGGCGGAGATGCTGGCGTCGGTGCCGGCCGCGCCGAACCTCGCCTTCGAACTCGGCGCGATCGAGGACTGGACGCCCGGCCCGACCGACGACGTCGTCGTGACGAACGCCGCGCTGCAGTGGGTGCCGTCGCACGTGTCGCTGTTGCCGCGGTGGCTCGGGGCGATGCCGTCCGGGTCGTGGTTCGCGATGCAGGTGCCGGGCAACTTCGGGTCGCCGTCGCACGCGCTCATGCGGTCGGTCGGGGCCTCCGGGCCCTGGGCCTCGGCGCTCGACGGTGTGCTGCGCGAGGACCCGGTACTCGACCCCGCCGGCTACCTCGGCATCATGCTCGACGCCGGCTTCGACGCGCGCGCGTGGGAGACGACCTACGCGCAGCTGCTGCCGGGAGCGAACCCGGTGCTGTCGTGGGTGCGCGGGACGGGGCTCCGGCCGGCCCTGGCCGCGCTCGACGCCGCCGACCCCTCGGGTGCGCTCACCGCGGCGTACACGGAGCGGTACGCGGCGGCGCTCCGCGAGGCGTACCCGGCGAGCGCCCACGGCACGGTGTACCCGTTCCGCCGGGTCTTCGCCGTCGGCCGCAAGCGCTGACGCCGCGCCCGCGCCCGCACCCGCGCCGGCCCGCTCCACCGCGGTTCGCACAACCGAAGTCACGTCGAGCCGCGCGTTCCCCCGGCTCGACGTGACTTTGGTTGTGCGCCGTGCGGGACGCACCGCGCCCGGCGCGCCTACTCCACGGTGACGAGCGTGCCGAGCGGCAGGGCATTCACCGCGGCGACGGCCTCGGCGTCGAGCCGCACGCACCCGTGCGACACCGCGCCCGAGGTGGTGGCGTTCCAGTGCAGCCCGATGAGCCCACCGTCGTGGCCGCCGTACGGCTCGTCGGCCGCACTCGAGTGCAGGGAGGTCAGCTGGATCGGGTGGTCGCCGGTGCCCTGCGCCGGGTCGACGTACCGCTGCTCCAGGTAGCCCGTGACCCCGGTCGGCGTCGGGGTGTCCGCCGTGCCGACCCCCGCGTCGAAGCGGTGCGTCACGGCGCCGGACCCGTCGACGATCGACACCGTCTGGTCCTTCGTGGAGATGACCACGCGCGAGGTCGGGGTCGTCACCTCCTGAAGCGACGCCACCGGCACCCACGCCGATGTCTGCGCCGCGGCCCCCGCACCGTGCGAGGTCGAGGGGAGCTGCTGCCGCGCCGGGGTGAGGACGAGCTCCCAGTCTCCCTCGCGCCGGAGCCCGACGACCGTCGTCGGCTGCCGCAGGAAGTCCGACGCGGCGAACCGGGCGACGGGTGCCGTGCGGGCAGCACCGAACAGGGGTGCGTCGGCGCGGAGGTGGAACACCGTGGCGGCGGTGACCGTGCGGTCGAACGGCATGAGGCCGGCGACGACGGCGGAGTACTGCGCCTCCGGCAGGGCGGCGAGCGCGGCGGAGCTGACGTGCGGGACCGCGGGTACGGCCGATGCGGTCGGCGACGACGTCGGCGCGGGCACGGACGCCGACGACGACGATGTGGCGCCTCCGAGCAGGGGCACGGCGACCGCGGCGGTCACGGCGACGATCGCGGCGGCGACACCGACGGTGGTCCAGAGGGTGCGGGTGCGCATGGCGGGACTCCAGGAAGCGGGACGTGGCACCGGTCGGCACCCGCGGAGAACGGGCGCCGACCAGCGGGAGGGGATCAGCCGGAGACGACCGGCAGGTGGACGCCGGTGCCCGGGTCGACGACCCCGCTACCGGTACCCGCGCCCGAGCCACCGCCGGTGCCGCCACCGGCCGCAGCCGGCGTGACCGTGATCGCGAGCGGCGTCGCCAGCACCGAGGCACCGGAGGCGTCGACCAGGTCGATCGTGTGCGCCCCGGTGGCGGTCCCCGCGGGGATCGTCACGCTGCCGGTGACTGTGCCGTCCGCGGCGACGGTGAGCGTGCCCACCGTGACCGGGTCGGAGTGCAGGACGACCCGCAGCGACGACCCGGCGGTGAAGCCGGTCCCGGCGAGCGCGAGCGAGGAGCCCGCGGCGACCGAGGTGCCGTGCGGCGCGGTGAGGACGCCGGTCAGGACGCGGGCGGTGCCACCGGTGGCGAGCACCTTCACGCTGCCGTCGGTCGCGACCGAGACGGTGGCGCTGGTCGCGGCTGCCAGGTCGAGGCGCTCCCACGATCCGTTGGCCGTGCCGGACTGGTCGAGCGGGGCGCCGGACGGGGCCTCGGTCTGCGCGAGCACGGCGGTGCGCTGTGCGTCGGTGAGCGTCGGGAACGCGGTCAGGAGCAGGTTCGACGCGCCGGTGGGGACGGACGGCGCGAGGCCGGTCGTCCCGGTCGCCGCGAAGCCGTAGGTCATGCGCTCGCGGTAGACCTGCACGGCCGAGGCACGGTCGGTGACGACCTGCGCGGTGCCGCCGGGGATGGCCGCCCCGCCGTAGGGGTCGTCCGTGTAGGGCTTCTCCGCCGCGATGCACGCGGCGAGGGTGCCACCGCACTCCTTCTCGAGGTACGACACGAGCTCGGCACGGGCCGGCTCGAGGACCGCGGTCCGGTACTGCGTGTCCGACCAGCGGGCCGCGAGTGCCGCCTCACCGTCGATGCGTCCGCCCATGATGTCGAGCGGGTAGTGCACGCCGAGCACGATGCGGTCGTTGCCGGCCTCGGACGCACGGGCGAGGAGCTCCGGTGCGAGCTCGGGGACCAGCGTGGCGAGGGTGATGCCCGCCTGGTACGCCGTCGTGGTGTGGCCGGAGGGGAACGACCCGCCGGTGCAGATGCCGGCCGTGCCGTAGCCGGCGTCGAGGACGACGTCGTTCGGCGAGAACTCGTGCGTCGTGTCGGTCACCGTGGGCACGCGGGTGATGTCGAGCGTGCCGTCTGCCGAGGCCCACGCCTTGCCGGCGCGGTTCGCCGCGAGCGACGAGGCGTTGACCGTCGCCGGCGCGCAGCCGGTCTGGTCGTCGGTCGCGGGCAGCGTCGCGGTCGTGGTGGCGGGCAGGTAGGGGCGCGGGTAGCTGTAGTGCGCCTTCGCGTCGCCGGTGCTGACGTACGCGCCGCTGGTGCCGTTCGAGCTGTTCACGAGCGCCGAGGTCAGGGGCAGTGCGCCGGACTGCCGGCCTTCGAGGTAGATCTTCTCGAGCGATGCGCCGAGGCCCTGCGACACCGTCGACGACTGGTCGTACCCGGTGTTCGTGGCGTTCTGGTACTCGGAGTCCTGCAGCGCCCTGAGCTGCTGCGCCTTCGTGGCGTGCTGGTTGATCCAGGACGTCAGCTGGTCGTTCTTCGCGAGCGTCGCCGGGTCCTGCACGGTGCCGTGCAGGTCGTTCTTCCCCGTCGACTGCCAGAACTGGTCGTAGCCGTTCAGCAGGGACACGAGGTCGGGCTTGCTGGAGTCGCTCGGGTAGCCCGCCGCGTTCGCGACGAGCGGCGAGCCGAGCACGAGTGCGGTCGCGACCGTCGCGACGGTCACCCCGCGGAGTGCGGTTCTGCGCATGTGGTGTGGTCGCCCGCGAGCGGGCGACGCTCCTCTCTTGGTACCGGCTTGGAATCACCGGAACGCTAAGGAGAGGTGGTTGCGGGACGGGGAACGGACGTCGACCACGAGGTGAACCGGGCCGGGGGCTGTGCGCATTCGCAGCCCCGCGCCTCCAGTCAGTCGGTGGTCACCACGTGACGGCCTGGAGGCGCGGCTCGTCCCCCTGCACCGCGAGGGCCGCCATGGGCGGTACCGTCCGCCACCGGCGCCGCAGGCGGCGCGGCCGGTCGTCCCGCCACGCGATCACCCCGCCGGCGACGACCCCGAGCGCCAGCACCCCGAACGAGAACAGCCCGACCAGGCCGACGAGCGCGAGCTTCGACGGGTCTCGCACGTCGGTCGTGGCCGAGAGCGCGATCGACCCGAAGTCCCAGAACGCGTGCAGCAGCACGGGCAGGAGCAGGTTGCCGGTCAGCCGCCGGGCGACGTAGAGCGTCGACCCGAACGACGCGGCGAAGACGACCTGCACGAGCGTCGCTCCCAGGCTCGCGCCGGCCAGGGCGTTGAGCAGGTGGAGCAGGCCGAACAGCAGGCACGAGGCGATCCACACGCCGAACTCGGGCAGCCGGCGGCGGAGGCCGACGAGCAGGACGCCGCGGGTCATCAGCTCCTCGAAGACCCCGACGAAGAGCACCCCGACGGTGAGCAGCAGGAAGTAGCGGACCGGTAGTGCGGACCAGTCGACGAGCGGCAGTCGCACGACGCAGACCACGAGGATGAGCAGCGGCGCGAGCATCGTCCAACGGAGCCCGGTGCGGGTCGGATCCACCGTCGCGATGCGCCACCAGCCGAGGCCGGTCACGACGAGGCACAGCGCGACCGCGGCGATGCCCTCGGGGACCACGAGCGACCGCACGACGCTCTCGACGGTCTGGCCGAGCGTCGGGTAGTCGTCGCTCGGACGGGATCGCCACGCGCTGATCGCCGCGAACACCACGAGCGGTGCGAGACCGACGAGCAGCGAGGGCGGGACGGGCCAGCGGCGGCGACGGGCGGGGGCTGCTGTGGTCACCTGCTGTTTGTACCATTGGGGCATGCGCCTGCCCTCCCTGTCCACGATGGCGGAGGACTACGTGAAGCTCGTCTGGAAGGCGAGCGAGCGCGGCGGTCCGGGGCTGGCGACGCGGGACATCGCGGCGACGCTCAAGGTGTCGGCCTCGACGGTGTCGGGCAACCTCCGGAAGCTCGACCGCGACGGCTTGATCGAGCACACCCCGTACTACGGCGTCGTCCTCACCCCGCTCGGCCAGCAGGTCGCCGTCGCCATGGTCCGGCGGCACCGGCTCATCGAGACGTTCCTCGTGGAGCGGCTCGGGTACTCGTGGGACGAGGTCCACACCGAGGCCGAGGCGCTCGAGCACTCGGTGTCCGAGACCTTCCTCGACCGGGTGGACGCCGACCTCGGGCACCCGACGCACGACCCGCACGGCGACCCGATCCCCCGCGCGGACGGCACGGTGCCGGACTCCCCGGGCACGCTGCTCGGCGCGGTCGAGCCCGGCGCGTGCGGCACCGTCGACCGGGTGTCCGACGACGACCCGTCCCTGCTCCGGTACTTCGACGAGCTCGGGGTCGGGCTCGGCACGCACCTGCGGGTGGAGCGGGTGCGGGACTACGCGGGCGTGATCGCGGTGTCACGCCGCGGTGCCGACGGCGAGGAGTCGCTCGTCGACCTGCCGGCGGCCGCGGCCTCGGCGATCTGGCTCGCCCCCGACGCCGACTGACCGCCCCGGGCTCGACTCAACCCGCTCGGCGGCCACCCGACGGTGGGCCCTCAGTCGCGGAACACCGGGGAGGACGGCCGTCGGAACGGGGCCGTCACCGTCGGCAGGACGTCCCGCCGGTTGATCCAGAGCACCACGAGCGCCGCGGCGACGTGCACCGCGCTGAGCACCCACCGTCCGTTCGTGTCCGTCACGAAGAACTGCACCGCGAACAGTGCCGCGAGCGCGATCGCCGACCACCGGTGGAACCGCAGCGCGATGATGATCGCCACGCCGAGCACGGTCTGCGACGCGGTGAGCACGAACTCCTCGACCTGCCGGCCGTCGAGCGGCAACCCGCCGGTGGTCCCACCGCCCAGCACGTGCGCGATCGGCAGCGACCCGACGAGCAGGGACCACTGGTTCACCTTCGACGCGATGAGCGTGCCGATCGCGGCACCGCCCATCCCGCGCAGGGCGAAGAGCGCGGCGACGATGAACTCCGGCGCCTCGGTCGCGAGCGGCGCGAGCCACTGCACGAGGAAGTAGCTGTCGATGCCGAGCGCGCTGCCGGACTGCACCAGGGCGTCCGCGAAGGGCTCGGCGGACGACAGGATGACCGCCGCGGCGACGACGAACAGTGCGACGATCGTCCACCGACGCGCCCGCTGCGGCATCGAGGCGATGTTCCCGGCCATGCCGACGAGCTCCTCGTCGTCCCCGTCGTCGGACACCTTCGACGCACGCCAGAGGTACCAGACGAAGGCGGCGAGCAGCACGAACCCGAACCACACCGGGATCGACCCCATCAGCGGGATGAGGAACGCGACGACGGCCAGCAGCGCCAGGAACCCGATGTCGAGTCGCGAGGAGCGTTCGAGCGCGAGCACCCGGGTGGCCGAGGCGGGGAGCGACCCGGTCCGGACGAACCGCCGTGCCACGAGCAGCGAGATGATCACCACGAGGGGCCACCCGAACCCGAGCAGCAGCCGGTTCGACCCGGTCATGTTCGCGGCGGCGAACTGCTCGTAGGCGGGGTCGTACCCGGACCGGAACGCGTAGTACAGGTCCACGGCGTACTCGGGCAGGACGGCGATGAGCGCGAGGATAGCGATGGCGAGTGCACCGGCGATGTCCTTCTGCGCGGCCTCGGCGGCCCAGGCGAGCAGGAACGACGCGGCGACGACGGCGGCGCCGAACACGAAGAGGTCGACGAGCGGGGCCGGGGCGAACCCGCCGATCCGGAAGACCACGGCGGGCAGGGCGACGGCGATGCAGATCGCGATGCGGCCCCAGGCGGTGGCGTGCATCCGTGGTGCGGGGGCGGCGGGTGTGGTGGACCCCGGCGACGCGGGCGTGGAGAGGGTGTTCGTCATGGTGGTCCTCGTGCTGGAGCCATGACGCGACACACACTGAGCGGCTTCGGCCATGGCGGAACGGCCGAAGGTCTCGCTCGCCCGGTCGACCGCCTGCTGCGACGGTGTCCGGGTGGTGCACCGGGCCGATCGTCGTGATGGCCAGTGTGTCGATGCACGCGCTGGGAGCTACTCCCCTTCGACACCCACCTTGGCGCGCTCCGATCCGCATGCGCAAGCCGATCCGCCCTGTTCGGCGGCCCGAATCCGGGTCTTCCCCGGCCCGCCCCGTCAGGGCCTGGAGGCGCGTGGCGGCGCCGCCACGCGCCTCCAGGCCGGCAGCCGGGTCGCGCCCACCGCGACCCGCCGTCGGTCGTCAGCCCGACGCGCGCTTGGTGCGTCCGAGCGCGACCTCGCGACGAGCACGCTCGAGCGCGAGGCCCGCGGCTGCGTCCGGATCGCGCAGGAGCCGTCGGACGTCGGCCACGTGCTCCTGGACGTCCTCGTCGCGACGCGCCTCGGCGGTGTCCAGCACCGGCGCGACGATGTCCTCGCCGAGTGCGACGATCGCTCGGCTCAGCGCGAGGCGGGCGTCACGGTCGCCCTGCCCGAGGTCGCGCGCCAGACGTCGAGCGAGGTCGGGTCGTTCGGCGTCCGGCGCGAGCCGCACGGAGGCGCGCCAGGCGGTCCGGACGACGCCGCGGTCAACGTCCTCGAGTCGCTCGACGACCGCGGGGTACACCGCGCCGTCACCGATCTTCGACAGGGTGTGCAGGGCCTGGCTCCGCGCCTGTGCCTCCGGTCGGTCCAGCTGCACGAGGAGCCTCGGGACGACCAGCTCGGCCGGCAGCCGCACGAGCGCCCAGGTGAGCATCTCCCGCACCTGCAGGTCGGGTTCGACGGCGCACTGCTCGACGAGGACGTCGAGGTCTGCCGGGTCGGGGGTCGTGCCGGCCTCCATGACCGCCCGGAGCCGGACGGTGGGACGAGGGTCGCTGAGGGACGAGGTGAGCGTCGACATGATCGACACCAGCAGACCCCACGGACCTGAAAGCGCACCCGGTGGCGGGCATACCGTGGCGTCGTTCGATCGTTCCGACCTGAAAGGACCTCGCATGCCCCGCATCGGTACCAGTGACCTCACCGTCTTCCCGCTCGCCCTCGGCGGCAACGTCTTCGGCTGGACCGCCGACGAGCAGACCTCGCACCGGGTGCTCGACGCCTACACCGGTGCCGGCGGCGACTTCGTGGACACCGCGGACGTGTACTCCGCCTGGGCCCCCGGCAACGAGGGCGGCGAGTCGGAGCGCGTCATCGGGTCGTGGCTCCGCGCCTCCGGCAAGCGCGACGACGTGGTGATCGCCACGAAGGTCTCGCAGCACCCGCGGTTCTCCGGCCTCGGTGCCCAGAACGTCGCCGCTGCCGCGCGGGCCAGCCTCGAGCGTCTCGGTACGGACCGCATCGACCTCTACTACGCGCACTTCGACGACGAGTCGACCCCGCTCGAGGAGACCGTCCGCGCGTTCGACCAGCTCGTGCGCGAGGGACTCGTCCGGTACACGGCGATCTCGAACTACACCCGCGCCCGCGCCGAGGAGTGGATCCGCATCGCGAAGGACAACGGCCTCGCGCTGCCGGTCGCGATCCAGCCGCACTACAACCTCGTCACCCGCGAGCCCTACGAGTCGGACATCGCCCCGCTCGCCGCGGCCGAGCACCTCGGCGTCGTGCCCTACTTCTCGCTCGCCGCGGGCTTCCTCACCGGCAAGTACCGCACCGCGGACGACTTCGCCGGCAAGGACCGCGAGGGGCAGGTCTCGGGCTACTTCTCCGACGAGGGCCTGGCCGTCGTGGACGCCCTCTCGACCATCGCCGAGGCCCACGGGGTCGAGGTCGCGACCGTGGCACTGGCGTGGCTGCAGGCGCAGCCGGACGTCGTCGCGCCGATCGCCAGCGCCCGGAACACCGAGCAACTGCCGGCGCTGCTGGCATCGGCAGAGCTGGAGCTCACCCCGGAGGAGCTGCGCACCCTGTCCGACGTGTCGGCGAAGGTGCCCGCCGCGGTCTGACGCCGCCGGCGCCGCCTGGCGCCGTCCCGGCGCCGTCCCGGAACGACATCGTCGACGTCGTACGACATCGACGATGTCGTTCCGGGTCGTCTGACCCGGGCGGCTGGCGCGGCTGACCCGGGCGCGCGGCCCGGCCGGCCTACGGCGCGACGGACCCTGTCAGCGGCTCCCCCGACGAGCGGGTCACGAAGCACGAGATGAACGTGTCGCCCTGGTCCCACGTCGCCTGGTCGGGCGCGTACGACCCCTGCACCTGCACGTCCCCGACGGCCGCAGCCGCCGACGTGTTCAGCGCCGCCGAGGTCTGGCACTGCTCCGCAGCCTGCGCCGCGAGGGCGTCCGGCCCCGGCCACTGACCCGCCGTCACGGGCAGGCGGGCGGTGAGCTGGGCGGCGTGCGGACTCGTGCAGTCCACGACGGTGAAGGTCTGCGCCCACGCGTCGGTGAACGGCGACAGGCACTCCCCGCCCGCGAGCTCGGTCCAGCCGTGCTCGCCCGGGGCCGCAGGGGTGGTCGCGAACTCCAGGTTCTGCAGCCCCTGGGTCGGCGACGGGGTCGCCGCCGGGCTCGACGCCGTGGAGGCCTTCGCCGAGGACGACGCCGGGGCGGACGCCGCCGAGGTCGAGGTGGGCGCCGGGGTGTGGTCCTCGATGGTGTTGCCGAGGATCCACCGCGTCAGGGCGAACACGGCGACGAGCAGGATGACGATCAGCGCGACCGAGCCCCAGATGAGCAGGCGCTTGCCACGCTGCCCCTCGTTCCGGAGCTTGGCGAAGCCCTCGTTGATGAAGTTGCCGCGGTCGCCGCCACCGGCCGCGGCTGCCGGAGCGACCGGCGTCCGACCCGGGCCGGGAGCGTGCGCCGGAGCACTGCCGACCGCGGGCATCATCCGGGTGCTGCTGTCGTGCGGGTCGTAGCCGGTGCCGCCGAGCTGCCCGACGGCCTCGGTGCCGAACAGGTCCTTGATGGCGCTGGTGTCGCTGGTCTCGCGGCCGTCCCACTCGGACTGGTCGAGCTCGTCCGGAGCGGCTGCCGGCAGCGGCTCCGGTCCTGCGTCGTCGGCGGTCGGTGCGTGCCCGCGGATGCCGGTCACGGCGTCGAGGTCCTGCCCGACGGCCGGGGGCAGGTGCGCCGGGTACGCCTGCGCGTCGGTCGCCGCGGCGGGTTCGACCAGCGGCGGGGCCGCGGTCGGCGGCACGGTCGCCTCCGGCTCGGCCCACCAGGGCGTCTCCGTCACGGGCAGCGCGGTGGTCGCCGCGTCGGCACGGGTGCGGTCGGACGGCGCGTCCCGCTCGTCGGCCTGGAGGCCCGTGGCCGCGTCCGCCTCGTCGCTCTCGTCCTCGACCTGCGTCCAGTCGAAGGCCGCGGTCGGCTCGTCGCGGTGCGTCACGTCGGACGGCGTGGCCGCGGTCGGGGTGTCTGCAGGCGGCACGACGGTCGGCGGCACGACGGCCGGCGGGACGGCGACTGCTGGTGGCACCACAGCGGGCGGGGCGACCGCCGGCGGCACGACAGCGGGCGGCACCACGGCCGGCGGCACGACGGCGGGCGGCACGACAGCCGGCGGCACGGCCGGTTGCGCGACGACCGGCGGCGGGACGACGGCGGGCAACCCGAGGCCCGGCGTCTCGAGCTCGCCCGAGACCACGTCGTCGTCGGACTCGTCCGCCAGCGTCCACGACCCGCCCGCGAGCGCCGTCGTGTCGAACGCGTTCGTCGTCAGGGTCGTCGGGACCTCGCCGGTCTCGTCGTCGCGGATCGCCCAGTCGAAGGGGCGCTCGTGCCCGCCGGTGTCCTGCGCGGCGGCGGCGTCGGCGATGCGGAGCAGTTCGGTGAAGCTCGGCGGCTCATCGCTCGTCGGCAGCACGTTCTCGACGCCGAGCGGCTGCTGCGGCGCCACGGGGGCGGCCGGCGCCGGGGGCTCGGGGTGCGAGCCGGTCGCCCGGCCGAGCCAGTCGACGTCGCTGCGACCCTCGCCGAACGGGTCGAGGCGACGGCGTTCGTCCTCGATCGCACGGTTCTCGGCGGCGCGCTGGTCGCGGTGCGACTGGGCGGTCGGCAGCTGGATCGACGAGGGGTGCGGCGCGGCCGGGGCCGGCGGTACGGGAGCGGCGGCCGGGATCCGCTCGCCGAGGGTCTCGCGCTCGTGCTCGGCGCTGGCCTGCGGGTTCACCGACGGCGCGGTGAGCTGCTCCGGCATCGAGATGGCCTGCGTCGCACCGTCGTCATCGGCAGAAACGGGCGCGGGCACGGACGCGGGCGAAGGCGCTGACGCTGGCGCTGGCGCTGGCGCGGACGTTTGCACCGGCGCGGAGGCCGGGGCCTCGGGCTCGACGGGCTCGAACGGTTCCGGCAGCGGTGCGCCGGTCTCGCGAGCGGCCTTCTCGGCCTCGCGACGTTCGCGCCGCGACGGCCAGTCGTCGGCACCGCGCGGCGCACCGAAGATGTCGGCGGCACTGCGGAGACCGTGGAACGGAGCGTCCGGGGCGGACTCGCGCCGTGCCTCCAGTCCGTCGTCCCCGTGTTCGGGACCGGCGGCCTGGTCGGGCTCGTGCGCGTCGTCCGGACGCTCCGGGGTCACGCGCTCAGCCCCAGATCAGCCAGCCCGATCGCCGCGAAGTACGGGTACCCGGCGGCCTCGATCTTCTCCTTCGCGCCGGTGTCGCGGTCGACGACGACGGCCACGGCGGCGACGATGGCGCCCTCGCGCTCGAGCGCCTCGGCGGCCTTGAGCGGGGAGCCACCGGTGGTGGAGGTGTCCTCGAGCACGACGACGCGCTTGCCGCGGAGGTCCGGACCCTCGACCTGCTTGCCGCGACCGTGGTCCTTCGGCTCCTTGCGGACGACGAAGGCGTCGTAGGCCAGACCGCGGGCGGCGGCCTGGTGCAGCACGGCGCTGGCGATCGGGTCGGCACCCATGGTGAGGCCGCCGACGGCGTCGACGTCCGGGACCTGCCCGACGAGGTCCGTCATGACCTGCCCGATGAGGGGGGCCACGCGGTGGTCGAGGCTCACCTTCCGGAGGTCGATGTAGTACGTCGCCTTCTTCCCACTGGTGAGGGTGAAGTCGCCGTGGAACACCGCTTCGTCCGAGATGAACTGGATGAGCTGGTCGCGCGCGTCGGTCACAGCCCACAAGGGTAGCCGGTCGTCCCCGGAGCGCGCTCCCCCAGCCCGTGGGGGTGTGGAGGAGCGTCACTCGGTACGCTCCGGTCATGCCCTCCGACGCGCGCACGACCACGGCCGTGGTGCGTCCGTCCGGCGGCCCGCGGTGGCGTCGACTGGTCACCGCGATCGGCCGGGAGGCAGTGGGTGCGCTCATCGCGCTGGCCCTGTCCGTCATCGCCCTCCGTCACGTGCTCGCGACGGCTCGCGTGGACCTGCTCTGGTACGACGGCGACTCCGTGCTGCTGCCGCTCGTCCGGCGCTCGATGGAGCTGGGGCAGCCGTTCGAGTGGGCGATGTCCCCGGCGCTGTTCTTCTTCCCGGAGCTGCCGGTCTACCTGCTGAGCGCGGCGGTCACGGCGACCCCGCAGCAGGCCCTGGCGCTCAACGGCGTCCTGGTGCTCCTCGCCGTGTACGCCCTGGTGCGCGCGGCGGCGAACGAGCTGATGCCGGCGGCTCGACGGTCGGCCCGCATCGCCGTCGCCGCGATCGCCCTCGGGTTCCTGACCCTGCTCGTGCTCACCGAGTCGTCGGCGACCGCCACCTCGCTCGAGCTCGCGTCGCTGCTCCTCACCACGACCTACTACTACGGCGTCGTCCTGGCGATGCTCGGCACCGCCGTGCTCGTGCTGCGCGCGGTCCGGGTCGGTCGGGCCACGGTGCCGGTCCTCGTCGTCCTCGGCCTCGTCGCCGCGTGCACGACCGCGTCGAACCCGCTGTACGTGCCGTGGTCGGCGGCGCCGGTGGTCGTGACCCTCGTGCTGCTCGCCGTCGCGCGTCGGCTGCCCTGGCGCCCGGTGGTGCTCCTCGCCGTTGCCGTCACGGTCGGGTCGGTCGTCGGGTACCTGCTGCGGATCCCGCTCCGTCCGTTCGTGTCGCTCGACCCGTCCACGTACGTGCAGCCGTCGCGGGCGGCGGAGACGCTCGGCTTCTTCGCCGCGCTCACCGACGACCGTGCGGGCACGGCCGCCGGGGACGCCGGACTCGTCCTGATGTTCGTCGGGGTGCTCGTGACCGTCGGGGGGACGGTGTGGGCGTGGCGGGTGCGGACCTCGCGAACGGTGCTCGTCGCGGCGGCGCTCCCCCTCGTCACCGTGGTCGCCGTGTCGGTCGGGGTGGTCCTCGCCGGGTCGTCGACCCCGCGCTACCTCGAGCCGGTCGTGACGGCCCCGCTCCTCGCCGTCGTCGCGGTCGCGGAACTCGCTCGCACCGCGGTCCGACGCACGCAGGTGCACCGCCCCCGGCGAGGACTGCGCGTCGTGCTGGCGATCGCCGCGGCGGGGGTCCTGCTCGCCGGGGTCGCCACGGCGCCGAGCACCGCGCGGGCGGTCGCGACGGCGCGGTACGACCCGGCCTCGTGCCTCGACGCGTGGGCCGACGGCCGTGACGTGGTCGGGGTCGGGCAGTTCTGGACGGTCCGACCCCTCGCCGCGTACTCGTCGACGAACGTGCAGCTGCTGCAGGTCCGCGACACCTTCGAGACCTACCCGTGGCTCGTCGACCTCGGGGCCTACCGCGACGCCGCACCGACCTTCGTCGTGATCGGGTCGCGCGACATCTGGACGACGGCGGTCGAGGACTCGCTCGGCAGCCCGGCCGCGATCACGCACTGCACCGGGTTCGACGTGTACGACTACGCCGGCACGTCCGGGGCGGCGGTCCTGCGGCGGGACGTGGTGGGGAGTGCCGACCGGATCCGGCTCGAGCGGGGGTTCTGACGGGTCCTCCCCGCCGCTCTGCGGACGGTTCCCCACGCGGTTCTCCGCGTGGTTCTCCGCACACGACTTCTCCACAGCGGCGCGCCGTCGGGCGGTCTTCTCTGTACGGATGTATAGGCTCGTCGCCGTGACTCGCCCCACCAGCCACCGCACCACGCGTGCGACCATGCGCCTCCGACTCGCCGCGACCGCCCTGGCCCTCGCCGGCCTCGTCGGCACGGTGGTGCTCGACGCGCCGTCGGCCAGTGCGGCGAAGTACCCCTCGTGGGACGAGGTGATGGCCGCCCGCGGGCAGGAGTCCGCGAAGCAGGGCCAGATCAGCACGATCAAGGGCATCATCACCGGTCTCGCCGACGACCTGAAGGAAGCCGAGGCCGAGGCGAAGCGGCTCGGCACCGAGTTCTTCGATGCGCAGAGCGACGCGCAGGAAGCCGCCGAGAAGGAACAGCGGCTCCGCGCCGACGCCGACGAGCACAAGGAGATCGCCGAGCAGAGCGCCGCGCAGGCCGGACAGTTCGCCGCGCAGATGGCCCGCTCCGGCGGTGCCGACGTCACGGCGTCGGTGATCACCGGCGGCGAGGACGCGAAGGACCTGCTCTACAACCTCGGTGCCCTGAGCAAGCTGTCCGAGCAGGCCGAACGGGTCGAGGCAGCGGCCACCGCCGACGCCGCGGTCGCCCGCTCGCTCACCGCGCAGGCGGACCGGGCAGCCGAGGCGCTCGAGGACCTGGCGGCCGAGGCCGAGCGCCGCATGCAGGCGTCGCAGGCCGCTGCCGACAAGGTGCAGACCGCGTACGACGAGCAGCAGACCAACAAGGCGCGGCTCGACGCCCAGCTCGCGACGCTGACCACCGGCCGCGTCCGGACCGAGGCCGAGTTCGCGGAGGGCGAGAAGGTCCGCAAGGCAGCCGAGGCGAAGGCCGCGCGCGAGGCGGCAGCACGTGCGGCCGCAGCCCTGGCGGCCGCGGCGAACAGCGGCGGCGGGGGCGGGGGCGGCGGCTCCGGCAGCAGCGGTTCCGGCGCCGGCGGTTCTGCGGGGTCCGGCAGCGGCACCGGCTGGGTCCGCCCGGCCAGCGGGTACGTCATCAGCCCGTACGGGTACCGCGTGCACCCCATCACCGGCGTGGTGACGAAGCACGACGGCGCCGACCTGGCGAGCGGCTGCTACACACCGATCGTCGCGGCGTCCGCGGGCACCGTCGACTACGCCGGCTGGTACGGCGGGTACGGCAACTACGTCCGGATCAGCCACGGCGGGGGCGTGCAGACCGCGTACGGGCACATCGTGAACGGCGGGTACCGGGTGTCCCCGGGCCAGCAGGTCTCGGCCGGGCAGCTCATCGCCCTGGTCGGTTCCACCGGCGCCTCCACCGGCTGCCACACGCACTTCGAGGTCCACATCGGCGGCGCGACCGTCGACCCGATCCCGTTCATGGGCGCTCGCGGCGTCGCGTTCTAACGACCCGGCCCGTCAGCGTTCGGCACCGTCAGCGCTCGGTACCGTCAACGCTCGGTACCGTCGGCGGTCTCGATGCCGTCGTCGTCCAGGTTCCACAGCGCGCGGTACCAGACGGTGCGCTCCTCGTCGATCGGCACTCCGTAGGCCTCGTGGAACAGCTGGTCCCACCCGGGGCCGTAGTTCCAGCCGAGCGCCATCGTCGCGACGCCCAGGTCCGCCCACCGGTCCGCGATGCCGAGCGCGTCGAGGTCCACGTGGCCGGCCCACCGACCGTCGGCACCGATGAGCGTGTTCGGCGTGCAGGGGTCCCCGTGGCAGACCACCACGCGGTCGACGGGCGGCTCCGGTCCGATCGACTCCGGGTCGGCGCCGGCGGCTCGCGCACGGCCCGTCCGCTGCGCCGTGGACCACTCGAACGGGCAGTCGAGCACGGGCAGCGCCTCGTGCAGGGCGCGGAGCCCCTCGCCGGCCGCGACGACCGCCGTGCGCGGTTCGTCGTGCCACCGGGGGTCCACGGCGCTCCACCCGGGCAGGGCGCGGGTCCGCAGCCAGGCGCCCTCGTCGTCGAGGCCGTGGTCGAGCAATTCGGGGACCCGCGCGTACCTGGACGCCCAGGTCAGCCGGGCCGCTTCGCCGACGACCCAGGGCGCGTAGGCGTGCGGCAGGACCTTCACGTACTCCTCGGCGTGCCCGTCCTCGCCGATGCGGAACGTGCGGCCACCGATCTCGTTGACCCAGACCGCCTGCACCGGCCGACCGCGAGCGGCCTCGGTGACGACGTGCGGCACGACGACGTCCCCACGGGCGCGGGCCAGGCCGTCGACGGAGCGGGGCACGGCAGCCTCAGTGCACCCGGTCGGTCCGGCCGGAACCCGAACCGCCCCGGGCGATCTCGAGCAGCACCGGCAGCCGGTCCCCGAGCAGCGCGTCGAGGTCGGCGACGATGCCCTCGACCCCGGTCGTGATCGCACGCGGCGACGCCCCACGACGGGGACGGACGCGGATCCGGATCGCCCGGTTGCCCCGGACGCGGTAGACGTCGACCGCCAGGGAGCCGACCTGCGGCATCGCGCCGATCGCCGACGACAGCGCGTGCTGCACGGCGGCGGCGTCGATGCGGACGAGTCCCGCGACACCGTCCGAGGACCCGTCGTCCTCGACGACCGTGCCGACGCGTCCGCCACCGAGGGCCGACAGCACGACGAGCGCGAGGATCCCGAGCACCACCCCGCCGCCGAGCACCCAGGTCCACGCGGTGACGGAGGCGTCACGGTCGGCCCCGGCACCGAGGTCGCCCAGCGCACGGCCCCAGTCGTGCCAGGTGGACGCGGCCCACGGCACCGTCTGCACCAGGATCGTCGCGACGCCGGCGACGAGCAGCACCAGGCCGACGACCACGAGCGCCGTGCGGCCGAGACCGCGGTTCGTCGCGTTCATCCGTCGACCCGTCCGGTCGGCTGCACCCGGACCCGCGCGGTGATCGGCGGCTGGGCGTCGATCGCGGCGAACTCGTCCGTCACGGCCTCGGTCGCGGCGACTGCGGGGACGTCGACGCCCGCTGCGGGGCGGAGCACGACGTCGACCGTCCGGCGGCCGACGGTGCCCACGGCGGCGTCGGGCCCGAGCCGGGTCACGGAGCGTGCCGCACGGGCCGCGGCGGAGGCGAGCACCTCGTCGTCGACGACCACGGCCAGGCGGTCGGACGACATCGCGTGCCGGGGCCGGCGCTGCGGCAGGAGGCCCTGCGCGAGGAACACCAGTCCGAGGAACGCCACGATCGCGGCGATGCCGACGGTGATCGTCGTGTCGAGGCCGCGCGGCGCCCGGACGGCACGGTCCACGACGTCGCGCGGGTCGATGCCGAGCACCCGCTGGTCGAGCAGCACGAGGGCCGCCGCGAACACGGCCGCGGCGGCGAGGACGAGCAGGAAGATCATCGCGACGACGACCGTGCCGGAGCGCGAGGCACTCGTCTCGCGGCGGACGATGCGGCGGTAGACACGGTCGTGGGTGCGGCCGGGCGTCGTGGCCGCCGTCGCCTCCTGCTGGAGCGTCACCGGACCCTCCTCGGCGTGTCCACGACCGACGACGAGAACGTCACGGTCACCCGTTCGACCTGTCGGCCGGTGATGTGGCGGAGCCGCTCGGCGATCAGGGCACGGGCGCGGTGCGCCGTCGTGACGACGGGTTCGTCGGGGACCGCGTGGGTCCCCAGCACCGGGACGGCGAGCGGGGCGGTGATCTCGACCGCCAGCGCACCGTGACCGTCGTCGGCGACCCGGGCACGGGCCTCCCGGAACGGCACGCGCAGCGCTTCGGAGGCGACCGCCTGCGCGGTGTGCACGAGCGCTGCCGATCCGACGCGGTCGTACCCGGCCACCTGCCGCGGTGCGGGCGGGGGCGCTCCGACGCCGCCGGCCACCGCGGCTGCGCTCACGACGAGCTCCGGCGTCCGCGCAGTACGTCGAGCAGGCGGCGGAGGTCGATGTCACCCGACACGATGCGGGCGACCAGGCCGCCGACGAGCATGAACACGGCCACGACGACGAACGCCCAGAAGCCGAGCGTCACGGCGACGATCGCGAGGACCGCGCCGACGCCCATGCCGACGACGGTGGCGTTCACCGGACGCGACCCTCGGCATCGGTCTCGACACCGTTCAGCGCCGGGATGTTGACGTCGTTGATCGCGATGTTGACCTCGGTGACCTCGAGGCCGACGAGCTCGGTCACGGCGCTCGTGACGGCCGCGCGCACGGCGGACGCGACGTCCATCATCGGGATCGGGTAGTCCACGACGATCGTCAGGTCGACGGCGACCTGGGTCTCGCCGACCTCGACGCGGACGCCCTGTCCGAGCGCACTCGAACCGATCGCGTCGCGGATCGCTCCGAAGGCGCGCGCCGCGTTGCCGCCGAGCGCGAAGACGCCGGGGACGTCGCGGGCGGCGATGCCCGCGACCTTCGCGACGACCGTGTCGTCGATGATGGTCCTGCCGTTGGTGGTCACCTGCGTCGTCACGGTGCCCGTGGTCGCGGTCCCGTCGACGCGGTTCGTCGTCGATGCCATGAGTGCCTCCGGTTGCGGTCGGTTGCTGGACCACCCAGCGAACACCATCGTGCCGTGCCGCGGCCGAGAGCCGCACGCGGCACGCGGCACGCGGCGGCGGTCCGCGGCGCCCGTCCGCGGCGGCCGTCCGGGCCGGTCCGCTGCACTCGGTTGCCGGTGGTCCCCGGTAGGTTCGGACCCATGCGCGTGGCGACCTGGAACGTGAACTCCGTCCGGACCCGAGTCGGTCGGGTCGTCGACTGGCTGGTGCGCGAGGACGTCGACGTCCTCGGCATGCAGGAGATCAAGTGCAAGCCCGAGCAGTTCCCGGTCGACGCGTTCGAGGCCGCCGGCTACACGGTCGAGGCGTACGGCACCAACCAGTGGAACGGCGTCGCGTTCGCCAGCCGCCTGCCGATGGAGGACGTCACCCGTGACTTCCCCGGGCAGCCCGGCTTCCTCAAGGGCCACGAGGGACCCGACGTCCCGACCGAGGCCCGCGCGATCGGCGTGACCGTCGACGGCGTCCGGCTGTGGAGCCTCTACGTGCCGAACGGGCGCGAGGTCGGCGACCCGCACTACACGTACAAGCTCGACTGGCTCGCCGCACTGGCCGACCGCACCGCGGAGTGGATCGCGGCGGACCCCGAGCAGCCCCTCGCACTGATGGGCGACTGGAACGTCGCACCGCTCGACCAGGACGTCTGGGACGTGCGAGCGTTCGAGGGCGCCACGCACGTCAGCGAGCCGGAGCGTGCCGCGTTCCGCGCGTTCGAGGCCCGCGGGCTGCAGGACGTCGTCCGCCCGATCGTGCCGGACGGCTACACGTACTGGGACTACAAGGCGCTGCGCTTCCCCCGGAACGAGGGCATGCGGATCGACTTCGTGATGGGGTCGCAGGCGTTCTCCGACATCGTGACGGACGCCCGCATCCACCGCGACGAGCGGAAGGGCGACGCCCCGAGCGACCACGTCCCCGTCACGGTCGACCTCGACCTCGAGACCTCGCTCGACGACGATCGACCGATGATCTTCTGACGGCTCTGTTACGCCCCGGGTAGCCGTGCGTTGAACGGGCGGAGAAGGCGGACGTAGGTTTCCTGCACCGAACCCCTCCGAGAGCAGGTGAAGCCATGTCCCGCACGACCCCGTCGACGATCCTTCCCATCCAGCGCGTCATGGCGGACGCCACCCCCAGGGCCTGGAGGGACGGCATCGTCCTCGAGACACGTCCCGCCGACCTGGTGGTCGCCTTCCTCGACGGCGGCGTCACGCAGCTGCGGGTGGCGGACGCCGACACGCTCGTGTCGGTCGGCGACCCGGTCGCCCACCACCCGGCAGCGGAGATCCTCAGCGCCGCCGGTCGGAAGACCACGGCGCGCGTCGCGTAGACGGGTCAGGCGGTCATCGAGGCTGTCATCGCCTCGCACTTCGCCACCATCTCGTCGCACGCCATCGCGCAGTAGCGGCAGGCCTCGTCCATGTCGGCGTGCGCCCGGCACTCCGCGGCGCAGGCCCGGCCCATCGCGGTGACGGCCATGAGCATCGCGCGCATCGCGTCGGCGTCCATCCCCATCGGTCGCATGAGCATCCGCATGCCGGTGTCGGCCAGCATCGCCGTGTTCGAGCACATCGCGGCGCACGTCGCCATCTCGGCACCCATGCGCATGTCGCTCGCGGAGCACATCGTCGCAGCCATCGACGCGGCGTTCATCGCCATCATCGTGTCCTGCATCATCTCCGTGTCCATCGCCACGGGCATGTCGCTCGTCGACATCGTCTTCATCATCGCCATCGTGTCCATCGGGATCTCCTCTTCCTCGTGGTCACGGGACGGTCCGCCCCGTGTGCGCCAGGGTACGCGCGGACCCGATGCGTGCGGTGGCCGCCGTGGGCGCTCGGTCCGCTACGGGTGCAGGAGCGCGGCGACGGCGACCAGGACCGGCACCGAGCCGATCGTCGAGATGAGCACGACGTCGCGGGCCAGCGGGACGGCCGCCCCGTAGCGCTGCGCGTAGTTGAAGACGTTCTGTGCCGCCGGCAGGGCCCCGAGTGTCGTGAGCACGAAGACGTCCTGGTCGCCGAGCCCGAACACGAAGCGGGCGAAGACGAACGCCACGGCGGGCATCACCACGAGCTTGATCGCCGACGCCACGATGACGTCGGTGCGGATGGTCGGGTCGCGGAGCGGCGTCGCACCGTGCAGGCTCATACCGAACGACAGCAGCACGACCGGGACCGCCGCGGCGCCGACGAGGGAGAACGGCTCGAGCACCGGCGTCGGCAGCTCGATCCCGGTCGCCGAGAACGCCAGGCCGACGAGCGACGCGATGATGATGGGGTTCCGGAACGGCCCGGAGACCCGCCGCCCCCAGCTGCCGCCGTCCGAGGTGGCGGTGTCGAGCACGGTGAGCGCGATCGGCGCGAGCACGATGAGCTGCAGCAGGATCACCGGCACGACGGCGGTGGCCTGTCCGAGGACGTAGACGGCGACCGGCAGCCCGATGTTGTTCGCGTTCACGTAGCTCGACGCGAGCGCCCCGATCGTGGTGGTGGTCACCGGGCGCCGGAGCACGAGGCGGAACACGAGCGCGGCGCCGAGCGCGACCGAGACCGCGCTGACGAGCGACACCCAGAGCATCGGCGACAGCAGCGAGCCGATGTCGGCGCTCGCGATGGTGTGGAAGAGCAGGGCGGGCATGAGCACGAAGAACGCGAGGCGGCTCATCACGAACTGGGCGTGCGGTCCGAGCAGTCCGGTGCGCCCGACGACGTACCCGGCCGCGATGATCGCGCCGATGATCGCGAACCCGGTCAACACGCCACCCATCGGTCCCATCCTCGCACCGAGTGGCCACGCGACCGCGGGTGTGCCGCAGCGTGCCGTCGCGCCTCGACGACATGTGACGTCGTACAGGTCGGAAATGCGTACGCATCGATTACCGTTGAGCGCACCATGACCTCGACGAACTCCAGCACGCTCACGCGTTCGACCGACTCCAGCCAGCCCCTCGTCCCCCTGCTCGAGGAACGGTGGAGCCCCCGCTCCTACGACGAGACGGCCACGATCTCGGACGCGCAGTTCGACGCCGTCCTCGAGGCCGCTCGCTGGGCCGCCTCCGCCATGAACTTCCAGCCCCGCCGCTTCATCGCGGGCCGTCGCGGCACCGAGACCTTCCGCACGATCAACGAGAACCTGCTCGGCTTCAACGCCACGTGGGCCTTCCGTGCGAGCGCGCTGGTCGTCGGTGTGCTCGAGACCGTGACGGAGGACGGCGACGCACGTCCGTTCGCGCAGTACGACCTCGGCCAGTCCCTCGCGGCGCTCACCGTCCAGGCGCACGCCGAGGGCCTGCACGTGCACCAGATGGCGGGCATCGACGCCGAGGGCCTCCGCGCGGCCTTCGACCTGCCGGAGCGGTTCCTGCCCTACACCGTGACCGCGATCGGCACCGTCGCGCACCCGTCGCAGCTCGACGAGAAGGCCGCCGAGCGCGAGGTCGCCCCCCGCACCCGCCTGCCGCTCGACGAGGTCGTCCTCGTCAAGGAGTAGTCACTCCGACATCCGCGGCCGCGCCCTCCCCGGAGGACGCGGCCGCGTAGTATGTCGTGACATGCAGCAGCACGACGACACCCAGCCGGAGATGAACTTCTACACGCGGAAGTGGGTCCGCCCCGAGGACCTCAACGCCAACGGCACGCTCTTCGGCGGCAGCCTGCTCCGCTGGATCGACGAAGAGGCAGCCGTCTACGCGATCATCCAGCTCGGCAACGGCAAGGTCGTCACGAAGTACATGTCGGAGATCGAGTTCGTGTCCTCCGCCAAGGAGGGCGACATCGTCGAGATCGGCCTCGTCGCCACCCGCTTCGGCCGGAGCTCACTGACCATGCGCGCCGAGGCCCGGAACCTCTTCACGCACCAGAGCATCCTCACCATCGACGAGGTCGTCTTCGTGAACCTCGACGCCGACGGCAACCCCGCCCCGCACGGGTACACCGACATCACGTACAAGCGCGACCGCGTCCCCACCACCCACCGCTCCTGACCGGGTGGGGCTGTCGGCCGGACCTGACAGAATCGGTCGCATGACCACGCCCCGACTCGTCGCCTTCGACCTGGACGACACCCTCGCCCCCTCGAAGTCCGCGCTCGACCCCCGCATGCTCGAGACCTTCGCGTCCCTGCTCGAGGTCGTGCCGGTCGCGGTGATCTCGGGCGGCAACTTCCAGCAGTTCGAGCAGCAGCTGGTCACCCCGCTCCGCCACCGCGACGGACTGGTCCTCGACGACCTGCACCTCCTGCCGACCTGCGGGACCCGCTACTACCGGTGGGCCGGGGACGACTGGGCCCTGCAGTACGCCGAGGACCTCACCGAGGAGCAGAAGGCCCGCGCCCTCGCCGCCGTCGAGTCGCACGCGAAGGCCGCCGGGTACTGGGAGTCGGAGACCTGGGGCGCCATCCTCGAGGACCGCGGGTCGCAGATCACGTTCTCCGCGCTCGGCCAGGCGGCACCGGTCGACGTCAAGAAGCAGTGGGACCCGACCGGGGCGAAGAAGGACGACCTGCGCCGCCGGGTGCAGGCCGAGCTCCCCGACCTCGAGGTCCGTTCGGGCGGCTCGACGAGCGTCGACATCACCCGCAAGGGCATCGACAAGGCCTACGGCATGCAGCGCCTCGCCGAGATCACCGGCATCGCGCTCGACGACATGCTCTTCGTCGGCGACCGGCTCGACCCCGAGGGCAACGACTACCCGGTGAAGGCGCTCGGCGTCCCCTGCCACGCGGTGACGGGCTGGGAGGACACCGACGCGTTCCTGACGGAACTCATCCCGACGCTGCGCTGACGCGCCGGCGGCGTCCCGTCGGGGCGGTCCCTTCAGCGCTGGACTGTCAGGGGATGCTGCGGACGGCCTCGACGAAGGCCCGGATCTTCGCCGCGTCCTTGACACCGCGCTCGGACTCCACGCCGCTCGAGACGTCCACGCCGTCCGGGTCGAGGGACTCGATCGCGGCGACGACGTTCGCCGGCGTGAGCCCACCGGCGAGGATCCAGGCCTCGTCGACCTTCCCGTCGATCGAGGCGGGGTCGATCAGTCGCCCGCTGCCCGGCACCGCGGCGTCGAGCAGCAGCAGGTCGTGGTCGTACGAGTCGCGCACCTCGGGCGTCTCGCGGAGGTAGTCCTCGGCGGCGACCGCCCGGATGGTGAAGAACCCGGCGTCACGCGCGCGGGCGAAGTCCGTCGCCGATTCGCCGCCGTGGAGCTGCAGGGTGGTCAGCCCGACCTCGGACGCGATGCCCACGATCTCGTCGATCTCCTGGTCGCGGAACACCCCGACGGCGTCGATGCCGTCCGGCACCCGTTCGACGAGCTGCTTCGCCAGGTCGGCGGTCACGGTCCGGGGGCTGCCCGCGGCGAAGACGAACCCGACCGCGTCGGCACCCGCGTCGATGGCGGCGTCCACGGTCTCGGGCGTCGACAGGCCGCAGATCTTGATCCAGCGCTGGTCGGTCATGCTGTCCATCCTGCCAGGGACGCACGGCCTCGGAGCGCTACCGTTCGCTGACGACGTAGCCGGGCGACGGACGTCAGTGCAGCATGCCCGCCACGTACGCGGCACCGCACGCGACGAGGACGCCGAACGCCGCGAACGATCCGACGAGCACGTTCCGCCGACGCCAGCGGCGCACCACCGCGAAGGTGCCGCGCCGGGCGTGCCGGTGCGCTGCCCGGTGCATGCGGTGGTCGCGCTTGTGCTTGACCCGCTGCGGGCCGAGCGGCACCGGTCCGGTGACCTGGGTCGACCCGCCGCGCAGGGCGTTCGCGATGGCGACCGCGGTCGGGCGGCGCTCGGGGTCGCGGGCGGTCATCTTCGCGAGCAGGTCCCGCCACTCCGGCGCGATGCCCTCGGGGATCTCCGGGTCGTGGCGCAGCCGGGCGAGGGCCGCCTCGATCAGGGTGCCGGAGTACTCCTGCTTGCCGGTCAGTGCCTCGAGCAGGACGAGCCCGAGCGAGTAGACGTCGGTGGCGAAGCTGATCGGTTCCCCGGCGACCTGCTCGGGGCTGAGGTAGGCGGCCGTGCCGATGATCGTGCCGTCGTTCGTCAGCCGCGAGCCGTCGACGAAGTGCGCGACGCCGAAGTCGGTCAGCTTCACGGTGCGGGCGAACCCGGACGACCCCTCGTCGCTGATGAGGATGTTGGCGGGCTTGACGTCGCGGTGCACGATCCCGCGGGAGTGCACGTACGCCAGCGCGTCGGCCAGCTGTGCCCCGAGGTCGGCCACCTCGTAGTTGTGCAGCGCCCCGCCGGCCAGGCGACGCAGCAGCGTGGTGTCCGCGATGAGCTCCATCACGATGTACCGGTGCGGACCGTCGTCGAACTCGTGGGTGCCGGCGTCGTACAGCGGGATGAGCCCGGGGTGCGAGAGCATGCTGAGCAACCGGATCTCGCGCTCCTGGCGCACCCGGTCGGCCGTCGTCATCGAGTCCGGCGTCGCGAACATCTTCACGGCGACCGCGCGGTACGTGTGCTCGTCGCGTGCTTCGTAGACCGACCCCATGCCGCCCGTGCCGATCAGCTTCACGAGCCGGTAGCGGCCCGAGAGGACCGTGTCCGTCCGTACGCTGTCGAGCAGGGTCATGGTGTCGTCGTTCCGTGTTCGGAGCCCGGTTGTCCGTGGCAGTTGCCAGCAAGGTGACTCACCCAGTACGGTACGCGTCCGCATTCGATTCCGCTGCGGCGTTATGACATCGTGATCGGCCTACTTCCCTGTGTTCATGCGGATGCATCGGGGTACAGTCCGACTCCCACGAAGGTGAGCGATCACGCAAGGAGGACAGGATGGCGCTGTCGAAGGGCGACGAAGTGCACTGGAACACGTCGCAGGGGACGACGACCGGCACGTTGGTCGAGAAGAAGACCAAGGACTTCCGGTTCGACGGGCAGACGTTCCGGCCGACGGACGACGACCCCTACTGGATCATCGAGTCGGAGAAGTCCGGCAAGCGCGCGGCCCACAAGGAGTCGGCGCTGACGAAGGCCTGACGAGCAGCCGGGCTCAGTCCTCGGCGGGTTCGGCCCGGCGGCGCCCGCGCGCGACCGGGTCGGACGATCCGGAGCGGCCGGCGCGCTCGGCACGGGTCCGACGGACCCGCCGCACGACGAAGGTCACGACGACCACGGCGATCGCGACGTAGAGCACCCGGTCGATCCACTCCGTGTACTGCTCGACCCGGTCGTACTGGTTGCCGAACGCGGCGCCGAGCAGCACGAGTGCGCTGTTCCAGATCCCGCTGGCGATGATCGTGAAGAGCGAGAAGGTGCCGAGGTGCATCCGGTCGGCGCCGGCGGGCAGCGAGATCAGGCTGCGGACGATCGGCACGAAGCGACCGAAGAACACCGCACTCTTGCCGTGCCGGTGGAACCAGTCGGCGGCCTTGCGGAAGTCGTCCTCGTCGACGAGGGGCAGCTTGCCGAGCCACCGGGTGGTCCGCTCGAAGCCGATCACCGCTCCGAGCCAGTACAGCACCAGCGCGCCGAGGTACGACCCGAGGGTGGCGAGCACCAGGACGAGCACGAGGTTCATCCGGCCGGCACCGGCGAGGAACCCGGCCAGCGGCAGGATCACCTCGGACGGGATCGGCGGGAACACCGTCTCGACGAAGAGCATGAGCGCGACGCCCCACTCCCCCAGGGCGTCGATGAGTTGGAGCACGAGCCCCGAGAGGCCACCCATCTCGGAGTCCCCGGCGGCTGTCACGGTCGTGGCCGGCGCGGCCAGGGCAGTCGTCATGCGTCCATGGTCCCTGAACGCCCTGACAGAACCCGGCGCGCGACCTGGGGATCAGCCCCGCCGACCGCCGGTGGTCAGCCCAGCCCCATGTGCGACGTCCGGACGTGGGTGAGCGACCGCGCGAGTGCGCCGCGCGCCACGGCGTCGCGGCCGACCGTCGACGGGACGATCTCCACCGGGTGCCTGAGCTGCGGCGTGACGACCTCGGCGAGCGCCTCGGCGAACACGGCCGCAGCGGGCAGCACCTCACCCCCGACGACCACGACCTCGGGGTCGATCGTCGTGACGAGCTGCACGACACCGGGCGCGACGTCCGCGGCGAACGCCCGCACGATCGCCGACGCCTCGGCGTCGCCCTGCCCGGCCGACGCCATGACGGACTCGAGGTCGGAGCCGGAGGGGATCCGTGCCTCCAGGCGGGCGGGTGCGCTCGGCCAACCGGTCGATGCCAGGCCACCCGTCTCGCCCGCCGCACCGCGCGCACCGCGCGCGAGCTGTCCGTCGATCAGGTAGGCCGCACCGATCTGGCGACCCATCACCAGGTACAGGCCGTCCTGCACGCCGCGGAAGCGTCCCCACATGGCCTCGGCGGTGGCGGCGAGCTTCGCGTCGTTGTCGAAGAACGTGGCGGAGCCGGGGAACAGGTCGCCGATGCGGCCGGGCACCCGTCGTTCGACCCACTGCGGGACCGCGACGGTGTAGTCGATCTCGCCGGATCGGTCGACGACGGCCGGCACGCCGAAGGTGGCGGCGAGGAGCTTCGACGGCTCGGTGCCGTCGACGAGCCGGCGGACGACGTCCTGCACGCTCTCCCACGCCTGCTCGGCCGAGGCGAGGTCGGCGTAGACCTCCTCCACCCGGGCGAGCTGCTGGCCGCGCAGGTCGGACCGGAGCCCGACGATGCCGTGCAGCCCGAGGTCGACACCCAGCACGGACCCGGCCCCGGCGTCGGCACGGAAGCGCTTCGCCCGGCGGCCGGCCTTGTTCGGCGTGGCGATCGCCTCGGCCTCGGTGACCCAGCCCTCGGCCACCAGGTCGGCGAGTGCGGCCTCGACGGTGGGTCGCGAGAGCCCGACCGTGCGGCTCAGCTCGGTGACGGTGTGCGAGGTGTCGTCGCGGAAGAGCTCGTCGAGGATCGCCCGCGAGTTGATGAGGCGGAGCATCCCCGGGGTGCTGCCCACGACGCCGCCCGGAAGCGTTGACACGGTCTCGTCCACGGCCATAGCCTCCATATTACGAAAGATCATTGAGGAATGGTGGACTGCGACATGCTCATCCCACGGCCGCGCCGCACCGAACCGGGTGTCGGTGCCTTCGCGATCACCCCGTCGACACGCATCGCCGCAGACCCTGCGAGCGAGTCCGTCCGACTGTACCTGCAGCAGACGCTGCGCGGATCGACCGGGCTGCCGGTGCGCGATGCCGACGACGGCGCCGCCCACACCACCGACGTGATCGTGCTCCGCGTCGCCGACGACGCGGAAGCCACCACGGACGCCACCGCGGACGTCGCCACCCCAGCAGACGCTGCCACCGCCCGCACCACCGGCCTGCCCGCGGGCCCCGGCGGCGACCGCTCCGAGTCGTTCCGCCTCGTCGTCACGCCCGACCGCGTCGAGGTCACCGGTGGCAGCGCCGCCGGCGTCTTCTACGGCGTGCAGGCCCTCCTGCAGTCCCTCCCCGCCGACGTCTACCGCAGGGGCCGGGTCGGCCAGGGCCCGTGGACGATCCCCGCGGTCACCGTCGAGGACGCCCCGGCCTTCGCCTGGCGCGGCGTCATGCTCGACGTCGCCCGGCACTTCCGCACGAAGCACGAGGTCATGCGGGTCATCGACCAGCTCGCTGCCCACCGCCTCAACCGGCTGCACTTCCACCTCACCGAGGACCAGGGGTGGCGCATCGAGATCCGGAAGTACCCGCGGCTGACCGAGATCGGGTCCTGGCGTACGGAGTCGCAGGTCGGCGCGCACGTCCCCGGCCCCGACGGCGAACTCGTCGTCGCCGGCAAGGACGGCCGTCCGCACGGCGGCTACTACACGCAGGACGACATCCGCGAGATCGTGGCCTACGCCGCCGACCGGTTCGTCACCGTCGTCCCCGAGATCGAGACGCCCGGCCACGTCCGCGCCGCCCTCGCCGCGTACCCGGAGCTCGGGGTGTCCGGGCAGCCGGTCGACGTCTGGACCGAGTGGGGCATCGCCGAGGACGTCCTCAACGCCGAGGAGTCGACGGTCGCGTTCTTCCAGGACGTCCTCGACGAGGTCATCGCCCTGTTCCCCTCCGAGTACATCGGCGTCGGCGGGGACGAGTGCCCGAAGGTGCAGTGGGAGCAGGACCCGCGCACGCAGGAGCGCATCCGCGAGCTCGGCCTCGAGGACGAAGAACAGCTGCAGGCGTGGATCATCGGCCGGCTGGCCGCGCACGTCGAGTCGCACGGTCGCCGGGCGTTCGGCTGGGACGAGATCCTCGAGGGTGGCACGCTGTCGAAGTCGGCGACCGTGGTCTCGTGGCGTGGCCTGACCGGGGCCCGGACCGCGGCGAAGCGGGGGCACGACGTGATCTCCGCGCCGGACGACCAGGTGTACCTCGACTACCGGCAGAGCGACCTCGAGACCGAGCCGATCCCGGTGTCGATCGTCCTGACGGTCGACGACGTCTTCGCGTTCGACCCGGTGCCGTCCGACCTCACCGAGGCTGAGCGGGCGCACGTCATCGGCGGCCAGGGCAACATGTGGACCGAGCACGTGGACACCGCGCGGAAGCTCGACTACCAGCTGTTCCCGCGCGTCGCGGCCCTCGCCGAGGCGCTCTGGTCGGCCGACGTGACCGGTCCCCGTGACGTCGCGGAGTTCCGCGGTCGGCTCGCGGAGCACGTCGCCCGGCTCGAGGCGATGGGCATCGAGTACCGGCACGAGGCCGGTCCGTTCCCGTGGGAGCAGCGTCCGGGCGTCCCCGGGCGTCCGCACTCGCGCGAGGAGCGCGCGGCCTACATCGACGCGGTGACGGCGAACATCGCCGAGTAGCCGCGCCGGCGGTCCGCGACGTCACCGGTGACGGACTGGAGGCGCGGTGCCAGCTGGCACCGCGCCTCCAGGCACGCGATCAGGGCGTCGATTACACGGCGACGGCCACGCGGTCGGCTGCCGTCTCGGAGACGGCGGCGTCCGCCGCCGGCGCACGCCGCACCCACTTCTTCAGCGCGACCAGCACGAGCGCCGAGACGACGGTGCCCGCCAGGATCGCGACGATGAACATCGCGACGTCGCCGATGGCGAAGAACACGAAGATCCCGCCGTGCGGCGCCCGCGAGGTCACGCCGGCCGCCATCGAGATCGCTCCCGTGACCGCGGCGCCGACCATCGACGCCGGGATGACCCGCAGCGGGTCGGCCGCGGCGAACGGGATCGCGCCCTCGGAGATGAACGAGGCCCCGAGCAGCCATGCGGCCTTGCCGTTCTCGCGCTCCGGCTTCGTGAAGCCCTTGCGGTACAGGACGGTCGAGGCCAGCGCGAGGGCGAGCGGCGGCACCATGCCGGCGGCCATCACCGCGGCCATGATCTCGAACGGCACGACGTTCGTCGCGGTGCCGGCACCGAGCCCGGCGACGGCGAACGCGTACGCCACCTTGTTGACCGGACCACCGAGGTCGAACGCCATCATCAGGCCGAGGATGATGCCGAGCAGGATCGCCGAGGCGCCGGAGAGCGAGTTGAGGAACTCGGTCAGCTGCGTCATCAGCCAGGCGATGGGTCCACCGAGCACGAGCAGCATGAGGCCGGAGGCGATGATCGAGGCGAACAGCGGGATGATCACGACCGGCATCAGGCCACGCAGCCAGCGCCAGGTCGGGATGCGGCCGATCCAGTACGCGGCAGCACCGGCGATGAGGCCACCGATCAGACCACCGAGGAACCCGGCGTTCATGAAGACGGCGATCGACCCGGCGACGAAGCCGGGTGCGATGCCGGGTCGGTCGGCCATGGCGTAGGCGATGTACCCGGCGAGGGCAGCGACCAGGAAGCCGAGCGAGATCCCGCCGATCTGGAACGCGGCGGCGCCGAGGTAGTAGCCGAGGCCCTCGGGCGGCAGGTTCAGCAGCGTGTAGTTCGTCAGCGTGAACACCGCGTTGTTCTGCCCGGAGTCGCCGTGCTGCAGCGCGATGCCGTACCCGGCGAGCAGGAAGCCGAGCGCGATGAGGAGCCCGCCGCCCGCGACGAACGGGATCATGTAGCTGACACCGGTGAGCAGCCAGCGCTTGAGCGCCTGGCCGAAGTGCTCGTTCTTCGCGGTCGTCTCGGTCGTGGCGGCGCCGCCCTGCACGCGCGCGGCGTTCGGGTCCTCGGACGCGCGGATCGCCTCGGCGATCATCTTGTCGGGCTCGTCGACGCCGCGCTTGACGGGTCCGGAGACGAGGGGCTTGCCGGCGAAGCGGCTGCGGTCGCGCACGTCGACGTCGACCGCGAAGACGACGGCGTCGGCGCGGGCGATGAGCGCGGGGTCGAGCGGCTCGACCTGCGAGGACCCTTGGGTCTCGACGTGCATCTCGGCGCCGGCCCGCTCGGCCGCCGCGACGAGCGCGTCTGCTGCCATGTAGGTGTGCGCGATGCCGGTGGGGCAGGCGGTGACGCCGACGATGAGCTTGCGCTGGGTCGCCGTCTCACCAGCGGGCGGGGTCGGACTGGAGGCGCTGCTCGCCTTCCCGACACCGGCTTCGGACACCTCGCCGCTCACCTCGCGATCGACCAGGTCGACGATCGCCTGCGGGGTGGCGGCCGCACGGAGCGCCGCGGTGAAGTCGTCGCGGATGAGCGCACGGGCCAGGGTCGAGAGGACCGTCAGGTGGTCCTTGTCCGCCCCCTCCGGCACGGCGATCATGAACACGATGTCGGCGTCGCCGTCCGGGGCGCCGAACGACACCTTCCGGGCGAGGCGCGAGAACGCCAGGGTCGGTTCGGACACCGACGCCGAGCGGGCGTGCGGGATCGCGATGCCGCCGGGGACGCCGGTGCCGACGCTCGCCTCGCGTGCGATGGCGTCCTGCGCCAGCGTGGCGCCGTCCGCGGCGCGACCGGAGGCGGCGACGCGGTCGGCGAGCACGCGGATGACGTCGCTCGACGTGGCGCCGAGGTCCTCGTCGAGACCGACGAGCTGGACGCTGATGAGGCGTGGACTCGTGTTGACGGACATGGTTGCTCCTTTGCAATCGTGCTGCGGTCGCACGGGGTGCTGGTCTTCGGGGGTGGTGATCGGGGGGTGCTTCGGGGATGTCGCTCGGCGTGCTGACGTCAGGCCGGCGCTCGGGCTGGCGCTCGGGCTGGCTCAGACGCGAGCTGGAGTCGCCGGACGGTGATCGCGGCGGGGTCGGTGTGGTCGAGGGCGGGCACGTCGCTGCCGGGCAGCGCAGCGGCGGCGGCCCCGGTGGCGACGGCCTGGGCGAGGCGCTGCTCGGGCGACTGCCCGGCGACCTCGGCGAGCAGGTACCCGGCGAGTGCGGAGTCCCCCGCGCCGACGGTCGAGCGCGCCGTGATCCGGGGCGCGGCGGCGGCGTGACTGCCGTCGTCGGTGACGAGCACCGCACCGGCGCTGCCGAGGGTCAGGAGCACCGTGCCGACGTGCTTCTCGCGGAGTCGCTGTGCGGCACGGGCGGCGACCTCGACGTCGCGCTCGAACTCGTCCGGGTCCCCGCCGACGACCTCGGCCAGTTCCTCGGCGTTCGGCTTGACCAGGTCGATCCGTTCGCCGGACTGCAGCAGCGCGGTGAACGGCACGCCCGACGAGTCCACGGCGATGCGGACGTCGTCGCCGTGGCGCTGCCGGACGGCCCGCACCAGCACGGCGAGGGCGTCGTCGGGGAGCCCCGGCGGCAGCGACCCGGCGAACACGACCCAGCGGGCGGCGGGGCCGGTGGCGGTCGCGGCGGCGGTGTCGGCGACGAGGGCGGCGAGGTCGTCCAGGCGTCCGGCGAGGGACGGCCCGGGCTCGTTGAGCTTCGTGGTCGTGCCGGTCGGCTCGGTGACGGTGACGTTCGAGCGGAGCGGGGCCCCGATCGGCAGGGCGGCGGTCGGGATGCCCCGGGTCGCCAGGCCGAGCAGGACGGGGTCGAGCTCGTCGCCGGGCAGGACCGCGACGGTGTCGCCGCCGCTCGCCACGACGACGCGGGAGACGTTGACGCCCTTGCCGCCGGGTTCCGCGGTGCTCCGCGTCGCTCGCTGGACCGCGCCGCGCTGGAGTTCGCCTGCGAGCTCGATGGTGCGGTCGAGGCTCGGGTTCGGGGTGACGGTGACGATGCGGGTGCTGGACTCGCTCATGCGACGACCACCTCGACGTCGGCGTCCGCCAGGGCCCCGGCGAGGTCGACCGGCGGCTGCTCGTCGGTGACGATCGTGTCGATCTCGTCGAGCCGCGCGAACCGCATGAGGGCCTCGACCCCGTGCTTCGCAGCGTCCGCGAGCACGACGCTCCGACGGGCGGCGAGCACGTACGCGGCCTTCACGGCGGCCTCGTACTCGTCCGGGGTGCTCAGTCCGAAGCCGGCGGAGAGACCGTTCGTCCCGACGAAGGCGATGTCCGGTCGGAGCGCGCCGATCTGCTCGACCGTGGCGGTGCCGACCGCGGCGCTCGTGACCCCGCGGACACGGCCGCCGAGCAGGTGCAGCTCGACGTGCTCACTGTGCTGCAGGGTCGCGGCGATCGGCACGGAGTTCGTGATGACGGTGATCGTGGCGCCGACCGTGGCGGGCTCCCACCGAGCGAGTTCGGCGGCGACGGCGGCGCAGGTCGTGCCGGCGTCGAGGGCGATCGAGCCGGTGAACGTCGGCGGAACCAGGCGCATCGCGGCCCGGGCGATCGCGGACTTGGCGGAGTTGTGCTGCCCCTCGCGCTCGGCGACGGTCAGCTCGACGACGCTCGAGCGGCCGACGGGGACCGCTCCCCCGTGCACCCGGCGGAGGACCCCGGCGGACTCGAGCAGGTCGAGGTCGCGGCGCACGGTCTCGGTGGTGACGTCGAAGTGTTCGGCCAGGTCGGCGACGGAGACCCGCCCGGCGTCCTGCAGCGCTGCGGCGATGGCGTCGTGTCGCTCGGTTGCGTACATGCCCGAACTCCTTCGTTCCCGTGGGTTTCACGCAGCGTACGCGCACAACCCACCAAATCGCAACCGTTCCACAGCCAAACCAACATCCCCACCCCGGCGTCCCGCCCGCCCGCACGCGCCCGCGCGCCCGCCCGCACGCCCGCCGAGATCGCACAATGTGCCACGCTCGACGCCTCCGAACGGCACATCGTGCGACCTCGGCAACACGCACGCGGCGCGTCGTGCGATCTCGACGCCGGCCGCACGCGGGCCCTCCCCCGCCGCCCTCCCCGCCGAGATCGCACTCCAGCGCGGACGCCGGACGAGCCTCGCCCGCCGAGATCGCACAATGTGACACGCTCGACGCGTCCGGACAGCACATCGTGCGACCTCGGCAACACACACGCGGCGCGTCGTGCGATCTCCACGCCACCGGACACCGGACGCCCGGACGCCCCCGCGCCCCGCCCGCGCGCCCGCACCCACGCACGACGACGCCCCGACCCGCCGGAGCAGGTCGGGGCGTCACGCGTCGGGCGCTCAGCCCTTGACAGCCCCCGCCGTCATGCCGCTGACCAGCCGCCGCTGCACGATGAGGAAGAACACCACGACCGGGATCGAGAACAGCACCGACGCCGCCATGAGCCCACCGAAGTCGGTCCCCTTGTTCGTCGAGAACCCGGCGAGCCACACCGGCAGCGTGTACATCCCCTGGTCCTTGAGCATCACGTACGCCGTGAGGTAGTCGTTCCACGCCGCGATGAACGCGAACACGCTCGTCGCGATGACCCCCGGCATCACGAGCGGGAACAGCACACTCCAGAGGATCCGGAACGTGCCGGCGCCGTCGACCTTCGCCGCTTCCTCGATCTCGATCGGCACCGCGACGAAGAAGCCGCGCATCACCCAGATCGAGAACGGCAGCACGCTCGCGACGTACGCCAGGATCAGCCCGAGGTAGCTGTTGAGCAGCCCGAGGGTCTGGAACGACAGGAACAGCGGGATGAGGAGCGCACCCGACGGGATCATCTGCACGAACAGGATGGCCACGAGGATGGCGCGACGCCCGCGGAACCGGAACCGCGACAGGGCGGCCGACGCGAGGAACCCGACCACGATCGACAACAGCACCGCCGCGACCACGACGATCGCCGAGTTGCGGAGGTAGACGAGGAACCCGTCCTGCGTGAGCGCCCGCGTGAAGTTCTCGAGCGTGGGCCGCAGCGGGAGCCAGATCGGCGTGAGGGTCGTGACCTCGTCGGCGGGCTTGAACGCCGTGTTCACCATCCAGTAGATCGGGAACACCCAGATCAGGCAGAACACCACGGCGATGGTGTTCGCGAGCACGCGTGGCCTGCGTTTGCGCGCACGGACCGGCGCGACCGCACGAGCCCGGCCCGAACCGGAACGGTTCGCACCCGCCACGTCCGGCTGCGTCTCGGACGCGGTCGCCCCGGTCACCCCGGGGGTCGTGATCGTCGTCACAGGTCCTCCTCCCCGCTCCGGACGAGCCGGCGGATGTAGTAGCTGGTGAGCGCGCCGAGGATCAGCGTCGAGATGACGGCGATCGCCGCGCCCTGCCCGTAGGCGTTCGACACGAAGGACTTCACGAAGGTCCAGATGCCGAGGGTGAGGGTGGTGTCCTCCGGGCCGCCGCGGGTGAGCAGCCAGATCTGGTTGAAGACGTTGAAGTCCCAGATCACCGACAGGATGGTCACGAGCAGCAGGGTCGGCACGAGCGCCGGCAGGGTGATCGCCCGGTACATCGCCCACGCCGAGGCCCCGTCGAGCGAGCCGGCCTCGTAGTACTCCGGCGCGATCTGCGACTGGGCGGCGTAGAGCGTCAGGGCGACGAACGGCACCGCCTGCCAGATGACGAGCGACAGCACGATGGTCAGGGCCTGCCCCGGGCTCGACGCCCAGTTGTCCTGCGTGTGGTCGCCGAACACCCCGAGCTGCGTGATCAGCCAGTTGAGCACGCCGTAGAACGGCTGGAAGAGCCACTGCCAGACCAGGCTCGACGCGACGTTCGGCATCGCCCAGGCCAGCACGAGCACGACGCTGACGATCGTCCGCATCGCGACGCCGAGCCGGGTGAGCAGCTGCGACACCGCCATGCCGATGCCGATCGTCCCGACGACCATCGCCCCGGTGACGAGCACCGTCCGGAGGATGACCGGCCAGAAGCTCGGGTCGGCGAGCACGTTCGTGTAGTTCGAGAACCCGGCGAAGCCTGCCTGCCCGGTGAAGATCGCCCGGAGGCCGTAGTCCTGGAAGGAGATCACCACGAGCCGGACCAGCGGGTAGACGACCAGCGCCAGCAGGAGCAGCGCCGCCGGGGCGAGCAGCACCAGTGGCGCGCGTGACGAGCCCAGCGACCGGCGGCGCCGGGTGCCCGGCCCGGCCGGAGCCGAGCCGGGCACCCGCTCTGCAGTCGAGGTCATCGACTACTGCTGCGCGTTGAGTGCGGACGTGAGGTGCTCCGAGAAGCCCTCGGCCGCCTGCTTCGGCGTCTTCCGACCCGTCGCGATGTCCGCGAACATCGTCTGGAAGGTCGAGTCGCCCTCGATGGTCGCCCAGCCGGGGGCCGCCGGCGTCGGACGGCTCGTCGACGCGGCGGCGAAGTACGGCTTGTGGAGCTCGTCCACGTCACCGGACACCGCGTCGAGCAGCTGCGTCGAGTTCGGCTCCCAGCCGTCGACCCCGAACACCTGGTCCTGCTGGAACTTCTTCGAGGTGAGGATCTTCGTGTAGTACAGCGCGAGATCCTGGTTCTGCGACTTCGACGGGATGCCGAGGTCGGAGCCGCCGAGGAAGACGGGCTGGGTCTTGCCCTTGGTCTGGGACGGCATCGCGAAGGTGCCGATCTGGTCCTTCAGCTCGGGCTTCGCCGTCGTGATCGAGCCGATCTCCCACGCGGACCCGAGGATCGCCGAGGTGTTGCCCTGGGCGAAGATGTCGGACTCGGCCGGCTTGTCCGTGTTGATGTCCTGCGTGGACTTCGCGGAGTAGCTGTTCTGGAAGTCCTTCCACGCGGTCAGGCCCTTGACGGCGTCGGCGGAGTCGATCGACCCCTTCCACTTGCCGCCCTGCTCGGTGGCGATCTGTCCGCCGGCGTCCCACACCCACTGCAGGCCGCCGTACCAGTACTGCCCGGGCATGTAGAACGCCGAGAAGTCCGCCTGCGGGTTCTTCGCCTTGACCTTGTCGAGGTCGGCGGTGAGCTGGTCGTACGACGTCGGGACGTCGGTCACGCCGGCGTCGGCCCACATCTTCTTGTTGTAGATCACCGCGCGGTTGCCGGCGAACAGCGGCGCCCCGTAGAGCTTGCCGTCGACGGTGGCCGGCCCCTCGAGCCCGGAGAGCCAGGTCTGGCCGCCCTGCAGTTCCTTCTTGTACGGCGACAGGTCCATGAGACCACCCGTCGCCGCGTACACGGGCACCTGCGTGTTGCCGAGGTCGACCACGTCGGGTGCGTCCTTCTGGGCGAGTGCGGTGGTCAGCTTCGTGGTGATGCCGTCCCACTGCTGGAGCTGCAGCTTCACCTTGGCGCCGGTGGCCTCGGTGAACTGCTTCTCGGCGACGTCGAGGATCTTCGGGCTGAGGTCGCCGTTCATGATCCAGACGGTGATGGTCTTGCCCTTGCCATCGGGTGTGCCGATGGACTTCGTGCCGCCGTCGGAAGCTCCGTTGCTTCCGGCGGAGCACCCGGTGAGGGCGAGCGCGCCTGCGAGGGCGAGCGCACCGAGTGCGGCGAAACGCGTGCGTGTCACGATGACTCCCTTGGTCCGACCTTTATGAAAGGACGTTGCGTATTGGCAAGTGAAGACCCTCGAGGTCGCGTTGTCAAGCATCGATCCGCGCCTTGTGGACCCGTGTGATCCGCGTGTTTCCGGGGGATCACGGATGTGGAACGGATGGTCTCCGATGCTTGACGAACTGGTCATGACCAGGCATGATCAGCACCCGTTCTCGACGCGACCGCCTGGAGGCGCGGTGCCGGTCTCCGAGACCGGCACCGCGCCTCCAGGCGGTCACCTCCACTGCGCGACGCGACTCACACAGCAGCCAGTGCGGACGTCGGTGGGATGCGCGCTGCGCGCGCTGCCGGGTACAGCCCGGACACCCCGCCGATGAACACCGTCGCGCCGAGCCCGCCCGCAACGGCCCAGAGCGGGATCGCCACCGGCCACCCCTGCCCGAGCGCGAACACGACCGTCACGCCGACACCGATCACGACCCCTGCGACCCCGCCGAGGAACGACAGCAGCAGCGACTCGACCAGGAACTGGTCGCGGATGTTCCGCCGGCGGGCGCCGAGCGCACGACGCACCCCGACCTCCGCACGACGCTCGAGCACCGTGATCACCATCGTGTTCGCGACGCCGATGCCGCCGACGAGCAGCGCCACCCCGCCGATCCCGACGAGGAGCCCGGTGAACGAGTCGTCCGTCGCGTTCTTCGCGGCGAGGGCGTCGGAGGGGCGCGTGACCCCGACGTCCTGCGGTGCTCCCGGCCGGATCGCCCCCGCGAGCACGGCACGCATGCTCGGGACGTCGGCCGGGTCGACCCGCGCGTGCACCGCGGTCGGCGCGCCGTCGAACCCGAGGGCCTCGGCGAGGCCGCGCGGGACGAACACCTGGTTGGCGAGGTCGTCGGCGAGCGCCAGGGGTTCGAGCACCCCGACCACCTGCACCCACTGCCCGCCGATCCAGACGCGGGTGTCGGCGTCCACCCGCTCCACCCCGAGCGCCGCTGCGGCCGTCGCCCCGAGGACCACCTGCGCCGGCGCGTCCGGCCGGTCGTCGATCCACCGGCCCGAGGCCAGGGAGCCGCCGAGCACCTCGGGCACGTCGCCCCAGGCCGCCATCACGCCGATGCCCTTCGTCTGGTTCGCCGGCACGAACGGGTTCCGGTACACGGCGCAGCCCTCGACCGTGCCGACCGCCGCGGCGTCGAGCACGCCGTCCTGCCGTTGCACGGACTCGAGGGCCGTCGCGGGCAACGGCACGCTGTCGCCGAGGCCCTGCACGCGGGTCGCGGTGAGGACGTTCGTGCCGAGTGCGTCGAGCACCTGGTCGAGCTTCGCCTTGCTCGAGGACGAGATGCCGACGACGGCGATCATCGCGGCGATGCCGATCGCGATGCCGAGCGCCGACAGGACCACCCGCGTCGGCCGGGTCCGCAGCCCGAACACCCCGAGGCGCAGGAGGTCGGCAGCGGACACCCCGTTCCGGCGCACCCCGTCCGCGCGCACCCCGTTGCGGCGCACTTCGTCCGCGCGCACCCCGTCCCCGCTCACGCCGCACCCCGGATCGCCGAGGCCAGGCCGGCCGCATCGGACGCCGCACCGCTGCACGAGTCGTGCTCGATCCGTCCGTCCCGCATCCGCACCTGCCGTGGCAGCGCCGCGGCGAGGTCGAGGTCGTGCGTGATGACGAGCACCGTGGTGCCGCCGTCGTTGAGCGTCCGCAGGAGGTCGAGGATCGCTGCGCCCGACGCCGTGTCGAGCGCCCCGGTCGGTTCGTCCGCGAGCAGGATCGTGGGTTCGCCGACCAGCGCACGAGCGATCGCGACCCGCTGCTTCTCACCGCCGGACAGCTGGTTCGGCCGGTGGTCGACCCGGTGTCCGAGGCCGACGCGCACGAGCGCCTCGACCGCGCGCCGGTGCCGCGCTCGTCGTCCGGTGCCGGCGTAGAGCAGCCCGTCGGCGACGTTCTCCGCCGCCGTGGCACCGGCCTGCAAGTGGAAGTGCTGGAACACGAACCCGATGTGGTCGGCCCGCAGCGCGGAGAGGGCGTCGTCGGACATCGTCGCGACGTCGTTGCCGGCGACCGTCACCGTCCCCGTGGTCGGACGGTCGAGGGTGCCGACGACGTTGAGCATGGTCGACTTGCCGGAGCCGGACGGGCCGACCACGGCGACGAGCTCACCGGCGGCGACCTCGAGCGACACCCCGCGGAGCGCCCCGACGTCGCCGTACGTCTTCGTGACGTCCCGCACGGACAGGACAGGCGCCGCACCGCCAATCAGCCCCGCACCGCCACGCACCGTGGCACCGCCGCTCATCGGGGCACCACCACGTCGTCGCCCGCCGAGACGCCACCCGTGACCGCCGCGCGGCCGTCGGCGACGAACCCGACCTCGACCGGGACCCGCTTCGCCGTCCCGTCGCGCCGGACCACGTCGACGGCGTAGCCGCCGCGCTCCCCGGTGCCCGCGACCAGCGCCGACACCGGCACCGACGTCACGCCGCGCTCCGTCCGGCCCTTCGCCACGAGCTGCGCCGTCGCGGCGGCGGGCAGCTCGGTGCCGCCCGCGTCGAAGGACACCTCGACGTCGGTGGTGCCGGTCCCGCCGGTCCCGCCGGTCCCGCCGGTCCCGCCGGTCCCACCGGCCCCGTCCTGACCCGCCGCGGGACGGACGTCGGACACCTTCCCCCGCAGGGCCTTCCCGGTGCCGTTCACCCGCACGTCGACGGCGGTGCCGACGGCCAGGCGCGCGGCGTCGCGGTCCGGCACCGTCGCCGTGACGACGCGTGCGGTCGAGGTGACCTCGAGCACGTCGCCGTTCGCCGGCTGCCCGAGCCTGCCGGTGACCGTCCCCACCCGGACGTCGCCGTCGACGAACGCGATGTCGTCGCTCGTCAGCACCCCGGTCACGGTCTGGCCGCGGTCCCGCTGCCACCGCTCGACGGCGCGCTGGGTGCGCGGGCCGAAGGTGTCGTCCTCGGCCACGTCGTACCCGAGGGCGGCGAGGTTCGCGGTGAGCTGCCGGACGTCGGTGCCCTCGAGCCCCCGCTGCAGCGACCGCCAGAGCGGCACGGTGCCGTGCATGGACCGCACCGCGCGCTCGTCGACGGCGTACAGGGGTTCGTCGCGGTGGACGACCTGCCCGGCCTTCGGCAGCCAGGTCAGCGTGCCGTTCGCGGCTCCGGGCACGCCGGTCGCCGCGCCGTACCCGAGCACCCCCGCGAACACCTTCGAGTCGGTGAGGTCCCCCTGGACGACCGGAGCCGTGCCGCCCTTGCCCGGGGCCGTCCCACCCGTCCCGCGGTCGTCCGCCGCGGCCGACGCCGGCGCCGGGGCACCCGCACCACCGTCGAGCAGCGCCCAGGCACCGGCTCCGGCTCCGAGCACGGCGACGAGGCACACCGCCGTGACGAGTCCACGTGTCTTCTGCATGTCGTTCGTCTCCGTTCCGCCGCCCGGCCTCAGCCGGCGTCCTGGGTCTGCGTGTCGGGCGCGAACTCGGCGAGGCAGTCGCGGAACGTCTGGTCGAACTCCGGCTCCTCGGCGCGGGGGTAGTCGTTCGTGCTGATCGACCCGGGCTGCTGCTCGGGGAAGTCCTCGTACCCGTTGTCCCGGATGCAGCTCGCGACCTGGTCGTACTGGCGCTCCCACTTCTGGTGGTCGGCGGAACTCGCGGGCTCGACGCCGGCCTGCTCCGCGCACGTCGCCGATGCCGTCGAGAACGCCTCCTCGTCGACGCCGGGGATCGGCTTGGTGATCCCGGACGCGACCGTCTGGTCGTCCGGGTCCTGGACGTCGAAGCCGGCGTCGCGCATGCAGGACCCCCACTGCGCGCCGATCCCCGACGTCGCGCCCGCGGCGGTGTCGGCGCCGTCGGACGAGGTGGACGAGGTGGAGCAGGCCGCCAGCCCGAGGGGCAGCGTGCAGGCGAGCAGGGCGGTGGCGATGACGACGCGGAGTCGACGGGTGGTGATGTGTGTCATGTGACCAGCACACCGCACGGCCTGTTTCGCCCCCGGTACGCGCCGGGTTACACCGACGAAACGTCGACGCGCACCCGGAGTCCGCCGTCGGCGCGCGCCGCGATCGTGACCGTCCAGCCGTGCGCGTGCACGATCGACGCGACGATCGAGAGACCGAGGCCGCTGTGCCGTCCGGACGTGGCCGTGTCGGCGCACCGACGGAACGGTTCGACGAGCAGCGGGGCCACGTCCGCGGGTACGACCGGCCCGGAGTTCTCGACGGCGAAGCCGCCGTCGTCGGTGGTCACGCGGACGAACCCGCCCGGTTCGTTGTACTCGACGGCGTTGCCGACGAGGTTGACGAGCACCTGTCGCACGAGCGTCGGCTCGCCCCGGACGACCGGGCCGGGAGGCGCGACTCGCCCCTCGTGGGTCACCGTCACCCCCGCCTCGTGGCCGGGCCCGGCGAGGGCGGTGGTCACCTCGTCCGCGATCGTCGCCAGTGCCACGTCGGCGACCTGTCCCCCGAGGCCACGGTCGGCCTCGGCGAGCAGCAGGAGCGACTCGACCAGGTGCTCCGTCCGCCGGTTCTGCTCGAGCAGTTCGTCCCGGACGGCCCGGACGTCGTCGGGGTCGGCGTCGTCGTCCAGCCCGATCTGCAGGGCGGCCCGCTGCACGGCGATCGGCGTGCGGAGCTCGTGCGAGGCCTGCGCGACGAACCGCCGCTGGCTCTCGAACGCGGACTCCAACCGGTCGAGCAGGTCGTCGACCGTGCGCGACAGCCGACGCAGTTCGTCGTCGGGTCCGGTCAGGGCGATGCGCTCGTGCAGGTTCGAGGCGGAGATCCGCTTCGTCGTCGCCGTGATGCGGTCGATCGGGCGGAGCATCCGACGGCTGACGAGCCACCCGACGCCCCCGGCGACGATGCCCGCGCCGACGATGCCGACCGCCGACCACTGCCACTGCAGGACCGCGACGACCCGGACGACCGATCCATCCGCCGCACTGCCGTCCGCGGGCGTCAGGCTGGGCGTGCCGAACGCCCCGCCGACCCCGGCGATGGTCATCAGGTTCGTGAACACGACGACCGCCGCGGCGAGGGCCATCGCCGCGATCGAGAACGCCAGGGCCGTGCGGACCCGGATGCTCCAGGACCGCTTCACAGGGCGTAGCCCTCGCCCGGCACGGTCCGGATCGGGTCGGGGTCGCCGAGTTTCTTGCGGAGCTTCGACATCGTCACCCGGACGGCCGCGGTGAACGGGTCGATGTTCATGTCCCACACCTTCTCGAGGAGCTCCTCGGCGGGGACGATCCGACCGTCGGCCCGGAGCAGCGCTTCGAGCACGCCGAGCTCCTTCGAGGTGAGGTCGAGCGGTCGGCCGTCCCGCGTCGCCATCCGGCGGTTCGTGTCGACGAGGAGCCCGGCGCGCTCGAGCACCGGCGCGACCGGGGCGACGCTGCGCCGGCCGAGTGCGCGCACGCGTGCGACGAGCTCCGGGTACTCGAACGGCTTCGGCAGGTAGTCGTCGGCACCGAGTTCCAGCCCGTTCACCCGGTCGGTGAGGGTGGTCGCCGCGGTGAGCATGAGGATGCGGGTGAGGCCACCGCGGCGGGACAGCCGGCGGGCGACCTCGTCCCCGTGCATGCCCGGGAGGTCTCGGTCGAGGACCACGACGTCGTAGTCGTTGACCGCCAGGAGCTCGTCGGCGTCGTCGCCCCGGTAGACGACGTCGACGGCCATGTCCTGCCGGGTGAGGCCCTTCGCGACGAGGTCCGCCAGGGCGACCTCGTCGTCGACCACGAGTACGCGCATGCCCGCAGCCTCAGGGAGTGCGGGGCACGAGCGTCACCGTGCCGTCGTGCTCGTCGATGCGGACGACGAACTCCGGGCCGTCCGCGCCGGCGACGAGGGTGAGCGGGAGTGTGTCGGTGCTGAGGTGATCCATGCATCCAGCATGTCGGATGCGGTGTTTCGGATGCGTAACGATTCCGCCAGAAGCGCGCCAGAGCAGCGCCAGAACAGCGCCAGTTCAGCGCCAGAACAGCAGCCAGAACCGGCGGGGACGGCTCAGGCGTCGAACGGGACCTCGCCGCTGCGACTGACGCCGGCGCGCTGGCGGTACGCCAGGTGTCCGCCGAGGTAACCGCCGACCCCGACGACCGCGAGTCCGGCGTACCCGAGGAGCTTGCCGGCGCCGTGGTTCCCGCGCTTCCGCTGCATCCAGGACAGGCCGTACAGCGAGATGCCCACCCAGTTGACGGCCTGGTGCACCCAGCCGGTGCGGAGCTGCTCGCGGTCGAGCTCGGACCAGTCCACGTACCCGGCGACGCTCGCGCTGCCCGACGACACGAGGCCGACGCCGACGAGGGTCTTCGCGGCCCGGGCGTTGCCCTTCCCGCCGATCGTGTCGAGGACGGCGGCCGAGATCCAGGCGCCGAGCGGCACCTGCACCATGAGCGGGTGCAGCGGGTGTCCGAACGGCACGCCGTGCAGCAGCTGCCGCAGCGCCTTCGGCTTCGCGAGCGCGTTGACGACGGACCGGTCGATGTCGACCGCCTTGTCGAGCACGCTCGCGTGCTCGACGGACTCGGTGAGGCGACGGAACGCGCGGATCTCAGGCATGCCCTGGACGCTAACCCTGGAGGCCCGGTGCCGGTCCCAGGGACCGACACCGGGGCTCCAGGGCGGTGCGTTCCGTGCGTCAGCTACTCCTCGACGATCTCCGCCACCTCGAACGGTTCGACCGTCAGCTCGTCGCCGCTCGCGGCGACGTCGACGCGGACGGTGTCGCCGTCGCGCACGTCGCCCGACAGGATGGCGCGGGCCAGCCGGTCGTCGATCTGCCGCTGCATGAGCCGGCGGAGCGGACGTGCGCCGTACACCGGGTCGTACCCGCGCTCGGCGAGCCAGCTCCGGGCGTCCGGCGTGACCGCCAGCTCGAGCCGACGGTCGGTGAGCCGGCGCGCGAGACGATCGACGTAGAGGGAGACGATCTGGCCGAGGTCCTCCTCCGTCAGCGCCTGGAACACCACGATGTCGTCGAGCCGGTTGATGAACTCCGGCCGGAACGCCTGCTGCACCAGCTCGCGGACGGCCTCCTCGCGCTGGACGTCGGTCAGGGACTGGTCGGTCATGAACTGCGACCCGAGGTTCGACGTCAGGATCAGGATCGTGTTCCGGAAGTCGACCGTCCGGCCCTGTCCGTCGGTGAGGCGCCCGTCGTCGAGCACCTGCAGCAGCACGTCGAAGACCTCGGGGTGCGCCTTCTCGATTTCGTCCAGCAGCACCACCGAGTAGGGGCGACGGCGGACGGTCTCGGTGAGCTGCCCGCCGGCCTCGTAGCCGACGTACCCGGGCGGGGCGCCGATGAGCCGCGCGACGGAGTGCTTCTCGCCGTACTCGCTCATGTCGATGCGGACGAGTGCCTTCTCGTCGTCGAACAGGAACTCGGCGAGCGCCTTGGCCAGCTCGGTCTTGCCCACGCCGGTCGGACCGAGGAACAGGAACGAGCCCGTCGGGCGGTCCGGGTCGGAGATGCCCGCGCGGGTGCGCCGCACGGCCTCGGACACGGTCGACACCGCGGTGCGCTGCCCGATGATCCGGCGGCCGAGCTCGTTCTCGAGGTGCAGGAGCTTCTCGGTCTCGCCCTGCAGCAGGCGCCCCAGCGGGATGCCCGTCCACTGCGCGATCACGGCGGCGATGTCCTCGTCGGTGACGCTGTCGTTCACCATGCGGTCGGCGGACTCGGCCTGCTCGGCGGCGGCGAGCTCGGCCTCGATGCGGGGCTTCTCGCTGTACTCGATCCGCGAGACGAGCTCGTAGTCGGCTTCACGCTGCGCCCGCTGGCTCCGCATGTTGAGTTCGTCGAGCTGCTGCTTGAGCTCACCGATGCGGTTGAGGCTCGAGCGCTCGGCCTGCCAGCGCTGCTCGAGTCCGGTCAGGAGCTCCTGCCGGGTCGCGAGCTCGGCGCGCAGGGTCTCGAGACGGGCCTTCGAGGCGTCGTCCTTCTCCTGCTTGAGCGCGAACTCCTCGACGCGCAGGCGGTCCACGGTGCGCTTCAGCTCGTCGATCTCGACGGGGCTGGAGTCGATCTCCATGCGCAGCCGGCTCGCGGCCTCGTCGATGAGGTCGATGGCCTTGTCGGGCAGCTGGCGACCGGAGATGTACCGGTTCGACAGGCTGGACGCGGCGACGAGCGCGGAGTCGTTGATCGTCACCTTGTGGTGTGCCTCGTAGCGCTCCTTCAGGCCACGGAGGATCGCCACGGTGTCCTCGACGCTCGGCTCGCCGACGAAGACCTGCTGGAAGCGTCGTTCGAGGGCGGCGTCCTTCTCGATGTACTCGCGGTACTCGTCGAGCGTCGTCGCCCCGATGAGCCGCAGTTCGCCGCGGGCCAGCATCGGCTTGAGCATGTTCGACGCCGCGACGGACCCTTCCCCGCCGCCTGCGCCCATGAGCGTGTGCAGCTCGTCGATGAACGTGATGACCTGCCCGTCGGAGTCGTTGATCTCCTTGAGCACGGCCTTGAGCCGCTCCTCGAACTCGCCGCGGTACTTCGCGCCGGCGATGAGCGCGGACATGTCGAGCGACACGAGGCGCTTGTCCTTGAGGGAGTCGGCGACGTCGCCCGCGATGATGCGCTGGGCGAGTCCTTCGACGACGGCGGTCTTGCCGACGCCGGGTTCCCCGATGAGCACGGGGTTGTTCTTGGTGCGGCGCGTCAGCACCTGGCTGACGCGGCGGATCTCGGCGTCGCGGCCGATCACCGGGTCGAGCTTGCCACTGCGTGCGATCGCGGTGAGGTCGACGCCGTACTGCTCGAGGGCGGTCTTCTGTCGCTCTTGCGAGTCAGGAGCGCCCTGCAGGTTCGCCATGCGTTCCGTCCTTTCGTTGCGGTGGTCGTTCGGCTGGTTGAGCCTACTTGACTCAACTTTACCGCGGGAGGGGCTATTCCGTCTTCGGGTTGCGGATCCCGACGGCACTGACGACCGCGCCGGCGAGCAGGAGCAGCGCCATCACCAGCATGGCCCGGTGCAGGCCGTCGACGCTCACCTCGCCACCGAGGAGGACGCCCGCCAGCGCCACCGTCACCAGCCCGGCGATGCGCGCCACCGCGTTGTTCACCGCCGAGCCCGAGCCCGCCTCGGACTGCGGGACCGAGCCCAGCACGGCGCTCGTCAACGGCGTCACCATGACCGAGATCCCCGTCCCCATGAGGACCAGCCCGGGGAACACCGACCACCAGTACCCGGCCGGGTCGCTGCCGGCGAAGAGCAGCAGGAGCGCCCCGACCGCACCGACCGCGGGCCCGGCGGCCATGAACCACCGCGGGCCGTACTTCCCCGCCGCTGCCCCGACCGTGGTCGAGAGCAGCAGGAGCATGACCGTCGGGGGCAGTGTCGCGAGCCCGGCGAGCCAGGCCGGGAAGTGCCAGACCTCCTGCAGGAACAGCGTCACCACGAAGAACACCATGCCGAGCGCGCCGTAGATCGACAGGGTCGCCAGGTTGCCGACCGCGAAGTTCCGCGCCCGGAACAGCTCGAGCGGCACCAGCGGGCCGCCCGAGGTCCGCGTCACGTGGAGCTCCCAGGGCACGAACGCCGCCAGGGCAGCGGCACCGATCACCAGCGCAGCGACGACGACCGGCGCACCCCACCCCAGCCGCTCCTGCTCGATGAGCCCGAGCACCACGCCACCGACGCCCACCACGGCGAGCACCGCACCGACCACGTCCACCTTCGCCCGGGGACCGACCCGCACCTCGGCCTGGATCCGCCGCACGAGCGGGATCGTCACCGCGATGGGGATCGCCGTCAGCACGAAGATCCAGCGCCAGCCGATGCCGTCCACGATGAGGCCGCCGACGACCGGCCCGAGGATCGTCGCCGCGCTCGACCACGCCGTCCACGTGCCGATCGCCTTCGCCTGGGCGGCCCCGCGGAACGCCGCGACGATGAGCGCCAGCGCACTCGGGGTCACCAGCGCACCCCCGACGCCCTGGAACGCCCGCGCCACGATGAGCACCTCGCCAGTGGGCGCGATCGCGCACGCCACGGAGGCGATCCCGAAGACCACCAGCCCCCAGGTGATGATCCGCACCCGGCCGAACAGGTCGGACAGACTGCCGGCGACGAGGATGAGCGACCCGAGCGTCACGAGGTACGCGTCGACGGTCCACTGCTGCACGACCAGGCCACCGCCGAGCTCGTCGCGGATCGCCGGCAGTGCGACGTTCACGACGCTCGAGTCGAGGCCCACCACGAACGACGACAGGATCGCCACCACCAGCACGACGCGCCGGTCGTCACGGAGCGGTGCCGTGGACGACGACGGCGCGGTCGGAGAGCTCATGCGCTCATCCTCCGCCACTCCGGACCATCGCGCCTGTCCCTCCCGCTCCCCCGGTCGGACACCCGCCCCGCCCGCACCGCTCCGGGCGCTCCCCGTGGCAGGCGCGCTCGCTCCGGCACGACGAAGCCCCCGTGACCGGATGGGTCACGGGGGCTGCCGACAGGACGGGGCTGGGAGTCCTGGGTTCGGGAGGCGCTGCCTAGTTCCGGGAGTCGGAGTTGGGCTGCACCGAGGGGCCGGGGTTCACGACCGGCTGTGCGACGGGGGCGACCGGCTCGGCCGCGGCGTTCTGGACGGACCCACCCTGGACGGTCGTGTTGTTCACGCCGTCGGCACCCTTGGCCTTCTTCTCGTCGTCGCTCATCTCCTTCTTGAAGATGTTGATCGACTGACCGAGGCCCTTGGCGAGCGCCGGGAGCTTGGTCGCACCGAACAGCAGGATGACGATCCCGAGGATGATCAGCAGGTGGACGCCACCGAGGTTTCCGAGCATCATGACTCCTTGAATCTGGATCTGGTCGCCGTCTCCGAGTCACCGTCGACGCGTGCGGCGGAAGTCCGTCGTTCCCCCATCGTAACCCGCACGCCCCGGGAATCACAGGCCAGGCCCCCGACGGACACCGTTCACCCAGGCTGCAGCCCCGGCACGGGCCCGAGCTTGGGCTCGTGCGTCAGTACGCGCCGCGGGAGCGCAGCACCGAGGGGATCGTCCGGGCGAGGATCACCACGTCGTGCACGAAGGACCAGTTCTCGACGTAGTGCAGGTCGAGCCGGACGCCGTCGACCCAGTCGAGGTCCGATCGGCCACTGACCTGCCACAGCCCGGTGATGCCCGGCGTGACGAGGAGCCGGCGGTCGGCGAAGTCCTCGTACAGGGCGACCTCGCGCGGGAGCGCCGGACGCGGTCCGACCAGGCTCATCGACCCCGTCAGGACGTTCCAGAGCTGCGGGAGCTCGTCGAGCGACGTTCGCCGCAGGACGGCGCCCACCCGGGTGACCCGCGGGTCGGCCTTCATCTTGAACAGCGGCCCCGCCCCCTCGTTCGCCTGCTCGAGCGCGGCCACGCGTGCCTCGGCATCGGTGCACATCGTGCGGAACTTGAGGATCGAGAACTCCCGCCCGCCCCGACCCACGCGGATCTGGCGGAAGAACACCGGGCCGCGGTCGTCGGCGCGGATGACCAGGGCGATGCCGGCGAACACGGGTGCGAGCAGCAGCAGCCCGAGTCCCGCGCCCACCACGTCGAGCGCTCGCTTGCCGACCCGGCGGCGGTAGTCCGGCGTCTCGACGTGCATGAGCGGGAGGCCGTCGACGGGTCGTTCGTGCACGCGTCCGGCGGCGATGTCGGCCAGGGGCGAGGACACGACGAGCTCGACGTCGTGCTCCTCCAGCTGCCAGCCGAGGCGCCGCAGCCGCTCGTGCCCGCCTCGGACCGCGCCCGCGACGACGACCGCCGAGACGTCCTGCGTGCGTGCGAGGTCGAGGACGTCGTCGATGCCGCCCAGCACGGGCACGACCGCGCCGTCGAGGTCGATGTCCGCCCCGACCGCCGCGCAGTCCGTGACGACGGCCCGGACGCGGTACCCGGCCGTCGGCGTCGCAGCGATCCGACGGCCGACGTAGCGGACGTCCTCGGCGTCACCGACGAGCAGGACCTGCTGCAGTCGCTCCCCGCGAGCCCGGCGCCGGAAGAGTGCGGTGCGCAGCGTCTTGCGGCCGAGGGCGAGCAGCAACAGGCCGAGCGGGAAGGCGATGGCGACGTACCCGCGGGCGAGGTCGATGCTCGCCGCGTACGCGACCACGGCGACGCTCCCGCCGGCCAGCAGGCTCGCGGTCAGCAGCCGGCGGTACTCGTCCCCGCCGATGCCGGTGATGCGGGGGTCACGGGTGCGGAAGGCGGACAGCAGCGCCATCCAGACCAGGACGATCGCCGGGGCCACGACGAACTCGATCCACCCCGCGTCGACCGACCCGCTGGGCAGCTCCCACGGGAACCGGAGGAGGTGCGCCACTCCGAACGCCACGAGGAGCAGGGCCAGATCGAGCAGCGCGGTGGCCGTCGCCGACGAGGCCTGACGCCGACCGCGGACCGACGAGGTGTGATCGGGGGATGCCGACGTGCCCGACGCGCCTGATGTGCCTGACCTGCCCGGCGCGGACGAGGGGCGGAGTGCGAGTGACATCGAAGGGACCTCCTGCGGGCCACCGGCGACGGGAGGTCGACCGGACGCCCCGCACAGCCGAGGGGATGCGACTGCGCGGGGCGTCCTGTCAATATATCACTCTGGTACTCCGGATATCAATGCCGAGTTCGCGGTCGAGCGTGGTGATCACCGGGGCCTGCCGGAGTGCCGGGACGTTCGCCTCGGTCACGCCGCGCAGCCGGAACGACACGGTCTCGCCGGGCAGCAGGGTCATGAACCCGCGGTCGACGGTGCCGGTCGCGGCGACCCGGTCGGGCTGGACGAGCAGGTCCCGCACCAGTCCCTCGGCCTCGACGACGAGCTGCAGGCCGTCGTCGCCCACCGGGGTGAACGACGTCCGGTACCGCGCCGGCTCCCACCGCATGTCCTTGTCCGGCGCCGGGGTCCACACCGCGCGGCGCCAGTCCATGTCCGCCACGACGAGCTCGTTCGTGGGGTCGTCCACGACGCCGACGGACTCGGGCAGCGCCACGACGGCGACCCCGGCCGCGGACAGGTGCACCGGGAGCGTGACCTCGGCGAGCACGGCACCGGCGAGCGTGATCCGCCGCACGCGCACCACGCTGTCGTGCCCGGTCCGGGTGGAGCGGACGGCGACCTCGATCGGCGAGTGGCCGAACGCCCCGGGCGAGACCCCGAGCGACAGGGTGTCCGCCGGGTCGTCCAGCTCAGCCGTCCCGTCGACGGGAGCCGACGACGCGGGGTGATCCGCGCCTCCAGGCCCGTCCGCGTCGTCAGCCGGAGCCGACGCGGCGGGCGTCCCCACCGGACGGATCGTCAGCAGCACGTCGTCGTAGAGCCGGCGCAGCTCGTGCGCCAGCGGCTTGAGCCGCCCCGCCGAGTCGATCGCCGACCACGAGGACACCGGCCACAGGTCGTTGAGCTGCCACACGACGACACCGGTGTTGCGCGGCCAGTGCGTGCGCCAGTGCTCGACGCCCGTCGCGATCGCCCGCGCCTGCTGGAGCTGGGTGAGGTACAGCCACGTGTCGAACGCGGCGGGGTCGACGGCGCCGAACCGGGGCTCGAGCCCACGGGCGAGCTTGCCCATCCCGTCGGCGGCCTTCTGGTGGTGCACCACGCCGGGCGAGTCCACGCGGAGCGGCTCGTCCGCGACCGCCTCGCGCAGCGTGCGCCACGCGGGCGGCGCCTGCCAGCCGAACTCGGACACGAACCGGGGCACGGAGTCGCGGTAGTGGTCGTCGGACAACCGATTCCAGACGTCCCAGGAGTGGTGCGTCTCGTGGTCGACGTCGTTCGCGGGCAGCGACTCGGCACCCGACCAGGGCGACGCGACCGTGTAGAACCGCGACGGGTCCACCGCGTCGACGATCGTCGGCAGCAGATCGAGGTAGTAGTCGAGGCCCCAGCCGCGGTCGCCGAGCTCCTCGCCCCAGCCGTCGGCGTCGTGCAGCCAGATGTTCTCGTTGTTGCCGTTCCAGAGCACCAGCGAGGGGTGCCGCGACAGCCGGGCGACGTTGTCGCGCGCCTCGGCGATGACCTCGCTGCGGATCGGCTCGACCTCGGGGTAGGCCGAGCAGGCGAAGGGGAAGTCCTGCCAGACGAGCAGGCCGAGCTCGTCGCAGACGTCGTAGAAGTCGTTCGACTCGTAGACCCCGCCACCCCAGACCCGCACGAGGTTGACGTTGAGGTCGGCGGCGGCCAGCAGGCGGCCGTGCACGCGCGCGCGGTCGACCCGCGACACGATGACGTCGTCGGGGATCCAGTTCACGCCCCGCACGTCGATCGGTGTGCCGTTGACGTGGATGGTGAACGGCTTGCCGACGGCGTCCGAGGTGGTGTCCACCCGGGTCGACCGGAAGCCGGTGCGGAACGCCTCGCGGTCGAGGACCTCGCCGTCGACGGTCTGCAGCTCGACGACCACGTCGTACCGAGCCTGCTCGCCGTAGCCCCGGGGCCACCAGCGCTGCACGTCGGGCACCCGGACGGTGACCACGGTCTCGTCGTCCTTCGGGGTGAGCTGCGCGCGCGACCGCTGCCGGGTCGCCGTCCCCTCGGCGGTCTCCCCGCTGACGGTGACGACCAGCACGAGGTCGTCGTCCTCGCCGTCCTGGTCGAGGTCGTTCATCCCCGACCGCTCGACCGTGATGTGCGCGTCGAGCACGCCCTCGCCGGCCTCGACGTCGACCAGCGGCCGCACGTCGCGCAGGCGAGCCGTGGACCAGCGCTCGATCGCGACCGGACGCCACGGGCCGCTCGTCACCGCGGTGAGCCCCCAGTCCCAGCCGAAGTTCGACGCCATCTTGCGGATGTACGGGAACGGTTCGTCGTACGGGCCGGGCATGCTGCCCGCCTTGGCCGCCACGCGGCCTGCCTCGCGGTAGGGCGACTCGAACAGCAGCTCGAGCGTCTTGTCCCCCCGGCCGACGCCACCGGTCTGGTCGCGGGCGTCGAAGCGGTAGCGACGGTGCATGTTGCGGGTCGTGCCGACGACGACGCCGTCGAGGCTCAGCTCGGCCACCGTGTCGAGGCCGTCGCACACCAGGTCGACGCGCTCGAAGCCCCGCGGGTCGACGTCCACCGTGCGCTGGTACGACCAGTCCGCACGGCCGACCCACTTCGCGGCGTCCTCGTTGCGGTCGGACGTCGGGTCGGCCAGCAGTCCCTCGCGCTCCAGGTCGGTGTGCACCTGTCCGGGGACCGTCGCCCGGATCGCGCGGCCTGCGACGCCGTCCGGCGCACCGGTTCCTGCGACCATGCTCACGGTCCAGTCGTCGCGGAGTTCCTCGCGTTCGAGGGTCATGCGGGTCCTTCTCTTCGGCGGACGGGGTGGTGTCCGCCACGGGTCGGGACGCCGGCCGGCTGCCCGCCTCGGGGCCGGTTCGGGCGGCCTGGAGGCGCGACACCGGTTGGCCGGGCGTCGTCGCGTCGCGCGCGCGGACGCTGGTGCGGCCGCGCGTAGGGTGCTCGGCGATGCTAGTACGGCTTGCCCTCTGCAACGTCTGAGTCCGGCGTTCCGTGGCAGTGTGGGTCAGGTGATCGCTCCCGCACTCGCCCGTTCCCTCCGCGCGGCCGGGCTCCGCTGGCACCCCACCACCGGCGACCGGTTCGTCATCGACAAGCCCGGCGTCGACGACGACGTCTACACGGTGTCCGAGATGACCGTCGAACGGCACGACTTCCCGTCCGGCACCGTGCTCGGGTTCAACGGCACGACCGAGTGGGCGCTCGACTCGGTCGAGGCGTCGGAGTCGCTCTGGCTGCCGCGCGAGGACCAGCTGCGGGAACTGCTCGGGCCGGCGTTCGTGTCGCTCGAGGCGGGCTTCACCGTGACCGCGACGATCTCCGGCGCGGCCCGGACCTTCTCGGAGCCGGTCGCTGCCGATGCGTACGGGCAGGCGCTGCTCGCGTACATCGGCGCCGCGCTGGCCTGACGGGCGGCGCGCCGCTTTGGCCCGGGGCGGCGCGCCCGGCTGGGCGTTTCCGGAATGGCTCCTGGGGGGCCTTTGGTTGCATGGGGACATGACCGTTCCGAACATCACCCTGAACGACGGCAAGACCATCCCGCAGCTCGGCTTCGGCGTCTTCCAGATCGACCCCTCCGAGACGAAGGCCGCGACGCTCGCCGCACTCGAGGTCGGCTACCGCCACATCGACACCGCCGAGATGTACGGCAACGAGAAAGAGGTCGGCGAGGCCATCGCCGAGTCCGGCATCGACCGCTCGGAGATCTTCGTCACCTCGAAGCTCAACAACGGCTTCCACGCACCCGAGGCGGCGCTGGAGAACGGCAAGAAGTCGGCCGACCTGCTCGGCGGCTACACCGACCTGTTCCTCATCCACTGGCCGCTGCCCACCGTGTCGGACTTCGTCCCCACGTGGAAGGCCCTCGAGGAGCTGTACCACGCCGGCACCGCCCGCTCGATCGGCGTCTCGAACTTCCAGGCGCACCACCTCCGCCGCCTCATCGCGGAGACGACCATCACGCCGGCCGTCAACCAGATCGAGGTGCACCCGTACCTGACGCAGGACGAGCTCCGTGCCGTCGACTCCGAGCTCGGCATCGCGACCGAGGCCTGGTCCCCGATCGCGCAGGGCCTCGTGCTCGACGACGAGACCATCACCCGCATCGCCTCCGCGCACGGCAAGTCGCCCGCGCAGGTCGTGCTCCGCTGGCACATCCAGCGTGGGGACATCGTCTTCCCGAAGTCGGTCACCCGTGCCCGCGTCGAGGAGAACTTCGCGATCTTCGACTTCGAGCTCTCCGGCGAGGACATGACGGACATCTCCGGCCTCGACAAGGGCCACCGGACGGGTCCGGACCCGGACACGTTCGACTACGTCCCGGCGTAGCCAGTCGTTCGACGGAGGGCGGTCGCGCAGTGCGCGGCCGCCCTTCGCCGCTCCGTCGCCGCGTCGCCGCGGCGCCGCGGCGTCGCGTCGTCGCGTCGTCGCGTCGTTGCGTCGTCGCGCTACCCGGCCGTGCCCTCGGCCAGGATGCCGAGCTGCCCGGCCCCTGCCTGCGCCCCGGACGGCGTGCTGACGACGGGTGACCACCGCATCGACGCTCCCGGCGAGAGCTGGAACCCCCCGCCGGTCGCGAGCGTGTACGAGAGCGTCCCGCCGTCGGCGCTCCGCGTCCCGTTCCGCAGGACGAGGTTCGCGCTCCCGGTCCAGCCGATGCCCGGCGCGCTGTAGAACCCGGCGAGTGTGGTCTGTCCGGCCGCGAACGTCGTCCCCGCGGGAGCCGAGAACGTCACCGTTGCCGCGATCCTCGTGATCCGGGCATGGACCTCGAGCGCTGCCGGGACGGCCGTGTCGGCTCCGCGAGCGAGGGCCACCTCGGCGGAGGTACCCGGGCGGATGGACTGCCAGCCGGGGATGGCCTCGCGGTCGACCGGCTCGAGCCGACCGTCCTGCAGGCGGAAGGCCTGCGGGAGCCCGCCGTCCTGCACCTCGACGCCGTCGCGGTACGCCGTGAGCAGGGTCGGCTGCTGGTGACTCACGAGCAGGAACTGGCCGTCGCGGTACGCGTGTTCCCCGAACACCGCGTTCAGTGCGGATCCGTTCTGGTTGCCGCGCACGGTGCCGGTCGTGACCTGCTTGCCGTCGGAGTCGAGGAGCACGATCGTCAGGTACTCCTTGTCCGCGTAGGACGCATGCGCGCCGTACGAGGTGAACGGGTGCCAGCGCAGCCGGTCGGCCGCGGCGTCGACGGAGAGCGTCCCGACCACGCGGTTCGACTGCCCGCGCGCGACGATCGAGTTCCCCCCGACCGCGTCGGCGCGGAGGACGATCGCGTCCTCGGTGCCGTTCGCGCTCTGCAGCCGGACGGCCAGCTTCGCCGCGTCCGCACCGACGGCCTCGGCCGAACCCACGGCCCCGACGACTCGCGCGCCCTGGGTCCCGCTCACCGTCCCGAGCCCGGTGACCGTGGGAGCGGCGAGGTCCCACCGTCCGACGGGCACGTCCGGCAGGGCACCGGTGACCGTGCCGACCGGCGGGTCGTACGCCGGGATGATCCGCTCGGTGATCCGCTTCGTCGAGTCGACGTTGTCCCAGATGCGCTGCTCGAGGTCCGGGTACGCACCGATCGCGGCCCGTGTCTCGTCGGACATCGGGAACCCGAGCGCGTCGTAGAACGGTGCGAGGTCACGATCGGCGATCCGCGATGCCGTCCGCACGAAGAGCGCGTGCTTCTCGTCGTTCGTCACGACCGTGACGTTGGTGAGCGCCGCCTCGGTCCGGAGCGCCTGGAAGAACCGCGGCAGGAAGTGGTCGCCGAACGCCCGTCGCAGCTGTTCCCACGCCAGCAGCCGGATCCGGTCGTGCGCCGCGACCCAGTTCCGGTCCTCCGATGCGAAGTACGCCTCGAACGCCGAGATGCTCTCGTCCCAGCGGCTGCCGAACCCGAGCCGCTCCTGCACGGCCAGCGCGGAGAGGTTCGTGATCGTCTCGGCGGTTCCCGGGAACGAGTTGATCGAGGACTCGTAGGTGTGCCCGATCTCGTGCCAGAGCCCCCACTGCGCGGCCGGGGTCGCCCGGAACAGGTCACCAGCAGCCGCGGTGTTCACCTGGAACATGATCCTGGCGTTGGACGCGTTGGCGTACCCGGCCCCGCTGTCGGGCGACACGATGTGGATCCGGTGCGCGTGCTTCCGCGACGTCCCGACCGCACCGTCGACCAGGCCGTACGTCTCGTTGGTGAGTTCGACGACCCGGTCCCAGTTCGCCGTCCGGGCCTCGAGGTCGTCCGCGGCGATGATCGAGCCGGTCCGCGGCTTCTGGAAGTCCCCGAACATCCGGTCGGCGACGACCTCGACGAACGGCGCGCCCGCGTAGCGCTGCATCTGCTGGGCGAAGGACGCGTTGGTGGATTCACCGCGGACGAACACGGGCACCGCCTCGCCGCCGCTGACGGTCGCCGTGGCCTGGCCGCCGTCCGCGGTGCTGATCAGCGAGACCATGCCGTCGTGCGGCGCGGTGACGACGTTCCGCCCGGTCGTGAGCGCGGTCCGGCGGTACCCGACGTCGCGGCCGGCGTTGTGGGCGGAGTAGGTCCCGATGAGTCCGATGGCGACCTCCATCGCGGGTGCGTCTGCGGGGACCGTCACGACGACCTGCTCGCCGTCGGCGACGAAGCGCCCGGCCGGCTGGAGGTCGCTGTGGGTGTACTTCCGTCCCTCGTTCCCGGCGGCGGCCGCCGCGGTGCCGATGCCGTGCACGAGCACCCGCGTGGACGTGCCGTCGGCCGCGTGCTCGATCGACGTCTCAGGCGGGCCGACCGAGGCCGTCGCCGACGGCGGGTCGACGATGAACCCGGTGGTCAGGAGCGCGGCGGTGGCGAGCGCGACGACGAGGAGAGAACGAGGCATGCTTGATATTTTACATTGTGCTTCTCACTCGCGGGCGATCGATGCCGTCACGGTGAACCGGTCGGTCCGGACGACCTGACGCGTCGGCCCGACGACCTTCTCGAGCACCGGCCGGTAGCGCAGGTGCGAGTTCCAGACGCACCACAGTTCACCGCCGGACTGGAGGATCGTGGCCGCGTTCCGGAACATCGCCTCGGCCGCATCCGTGGTCACCGTGGTGTCTGCGTGGAACGGCGGGTTGCACAGCACGAGCTGCGCGGACCCCTCGTCGAGTTCGTCGCCGGCGTCGGTCCGCACGGTGACGACGCGATCGCCGACACCGTTGAGGTCGGCCGTCGCCCGTGAGCTCCAGACCGCGGTGTTCGACACGTCCGTCGCGATCACCCGGAGGCCTGCGCGACGACGCGCGATCTCCGTCGCGATCACGCCGTTGCCGCTGCCGAGGTCGACGGCGACCCGGGCGGTCGGGACGGCATCGTCCATCGCCTCGAGCAGGACGCGCGTCCCCATGTCGAGCGTCGCCCCGGCGAAGACCCCGCCGTGCGCCGCGATCGACATGCCCAGCTCGTCGTTGTGGACGACCCGCGGCCACGGCGACGTCACGGCGGCGCGGTTGGCGGCCGCCGTGAGCGGGTCCTGCGCGATGAGCAGGCGCGACTTCGCACGACCGCGCGACGCGACCACGTCCCCGAAGTACCGGCGCAGCACGTCGTTCTGCGACAGCGTCATGAACTTCGTCCGGCCGCCGCAGAGCAGCACCACGTCGGGCGAGGCGAACCGGGCGACGGCACGGGCGATCTCGTCGAGCCGGTCGTTCGACTTCGTCAGCCGCAGGATCACCAGGCGCGCGTCACGGAAGGCGTCCTCGAACGACGCCGGGTGGTGGAAGCCGCGGTGCCCGAACGTGCCGGCGTAGGCCTGCAGTGCGCGCTGCCCGACGAGCGAGTCCTGCACGACCCGGACGTTGGTCGCGCCGTGCACGGCGAGCACCCCGACCGTCAGGACGCCGCGCAGGTCGTCCACGATCGTCACGGCACCCGGCTGCCGGAGCGCGTCCCCGTGCACGTGCGGTGCCTCGTCGAGCAGGAAGCGGTCCGTCCCGTCGATCGCCAGGATGTCCGGGCTCTCGTCGGAGTCGCGGCGGAAGCGGTCGGCGAAGTCGAGTGGCACCGCGCCAGCGTACCCATGGGAGTCCTCGCACTCAGCATTGTGTCGAGTTGAAATATCACATTCGAATAGCTTGGGAAACCCGCACACTCCAGGAGATCCCATGACATCGTTCCGAGCCCGCAGTTCCGCAGCCGCCTGTGCCCTCGCCGTGATCGGCACGACCTTCGTCGCCGTAACGCCCGCCGCCGCAGCGCAGACCCCGTCCCCGACGACCTCGGCGACGCCGTCGACGCCCGCCACGACCGCGGTCGACGCACCCGACCAGCAGGACGTGTTCCGGAACGTGGCCGGCGAGTTCCGACTCCGCGGCCTGGCGCCCGGTGCGGAGAAGGTGGTCGCGCAGCACGACGGCGTCGACATCGCGGAAGCACAGACGCTGTTCGCCCGGAAGGCGTACACCGTGGTGGTTCCGCTCTCCGCCGCAGGGAGCACCATCGAACTGATCGCCGTCGCCGCCGACGGTTCCCGATCCGCAGCGACGCAGGTCGCCCTTCCGGAGACGACGGTCGATCCCTCGCTCACGAAGCCCGAGATCGAGAAGGTCTGGTCGTTCCCGAACGGACGCCAGCGCATCACGCCGGCAGCACAGGTGGACGCCAACACGGTGTGGCTCCTCGACGGTGACCGCGTGATCGAAGCACACCGACAGGGCGTCGCGTTCCCCTTCTTCGAGGCCCCGGCGGACATCGCCGACAAGCCGCTCGACCTCGTCCAGTTCGGCCCCGACGGCAGGATCTCCGAGCGGACTCCGGTCCCACGTCCGATCCAGGTGGACGGGCTCGGCGAGACCAACGTCTACACCCCCGGCACGAAGGACTTCGCCGGCACGGCAGAGTCGGGCGCGACGATCATCGCGACCGACCAAGACGGCGACGAGCTCTTCCGAGAGCAGGCGACGACGGCTCGCAACGGCATCGGGAGCTGGCGGGGCACGGCCGATCTCACCGCGAAGGACGGCTACGAGGTCACGTTCACCCAGACCACGACGGACGGACGGACCTCGACGATGGAGAACATCGCGTTCACCGTGGCGGAGGACGACGCAACCGTGATCACGATCGACAAGGTCGAGCGTCTCGCCTCCGGGACCTTCATCATCGACGGGCACGCCAACGGCGCCCGAGTGGTCCGCGCCGTGACTGCGTCGGGCGAGACCACGGGCGGTCACGCCGCCGTCCGACCCGACGGCAAGTACAGCTTGTTCGTCGACTCGCGGTTAACGGGCGAACGGATCACCCTGACGGCATTCGCGGACGAGAAGCCGGTCGCCACCACGCCGTACCAGCTCAAGGGATCGTCGGTCGACCCGTCGTACGAACGCCCGACCGTCTCGGAGATCGGCGAGAACATCCTCTTCGTCACGGTGGCCGGCACGATCGCGCCCGGCTCGTTCGTGATCGCCTACGACGGGTTCGCCCGCATCGGCAGGTCCGACCAGGCCGGAGCCGACGGGAAGTACTCGCTCACCGTCGACCGGAAGTACCTCGGCAAGACCATCGACCTGGTCGGCACGCGGCCCGGGTACGGCGACTCGCACTCCCTGCGCATGGCTGTCGACCTCGTCCCGGGCGAGGTCCCGTCGACGCCCGCAGCGCCGAGCGACCCCGTGGCTCCGGCTGCCGAGCCGCTGACGTACGCCGACGACGGCGACTACCTCGTGGTCGGGTCCGTCGAGGACGGTGCTCGTGTCCGTGCGTTCATCGGCGATGAGCCGGTCGAGCACGCGGATGCCGCCGGTGGTCGCTTCGCCGTGAAGATCCCCGCGAAGCAGTCCGGCGCGACCGTTCGGATCGTCGCCGTCGGCGCGAACGACGCGGAGTCCGCACCGATCACCGTCCACCTGACGGCACCGGAGCACGACCCCTCGATCGGGATGCCCGACGTCGAGACGATCTACGTCCACCCCGACGGCGCGCAGTCGCTGTACGGGCGCCTCGGCGTCGGCGTCGATGCGGTGCTGTGGGCCTTCGACGGCGATGAGGTCGTGGCATCGAGTCCCGTGCTCAACAACCGCTTCGCGTTGGACCTCCCGAAGGCGCTGAAGGACCGGGAGCTCACCGTCAAGGTGTTCCAGTTCGGCAAGCTCTCCGAAGCCTTCCCGCTCCCGCGGACCCTGGAGGTCGACGGTGTCGGAGAGTCGAACACCTACACGCCTGGTAGCAAGGCGTTCACCGGTTCCGCCGAGGCCGGCGCGACCATCACCGCGACCGACCAGAACGGCACCACGCTGTTCGAGACCACGGTCGGCGCCACCAAGCGCGC
>NZ_SNVW01000015.1 GCF_004361695.1 Curtobacterium flaccumfaciens | reverse complement strand
CCAGAACCGCGCCTCTCGGGCACGGTGTTCCAGCCTCGATCCCATCTGCAACACTCCAAATCACGGTGGTGTTGCAACGACCGGCTGAACCCAAGCATCGGCTACCGGACTCCGCTGCTCATTGAGCCGTCTCTCACGGCTGCTGTGCGTCTCGAGCCTCGATCACGAGGTCGGCAATCTCCGCCGCAATCTCGTCAATAGGAGTGTCACTGGTTGATCGAGCAAATTTGTCCGCGAGGGACGGGCTGTGCGCCGAGATAGCGGCATGGTCGACGTTGTGCCAGACCGGCAACAGGTTCTGCTGCCCGCCAACGGTGAGGGTAACGATGCCGTCGAGTTCGTACTGCGGCCAGCCCTTTGAGAAGTAAGCGTCGCTGAACACGACCGCCGCGAAGCGACTGCTGCGTAGCCCGCGGTCGATGCGACGTCGAAGACTGTCGCCGATGCGCAACTCAGCCTTGTCGAGCCACACCGAGACTCCCCGGTCTTGAAGAGCCTGCGCGAGAGGGAGCGCGACGTCTGCCTTGTCTTCACTGGCATGGGAAAGGAAGACGTCCCAGGTGCGCCCGTCGAAGTCCGCATCCGATTCAGGCGGGAGCGGACGACGGACGGAGACCTGCCCCGAGACGCCTCGTTCCGGTGCCGATCGGTATTCGGGGAGATTCCCGCGAGGAGGCGGCTCTACCGCGACTGTCGCGTTGATGCGACCTTTCGCACCGCCGAGGTCGATGGCGAGATACCAGTGCCCGTTGGACGGCACCGTGAGTCTTGCAGGGCTCCTTTTGATGAGTCCGCCGGTGTATCGGAAGCGCCCACCTCGGCTCGCCGCATAGGTGCGGTAGTTCGACGAGTCCATCAGCAGGACGTTGGCCTGCTGGCGCAGGGTGACGACGACCGTCGCCCCCTTCTTCAACTGCCCGAGATCCTTCTTGAGGTGTTCCACAGCTTGAGCCTACGAGCGACCTCCGACGCGTCGACGAGGATCGTTGGCTGCCGGATGGAAGCGGCCCAGTGAACGATAACAAACTCGTACTCACGCCGACATGATGGACGCGGACCTGCGGAGCGGTTCCGCTGTCCGATGGGAGAAGCCATGTCAGACGATGAGGTCCTCGCGAAGTTCCGCGAGACGTTCGTAGACCCCAACAACGCTGGACTGTTCCTCGACACGGAGGGGCCGGACGGCTACAACTGGACCACCGTCCCCCGCATCGAGACGGAGGATGCGCTGGCCGAAATCGCGCCGGACGCTGAGGTCGATCAGCTCGAACGTCTAGCCGCCGACCTCAACGGCGAGTTCCCGGCGTGGGCGCGACGATCGGACCTCGGCTGATGACCCTCAGCGGTGAGGACCTGACGCGAGCAAGCGGGTCCCTTCGGGCCTACAGTGTTGCGGGTCACGACGACGATCGGGATGAAGCGCACTCGATTCTGACGGATCTGATTCTCGACGCCACGGCGCAGGGCGATCAGGAGGCTTTCGAGGCGCTGAACGAAGCGCGGCTTCTGCTGTCGCAGGGACACTCCCAGGCGAACGATGCCGACAACATGCTCGAAGCGCTGGCCCAAACGCGCCGCGAGTAGCGGGGCACTTGCATCACCAGGGCAGAGACGGCCGAGGGCTCCCGACCAGTGTCGGGAGCCCTCTCTCTGTGTCCGATAGCCGATCGGCTACCGGACGTGTTGACGGCGGCTTCGTTCTTCCCAAGTGTGCCATGCCCGTGGTACACCTGTGTGAGGGGGTTCGCATGTTCGTGTTGATGGTGATTTCGAGTGGGGTGCCGGTGGCACTCGCCGTCGCTCTGGTGGTCGGAAGTGTGCTCGCGCACGTCGACGGACGTCGCGCCGGCGGTGGCGGTCCGACCTGGGACCGCCTGGCGGCGGCTGTGGTCGGCGTCGTCGGGTGGGTGCTGCCCCTGGTCCTGTCGTTCTCGATGATCGGGCAGTTTCGATGGTGGCCTGAGGTGCTGCCAATCGCCGCGGGCGTCGCCGCGGTTCTCGTCGCTGGGCGCGGTGCGACCGTCCCTGTGACTGCCGACCAGCCCGTGCTCGACCTGCGCCGCCGGAGGCCGCTGACGTTCACCAGGGGCGTCGAGGTGCTGGCTGCCGCCGCCGCGACGGTCGTTCTCGCGCTGACCGTGCTCGGCGCCGGGCTGCTGTCTTCCCAGGACGACGAGGGCCGATACGCGTTCATCACGATTCCGGTCGGGGACGCGACGGCGAGTACGGAGTTCTTCGGCTGGTACTACGGCCTGCCCGTCGTCGTGGCGGCTGCGGCGCTCGTCGTCGTCACGCTTGCCGGACTGCACCGGATCGCGTGCGCCCCGCGGGCCGACGCGAACCGAGCTGGCGACGACCTCCGTCGGCGTGACCGGTCTTCCGCGGTGCTCCGGAGCGCCACTTCTGCACTGCTCCTCACGCTCGGGTCGTCCTGGCAGCTCGTCGCCCAGGCGTCCTCACTGCGCACGTCCATCCCACGCACGGAAGCCGGGACGATCGAGTTCGGGACGTCCTTCGCCGCTCTGGGTCCCGTCCTCGACTTCTCGTCGCACTGCGTGGTCGGGCTCGGCCTCGCACTCGTCGTTGCACAGCTCCTGGGCCGTCGTCCATCCGTATCGTCAGGTGTCGGGTCAGACCACCGACCGGTCCGTGCGTGATCGGTTCCGGTGCGCCCACCGGGGCCGATGCCATCGCCGAGCTGATCCGGGGACAGATCGCCGTCGGACTGCTCGCGCCGGGCGCACGCCTGCCGTCGGTCCGGCAGCTCGCCCGCGACATGTCCGTCGCCCCGGGCACCGTCGCGAAGGCATTCCAGCGGCTCGACGCCGAAGGGTTCGTGGTGACTCGCCTCGGCTCGGGCACGCGGGTAGCCGAGCGGAGCGGCGCGCTGCCCGGCGCGATCCTCGACACGCTGCGCCGCAGCGTCGAGGACGCCGACCGACACAATGTCGGCATCGAGCAGCTGCACGCTGCGCTCGACGCCATGTGGGCGGCCGAGCACCCGACGCCTCCGGAGTGAGCCGACGCGTCAGCACCGTCTGCGTGCACCTGCTCCAGTGGACGCCCGCGCTGCACCCGAGATACAGCGCGTCGGCGCTGGCGAACCGCACTTGCCGCGTCCGATAGCCGATCCGCATTTGGGACTCCTCTGAGCCGCTTCCCCGTGAATCGGGTCGAGGCGTAGCGTGAGATTCATGCCAGAGGAAGATTCAGGAGAGGGTCGCACGCTGACCAGATCGCTCTTCGGTCGACCCAAGATCTGGGTCGCCTGCCTATGGCTTGCGGTCGGTATCGCCTGGCTCGGCCTCGCGATCGCCGAGCCGAGTGCCTTTCGATACTTCGTCGCTGCCCTCTGGACGTTCGGAGGCTTCGGGATGCTCGCTGTAGCGCTTCGAGACCGTGCCAATCGGAACCGGCAATAGGTGTAGAGCTGTGGCGTTTTGGTGGCCGATCGGCCACCGGACGTGGCTACCGTGTCGTCATGAATGCTGCCGAGTTCCGCCGCATCGACATGTTCTGCGACTACGAAGCGGAGTGGCCGCTCTGGGACGGCGGGATGATCACTCCGTCATCGCTAGGACTCTCAACCGCCCTCACCCTGAAACTACGGGTGTGGACCGATTACTACCTCGAGCATGCTCGGGTGAACCAGGGGTGGCTGGTCTCGAAGGACCGCGATGCTGAGTGGTACGCCGAAGGGAGGCGGTTGAGCGAGCACCTTGCTCGCGAGCTCAACGACAAAGTCGAGATTCACTACACGGGCACCTGACCAATGCTGAGCGCCATGGGATCGGCCAGTACATGCCAACATTCTCGGAGTGGCCCCGAGACCGCTCACGCTGACTGACCATTAGCAGATCGTCAACCGGGCCTACGCCTGAGAGCGACGCTGGTCGGTGGCCAAACCTTCCGCCCCGCCTTTCGATCCGCGACTTCTGCATATCGCTGCGTCCAGTCGTGCGTGGCGCCATCGGTTCTGCGCGAAGCCGATCCCCGCGAGACAAAGGGCCGCGCCTGCGCCGGCCAGGACGGTGAGGAGGATACTCCCCGCGTCTCCTGCCGCGGCCCGCCCGGACTCGATAGTGACACCGACTAGGCCGACGAACGCCAGGCCGAGAACAGCCGAGATCACCTTCATGGTTCGAAGCTACATCCCGTTCCGATAGCCGATCCGCCAACGGACGCTTTGGGCTGGTCAGTACTTGCCCCGACTGTAAGCGAAAAACAGAAGCGCGGGCATACCGACGCCCACGACGAGAAGCGCCCCTCGATCCGGGCCGCCAACGGGTTCGAGACGAGGATGAAGAGGGCATCGGGTTCGACCGGAACGTGCTCGGTCGACCGATCGTCGTCGTCGCGGACGAGAGCGCCGTGCCCGCGGCCGCAGGCATCCTCGAGTCGCTCCCCCGCACCACGAAGGGGACAGCGCTGCTCGAGGTGCCGACGGACGCGGACGTCCGGACGATCGACGCCCCGCTCGGCATCGACGTGCACTGGATCACCCGCGAACCCGGGCGCACCCCGGGAGCCGCCGCGCTCGACGCGACCACGCGCCTCCCGGTCAGCGGGGAGCACGCCGCGTGGGTGGCAGGCGAGCAGTCGCTCGCCCGCGACGCGCGACGGCACTGGGTCGGGGCCGGGGTGCCGAAGGGACAGATCGCCTTCACCGGGTACTGGCGAGTCGGTCGCTCGTCCTGATCAGCCGACGTCGGCGCGGTGGATCCCGAGGTCGGTCAGCGGGAACGACAGGGGGTCGGCTCGGACGGCGTCGACGGCGTGCTCGACGGCGCCGAGCACGACGACGTCGGCCCCGAGCGACGACGCGACGATCTCGGGCACCGGGTCGAAGTGGCCGCCGTCGAGCAGGTCGCGCGCACGCTCGATCACCGCGGCGGCCGGCTCGGCGATGGCGCCGGCGACGACCACGCGGTCGATGTCGAGCAGGCTCGCGAGCAGCACGCAGACCCGCGCCAACCGGTCGCCGAGCCGGTCGACGATCGACACAGCGACGGAGTCCCCGGTGCGGGCGGCGGCGAACACCGCGGCCGCGTCGGACTCCGGCCCGAGCGGACCACCGATGGGCAGTCCCCCGGCGTCTGCTGCCTCGACGACCAGCTTGCGAGCCGTCGCCCCGATGCCGTCCGAGGACCCCACTCCGTCGACGATCTCGAGCACGCGCATCTCGCCGGCGCCGCCGTGGGCACCCCGCAGGAGCACGCCGTCGACGACGAGCCCGGCACCGAAACGTTCTCCGGAGAGCAGGGCCGCGAACGACGCCTCGCCCGACGAGGGCCGTTCGGCGAGCGCCGCCAGGTTCGCGTCGTTCTCGACGACCACGCGGTCACCCGGCACGTCGTCGCCGAAGCCGGGGTTCATCCGGTCCCAGAAGCCGCCGTCGCCCGGTGAGGCCCCGGCGGCGTCGACCGGCGCCGGGATCCCGACGACCGTCACGAGCACCCGGGCGGGGTCGACTGCCGCGTCGGCGAGCGCGGCGGCGACGGTCTCGGCCAGCACGCGCAGCCGGACGGGCACGTCGAGCCCGGACTCGCCGAGGGTGCCCGCCGCGCGTCCGAGCACTGCACCCCGGAGGTCGGCGACGAGGGCGGTCACGCGGTGCTGTCCGGCGTCGACGCCGACCACCACCCCGGCGTCGGTGTCGAGTTCGTAGCGCCGGGCGGGTCGGCCCATGCGGTACTCCCCCGCGGCCCGGGCGTCGTCGAGTTCGCGGACCCAGCCGAGACGGACGAGTTCCTCGCACGCGCCGAGCACGGTCGAGCGGGTCAGGCCGGTCGCGTCCATGGCCTCGGTCGCGGTGAAGGCGTGCACGGCGAAGGCGTAGTCGAGCAGCGTCCCTGCGCTCGTTCCCCGGTGCGACGGCATGTCGTGACCCTATCGCGACGTCACTTGCTTGCGCGATTAGATTTTCTCGCTACATTTAGTCCTGCGGGCGGCACCGGAGCCGTCCCGCGGTCCGGAACGGCAGGGACGCCGGGTCCGGTGGACGGAGACGACGTGCGACCACACGCCACAGAGCCCAGGAGCGCGACAGCGGTCAGCCGCCGCGGCTTCCTGTTCGGTGCGGGCGGCATCGGAGCGAGCCTGGCGCTCGCGGGATGCGCCCCACTCGGTTCGTCGAGCAGCCGACCCGAGACGATCACGTTCTACGTCTCGAAGCCCGAGGTGATCGGGTACTTCGACGACGTCATCGCGAAGTTCCACGCCAGCCAGGACAAGGTCCGGGTGGTCCGTGACTCGACGTCGAGCATGTCCGCGAACTTCGTCCGGAACCGGCCGCCGGACCTCGGGTGCTGGAACTACAACTTCTCCGTCGCCCCGTTCGTCGAGCACGGTGCGCTCACCGACCTGTCCGACCTGCCCCAGGCGGACACGATCAACCCGGACCTGTGGCCGCTCCTCGAGCAGACCGCCGACTACCCCGGGCGGAAGAGCGCCCTGCCGTACTCGGTCACCGCCGCGTCGGTCATCTACAACAAGCAGCTCTTCGCCGACCAGGGCCTCGAGGTCCCGACGACCTGGACCGAGTTCGCCGACGTCTGCGGGCGTCTGACGAAGGCCGGCATCGCGCCGATCTACGGCACGTTCAAGGACAACTGGACGATCGCGCAGGGCATGTTCGACTACTCGATCGGCGGCATGATCGACGTCCCGAAGACGTTCTCGGCGCTCCAGCGCGAGGGCACGAGCGTCGGCAAGGGCTCGTCGGTGTCGTTCGAGAAGGACTTCGCAGCCCCGATGCAGCGGATGGAGCAGCTCCGCCAGTGGCACCAGGACGGCGCCGCCAGCCGCGGGTACGGGGACGGCAACCTCGCCTTCGCGCAGGGCAAGGCCGCGATGTACCTGCAGGGGCCGTGGGCGCTCGGCGAGATCGCGAAGACGAACAAGGACATGGACCTCGGCACGTTCCCGCTCCCGGTCACCGACGACGCCGCCGACCGGAAGGTCCGCGTGAACGTCGACCTGGCGCTCTGGATCCCGGAGGCGTCCCGCAAGCAGGAGGCAGCCCGCGAGTTCCTGTCGTACCTGATGACCCCGACGGTGAACGACCGGTACAACGCCGACAACAACGGCTTCGGCGTCCGGAAGGACGCTCCGCCCGCCTCGAACCCCGCACTCACCGGCATGCAGTCGTACTACGACGACGCGGCCTTCTACCTCGGCGCCTCGCAGCTCATCCCCGCCGAGATCCCCGTCGCGAACTACGCGCAGTCGATCGCCTTCGGCGGCGACGCGCAGCGACAGCTCCGCACCCTCGACGCCGACTGGGCGCGGCTCGCGCTCCGTACGGCCGCGTAAGGAGACCTGGCATGGCCACCACGACCACCGAATCGATCACGACGGCGGACCGCCGCCGTCGTGGCGGAGCCGCACCGCGCCTCCAGGCCCGGAACGGGAAGACGGGCGCGCGCCGCAGCGGGCGACGCATCGACCCGCTGTTCCTCGCGTTCCTGCTCCCCACCCTCGCGCTCTTCACCCTCGCCATCACGCTCCCCGCCGTGATGGGCATCGTGCTGAGCTTCACGAACTCCGTCGGCTTCGGCGAGTTCCGCTTCATCGGCCTGACGAACTACGTCGCGGTGTTCTCCGACCCGGCGATCCTGCAGGCGTACCTGTTCACGCTCGGGTTCTCGCTCGTCACCGTCATCGTCGTGAACGCGATCGCGTTCCTGCTCGCCATCGCGCTGACGTCGAAGATCCGCGGCAAGATCGCGCTCCGCGCCGTCTTCGTCCTGCCGATGGTGATCTCCGGCATCGTCATCGCGTACGTGTTCTCGTTCCTGTTCGCGAACAGCCTGCCGGCACTGGCCAGCGCGATCGGCTTCGGACCGCTCGAGCAGAGCATCCTGGCGAACCCCGACCTGGCCTGGCTGGCGATCGTGGTCGTCACCGCGTGGCAGGCGATCCCGTCGACGCTCCTCATCTACATCGCCGGGGTCCTGTCGATCCCGGGCGAGGTGTACGAGGCGGCGGCGCTCGACGGTGCGAGCTCCTGGCGGCAGCTGGTCTCGATCACCGCACCGCTGACGGCGGGCTACATCCTGATCAACCTGGTCATCGGGTTCAAGAACTTCCTGAACTCCTACGACATCATCGTCGGCCTGACCGACGGCGGCCCCGGCACCTCGACCACCAGCGTCGCGATGTCGATCTTCAAGGGCTTCAACGGCGGCGACTACGCCTACCAGATGGCCAACGCCACGATCTTCTTCGTCATCGCGGTCGTCATCGCCGTGATCCAGCTGCGGGCGACCCGCGGGAAGGCAGCGCTCTGATGTCCCTGCAAGCACCCCTCCGCCCGGGCACCACGAAGACGGGCAGCATCCGCTCCGTGGACGCCGACCGGACCGCCGGCCGTCGCGGTGGCCGGTCCAACTGGCCCGTCACCGTCCTGCTCGTCGTCTGCGCCCTGTCGGTCCTCGTCCCGCTCTACGTCACCCTCACGATGGCGTTCAAGACGACCGCGCAGTCGGTCGACGGCAACGCGTTCTCGCTGCCCGCGCCGTTCAGCGTCGACGGCTTCGTGCAGGCCTGGCAGCTGACCGACTTCCCGCGGGCGTTCGGCGTCTCGGTGTTCGTCGCGGCGATCACCGTCGTCGGGACGATCCTGCTCGCCTCGTTCACGGCGTACGCGATCGCCCGGAACTGGGACCGCCGGCTGTTCCGCTGGTCGTTCTTCTACCTGCTCGCGGCGATGTTCCTGCCGTTCCCGGTGCTCGCGCTGTCGCAGGTGAAGCTCACCGGGATGGCCGGGCTCGACAACCCGATCGGCGTCGCGATCCTGCACGTCATGTTCCAGCTGTCCTTCAGCGTCCTGCTCTTCACCGCGTTCCTGCGGTCGATCCCGGCGGAGCTGGAGGAGAGCGCGCGCATCGACGGAGCGAGCACGGGGCAGGTGTTCTGGCAGCTGGTGTTCCCGCTGCTCGCACCGATGAGCGCCACCGTCGGCATCTTCGCGTTCCTGGCGTCGTGGAACGACTTCGTCATGCCGTCGCTGATCACCTCGAACCCGTCGCTGCAGACCCTGCCGGTGCTGCAGCAGATGTTCCAGACGCAGTTCAGCAACAACTACAACGTGTCGTTCGCCTCGTACCTCATGGCGATGGCCCCGGCGATCATCGTCTACCTCGTCACCCAGCGATGGGTGATGGCCGGTGTGACGCAGGGCGCGATCAAGTGACCACCACGCCCCGCACCACAACGACCCCCGCCACCACGACCCGCACCACCACGTCTCCCACCACCACGACCCCCACCTCCGAGAGGATCCCCGTGACCGACATCCTGGTCCAGCCCGCCGCCACCACGACCGACGAGACCTGGTGGCGCCAGGCGAGCGTCTACCAGATCTACCCGCGCTCCTTCGCGGACGCCAACGGCGACGGCATCGGCGACCTGCGCGGCGTGACCTCGCGCGTCGGGTACCTGGCGTCGCTCGGCATCGAGGCCGTCTGGCTCAGCCCGTTCTACCCGTCCGCCCTCGCCGACGGCGGCTACGACGTCGACGACTACCGCGACGTCGACCCGAAGCTCGGCACGCTCGACGACTTCGACGCCATGGTCGAGGCGCTGCACGGCGCGGGCATCCGGGTCATCGTCGACATCGTCCCGAACCACACCAGCGACCGGCACGAGTGGTTCCGCGAGGCCCTCGCCAGCCCGAAGGGCTCCCCCGCCCGCGACCGGTACGTCTTCCGCGACGGCTCGGGCCCCTCCGGCGAGGACGCGCCCGCCGACTGGATCTCGATCTTCGGCGGCCCGGCGTGGACCGCGGTCGGCGACGGCCAGTGGTACCTGCACAGCTTCGCGAAGGAGCAGCCCGACCTCGACTGGTCCAACCGCGAGGTCCGCGACGACTTCCTCCGCACCCTCCGCTTCTGGTCCGACCGCGGGGTCGACGGGTTCCGCATCGACGTGGCGCACGGGCTCGCGAAGGACCTCGGCGAGACGCTGCCGACGTGGGCCGAGCTCGCCGAGATGCCGAAGGACGGCACGCACCCGCTGTGGGACCGCGACGACGTGCACGAGATCTACGCCGAGTGGCGGCGGGTCTTCGACGAGTACACCCCGGCGCGCACCGCCGTCGCCGAGGCCTGGGTCCCCGCCGACCGCCGTGCCCGCTACGCCAGCGCCGAGGGGCTCGGACAGGCGTTCAACTTCGACCTGCTCGAGGCCGACTTCGACGCCGCCTCGTTCCGGACGATCATCGAGTTCAACCTCGGCCTCGCCGAGCAGTCCGGCTCGTCGACCACGTGGGTGTTCTCGAACCACGACGTCGTCCGGCACGCCACCCGGTACGCGCTGCCCCCGCGGAGCGGCGACGCCGACCACGCGCCGACGACCGAGAAGCAGGGGAGCGCCTGGCTGCTCGCCGGCGGCGCGCAGGACGCGCTCGACCGTTCGCTCGGCCTGCGGCGGGCGAAGGCCGCGACGCTCCTCGAGCTCGCGCTGCCCGGTTCGGCCTACCTGTACCAGGGCGAGGAGCTCGGTCTGCAGGAGGTCGGCGACATCCCCGACGCCGACCGCCAGGACCCGGCGTTCTTCCGGAACCCGGGTGTCGACGTCGGCCGTGACGGCTGCCGCGTGCCGCTCCCCTGGACGCGCTCCGGGTCGTCGTTCGGCTTCGGCCCCGGCGGCTCGCACCTGCCGCAGCCGTCGTGGTTCGGCGAGTCCTCGGTCGAGGCCGAGGACACCGACCCCGACTCGACGCTGAACCTGTACCGGAAGGCCCTCGGGCTGCGCGGGCAGCTGCAGTCCGAGGAGCACCTCGAGTGGCTCGAGACGGGGCGCGACGACGTGCTCGCCTTCCGCCGGCCGAACGGCTGGACGAGCGTCACGGTCTTCGGCGACGAGCCGTACGGCCTCCCCTCCGGCGAGCTGCTGCTCGCCTCCGCGCCGGTCGCAGACGGCGCGCTGTCGGGTGTGGGGACGGCCTGGTTGCGTTCCTGACGGAAGGTGCGCGTCCTCGACGCGACCAGGTGACGGACTGGAGGCGCGGTGCAGGCAGGCACCGCGCCTTCGGTCCGTCAGGCGGTCCCGGTAGTGTCGGCACGTCGAGAGGGGCGAGGATGGCCGGGGCGAGCATCACCGTGCAGGACTTCGTCATGCGCTTCGGCGACCGGAACGTGGTCGACGGGCTGTCGTTCGACATCGCCCCCGGCGAGACCTTCGGCCTGCTCGGCAGCAACGGGTCCGGCAAGACCACCACGATCCGTGCCCTGCTCGGCATCACCACGCCGACGGCCGGCACGCTCACGATCGACGGGCACCCGTACAAGCCCGCCACCGGCGGCATCGGCTACCTGCCGGAGGAACGCGGGCTCTACCGCAAGGAGTCCGTCATCGACGTGATGTCCTACTTCGGGCGACTCCGGGGGCTCCGCGGGGCCGAGGCCACCGCGTGGAGCATGGACTACCTCGCCCGGGTCGGTCTCGCCGACCGCGCGAAGCTCCGCGTCGACAAGCTGTCGGGCGGGCAGCAGCAGAAGGTGCAGCTCGGCATCACGATCATGGACCGCCCTCGCCTGCTCATCCTCGACGAGCCGACGAAGGGCCTCGACCCGGTGAACCGCCGGCTGCTGCTCGACCTGGTCGACGAGCGGAAGGCCGACGGCGCGACGGTCATCCTCGTCACGCACCACATGGACGAGGTCGAACGGCTCTGCGATCGCATCCTCCTGCTCAAGGACGGCACCGCGGCCGCGTACGGCACCATCCCCGACGTGCAGGACGCCTTCGGTGGCGCGGTCGCCCGCGTCGGCCTCGACGGCACCGTCCCGCGGTCCCCGCTCTACCGACTCGCCCGCCACGAGGGGCACGTCGCCTACCTCGTCCCGACCGAGGCCGCGGCGGCCGACGGGTCGGACATCCTCGCGACGCTCGTCGCCGCCGGCGTGCACGTCACCGCGTTCGAGATGCGGCGGATCCCCCTCGACGAGATCTTCGTGCAGGTCTACGGGCACGACGCCGACGCCGGGGTCGCCGCGTGAGCCGCCTCGGGACCGTCGTCCGGTTCGAGTTCGTCCGCGCGGTGAAGAAGCCCGCATTCTGGATCGGCACCCTCGCACTGCCCGTCGTCATCGTGGTCGTCTCGCTGCTCGTCGGCGTCGGGCAGGCCGCGGGCACCGACTCGGTGATGTCGAGCTCCTCGGCGGCGCGGACCCCGTTCCACTACGTCGACGACTCCGGGCTCGTGTCCGAGAAGGTCGCGCACAAGTGGGGCGGTTCGCCGTCGAGCGACCCCGCGGCCGACCGCGCAGCGGTGCGCGACGGGCGGCTCGACGCCTTCATCACCTTCCCCACGTCACCGTCGACGACGCCGATCCGGATCGAGGCCGCCGACCGCGGGCTCTTCGGCAACGGTGGCTACTCGTCGCTCGCCGAGCAGGTGCTCGAGCAGAGCGTCGCGGCGACGGTCGACGACCCCGAGACCGTGCACCTGCTGCGGACGCCGCCGGACACCGATCTCACCACCTACGCCGACGGCGAGGTCGCGCCGGGGTGGCTGTCCATCGTGCCGCCGTTCGTCTTCGTGGCCGCGTTCTTCGGGCTCGTCATCCTGCTCGCCGCCCGGATGGTGACCGTCGTGGTCGAGGAGAAGGAGAACCGGATCTCCGAGATGATCCTCACCACGGTGACCGCCGGTGACCTCATCCGCGGCAAGGTCATCGCGATGCTGCTCGTCGGGTTCGTCCAGGTCGGGGTCTTCGTCGTCCCCGGACTCGTCGGACTGGTGGCGCTCCTGCCGCTCATCGCCGCGCGCCTGGGCGGTCTCGTCATCGACCCGTGGCGGATGACCGTCGGGGCACTGCTGCTCATCGGCGGGGTGCTGCTGGCATCCGGCCTGTTCGTGGCCGTCGGCGCCGCCGTGCCGTCGATCAAGGACGCCTCGGCGCTGCAGTCCGCGGCGATCTTCGCGCTGATCATCCCGATCTACGCCGCGTTCTTCGTGATGACCACGCCGACGTCGCCGATCGCCGGGTTCTTCACGTACTTCCCGACGTTCACGCCGATCACCGCGATGGTGCGGAACGCCGTCGGTTCCCTCAGCGTCACCGAGTCGGTGGTGTGCATCGTCGAGGTGTTCGTCGTCGCCGGGCTGCTGCTCTGGTTCGCGGAGTACCTGTTCCGGCACTCGGTCGCCCAGTACGGGTCGAAGGTGACGCTGCGGCAGATCGCGTCGTGGCGGCGGCCCCGCTCGCGCTGAGCCTGGTGGGCTAGCTCGTCAGCACGACCTCGTCGAGGTCCCAGGCGGGCACCTCGCGCTCGCGCCAGCCCTGGCGCAGGGTGCGGACGGCGCGGTCGTACTCCACCAGCACATCGAGGTGCGGCCGGACGAGCATCTGGATCTGCAGCCCCTCGTACACGGCGAGCAGCTGCGTGGCCGCCTGGTACGCGGGGATGGCCAGGCGTTCGTTGCCGGCGTCGACGTCACGCTGGAGTCCGGTCTCGAGCTGCGCGACGTACTCCTCGAAACGCTTCCGGAACAGCTCGGCGAAGCGGGTGTCGGCCGCGGCGATCGTGATCACGCCGGCGAGCACCCGCACGAGGCCCGGGTCGGCCACGTCCTCGGCGAGGGTCATCCGGACGAACGCGATCGTGCAGCTCGGTGGGTTCTTCCGACGGGTACCGCGGAGCTGCGTCCAGCGGTCGTACGTCACGAGGAGCAGCGCGTCCCAGGTGGGGAAGAGCCGTTCGACCACGTCGAGCCCGACGCCCGCGACCTCGGCGACCACCGATGCGTCCACGTCGTCGAAAGGGTGCAGACGGTAGGCGCGGATTGCTCCGCGGACGATGCGCTCGGCGATGGACTGTTCGTCCTCGAGCGACGCGTCCTGCTCGTGATCCATCCGACCATCCCATCGGAAGGACGGGCCGTTGTCTGCTCCCAGACCGGGGGCCGTGCGTTCTGCGGACGAGCCGCGCGGTTCCGGTGCCGGTCAGCCGACGGTGACGGGGGCCGCCGACGGCTTCGTCCGCTGCTGCATCCAGACGAAGAACCCGGTGAGCGTGAACACCCCGTAGAACACGTACATGAGCCCGGAGGCGTAGTAGCCCGCCGAGAAGAGCAGCGGGACGCCGACCAGGTCGACTGCGACCCAGATGAGCCAGAACTCGACCCACCCCTTCGCCATGCCGTACGTGGCCAGCAGCGAGCCGACGAAGATCCAGGCGTCGCTCCACACCGGCTCGTACGAGCCGAGGGCGCGGAAGACCGGGGTCAGGACCGCGGTGCCGCCCACCAGGGCGACGACCAGCAGTCCGCGGGTCTTCCAGGAGGCCCAGCGCGGCTCGATCACGGTCGTCGCGTCGTCGGGTCGGTGCGTCCACCGGTACCAGCCGTAGACGCTGACGATGACGAACATGACCTGCCGGCCGGCCTGGCCGAGCAGGTTGACCGGGTTCGGGGTGTCGAAGAGCGCACCCATGAAGACGGTGAAGAGGAGCGCGTTGCCGACGATGCCGACCGGCCACGCCCACACCTTGCGGCGCATCCCCCCGAGCGCGCTGAGCAGGCCGAAGACGTTGCCGATCACCTCGCGCCAGAGCACGGTCTGGTCGCCGATGACGAGCTGTGCGTCGAACAGCCACCGCACGATCCCCATGGGGTCCTCCTCGTTTCCGGTCGATGCAACGGTATGGGCACGGTCGGCATTCCGCGATGACCCGGTCGTCGAACGGGGTACAAACCATGTCCGCACTGTGGCGGACGAAAATGACCCCCGGAGTGGGTCCATGCAGATGCATGCTCCCGCTTGTCCGCACTTCGGGGGACGCGGTAACGTCGTCACCAGAGCGAGTCCTGCCCGCCCGAGACGTGTCACGTCGCGGAGCCCGGCGACCACTCTCCGGCGTCGGTCAGCCGCGACCCTTCGAACCACGGGTCGATGACATCGTCCCACCGGCAGTCCGGACCCGAATCCGAGCCGGTGGCATCAGCGCACTCCTCTGCGCGGAAACGGACTCCTCATGCACAAGATCGTGACCGGCACCATCGCCGGCGCCGCCGGTGTCGCCCTCCTCCTCGGCGGTGCGGGCACCTTCGCCCTCTGGAACGCCAGCGCCAGCACCGCGGCGTCCTCGGTCAGCTCCGGCTCGCTCACCCTCAGCGCCAACAACGACGGCGTGTGGACCGACGTGACGAACGGTCGCTCCGCCACGATCAACCCGGCGAACGCCCTCATGGTCCCGGGCAACACGTACCAGTTCACCCAGACCCTGACGATCGGCGCGAGCGGCCAGGACCTCAAGGCGAACCTCACCTACGCGAACCAGAGCATCACCGGCGACGCCGCGCTCCTCGCCGCCACCACGAAGACGCTCGCCGTGTCGTCCACGAGCGCCGCCGTCGTGCAGTCGACCTCGAGCACCAACACCTTCGTGGTGTCCCCGTCCGCCTCGACCTCGACCGTCAAGGTCGTCTTCACGATCGGGCTCCCCGCGTCGGCCACCACCGGCCAGGGCGGCACGCTCAACGTCGGCGCGCTCGCCTTCACCCTGACCCAGACCGCCATCGGTTCCTGACCCACGCGGGCCGACCCGGGCCCGCGGAGCCGTGGTCTCGATGGGTCCCTGATCCGCCGATCGCGACCACGCGCCTCCAGGCCCGGCCCACCCCACCGCACCGCCCCACCGGCGGCGACCACACGACGACCACCAGCACGACGACCAGGGGACGGACATGACCAGCACACCGAGGACGACGGGACGCCACCGGGCGCCGCGTCGTCACCGGTGGGTCTGGCCGACCGTCCTCGCCCTGGTCGTCGCGGTCGTCACGGCGCTGCTCGGGACGGGCGGCACCTACGCACTGTGGAACGGGACGGCGAGCACCTCGGCGTCGACCGTCCGCTCCGCCACGGCCGCCGTCACCACCGGGCCGCTCTCCGCGATGAACACGGGCGTGCTCGGGCCGGGCACCGGCGTCACCGGCACCTTCACCGTGCAGAACACCGGCCAGATCCCGCTGACGATGCGCGTCGCGACCACCTCGACCAAGGTCTCCTCCGCGACGAGTGCGTCCACCGCCACCGTGCTCGGGGAACTCACCCTGCGCCTCGCCGTCGTCGGGAGCACCGCCGACTGCCGCACCGGCCTGTCCGGTGCCAGCGGCCGACTCGCGGCGTTCGACACCGGCAGCGGCTCGTTCACCCTCGCGGCCGGCGCGAGTGCCGTCGGCTGCGTCGAGATGGACCTCGACGCCGACGCACCGCAGTCCGTCGCCGGCGCCGTCACCGACTTCGCCCTGACCGTGACCGGGACGCAGGTCGGCGCATGAGCCGCCGACTCCGACTGCTGCTGGCCGCCCTGCTGACCGTCGCGTTCGTCGCCGGCGGCTCGTCGGCCGCGTGGGCGCTCTGGACCGCGAGCGGGACGACCGCCGCCAGCGTGACCATCGGCAGGACCGGTGCCGCGCTCACCGGCACGAGCGCGATGACCACGACGTTCTCGTCGACCGTCACCTCGGTGACCAAGCCGGTCACGCTCACCGACTCCGGGTCGCTCGCGGGCACCGCGACGACCGCCGTGTCCGTCGCGTCGGGCAGCTCCACCGCCCTCGCGCAGGCCGTCGGGGTCGTCGCCTGGCCGGTCGCCTCCGCCGCGGCCTGCACGAGTTCGAGCGTGGTGGGCTCCGGATCGGTCAGCGGCACGTGGGCGGCGCTGCCGAGCCTGACGTCGAAGCTCGCCGCCGGGGCCAGCGCCGTCTGGTGCACCCGGAGCACCCCGACGTCGTCGGCCCCGGCATCCGCCACCACGACCGTGAACCTCACCCTGACCGTGACCTCCGGCACGTGGACCTCCGGCGCCGTGCAGGGCGGCTTCTCCCTCAGCACCTCGGCAGCCGCGCCGGCGCTCACCTGCACCGACCACAGCGGCACCTACGTCGAACTCGCCTGGCCGACCTCGTCACGACCGAAGGACACCTGGTACGGGGCGTTCGTCGGTTCCACGATGGTGGGGCAGAAGGAGCAGGACTACTACGGCCGCTTCACCCTGGCGCCCGACCAGGTGCCCGCGACCAGCGGGGCCGTCACCGTCACGGTGAAGATCCTCGACAGCGCGGGGAACCCGACGAGCACGGTCGTGGGGACCGGCACCATCACCCTCTTCACGCAGAACAACGGGAAGGCCGTCCGATGCGGCGCATGAGCACTGGGACGTCGTCGGGCGGCGGGGGCATCGGCGCTGGTGCTGGCGCTCGCGTTGGTGCTGGTGCTGGCGCTCGCGCTGGGCGCACTGGGTGGCGTGCTGTCGTGCACGCGCTCGCGCTGGGGCTGACCACCGGACTGCTCGTCATCGTCGCCGGGCTCGCCGTCGTCCTCATCGTCATCCCCAAGACCACCGGGTCGACACCCCTCACCGTGCTCACCCAGTCGATGGACCCGACGCTCCCCCCGGGCACCCTGCTCGTCGTCCGCCCCACCCCGGTGGCGGACATCCGCATCGGGGACGTCGTCACCTACCAGATCGTGTCCGGCCAGCCCGCGGTCATCAGCCACCGTGTGGTCTCCGTCGCGTCGACGTCCGACGGCTCACGGACCTTCGTGCTCAAGGGCGACAACAACGCACTCGCCGACCCGGAGCCCGTCACCGCCGCCCAGGTCCGGGGCGTGGTCTGGTACAGCCTGCCGGACGTCGGGCTCGTCAACCAGCTGGTGAACGGGTCGCGGACGTGGTTGGTACCGGCGATCGCCGGGGTGCTGCTGGCGTACGGCGCGGTGATGGTCACGATGGGTGTGGTGTCGGCGGCGCGGCGGCGGGGTGCTCGTGGGACGGGGCGTGCGGACGCGGGTGCCGGTGCAGGTGCCGGCGCGCATGCGGATGCGGGCGCGGGCGCGGGTGCAGGTGCCGGCGCGGATGCGGGTGCCGGCGCGGGCGTGGGTCGGCGTGGGCGTGGGCGATCTCGTCTCGGTGGGGGCGGCCACCGGGCACGCCGGGGGCACCGGGGGCACCGGGCGCACCGGGCGCACCGGGCTACGATCGGGTGACGTGACGGACGGGGTGGATCGAGCCAGAGCGCTGCTCGACGATGCGGCACGGACGCTCCGAGCCGCCGGGGTCGCCGACGAGGCGCTCGGCGAGTACGTCGAGCCGAAGGCCGTCCTCGGGATCCGGCGCGACCCCACGATCCGATCGCTCGGCCGCGTGTGGCGGGTCGGGGCGCTCCTGATCGGCTCGACCGTCGAGACCGGCGGACGGGTCTGGGCAACCGGACGCATCACCCGCGTGACCGAGGCCGGACGATCTCAGTTCGTGTCCGTGTCCGCCGAGGTGCGTCGGGCCTACCGGGCTGCCGCGGCGAAGGGGCACTTCGAGCCGGGCGACACCGTCAACCACGGTGCCGTGCCGCTCCCCCTCGACCAGTCGTTGGTCGGGTCGGCCGGGGTGCTCTTCGTCGAGGGTGACGTGCCCCTCGTGCGCTGGTCCCCCACCGCCGGCGCTGCGGTGCCGCTCGAGGAGTACCTGGCCGATCGTGTCGGGCTGCTCGTCGATCCGCCGAGGGGTGCGACGGACTGAGGGTCGGCGCAGGCCGGTGGACGACGGACTCACGGTGGCCACCTCTGAGGACCTGCGGGTTGCGAGTGCGCCCGGCAACCGCAAGAGTGACCGGCCTCGACGCAGCCAGGCTGACCACGGGCGCGCCGGCCTTCCCCCGCTCCCTCATCCCGATCGCCTCTCTGGACGGAACCAGCACTTGCGCTAGTCCTCCACTCCCCACTTGTTGACCGCTCAGTCAGTTCGGACGTAGATTGACTGCATGGTCAAGACCGAGCCGCGCGATGGAGCCGCTCCCCTGCAGATCACCGGAGCTCTCGTGTGGTCGTACGTCGTCATCGTCGCCCTGACGCTGGTGGCACTGCTCGTGCTCGGCGTTGCTGCGCCGCTGGAAGCGAACGAGAACGCATGGGGGCATGCCGTGGTCGTCGCTGTGTTCGCCGTTGTCCTTCCACTTCGCCTCCGCAGTGCTCGTGCGGGGACGCGGAGCGCGGTTCGCGCTCTCGGGCTGATCGCTGCCGTGCTCTTCGTGGTGAACGTCGTCGAGGCGCTCATCCCGTCGTTCGTGCCCGGATGGATGCGGCTCGAGATGCTCGTGATCGCCGTGCTCATGGTCGGCATCGTGCTCGAGGTCGCACGCTGGGCCGTCCGGAGCCGTTGACGATGCAGACGACGATGAGTGGCGCAGCAAGTGGCCGGAAGCGTCGGAGTCCCGACGAACGACGGCATGAGATCATCAGCGCCACGACCGCACTCGTTGCCGAGGCCGGGTACGCGAACGCGACTCTGACCGAGATCACCCAGCGAGCGGGGGTGTCGAAAGGTCTTCTGTGGCACTACTTCCGCGACCGCGACGACCTCATGCACCAAGCGGTCGCGTTCCTCGCCGGTCAGTTGCGGGCTGGGCTCGTCGCCGATGTGGACGTCACGGCACCAGCGAACGAGGTGATCCGAGCGGTCTTCGCGCGAACGGCGATGTTCACCCGTACGCACCGGCAGGAGATCGAGGCACTCGACCAGATTGTCCACAACCTCCGCACGCCAGACGGTCGACGTCGAGTCACGATGCTCGACTACGAGGACATCTACGCCGAACACGCAGCCCTCCTCACCCGGGGCCAGTCCGAAGGGTCCATCCGGGCCGGGGACGTGCGCGTGTTCGCCGCCACTTACCAGGCCCTCATCGACGGGATGATCGGCCATCTGCAGGCTCACCCGGACGCTGACCCGATCAGGTACGCCCACCAGGTCGCCGCCGTGTTCCTCCTGGGCACAGCGCAACCGAGCGAACCGTCCGAGAACCCCGCGCGGAACCACAGCGGCCGCGACAGCGCTCCGACGTGGAACACCCCGACCCGACCTGATCGTGAGGAGACGGCATGACCGGAGCGCGTGGAACTCGGATACGACCGGCAACGGGCAGCGACTCCGGCTCGATCGACGCTGTCGAGACCGCGGCGTTCGGGCACGAGGCGGACCACGTCGTCCCGCTCGTGCACGCATTGCGGAGCACGGCAGCGGCAGTGCTCGAACTCGTCGCCGAAGACGACGGAGAGCTCGTCGGGCACGTGATGCTGTCACGAGGATGGTTGGACGCGCCTGCGTCACTGGTGACCGTTCGGGTGCTGAGTCCACTCGCGGTCGTGCCCGACCGGCAACGCCAGGGCATCGGTCGCCAGCTGATCGAACACGCCATCACCACGAGCGAGGAAGCGCGGAGCCCCGCCGTCTTCCTCGAGGGCGCCCCGGGGTACTACGCCACGTCGGGCTTCGCGCCAGCGGGCTCGCGGGGGTTCCAGTCGCCGTCTGCACGGATCCCGGAACCGGCGTTCCAGGTCCGGACCCTCAGTGCGTACGAGTCGTGGATGACCGGAGCGCTCATCTACCCGGAGGCCTTCTGGGCCACGGACACCGTTGGACTCCGATGAGGCGGGCCTCCGCGCTGCCCGCAGCAACCGGGTGACGTGCCCGGTACCGTGACCGCATGACAGCTCGCTCGAGCACAGGTCGATGGATGCTGATCATCGCCGTGCTGATCGTCGCGGCACTTGTCGTGTGCACTGTGGCAACAGTGCAGGCAGGGCAGGTTGCGCCGGTGTTCCCCTGGCCGTGGCAGCCGGACACGGAGACCGTCCTGACGAGACAGCAGTACGAATCAGCGCTCATGGCCCAGCACGTGGGTCGGGTGGCTGCGGTCGTGGCTCTCGGCCTGTGTCTGGCCGCGTCTCCCCTCACGTACCTGGGCCGCAGGCACACTCGTCTCCGGTAGCGAGTCCGTCATCGGACGTGATCACCCGGTGTCCCAGCACGCCATACTCGGGAGATGACCCGCGCCCTCGTCCTCGTCGACATCCAGCTCGACTACTTCCCCGGCGGTGCGTTCCCGCTCGTCGGTCCTGATGCTGCCGTCGCCGCCGCGCGCACCGTCCTCGACACGTTCCGCGCATCCGGAGAACGCATCGTGCACGTCTTCCACGTGAGTACCGACCCGGAGGCGTCGTTCTTCCGGCCCGGGACGACGGGTGTCGAGTTCCATCCCCTGGTCTCTCCCGCTGCCGGCGAGACGGTGCTCGAGAAGCACCACCCGAACAGCTTCATCGGCACCGGGCTGCAGGGCGTCCTCGACGAGGCAGGAGTCACCGAGCTGGTGATCGTCGGGATGATGAGCAGCATGTGCGTCGACTCGACCACGCGAGCTGCTCACGAACTCGGCTACACCTGCACCGTCGTCTCTGACGCCTGCGCAGCCCCAGACCTGCGTCTGGGTGACACGAGCGTTCCCGGAGCGAGCGTGCACGCCGCGTTCATGGCAGCGCTGCACGGCAGCTTCGCCACCGTCACGAACAGCGCCTCGCTCACCTGATCCCGCGAGCGGGGCACGTCCTCGTGTGACCCTCGTCACGCCATCCTCGGTGGCGCCACAGCAGTCCGTCCCGGTGGCCTCGCGTACTAGAGTTCGGCGCATGTCTGCGTTCTCCACCGATGACATCCTCGGCAACAGGATCGACTTCGAGATCGCCCGCGACGGGTTCGTCAGGACGCTGCAGGGCGGTGCTGCCCTGCGGAAGGCTGAGGAGTGGCTCCTCAGCCAGGGCTACCGGTTGATCCAGCTGGACGCAGGATCCTGGCGCAGCGATCAGCACATGCACACGGCCTTCGCGGCAGCACTTCGCTTCCCCAGCTACTTCGGGAAGAACTTGGACGCCCTCAACGACTGCATGTCCGACGTGGCCGAGGCCGAGTACGGGTGGGACGTCTCCGACGTCGGAGTCGTCCTGGTCCTCGCCGACTTCGACCGATTCGCTGAACGACTCCCGAGGACCGCCGACCGCCTCGAAGCCATCCTGCGTGCTCAGGGCCGGTACGCAGCGCTGTTCGGGAACCGGCTCCTCACGATCCTGTCCGCAAGGGCATCGATGACCGGGGCGGAGTCCTAGTCTGACGCTCGTGGTGTTGCGTATCCCCGTGCTCTGCGGCCTGCTCGTCGCGTCCTCGCTCTCGATCACTGCCTGCAGTCAGAACGGGACGCGAGACGGGTACCTGACGTTGGCTGCGAACGAGTCCACCCTTTCCGCCTGCCCCACCGCAGCACCGGTTGCGGTGGAGGCGCTGGACACCGATCAGCTGCCCACCTGTGATCCAGTCGGCCAGGTTCTCGTGTTCCCGGACGGCGAGCAGGTCCAGCTCCCGGAACAGCAGGGCGGTGGCGGCAGCTCATCGAGCTCGACATCGGAGTACCTCTACGCCTACGAGAGCGTGGGCAACTGGGGACTCGTCGCGGCCTGCGTGAAGGCGGACTGCTCCGGTCTGCAGGAGTGGGGCAACCCGGAAGCGCTCCGGCGCGTGCACGAGGCGTTCGGGCACGACTGGGCATGCCCCTGAACCCGTCGAGGACAAACTGCCTCCCGCCCGCCTCCGGCCCTCAGAGATCGCACACCGCGGTGGGCAGGTTCTGATCCGGACTCACCCAGATCGAGTCCACGGACGCACCGCCCTTGCCGAGCTGGAACGAGACCAGGCCGTCGGGGAGCTGTACGTCCCACCGCGACCACGAGTTGTCCGGTGTCGACACCCGCTCGTGGAGTGACGGGTACGCCGCGCGGAGGGTGTCGGAACTCGATCCGACGCCGATCCCCGCCGCAGTCGTCGGACCCGTGGTCGTCGTCCGCGCGGAGTCACCCTCGGCGCCGATCAGGACACCGGTCACCCGGTCGTTCTCCGCGGCGATCAGGAGTGTCGGGCTGCCGTCGCGCGCCCAGGTCCCCGGCGCGGTGCAGCTGCTCGGCGTCGCGGGCAGCAGCTGGAACGCCTGCTCGAGGTCGTCGCTCTCGGCCTCGGTCGTGCCACCGAGTGCCACCGGTCCGACCTCGGAACCCGAGATGGTCCACGTCGAGGGATCATCGAGCGCGAAGGGGGCCTTCGTCGGGGTCGGCGTCGGGACGGGGACCGGGGCGTTCTCGACGGGAGCCGCGGCCGGGGTGCTCGGCGAGACCGGCTCCGTGGGGTCGGGCGTGGAAATGGCGGCGGGACTTCCGCTGAACGGCTGCGGGATCATCCCGAGCGCGACGCCGCCGCCGGTGGCACCGAGCGAGAGCAGCGCGATCACGCCGATGACGATCCCGGCGCGTCGACCGTGACGGCGGGATGCTGGACGACGTTCCTCCGCGCGGTCGAGCACGGTCTGCTTCATTCCGACGAGCATGCGTTGCAGGTCGTCTCCGGTGGGGGGCTCAGTGTTCATCGCGCATCACCGCCTTCTGCAGTCGGGCTCGAGAGCGGGAGACCCGCTGGGCGCCAGCACCGACGCTGAGGCCGAGGATCTGCGCGGCTTCGGCGTAGGAGTGGCCCTCCAACACGATCAGTTCGCAGAGGCGTCGGTCCGTGGGTGCCAGGGCCGCGATGTCGTCACGGATCCAGCGCAGGCGTCCGCGGGCTTCGTCAGCATCGGGATGAGCGGCGACTCCTTCGGGAACCTCGTCCCCTGGGCACTCCGCGGTACCGCTTGCGTGGCCGTCAGCGCTGCCCGGCTCCATGAGGACGTGTTCGCGGCAGACCGCCAGCAGCCAGGGCAGCAGGGCACTGGTGGCGAGGTGGATGCCGGCGGCGCGCTGCCAGAGCGTGAGGAAGGTGTCCTGCACGACCTCCTCGACGTCGTGCCGGCTGTCGCTCTGCGCCCACGCACAGCGGGTCAGTGTCGGCGCGAACCGGTCGAACGCGTCGGCCAACGCCGTACGGTCGCCGGTCGCCAGCCGACGAGTCAGTGCTTCGTCGGCCTCGGTCTGCTCGTTCAATGACGCCCCCTCTCACTCCACAATGTCGAGGACGACGCGATCCTGACACGCGATCGTGCTCGCCGGCGTGTCGTGCTCGTTCGATCCCGGAGATCGCAGCGCTGCTGGCGGCCGCGCCGGCCACGCAGATCCTCGCCGGCCTCCCGTCAAGCCCGACCGTGCCCTGTACCGTTGCGGCATGGGGACGTGGAGTGCTGAGCCGGTGGGCAACGATGCGGCGGCAGACTTCGCTGCGGAGCTCGACGGTCATCGCCGGTGGGCTGTCGTGAAGGCCGCCCTCACCCATGCGACGAAGGCCGGGCCGACCCTCGACAGCGATGACGCCGCTGTCGCGATCGCCGCGGCAGAGGTCGTTGCGCACGGACTGGGGCGTCCCACCCAGGACGACGTCTACACCGAGAGCATCCAGCGGTTCGTCGCTCGCACGCGGCGGCCGAGCGGACGGCTGGCCGGGCTGGCGTCCCGCGCGGTCGCAGCCGCTGCGAGCGAAGACGGGGAACTCGCGGAGCTCTGGGCCGAGGCAGGTTCGAGCGGGTGGCGCGACGCCGTCGGGCGCCTCGTCACGAACCTCAGCGTCCGCTAGCCAATGCTGTCCCCGGAGTCTCTGGGCTCAGTGACGACCACCACGACGACGGACACGAGCCGATGCAGGGCCTGTCCGAGTCGGCCAGGCTGAGACTCCGTAAACCTCTGCCGCGTCGATGCCAGTGGCAGCGCGGCCTGTCCCCCGGTCGTCCTCCGAACGCCGGACTTGTCGCCGTCTTGTACCGGGTCGAGCATTCGGACGTGAAGCACACTCATGGGGACCTCGGATCGACGCCGGCGACGACGCGCTCCCGAGTCAGGATCAAGTTCATCGGGATCGTGTCCGCCGCGATCGCTCTGGTCGGAGCGGTGGGGCTCGCGACACCGGCGCTCGCCGCGCAGCCCGGCCTCAACACGGGCGGCGGACCGTCCGCGGCCGCAAACAGCGCGATCGCCTACGCGGAGAGCATGTGGAGCTCGAGCGACGGCGGCCCCAACGGGAGCACCTACTACTCGCTCGGCGGCAACGGCCCGAGCGCCTGGGACTGCTCCGGGCTGGTCTGGAAGGCGTACCTGCAGGCAGGGATCGACCTGTCGAACGGGGCGTCACGCCCGGTCGTCGGCGACGAGTTCAACGCGCTGAAGAACAACCTCGTGTCGCGGGCCGACGCCGAGCCCGGCGACATCCTGTTCTGGACGAGCACCGGCACGACCGGCGGGAACTTCCTCCACGACGGCATCTACCTCGGCAACGGTTACATGGTCGCGGCCGCCGCTCCGGGCGAGGGCGTCAAGGAGCAGACGCTCTGGTCGGAGCCCGGTGAGCAACTCCTCGACGTCGTCGGGCGACCGACCGGTTCGCTGAGCGGGTCGGGCTCAGGCGGCAGCACCGTGAAGAACACCACGTACGTCACGGCCGCGCAGATCAACACCGGCAAGCTCTGGAGCGTGACGGCGAGCAAGGCCGCGACCGCGTACCCGGTGGGCGTCGCAGCGGGCACCAGTCCGGCGATCGCCACCCTGGGCGGCGGGAAGTACGTCACCGCGTTCCAGGCGGCGGGCGGCGCACTCTGGACGGTCGACTCCGGCGGGGCGGCGACCTCGTTCCCGGTCGGCATGAAGGCCGGGACCAGCCCGTCCATCATCGCGACCTCCGGGGGCGGGTACGTCGTGGCGGTGCAGACCAACGCGGGCAAGCTCTGGACGATCACGAACACCAAGGCGGCGACCGCGTTCGACGTCGGCATGGCGGCCGGGACGAGTCCCTCGATCGCAGCCGTCGGCAGCGGGTACGTCGTCGCGGTCCAGACGAACACCGGCGACCTGTGGAGCGTCACGAACGGCAAGGCCGCGACGTCGTTCGGCGTCGGCATGCAGGCCGGCACCAGCCCGTCGATCGCCGCCACCGCGAACGGTGGCTACGTCATCGCGGCGCAGACGAACACCGGCAAGCTGTGGAGCGTGACGAACACGAAGGCCGCGACCGCCTTCCCGGTCGGCATGCAGGACGGCACCAGCCCGTCGGTCCTCGCGCTCTCGAACGGCGGCTACGTCATCGCGGCGCAGACCAACACCGGCAAGCTGTGGACGATCACGAACGGCAAGGCTGCGACGGCGTTCGACATCGGCATGGCGGCGGGGACGAGCCCGGCCATCGCCGCGGTCGGCAGTGGCTACGTCGTGGCGGTCCAGACGAACGGCAGCGACCTCTGGACGGTGACGAACGACAACGCTGCGACCTCGTTCAGTGTGGGCATGAAGGCGGGCACCAGCCCCGCGATCCTCGCGCAGTAACGCAGTAACGCAGCACCACAGCAGCACCGTCCACAAGAACGGAAGCACCCCGCACCTCGCAGTGCGGGGTGCTTCCGCGTCCGGGGCCCGATGCGCCGCCTGTGCGTTCGAGCGGCGCGGGCCCCGCATGAGAGGCTGACCGGCATGCCCACCGGAGACGATCTCGAACTCACCGCCGACGAGCGGCACCTCCTGCGGGCAGGTCTGCGCGAGTGGGGCGGCCCGGCCCGACTCACGGACAGCATGGCCGTCGCGATCGGGTTCCGCAGCGCCACCGACTTCTTCGTCCAGGCCAAGAGGATCGACCGGGCCCTGGCCGCAGGAGCATCGATGTCGTCCTCGGACTGGCGCAGCGCACTCCTCGCGACGGAAGTGGTCTTCGCGTCGGACGTCGTCGGATCAGGCGTCGAATGGGAGACGACGACCGGCATCAGTGATGCGGACGCGGTCCGTCTGTTGCGGAGCATCCAGCGCAAGGTGGCGGGCGGCGCACGACGCACTCTCTGACGGATCCCCGTGTCGCCGGGACGGCCATGCGGCGACCCCGCCGGGCTCGGCTCCTGCGTCTCCGCCTCGAAGTGCGCGACCCACGATCGCAGCGAGGACACAGGACGCGGCGGGCGACCGTCAGGCCCGGAGCCCGTCCACGACCACGTCGAGCAGGTGCGGCACCCGCTCGGCCGCTGACGATCCGAGCTGCCAGAGGAACGCGACGAGCGCGAGCAGGTCCGCCGCTCCGACGTCGGCCCGGATCTCGCCCGCACGCACCCCGGCGTCCAGCAGCGCCGCGATCGCGTCGGTGATCTCGTCGTACTGCTCGTCGTGCAACTGCTGTCGGGTGGCCGCGTCGAGCACCTCGGCCAGCGCGTGCTTCTGGTACCCGAAGGCGGCGAGCGCGTCGAGCCACGACCGCAGCGCGCCCCGCTGTGCCGGCCGCGCTGCCAGCGCGCGTGCGGACGCGACCAGTGTCTGGAAGTCCTCGCGGTAGACCTCGGCGAGCAGCGCCTCCCGGCTGGGGAAGTGACGGTAGATCGTGCCCTGGCCGACGCCGGCCAGCCGCGCGATCGACTGCAGCGTCGCCGTCGGGTCGGCGGCGAGCGCCGCTCGGGCGACGTCGACCAGGCGGGCGCGGTTCCGCGCAGCGTCGGCGCGGCGGGGTGGTGGCGAAACGGACAAGTGTCCGGTAACCTCTCGACGAATCGGACGTGTGTCCGGTTGAGGCTACCGGAAGGAAGCACCATGCAGGGAATCCAGGGGAAGGTCGTCGCCATCACCGGCGCATCGAGTGGCATCGGCGAGGCGACGGCGCTGCACCTGGCCGCGCGGGGCGCGAGCGTCGTCCTCGCCGCGCGGCGCGTCGAGCGACTCGCGTCCGTCGTCGAACGCATCACCGACGCGGGTGGCGAAGCGATCGCGGTCGAGACCGACGTGCGCAGCCGGGAGGCGCTGCATGCGTTGGTCGCGTCGGCCCGGTCACGCTTCGGTCGCCTCGACGTCCTCCACCAGAACGCGGGCTCCATGGCGGTGTCACCGTTCGACGCGCTCGACGTGGACGGATGGCAGCAGATGGTCGACGTCAACCTGGTCGGGGTCCTCAACGGAATCGCAGCCGCGCTGCCGGTGTTCCGCGGGCAGGGGTCCGGCCACTTCGTCCACACCGCCTCGACGTCAGCGCACCGCATCGTGCCGGCGCAGGGCGTGTACGCGGCGACGAAGACCGCGGTCCGGGTCCTCAGCGAGGCGCTGCGGCAGGAGAGCGGGACCGGGCTGCGCGTCACCGTCGTGTCGCCGGGGTTCACCGCGACCGAGGGCGTCACGAAGACTGACGACCTCGAACAGCGCGCACTGCTCGAAGCCCAGCGGGACGCGATCGCGATGCCGGCCGACGCCGTGGCCGCCGCCGTGGCGTACGCGATCGCGCAGCCCGCGGGCGTCGACGTCGGCGAGGTGGTCGTCCGGCCGACGGCGCAGCGCTGACGCCACCCCGTGGGACCCGTCTCGGCGTGGCGGAAAGCGGTCTGCTCGCGCGACGGCGCACGTGCCCCTGGTGCTCGGCGGCCGGTGGAGCGTAGCCTTCGCACCAGGTGACCCTGGACTCTGGCCGCTGGATCGATCTCATCGTCCGTGCTGACCGGAAGCACCCCATGTTCACTGCGCAGACGTCGGCCATCGTGCCGCCTTGCACTCGAGCAGCTTCCCCGACGGACGAGCAAGACCGCGGGACCCCGGACGCAACGACGCGCTCCGGCACGGGTTCCGCGCAGCAGAGCGTGTCGCCGCGGGGGTAGCGGAGCGCTTGCAGAGCCGGCGGAACTCCGACCCGAACGGGGTTCCACCGGCTTCTGTCTGCGGCCCGACCCTGGGAACCATGCGGCCGGCCGGATCACGAGTAGCGTCGGACGTACTCCGAGCTCCCGTTTCGGGTCGGGACGCGGAGAGGGATGCACGTGGTCCCCGCGAGCCGGGTTCTCCACAGTCCCCGGCTCGTGCCAGGCCCGCTCCATCGGGGCACGCAGTACTCGACACTGGTCAGCCGCGACTGTAATGTCATCGCATGCTGACCATTGCCCCGCGCCTCGACGTCATGCACCGGCTGGGCCGCGCGATGGGTGATCGCACGCGGTCGCGCATCCTCCTCGAGATGCTCGAGGGGCCGGTCTACCCGGGCCGCTTGGCGTCAGCGCTCGCCCTGACCCGGTCGAACGTCTCGAACCACCTCGCCTGTCTCCGCGGCTGCGGCATCGTGGTCGCCGTTCCCGAGGGGCGATCCACCCGGTACGAGATCGCGGACGCGCACCTCGCTGCCGCCATCCGCACACTCCTCGAGGTCGTGCTGGCCGTCGACGACGGCGATGCGTGCACCGACGAGCTCTGCGACGTCCCGCTCTGCTGCGGCCCCGGCGCATGACCGCCGTCGTCGGCCCCGTCGGGGCAGACCGGAAGCGAGTCCTCCAGCGTCGGATCCGGTGGATCGTCGCGGCGACCATCGCCTACAACGTCATCGAGGCGGTCGTCGCCATCGCCGCCGGAACGGTCGCGTCCTCGACCGCCCTCATCGGTTTCGGCCTCGACTCCGTCGTCGAGGTGCTCTCCGCGGCCGCGGTCGCGTGGCAGTTCTCCGGACGCGACCCGGAGGCGCGCGAACGCGTCGCACTGCGGGTCATCGCGGTGTCGTTCTTCGGCCTCGCGGCGTACGTCTCCATCGACGCCGTCCTCGCCCTCACCGGCATGCGGAACCCCGAACACTCGACGGTCGGCATCGTCCTCGCCGCCGTGTCCCTGCTGGTGATGCCCGGGCTCAGCCTGCTCGAGCGGCGGACGGGCACCGAACTCGGGAGCGCGTCCGCGGTGGCCGACTCGAAGCAGACCCTGATCTGCTCCTACCTGTCCGCCGCCGTGCTCGTCGGGCTGCTGCTCAACACCCTGTTCGGCTGGACGTGGGCAGACGCCGTCGCCGGGCTCGTGATCGTGGTCTTCGCGGTGCGGGAAGGGCTCGAAGCGTGGCGCGGCGACGCCTGCACCGTCCCCACCGCCGTCCTCACCGGGGAACGCCGGGCCGAGCAGGACTGCGACTGTTGTTGACCGGTTCCCGCGGCGTGGCGGGCTCGTCCGCGGCCCCCGCAGCACCCCACTGACCGAGCGCGTCGATCGCCGGACGCAGCGCGAGTCCTCGTTCGGTCAGTGCGTACGCGCGGGTGTTGTGCCGGAGCGGCAGCCGGGACAGCACCCCGGCCAGTTCGAGTTCGCGCAGCCGGGTGGCGAGCACGTTCGTCGGGACGCCGAGCTCCCGCTGCAGGTCGCCGTACCGTTGCGGCCCCTCGAGCAGCCGCTCCACCACGAGGAGCGCCCACCGAGCGCCGACGACGTCCAGCGCGGCGGCGAGGTCGCTCACGCTTCCGGTTCGGCCTCTGGCTTCATCCAGAACGGCGAGTAGTGGTAGCCGTCGGGGTCGTCGAACTGGCGCTGGTACATGAACGGGTAGTCGTCGGTGTCGCCGATCCGGCCACCGGCAGCACCGGCCCGTTCGACGAGCTCGTCGACGGCCTCGCGGCTGGCGAGGTCGAACGAGACCGTCACCTTCGAGGGAGTGTCGGGGCCGCCGACGATCGCCTCGACTCCCCCGACGCTGGCGTACATCTCACGGCTGGCGAGCATGACGTACTGGTCGGGCGCGATCGCGAAGCACGACACGTTGTGGTCGGACATGTCCGGGTTGAGCACCCAGCCGAGCGCCTTGTAGAAGGCGGTTGCGCGTTCGACGCTCTCGACCGGACAGGAGATGAAGAGGCTCATGGGCGCAACACTTGCAAAACACAAGTACTGCGTCAAGAGGCGATCTGCGGTCAGACCCTGCCCGAGTCGATCTGCGTCATCGCTGCGGTGTCCGTTCCGGGAGCACTGTCCGGGATGAACCGGACGCGGGTCGCGGCTCGGGTCACCTCCGCGGCGCGCTCGGTCCGTTCGTCGAGGTCCGTCTGCGCGGCGTCCTGCTTCCGCTCCTGCACGAGCAGGGCCGCTCGGCTGATGGAGTCGACGGAGTTCGCGATGACGGTCGCCAGGCCGCGTTCGAGCTGACCGAGGTTCGTGTGGCTGATGATGAGCCGACGATCACGGACGTCCATCGTCACCTCGGGGTAGCCGGCCCGCACCAGGTGCTCGTGACCCTCGGAGCCGCGGAGCGCGTCCATCTCCACCGGGGACGGTCGACGGTTGAACACCGCGGGCACGTCGTAGAACCGCGCGGCGGTCGCGAAGCCGAGGTCGACCGGCAACCCCGAGGCGACGACGCTCGTCAGGACCAGTGGTGCGGACGGTGCATCGGGTTGGTTCGTCATGGGGAACTCCTCCACCAGACGGCTCGGCGTGCACGCATCGGGAGGTCCCTGGTGCTGCGACGGTGGATGCCGTGGGCAGAGCATGCGCGTACAGGATGTGAACGGCCGGTGGAGGCCCGCGTCCGGTCTCGTCAGGTGGCCGGCCCGAGGACCGACGTCGGCGCGCCGTCGTCCGGCACGTCCTTGAGCTCGACCAGGACCGTGTGCGTCGGCGTCGTCCCGGTGTTGCGGCCCGAGTGCCGCTGTGCCCCCAGCCAGACGGCGGCTCCCGCGGGCAACGCGACGTCCACGCTGCGGTCGTCCGTGGCGAGCTGCCGCTCGAACCCCGTCAAGGTGACCATGACGCTGTTCGGGTGCCGGTGCAGATGGGTCTGGTCGCCCGGCTCGTCGGAGTAGTCGAGGACTCGGACGTGTTCGTTCTCCCACAGCAGCCGGTAGTGCTGGGGGTCCGTCTCGAGGGGATCGTCTGCGGTCATCGTCGGACTCGCTTCCGTTCGGTGCAACTCGTTGACGGACATGGTGCTCTCCCTGCGACCGGACCGTCACCCCGCCGCCGGAGCCGTTCGTCGCGCGCGAGACCGGCCGTCGGTGTCTCGACCGTAGACCGCTCCGCGCCTGCGCGGACGGCGCGGACCCCGCGGACCCGACCCGGGCCCGAGACGGAACCGACCAGGGCCTGGAGGCGCGGTGCCAGCTGGCACCGCGCCTCCAGGCCGGGAGCATCGACGGTGTCACCGCCCACCGATAGTGTCGGACCGTGAGCAACGAGGCATTCGACGACCGCTACGACCTGCGCGAGTTCGCGCCCGCCACGGACGGCACGGGGGCACCGGACGCCGCGACCGAGGCCTGGATGCAGGCCGTCGGCCTCGGCTTCCACGAGACGCACCCCGGTGACGAGGCAGCGGCCCGCATGGTCGAGCACTTCGTCGAGGACGGCAACACCTGGCTCGGCGCCTACGTCCGTCGGCCCGCACCCGGGTCCGTCGACGAGACCTGGCCCGCTGGCACCTTCGCGTGGTTCCGGAAGCCGCTGAGCTGGGGCGACGGCTCGTCGATCGACACGCAGGCGATCTCCGCGGTGACGGTCCGGCCGACCGAGCGCCGCCGGGGCATCCTCCGCAGGATGATGACGCACGCGCTCGAGCGCGGCGTCGCCGAGGGGTACGCGATGGCCTCCCTCACCGCGTCCGAGGGCACCATCTACCGCCGCTTCGGCTTCGGCAGCGCCATCCGCGAGCGCGCGATCAGCGTCCGCCGCAACCGCGCCCTGCCCTTCCTCGCGCCCACGACCGGCACCGTCAGCGTCGTCACGCCCGCGTGGCTCGCCGGCGGTCCCGCTCGGTCGGTCTTCGACCGCTTCGACGCCCGCACCCCCGGTTCCATGGTGCGGAACGCCGGCACCTGGCCGGTGGCGCTCGGCCTCCGCACCGGCGAGGGCGAGCCGGCGAAGGACGTCCGCGCCGCGGTCCACCGCCGCGACGACTCGGACGAGGTCGACGGCTACGTCACCTGGCGCGTCAAGGAGAGCCGTGACGGCGACACCGTGCTCGAGGTCGTCGACCTGGTCTACGCGACCGACGCCGCCTACCTGTCCCTGTGGGAGTTCCTGCTCTCCGTCGACCTCAACGACGTCGTCAAGTACAGCCGCTCCCGCCTCGACGACCCGATCGTCGCGGCGCTCGGCGACAACCGCGCGTACGACGTCGACCACGAGGAAGACCACGTCTGGCTGCGCGTCCTCGACGTCCCCGCGGTGCTCGCGTCCCGCCCGTACGCCGTCGACGGTTCGCTGACGCTCGCCGTCACGGATGCGCTCGGGTTCGCGTCCGGCACGTACCGGTTGGACGTCCAGGAGGCCCGGGGCCGCGTCACGCGGGTCGCCGACGACGCCGACGTGGCCGGCTCCGACCTCCAGCTCGACGTGGCAGACCTCGGTGCGCTGCTCATCGGGTCGGTGTCGCCCGTCACGCTGGCCGCGGCCGGGCTCCTCCGCTCCGCGGACGCGGCAGCGCCGGCGCTCCTCCGCGCGATGCTGACCCCGCCGCGGACGCCCCACGGGATCACCTACTTCTGATGGACGTGCAGGACCTGAGCGACGAGGTCGAGGAGGTCTCGGCGTTCTACGCGGAACGCCACGGCATCGACCGCACCGACGAGTGGTTCGTCCTGAAGCTCGGGGAAGAGGTCGGCGAGCTCACGCAGGCCTTCCTCGCCCGGGCCGGGCAGGCGCGACGCAAGGGTCGCACCGACGACGAGCTCGAGCAGGACTTCCGCGACGAGATCGCCGACGTGCTGGCGCAGGTCCTGCTCGTCGCCCGGCACTTCGAGGTGCCGATCGACGACGCCATCCGCGAGAAGTGGTCGAAGTGGCACCCCGATCGGCTGGCGGCGGGTTCGTGACCGAGCTGCACGAGTCGATCGCTCGGGCACGCCAGGCCGTCGCCGTGCTGGCCCACGCCCGCTCCCGCGCCGCGCCCGCACAACCAAAGTCACCCGGAACCGCGTGATCGCACGGCTCGGGGTGACTTTGGTTGGGCGCGCCGCAGGCGGGGCGCGCACCCCTCGCACCGTGCGAGGGGGCACCCCGCCTCGCACCGTGCGCGGGGGCCGGCCGGCAGGCTAGGCGCGGCGGCGCACCCGCGGGTCCACGAACGCGTAGACGACGTCGACGATCACGTTCGCGGTGACGATCAGCAACGCCGAGAACAGGGTGAAGCCGACGACGACCTGCAGGTCGAGCGTGTGCACCGCGTCGATGAGGAGCGCCCCGAGGCCCTGCATCGAGAACACCTTCTCGGTGATGACCGCGCCACCGAGCAGCGACCCGAGGTCGAGCCCGAACAGCGTCACGACGGGCAGGATCGCCGTCCGTAGTCCGTGCCGCACGACGACCTGGCGTTCGCGCAGGCCCTTCGCGCGAGCGGTCCGGACGAAGTCCTGCGACATCGACTCGAGCATCTCGCCGCGGGTCAGGCGGGCGTAGATCGCCGCGCTGATGAACGCGAGCACGCACCACGCCAGGATCAGGTGCGTGAACCACCCGACCGGATCGTCGGCGAACGCCACGTACCCGCTCGTCGGCAGGATCCCGAGCACGAAGCCGAACAGCAGGATGCCGAGCAGCCCGACCAGGTACGAGGGTGCGGACACCCCGGCGACCGCGACGGTCATCACGGCCCGGTCGACGAAGGTGCCCCGGCGGAGCGCCGACAGCGCACCCCCGGCGACCCCGGCGACGAGCCACAGCACGGCGGCACCGACCGCGATCGACGCGGTGACGGGCAGGCGCGTCAGGATGAGGTTCGTGACGCTGTCGTGCAGCTGGAACGAGTACCCGAAGCACGGTGCGGCGCAGTGGATCACGGAGGCACCCGAGCCGAACGTGCGACCGGTGAAGATCCCGGCGAGGTAGGCGCCGAACTGCGCGATCCACGGCTTGTCGGTACCGAGGAACGCCTGGACCTCCCGCAGCCGGTCGGGCGTGCAGGGCTTGTCGCAGATCGCCCGTGCCGGGTTCGTCGGCAGGAGCATGAACAGCGCGTACGTGATCGCGGCGACGACGAACAGCACGACGACGGCGCCGAGGACGCGGATGGCGATGAAGCGGAAGGTGCTCACCGGTTGCCTCCTCGCGGGTCGAGGGCGTCGCGCAGCGCGTCACCGAGCACGTTGAAGGCGAGGGTGATGAGGAACAGCGCGATCCCGGGGAACAGGAGGTACGCCGGGTCGGTCTGCACCCACCCGACGGCGTCGCCGATGCTGCGGCCCCACGACGGGGTCGGCGGGGTGACGCCGACGGCGAGGAACGACAGCGCGGCCTCGGCGCCGATCATCGACGGGATGGAGATGGTCGCGTAGACGGTGATCGTCGCGGCGAGGTTCGGCAGCAGCTGCGTGCGGATCACGTGCCACCGGCCGGCGCCCATCGCGGTCGACGCGACGACGTAGTTCCGGTGCACGAGGGACAGCGTCTGCCCCCGGACGACACGGGCGACGGACGGCCAGCCGAAGAACCCGATGACGAGGACGACGAGCACGGGCTTCGGGAACGACGTCGGCACGATCGCGGTGAGGGCGATCATGAACACCAGCGACGGGAACCCGAAGATGACGTCCACGACGCGGGAGAGCACCCGGTCGTACCAGCCGCCGAAGAACCCGGTCGTGACACCGACGAGCACGCCGATGACGATCGAGACGACGGTGGCCGCCAGTCCGATCCCGAGCGAGGTCCGGGCGCCGTAGGTGACGATCGCGAACAGGTCACGACCGGTCAGTGGCTCGACGCCGAACCAGTGCTCGGCGCTGATCCCCCCGCCGACGCCCTTCGGCGCACCGAACGAGTTGAGCGCGTCGATGTTGTAGCCGTAGGGGTCCTGGCCGGTCACGGCGGCGATGAGCGGCGCGGCGACGGCCACGACGACGAACACCACGATGACGACCGCAGAGGCGACGGCCCAGCGGTCCTTCCGGACCCGACGCACGACAGCGCGGAAGCCGGTGCTCCGGTTCGCGGCGGCCGACACCGGACGGTCGACGACGTTGGCGGTCACGAGGCCACCCCTTCCCATGCGCGCCAGGCCTCGCGGCGGGCGGCCTGTCGCACGGGGTCGGCGACGGGCGCTGCGGCGAGGAGCATGCGCGTGTAGTCCTGCTGCGGGTCGTCGAGCACCGCGTCGGTCGTGCCGCGCTCCACCACGCGGCCGGCGCGGAGGACGACCACCTCGTCGGCCAGCTGCCGGACGACGGCGAGGTCGTGGCTGATGAGCAGCATGCCGAACCCGAACTCCTGCTGCAGCGAGGAGAGCAGGTCGAGCACGGCGGCCTGCACGGTGACGTCGAGCGCCGAGGTCGGTTCGTCGGCGATCACGAGCGCCGGCCGGAGCGCGAGGGCACGGGCAACGGCGACGCGTTGCCGCTGTCCGCCGGAGAGCTGGTGCGGGAACCGCTCGGCCCAGGACGGGTCGAGCTGCACGGCGGTGAGGAGCTCACGGACGTGGTCGGCTCGGGAGTCCGCCGACGCGGCGTCGTGCACGAGGAGCGGCTCGGCGATGCTCCACCCGATGGTCTGCCGCGGGTTGAGCGACGACGCCGGGTCCTGGAAGACGATCCCGACACGGCTGCGCAACTCGCGGAGGCGCTTGCCGCGGGCGGTGCGGAGGTCACTGCCGTCCACCTCGACCGTGCCCCCGACCACGGGCACGAGGCCGGCGAGGGCACGTCCGATGGTCGACTTGCCGGACCCCGACTCCCCCACCAGGCCGACGGTCTCGCCGGCGCGGAGGTCGAGGTCGATGCCCGAGACGGTCGGCTCGCCGCGGCGTGCGTAGCGGACGGCGACGTCGCGCAACTGCGCGACCACCGGCCGGGAGGCGCGCCCCGCGTCCGCAGCGGCGACCAGCGTCGTGTCGCTGGTCGCCGTCTCGGACCCGCCACGCGCCTCCAGGCTGGGAACGGCCGCCAGCAGCTCACGCGTGTAGTCGGCTGTGGGGCGGGCGAAGACCTCGGCGACGGTGCCGTGCTCGACCGGGTCGCCGCGTCGCAGCACCAGGACCTCGTCGGCGACGTCCGCCACCACGCCCATGTCGTGCGTGATGAGGAGCACCGCCAGGCCACGCTCGCGACCGAGGCGGCGCAGCAGGTCGAGGATCCCGGCCTGCACGGTGACGTCGAGCGCCGTCGTCGGCTCGTCCGCGATGAGGGCGACCGGGTCACCGGCCAGCGCCATCGCGATCATCGCGCGCTGCAGCTGCCCACCGGACAGCTCGTGCGGGTACGCCTTCCGGATCCGCTCCGGGTCGGTGAGCCCCGCGGAGCGCAGCAGTTCGTCGATCCGCGCCGACACCTCGGCGCGGTCGAGACCCGTCGGGTGCGCCCGGACGGCCTCGGCGATCTGCGTGCCGATCGACAGCACGGGCGTGAAGGAGTTCATCGGCTCCTGGAAGACCACGCCGATGCCCGCGCCACGCACGGCTCGGAGCTGGTCGTCGGATGCGCCGACGAGTTCCTCGCCGCGGAACCGGATGCTGCCGGAGACGTGGGCCTCCGGCGGCAGCAGGCCGAGCACGCTCATCGCGCTGACCGACTTGCCCGAGCCGGACTCGCCGACCAGGGCGAGCACCCGGCCGGGCGTCAGGGAGAAGGAGACGTCACGGACGACGGGCTCCGCGTCGCCGAACGCGACGCGGAGCCCCTCGACCTCGAGCAGCGGAGAACTCACTTCGCGAGCGTGACCTTGAGGTAGTTCGGGTACGCCGGGAAGTCCGCGATCTGGAAGTTCTGCACGTTCGAGCCCGCCAGGAACGACTGCTTCGCGTAGGTCAGCGGGACGATCGGGGCGTCCGCCATGATCTTCTTGTCCGCCTCGGCCCAGAGCTTCTGCGCGTCCTTCTGGTCGACGGTCGCGCTGGCTTCCTTGATGAGGGCGTCCACCTCGGGGTTGCTGTACTTCGAGACGTTGTAGCCGCCCCCACCGATCTGCGACGAGTCGTAGAGCGGCTGGATGTTGGCGTTCGCGCTCGGGAAGTCCGGCTGCCAGCTGAACATCGCGAGGTCGAAGTCGGAACCGTCCGTGGTGGCCGTGTAGAACGAGTCGGCGTCGAACGGCTTCAGCGTCACCGTGATGCCGGCGCGCTTGAGGCCCGCCTGGATCGCCTGCGCCTCGGCGAGGTTCGCCGGGTCGTTCTGGGTGGCGAGGGTAAGCTTCAGGTCCGTGGCGCCCGCTTCCTGCAGGAGCTTCTTCGCCTTGGCGACGTCACCGGTCGCACCGGGCTCGTAGAGGTCGTACTGCTGACGACCGGCGATCCCGGGCGTGATGAGCGTCGTCGCGTAGCTCCCGGCGAGGGCGCCACCCGCGGCGATCCGGTACGACTTCTTGTCGACCGCGTACTGCAGGGCCTGACGGACCTTGAGCTCCTTGAGCGAGCCCTTCTGCGTGTTGATCGCCAGGTAGTTGATCGGGCCGGCCTTCGACGTGGCGAGGCGGTCCTGCGCGGACGGGTTCGACCGGACCTGGTTCAGCTCGGCAGCGCCGAGGAAGGTCGCGCCGAACGAGTCCTTCGCGTCACCGTTGTCCGCGATGAGCGTCTGCGTGACGGTCGACGGGTCCTGGCTCTCCTTGAAGACGACCTTCGACGGGCCGGCGGTGCGGACGTCGTCGGTCTTCGCGCTCCAGGACTTGTTCCGGACGAGCGTGATCTGCGAGCCCTGCGTGTTCGACTGCACCTGGTACGGACCGGAGGCGACCGGCTTGGCGTCGTACGCACCGGTGTCGGTGCCGTCGCCCTCGGGCACCGGGGCGAACGCCGGCATCGAGACGATCCACGGCCAGTCACCGTAGGCCGCGTTGAGCTTGAAGACGATGGTGGAGTCGTCCGGCGTCTCGATGCTGTCGAGCGTCTTGCCGTCGAACGGACCCTTGTACGAGTCACCACCGACCAGGAGCGACTTGTGGTAGCTCAGGCCACCGGTGAGCGTCGGCGCGAACGAGCGCTCGATGCCCCACTTGATGTCCTTGGTGGTGATGGCCTTGCCGTCCTGGAACTCCAGCCCCTTCTTGAGGTGGTAGGTCCAGGTCTTGCCGCCGTCGCTCGAGTCGCCGGTGTTCGTCGCCAGGTCCGGGACGACCTTCGCGGTCTTGCCGGGCTCGACGTCCCACGCCGTCAGGCGACGCAGCACCAGGCCGAGCGTCGTGATGTTGAGGTTCTGGCTCGTCGCGGGGTCGAGGTGCACCGCGGTGGCCGTCGTCAGGATGTTGAGCGTGCCGCCCTTGTTGGTGCCGGCGCTGGACGCGTCGTCCGAGGCTCCCCCGCCCGAGCAGCCGGTGAGCACCAGTGCTGCTGCTGCGGCGACCGCCGCGGTGATGGTCAGGCGCTTGGGGCGTCTCATGACGATGCTGCTCCTCGTGGGGAAGGGGTGTGGTGTCGACCGGTGACGGTCGCTGCGCTGCCTCGGGTTCGGGGGTACCGGGCGGCGTCCATCCTGACACCGCGGACGTCGCCCGTCCGAATCCCGTGTGCGACGGACGTCGCACGACGTAACGGTCCAAGTCCTCGGCGACGTCCCGCTATTCCCGATGCGTCTGCACCGAGTTCCACGAGGGACGATCGGGTGGAATACGACGTACCAGCGGACAGTTCGTCGTAGGCTGCTCGTGGTCGTGTCACCCGCCGGAGCACGACCTGGGCGAATGAGCGAGGCCCGGAACTGCACGAACAGTTTCCGGGCCTCGATTTGCCTTCCGAGTGGAAGCCAAGGGATGCGTAAACCATCCCGAGTCAATCGCTCGGAACCGATGGTAGCCGAGCCCGCTCGGCTCCGCATCCCTTGGTCGAAGCTCCTCGTGTCAGCCGGCGACGACACAAGGAGGTCATCGATGTCGAACGACAACGACGGCCGGACCAGACGCCAGGCGCTCTGGTTGGGGATCGCGAGCTTGCTCGTGAACCTCACCCGGCTCCTGCTCGATCTGATCCGCAAGGCATAGGGAGACGGGCGCCCCCACGCCGCAAGCAGCGGCGTGGGGGCGCTCCATCCGGGTACCGGGTCAGCGGTCGAAGAGGCCTCCGAGGAAGTCGTTGCCGAGGTTCGACGCCTGCTCGCCGAGGCCCGACGCCTGCTCCCCCAGCCCGGAGAACTGCTCACCGAACCCGCCGAGGAGCTGCTCGCCCTCGCCCGCGAGTCCCTCGATGCCACCACCGAGGTCCGCGAGGCCGAGGTCGCCGATGCCCGAGGCGATGCCCTCGAAGTCGACGCCGACGTTCGCGGCCTCTGCCAGCACCGGTCCGGCAGCGGCGCTCAGCACGGCCCCACCGGCGACGGCGGCACCGATGCCCCCGAGCGCCATCGCCCCGGCACCGACGGCGGCTCCTCCGGCGAAGGCACCGCCCCGACCACCGCTCCCCCGGCGACCGGAGCCCGAGCCGCCGAGGACGCGTCGGATGAGGCCCGGGCGTGCGACCTCACCGCGGGTCATCGCCCGCGCCATCCCGCCGGCCGAGTCGTCGCGCAGGTGCTCGTGCGGCGGGAGCTCGGAGTTGAGCCGGTTCCGCACCTGCTGACGCTGCGCCGGGGTGAGGCGTGCGAAGGCGTCGTGGTGGACCTGTTCGAGCTGGTCCGGGGACGAGGTGCGGAGCAGGTAGTCGTACTTCGCCAGGGCGACCTTGTCCGAGTCGACCGGCCCGCCGTGCTGCGGCTGCCCGTACTGCTGCGGCTGCCCGTACTGGCCGGGTGCAGGCTGGCCGTACTGGCCGGGCGCCGACTGGCCAGGCGTGGGCTGGCCGGACACCGGCTGGCCGTACTGCTGCGGCGGCCGTTGCTGCTGCTGCTGCTGCTGCCCACGGTCGTCGCCGGTCAGCTTGTCCGCCGCCGTCCGGACGATGTCCCGCCAGTCCGAGCCAGCCTGCTGCGAGCCGGTGCCGGGCGCACCGTCACCCTGCCCGCGCTTCTGGAGCTGCTTGTCGATGACCTTCGAGGCCATGCCGAGGATGCGGTTGAGGTTCGCCATGCCCCGACCTTTGCGTCCGTACATGTGAACGCTCAGGATCCACCCGGTGCGACACCCCGAGAACGCATCCGGATGTCCTGTGAGCCCCGCCCGAGCGGGCCGGAGCCGACCCGCTGCCTCAGGCCAGGACGCGCGCGAGGAACAGGTTGCGGAACCGCCCGGTCGGGTCGAGGTCCCGCGCGAGCGCCGCGAACGACGACAGCCTCGGGTACACCTCGTGCAGCCGCTCGACCCTCGTCGCCGACACCTTCCCCCAGTGCGGTCGCGCGTCGAACGGCGCGAGGACCTCCTCGATGCGCGCGACCGCCGCAGCCACGGCCTCGGCGTCCCGGCGGAACGTGAAGTGGATCCCGACCGACTGCCGTCCGGACGACGGCGCGAGCCAGGCGGTGTCCGGCGCGATCGTGCGGACCTCGGCGGCGATGAGGAGCGGTGCGAACAGCTCCTGCAGCGGGCGCAGGGCCTGCAGCGCGGCGACGGCCGAGGCGGCGGGCAGCAGGTACTCCGCCTGGATCTCCGCGCCGGTCGACGGCGTGAACGACGACCGGAAGTGCGGGAGCCGCTCGGACCACGGCCCGGGGACACCGCCCTGCTCCGTGACACCGGCGGGGTCGTTGTCCCCCGGGTGCACGGGGCCGGTGGCGGGGCGGGCACCGAGCGCGACGAGGTCGACGGACGGCGCCGGCTCGTCCACGCGGTGCTTCACCCAGACCTGCCGGGCGCCCCGGTCGTCGAACGACGTGAACATCGACACCGAGTACGCGTCCGACACGATCTCGTCGAAGTGCTCGGCGACGGCGTCCCACGGCAGGTCGAGGTGCACCGTCGTGGCGACCTGGAACGTCGGCTCGATCGCGAGTTCGACCGTGGTGACGATGCCGAGCGCACCGAGTGCCACCCGGTGGGCGTCGAGCGCGCCGTCCGCCGACGACGCGTCGACCCGCACGAGCTCACCGGAGGCGCGGACGACCTCGAGGCCGACGACCGCCTGCGCGAGCGACGGGTTCCGCACACCGGAACCGTGCGTGCCGGTGGCGACCGCCCCGGCCGTGGAGATGTGCGGCAGGGACGCGAGGTTCGCGAGGGCCCAGCCACGTGCCTCCAGGCCGGCCGCCACCTGGCTGTGGATCATGCCGGCGGCCACGCGGACCACACGACGCGACGTGTCGATGTCGAGCACCGGCGGCAGGTCTGCCAGCGAGACCTGGACCGCGTCGGTGTCGGCGATCGTGTTGAACGAGTGCCGCGAGCCGAGCGCCGTCAGGCGCGGCGTCGACGCGACCAGTTCCTGCAACGAGGCCACCGACGTCGGACGCGCCAGACCGGACGCCCGGTAGGTGACGTTGCCCGCCCAGTTCGTCCGCGTGCGCTCGGCCGCGATCACGTCGCTCATCGTGGGGTCCTGACTCCTAGAAACCGCGGTCGAGACGGTGCCACGTCTGCTGGAGACGCAGCTCGTCGCGGAACCCGCGAGCGGTGGTGTGCTCGTCGATGACGAGGAACTCGGTACCCACCATGGTGGCGAAGTCCTCGACGACCTGCAGGCCGACGGCGGTCGTCATCACGGTGTGGTGGGCGGCGCCGGCGGTGAGCCAGGCCTCCGCGGCGACCGGGAACGACGGACGCGGCTCCCAGACGGCACGGCCGACCGGCAGCTTCGGCAGCGCCGCGGTCGGGGGCACCACGTCGACGACGTTGGCGGTGAGGCGGAAGCCGTCGCGGGTGTCGGACAGCGCCACGACCACCGCTTCGCCGGAGTCGGCCGTGAAGACCAGGCGCACCGGGTCGTCCTTGCCGCCGATGCCGAGCGGGTGGATCTCCAGCGTCGGCTTCGTCGTCGTGAGCGTGGGCGAGACCTCGAGCATGTGAGCACCGAGGATCTTCTCGGCCCCGGGGGTGAGGTCGTAGGTGTAGTCCTCCATCAGGCTCGCACCACCGGGCAGACCGGCGCCGGCGACGTTCATCGCACGCACCAGGACGGCGGTCTTCCAGTCGCCCTCGGCGCCGAAGCCGTAGCCGTCGGCCATCAGGCGCTGCACGGCGAGGCCGGGGAGCTGCTTGAGGGTGCCGAGGTCCTCGAAGTTGGTGGTGAACGCGGCGCTGTCGTTCTGCGCGAGCAGGGTACGGAGGCCGATCTCGATCGCCGCGCCGTCGCGGAGCGCGCTTCTGCGTTCGCCCCCCTCCTGGAGTTCCGGTACGAGGTCGTAGGACGCGTCGTAGGTGGCGAGCAGCGCGTCGATCTCGTGGTCCGACGCCGCCGACACCGCTGCGGCCAGCTCGTTCACCGCCCACGTGTTCACCTGCACGCCGAGCTCGATCTCGGCCTCGGTCTTGTCGCCCTCGGTGACGGCGACGTACCGCATGTTGTCGCCGAAGCGGGTGAGCTTCAGCTCACGGACGGCGGCAGCACCGGCTGCGGCTCGGGTCCAGTTCGACACGCGCTGCTGCACGCGGGGATCCGAGACGTGCCCGACGGCGGTTGCGTGCCGGACGCCGAGGCGGGCGAGGGCGTAGCCGAATTCACGGTCGCCGTGCGCGGCCTGGTTGAGGTTCATGAAGTCGAAGTCGATGTCCGCCCACGGCAGCGTGACGTTCGCCTGCGTGTGCAGGTGCAGCAGCGGCTTCGTGAGCGCCTGCAGCCCACCGATCCACATCTTCGCGGGGCTGAACGTGTGCATCCACGTGGTGACGCCGATGACCTTGTCGTCCGCGCTGGCCTCGATGAGCGCGCGGCGGATGCCGTCGGCGTCCTTCAGCACGGGCTTCCAGACGAGCGTGACGGGGAGCGCCGCGGCCAGCTCGGCGTGCACGGCCTTGCTCTGCTCCTCGACCTGGCGCAGGGTCTCCTCGCCGTACAGCCCCTGGGAGCCGGTGAGGAACCAGACCTCGTAGCCCGCCAGCGTCTCGGTGGGGTCGACGTGCGTCATCGCAGTGCTCCTTCGGGGTTCTGTCCGTAGACGTTCTGGTAGCGATCGAAGAGTCGATCGATGTCTGCTTGCGGGATCGGGACCACGTCCCCGCCCTGCTTCGCGATGTGCACCGTCCGGGCGACGTCCTCGCACATCACGGCGGCCTTCACGGCGTCCTTGGCGTCACGACCGATGGTGAACACGCCGTGGTTCTGCATGAGGACCGCGCGGCTGCGGTGTCCGCTGAGGGTGTCGACGATCCCGTGGCCGATCGAGTCGTCGCCGATGATCGCGAACGGGCCGACCGGGATCGGGCCGCCGAACTCGTCCGCCATCGCGGTGATCACGCACGGGATCTCCTCGGCACGGGCAGCCCATGCGGTGGCGTACGTCGAGTGGGTGTGCACGACGCCGCCGACCTCGGGCATGTTCCGGTACACGTAGGCGTGCGCGGCGGTGTCGCTCGACGGTCCGTGCGCGTTGTCCCAGCCGTCGGCGGGGACGCCGTCGAGCGTGCAGACCACCTGGTTCTCCGGGCGCAGGTCGTCGCTGGACACCCCGCTCGGCTTGATCACGAACAGGTCGGTGCCCGGCACGCGCTCGGAGACGTTGCCGCCGGTCCAGATCACGAGGCCGTAGCGGACGAGCTCGCCGTGCAGGCGTGCGACCCGCTCGCGGGTGGCGGCGACGGCCCGCTGGGTGTCGGGGTCGGTTGCGCTGGTCATCTGGTCACTTCCTGCTCTGCCGGGAGGCTCGGCTCGGCTCCCGCCGTCCCCTCGCCTCGGGTCGTGGTCGCGTCGGCGCCGGGGGCGGCTGCCGCACCGGTTCCGGTCGCGTCGGGTCGGGTCGCCGCTGCCGCACCGGTTCCGGTCGTCTCGGGTCGGGTCGCCGCTGCCGCCACGGCCTGGACGGGCAGGGCAGCGCGGTACCGGCCGAGGTAGGTCTGGAAGCCCTCGACGTCGCGCGGCTCGGGGTCGGCGACGTGGACCGTCTCCCCACCGAAGACGGTGTCCGCCAGGAAGTCGGCGAGGTGGTGCTCGGTGTGCTCGAGGTACGCGGCGAGCACGGCGATGCCCCAGGCGCCGCCTTCGCCCGCGGTCTCCTCGAGGGCAACCGGGACGCGCAGTGCGGCGGCGAGCAGCTGCTGCGGGGCGCCGGGCGTCCGGAAGAGCCCGCCGTGCGCCGTCATCCGGTCGACCTGGACGTCCTCGCCGTGCAGCACGTCCATGCCGATCGCGAGCGTGGCGAACGCCCCGTGCACCTCGGAGCGCACGAGGTTGCCGAGGGTGAAGCGCGCGTCGGGGGTGCGGAGCAGCAGGGGCCGGCCGTCCTCGACGTGGGTGACGGGTTCGCCCGCCAGGTAGTTGAAGGAGAGCAACCCGCCGGCGTCGGGGTCGGCCTGTTCGGCTTCGTCCAGCAGGACCCGGAACACGTCGTCCGTCGCCATCGGACTGCCCGATGCCTCGGCGAAGCGTCCGAACACCTTCGCCCAGCTCGCGATCTCGCTCGCGCCGTTGTTGCAGTGCACCATCGCGACGGCGTCGCCGGACGGGGTGGTGACGACGTCGAGTTCCTCGTGCGCGGACTCGAGCGGCTGCTCGAGGACGACCATCGCGAAGATGCTCGTGCCCACGCTGACGTTGCCGGTCCGCGGGGCGACGGCGTTCGTCGCGACCATGCCGGTGCCGGCGTCGCCCTCGGGCGGGCAGAGCGGGACGCCGGGTCGGAGCGAACCGGTGGGGTCGAGCCACGCCGCGCCCTCGGGGGTGAGGGTGCCGGCGTCGTCCCCGGCGACGAGGACCTCGGGCAGCAGGGCTCGGAGGTCGGGCACCGCCTCGCCGAACAGGTCCTGCGTGACGGCGAGCATCTCGTCGTCGAAGTCGCGCGAGCCGGGGTCGCCCGGGCCGCTGTCGACGGGGCTGCTGTCGATCGGGAAGACACCGCTCGCGTCCCCCACGCCGAGGACGTCACGGCCGGTGAGCCGTCGGTGCACGTACCCGGCGAGCGTCGTGATGCCGGCGATCTCCGGCACGTGCGGCTCGTCGTCGAGGACGGCCTGGTACAGGTGCGCGATCGACCAGCGGAGCGGGATGTTGAAGCCGAGCGCGTCACTGAGCCGTTCCGCCGCGGGACCCGTCGAGGTGTTGCGCCAGGTCCGGAACGGCACGAGCAGCTCGTCATCGGCGTCGAACGCGAGGTAGCCGTGCATCATCGCGCTCACGCCGGCGGCGCGGAAGGTCGTCGGGGTCACGCCGTACTGCGCCTCGACGTCGGCCACGAGGGCGGCGTACGCGGCGCGGAGACCGGTCTCGACGGCCTGGAGGGAGTAGGTCCAGCGGCCGTCGACGAACTCGTTCTCCCACTCGTGCGAGCCGGCGGCGATGGGCACGAGGTCCTCGTCCACCAGGCACGCCTTGATGCGCGTGGAGCCGAGCTCGATGCCGAGCGTCGTGCGGCCGTCCACGACCTGGTGTCGGCGATCGTCGCTCATGCAGTCCTCCCAGACCTCGTCGTCCTCGTGAGCGCTCACATCCTGGCACGTGAGCGCTCACTCCCGCAACGCGGCTCGCGGGTCGCACGAAGTGCCGCCCGCTCGAGCCCGGACGCCCCCTCCGCCGAGATCGCACTTCGTCGGGGTTCATCGCGCGAATCGTCCGCCGAACTGCGATCTCACCGAACACGCCCCAGGCAATCGCTCCGCCGAAATCGCACTTTCGCGGGGACATTGGGGACCGATGCCCGCCGGAGTGCGATCTCGGCGAACCGGCGCGACCCCGAGGCGCGAATCGTGAGGCGCGCGGCGGCGCGCGCGGCCCTACGCGCCGACCGTGCTCTCGCGGACGACCAGGTTCGGCGTGACCGCGGCCGACGACGCCGATCCCCCGTCGATGAGGCTCAGCAGCGCCTGCCCAGCCACTCGGCCGAGCTCCTCGAGCCGCAGGTCCACCGTCGTCAGCGGCGGACGGCTCGCGAGTGCCATCACGTCCCAGTCGTCGAACCCCGTGACGGCGACGTCCTCGGGGACGGACCGGCCGAGCTCCCGCAGCCGATCGCACACACCGCGGGCGATCTGGTCGCTCCCGCACACGATCGCGTCGACGTCCACCGATCCCCGCGCCAGCACGTCGACCGCCTGCCGCCCCCACCGCTCCGACCACTCCCCGTACAGCGGTTCGCCCACCAGCCGGGAGCCGAGCACGGCGGTGGCGCCGGACACCCGTCGCACGGCGGACCGGTGACGGGCGGGCCCGGTGACGATCGCCACGCGTGACCGTCCGAGTTCGAGCACGTGCGACGCCACGGCCGACGACCCAGCGGAGTCGTCGAGGGTGATCGACACGTCGGACGCCGAGGTGGACGGCGTGAACGCGTACACGACGGGGATGGACACGTCGATGGGCGGGCGCGGGTCCGCCGAGCGCCCGGTGACGATGATGCCGTCGACCCCGCGGGCGGCGAGCGAGCGGAGGTAGTGCGTCTCGCGCACGTGGTCGTCGCGGGTGTCGCAGAGCAGCACGGCCATCTGACCGGCGGACAGGGCGTCCTCGGCGCCGAGCAGGACCGGGATCGAGAACCGGCCGAACGAGTCGGTGGTGATCATGCCGACGGTGTACGTCCGGCCGGAGGACAGCGCGCGGGCCCGGGCGTCGCCGACGAACCCGAGCTTCTCGGCGGCCTCCTTCACCCGGAGCCGCGTGGAGTCGCGGAGCTGCCCGGTGCCGTTGAGTGCCTTCGAGGCGGTGCCGATCGACACCCCGGCGAGCGCCGCGACGTCGGTGATCCGGACGGGCTGTGTCGTGCGCTCGAGGGTCACGGCAAGTTCCTTTCCGGATCGCGGGACGTGACGATGAGCATACGCAGAAAACCGTTCACGCCTCTTGCGCAGCGCAGATCGGTGTCGTAACGTCCACCGCAGAAACCGTTTTCCGAACGCTGCACGATCGGCGGACACCGGGACGGCACCAGTCACATCGCAAGGAGGCGACATGACCACCACGCTCGCGACCGACAGCCGCGCGCAGACCGCGACGCCGGTCCTCCCGACCGCCGACGCGCACCTCACGCTCCGACCCCTGCCGACCGACGACGCCCGGATCACCGGCGGCTTCTGGGCACTCCGGCAGGAGCGCAACGGTCGCGACGCGATCCGCGGCGGGTACTCCCTGCTCGAGACGGCCGGCAACTTCCGGAACCTCCGGATCGCCGCAGGGCTCGAGGAGGGCGACGCCACCGGCCCGATCTTCATGGACTCCGACGTGACGAAGTGGCTCGAGGCGGTGGCGTGGGAGTACGGCCGCGCACCGTCCGAGGACCTGCTCGAGCTCCAGCGCGAGGTCACCGCCCTCTACGCCCAGGCGCAGGCCGATGACGGCTACCTCGACTCCGTGCAGCAGATCCGCGGCAAGGGCGAGCGGTACACGGACCTCAAGTGGAGCCACGAGATGTACTGCGCCGGGCACCTGTACCAGGCGGCCGTGGCCCAGCACCGTGCGACGGGCGACACCGGCCTGCTCGAGGTCGCGATCAAGAACGCCGACCACCTCGTCCGGACCTTCGGCGACGGCGACGGCAAGACGACCGACATCGACGGACACCCCGTCGTCGAGATGGGCCTCGTCGAGCTCTACCGCGAGACCGGCAACCGCGACTACCTCGACCTCGCGCACTGGTTCGTCGACGCCCGCGGCCACGGCATCATCGAGCGCGCCGGCGGCGAGCCGACGTACTTCTCCGACCGGGTGCCGAGCCGGCAGGCCACGACCGTCGAGGGCCACGCCGTCCGCGCCGTGTACCTGGCGGCGGGTGCGGTCGACGTCGCGATCGAGACCGGCGACACCGAGCTGCTGGCCGCGAGCGAGCGGCAGTTCGCCGACATGATGGCGACGAAGGCGTTCATCACCGGCGGCCTCGGCGCACGCTGGGACTGGGAGGCGTTCGGCGACCCGTACGAGCTCCCGACCGACCGCGGCTACGCCGAGACCTGCGCCGCGATCGGCGGGATCCAGTGGGCGTGGCGCCTGCTGCTCGCGACCGGCAAGCCGGTCTACGCCGACGCGATCGAGCGCCTGCTGTACAACGCGTTCCTCGCCGGGGTCAGCCTGGGCGGCACCGAGTACTTCTACGTCAACCCGCTGCAGCAGCGCGACCACGCGCACCAGGACGAGAACCGCTCCCCCGCCCACGGGCGCCGCGGCTGGTTCGACTGCGCGTGCTGCCCGCCGAACATCATGCGGACGTTCGCCAGCCTCGACGGCTACCTCGCGACCGCGACCGACGGCGGACTGCAGGTCCACCAGTACGCGACCGCCGACCTCGGCCCGGTGCGCGTCGAGACCGGCTACCCGCACGACGGCCGCGTGCTCGTCACGGTGACCGAGGACGGCCCGCTCGCACTCGGCCTGCGGATCCCGGCGTGGTCGGACACGACGACCGTCACGGGCGCCGGCGGCGACGCGAGTCCCGCCGCGGGCACGCTCCACGTCATCGATCGTGAGTGGACCGCGGGCGACACCGTCGAGCTCGCGTTCGACACCACGCCGCACCGGTACGTCGCCGACACCCGCATCGACGCCGCCCGCGGGCAGGTCGCGATCGAGCGCGGCCCGCTGGTCTACGCGGTCGAGCAGGCGGACCAGCAGGGCTTCACGGTCGACGACCTGACGGTCGACGCGGACGCGCCGATCACCGAGGAGCGCCAGGACGGCCTCCTCGACGGCATCGTCACGCTGCGGATCCAGGGACACGCCCCCGCCGAGCACGCGCAGGCAGCGTGGCCGTACCAGCGTCTGGACGGGCCTGGAGGCGCGGATCGCGCCGTGGACGCCACCAGCGTCGACGACGTGGCTGGCGCTTCGGACGCCACCACGGGCCTCCAGGCCGTCACCGCGACCGCGGTCCCGTACTACGCCTGGGCGAACCGCGGAGCCGCGCCGATGCGCGTCTGGCTCCCGCTGGCGCGGTGACGTGATGCTGCGCAGAGCGTTCCTCGCCGGCGGTCTCGCCGGCGGGGCGGCCCTCACCCTGGCCGCGTGCTCCGGCACGCTGCCCAAGGTGGACGCGAAGGTGGCGTCGTTCGGTCGGAACGCGACCGGCACCGTGCACGTCTGGTGCCGGTCGGCGACCCAGGCTGGCCTGACGGCGGCGGTCGCCGGCTTCAACAAGGCGAACCCGAAGCTGCAGGTCGAACTCACCCCGGTGCCCGACGGGCAGTACGTGACGAAGCTCGCGACCGCGATCCGCGGCGGCGAGCCGCCGGACGTCGTGGACATCGACGACATCAACTCGCAGCTGTTCATCTTCCGCGAGGCGTTCGCCGACCTGACCGACGTCGTCAAGGGACTCGACTACTTCGACGAGATCTCGCCCGGCCACCTGCGGCTGCTCGAGTACCGCGACCGGTACTACGGGCTGCCGTACCTGGCGGACAACTCGCAGCTGTTCGTGAACACCGAGCTGTTCGAGAAGGCGGGGCTCGACGTCGAGGACTCGACGAAGGACCTCGACTCGCTGCTCGCCGCGGCGAAGGCGATCCGGAAGACCGGGGACGACGTCTACGGGTGGTCGATCTCCGGCAACGCCGCGGGCATCATCGGCTTCGTCACCCAGCCGCACGTCTGGGCGACCGGCGTCGACATGATGTCCGGCGAGGTCGGAAAGCAGCAGGCGAACATCACCGGCAACGAGGCCCTCGAACGGATGCTCGAGTTCTACCGGCAGATGTGGAAGGACGGCGTGCTCTCGAAGGCGACGTACTCCGATGCCGGCACGACGTGGGGCGCGGACTTCCGAGCCGGCAAGGTCGGGATCTTCCCCACCTCGTACGGTGCGACCGTGCCCGCCGCGACGAAGGCGATGCGGGCGAAGATGCAGACCGTGCTCATCCCCTCGTGGGACGGCAAGCGGTCGTTCTTCGACGGCGGCGACAACATGTGCATCCCGAACGGGGCGGCGAACCCGTCAGGCGGTTGGGCGTTCATGCAGTACGCCAACGGGTTGCAGCAGCAGCAGGCGCTGCCCGACGGCGGCTACTTCCCCACCCGCTCGGACGCAGCCACGCCGGCGTACCGGAAGAAGTACCCGCTGGCGTTCGGCCCGCTCGACGCCATCGACAAGGGGTACGCGCCGCAGACGCTGGCGTACAACCTGCTCAACAACCAGCCGTCGTCGCCGTACTTCGCGATGTTCCGCGAGGCGGTGTTCGGGTCCGGTACGTCCGCCGCCATGAAGACGGCGCAGTCCGAGTACCAGCGCATCCTCGACCAGGTCCAGGCCTGACCCGGCTCGTCCCGCCGACGGCTCGTCCCGACGACGACTCGTCCCACCGACAGCAGCTCGCACCACCGACAGCACAGAGAGGTGCACGTCATGTCGACCATCTCCACCCGGCGCTCCGCCGGACGGGCCGCGCCCGGCCGGACCGGTGCCGGCCGACCCACCGTCGGCCGCGGGCGCGGCCCGTCCCGCAACTCGCTCACCCACCCGCCGCGGACCGGCGCGGTCCTCGTCGCGCCGGCGATCCTGTTCGTCGCCGTGTTCGTCCTCGTGCCGCTCCTGTTCGCGCTCTACATCTCGTTCACGAACTGGCCCCTGATCGGCCCGTACCGGTTCATCGGGCTGCAGAACTACCTCACCCTGTTCCAGGACCCGACGTTCGTGCACGCCATCGGGTACACGCTGCTGTACACGGCGATCGTGACGGTGCCGATCCTGGCGCTCGGCTACTTCCTCGCCGTGCTCATCCGCGCGCGACGGCGCGGGAGCACCCTGCTGCGGACGGTGTTCTTCCTGCCGTACGTGGTGGGCCTGACCACGCTGTCGTTCATGCTCGTCCTCGAGGCCCAGCCGAACTCCGGCGCCGTGAACATGGTGCTCCGCTGGCTCGGGATCACCGACGGCAGCACGGCCTGGCTCGTGAACGGTCCGCTCGCGACGCTGCTCATCTGCGTGCTGGTCGTCTGGGCGGTCTCCGGGCTGACGATGGTGCTGCTCATGTCGGCGATGCAGGGCATCCCCGACGAGGTGTACGAGTCCGCGCAGCTCGAGGGCGCGTCGTGGTGGCAGACCGAGCGGCTCATCACCCTCCCGATGATCCGGTCGACCATCGCCCTGAGCGTCATCATCTCGGTGATCGGGTCGCTGCTGGCGTTCAACCAGTTCTACATCCTCACCCAGGGCGGGCCGGGAACGGAGACCACGACGATCGTCAACGCGATCTACAACCGCGGCTTCGTGAACCTGCAGCTCGGCGCCGCGACCGCCGAGTCCATCGCCCTCGTCGTCGTCATCGCCGCCGTCACGGTGTTCCAGTTCTGGGCACTGCGAGAGAAGGACTGAGCCATGAGCACCACGACCTCCCGTGCCGGACTCGCGCCGGACCTGTCCACCCGCACGCTGACCACCACCGGAGACGGTCGGCGGCGCCGTCACCAGCAGGGGAGCGTCCGGCACCCCCGGGACACCGCCGTCAAGCGCACCCTCTACGTCATCGCCGGCGTCGGGTCGGCGCTGGTGTTCGGCGTCCCGCTCATCTGGTCGATCCTGCGGGCGTTCCAGTCCGAGGCCGTCATCACGCAGGCTCCGGACCCGGCGACGTTCTTCCAGCTCGGCTGGCAGAACTTCGCCGCCGTGTTCAGTTCGTCGTCGCACCTGCTCACCGGCGTCGTGAACTCGCTGATCGTGTCGATCGCGACCGCCGTCCTCACCGCCGTGATCGCGACGATGGCCGGGTACGGGTTCGCCCGCTTCCGGTTCCGCGGGTCCGGCGTGGTGTTCGGGCTCGTGCTGCTGACGATGATGGTGCCGTTCCAGGCCATCCTCACGCCGCTGTACCTCGAGCTGAACGCCATGAAGCTCACGAACTCGCTGCTCGGGCTCGTGCTCTTCTACACGACGGTGAACCTGCCGTTCGGCGTGTTCGTGATGCGGAACGCGTTCGAGTCGATCCCGACCGAACTCGAGGACTCGGCGTTCGTCGACGGCGCCTCGCGCTTCCGGGTCGTCGTGTCGGTGCTCCGCCCGCTGCTGCTGCCCGGTGCCGCGACCGCCGCGCTCTACGCGTTCCTGGCGTCGTGGACGGAGTTCCTCGGAGCGCTGACCTTCCTGACGAAGGACTCGCTCTACACGCTGCCGGTCGCGCTGCTCAACCTGCAGACCGGTGCGTACGGGCAGGTGTCGTACGGGAACCTCGTCGCCGGGTCGGTCGTGGCGATGATCCCGTGCATCGCGCTCTACGTCGGGCTGCAGCGGTTCTACGTCGCTGGCCTGTCGTCGGGCGCGCTGAAGGGCTGACGGTCGGGTCAGCCCCGGGGCGGGGCGGGGCGGCGCGGCGTCTCGGTGCGAGGTTGATCACTCGGTGCGGCGCTCTTTGCCCGCACCGAGTGGCCAACCTCGCACCACCCGCGCGAGCGACGCCGCGCGACGCCGCGCTCCGCGCGAGCGCGGCCGCGCTACGCGCTCCGGCGCACCACGAGCTCGGGCGCGAGCAGGGTCTCGTCGCGGGGCTCCCCCTCGATGAGCGCCCGCACGGTGTCGAGCACCCGCTCCCCCATCGCCCGGAAGTCCTGCCGCACGGTGGTGAGCGGCGGCGTGAAGTGCGCGGCTTCGGGGACGTCGTCGAACCCCACCACGGCGATGTCGTCGGGGACCCGGAGCCCCTCGTCGGCGAAGGCGTGCAGGGCCCCGAGCGCCATCTGGTCGTTGCCGGCGAAGACCGCGTCGACGGTGTGCACGTCGATGGTCCGCGCCGCGGCGAACCCGCTCGCCGGCGTCCAGTCCCCGTCGAGCACGACCGGCTCGAGCCCGGCCTCGCGCATGATCCGCACGTAGGTCTCACGGCGCACCTCGGACTCCTGCGAGACGCTCGGCCCGGCGATGTGCACGATCCGCCGGTGTCCGCGCCCGAACAGGTGCTCCATCACGAGCGACGTGCCGGCGACCTGGTCGATCGCGACGGCGGCGACGCTCGGCGCGACCGGGGCCCGGGCGGCGTCGCGCTGCACGGCGTTCGACACGACGACGGGCACGGTGACGGGGACGGTCAACGAGGCGAGGGCGTCGAGCACCCGGTTGTCCGCTGCGACCAGGACGATCGCGGCGACGTCCTGCGCGAGCAGGGTCGTGATCGCGGCGGACAGGTCGCCCGGCCGCGGGTCGTCGGGCAGGGTCGACAGCAGCACGTGGTACCCGGCCGAACGGGCTGCCCGTTCGAAGCCGATCGCGGTGCTCGACGGGCCGTACAGCGCGTCGCCGGCGGTGATGATGCCGAGCGCCCGGCTGCGCCCTCCGGCGAGCGCCCGGGCTGCGGCGCGCGGCCGGTACCCGAGCTCGGTGACGGCGTCGGTGACCTGCGAGCGGTACTGCTCGCGCACCGTCGGGTCGCCGTTGATGACCCGGGAGACGGTCTGGTGCGACACCCCGGCGCGCTCGGCGACGTCGAAGATCGTGGGCGCCTTCCGGCGGTTGCCGCCCTTGCCCCCTGGGGCGGTCGTGGTGGTCACGAGGCCAACCGTACCGCGCAGTCGGTCCGGCACCGCAAGATCGCGAAACGGTCACGACGAGTTGACACCCCGTCACGGAACCCTCAGTATGTGAGCGCTCACACGAGCACTCACCGGGGGCACAGCAGCCCCGTCACCCGAGCGCGTCGACGTCGACGCGCAGGAACAGAGGTACTTCGATGATGAAGCGCAAGATCGTCGCGGGCGTCGCAGCCCTCGGCATCGCCATCGCACTGGCCGGCTGCTCGGCCGGCGGACGCGGCGACACCGGCAGCGGTGGCGGCAGCGGGGACAACAAGGGTGCACTGGTCGGCGTCGCGATGCCGACGAAGGTCTCGGAACGCTGGATCAAGGACGGCAACGCCGTCAAGAGCGACCTCGAGAAGGCCGGCTACAAGGTCGACCTCGAGTACGGGGACAACAAGGTCCAGCAGCAGGCCCAGCAGGTCAGCAACATGATCACGAAGGGCGCGAAGGTCCTCATCATCGCGTCGATCGACGGCGGTGCGCTCTCCGACCAGCTGGACGCGGCCGCGAAGGCCGGCATCAAGGTGATCTCCTACGACCGCCTGCTCACCGGCAACAAGAACGTCGACTACTACGTGTCGTTCGACAACGAGAAGGTCGGCGTCGACCAGGCGACCAGCCTGCTCACCGGCCTCGGTGTCCTCGACGCCGACGGCAAGAAGACCGGCGAGAAGGGCCCCTTCAACATCGAGGTCTTCGCCGGCTCGCTCGACGACAACAACGCGGGCTTCTTCTTCAACGGCGCGATGAAGACCCTCAAGCCGTACCTCGAGGACGGCACCCTGAAGATCCAGTCCGGCCAGGACCAGCTCTCCCAGGCCGCCACGCAGCAGTGGGACCCGGCGACCGCCAAGGCCCGCATGCAGAACCTGATCGCCAAGTCCTACTCCGGCGGCACCACGCTCAACGGCGTGCTGTCCCCGTACGACGGCATGTCGATCGGCATCATCTCGGCGCTGCAGGGCGCCGGCTACGGCAGCGGTGACCGTCCGCTCCCGACCATCACGGGTCAGGACGCCGAGGCCGCGTCGGTCAAGTCGATCATCGCGGACCAGCAGTACTCGACCATCTACAAGGACACGCGCAAGCTCGCCAAGCAGTCGGTCACCATGGCCGAGGACCTGCTGACGGACAAGAAGCCCGAGGTCAACGACACGAAGAGCTACGACAACAAGGTCAAGGTCGTCCCGACCTTCCTGTTCCAGCCGACCGTCGTCACCAAGGACAACTACAAGGAAGTCCTCGTCGACTCGGGCTACTACACCGAAGCCGACCTGAAGTAGTCGCAACCCACCCGACGGACAGGAGGCGCGGTGCCAGCCCGCACCGCGCCTCCAGTCCGTCTCCACCTGCGCGCGCGAGCGTGCACTACGGAAGGCGGTCGACGTGACGGACACCATCCTCGAGATGCGTGACATCACCAAGACGTTCCCCGGCGTCAAGGCCCTGCAGGGGGTCTCGATCGCGGTCGAGCGCGGGCAGGTCCACGCGATCTGCGGCGAGAACGGCGCTGGCAAGTCCACCCTGATGAAGGTGCTGTCCGGGGTCTACCCGCACGGCACGTTCGACGGCGAGATCCTGCTCGACGGCGCACCCGTCCAGTTCCACGACATCAACGGCTCCGAGGCATCCGGCGTCGTGATCATCCACCAGGAGCTCGCACTCAGCCCGTTCCTGTCGATCGCCGAGAACATCTTCCTCGGCAACGAGCAGTCCAAGGGCGGCTTCATCGACTGGAACAAGACGAACCTCGCCGCGGCGGAACTGCTGCAGCGCGTCGGGCTGAAGGACAACCCGGTCACGAAGATCGTCGACATCGGCGTCGGCAAGCAGCAGCTCGTCGAGATCGCGAAGGCGCTGTCGAAGCGGGTGAAGCTCCTCATCCTGGACGAGCCCACCGCGGCGCTGAACGACGACGACTCCGCGCACCTGCTCGAGCTCATCCGGTCGCTGCAGGCCGAGGGCATGACGGCGATCATCATCAGCCACAAGCTGAACGAGATCAAGGCGATCGCGGACAAGGTCACGATCATCCGCGACGGCCAGACCATCGAGACGCTCGACATGCACGCCGACGACGTGTCCGAGGACCGGATCATCCGCGGGATGGTCGGCCGCGACCTGTCGAACCGGTACCCGGAACGCGAGAACCCGGTGATCGGCGAGGAACTCCTGCGGATCGAGGACTGGACCGTCCACCACCCGCTCGACGCCTCCCGCGAGATCATCCACCACGCGAACCTCGACGTGCGCGCCGGCGAGGTCGTCGGCATCGCCGGGCTCATGGGCGCCGGTCGCACCGAGCTCGCGATGAGCGTGTTCGGGCAGTCCTACGGTGCCGGCATCAGCGGCACCGTGTACAAGCGCGGCACCCCGATCAAGACGCACACCGTCACGCAGGCGATCGACAACGGCATCGCCTACGTCACCGAGGACCGGAAGCGCTACGGCCTCAACCTCATCGACGACATCAAGCGGAACATCTCCGGCTCCGCGCTCGGCAAGCTCGCCGAGTGGGGCTTCGTGAACGCGTCGCAGGAGACCACCGTCGCGAAGCAGTTCCTCAAGAACCTCAACATCAAGGCGCCGAACGTCGACGTCATCACCGGGAAGCTCTCCGGCGGGAACCAGCAGAAGGTCGTCCTGTCGAAGTGGATGTACGCCGACCCCGACGTGCTCATCCTCGACGAGCCCACCCGCGGCATCGACGTCGGCGCGAAGTACGAGATCTACACGATCATCAACCAGCTCGCAGACCAGGGGAAGGGGATCATCGTGATCTCCTCCGAGCTCCCGGAGCTCCTCGGGATCTGCGACCGCATCTACACGCTCTCCGAGGGCACCATCACCGCCGACGTGCCCCGCTCCGAGGCCACGCCCGAGGTCCTCATGCAGTACATGACCCAGGAACGGGAGACCCCTGTCAATGAACGCGCTTAAGTCCGCCGCCGGCTACCTCACCGGGCAGCTCCGACAGATCGGCCTGTTCATCGCGCTGATCGTCATCGTCCTCTTCTTCCAGGTGACGACGAACGGCATCACCCTCGCCCCGATCAACGTCTCGAACCTGATCGTCCAGAACAGCTACATCCTGATCCTGGCGATCGGCATGGTCATGGTGATCATCGCCGGGCACATCGACCTGTCCGTCGGGTCGGTCGTCGCCTTCACCGGCGCCATGGCCGGCGTGATGATCACGCAGTGGAACATCCCGTGGCCGATCGCGGTCGTGCTCTGCCTGGTGGTCGGCGGGCTCGTCGGCGCCTGGCAGGGGTTCTGGATCGCCTACTTCGGGATCCCCGCGTTCATCGTCACGCTCGCGGGCATGCTCGCGTTCCGCGGTGCGGCGCAGATCGTCCTGCACAACCAGCAGATCTCGCCCTTCCCGGACGGGTTCCGGTCGCTCGGCTCCGGCTTCCTGCCGTCGTTCGGCACCACCGGGTACGAGCCGCTCACGATGATCCTCGGCTTCGCGGCCGCCGCCGTCCTGGTGGTCACGGCGTTCCGCGGTCGCGCGACGCGTCGGAAGTACCAGCTCGAGAGCGAGCCGTTCGCCTGGTTCATCACGAAGCTCGCGTTCACCGTCGCGCTCGTGATCTACGTGGCCCTCCTGCTCGCCAGCTACAACGGCACCCCGATCGTGCTCGTCGTCCTGGGGGCCCTCGTGGTGATCTACTCGGTCGTCATGCGCAGCGCGGTCTTCGGTCGCCACATCTACGCGATCGGCGGCAACGCCCTCGCGGCGCAGCTCTCCGGCGTCAAGACCAAGCGGGTCACGTTCCTGCTGTTCGTCAACATGGGCGTCATCTCGGCACTCGCCGGCGTGGTCTTCACCGGGCAGCTCAACCTGGCCGCACCGGGTGCGGGCAACGGCTTCGAGCTCGACGCCATCGCGGCCGTGTTCATCGGTGGCGCGGCGGTCACCGGCGGCATCGGCACCGTGCCGGGAGCCATCGTCGGTGGTCTCATCATCGGCATCCTGAACAACGGCATGTCGATCCTCGGCATCGGCACCGAGTACCAGTCCCTGATCAAGGGCCTGGTGCTGCTCGCCGCCGTCGCGTTCGACGTGTTCAACAAGCGTCGGGCGGCGTCCGCGCGCAAGTAGGCGTTCGACACCTCCACCACAGCGACAGAAGTGCGCGGAAGTTCCGCGCACTTCTGTCGCTTTCGCGTTTCAGCGGGACAGGACGGCCCAACCCCCGGCCTGGAGGCGCACGGTCCCGTCCCCGACATCCGCCCCGCCCGCCTCCACGCGCGTCGCGTCGGCCGCGGGCAGGTCGACGGGATCGGCCGCCAGGTTCAGGGCGGTCACCACGGCGGCGTCCGCCGTCGCGGTCCGCAGGACGATCGCCGTGTTCGACAGGTGCACGACGTCGGTGTGCGCCCGGTGCAGCCAGGGGTTCCGCCGGCGGAGCGCGATGAGCGCCTCGTGGTCGTGCGTGATCGCCGTCGGAGCCGGCGGGGCGTCGGGGAACTCCGGGCGCACGGCGTCGTCGCCGCCGAGGCGCTCCTCCTTGACCGCGGTCCAGCCGAACTCGTCGCCGGCGTAGACGCTCGGCGTCCCCGCGACCGTGAACAGGACCGCGGCGGCGTGCGGCGCGAAGCGCTCCCCCACCGCACTCGCGATCCGGGTGACGTCGTGGTTGCCGACGAAGGTGCTCGGCACGAAGGTCTCGAGCAGGGCGTCGTGCCGCTCGATCGCGTGCGCCAGCTCGTGGCAGTTCGTGTCCGCGATGCCGTGCCAGATCCCCTGCCACAGCTCGTACTGCGTCGTCGAGTCCATCGTCGAGGCGCGGACGATCGCGGCCGCGTCGCCGTGGATCACCTCCCCGCTGAACCAGGCGTCCGGGAACCGCTCACGGACGCGCGGCAGCACGCGTGCCCAGAACTCCGGCGGGACGGCGTAGGCCGCGTCGAGGCGCCACCCGTCGACACCGCGTCCAAGCCAGTGCGTCATGACCTCGACGACGAGGTCCTCGGTCGCGCAGCTGCCGTGGTCGAGCGCGACGAGGATGTCGTGGCCCTCGAAGTCCCGGACGCGCACCGGCGCACCGGGCCGCCACCCGTCCCAGTCCACCGCGAACAGGTCGGCGGTCGCCGCACCCGGCCCGTCGGCCTCGAGCGCCCGGAACGCCGGGTGCTCCCGACCCACGTGGTTGAAGACCCCGTCGAGCAGGACCCGGACGCCCCGCCCGTGCGCGGCCGCCACCAGCCGGTCGAAGTCGTCGTCGTCACCGAGCCGGGGGTCGATCCGGAAGTGGTCGACGGTGTCGTAGCCGTGCGTGGAGCTCGCGAACACCGGGCCGAGCAGCAGCCCGTTCAGCCCGAGGTCGACGACGTGGTCGAGCCACCCGGCGATCCGGTCCAGCCGGTGCTCGACGGGGCTGTCCGCCACCGCGGTCTCCGGCCGGACCTCGGCGCCGACGAAGCCGAGCGGGTACACGTGCCACCACAGCACGTGCTCGACCCAGGCGGGTTCGGTCGGACGGACGGGTTCGGTGTCGGGGTTCACCACTGCGATGCTGCCAGCCGTACCTGGGCTGTGTGCTCGCGGGCGGCGTGGGACGAGGATGGGGCGATGGGACGCGCGATCAGGACGGAAGCGGACGCCACGGCGTCGGAGTCGGCGCACGCGGAACGCACCTGCGCCTCGTGCGGACGCCGGATGCCCGCCACGGCAGCGCCCGAGGCGAAGTGGTGCTCCGGCGCGTGCCGCAAGCACGGCGTCGACGAGACCGACCGCGCGCTCGAACAGCGGATCGACGAGCTGCTGGCCGCCCGTGCCCGGACGTCGAGCATCTGCCCGTCCGACGTCGCTCGCTCCCTCGACCCGGACGACTGGCGGCCACTGATGGAGCCGGCACGTCGGGCGGCACGGCGGATGGTCGCTCGGGGCGAGGTCGAGATCACGCAGCACGGCTCGGTCGTCGACCCGTCCACGGCCAAGGGGCCGATCCGCATCCGCCGACCGCGGTGAGGGAACACCGGCGAGACGACATGTGTTGGGGAACCCGATGACTCTCGACGACACCACCACGCAGTCCACCGACCGTCACGCGCTCGTCGTGGGCGCCAGCGGCATCACCGGGTCGGCTCTGGTCGACCGCCTGCTCGGCGACGGGTGGCAGGTGACCGCGCTCTCGCGTCGACCGCTCGCCCGTGACGGCGTCCGCACGGTGGCGGCCGACCTCCGCGACCCGGAGAGCCTGTCGACTGCCCTCGCCGACGAACGGCCCACACACGTGTTCTTCACCGCGTGGCAGCGGCAGGAGACCGAGGCCGAGAACATCCGCGTCAACGGGGGCATGGTCCGCGACCTGCTCGCGGCCCTCGGGCACGCACCGCTCGCGCACGTGGCACTCGTCACCGGCCTCAAGCACTACCTCGGCCCGTTCGAGGCCTACGCCGCCGGCGAGATGCCGGACACCCCGTTCCACGAGGAGGAGCCGCGCCTCGACACCCCGAACTTCTACTACGCGCAGGAGGACGAGCTCTTCGCCGCCGCCGAGCGACAGGGGTTCACCTGGTCGGTGCACCGCTCGCACACCGTCATCGGCCACGCCGTCGGCAACGCCATGAACATGGGGCTGACGATCGCGGTGCAGGCGACACTGGCGAAGGAGCTCGGCCTCGACTTCGTGTTCCCGGGCAGCGGGGCGCAGTGGAACGGCCTGACCGACATGACCGACGCCGGACTGCTCGCCGAGCACATGGTCTGGGCGGCGACGTCCCCGGAGGGCGCCGACGAGCCCTTCAACATCGTGAACGGCGACGTCTTCCGCTGGCGGTGGATGTGGCCGCGACTGGCCGCGCACCTCGGGGTGGACCCGGCACGCGTCGTCGGCTACCAGGACCGTCCCCGGCCCCTCGAGGAGCAGATGGCGCCGTACGAGTCCGCGTGGCCCGCGATCGCCGAGCGGCACGGGCTCGTCGAATCGGACATCGGCCGGCTCGCCTCGTGGTGGCACACCGACGCCGACCTCGGCCGCGCGATGGAGGTCGTGACCGACATGGGGAAGAGCCGCGAGGCCGGCTTCACCGGGTTCCGGCGGACCGAGCGGTCCTTCACGGACCTGTTCGACCGGTACCGCGCCGACCGCCTCGTCCCCTGAACGACCGAGCGCGGGGCTGCGCGGCCCGGCGTGGAACGGCACGACCGGGCCCGGGCCCGGGCCCGGGACGGCGCTACCGGGCGAGGAGCAGCACGACGAGCGTCGCGACCGCCAGCACAAGGAGCACCGCTGCGCCCTGCAGGTCACGGTCGCGGGCCCGCAGGTGCGCCACGACGGCGCCGGCGAAGTAGACCACGGCACCGATGGCCGCGGCGATGGCGAGCGGTGCCCACCACAGGCCGATGACGAGTCCGGCCGCGGCGGCGACCTCGAGCAGACCGAGGACGATCATCTGCGCGGGGCTGACGTGCACCGCTTCCATCGAGGCGACGATCTTCGGGTTGCGGACGAGCTTCATCACGCCGGAGCCCAGCGTGGCGACGGCGAGGAGGAGCGAGAGGACGACTGCTGCGATGTGCACGGGGGCTCCGGTGTGTTCGAAACGGATGGTGGTCTCCGTTTCAATCCGGACAGCACTCCCCGTATTCCCGGCCGCGCGATCTAGGCTCGGCGCATGATCCGTCGGGACGTTGCTCGCAACCGTCAGGCCCTCGTCGACGCGGCCCGGACCGCGTTCACCGACCACGGCCTCCAGGCTCCCCTCGAACCGATCGCGGTCGCGGCCGGACTCGGCAACGCGACCCTCTACCGGCACTTCCCGACGCGAGCCGCCCTGTGGGAGGCGGTGCTCACCGAGCCGATGCAGGAGGTGCTGGACCTCGTCGAGCGGTGCCGCGCGCTGTCCGCGTCGGACCCGTGGGCGGCCTTCGCGACGTTCGTCCGGGAGACCGCGGCGATCGAGGCCCGACGCACGGGCTTCAGCGAGCTGATGACGACGGACTACCGCGATGCGCCCGAGCTGCTGCGGCTCCGCATTGCCGTGCAGGACGGGGTCGACGCCCTCGTCGCCGCGGGGCAGCGCGCCGGGGTCATCCGCGCCGACGCCGCGCTGCCCGACGTCGCCCTGCTGCAGCTGTCGATCGCGGAGACGATCAGGACATTCGGCTCCGTCGCACCGACGGCGTACCGGCGGTGGCTCGACCTGGTGCTGGACGGGTTCCGGGCGCCGGACCTGCCCCGAGACGCACTGTCCGGCCGGCCGTTGCGTGGCGACCAGGTCCGCCGTGCGATGGCCGAGCGGCTCCGACCGTCACGACAGAAGGCGTAGCGGATCCGGCACGACGGCAGGTGGTCCGCGACGAGCCGCCGACGGTGCAGACTCGGAACATGAGCGAGCCGGACGACCACTTCTTCGTCGTCGACGGCCGACGCTGGCGACGGACCGACCCGGCGTTGCCGGAGGACGTGGCCGCGGCCCTCCGGTCGCACCTCGGCCGGGGTCGGAACGCGGTCAAGCAGGCGAAGCAGACGGGCGACGACGAGGCACTGGCGGCAGCGCGGCACCGGAACGGCCTGGCGAAGCACGGCCTCGGCGAACGCGGACCGGAGTGGTGGGAGCGCCCGGAGGCCGAGCGCGTCGCCGATGCCCGGCGGGCCCTGACGGACCTCGACGCCCTCGACGCCGCCGCCGCCGACTGACTGAAACGTCCCATCGCGCCCGCAATCGGAAGCGGAATCGCGCGTAGGAGGCAGGAAGTTCCGACCTCCTACGCGCGATTCGTCCTCCTACGCGCGATTCGACCCACCACGCCCACGCCGCCCGCCGGGCTCCCGCCCGCGCGTCAGGCCTCGGTGTGGCCGAGCTCCGGCTCGCGCAGCAGGCACGCCGTGCGGGACGCCGCCGCGTGCAGCTCGAGCACGACGAGCTCGTTGCGGCCCTCGCGCAGCACGGGCCCGGGGATCGCGAGCGTCGACTGCGGGCCGCGGGACCAGTACCGGCCGAGGCAGAACCCGTTCACCCAGGCGACGCCCTTCCGGAACCCGTCGAGGGACAGGTAGCGGTCGTCGGCAGCGGCGAGGTCGAACGTCCCCGTGGCGAACGTCGGCCCGGCGAGCACGTCGCCGTCCGTCGGTTCGATCGCGGCCAGGACCGCGAGGGCGGCGGGTGCGAGCGGGTCGAGCGCGAGCGGTGACGCGGTCCATCGGGCGAGCGGGACACCGTCGACGGCCACTCCCCCGATGAGGCCCTTCGGTTCGCCGATGCGGGGGCCGTAGTCGACCCGGCCCTGGTCCTCGACGAGGAGCTCGAGCGTGCCGGTGACGGGCGGCAGCGCGATGGCTCGGTCGTGGTGTTCGCGTTCGAGAACGCCGACGACGGTGCCGTCGACGCTGACGATCGCGCGGTCGCGGACCTCTTCCCCGACGGTCAGGACGCCGCCGGTGGGCAGATCGACCTCGGCGCGGTACAGCACGAAGCCGGAGGCGGCTCCGAGGGCGTCGAACGTCGGCGGGGTGTCGTGCGTCGACCAGTCGCTGAGCGCGGGCAGCAGGGACCGGAGCGACGCGACGCGGTCGAGGCGGACGGCGAGGTCCGTGGCGGGGGCGACCCGCGCCTCCAGGCCGTCGCCGGACCCGACCACGGGACCGAGGCGACCCGATCCACCGGGTTCCATCGACGACGGCAGCGGCGGCACGGGCGCGTAGCGCTCGATCACCGAGCGGAACGCGTGGAACTTCGACGTCGGCCGGCCGGCCTCGTCGAGGGGTGCGTCGTAGTCGTACGACGTCGAGATCGGCCGGTACACGCCCTTGTCATTCGCACCGTTCGTGAAGCCGAAGTTCGTGCCGCCGTGGAACATGTAGATGTTGACCGAGCCGCCCGCGGCGAGCAGGTCGTCGAGGTCCGACGCCGAGGCGGCGGCCGGCGTGGTGTGGTGGTGCTCGCCCCAGCTGTCGAACCAGCCGTCCCAGAACTCCGAGCACATCAGCGGCCCGGTCGGCTGCGCCTGACGGAGTCGTTCCAGGCGCGACACCGAGCGGGATCCGAACGAGCCGGTCTTGTGCAGCGACGGCAGCGAACCGTCCTCGAGCATCGTGCCCATCGGCTGGTCGACGCTGGTGAAGGGGACGGTGAGCCCGATGTCGCGGTGCATCCGCTCGAGCTTCGTCAGGTAGACGGGGTCGGAGCCGTACGCGCCGTACTCGTTCTCGACCTGCACCAGCACGATGGGTCCGCCCTGGTCGATCTGCCGCGGGACGAGCACCGGCGCCAACGCCTGCAAGTACGAGGAGACTGCTGCGAGGAACTGCGGCTCGTCGCGTCGGACGCCGACCGTGCCGTCCGCGAAGAGCCAGTACGGCAGCCCGCCGTTGGTCCACTCGGCACAGATGTACGGGCCGGGACGGACGATGGCGTGCATGCCCTCCGCGGCGACGAGGTCGAGGAACCGGCCGAGGTCGAGCCCGCCGGTCAGGTCGAAGACGCCGGGCGACGGGGCGTGCGCGTTCCACGCGACGTACGTCTCGATGGTGTTGAGCCCCATCAGCTTCGCCTTGCGGATCCGGTCCGCCCACAGGTCGGGGTGGACGCGGAAGTAGTGGATCGCGCCGGACAGGACCCGGTGCGGCTCGCCGTCGAGCAGGAAGTCGGTGTCGCCGATGGCGAATCGCATGGTGTGACTCTCTCATGGCCGGCCGCGGCCGGGCGTGGAGCGGGGCCATGCGGACGTGTCCGCACGGCCCCGCAGCGGGGTGGGTTGCCTACTTGGTCGAGACCGTGAAGCCCTGGTCCTTGCCGTACTTGGCGAGGGCCTTCTGCCAGGCCTCGAGACCGCCCTCGAGCGAGGTGCCGTTCTCGTAGGACTGCCCGACCGTGTCCGCGTAGACGCTGTTCGCGTACACCTGGTACGGCAGGTAGGTGAAGTCGTTGTCCGAGGACTTCGACGCGTCGACGAGCACCTTGTTGATCTGCTGGCCGCCGAAGTACTCCGGCTTCTCGTCGAGGAACGCCGACGAGTCGAGGTCGGCCGTCGTCGACGGGAACCCGCCGGACTTCATGAAGACACCGGTCGACTCCTTCGAGGAGTTCAGCCACTTGAGGAAGCCCGCGGCGAGGGCCGGGTTCTTCGACTGCTTCAGGACGGCCTCGGCGCTGCCGCCGTTGTTGGCGGTCTGCGCGGCGCTGCCGTCGTAGGTCGGCATCGGGGCGACGCGCCAGTCACCGGACGCGTCGGCGACGCTCGCCTCGAGGTTGCCGGGCATCCAGGCGCCGGTGATCAGCGTGGCGATCTGGCCGTTGCCGAGCTGCTTGTACCAGTCGTCGCTCCAGCCGACGGTCTTCGACAGCAGGCCCTGCTCGACGAGCTCGTTCCAGGTGCTCGTCCACTTCTTGGTGCCGGCGTCCTGCAGGTTGATGGTGACCTTGTCGCCCTTCGTGGTGAAGGGGGTGCCACCGGCCTGGGCGATCATGCTCGTGGTGAAGCCCGCGTCGCCGGAGTCGGCGGTGATGTACGCGTTCGGGTCGGCGTCGTGCAGCTTCTTCGCCGCGGCGACGTACTCGTCCCACGTCTTCGGCACGGCGATGTCGTGCTTGTCGAACACCGTCTTGTTGTAGAACAGCGCCATGGGGCCGGAGTCCTGCGGCAGGCCGTAGATCTTGCCGTTCATGTCGACCGAGTTCCACGTGCTCGTCGCGAACTTGTCCTTCAGGTCGCCGAACCCGTACGACGACAGGTCGAGGAGCGAGTCGGACAGGGCGAACTGCGGGAGCGCGTAGTACTCGACCTGGGCGACGTCGGGGGCACCCGAGCCGGCCTTGATCGTGTTCTGCAGCTTCGTGTACTGGTCGGCGCCGGTGCCGGCGTTGACGAGCTTGACCTTCACCTTGGGGTAGGCCTTCTCGAACGCGGCGACCTGGTCCTTGGCCGACGGGGTCCACGACCAGTAGGTCAGGGTGCCACCGTCCTTCAGCGCCTTGTCGATGTCGTCGGAGGAACCGCCGGACGACGAGCCGCCGGAGGCGCAGGCCGCCAGGGCGATGGCGGCGGTGACGCCGATGGCGAGGGCGCTGAGTCCGCGCCGGAGCCTGGTGTTCATGGGGGTGCCTTTCACTTCTTCGTGTTGGGGTGGTGGAGCTGCTGTGTGCCGGGCCGGGAGGCGTGTGGCGGGGTCGCCCCGCGCCTCCAGGCCGACGGATCAGGCCTTGACGGACCCGGCTGCGAGGCCGGACTGCCAGAAGCGCTGGAGGAAGAGGAACGCGACCACGATCGGGATGATCGTGAGGAGCGATCCGGTGACGACGAGGTTGTAGATCGGCTGCGCACCGGAGCCGGTCGCCTGCGCGTTCCACTGGTTCAGGCCGACCGTGAGCGGGTACCACTTCGGGTCGCTCAGCATGATCAGGGGCAGGAAGTAGTTGTTCCAGGTGGCGACGACCGCGAAGAGCAGGACGGTGACGACGCCGGGTGCGAGCAGGCGGAGCGCGATCGTGAAGAAGATCCGGAACTCCCCCGCGCCGTCCATTCGAGCGGCCTCGAGGAGTTCGGCGGGGATCGCGTCGACCGCGTAGGTCCAGATCAGGTACATGCCGAACGGGCTGATGAGCGACGGCAGGATGATCGCCCACGGGGTGTTCGTCAGGCCGAACTGCGAGAACAGCAGGAACGTCGGGACGGCCAGCGCGGTGCCGGGGACCGCGATCGCTCCGAGCACGACGGCGAACACCGCGCGGCGGCCGACGAACTGGAACTTCGCCATGCCGTAGCCGGCGACGGTGGCGAGCAGGGTCGCACCGCCCGCCCCGACCACGACGTAGAGGAGCGTGTTGCCGAGCCACTGGACGAAGATGCCGTCGTTGTAGGTCAGCGTGTCGACGATGTTCTGCCAGAGGTTGAACTTCCCGCCGAACCAGAGGCCGAACGTCGACAGCAGCGACGACTGCGTCTTCGTGCTGTTGACGAGCAGGTAGAACAGCGGCGCGAACGAGTAGACGACGAACACGACCATCACGGCGGTGAGGAGACCGGAACGCTTGGGCTTGCGTCCGTCGACCGGCCGGCGGTTGCGGGGGCCCTTGCCACCCGGCCTGGAGGCGCTGCTCCCGCGACCGCGCGTCTCGCGTTGGGTCGTGGTCGCCTCGGTCACCGTGGCGGGTGCGGGGGTCTGGAGGGTGCTCATCGGTTCTCCTGGCGGGTTCCGCGGACCTGGACGACGTAGGCGATCACGGCGGTGATGACACCCATGACGATGGCGACGGTGGCGGAGTAGTTGAACTGCTGGCCGCTGAACGACAGCGAGTAGGCGTACATGTTCGGGGTGAAGGCGCTGCCGATGACGTTCGGGGCGAGGGTCTTCAGCAGGTTCGGCTCGTTGAAGAGCTGGAAGCTGCCGATGATCGAGAAGATCGTGGCGATCACCATCGGGCCGCGCAGGGCGGGGAGCTTGATGGAGAACACTGTGCGGAGGGGGCCGGCGCCGTCGAGCTCGGCGGCCTCGTACAGGTCACCGGGGACGACGCGGAGGGCGGCGTAGAAGATCAGCATGTTGTAGCCGAGGAACTCCCACGTGACCACGTTGCCGATGGACGTCAGGACCCAGTCCGGGCTGAACGGCTGCAGCAGGTCGATGCCGAGCGCGTGGTTCGCGGTGCCCGTCAGGCCGAACTGGTTGCCGTAGATGAAGCCCCAGATGAGCGCGGCGACGACGCCGGGGACCGCGTACGGCAGGAACACCGCGATGCGGAAGAACGACGTCCCCCAGAGCCGGGCGCTGTCGAGTGCGAGGGCCGCGACCAGTGCGAGCCCGAGCATGATCGGCACCTGCACGACGAGGAACAGGGCGACGCGGCCGAGACCGGACCAGAACTTGGCGTCCTGGAAGAGCTGGACGTAGTTGGCGAACCAGACGAACTGGTTGCCGCCGATGAGCTGGTCGCGGAACAGGCTCAGCCAGAGGGCGTACCCGATCGGCACGATGAGCATCGCGACGAGGACGACGACGAACGGGCCGACGAAGAGCCAGCCGGTGAAGCGGCCGCGCGGCTTGGCGCGGCGGCGCGGTGACGCGGTCGGTGTCGTGGCACCGGCCGGGCGCGCTTCGAGCGTGCTCATGGAACTCCCTTGTCCTGCTGCTGTTCGACCGATCGATGTTGACGTCAACATCGACCGCCGCGACGATAGCATGGCAACGTCAACATGCGCTAGCGTTCGGGGACGCCGGAGTTCCTGTCCGGCACCGGACGGAAGGGGCGATCGTGACGACCGAGCTGTCCGCAGCCGCACGCCGCTCCCCCTCGATGGCCGCCGTCGCCGAAGCCGCCGGGGTCTCGATGCAGACCGTGTCGCGCGTGGCCCGCGGTTTCGACAACGTCTCGCCGGACACCCGCGACCGCGTGCAGCGCGCGATGGACGACCTCGGCTACCGCCCGAACCGCGCCGCCCGTGCCCTGCGGTCCGGGCGCTTCCGGACCATCGGCGTGATCATGTTCACGCTCGCCTCGTTCGGCAACATGCGCACGCTCGAGGCGATCGCCGACGCCGCCGGCGCCGCCGACTTCACGATCACGCTGCTGCCGATGGCCTCCCGGACCGAAGAGGGCGTCCGCTCGGCGTTCTCCCGCCTGCACGAGCAAGCGGTCGACGGCGTCGTGATCATCATCGAGTCGCACATCATCGACACGGCCGAGGTCGTCCTGCCCGACGGCGTCCCGATGGTCATCATCGACTCCACCGGCAGCACCGACCACCCCGCCATCGACACCGATCAGGCCGACGGCGCCCGCCAGGCCACGCAGTACCTGCTCGACCTCGGGCACGAGACCGTCTGGCACGTCGCTGGCCCCACGTCGTCCTACTCCGCCGCACGCCGGCTCGCCGCCTGGCAGGCCACGCTCGAGGCCGCCGGGCGCACCGTTCCCCCGGTGTTCCACGGCGGGTGGAGCTCCGAGTCCGGGTACCGCGCCGGCCGCGAGATCGCCGGGCGCCCGGACATCACCGCCGTGTTCGCCGCCAACGACCAGACCGCGCTCGGTGTCCTCCGGGCCGCGCACGAACTCGGCCGCGCCGTACCGGAGACCCTCAGCGTCGTGGGCTTCGACGACTCCCCCGAGTCCGACTCGTTCTGGCCGCCGCTGACCACCGTGCACCAGTCCTTCGACGAGGTCGGGCGGCGCGCCGTCACGAACCTCCTCGCTCAGATCGAGGGGCAGCCCGTGCGCGCGACCGCCGACCTCGTGCCCGTGCGGCTCGTCGTACGCGCCAGCACCGCCGCACCGCCCGCACACTGACTGACCGCCCTCGTGCCGGCGGCGTCACCCGCGCCGGCGCGCCCAGTTCGACAGGCGTACCGTGAACGGCGTGCCGGTTCGCTGTCCGGCCTCGGGTATGCGACGCCTCCGTGTCTCCGGAGTACAGCCCGCGCCACCGCCGGGTTGCCCTCACTCCTCCACCACGGCTGACGGATCATGAAGCACATCGTCTACGGGCTCACCGCCGTCCTGACAACCGACGAGGCCGCCGACGCCGTCCTGGACTACGCCGCGGCCCTCGCGCACGCCGGACTCGCGGACACCGTGGCCGTGCCGACCGTCGACGCGTTCGGCAGCACGACGACGACCTCGTTCCTCCTCGCCCCGGCGCTCGGCATCCTGGTGGAGGACGCCCCGGACGACCCGCTCGGCCCGGACACCGCGGCCTTCGTCGAGGAGATCACCTGGCGGTCGCGCGCCGTGCGGAGCACGCCGCCGCCGCCCGCCTGACGGGCCGACGGCTGGCGGCCGGCGATCTGTCGCTTTCGCGAAAGCGACAGATGTCTGCGGAACATCGGCGTCCATGTGTCGCGTTGACGAGGCGAACCGCCCTCCCGACCCGACAACTGTCGCTTTCGCGCACCAGACCGGGACACGGCGGCCGGGAGGCGCGGCACCATGCCGCCACGCGCCTCCAGGCCGCCACGCCCCGCCGAAGCGACAGATGCGTGCGGAACATCGGCAGGGATCTGTCGCTTTCGCGGCGTGGACGCCCCGAGTCGCGCACGATCTGTCGCTTTCGCGCACCAGACCGGCACACGCACTCACACGCGTGACGAGCCGCGCACGCGCGCACGCGCATCCGCGGCCGGGGGCCGCCCGCGGACGGCAGAGGGCGTCGGGACCGCTGCGCGGACCCGACGCCCTCTGTGCTCACTCGACGCCCGCCGTGGCGTGCGCCGAGGCGCTTCAGCCGATCGACACGGCGGTCCAGGAGACGGGCGGCAGCTCGATCGTGATGGTGTTGCCCTCGCGACGGACGGTGTCGTTCGTACGGAGCCCGACGCGCGACGTGTTCGCGAGGTCGTTCACCGCGTGCACGTCGTCGTCCCAGACGCCCTCGGCACGGACGTCCCCGTCGACCGACAGGCCGGCGAGGTCGATCGTGACCGTGGTGGTCTCCGACGGGTGCCGGTTGACCAGGAACACCGCGGCGCCGTCGTCGGACACCGTGGCGGCCGAGTCGACCACCGGGACCTCGCCGTACTTGCCACCGTCGACCGTGTCACCCGAGGCCTTCACCTGCAGCGACGTGCCGTTGGCGAGCCGCGAGGTGAGCGAGAACGGGAAGAACGTGGTCTGGCGCCAGGCCGGGCCGCCGGGCTCGGTCATGATCGGGCCGATCACGTTGACGAGCTGCGCGAGCGACGCCGAGGCGACCCGGTCCGCGTGGCGCAGCAGCGAGATGAGCAGCCCGCCGACGACGACGGCGTCGGCCACGGTGTAGACGTCCTCGAGGAGGCGCGGGGCGACCGGCCACTCCTCGAGCGTGAACTCCTTCGCCTGCTCGTGCCACTTCGTGAGCGACCAGACGTTCCACTCGTCGAACGAGATGTCGATGCGCTTGTCGGACTTCTTCTGCGCCTGCACGTGGTCGGCGGCCGTCGTGACGGTCTTGATGAAGTGGTCCATGTTGACGCCGGAGGCGAGGAACGAGGCGAGGTCGCCGTCCTCCTCGTAGTAGGCGTGCGCGGAGATGTAGTCGACGTCGTCGTAGGTGTGCTCGAGGACGGTGCGCTCCCACTCGCCGAACGTCGGCATCGACGCTCCCGAGGAACCGCAGGCGACGAGCTCGAGGTCGGGCTGGATCTGCCGCATGGCCTTGGCGGTCATCGCGGCGAGCTTGCCGTAGTCCTCGGCGTTCTTGTGACCGAGCTGCCACGGGCCGTCCATCTCGTTGCCGAGGCACCACATCTTGATGGCGAAGGGCTCCTGGCGGCCGTTGGACTTGCGGTACTCGGACAGTGCGGTGCCGGCGTCGATGTTCGCGTACTCGAGGAGCTCGATCGCCTCGGCGGTGCCGCGGGTACCGAGGTTCACGGCGAGCATGAGCTCCGAGCCGACCTGGTCGAGCCAGTGCTGGAACTCGTGCAGGCCGACCTCGTTGGTCTCGGTGGAGTGCCAGGCGAGGTCGAGGCGGCGGGGACGCTGCTCGACGGGGCCGACGCCGTCCTCCCACTTGTAGCCGGAGACGAAGTTGCCGCCGGGGTAGCGGATGGCCGAGACACCGAGCTCCTTGACGAGCTCGACGACGTCCTTGCGGAACCCGTGTTCGTCGGCGGTCTCGTGGGTGGGCTCGTGGATGCCGTCGTAGACGTGGCGTCCGAGGTGCTCGACGAACCCGCCGAAGAGGCGACGTCGCACCGGCCCCACGGTGAAGGCGGCGTCGAGGACGAGGTGTGTGCGGGGCATGGATCTCCTTCGATCGTGCGGTGCAGCGGAGCGAGCGGCCCCTCGTCAAAGTGAGCGCTCACGTTCCCGAAACGCTAGCGGCTTTCCGCGCGACACGAAAGGGGCCGTGCGCGAAGGTCACAGATCGGGTGCGACGTCGTCGAAAAGAGTGGCGGCACGTCGGGGCGCACGCTAATGTGAGCGCTCACGGAGCACCGACCCTGCTCCGACTCGGCCCGTCCCGATGGAGTGATGCCATGCCGAACCGAATCGCTGTACCCACCCCGCAACCCCGAGGCGGCGCCTTCACACGGCGGAGCCTCCTCGCCGCAGGAGCAGCCGCCGCCACGGTGCTGCCGCTCGCCGCCTGCTCGAGTCCCCTCGCGGCCGGCGTCGCCGGCGCCCCGCTCAACCCCGAGACGCTCGTCTTCTGGAACCTCTTCGGCGGCGGCGACGGCCTGCGCATGCAGGACATGGAAGCCGGCTACGCCAAGCAGCACGGCGGCTCGTCCTCGCTGCAGGCGACGACCTTCGCGTGGGGCAACCCGTACTACTCGAAGGTGACACTGGCCACCGTCGGGAACAAGCCGCCGGACGTCGCGATCGCGCACCTGACCCGAGCGAAGCCGCTCTGGGACGGTGACCTGCTCGACCCGATCACGAACGACGACCTGGCGAGCGTCGGCCTCAGCGCCAGCGACTTCAACCAGAAGGCGTGGACCGCGCAGAAGACCGACGGCAACAACATCTGCGTGCCGCTCGACACCCACCCCTTCGTGCTCTTCTACAACGTTGACGTGTGCCAGAAGGCCGGCCTGATCGACTCGGACGGCAAGCTCAAGGACCTGACCGGCATCGACGCCTTCGAGAAGGCCCTCGCCGCGGTCGCGAAGGTCACCGGCGGCACGGCGCTCAACGTCGCGAACGTCAGCGAGATCGCGACGCCGTGGCGCTTCTTCTGGACGATGTACAACCAGATCGAGGGCGCGACCCCGTTCATCAGCGACGGCGGCTCGAAGCTCACCGTCAACGAGGACGCCTACACGAAGGTCACCGACATGACCCAGAAGTGGGTCAAGAACGGCTGGCTGAACAAGGGCCTCGACTACGCCACCGCGCAGACGCTCATGTTCACCGGCAAGGCGGGCTTCTTCATGCAGGGCGAGTGGGAGATCAGCACCGCCCAGTCGATCAAGGGCCTGAAGTTCGGCATGGCGCCGATCCCCCAGCTCTTCGACAAGCCGGCGACCCAGGCCGACTCGCACACCTTCATCCTGCCGAGGAAGGACCGGACGCCCGAGCAGCGCAAGGCGCACATGCTCTTCATCAAGCAGATGCTCGAGCAGAGCCTGACCTGGGCGCAGGGCGGCCACGTGCCGGCGTACATGCCGACGTTCGACAGCACCGCGTACAAGAAGCTCACGCCGCAGTCGAACTACGCCTCGGCCGCCGAGACCGCGGTGTTCGACGACCCGGCCTGGTACGGCGGGTCGGGCTCCACCTTCGAGAACACCGTCGGTGCGCAGCTCGCGCTCGTGCAGCAGGGCAGCAGTTCACCCGCGCAGGCACTCAGCGCGATCAAGGACCAGCTCGCGACCTACCTCAACACCCCGAGCCCGCTGTGATCGGGCACCCCACCCGGCTCCCCGCAGCCGGACACGCGACCTCCCGGCAGCAGGACGCCGGGCACACCGACGTGAACACCGCGCGAAAGGCACGATGACGTGACCACAGCACCTGTCCTCGACCGCCCCACGGACGCGGCCGCGCCGCCCCGGCGGACCCGCACCTACCGCACCAGCCTCACCCGCGGCCAGGGCCGCAGCGGCTGGCTGTTCCTCGCCCCCTTCGGCCTGTTCTACCTGGCCTTCCTGCTCGGCCCGACGGTCTGGATGATCGTCTCGAGCTTCTTCAACACCTCGACCGTCCGCACCGGACTCGGCAGCTTCGCCGGGTTCGCGAACTACGGCGAGATGCTCGGACGCGCGGACTTCTGGTCGTCGCTCTGGCACACGCTGCAGTTCACGCTGTACACGACGCCGCCGCTCGTCATCCTGGCGTTCGTCTTCGCCGTGCTGACGAACCGGATGAACCGCGGCCAGTGGTTCTTCCGCTTGGCGTTCTTCCTGCCGTTCATCCTGCCGTCGGCGACGATCTCCCTCATCTGGGTGTTCATCTTCACGCCGTCGACCGGCCTGTGGGCGAGCATGCAGTCGCTCATCGGGCTGACCCCCGGGGCCGGCATGCTGGCGAGCCCGAACACCGCCATGATCGGCGTCGCGATCGCCACCGTCTGGTGGACGCTCGGGTTCAACTTCGTGCTGTACCTGGCCGGTCTGCAGGAGATCCCCCGCGAGCTCTACGAGGCCGCCGCCGTCGACGGTGCCTCGAGCTGGCAGCAGATCAAGTCGATCACGCTGCCGCTCCTCGGCCGGACGACGACGCTGGTCATCCTGCTGCAGGTGATCGCGAGCCTGAAGATCTTCGACCAGGTGTACCTGATGACGAACGGCGGGCCGGGCATCTCGACCCAGGTCTCGCTGCAGCTCATCACCGGCGTCGGGTTCACCGACAACCGACTCGGTGCCGCATCGGCCGCGTCGGTGCTCCTGTTCATCGTGATCGTCGCGATCGCGGTCATCCGGCAGCTCGTCGAGCGCGCTGCCGCCAAGCGTGAGATCGGGGCCTGACATGACCACCACCGAGAGCATCACGACGCCCCGTGCCAAGCTCCGCAACGGCGTCTCCGCCGCAGCACCCGCGAACGCCGCGAAGATCGGCGTCTCGGGTCGGGGCTTCAACACCGTCGCCGCGATCATCCTCACGGTCTTCGCGATCATCTGGCTCATCCCGAGCGTCTTCGCGCTGAAGACCTCGCTGTCGGACAACGGTGTCGCCGCCCTGGGCGCGAACTCGATCCTGTCGAACTGGAACCCGACGCTGCACTCGTACGCGGCACTGTTCGGCGCCGGCGACATCTGGAACTGGTACCTCGCCAGCGCGATCACCAGCGTGATCACCGCGGTCCTCACCGTGCTGTTCGCGTCGATGGCCGCGTTCGCGTTGTCCCGGCTCGTGTTCCGCGGCCGCAACGTCGCGTTCCTGCTCATCATCCTCGGGATCATGATCCCGACGCAGGTGCTGATCATCCCGATCTTCCAGGAGCTCAACGCCGTCGGCCTGCTCAACACCTACTGGTCGGTCATCTTCCCGCAGGTGCCCGCCGTGATCGCGGTGTTCATCTTCAAGCAGTTCTTCGACGGCATCCCGAAGGAGCTGGAAGAGGCTGCGCGCATCGATGGTGCGGGCATCTGGAAGGTCTACTGGTCGGTCATCCTGCCGCTGTCGCGTCCGGTGATCGCGGCGGTGACGATCCTGACCTTCGTCGGTGTCTGGAACAACCTGCTGCTGCCGCTGTTCGTGCTGTCGAACCCGGACCTCATGACGATCCCGGTCGGGCTCGCCACGGTCCAGGGCAGCTTCGGGCAGCGCTACGCGGACATCCAGGCCGGGGCGATCCTGGCAGCGCTGCCGCTGATCATCCTGTACCTGATCTTCCAGCGGCAGATCGTCGAGGGTGTGACCGGGTCCGGTCTCAAGGGCTGACGCCACCCCAGGACGGACTGGAGGCGCGGTGCCAGCTGGCACCGCGCCTCCAGTCCGTCCGCCCTCACGTCTCGGGCCGCCGCGCGGAGGAGGCGGAATCGCGCGGAGGGGGGCGGAATTTAAGGCCTCCCAAGCGCCATTGGGCTGCCAACAGCGCGGGCGG
>NZ_SNVW01000014.1 GCF_004361695.1 Curtobacterium flaccumfaciens | reverse complement strand
ACGACTCGAGGGCATGAGCCCGGTTCAATACCGAGCTCACGCCCTCGCGGCCTAATCTGACTTCACGGTCCAACAAACCGGGACCAGTTCACAGCCCGCACCGCGCCTCCAGGCCGTCCGTGGCGCGCGTTCCTTCCCATCGCACGCGTCCTGGGAAGCCGAATCGCGCGTAGGGGGTCGAAAGGAACGACCCCCTACGCGCGGAACGACCTCCCACGCGCGGAACGACCTCCTCCGCGCGAAACGACCCCCTCCGCGCGGAACGACCCCCTACGCGCGGAACGACCCCCTCCGCGCGGAACGGCCCCCGACGCGCGCGACGGCCCGGCAGGGCGACGCGCCCGTGCGCGCCGGAGCCGGGAACCGACCGGCCGGACGGGCTAGCCTCGCAGGCGTGACCGGCAACGAAGCAGCACAGGCCCCTGACCGCGCGCAGACGCGCACCGAGACCGATTCCCTGGGATCCCGGGAGGTCCCGGTCGACGCCTACTGGGGGATCAACACCCTGCGGGCGCTCGAGAACTTCCCGATCACCTCGGTGCCGATCGCGGTGTACCCGGACCTCATCGAGGCGCTCGCCATGGTGAAGCAGGCGGCGGCCCGGGCGAACAAGGCGATCGGTGTGCTCGACGCCGAGCGTGCCGACGTGATCGACCGCGCCGCGCAGGAGGTCCGCGACGGCGCCCTCCGCGACCAGTTCGTCGTCGACGTCGTCCAGGGCGGCGCGGGCACGAGCACGAACATGAACACGAACGAGGTCCTGGCGAACCGGGCCCTCGAACTCCTCGGCCGCGAGAAGGGCGACTACGGGGTCCTGCACCCGATCGACCACGTCAACCGCAGCCAGTCGACGAACGACACGTACCCGACGAGCGTCAAGCTGGCGATGATCCTCGGGGTGCAGCGGCTCGTCGGGGAGCTCGAGCTGCTGTCCGGAGCCTTCGCGGAGCGGGGCCGGGCGTTCCAGGACGTCCTCAAGGTCGGGCGCACGCAGCTGCAGGACGCCGTGCCGATGACCCTCGGGCAGGAGTTCACCGGCTTCGCGCACACCATCCAGGAGGACGTCCTCCTGCTCCGCACCGTGATGCCGCTGCTGGCCGAGACGAACCTCGGCGCCACGGCGATCGGCACCGGCATCACCGCCGATCCGCAGTACCGCGACGAAGTGCGGCGGCAGCTGCAGGTCGTCACCGGGCTCGACATCGTCACCGCGCCGGACCTCATCGAGGCCACGAGCGACGCCGGCGCGTTCATGACCCTGTCCGGCACCGTGAAGCGGAGCGCGGCGAAGCTCTCGAAGATCTGCAACGACCTGCGGCTGCTCGCGTCGGGGCCGCAGGCCGGGCTGGGGGAGATCACGCTGCCCGCGCGGCAGGCGGGGTCCTCGATCATGCCAGGCAAGGTGAACCCGGTGATCCCGGAGGTCGTCAACCAGATCGCGTTCGCCGTCGCCGGTGCCGACACCACGGTGACGATGGCGGCGGAGGGCGGCCAGCTGCAGCTCAACGCCTTCGAGCCGATCATCGCGCACTCGATCCTGCAGTCCCTGCAGTGGATGGCCCGGGGCTGCGCCACGCTCCGGGAGCACTGCGTCACCGGCATCGAGGCGAACGAGGCGAAGCTCGCGGCGCAGGTCGACACGAACGTCGGCGTCGTCACGGCGCTCACGCCCTACATCGGCTACGCGGCCGCGGCATCGATCGCGCACACCGCGCTGACGACCTCGACGCCGATCGCCACGCTCGTGGTCGCGGCCGGACTCATGGAGGAGGACCAGGTCCAGCGAGTGCTCAGCCCCGCGCGCCTGTCCGGCATCGAGCTGGCGACGGGAGCGATCCCCGTCGTCACCGAGGAGATGCTGGACCGGGCCGCGCGCGAGCGCTGACACGCGGCAGCGCGCCCCGTCGTGGCCGCGCGCCCGGCGTGCCCGGCGGCGCTCAGCGCATCGGGGGTTCGCCGACGCGCACCTGCCGCGACAGCTCGCGCAGGTGCTCCTCCGTCGGCGTGGGCGGCTCCGCATGCTCCTCCGCGCGCTGCGTCGCCGCCGTCCGGACGTGGTGCGCCGCCGCGATGTCCTGGTCGCGCCACCGCGCGCGCGTGAAGTTGCGGGTGACGTCCCGCAGCGGCAACCGGATCGACTCGTCGGCCTCGATGCCCGCCAGCAGCTGCCGCATCCGGATCACCTCGGAGTCGAGCTCCCCGCCGACGACGAGCACGAAGTTCGAGATGTACAGGTAGACGAGCAGCAGGATGGCGCCACCGAGCCACCCGTACGCCTTGTTGCTGCCGCCGATGGTCTCGACGTACACGGTGAAGCCGACGGTCGCCAGCGCCCACGTCACGATCGCGAAGCCGGCTCCCGCGGAGACCCACCGGAGCTGCGGCGTCTTCACGTTCGGCGTCGCGTAGTAGAGCGTCGCGACCATCACGACGAGGTCCGCCGCCAGGACGGGCCACTTCACGACGTTCCAGGCGTCGTCGATCCACGGCGCCCAGCCGAGCTGCCGGATCACGGCCGCCGAGATCGTCGGCGTGCCGAGGAGGATCACGATCGCGATGGCCCCGCCGACCATGACGAGCAGCGTGACGAGGAGCATCATGCTGCGGAACTTCCAGATCCGTCGACCCTCCTCGACCTCGTACGCGGTGTTCATCGCCCGCCCGAACGCGGTCGCGTACCCGGACAGCGACCACAGCGTCAGCACGACGCCGATCGTGAAGCCGAGCCAGGGGTTGTCGAGGGTGAGGAGCTGCCGGAGCGGTCCCTCCAGGTGCTGCGCCGTCTCCGGTCGCACGATGAAGCCGAGCACCTCGATGATGTCGGAGAGGCTGTCGCCCTTCCGGTCCACGATCGACAGGGCGGAGACGACGGTGAGGGTCGTCGGGAAGACCGTGAGCAGCGCGAAGAACGTCAGGGACGCGGCCGCGTCGACGACGCGGTGCCGGATGACCGAGTGGTAGGTGCGCCGGATGACGGCGCGGACTCCCGTCCGCTGGAGGTCGCGCGATGCGCTGTCCGGCATGCGTTGTACGGTACCCGACACGTGACGTCACGCCGTGCCGTGGTCGCGCCGCGGTGCGGACGGGAGGCCCGTGGCGGGCCCGCCCCGCGCCTCCCGTCCGCCCCCGGTCGCGTCGACCCCGTCAGAGCGACACGATCCCGCCACGGTCCGTCGTCCCGCTCGCGAAAGCGACAGACGTCCGTGGAAGGTTCGCGCAGATCTGTCGCTTTCGCGGGAGGGCCTGCGGCCGCTCGCCGGTCAGTTCGCGTGCGGGTGCAGCGCGTCGTAGCGGCGGAACGACGGCACGAGGCGGAGGAGCAGCGCGACGAGGCCGATGATGAGCACGCCGCCGATGATCGGCGGGTACGCCAGGCCCGCCGCGACGACGAGGCCCGCGTACAGGTCACCGAGCCGCGGGCCACCCGTCACCACGACGATGAAGATGCCCTGCAGGCGCCCACGCATCCCGTCCGGCGACGCCGCCTGCAGGATCGTGTTGCGGAACACCGAGCTGACGTTGTCGGCACCGCCCGCCGCGGCGAGGAACAGGGCCGCGAGCCCGAGCGCGGGCAGGATGGCGACCGAGAACGACTCGCCGGAGCGGCCGCCGAGCACGTGCGCCAGCGCGATGACGACCCCGAAGGCCGCGATCGCCGCGCCGTAGGCGGTGATCGCCCAGCCGACGGCCTCGCCCTGGCGCCGCACGTGGCCGAGCGGACCGGAGAACACGCTGGACAGCAGTGCCCCGATCGCGTAGGCGGCCGTCAGGGTCCCGACGGTGATGGAGCCGCCGCCGATGACGAGCGCCCCGATCGCCGGGAAGAGCACCCGCGGCTGCCCGAACGTCATCGCGACGATGTCGAGCACGAACGTCATCGTGATGTTCTTCGACCGCCGGAGGAACCGCGCACCCTCGACGAGCGAGCTGAGCCCCGGTCGGAGGGCACCGTGGTCGGCGGCCATCCGCGGCAGGGTGAACACCCCGAGGAAGGCGAACGTGAAGAGGACGACGTCGATCGTGTAGGTCGGCGCGAACCCGACGGTCGCGATGAGGACGCCGGCGACGGCCGGCCCGACGGTGACCTGGAACCCGGACGCGATCCCGCCCAGGGCGCTCGCCGCGGGCAGCAGGTCGGTGCCCACCAGGCGCGGCACGATCGCCGAACGGGACGCGTTGCTGACGGTCGCGGCCACCGCGTTGACGGTCGCGAGCACGTAGAGCAGGGCGACGCTGTGCAGCCCGAGCCACGAGTGCGTGGCGATCAGGGCGACCGCGACCCAGGCGATGATCGACGACACGAGCGCGACGGTGCGTCGGTCGAAGGCGTCCGCGAGCATGCCGCCGTACAGGCCGGCGACGATCATCGGCAGCAGGGCGATGACGCCGACGAGCGCCACGGCGAAGGTCGAGTGCGTGATCTCGTAGACCTCGAGGCCGACGGCCACGGTGGTCATCTGCGTGCCGATGCCGGCGATCGCGGTGCCGGCCCAGAGCCGGGCGAAGGCGGGGGACCGGCGGAGCGGGGTGAGGTCGGCGAGGATGCGGCGGCGCGGCGGTGCGTCCTGCGGGGGAGTCGATGGTGTCACGGTGGAACCATTCTGGTGCCTGTCGCAGCCGGACGGGGGCTGCGGTGCCAGGACCGCGCTCTCTGGTTGACTGGCGGCATGACTGACCTGAACAGCAAGCCCGAGTTCGACGCCCCCGAGGGCCCGGCCCCCACCGAGCTCGTGATCACCGACATCGTCGAGGGCTCCGGCGACGTCGCCAGCGCCGGCTCGACCGTCAAGGTGCACTACGCCGGCGTCGAGTACGAGACCGGCGAGGAGTTCGACAGCTCCTGGAACCGTGGCGAGCCGATCGACTTCCCGCTCGCGGCGCTCGTGCGCGGCTGGCAGGAGGGCATCCCCGGCATGAAGGTCGGCGGTCGCCGCAAGCTCGTCGTCCCGCCGGAGCTCGCCTACGGCCCGGCCGGCGGCGGACACTTCCTCTCCGGCAAGACCCTCATCTTCGTGATCGACCTGCTCGGGGTCCGCTGATGCAGGTCGGTGCCCCGACGATCGAGCTGAACGACGGTCACCGCTTCCCGGAGCTCGGCCTCGGCACCTACGGGCTGAACGGCGACGAGGGGACCGCAGCGGTCGGCACCGCCCTCGCGAGCGGCTACCGGCTGCTGGACACGGCGCTCAACTACGGCAACGAGGACGCCGTCGGCCGCGCGGTCCGCGAGTCCGACGTGGCGCGCGAGGACATCGTCGTCACGTCGAAGCTCCCCGGCCGGCACCACGGCTACGACGAGGCGCACCGGTCGATCGACGAGACCCTCGGGAACCTCGGCCTCGACAGCGTCGACCTGTACCTCATCCACTGGCCGAACCCGTCGGTGGACAGGTTCGTCGACACCTGGAAGGCGTTCGTCGACCTCCGTGACAGCGGCAAGGTCCGCTCGATCGGCGTCTCGAACTTCACGCCGGAGCACCTGCGTCGGATCATCGACGCGACCGGTGTCGCACCGGCGGTGAACCAGGTCGAACTGCACCCGTACTTCCCGCAGGCCGAACTGCGGAAGGTGCACCAGGAGCTCGGCATCGTCACCGAGAGCTGGAGCCCGCTCGCGGTCCGTTCGGAGCTCCTCACCGAGCAGCCGATCACCGACGCGGCGGCGGCCCACGGTGTGACCCCCGGCCAGGTCGTGCTCCGCTGGCACGTCCAGCTCGGTGCGGTGCCGGTGCCGAAGTCCGGCGACGCGGCCCGGCAGCGCGAGAACCTCGACGTGTTCGGCTTCGAGCTGACCGACGACGAGGTCGCGGCGATCTCCGGGCTCGAGCGCGGTCGCCTCTGGGGCGCCGACCCGGACACGCACGAAGAGATGTAGACGCTTCCACCCCGTCGACGGGAGGCACGTGGCGACCCCGCTACGTGCCTCCCGTCGTTCTCGCTGTCCGTCCGGCGGGACTACACTGGACACCCCTCTTTCCCGAAGGGTTGTGTGTGTCAGAACCGACCGAGATCGACCGCGAGCGCGGCTACGTCGACGGGCTGTTCGCCCGGCTGGACGAGCTGACCGCCGAGGCCGGCCAACGACTCGCCGAGACCCGCCGACAGGCGGTCGGCGGCAACCACCAGAGCCGCAGTGAGCGCGACGCGTTCGCCCGGCTCTACGAGGACACCATCGCCACGCTCGACCGCGTCGGCGACCGACTCGTCTTCGGCCGGCTCGAGGTCGCCGATCCCGACAGCGACGAGGACGCGTTCCGCTACATCGGCCGGGTCGGCCTGCGGGACGCCGACCACCGCCCGCTCCTGCTCGACTGGCGCGTCCCGGGGGCCAGCGCGTTCTACCAGGCGACCGCAGCACACCCGATGGGCATGCGTGCCCGCCGCCACCTGACGCTCGACGGCCGAGCCGTGGTCGGCATCGAGGACGAGGTCTTCGACGCCACCCTGTACGACGACGAGCGGACGCACCTGCAGGGCGAAGGGGCGCTCCTGGCGGCCGTCACCGCCGAGCGCACCGGCCGGATGACCGACATCGTCGCGACCATCCAGGGCGAGCAGGACCGGATCATCCGCTCCCCGCTCGAGGGCGTGCTCATCGTGCAGGGCGGCCCCGGCACGGGCAAGACCGCCGTGGCGCTGCACCGCGCCGCGTACCTGCTCTACTCGTACCGCGAGCGGCTCCGGGGCTCCGGCGTGCTCGTGGTCGGGCCGTCGCCGGCGTTCCTGACGTACATCGAGCAGGTGCTCCCGTCGCTCGGCGAGACCGGCGTCGTGATGGCCTCGCTCGGGTCGCTCTACCCGGGCGTGCACGCGACGAAGCACGACCGGCGCGAGGTCGCCGCCGTGAAGGGCAACGCCGAGATGGCGCAGCTGCTCCGCCGCGCGGTCCGCTCCCGCCAGGTCGTGCCGACCGAGTCGGTGACGCTCGACGTCGAGGGCGAGCGGCTCGTCGTCCCGCCGGGGCTCGTCGCCGACGCCATGAAGCGCGCGCAGGACCGCGGGAAGCCGCACAACGCCGCCCGTGTCACGTTCAACAAGATCGCGCTCGACTCGATGACGCGCCTGCTCGCCGACCAGCTCCGCGAGCGCGGGACCGCGGTGGACGAAGCCGACGAGAAGGTCCTGCGCGAGGACATCCGCTCGTCGTACGACGCCCGCGTCCTGCTCAACACCGCGTGGCTCCCGCTGCCGCCGGAGAAGCTCCTCGAGGACCTCTACGCGCGGCCGAACTGGCTCGCGTCCCTCACCCCGCACTGGACGCCCGAACGCCGTGCGCTGCTCGAGCGCGGCCGTGGTGGCGCCTTCACCGTCGAGGACGTCCCGCTCCTCGACGAGGCCGCCGAGCTGCTCGGCCCGTTCGACCCGACCGGCGGTGCCGCGAAGCGTGCGGCGAAGGCCAGCCGGAACCGCGACATCGAGAACGCCCGCCAGGCCATCGAGAACATGGGGGTTGAGGGCATCGTCACCGCCGAGCAGGTCGCCGGGTCCTTCGCCGAGGGCGGCGACGCCCGGAGCACCGCCGAGCGCGCCGCCGAGGACCGCGAGTGGACCTACGGCCACATCGTCGTCGACGAGGCCCAGGAGCTCTCGCCGATGCAGTGGCGGATCCTCGCCCGGCGGAACCCGCTCCGTTCGTTCACGATCGTCGGCGACATGGCGCAGGGTTCGTCGCCCGGCGCCGCCCGCACCTGGGACGACGTGATCGGCGCCCTCGCGCGTCGTCGTCGGGGTCGGGCGCCGCAGATCCCGATCGAGCACCGCATCGAGCAGCTCACCGTGAACTACCGCACGCCGCGCTCCATCGTCGAGGCAGCGGGCGCGTTCGCCGACGCCGCCGGCCTGACCGTCACCCGGAACGAGGCCGTCCGCGACGGCGATCCCGTCGAGCGGCTCAGCGTGCCGCGCGCCGCGGTGCTCGACACCGTCGCCCGGGTGGTCGACACCGAGCGGGACCGGATCGGCGCCGGCACCATCGGCGTCATCGTGCCCGAAGCAGATGCCGACGCGGTCCGCCAGCGGCTCGCGCGGACCGAGGCCGACGTGCGGTCGCTCGGGTCGCCGCGGCCGGGGTCGGTCACGGTGCTGACGGGTGCGGACGCGAAGGGCCTCGAGTTCGACGGCGTGCTGCTCGTCGACCCCGAGCGGGTCGGGGCGGACGCGGCGCGTGCGGCGGCGGCGGTCTACGTGGCGATGACCCGGCCGACCCGTCGCCTGACCGTCATCGACGTGGCCTGAGGCGCGGCCTGAGACGGCCTGCGGCGCGGCCTGGAGGCGCGGCGCGGGTCCGCCTCGTCGGTCCGGGTTCAGGACGGGTCGCTCTCGGACCGCACCCGCGCCACCAGTTCGGCCCACGGTCCGTCCAGGCGCCGGCCCGGGATCGTCACCGTCGTCTGCGCGACCGTGATCGTCCACGTGAAGTCGTCCGGCACGGGCGGCTCCGGCGCAGGCGAGGGCACGGGCGTGGCCGCGGACGCGTCGCGGGGGAGTGCGTCGAGCAGGGTCGACCAGTCGTCGGGGTCGCTGCACGTGTCCGTGTCGACCTGCCAGCGCCGCGTGGTGCCGGCGAAGCCCCCGGAGCGGCGGACGTCGATGTGCATGCTGCCGACGGTACGCCGGACGTGCGCGTCAGTCGAGGACGCCGACCGTCCGCCATGCCTGCTGCACCGCGGTGTGCTGCGGCGAGCCCTCGCCGAAGCGCGTCCGTGCCGCGTCGACCGTCACGGTCGCGAAGCCGGTGAAGTCGATCGACGCCGTCACCGTGTCCGAGGTGAGGGCGTCCCACCAGACGGCTCCGGCGCCCTCCCACGCGTTGCCGCCGATGGCCGTCGCCGCGAGGAAGAAGGCGTGGTTCGGGATCCCCGAGTTCGTGTGCACCCCGCCCTGGTCGTCGGTGGTCTCGACGTACCCGGCCATCGTCGCGGGCTGCGGGTCCTTCCCGAGCACCGGGTCGTCGTACGCGGTCCCCGGCGCCCGCATCGACCGGAGCGCGACCCCGTGCACGGCGTCGGTGAAGAGTCCTTCGCCGATGAGCCACGACGCCTGCTCGGCGGTCTGACCAGCGGCGTACTGGGCGACGAGCGAGCCGAACACGTCGCTCACCGACTCGTTGAGCGCCCCGGACTGCCCCTGGTAGGTCAGGTCCGCGGTGTACTGCGTGACCCCGTGCGCGAGTTCGTGGCCGATGACGTCGACGGCGATCGTGAAGCGGTTGAAGACCTCGCCGTCCCCGTCGCCGAACACCATCCGGCTGCCGTCCCAGTAGGCGTTGTCGTAGTCCTGCCCGTAGTGGACCGTGGCGTCGAGGGGCAGGCCCGCGCCGTCGATCGACACCCGCCCGAACACGTCGAGCCAGAACGCGTGCGTGTCGCCGAGGCCCGTGTACGCCTCGTCGACGGCGGCGTCGCCGGACGCCGGGTCGCCCTCGTGCCGGACCGGGGTGCCCGGCAGCGTGGTGGAGCCCTTCGCGTCGGAGATCGTCCGCTGCGGCGAACGGTCGACGGTGCCGGTGACGCCCTGCGGCGGGACGAGGTGCTCGTGCTTCGGCGCCTGCACGGTCTCGAGCGAGGCGAGGGCCGTCCGTGCGGCCTCGGCCGCGCGGGGGAAGTCCGGCGCGTCTGCGACGGCGCGGAGCAGGTAGGGCGGGACGACGGAGCGGAGACGACCGGTCGGGGACATGGCGGCCATGCAACCACCGGGCACCGACAGCCCGGCCCGCAGCTCAGTCGCGGGTGCGGTTCTCGACCAGGCCGAGCGCGTACGACTCCCACCACTGCCCGGCGGCCGGTCCGCCGTTGCAGGTGCCGTCGCTCAGGCCGGGGGTCTTCACCCAGAGCAGGGCGTCCAGACGGGTGGACCCGCGGGTGACGTGGGGCGCCTGGCCGAGGCCGGCGCCGTCGGGGTTGCACCACGTGCCGCGCCAGCCCTGGCCGTTCCGCGAGACGTCGATGACGAAGTGCGGGTCGCCGCCGATGGCGTCCGCGAGTTCGTCGGCGTAGGCGCGCTCCTGGTCGACCCGGTAGAAGTTCGACACGTTCGTGAAGAAGCCCTGCGTCCGGTCGACTCCGGCTTCGCGCAGCCACTTCGCCATCGTGGCGGTCGGCACCCGGTTCTCGTTCCCGCCGTCGAGGTACACCGTGAGGCCGTGGCCGCTGAGTTCGCCGACGGCCTTGCGGAGCAGGGGGAGGCGGTCCTGCTCGAGCCGCTTGCACACCTGGATCTGGGCGATGGCGTCCGGTTCGACGAGCACGACCGCCTTCGATCCCTGCATCGCCCGGACGGCCGCGCGGACCCACGGCAGGTAGTCGCTCGCCTCGGTGCCGCCCTTCGAGTAGCTGCCGCAGTCGCGGTCGGGCACGTTGTAGAGGACGAAGACCGGCGTCCGGTGCTGTCGTTCGGCACTCCGGACGACGTCGCGGATCGTCTCCCTGGTCTCGGTGATCGACGTGTTCGTCAGCCAGGTCGCGATCGGCTGGTCGGCGATGACGGCGATCTTCTCGGCGGTGGCGTCCTGCCCGTCGGCGCGGGCCTCGGCTTCGCGCTTGCCCGGCTGGTTCTCGTCAGCGGGCTGCGTCGCGAGGCCCCCGGGGAAGGCCCCGGCCGCGGACTTCCGCTCGACGATCTGCCGTCCGTCCGGCCCGCTGCTGCGGGGGAGGACGAGCACGAGCGTCGTCACGAGCGCGGCGACGACGACCGCGGCGACCCCCAGCCAGAGCCACTGGCGTCGGCCGGAGCTGCGGCGTGCACGGGTTCCCTCGAGACTCGGCATGCGCCCATGCTCGCAGGTGGAGGCGGGGCGCGCCCAGCCCCGACACCGGTTCGACCGTCGTGCCGGGCGTTCCCCCAGGACCGGTGGTGGTTCCTGTCAGGACGGTGCCCCAGACTCGCGGGATGTTCCGGAAGCTCCTCCTCCTCGCCCTGACCGCGGCGTACGCCTGGGTGATCTGGCGGATGACCCTGACGCCGCAGGTGTTCACCTCGGCGCAGAACTCCCTCGTGCTGCACGCCATCGCCTGGGTGCAGCAGCTGCCCCACGGCACCTGGTTCTCCTACGAGCGCACCGAGTTCCTGGCGAACATCGCGATGTTCGTCCCCGTCGGCATGCTCGCGGCGCTCTGGCTGCCGCGTCGCTGGTGGTTCCTCGGCGCCGTCGTCGGCGTCGGCCTGTCCGCCGGCATCGAGGTCGCGCAGGCCGTGTACCTGCCGTACCGCGTGGCGGACCCGCGCGACGTCCTGTCGAACGGCCTCGGCGGGATGCTCGGCGCGACGCTCGTCGGACTCGTCCGCAGCCTGTTGCCGGCCCCGCGACGGCGCAGCCTGCGCCCGAGGACGGCCTAGGAATCTGGTAGTCTTGCGCGGTTGCCGTCGAACGGCCGCGGACAAAGAGCGCTCGTGCATCAGGCACGGGCACCGCGCAACGGACTGAAAGGGGATCTACGCATGGCACTTGACGCGAAGGTCAAGCAGGAGATCATCGAAGAGTACGCGACCCACCCGGGCGACACCGGTTCCCCCGAGGTCCAGGTCGCCGTTCTGACGCGTCGTATCAACGACCTGAACGAGCACCTCAAGGAGCACAAGCACGACCACCACTCGCGTCGTGGTCTGCTGCTCATGGTCGGTCAGCGTCGCCGTCTCCTCGGTTACCTCTCCGACGTCGACATCGCTCGTTACCGTGCGCTCATCGAGCGCCTCGGCCTGCGTCGCTAGTCGTCGCCGAGCTGGTCGACTGACCCAGGCTTGACCGAACGCCCCGGTCCTCCTCGTGAGGACCGGGGCGTTCTCCGTTCCCCGGGAATGCTTGCGTTCCCCGCGCGGTTCGATACGATGTTCATGCAAACGCATCGAAAGTCGGGAGTCACCATGACCACCATCGCCGTCGTCTCCGCCGGGCTCTCCGAGCCCAGCTCCACCCGCCTGCTCGCCGACCGCCTGGCCGAGTCCACGGTCGCGGCGCTCGCCGCTCCGGACGCGACGGGCCTGCCTGGAGGCGCGGCGAAGGTCCTGCACGTCGACCTGCGTCCGCTGGCCCACGAGATCACCGACGCGATGCTCACCGGGTTCGCGGCGCCGGCCCTGTCTGCTGCGATGGCGACCGTCGTCGAGGCCGACGCGGTCGTGTTCGTCACGCCGATCTTCACCGCCGGGGTGAGCGGGCTCGCGAAGTCCTTCCTCGACGTGCTCGACAAGGACGCCCTCGCCGACATGCCCGTCCTGCTCGGTGCCACCGGCGGGACCGCCAGGCACTCGCTCGCGATCGACCACGCGCTCCGACCGGTCTTCGCGTACCTCCGGGCCGCGATCGTCCCGACGGGCGTCTTCGCCGCGACCGACGACTGGGGGAGCGAGGCCGACTCCGCGGCCCTGGACGGTCGCATCCGCCGGGCCGGGGCCGACCTGGCCTGGGCGATCCGCGCCTCCCGTCGGACCCCGCAGGAAGCCGACGCGCTCCCCGAGACCGTGGACTTCGCGTCCCTGCTCGGCGGACTCGGCCACTGACGGCGGCGACCGGCGTCGCTCACTGGCGACGCCCCGTGCCGGCGGCGACCGACGGCGGCGACTGACGGCGGCGACTGACGGCGGCTGCCGCGCTCAGTACCAGTGCGGGTTGACGCCCATCTCGTGGCCCCAGGCCGCACAGGGCGAGCCGTAGGCACTCTTGATGTACGCGAGTCCCCAGTTGATCTGCGTCGCCGCGTTCGTCCGCCAGTCGGGGCCGGCCGCCGACATCTTGTCGGCCGGCAGCGACTGCGGGATGCCGTACGCGCCACTCGACGCGTTCAGCGCGTTCGCCCGCCAGCCGGACTCCTGGGTCCAGAGCGACTGCAGGCACCCGAACTGGTCGGATCCCCATCCGAACGACGCGAGGGCGCTCCGGGCGTAGGCCTGCGCGCCCGCCGGGTCGACGACGACCCCGCCGGTGCTCGGGTACGAGGTGCCGGACCCGCCGCTCGACGCACTGCTGCCCGTGGGCACGGTCGTGTTCGCCGCGGCCTCGGCTGCCGCTTCGCGCTTCCGCTGCTGCTCGGCCTTCTGCGCGGCGACCTTCTGGCCGAGTGCGTACCGCTCCTCGGTCTGGGCGGTGGTGTTCTTCAGCGAGGCGAGCTGCGCGTAGAGCTCGTCGCTGTGCTCCTGGGTGTCGTCGACGGCCGCGTTCGCCGCCGCCTCGGCGTCCTTCGCGGCGGTCGCCTTCGTCTCGGCGGCGTCCGCCAGGTCGGCACGCTCGTGCTCGGCCCGTGTCGCCTGCGCGTGCAGCGACGACGCGGTCTTCGCCGCGACGGACGCGTCGTCCATCACACCCGCCCAGGTCGACGACAGCTGGTCGAGGGCGCCGAGCTGGTAGAGGAGCTGGCGCGGGTCCTTCGCGGTCGCGATCCGCGTGGTCATCTGGTTCGAGCTGCCGTCGCGGTACAGGTTCGCGGCCAGCTGGCCGGCCCGCTGCTGGGCGCGGTCCGCCGTCTTGGTCGCCTGGTCCGCCTGGGCCTGGAGGCTCGTGGCGGCCTGGGTGGCAGCCGACAGGTCCGCCTCGGCGTCGTCCGCCTTCGCGGAGGCGTCGAGCGCCGCCTGCGACTTCGCCGCGGCGGCGGCCTGCGCCGTCTGGAGTGCGGCCTGCACGCGGGAGATCTCGGCGTTCTTGGTCTGCTCGTTCCCCTTCGCGTGCTGCACATCCTGCCAGCTGGGGTACTCCGTCGCGGTCGCCGGTGCTGCGGTGACGACGGGGGCGACGAGCGCGCCGACGACCACGGCGGCCGCGACGAACAAGCCCCGGGAGGGGGAGAGGCGCATGGCGGCAGGTTACCGGGGACACGCCCGTTCGCCCTGAGCCTCGCCGCCGTTTCCCTGCGGACTGGTAAAGTCCATCACGTCCGGGGACCGTTTCCCCGGGCGTTACGACAAACACTGCGCAGGCCGGGCACGGAGCTGGTCATCGGTGGTGGCTCGCGGGCCGGACGGTTTCCCGAGTGCTTCTACTGCTGGCCAGACATGCGTCCCGATCCCTTCGGCGCGCACGCACCATCGGGTGCCGTGGCCCCAGCCTGCCGAACACATCAAGGAGGCACCCTTTTGGAGGGTCCCGAGATCAAGTTCGCCGAGGCCGTTCTCGACAACGGCAAGTACGGCAAGCGCACCGTCCGGTTCGAGACCGGTCGGCTCGCACAGCAGGCGCAGGGCGCGGTCGCCGCGTACCTCGACGAGGACACGATGCTCCTCTCGGCCACCAGCGCCGGCAAGCACCCGCGTGAAGGATTCGACTTCTTCCCGCTGACCGTCGACGTCGAGGAGCGCTCGTACGCCGCCGGCAAGATCCCCGGTTCGTTCTTCCGCCGCGAAGGCCGTCCCAGCACCGAGGCCATCCTCGTCTGCCGGCTCATCGACCGGCCGCTGCGCCCGTCGTTCGTCGACGGCCTCCGCAACGAGGTCCAGATCGTCATCACCGTCCTGAGCATCGCTCCGGACGAGTTCTACGACGCGCTCGCGATCAACGCGGCGTCCGCGTCGACGCAGATCTCCGGTCTGCCGTTCTCCGGCCCGATCGCCGGTGTGCGCCTCGCGCTCATCGGTGACCAGTGGGTCGCGTTCCCGAAGGCGTCGCAGCTGGCCGAGGCCGTCTTCGACCTCACCGTCGCCGGCCGTGTCGTCACGGACGAGGCGGGCAACGAGGACGTCGCCATCATGATGGTCGAGGCCGAGGCCACCGAGCACAGCTGGGACCTCATCCAGGGCGGCGCCACCAAGCCCGACGAGGCCGTCGTCGCGCAGGGTCTCGAGGCGGCGAAGCCGTTCCTCAAGTCCCTCGTCGAGGCCCAGGCGAAGCTCGCCGCGCAGTCGGCGAAGGAGATCCAGGACTACCCGGTCTTCCCGCCGTACGCGCCCGAGGTCTACTCCGCGGTCGAGGCCCTCGCCCTCTCCGAGCTCGGTGACGTCTACAAGATCGCCGCCAAGACGGAGCGTCAGGACGCCGACGACGCGCTCAAGTCGCGCGTCAAGGAGGCCATCGCGTCGAAGGTGTCGGCGGGCGAACTGCCCGAGGTCGCCAACTCGCAGGTCAGCGCGGCCTACAAGTCGGTCACGAAGAAGGTCGTCCGCGGCCGCATCCTGACCGAGCAGGTTCGCATGGACGGTCGCGGCCTCGCCGACATCCGTCCGCTCGACGCCGAGGTCGCCGTGATCCCGCGCGTCCACGGTTCGGCGATCTTCCAGCGCGGCGAGACCCAGATCCTGGGCGTCACCACGCTGAACATGCTCAAGATGGAGCAGCAGATCGACTCGCTGTCGCCCGTCACGAAGAAGCGCTACCTGCACCACTACAACTTCCCGCCGTACTCGACGGGTGAGACCGGTCGTGTGGGGTCGCCGAAGCGTCGCGAGATCGGGCACGGCTTCCTCGCCGAGCGCGCCCTCGTGCCGGTGCTGCCGTCGCGCGAGGAGTTCCCGTACGCCATCCGTCAGGTGTCCGAGGCGCTCAGCTCGAACGGCTCGACCTCGATGGGTTCCGTCTGCGCCTCGACCCTGTCGCTGCTCAACGCCGGTGTGCCCCTCAAGGCCCCGGTCGCCGGCATCGCGATGGGCCTCGTCTCCGACACCGTCGACGGCCAGACCCGCTACGCGGCGCTGACCGACATCCTCGGCGCCGAAGACGCGCTCGGCGACATGGACTTCAAGGTCGCCGGTACCTCGGACTTCGTCACGGCCATCCAGCTGGACACGAAGCTCGACGGCATCCCCTCGACGGTCCTCGACGCCGCGCTGAAGCAGGCCAAGGAGGCCCGCTCGGCCATCCTCGGTGTGCTCAACGAGGCGATCGACGCCCCCGACGAGATGGCGGACACCGCTCCGCGCGTCATCTCGGTGCAGATCCCCGTCGACAAGATCGGCGAGCTGATCGGCCCGAAGGGCAAGACGATCAACGGCATCCAGGACGAGACCGGTGCCGACATCTCGATCGAGGACGACGGCACCGTCTACATCGGCGCCGTCGACGGTCCGTCGGCCGAGGCCGCTCGTGCCCAGGTCAACGCGATCGCGAACCCGACGAACCCGGAGATCGGGGACCAGTTCCTCGGCACGGTCGTCAAGATCGCGACGTTCGGTGCGTTCGTGTCGCTGCTCCCGGGCCGCGACGGGCTGCTCCACGTCTCCGAGGTCCGCAAGCTCGCCGGTGGCAAGCGTGTGGAGAACGTCGAGGACGTGCTCGGCGTCGGCCAGAAGATCCTGGTCGAGGTCACCAAGGTGGACGACCGCGGCAAGCTCTCGCTCGCGCCGGTCGTCGCCGAGGAAGCCGAGTCCGCTCCGGTCGAGGGTGTCCGCGCCCACGCCGAGGACCCGGCCGAGGGCTGATCCCTCCCGCGTCCTGACGCACGAACGGCCGCCGTCCCTTCCGGGGCGGCGGCCGTTCGCCGTTGCGGGCGGTGTCACGCGGGCTGGCCGCGCGTGCTTTCGCGGCCAGCGACACCTCACGGGCACGGCGCCGCGTGAACTGTCGCTGCACGCGAAAGAACGCGGCGCGGTGCCGCGCGACGGGTCAGGCGGCGGGGGTCTCCTGCGTGCCGACGAGCTGCGCGCGCCCGAGCAGGTGGTCGCGGAGCAGGAAGCCGACGACCGCGGGCGTGGCGTCCGCGGGGGCCTCGAGCACGGGGACGCCGAGGGCGCTCAGCGTGAAGAAGTAGCGGTGCGGACCGTGACCGGCGGGCGGGGCGGCCCCGAGGAACGTGTCGGTGCCGAACTCGTTGCGGCGGCGGAGGGCCTCGGCGGGGAGCAGGGCGTCGTCCGTCCCGGCGTTCTGCGGCAGCGAGGTCGCACTGCCGGGGAGGTCTGTGAGGCTCCAGTGCCAGAACCCCGAACCGGTCGGCGCGTCGGGGTCGTACACGGTGAGGACGTAGCTCTGCGTGCCCTCGGGGGCGCCCGACCACTCGAGCGCGGGGGAGCGGTCCTCGCCGCCGGCGTCGGTGCCGCGTGCCCACTCGGGCAGGACGTCGCCGTCGGAGAAGTCGGGGCTGGTCAGGGTGAAGGACGGGACCTCGGGGAGGTTCCAGTTGGGGTCGTTGGCCATGCCACCAGCCAACACCCGCCACCTCGGCCGACGCTCGGCGCCGCCGGCTGTGCGCGACCGACGGTCCCCGCGCCGGCCACCGCGGGCCGGCCACCGCGCCCCGCGCGCGGAGGGCGGCAGTGGCGGTGGGGCGCGGAAGGGCGGCGGACGGGAGGCGCGGTGCGGGCCGGTCCCGCGCCTCCAGGCCCGGTGTGGTCACGAGAGCGACAGATGTGGCGCGGTGCACGGGTCAGGTGCGGCAGAGCGACAGATCGTCGCGGGATCTCCGCGTGCAGGTGTCGCTTTCGCGACCGCGACGCGTCCGCGTGCAGGTGTCGCTTTCGCGACCGCGCGCGTCAGTCAGCCGCGACCGCGCCGAGCGCGCGCGCCAGCAGGCCGCGCCGGCCAGCCGGCCGCGCCCGCGCGTCAGGCGGCGAGCACGCGCTCGACGACGCGGCCCAGGGCCGCCGTCGCCGCGATCGCGTCGCCGGCGTACGCACCGGACATCGCGCCGTCGCGCGCCAGCATGAGCTCGTCCGCGCCGTCGCCCGGCAGCGCGTGCCCGGCGTCCTGCAGCAGGTCGGCCAGCCGCTCCGTGTACCAGTCGCGGTGCATGGCGACGACCTCGCGCACGGGGTCGCGGGGGTCGTGGTACTCGGCGGCGGCGTTGAGGAACGCGCAGCCGCGGAAGTCGGGGTCGTTGACCTCGTCGGTGAGCGCCGCGACCCAGGCGCGGACGGCCCTCTCGGGGCTGCCGGCGTCGGCGATGAGCTGCTCCATCCGCTGCTGCACGCGTTCGTGCTGGGTGCGGATGTAGGCGAGGATCAGGTTGTCCTTCGACCCGTAGTGCTTGTAGAACGTCGCCTTCGTGACGCTCGCCTCGGAGATGAGACGGTCGACGCCGACGCCGTGGATGCCCTCTTCGTAGAAGAGCCGCGTGGCGGTCTCGAGGACACGGACCTTCGCGCCGCCGGAGCGGGGAGTCGGGGGGACGCTCGACCCGTCCGGCGACGCGAGGTTCGTGCTCGGGCCAGGGAGACGCTGGACGGTCGGTTGGGGGGAATCGACCGTCACAGCGTGGCTCTCCTTGGACTCATCGGCTCCGCGGCGGCTGAGTGGGGGAACTCGTGTGCCGCGCAGGACTGATGTCCCGAGCCACCGGATCGGAATCTAGGGGGGCTTTCGATCCGGTGAGGACAACGCTAGCACAAGGAGGACAGACAGACGAGTCTTTCTATCCTCATTTCATGTACCCCACTTCGAGTGACGTGCTGCGCGACGCGTGGCCGGGCCAGCCAAACTGGGTGAGGAGGCTCCGGGGGTCAGTAGGCTCGTCTGCGATGAACCACCCAGTGCCGTTGCCGCTCGAGGCCCCGGACACGTCGTTCCTGACGTCCGGGGGCGCCTTCGTCCGCCGAACCGTCCTGCCCTCGGGCGTGCGGGTCCTGACCGAGGCGATGCCCGGCACGGCCTCGACCAGTCTCGGCTTCTGGGTGGGGGTGGGGTCGCGGGACGAGCGCGAGGGCCAGTACGGGTCGACGCACTTCCTCGAACACCTGCTCTTCAAGGGCACCGCGAAGCGCTCGGCGCTCGACATCGCGATCTCCTTCGACTCCGTCGGTGGCGAGCACAACGCCGCCACCGCGAAGGAGTACACCTGCTACTACTCCCGCGTCCGTGACGCCGACGTCCCGATGGCGGTCGAGGTGATCGGCGACATGGTCACCGGCTCCGTGCTCGAGGCGGCGGCGTTCGACGTCGAGCGCGGCGTCATCCTCGAAGAGCTCGCGATGGCGGCGGACGACCCGGCCGACGTCGCCGGCGAGGCGTTCTTCGCCGCGGCCTTCGACGGTCACGCCCTCGGCCGACCGATCGGCGGCACGCCCCAGAGCATCCGCGCCGTGCAGCGTGACGAGGTCCTGGCGCACTACCGCGAGCACTACGCCCCGAACGGCATCGTCGTCACCGCTGCCGGAGCCGTCGACCACGACGCCTTCTGCGGCCTGGTCGAGGCGGTGTTCCAGGGCGCGCCGAAGGCCTCGCCGCTGGCACGCCGGACCCCGCAGCCCGTGGCCGACCCGGCGATCCCGAAGCTCTCCGTCGTGCACCGTCCGACCGAGCAGGTCAGCATGCTCCGCGGATCGCAGGGCCTCGACCTCCGCGACGAGCGTCGTCCCGTGCTCAGCGTGCTCAACGCCGTGCTCGGTGGCGGCATGAGCTCCCGGCTCTTCCAAGAGGTCCGCGAGCGCCGGGGTCTCGCCTACGCGGTGAGCTCCTTCGCCCCCGCCTACCTCGACAACGGTGCCTTCGGGGTCTACGCCGGCTGCGCCCCGGACAACGTCCCCGGGGTCATCGAGATCGTCGACGCCGAGTTCCGCCGGATGGTCGACGACGGCATCACCACCGACGAACTCCGGCGTGCGAAGGGGCAGATCGAGGGTGCGCTCACGCTCTCGCTCGAGGACTCCGACGCCCGCATGACCCGCCTCGGCCGCTCCGAGCTCGGCACCGGTGAGTTCACCGACCTCGCCACCGCCCTCGAGCGCGTGGACCGGGTCACCACCGCCGACGTCCTCGACCTGGCACGCGACCTGCTGACCCGGCCGACGATCACCTCGGTGGTCGGCGCCGTGCAGCACGACGAACTCGCCGCCGCGATCGGGATCGGCGGGTGAGCACCGACATGTCGCACTACCTCTACATCGTCCGGCACGGTGAGCACCAGGACGCGGAACACGGACTCCGGGACGGCAAGCTGTCGGAGCGCGGCAAGCGGCAGGCGATGCTCGTGGCGGACCGGCTCGGCGGGGTGCCCTTCGACGGCGTGTACCACTCCCCGCTCGAGGCCCCGAGCGAGACCGCGTCCTTCCTGGCGCAGCGGTTGCCGGCGATCCAGCCCGAGCCGTCGACCCTGCTCTTCGACTGCATCCCCTCCGGCCCGACGCCCGACATGCCGCACGCCTACAAGGGCTGGTACGGCGGCATCACGGAAGAGGAGATCGTCGCCGGGCAGGCGCAGATGGGCGACGCCGTCGCCGAGTGGTTCACGCCCGCCCGCGAGGACCGGCACGACCTCCTCATCACGCACAACGCCGTCATCGGCTGGTTCGTGCGCGAGGCGTTCCAGGCGCCGGAGTGGCGCTGGATGGGCACGAACGTCGCGCACACCGCGCTGACGATCATCCGCATCCGGTCCGCCAAGCCGGCCGAGGTGGTCGCCCTGAACGACCTGGCGCACCTTCCCGTCGAGCTCCGCACGGGCCTGCCCGTCGGCCAGCCCGTCTAGCGACCCGCCCCCGCGGGTGGTCGCGTCGTGCCTGCCTGGAGGCGCGGATCGCCTCAGCGCACCGGCTTGCGGTACCAGGCGGTCGCGTTCGGGTTCTCGTTGAACGGCTCGACGCGCTGGTAGCCGCGGCCCCGGTACATCGCCCCCGCGGCGACGAGGGAGTCGTTCGTGTCGAGCACGACCGCCGTCGCCCCGAGCCGGAGCGCACCGGCCTCGAGGGCGTCCATGACCGCGGTCGCGACACCCCGGCCGCGCCCGGCCGGCGTGACGAAGACATGCTTCACCTCGAAGCGGACGTCGTCGCCGTCGCCGTCGTCGTCGCCGTCGCCGTCGTTCGGGATCCGCCGGAGGCCGCCGCAGCCGACGGGCACGTCGTCGTCGTACGCCACCACGAAGGTGCCGACCGGCGGCGTGAACTCGGCAGCCGGGGTGCGCTTCCGCGCGTACGAGCCCTGCGCGCTCGGGAACGTCGCCTCGCGCTCGTCGAGGTACGCGTCGAGCAGGTCGTCGACCTCGGGAGTGTCTGCCGGCACGGTCCTGACCTCGAGCGTCATGTGTCGATCCTAGGATGGGACGCATGGTCACTCCCGTCGCCGTCGTCGGCGCCACCGGTCGTCTCGGGGGCCTCGTGGCCGCCGTCGTCGAGGAACTCCCGGACTTCGAGCTCGTCGCCAGCCTGTCGTCGAAGGACGGCGCGCACGAAGCCGGCCCCTCGGTGTTCCGGGGCGCGGCCGTCGTGGTCGACGTGACGGTGCCGGCGCTCAGTCCCGCGATCGTGGACAACGCCCTCGCCAGCGGCGCGAACGTCCTGGTCGGCACGTCGGGGTGGTCGCAGGACCGCCTCGCCACGCTCCGTTCCGGGCTCGAGGCACGACCGGAGCAGGGCGTGTTCGTGGTCCCGAACTTCTCGATCGGCTCGGTGCTCGGCACGCACCTGGCGACGATCGCCGCGCCGTGGTTCCCCTCGGTCGAGATCGTCGAGACGCACCACGCCGGCAAGATCGACTCGCCGTCGGGGACCGCCGTCCGCACCGCCGAGCTCATCGCCGAGGCCCGGCGCGAGGTCGGCCCGGTCGAGGCCCCGCACGTCGACCAGCGCGCCCGCGGGCAGCAGGTCGCGAGCGTCCCGATCCACTCGCTCCGACTGCCCGGCGCGAAGGCCGTGCAGGACGTCCTGCTGAGCGGGCCCGGCGAGACCCTGACCATCCGGCACGACACGAACGACGACGTCGCCTACCTGGCCGGCATCCGCGCCGCGCTGTCCGCGGTCGGCTCGATGCGCGGCCTGACGGTCGGCCTCGGCAGCGTCCTCGGCATCGGCTGACCCGCCGTGGGTGTCGCTCGGTCCCTGCGGTCACCGTTCTGGGGCGCTGCCCTCATGACGGTGCTGCTGGCGCTGTACATCGTGCTCGTCGGGCAGCGGGCCGTCGCGTTCATCGCGACCGGGCTGCCGATCGGCATCGGCATCGGCGTCGCGCTGTTCGTCGTCGCGGCGATCGGTGCGCTCCTGCTCGTGCTCGAGTTCCGGTTCGGCGTCCGCATCACCCGGCTCGGGGCCCGGCTCGAACGCGAGGGCGCCGCACCGGCCGACGTCGTGCCGGTGCGACCCTCGGGGCGGCCCGAGCGCGAGGCCGCCGACGAGCTGTTCCCGGTCTACAAGGCCGCGGTCGAACGCGACCCGACGGACTGGCGTGGCTGGTACCGGCTCGGCATCGTCTACGACGCGGCCGGTGACCGGAAGCGCGCCCGCGCCGCGATGCGCACGGCCCTGGCGAGAGCGAGCGCGGCCCGCGGTTAGAACGTGGCGTCGACGGCGTCCTCGGCGCGCTGGTACCGGAACGCGTAACCGGACTCCAGGAGCTTCGTCGGCACCATCTGCTGGCTCGAGAGCAGCATCTCGTCGGCGGCCTCGCGGAGGACGAGCCGGAGCGCGAACTCCGGCATCCGGAACAGGTACGGCCGGTGCAGGTCCTCGGCGACGCGCTTCGTGATCCGGTCGGCCACGGCGGGCTGGGGGCCGGCGAGGTTCACCGGACCGCGCACCTCGGACGCGGACGGGCTCGTCGCGAGGTGCACGATCGCGCCGACCTCGTCCTCGAGCGCGATCCACGGCCAGTGCTGTCCACCCGTGCCGAGCCGTCCGCCGAGTCCGGCCTTCGTCAGCGGCACGAGCGGGGCCAGGGCGCCGCCGCCCTTGCCGACGACGATGCCGGTGCGGAGCGTGACGACGCGGACCCCGTCGGGCGCCGTGTTCGCGGCCGCTTCCCACACCGTGCAGACCTCGGCGAGGAACCCACTGCCCGGAGCGGCGTCGTCCTGCAGGACGTCGGCCGGCCGGTCGCCGTAGACGCCGGACGCCGAGCCGGACAAGAAGAGCGCGGGCGGCACGGCGGCGTGCCGCATCGCCTCGACGAGGGTCTCGGTCGCGTCGACCCGCGACCGGCGGATCTCCTGCTTGTAGGACGCCGTCCAGGGGAGCTTGCCGATGTTCGCGCCGGCCAGGTTCACCACCACGTCGGCGCCGTCGAGGATCGCCGGGTCGAGCGGGCGGGTACCGGGTGCCCAGCGGAACTCGGTCGCCGTGCGCGGTTCGCGCCGGACGAGCGTGGTCACGTGGTGTCCCGCGTCGCGCAGGGCGCGGACGAGGGGCGTGCCGATGAAGCCGGACGCGCCGGCGACGAGGATCGAGAGCGGCTGTTCCGCCGTGTCTGCCATGGCTGCAACGCTACTCATGCCGACGTAGTCTTCTGTGTGTGACCGACAGCGAGACCGTGCAGCCCGACGCCTCCGTTCCCACCCCCTACGAAGACCTGCTCCGCCGGGTCCTCGAAGAAGGGGCACCGAAGGGCGACCGCACCGGGACCGGCACGCGGAGCATCTTCGGCGCACAGCTCCGCTACGACCTGTCGAAGGGCTTCCCGCTCGTCACGACCAAGCGCGTGCACTTCAAGTCGGTGGCGTACGAGCTGCTCTGGTTCCTCCGCGGCGACGGCAACGCCCGCTGGCTGCAGGAGCACGGCGTCCGGATCTGGAATGAGTGGGCGGGCGAGGACGGCGACCTCGGCCCGGTGTACGGCGTGCAGTGGCGGTCGTGGCCGACGCCGTCGGGGGAGCACGTCGACCAGATCGCCCAGGTGATCGAGCAGATCCGGACGAACCCGGACTCCCGTCGGCTGATCGTCTCGGCGTGGAACGTCGCCGACGTGCCGGACATGGCCCTCGCGCCGTGCCACGCGTTCTTCCAGTTCTTCGTCAACGACGGCAAGCTCTCGTGCCAGCTGTACCAGCGGAGCGCGGACATGTTCCTCGGCGTCCCGTTCAACATCGCCTCGTACGCGTTGCTCACGCACATGATCGCGGCGCAGACCGGGCTCGAGGTCGGCGACTTCGTGTGGACCGGCGGCGACTGCCACGTGTACGACAACCACGTCGAGCAGGTGGAGGAGCAGCTGTCGCGCACGGCCTACCCGATGCCGACGCTCGAGCTCGCCCCGCGCGACTCGATCGACGACTACGAGTACGAGGACTTCACCGTCGTCGGCTACCACCACCACCCGGCGATCAAGGCCGCGGTCGCCGTCTGATGCCGGACGCCAGCGGGACCGAGGCCGGTACCGGTACCGGGACCGAGGCCGACTGGACCGAGCCGGTCCGTGGCGTCGGGATGGTCTGGGCGCGCTCCGTCGACGGGGTCATCGGCGCCGACGGCGGGATGCCGTGGCACGTGCCGGAGGACCTCGCGCACTTCCGGCAGGTCACCGGCGGCGCCACGGTCGTGATGGGTCGGCGCACGTGGGAGTCCCTGCCCGAGCGCTTCCGCCCGCTGCCCGGCCGCCGCAACGTCGTGCTCACCCGTGACGAGTCGTGGTCGGCCGACGGCGCCGAGGTCGTGCACGACCTGGCGACCGCGCTCGACACCGACGAACCGGTGTGGATCACGGGCGGTGGGCAGGTGTACGCGGCGGGGCTGCCCTTCGCGGACCGCGTCTCCGAGACCGTGATCGACCTCGACGTGCCGGGCGACACCGTGGCGCCGGCGTTCGGCGACGACTGGACCCTCGTCGACGAGGGGCCGTGGCAGGAGTCCCGCGTCGGCTGCACCCGCTACCGCTTCCTCGAGTGGCGCCGTCGCGCCTGACGCCCTCGTCCGTTCGCGCCCCCCCGGGCGCCGCACAACCGAAGTGCGCTCGAACCGCGCCTTCCCGCGGCTCGGGCTGACTTTGGTTGTGCGGACCGCGGCCGCAGCGCCGGACCACCGCCGGGCCGCCGCCGGCGACGCCGCAGCGCCGGCCGACCGCCGGGCGGGAGGGGCGTGACGGGGGTGATCCGCGCCTCCAGGACGGCCACCGTCCACACGGACGGCGGCCCTCACGCGCATCCCCGGTACGCTGGTGCCCGTGTCCCCGCGTGAGAATCCCTTCGGTCAGGTCCTCGTCGCCCTCGTGACCCCGTTCACGGCCGACGGCGAGGTCGACTGGCCCGGCGTCGAGCAGCACATCGACGACTGCATCACCGCCGGTGCCGACGGCATCGTCGTGACCGGCACGACCGGCGAGACCAGCACCCTGACCGACCCGGAGAAGCTCCGTCTGGTCGAGGTCGGCAAGTCCGTCGCCGCGGGCCGCGCGAAGATCATCACCGGTGGCGGCTCGAACGAGACCGCGCACGCGATCCACCTCTACAAGCAGAGCGAGCGCGCCGGTGCCGACGGCGTCATGATCGTCACGCCGTACTACAACAAGCCGACGCAGTCCGGTGTGCTCACGCACTTCCGGATGATCGCGGACGCCACCGACCTGCCGGTCATCCTGTACGACATCCCGGGTCGCACCGGCATCCCGATCACCTACGAGACGATCGTGCGGGCGTCGCACCACCCGAACATCCTCGCCGTGAAGGACGCCAAGGGCGACTTCGCCGAGGTCTCGCGGGTGCTCAACAACACCGACCTCATGTACTTCTCCGGCGACGACACGAACGTGCTCCCGCACCTGTCGATCGGCGCCACCGGGCTCATCGGCGTCACCGCGAACATCACGTCGACGCCGTACCGCACCATCGTCGACGCGGTGAACCGGGGCGACCTCGCCACCGCGACCGCCGAGCACAAGCGCGTCGAACCCCTCGTCCGCGCGGTGATGACGCACGTGCCGGGCACGGTCGCGGCGAAGTACGTCCTGCACGGGCTCGGCCGCATCGGCAGCCCGCGCGTCCGCCTGCCGCTCGTCGGCCCCGAGGACTCCGAGGCGTACGCCATCGAGACCTCCCTCGAAGCCGTCCGGGACATCCCGGGCGCCGACTTCTCGAACTTCCGCCCGGACCGCAACGCAGCGGCCGGCGGTGCGCTCCCAAAGGTGCCAGGCACCACCCGCTAGCGAACACCGCGGCGCGCAGCACGTGCGCCGCCCGAATCCGTAGGACCGAATGCCCACACAGATCTCCGAACCCCAGCCGCTCGAAGCCGGCACCCTCCGCGTGATCCCCATCGGGGGACTCGGCGAGATCGGTCGCAACATGACCGTCTACGAGTACGAGGGCAAGCTGCTCATCGTCGACGCCGGCGTCCTCTTCCCCGAGGAGCACCAGCCCGGGGTCGACCTGATCCTGCCGGACTTCGCGCCGATCCGGGACCGCCTCGACGACGTCCTCGGGGTCGTGCTCACGCACGGTCACGAGGACCACATCGGCGCCGTCCCGTACCTGCTGAAGCTCCGCGACGACATCCCGCTGATCGGCTCCACGCTGACCCTGGCGCTCGTCGAGGCGAAGCTCAAGGAACACCGGATCAAGCCGTACACGCTCGTCGTGGCCGAGGACCAGACCGAGCAGCTCGGCCCGTTCCACCTCGAGTTCGTCGCCGTGAACCACTCCATCCCGGACGCCCTCGCCGTCGCGATCACGACCCCCGCCGGTCGTGTCCTGCACACGGGCGACTTCAAGATGGACCAGCTCCCGCTCGACGACCGCATCACCGACCTCCGTGCCTTCGCGCGGCTCGGCGAGGCCGGCGTCGACCTGTTCCTGCCGGACTCGACGAACGCCGACGTGCCGGGCTTCACCGCCCCCGAGCGCGACATCGGCCCGGTGCTCGAGAACATCATCACGCGCGCCCGCAAGAAGGTCGTCGTGGCGAGCTTCTCGTCGCACGTGCACCGTGTGCAGCAGGTCCTCGACGCCGCCGCTGCCGCGAACCGCAAGGTCGCGTTCATGGGCCGCTCGATGATCCGCAACATGACCATCGCCGCCGACCTCGGGTACCTGCGGGTGCCGGAGAACGTGCTCATCGACACGAAGAAGGCGAAGAACGTCCCCGACGACCAGATCGTCTACATGTCGACCGGGTCCCAGGGCGAGCCGATGGCCGTGCTCGCGCGGATGGCGAACCTCGAGCACCAGATCGAGATCGGCGAGGGCGACACCGTCATCCTCGCGTCGTCGCTCATCCCGGGCAACGAGAACGCGGTGTACCGCGTGATCGACGGGCTGACGAAGCTCGGTGCGAAGGTCGTGCACAAGGGCAACGCGAAGGTGCACGTCTCCGGGCACGCCTCGGCCGGCGAGCTCCTCTACTGCTACAACATCCTGCGGCCGCGGAACGTCCTGCCGGTGCACGGTGAGCAGCGCCATTTGTACGCGAACGCCGACCTGGCGATCCAGACGGGTGTCCCGCCGCGCAACGTGATCCTCGGCCAGGACGGCATCGTCGTCGACCTGAAGGACGGCGTCGTGAACGTCGCCGGACAGCTCGACATCGGCTACGTCTACGTCGACGGGTCCACCGTCGGCGAGATCACCGACGCCGACCTCAAGGACCGCCGTGTCCTGGCGGAGGAGGGCTTCATCTCCGTCTTCTGCGCGGTCGACTTCACGACCGGCCAGTGCGTCATCGGCCCGGAGATCCAGTCGCGCGGCTTCGCCGAGGACGACTCCGTCTTCGACGACGTCCGTCCGCAGATCGCCAAGGCCCTGGCCGAGGCGGCGGCGAACGGCACGGGCGACAGCCACGCGTTCAGCCAGGTCGTCCGCCGCACGGTGGGCCGCTGGGTGAACACGAAGCACCGCCGCCGCCCGATGATCGTCCCGGTGGTCATCGAGGCGTAGCGACCGCGCGCCGCTCCCGCTGGGTGCGACGCGCCTGCAGACCGGCCAGGAGGCCCGGTGCACGTTCCTGACGGACGTGCACCGGGCCTCCAGTCGGTTCCAGGGCACGTGGCGGGGTGGACCCGCTGGCCCGCGTCCGCCTGCTGGCAGTCTGGCGGCTCGGCGGTGCGGCGGTGCGGCGGCCGTGCGACCGGGCGGCCGGGCGGCCGGGCGGCCGGGCGGCCGGGCGGCCGGGCGGCCGGGCGACCAACCTGGGTCATCCCACAGGATGATGTTCTGTCGGTATGTCAGTCAGTAGTGTTCCGGAGTGACCGTCCTGCGACGCTGGGTGTGGCCCGGCCTGAAGTTCCTCGTGTTCGCCGCCATCGCGGTGGCCCTCGTCCGCCTCGCGTTCTTCGCGGCCCAGCCCGAGGGCGAGGAGACCGTGCCGACCGGGCAGATCGCGGACCCGACCGTCACGGTCGAGAAGGGCGACGTCGTCAACGACGTCGAGGCCACCGGCACCATCCGCTCCGTCGCCTCGACCGCGGTCCGCTCGACGGCCGAGGGCACCGTCAACAAGGTGTTCGCCGGCAACGGCGCCCACGTCGAGCAGGGTGCCCCGGTCATCGACGTCCGGGTGGAGACCCCGTCGACCGGCACCACCGACGACGGCGAACCGCTACCGCCCACCGTGACGTTCTCGACCGTGGTGGCGCCGGCCGCCGGCACCGTCTCCGGGCTCGACCTCGTCGCGAAGCAGCCCGTGGCGATCGGGGACACCGTCGCCCAGGTCGCCCCCGAGGCCTACCGCGCGAGCGCGACGCTCGACGCCGCCCAGCTCTACCGCCTGACCTCCCGGCCGTCCGAGGCGACGGTCACCGTGCAGGACGGCCCGGCGCCGTTCACGTGCACGAACCTGTCGCTGACGAGCGCGACGAGCGGTTCGGCTGCCTCGTCGGACGCCGGTGACGGCTCGTCCGACGGGTCGTCCGACGGCTCCGGAGGCGACGCCGTCGGCGGGACCCAGCTCGAGTGCGACGTGCCGAGCGGCGTGACGGTGTTCCCCGGGCTCGAGGTCACGGTCGCCGTCCCTGCCGGCAAGGCCGAGGGCGTGCTGACCCTGCCGACCACCGCCGTGCAGGGGACCGCGCAGAAGGGCGTCGTCACCGTGCTCGACGACGCCGGCAAGCGCTCCGAGCGGGAGATCGCGCTCGGGCTCAACGACGGTGAGACGGTCGAGGTACGGTCCGGCCTGCAGGAGGGCGACACCGTCCTGCAGTTCGTCCCCGGCAAGGAGCAGGCGGAGGACGACGAGTTCGCCGACGACGGCTCGGTGATGATCGGATGAGCCTGGTCTCCGTCCGCGGGCTGCGCAAGTCGGTCGAGCTGCCCGACGGTTCGCCGCTCGAGATCCTCCGCGGCGTCGACCTCGAGGTGGACGCCGGCACGCGCGTGGCCATCGTCGGCCGTTCCGGCTCCGGCAAGTCCACGCTCCTCAACGTGCTCGGCCTGCTCGACACCCCGACCGAGGGCGTGCACGAGTTCGACGGGGTGGACGTCGGTCGCGCCGGCTCGCTCCGACGCGATCGCATCCGCGGCGACGAGGTCGGCTTCGTGTTCCAGCAGTTCAACCTGCTGCAGGGGCGCACCGCGGTCGAGAACGTCGAGGTGCCGCTCCTCTACGCGACCGGTCGGGCCTTCTGGCACCGACGGCGGCTGGCACTCGAGATGCTCGACCGGGTCGGGCTGGCGGACCGCGGCGACACGCAGCCGCACCGGCTGTCCGGTGGTGAGCAGCAGCGTGTCGCCATCGCCCGCGCGCTCGTCCGGCAGCCGCGGCTCATCCTCGCCGACGAGCCCACCGGCGCCCTCGACGTCGACACCGGCCGTGCCGTGATGGAGCTCCTCGAGACCGTCGCGACCGAGACCGGTGCGGCGCTCATGACGATCACGCACGACGCCGCGGTCGCCGCCCGCGCCGACGTCGTGCACCGGATCGACCACGGCGTGGTGGTGGACCCCGCGGCGGCCTCGGCCGAGGGGATCGCCGCCGAGGTGGCGGGCGCGGGGGTGACCGCGTGAACCGCGTGCTGACCACCGTCGTCGGGACGTTCGTCGAGTCCTGGCAGGAGCTCCGCGTGCACCGGGGCCGCGTGGTCCTCAGCCTCGTCGGTGTCACGATCGCGGTGGCGTCCCTCGCGGTCGTCGTCGGGTTCGGATCGCTGGCGGAGCGGGTCACCGCGGCGTTCAGCGAGCAGTACGGCGGACGGGCCGCGACCTACAGCCTGACCGGGAGCGGTTCCGGCGACGGCTCGGCGTCGGACGCCGCCGCCTCGGACGCACTCGACCGGGAGCTCCGTGCCGCGGCCGCGCGCTACGACGTCCGGCACGCCACCGAGGCGACGTACACGTCCCGCCGGGTGCAGTTCCCGGACGGCGTGGCCGACGTGCAGGGACAGACGGTCGACCCGCCGTACGCCGAGATGCACCGGCTCCGGATGGCCTCGGGGGAGTGGTTCACCGAGTCCGACCGCGAGCGCCTCGCACCCGCCATCGTGGTGAACCAGGCGTTCCTCGACCAGCTCGGCGGCGCGGACGTCGTCACCCACCCCACCGTCCGGCTGCCCGGAACCCCCGGGGTCACCGCGGTGGTGGTCGGCGAGTACGCCTCGTCGGAGTACGACACCGAGCCGATGTTCTACCAGCTCGCGAACTCGGTGGCGACGTCGAGCGTCGCCCCGGGGACGGACGACGGCGGCCAGCGGTCGTTCGAGGTCTGGGTGCCGGAGTCCGGCGGCAAGGCCCTCGCGAAGCGCATCGCCAGCGACGCCGAACGCGCCGTGGGCGACGGGATGTCCGTCGACGCGTCGCGGATGGACGCCGCCGGCTCGGTCGACGGCGACCCCCTCGGCGCCATGCGGTACGTCATCGCCGGCGTCGCGGTGCTCGTCCTCGTGCTCGGCGGGCTCGGACTCCTCAACGTCTCGCTCGTCAGCGTCCGGCAGCGCATCCGCGAGATCGGCATCCGCCGGGGCGTTGGTGCCTCGGCGGGGCGGATCTTCGTCGCGGTGCTCCTCGAGAACGTGCTCGGCACACTCGTCGCCGGCGGGGTGGGCGTCATGATCGGTGCCGCGGTCCTCGGCAACGACACGGTGCGCGGGCTCATCACGAGCGGGGTCGAGGTCGGCGGGGCGCCGTTCCCGCTCGAGGCGGCCCTGGTCGGCGTCGGCTCGGCGGTGTTCGTCGGCGCGCTCGCCGGGTTCCTCCCCGCGATCGTCGCGGTGCGGGTCAAGGTCATCGACGCGATCCGGTACTGACGGCACGACCTGGCCTGGAGGCCCGTCCCGCGTCCGCCCCGGACGTCGCGGCGGGCCTCCCTCGGATTGTCCTGAGAGGGGATTAGGGTTCTGCCCATGGCCGGAGGCACCAAGTCGACCACGCGCTCGCGCGCGTCCTCGTCGTCCCGTGGAAGCGGGACGCGTGCTCCGTCGCGCACCCAGGCCACGACGAAGAAGCTCCCGCAGGCGGCACCCACGCCGGTGTTCCGCGAGCAGAGTCCGCTCGTGACGTTCTGGCTCGCGATGGCGCACGGCGTCGGAGCGATGTTCCGCCTGCTGGGCAAGGAGACCCTCGAGAAGGACCAGCGACGCGACGGCTTCCCGTTCCTGTTGTTCGTCCTCGCCATCGCCGGTGCGGTGGTGGAGTGGCTCAACCCGACGAACTCCGTCTCGGTCGCGCTCGATGCGTACACGTTCGGCGGGCTGTTCGGTCGACTGGCGTTCGCGCTCCCGGTCATCATGGTCGTCTTCGCCGGGTGGCTGTTCCGGCACCCGGCCTCGGTGCACGACAACACCCGCATCGGGATCGGCCTCGGGCTGCTGCTCGTGTCGATCGCCTCGCTCTGCCACGTGTTCGGCGGTCGGCCCAGCGCCGCCGACGGCATGCCCGCGCTCGCCGCTGCCGGCGGGGTGATCGGCTGGGTCGTCATCGGGTGGCTCGTCACGATCGCCACCGCCTGGGTCGCGGTCCCCGTCGCGATCGTGCTGCTCGTGCTCTCCCTGTTCATCATCACGAAGACCCCGCCGAACAAGCTCGGCCGGCGACTGCACGAGCTCTACGCCTACCTGTTCGGCGCACCGGCCCCGGCGGCCGAGCCCGAGGCCGAGGTGGCCGAGGCTCCTGCGCCCCGATCGCGGTCGACGAAGCGCGCGAAGAAGGGCGACACCGACTTCCAGCTCTTCGACGACCTCGGCTTCGAGGGCGAGGCGGCGGCTGAGTCCGACGGCACCGAGGACGGCGGCACCATCCCGTGGTGGCGTCGGAACAAGTCGGGGCGTGAAGAAGACCCGGCGTACGACAGCCCCGTCATCACCGGCGCGACCTCGACGGTCCCCGGCGTGCCGGCCGCAGCCGCCGCGCCGAGCCCGAACCAGGGCGCCGCAGCCGGCCTGATCGACCACACCCCAGCCGAGCCGGCGTCGGTGAACCTCAACGACTCCGTCGAGCACGACCTCGAGGTCGCTGAGCAGGCGCTCCGCGACTTCGGCACGGTCGTGCCGGACCGCCCCGACGCGACCGAGGTGATCCGTCCGGACGCTTCCGTGTCCCCGGTGGTCTCCCCGTCCCTCCCGGCCGAGGACCTGACAGACGACGTCGCCGCCGACGCCGTCGACGGCCTGCCGCCGATGTCCGGCGCCGACGAGGACCCGTCCGCGCCCTACCGCCTGCCCGCGGCGACGACCCTGAGCTCCGGCTCGCCCTCGGTCGCGCGCAGCCAGGCGAACGACGAGATCGTCGCGGCGATCACGAGCGTCCTCACCGAGTTCAAGGTCGACGCGAAGGTCACCGGCTTCTCGCGTGGCCCGACGGTCACGCGGTACGAGATCGAGCTCGGCCCGGGTGTGAAGGTCGAGCGCGTCACCGCGCTGTCGAAGAACCTGTCCTACGCGGTCGCGTCGAACGAGGTCCGCATCCTCTCGCCGATCCCCGGCAAGAGCGCGATCGGCGTCGAGATCCCGAACTCCGACCGCGAGACCGTGTCGCTCGGCGACGTCCTCCGGTCGAACGCCGCGCGGAAGTCCAAGCACCCGATGACCATCGGCGTCGGCAAGGACGTCGAGGGCGGGTTCGTCGTCGCGAACCTCGCGAAGATGCCGCACCTGCTCGTCGCCGGCTCGACCGGGTCCGGCAAGTCGGTCTTCATCAACTCGATGATCACGTCGCTCCTCATGCGCGCGAAGCCGTCCGAGGTCCGCATGGTCCTCGTCGACCCGAAGCGCGTGGAGCTCTCGATCTACGCCGGGGTCCCGCACCTCATCACGCCGATCATCACGAACCCGAAGAAGGCGGCCGAGGCGCTGCAGTGGGTCGTGAAGGAGATGGACATGCGGTACGACGACCTCGCGTCGTTCGGGTTCCGTCACGTCGACGACTTCAACAAGGCGATCGAGAACAACGAGATCGTGCTGCCCGCCGGCAGCGAGCGGAAGCTCAAGCCGTACCCGTACCTGCTCGTCGTGGTGGACGAGCTCGCCGACCTCATGCTCGTCGCCCCCCGCGACGTCGAGGAGTCGATCGTCCGCATCACGCAGCTGGCCCGTGCCGCCGGCATCCACCTGGTGCTCGCGACGCAGCGGCCCTCGGTCGACGTCATCACCGGGCTCATCAAGGCCAACGTGCCGTCGCGCATCGCGTTCGCGGTCACCAGCGTCACCGACAGCCGGGTCATCCTCGACCAGCCGGGCGCCGACAAGCTCATCGGGCAGGGCGACGCGCTCTTCCTGCCGATGGGGTCGTCGAAGTCGCTCCGCGTGCAGGGCGCCTGGGTGAACGAGAGCGAGGTCGCCGAGGTCGTCCAGCACGTCACCCGGCAGGCCCGTCCCGAGTACCGGCAGGACGTCCAGGCCGTGGTCGAGCGCAAGGAGATCGACGCCGACATCGGTGACGACCTCGAGCTGCTGCTCGCCGCCGTCGAGCAGGTCGTGTCGACGCAGTTCGGGTCGACCTCGATGCTGCAGCGCAAGCTCCGCGTCGGGTTCGCCAAGGCCGGGCGCCTCATGGACCTCATGGAGTCCCGCGACATCGTCGGGCCGTCCGAGGGGTCGAAGGCGCGCGACGTGCTCGTCACCGCCGACCAGCTGCCGTCGGTGCTCGCGAAGCTCCGGGGCGAGGAACCCCCGGCCCCGGCAGCCCCGCCTGCGGGCGCTGCGCCGGCGGCTGCGGCCGTCGCCGGGCCGGGCTCCGGAGGCGACGACCGCTACGGCGCCGACCCGGTGGGGGACATGACCCGCGGGTACGATGAAGTCGACGACGAGCCCGACGAGGACGCGTGGGGACTGACGGGCAGGGAGTGAGTGCGATGACCGCCTCGAACGGTACGGACACATCGCACGGCGCCAGGTTCCCGTGGCGTGGTCGTCTGCTGCGCAAGGGCCCCGGGCCAGCGTCGACGGCGAACGTGGCGAACATCATCACGGTCGTGCGCATCCTCATGGCGCCGCTGTTCTTCATCCTGCTGCTCACGGACGCCGGCACCGACGGGCCCCTGCGGATCTGGGCGGCGGTCGTCTTCGTGGTGGCCATCGTCACGGACAGCGCGGACGGCATCATCGCCCGCCGGCAGAACCTGGTCACCGACTTCGGCAAGCTCGTCGACCCGATCGCCGACAAGGTGCTCATCGGTGGCGCCCTCGTCGCGCTGTCGATCCTCGCCGAGCTGCCCTGGTACGTGACAGTCCTCATCATGGTGCGCGAGATCGGCATCACGGTGTTCCGGTTCGCGGTGCTGTCCGACCGGGTGATCCCGGCGAGCCGCGGCGGCAAGATCAAGACCGTGCTGCAGGCCGTGGCGCTGACCGCCGCGCTCTTCCCGTGGTGGAACCTGGTGGGCGAGTGGGCGCACTGGGTGAACGGCATCCTCATGACCGCCGCGTTCCTGGCGACGATCCTGAGCGGCATCGACTACCTCTGGCAGGCATGGAAGCACAACCGCAGCGCAGCGTGAACGACGAACCCGCACCGGTGCCGGTCCCCGTGGCCCCGGGGCTCGTCGCCGCGCTGACCGCGCGGGGCGAGACCGTCGCCGTGGCCGAGTCCCTCACCGGCGGGCTCGTCGTGGCCACCCTGGTGGACGTCCCCGGCGCGAGCGCGGTCGTCCGCGGCGGCGTCGTGGCGTACGCGACGCCGATCAAGCACACGCTCCTCGGGGTCGACGCCGAGCTCCTCGACGCGAAGGGGGCGGTCGACCCGGAGGTCGCACGGCAGATGGCCGCCGGCGTCCGGACCGCGTTGTCCGTTGACGGCGAGCCGGCCACGTGGGGCATCAGCACGACGGGGGTCGCCAGCCCGGAGCCGCAGGACGGCAAGCCCGTCGGGACGGTCTTCGTCGGGATCGCGTCGGCGGACGGCGCGGAGGCGTACGAACTGCACCTCGACGGCGACCGGGATGCAATCCGGCACGCCACCGTCTCCGAACTCCTGGCACGGATGTCGTCCACGATCCGGGCCCGGGAATAGGTCCCGTTTCCACTGGGTTACATCTCACGCAATCTCCAGCGGTACAGCAGCCGGCCTCGCTAGCATGCTGCAACCGGCAACGCTATTGTTGCTCAACCCGAACTCGGCCATCCGGTCCGAGCGGGCGCGGAGACGACAGAGAGGAGGAGTTCTCATGGTTCTCGTTCGTCAGGAAATCGGCGACGTTCTGCGTGACTTCCGCTTGCAGAAGGGCCGGACCCTCCGTCAGGTCGCGTCCAAGGCCAGCGTGGCCCTCGGGTACCTCAGCGAGGTCGAGCGCGGGCAGAAGGAAGCCAGCTCGGAGATCCTCGCGTCCGTCGCGGACGCGCTGGACACCCCGATCTCGACCATCATGCGCGAAGTGGGCGACCGCCTCGCCGTGGTCGAAGGCCTCACCCCCGTTCCCGACACGCTCCCCGACGACCTCGTCGCCGAGTTCGACAACGACCTCGCGGTGCGCTGACGCCACCGCTCCACGAACGCCCCCGCTGGTCCTCCCGGCGGGGGCGTTCGTCGTTCCGGTCCGTGCGCACCGGTCGGGGCGCACCGGTCCGCCCGCACCGGTCTGCTCGCACCCTCGTTGCTCGTTACGCTGGAACGATGCGGGTGAGTGAGTTCTGGCGGGCCGTCGACCAGGTGTTCGGGGACGCCTACGGTGCCGTCGTCAGTCGTGACGTGGTGCTCGAGGAGCTCGGCGGTCGGTCGGCAGCGGACGCGCTCGACGCCGGGATCGACGCTCGCCGGGTGTGGGAAGCGCTCTGCGACTCGCAGGACGTCCCGCTCGACAAGCGGCACGGCAAGGGCCTGGCGGAGCCCCAGGACTGACGCGGACGACGTCGGCCGCATCCGAACACGTGTTCGGCGTGTTGCTCGAACGCGTGTTCGATCGGTGGTAGCTTCCTCCACATCGGCGCTGTTCGAGGAGTTCGTCCACAGATCGCGCGGCTGACGGCAGTGATGTCGGTGGCCCGCCCTAGGTTCGGAGTCAACGGGAACAGCCCGAAGCCTTGTCGCAGAACCACTGGCCTTGCACCACCGGCCGGTGTGGACGCGACAGCCTACAGGCGGCCGACACCGAGCACGAAGGAGCACCCCATGCCATCACCGGCAGACCGCGAGAAGGCCCTCGAGACCGCACTCGCCCAGATCGACAGGCAGTTCGGCAAGGGTGCGATCATGCGCCTCGGGTCGGACGAACGAGCCCCGGTCAACGTCATCCAGACCGGGTCGGTGGCGCTCGACGTCGCGCTCGGCATCGGCGGACTTCCCCGCGGCCGCATCGTCGAGATCTACGGCCCGGAGTCCTCGGGTAAGACGACCCTGACGATCCACGCGATCGCCAACGCCCAGCGCGCCGGCGGCATCGCGGCCTTCATCGACGCCGAGCACGCGCTCGACCCCGAGTACGCCAAGAAGCTCGGTGTCGACATCGACGCCCTCCTGGTGTCGCAGCCCGACACCGCCGAGCAGGCGCTCGAGATCGCGGACATGCTCGTCCGCTCCGGCTCCATCGACCTCATCGTGATCGACTCCGTCGCGGCCCTCGTGCCCCGCGCCGAGATCGAGGGCGAGATGGGTGACTCGCACGTCGGTCTGCAGGCCCGCCTCATGTCCCAGGCGCTGCGCAAGCTCGCCGGTGGGCTGAACCAGACGCAGACCACGATGATCTTCATCAACCAGCTGCGCGAGAAGATCGGTGTGTTCTTCGGCTCGCCCGAGACCACGTCCGGCGGTAAGGCGCTCAAGTTCTACGCGTCGGTCCGACTCGACATCCGCCGCATCGAGACGCTCAAGAGCGGGACGGACGCCGTCGGCAACCGCACCCGCGTCAAGGTCGTCAAGAACAAGATGGCGCCGCCCTTCAAGCAGGCGGAGTTCGACATCCTGTACGGCGTCGGCATCTCGCGAGAGGGCTCGCTGCTCGACTTCGGCGTCGACCACGGCATCGTCAAGAAGTCGGGCGCCTGGTACACCTACGACGGCGACCAGCTCGGGCAGGGCAAGGAGAACTCGCGTTCGTTCCTGATCCAGAACCCGGAGATCGCCGCCGAGATCGAGGCCAAGATCCTCGCGAAGCTCGGGGTCGGCGGTGCGAAGGCCGAGGCTGACGCACCCGTCGAGTCGATCGCGCCGAAGATCGCGGAGCGCAAGGGCGCGTGACGACCGACCACCACGACGACGCGGACCTCGCACCGGTCACCGACCTGTTCGGTGCGCGGTCCCGTCGTCGCGCGGCGCAGGCGTCGACACCCGTGCCATCGCAGGACGAGGACCCAGAAGCAGCCGCCCACGGAGCCGCAGCCGCCCACGGAGCCGCAGCCGCGCACGCAGCCGGAGACGCCGACGCGGGTGCAGCTGCCGACGCCGACACGCCAGTACCGCTCCCGATCCTGGGCGCGCGAGCGCAGGCCGACTGGCTGTCGCCGGTCGTCGGTGACGGCACCGGTCGCACCGCCCGCGCCGAACAGGACGGCTACGACGAGGGCTCGGCCGCCGATGCCTCGACCGCGTCGGTGTTCGCCATCGACTCCGGTGCCGAGATCGACCCGGCCGATGCCCCACGTCCGATCGACGAGCAGCGCGCCGACGCCGAACGACTGAGCATGCGCGCGCTGAGCCGCAAGGGCGTCAGCGAGTCCGAGCTGCGGAAGATGCTCGCCGAGAACGACCTCGACGCCGACGTGGTCGAGCACGAGATCGAGCGGCTCACCCGTGTCGGCCTGGTCGACGACGTCGCCCTCGCGACCGACCTCGTCGATCGTCTGCACGACCGGAAGGGCCTCGGCCGGCAGGGCGTGGTCGCGGAGCTCCGTCGTCGGGGCATCGACCAGGCGGCGATCGACGCCGCGCTGGACGCCGCGGCCGACGACGAGGACGACGAGTTCGTCCGTGCCATCGAGCTCGCCCAGAAGCGTGCCGGGCAGCTCCGGGGTCTCGACCGGGCGACCGCGGAACGGCGGCTCTCCGGGTTCCTCATGCGCAAGGGCTACAACGGCGGCGTGGTCCGGATCGCGGTGGAGCGTGCGCTCGACGGTGGGGGACGCCCGCGGGGCGGTCCTCGCGGATCCGTCCGGTTCGAGTAGCCCGGAGCGGGCCGATCGGCGCCCGGTCCGATTTACACTGGGACGACCATGGCCACCGTCGAAGCGCGCCCCCGCACCTACGAAGTCCGCACCTACGGGTGCCAGATGAACGTGCACGACTCCGAGCGCCTGAGCGGATCGCTCCAGGCCGCCGGGTACGTCGCGGCCGACGGCGAGCAGGCCGACGTCGTCGTCATCAACACCTGCGCCGTGCGCGAGAACGCCGACAACCGCCTGTACGGCAACCTCGGCCAGCTCGCCGGCATCAAGCGCGAGCACCCCGGCATGCAGATCGCCGTGGGCGGGTGCCTGGCGCAGAAGGACAAAAACGTCATCCTCGAGAAGGCGCCCTGGGTCGACGTGGTGTTCGGCACGCACAACATGGGGTCGCTGCCGACGCTGCTCGAGCGGTCGCGCCACAACGACGAGGCGCAGATCGAGATCCTCGAGTCGCTCGACGTCTTCCCGTCGACGCTCCCGACCAAGCGCGACTCGACCCACAGCGGATGGGTGTCGATCTCCGTCGGCTGCAACAACACCTGCACCTTCTGCATCGTGCCGTCCCTCCGCGGCAAGGAGAAGGACCGACGACCCGGCGACGTCCTCGCCGAGATCCAGGCGCTCGTCGACGACGGCGCGATCGAGGTCACCCTGCTCGGCCAGAACGTGAACTCGTACGGCGTCGAGTTCGGCGACCGGCAGGCGTTCGGCAAGCTGCTCCGCGCCGCGGGCCAGATCGAGGGGCTCGAGCGCGTCCGCTTCACCAGCCCGCACCCGGCGGCCTTCACCGACGACGTCATCGACGCGATGGCCGAGACGCCGAACGTCATGCCGCAGCTGCACATGCCGCTGCAGTCCGGCTCCGACCGGATCCTCAAGGCGATGCGTCGGAGCTACCGGAGCGAGCGGTTCCTCGGCATCCTCGACCGCGTCCGGGCGAAGATCCCGAACGCGGCGATCTCCACCGACATCATCGTCGGGTTCCCCGGCGAGACCGAGCAGGACTTCGCGGACACCCTGCGCGTCGTCGAGCAGTCGCGGTTCGCGTCGGCGTTCACCTTCCAGTACTCGATCCGCCCCGGCACGCCCGCGGCGACGATGGACGAGCAACTCCCGAAGCAGGTCGTGCAGGAGCGCTACGAGCGGCTCGTCGCGCTGCAGGAGCACATCACCGCGGAGGAGAACGCGAAGCAGGTCGGCCGTCGGGTCGAGGTGCTCGTCGCCACCGGTGAGGGCAAGAAGGACGAGGCGACGCACCGCCTGTCCGGTCGCGCGGAGGACTCCCGTCTCGTGCACTTCGCCGTTCCCGAGGGGTCCGACGTCCCGCGTCCCGGCGACGTCGTCACGGTCGAGGTCACCCGTTCAGCGCCGCACTTCCTCATCGCCGACAACGCGGGCCCGCTGCCGATCCGTCGCACCCGCGCGGGGGGCGCATGGGACCGCGCCCAGGCCGAGAGCTGCGGCGTCCCGACGCCGAGCGCGCCCGGCGACGGCCCGCGTGCGGTCTCCCTCGGGCTGCCGACGATCCGTGTCGGCCGCTGACGACGACGGTGCCGATGCCCTGATCGCCGTCGTCGGCGCGACGGGCACCGGCAAGTCGGACCTGGGGATCGCGATCGCCGAACGACTCCGGGCCGCCGGCCGCGACGCCGAGATCGTCAACGCCGACGCCATGCAGCTGTACCGCGGCATGGACATCGGCACCGCCAAGCTGCCGGTCGCCGAGCGCCACGGCATCCCGCACCACCAGCTCGACGTGCTCGACGTGACCGACGAGGCGAGCGTCGCCGCGTACCAGCGGGACGCCCGGGCCGACGTCGAGGCGATCCAGGCGCGCGGCGGCGTCGCGGTGCTCGTCGGCGGCAGCGGGCTGTACGTCTCCGCGGTCCTGTTCGACCTCGCGTTCCCCGGCACGGACCCGAAGCTCCGCGCCCGCCTCGAGCGCGAACACGACGAACTCGGGCCGGGCATCCTGCTGGAGCGCCTCCGCGACCTCGATCCGGCCGCCGCAGCGACGATCGACGCACGCAACCCACGGCGGTTGATCCGAGCACTCGAGATCGCGAGCCGATCCGAGGTCGTGACCCCGAGCCTCCCGTCCGCACCCCGCCCCTGGCGACCCGCACGGATCCTGCACCTGCACCGCGACCGCGCGCAGCTCGTCGAGGCGTTGCACCAGCGGGCGGCGCGGATGTTCGACGCGGGGCTGGTGGACGAGGTCCGAGCGCTCCGCGACCGCGGGCTGGAACAGGGCCGGACGGCGCGCGCCGCGATCGGGTACTCGCAGGCGCTCGAGGTCCTGCACGGCGACGCCACCGTCGAGCAGGCGGTGGAGGCGACCGGGATCGCGACCCGCAAGTACGCCCGACGGCAGGTCTCGTGGTTCCGCCGGTACGCCGACGCCGAGGTCCTCGACGTCACCGGCGCCGACCGCGCCGGGCTGACGGACGCTGCCCGTAGGATCGTCCCGTGACCGAGCTGCACTTCACCAAGGGCCAGGGGACCGGCAACGACTTCGTCCTGTTCGCCGACCCCGACGCCACGGTCGACCTGACCCCCGACCGCATCCGGGCGATCGCCGACCGGCGGTTCGGCGTGGGCGGCGACGGCGTCATCCGCGCCGTGCGGTCCGAGTCGCTGCCGGAGGGCCGGGCGCTCGTCGCCGTCGAGCCCGCCGCGACGTGGTTCATGGACTACCACAACGCCGACGGCTCGGTCGCCGAGATGTGCGGCAACGGCATCCGCGTCTTCGCCCGGTACCTCACCGAGTCCGGCCTGGTCGACCTCGCCCCGGGCGAGACCCTGACGGTCGGCAGCCGCAAGGGCTTGGTCGACGTGCAGCGCACCACGAACGGCTTCTCGGCCGACCTCGGCCGCTGGGGCCTCGGCATCGAGGGCGGCGGCGCGGACGACGTCATGGTCCGCGCGAAGAACCTCGACCGTGCCCGTCCGGGCCTCGGTATCGACGTCGGCAACCCGCACGTGGTCGTCGCCGTCGCGACGGAGGACGAGCTCGCGGACGTCGACCTCACCTACGTGCCCGTGCTCGACCCGCTGCCCGCGGCCGGCGCGAACGTCGAGTTCGTCCTGCCCGGCGACCCGCTGGTCAAGGACGGCGTCGGCGAGATCACGATGCGCGTGCACGAGCGGGGCAGCGGCGAGACCCTGTCCTGCGGCACGGGGGCGGTGGCCGCGGCCCTCGCCACGCGGCACTGGGCTGGCAACGGTGCGCCGGACACCTGGCGCGTGCGCGTGCCCGGCGGCGTCGTCACGGTCCGGATGTTCGCGACGGAGGACGGCGAGCACGTCTCGCTGTCCGGCCCGGCGGAACTCGTCTTCTCGGGTGACCTGACGGTCTGAGCCCGGTGCTGCATCGCTCGCTGTCCGGAGCGTGCCTGCCCGGCGCGACCACGGTGGTCAGCCTGGAGGCCCGTCCAGCGTCACCGACGTCGGTGCGGTGGGTCGCGCCTCCAGGCTGACGTCCGTGGTGCGTCGCGGGGACGCGGCGGCGCTGCGTTGCGGGGGAGCGGCCGGAGTGCGTCGTGGGACGCGGCGGCTACGCCGTACGGTGCACCCGCAGGACGCGGAAGCCCTTGTCGGTCGTCGCGCGCGCGACGTGGAAGCCGTCGTCGAGCGTGTCCCGCAGCCAGCGCTGCAGCGAGTCGCCGCCGAGGTCCTTCGACACGACGAGCCAGGCATCGCCACCGACCTCGAGCCGGGGGAGCCAGGTCAGCAGGATCTGGTGGAGTTCGTCCTTGCCGACGCGGATCGGCGGGTTCGACCAGATCGTCCGGAACCGGAGATCCGCCGGGACGTCGTCGGGCAGGGCGATCGAGACGTTCGTCGCGCCGGCGGCGTCGGCGTTCGCCCGCGCGAGGCCGAGCACCCGCTCGTTGACGTCCACGCCCCAGACCTGCGCGTCGGGGGAGTGCAGCGCCATCGTGATCGCGATCGGCCCCCAGCCGCAGCCGACGTCGAGGAGCGCGCCGTCGGACGCCGGCGACGGGACGGAGCCGAGCAGGACGCGGGTGCCGCGGTCGAGACCGTCCGGGCTGAACACGCCGGCGGCGGTGGTCAGCGTGAGCGGTCGACCCGCCAGGGTCACGTCGATCTGGCGAGGCCGAGCATCGCTCTCCGGACTCGCCGAGAAGTAGTGGTCGTTCGCCATGGATGAACCGTACCGGCAACCCCGTGTGTCCCGGGCGCGGCGGAGGTACCCTGTGGACAGCATGACGGACTCCAACGAGCACGACCAACCAACCACTGACGACAGCGCTGCCGGTGTCGTCGAACGAGTCCTGCGCAACGCCGACTCCCGGGCCTCGTCGTCCGTGTTCGCCCCCGCGCAGGCCATCCAGACCCGGTCGGTGGACGACCGCGGCTGGAACGGCGACGGCGACCAGTACGACCGCGAGGACCGCGCGGCCCTCCGCCGCGTCGCCGGCCTCTCCACCGAACTCGAGGACGTCACCGAGGTCGAGTACCGGCAGCTCCGGCTCGAGCAGGTCGTCCTCATCGGCGTGTACCCGCAGGGCGACGCCGCCGACGCCGAGAACTCCCTCCGTGAGCTCTCCGCCCTCGCCGAGACCGCCGGAGCGGTGGTGCTCGACGGGCTGCTGCAGCGCCGACCGAACCCCGACCCGTCGACCTACCTCGGCAAGGGCAAGGCCGAGGAACTCGCGATGGTGGTCAAGGCCACCGGCGCCGACACGGTCATCGCCGACACCGAGCTCGCGCCCTCACAGCGTCGCGCGCTCGAGGACGTGGTGAAGGTCAAGGTCATCGACCGCACCGCCGTGATCCTCGACATCTTCAGCCAGCACGCCAAGAGCCGCGAGGGCAAGGCCCAGGTCGAACTGGCGCAACTCGAGTACCTCCTGCCGCGACTGCGCGGTTGGGGTGAATCGATGTCCCGACAGGCCGGTGGCCAGGTCTCCGGCGGTGCGGGCATGGGTTCGCGCGGACCCGGTGAGACGAAGATCGAGCTCGACCGCCGCCGCATCCACACCCGGATGTCGAAGCTGCGTCGGCAGATCGCCGGCTTCCGTCCCGCGCGTGAGGCCAAGCGCGCCGACCGGCACCGCAACGACGTCCCGAGCGTCGCGATCGCGGGCTACACGAACGCGGGCAAGTCGTCGCTGCTCAACCGGCTGACGAGCGCGGGCGTGCTCGTGCAGAACCAGCTGTTCGCGACGCTCGACGCCACCGTGCGCCGGACCGAGAGCGCCAAGGGCCGCGAGTTCACCTTCGTCGACACGGTGGGCTTCGTGCGGAACCTACCGCACCAGCTCGTCGAGGCCTTCCGCTCCACGCTGGAAGAGGTCGGCGAGGCCGACGTCATCGTGCACGTGGTCGACGGGTCGCACCCCGACCCCGCCGCGCAGCTGGCGACGGTGCGTGAGGTCATCGGCGACGTCGGTGCCCGGGACATCCCCGAGATCGTCGCGTTCAACAAGGCCGACCTCATCGACGAGTCACAGCGGCTCGTGCTGGTCGGGCTCGTGCCGGACGCCGTGTTCGTCTCCGCCCGCACGGGCGAGGGCATCCAGGCCCTGCTCGAGGCGATCGAGGCCCGGCTCCCCGAACCCGACGTGTCGCTCACCGTGGTGATCCCGTACGACCGCGGGGACCTCGTGTCGTCGCTGCACGACGCGGGCGCGGTGGACGCGGTCGACTACGTCGAGGACGGCACCCGGCTGCAGGTGCGGGTGTTCCGCCGGCAGGTCGCGGAGCTCGACCCGTTCGTGGTGGCGCCGGTCGCGTCCGTCTGACGGGCGCCGCGCGGCTGCGCCTCGGCGCCGGGCGGTCGCGCCGGGCTGCCTGCGGTCGCGTGGCGCTGTTTGCCGTCGCACAACCAAAGTCACCCGGAACCGCGCGTTGGCGCGGTTCCGGGTGACTTTGGTTGTGCGAGGCTGCGCCGGGCGCCGGGCGCCGGACGGGTGGCTCAGAGTGAGCGGAGGACCGCCACGACCTTGCCGAGCACGGTGGCCGCGTCGCCGAGGATCGGTTCGAACGCCGTGTTGCGCGGGAGCAGCCACGTGTGGCCGTCGCGCTGGCGGAAGACCTTGACGGTCGCTTCCTCGTCGAGCATGGCGGCGACGATGTCCCCGTTGTCGGCGGTCTGCTGCGACCGGACGACCACCCAGTCGCCGTCGCAGATCGCGGCGTCGATCATCGACTCACCGACGACCTTGAGCATGAAGAGGTCACCGGTCCCGACGAGCTGACGGGGGAGCGGCACGATCTCGTCGACGTGCTGCTCGGCGGTGATCGGGACACCGGCTGCGATCCGGCCGACGAGCGGGACGAGGGTCGTCGCGTCGACGTCCGGCCCGTCGACGTCGGGGGTGGGCTCGTCGACGAGGACCTCGAGTGCCCGGGGCCGGTTCGGGTCGCGGCGGATCCAGCCGCCGAGCTCGAGCTGGCCGAGCTGGTGCGAGACGCTGGAGAGCGAGGAGAGGCCGGCCGCGTCGCCGATCTCACGCATGCTCGGCGGGTACCCCCGGCTGGCGATCGACGCACGGATCGCGTCGAGGATCGCCTGCTGCTTCGCTGTCAGCGGCTTCTGTCCCCGCAGTTCGTCCACCACGTCGTCTCGCCCTTCGTCGGTGCCGGGACGGTGCCCGCGGGAATGTCGGTGGTCCCCGCTTGACTTGTCCCAGTCGATCGAAACAGTATCCGACCGGTCAAGGCCGGACAAACACCTGTTCGAGCGTGTCGGCAGAAATCCCCCCAGAAATCTCCGCACAGGACTTGTGTGACCACGGATTCGAACGTATGTTCGGTACAGGGCTTCGGTCCACCGAACGGGAAGGCAAGAACGACATGAGCACCATCGCCATCGCTGACACCCAGCGCACCTCGGCGCCGGCCGTGCGTACGCGCCTGCGTCTCACGCGCCGCGGGCGGTTCGTCATCACGACGCTCGCCGCGGTCCCCCTGCTCCTCGGCGTCGCCCTCGCGGTGCTGAACGGCGGCCAGGCTTCGGCCGGCAACGCCTCGGCCGACGTGCACTTCGACACCGTCACCATCCAGCCGGGCGAGACGCTCTGGCAGCTGGCGGAAGAGACCGCGCCGAACGCTGACCCGCGCGACTTCGTGCAGGACGTCATCAGCCTCAACGCGCTGGACGGCTCCGGGCTGCAGGCCGGCGAGCAGATCGCCATCCCGGCCAAGTACACCTCCGGTCAGTAGTCCTCGGACGGCACGATCCGGCTACGCACACGACCGCCGGCAGGCGCGCGATCGCCGGGCGGGCGTGCGCGGTAGGTCGCGGTGGCGGCACCGTCCGGACGGCCGGTCCTCGGACAGGCCGTGCGGCCTACGATGGATCGGTGGCATTCACGCTCGAAGACCTCCCGATCCGAGACGACCTGCGCGGGCAGAGCCCCTACGGCGCCCCGCAGAAGCACGTCCGCGTGCAGCTCAACGTCAACGAGAACACGCATCCGGTGCCGGCGGACGTCGCCGAGGACATCGTGGCGTCGATCCGGCAGGCGCTCACGACCGTGAACCGCTACCCGGACCGCGAGTTCACCGAGCTCCGGCAGTCGCTCGCCGACTACCTGCAGCGCGGGCTCGGCACTGACCACCAGGCCGGCGCCGACCGGCAGGCCGGCGCTGACCAGCAGGGCGGCGCTGACCAGCAGACCGGCACCGACCAGCAGACCGGCACCGACCAGCAGACCGGCACCGACCAGCAGAGCGCCGCCGGGCAGCGGATCGGTCCGGAGCAGATCTGGGCGGCGAACGGTTCGAACGAGGTCCTGCAGCAGCTCCTGCAGGCGTTCGGCGGGCCCGGCCGCACTGTGCTGGGCTTCCCGCCGACGTACTCGATGCACTCGATCCTCGCGTCGGGGACCGGGACCACCTGGATCCCCGCGGAGCGCGACGACGAGTTCCGCATCTCGCCCGAGACCGTCGTCGCCGCGATCCGGGAGCACCAGCCGGACATCGTGTTCCTCTGTGGCCCGAACAACCCGACCGGCACGCCGCTGCCCATCGAGACGATCGAGGCGGCCTACGCCGCGACCGACGGCATCGTCATGGTGGACGAGGCCTACGCCGAGTTCATGCCGTCCGACGCCCCCAGCGCGCTGACGCTGCTGCCCGGGCGTGAGCGGCTCGTCGTCTCGCGCACCATGAGCAAGGCCTTCGCCTTCGCGGGTGCCCGGGTCGGCTACATGGCCGCGCACCCCGCCGTGATCGACGCGATCCGGCTGGTCCGGCTGCCGTACCACCTCTCCGCCCTGACCCAGGCGGCGGCGGTAGCGGCCCTCCGGCACGCTCCCGCGATGCTCGCGATGGTCGACGACATCAAGCGGCAGCGCGACCGGATGGTCACCGAGCTGCAGGCGATGGGCTACCGCACGTACGAGACCTGGTCGAACTTCGTCCTGTTCGGCGGCGTCGCCGACCCGCACGCCGCGTTCGAGGCACTGCTCGAGCAGGACGTCATCGTGCGCGACCTCGGCATCCCGAACCACCTCCGGGTGAGCGCGGGCACCGAGGAGGAGACGACCGCGTTCCTCGACGCCATGCGCCGCGTGGCCGCGGAACAGCCGCCCGTTAGGGTTGAAGCATGACCGCCCGCACCGCCTCGATCAGCCGGAGCACGAGCGAGTCGAGCATCGAACTCGCGCTCGACCTCGACGGCACCGGCTCGTCCGACATCTCGACGAGCGTGCCGTTCTTCGACCACATGCTCACGGCGTTCAGCAAGCACTCGCTCATCGACCTCCGCGTGCGGTCCACCGGCGACACCGACATCGACGTGCACCACACCGTCGAGGACACCGGCATCGTGCTCGGCCAGGCGCTCAAGCAGGCGCTCGGCGACCGGGCCGGCATCGGCCGCTACGGTGACGCGCTCGTGCCGCTCGACGAAGCACTGGCGCAGGCCGTCGTCGACGTCTCCGGGCGACCGTTCCTCGTGCACACGGGCGAGCCGGCCGGCTTCGAGTTCCACCGGATCGGCGGGCACTTCACCGGCTCCCTCGTGCGCCACGTCTTCGAGGCGATCACGTTCAACGCCGGCATCACGGTGCACGTCCGCGTGCTCGAAGGCCGCGACCCGCACCACATCGCCGAGGCGGAGTTCAAGGCGTTCGCGCGTGCGATGCGCAAGGCGGTCGAGCTCGACCCGCGCGTCGACGGCATCCCGTCCACGAAGGGCGCGCTGTGACCGACGCGACCCCGACCGGCGCGACCCCGACCGGCGCGACCCCGACCGGCGCGACCCCGACGGGCGCGCGGCCGAACGTCGTCGTCCTCGACTACGGCTCCGGCAACGTGCACTCGGCGGCGAAGGCCCTCGAGCGGGCCGGGGCCGACGTGACCCTGACCTCGGACAAGCAGACCGCGCTCAAGGCCGACGGTCTGCTCGTGCCCGGTGTCGGCGCGTTCGCCGCGGTGGTCGACCAGCTCGAGGGCGTGCAGGGTGGGGAGATCGTCGACCGGCGCCTGGCTGGCGGGCGACCGGTGCTCGGCATCTGCGTCGGCATGCAGGTCCTGTTCGCACGGGGGATCGAGCGCGGAGCGGACGTCGAGGGCCTCGGGCAGTGGCCCGGCACGGTCGAGCAGATCCAGGCCGACGTCCTGCCGCACATGGGCTGGAACACGGTGCAGGCGCCGGAGGACTCGGTCCTGTTCGACGGGCTGCACGACGAGCGCTTCTACTTCGTGCACTCCTACGGCGTGACGGACTTCCCGCTGGAGGCCTACGGGCCGTTCCGTGCACCCCGCCTGACGTGGGCCGAGCACGGGCAGCGGTTCGTCGCCGCCGTCGAGAACGGCCCGCTCACCGCGACGCAGTTCCACCCGGAGAAGTCGGGGGAGCCGGGGATCCGGCTGCTCCGGAACTGGGTGAACTCGCTCTAGGGCCGGCCACCGCCGGACGTGGGCAGGCGTGACGGACGCGCGCCGAGCCTCCAGGCCCGCCCCGGCCACCGATGCACCTGACCCGCCGGACCAACCCAACCCGTCCCACCCCGCCAGCACCAGAACCGACAGCACCGGAACCGACAGGACCATGACCGACCTCATCGCCACCCCGCCCCTCGTCCTGCTGCCCGCCGTGGACGTCGTCGACGGCCAGGCGGTCCGCCTCACCCAGGGCGAGGCCGGCAGCGAGACGTCCTACGGCGACCCGGTGTCCGCGGCCCGCACCTGGCGCGACCAGGGTGCCGAGTGGATCCACCTCGTCGACCTCGACGCGGCGTTCGGCCGCGGCGACAACCGCAAGGTGATCGCGCACGCCGTGCGCGAGGTCGACGGCGTCAACGTCGAGCTGTCCGGCGGCATCCGCGACGACGCGTCGCTCGAGGCGGCACTCGCGACCGGCGCGGCCCGGGTGAACCTCGGCACCGCGGCGCTCGAGAACCCGGAGTGGGCGGCGCGCGTGATCCGCACGTACGGCGAGCAGATCGCCGTGGGGCTCGACGTGCGCGGCACGACGCTCGCGAGCCGCGGCTGGACGGAGGACGCCGGCGACCTGTGGGAGGTGCTCGACCGCCTCGAGGAAGCCGGCTGCGCCCGCTACGTGGTGACCGACGTCACGAAGGACGGCACGCTGCAGGGGCCGAACGTGGACCTGCTCCGCGAGGTCTGCGACCGGACCGACCAGCCCGTCGTGGCCTCCGGCGGGATCTCGACGCTCGACGACCTCCGGGCACTGCGGGAGCTCGTGCCGCACGGGCTGGAGGGCGCCATCATCGGCAAGGCGCTCTACTCGGGGGCGTTCACGCTCCCGGCCGCCCTCGACATCGCCTCGGAGTAGCCGCGTGGCGGGCATCTCGAACGGACGCGGCACCGGACCCGACGCGCCCGAGCACGCCGCGACCGAGCACGACGCGCCCGGGCACCCCGACGACGCGCACACGCCGGGCGGTGCCGCCGACTCGGCGGGCTTCGCCTGGGCCGGCCGCGCGTTCGACCAGCACGACACGACGTTCGACGACGACGACGGCCTGGCGGACCCGGCCCTCGTCGCGGCGATCACGGCCCTGCCGGAGGGCGGCTCGCAGCGCGCGGTCGTCGACGCGCTCCGCTCCGCGCGGCTGCTCATCCCGCTCATCGCCGAGGCCGGCGACGTCGGCCACACCGACACCGGCAAGCTCGTCGACAAGACGCAGGAGCTCTCGATCGTCACGGTCGCCGGGCCCGACGGCCGGAGCGTGATGCCCGCCTTCACCTCGGTCGAGGCGATGCGCGCGTGGGACGCGGACGCCCGCCCGGTACCGGCCGAGTCGCGCCGCGTGGCGATGGCCGCCGCGAGCGAGGAGACCCAGCTCGTCGTGCTCGACCCGACGGCACCGACCGAGTTCGTGCTGCGCCGGCCGGCCGTGTGGGCGCTCGGGCAGGACCTGCCGTGGACGCCGTGCTTCGAGGACCCGGAGGTCGCGCGGGCCTTCGCCGACTCCGTCGTCGGCGAGCGTGCGGTGGCGCGGGTCGAGCTGTCGCCGGGGGATCCGCTCGGTCGCTTCGCAGGCGCGGAGCTGACGGTCGGGCTCGCACTCCACCCCGGCCTCGACCAGGGGCAGGTGCAGGAACTCGTCGGTCGCCTGCAGCGGCGCTGGACGGCGGACGCCGTCATCGCGGAGCGCGTGGACAGCATGCGGGTGGCGTTGCGCCCGGCGTGACGGCCTGGAGGCGCGGCTCGCCTCCGCCCGTCGGCCCACGGCGGCGTGGCGGTGCGGCCCGGACGTGGCGGCGGGCGTCGGTACGTCGGTGCGGCCCGGACGTAGCGGCGGGCGTCGGTACGGCGGTGCGGCCCGGTCCGGGGAGCGGTCGCCGGTACGATGGCCGGGTGAGCACGAACCCGACGACCACCCCCGGAACCGGCGAGACCACCTACGGTCCGACCGGACGGCCCGTCCGGCAGTTCGCGGTGCCCGAGGAACTCGACGGTCACGGCCCCGCTCGCATCATCGCGCTCTGCAACCAGAAGGGCGGCGTCGGCAAGACCACGACGTCGATCAACCTCGGTGCGGCGCTCGCGGAGTACGGCCGCAAGGTGCTGGCGGTGGACTTCGACCCGCAGGGCGCCCTGTCCGCTGGCCTCGGTGTCCGGACGCACGACATCCCCACCGTCTACGACCTGCTGATGGGCTCGATCAAGGACCCGAACCAGGTCATCCAGCCGACCAACACGCCGTACCTCGACGTGATCCCGGCGAACATCGACCTCTCCGCGGCCGAGGTGCACCTGGTGAACGAGGTCGCTCGTGAGCAGATCCTCGCGAGCGTGCTCCGCAAGGTCGCGAAGGACTACGACGTGATCCTCGTCGACTGCCAGCCGTCGCTCGGGCTGCTCACGGTGAACGCCCTCACGGCGGCGCACGGCGTGCTCATCCCGCTCGAGTGCGAGTTCTTCGCGCTCCGCGGTGTGGCGCTCCTCATCGAGACGATCGACAAGGTGCGCGACCGCCTGAACCCGGCGCTGCAGCTCGACGGCATCCTCGCGACGATGTACGACTCGCGCACGCTGCACTCGCGCGAGGTCATGGAGCGCGTCGTCGACACGTTCGACGACCGCGTGCTCGACACGGTGATCGGGCGCACGGTGAAGTTCCCGGACGCGACCGTCTCGGCCCGGCCGATCACGCAGACCGCTCCGGACCACGCCGCCGCGCACTCGTACCGGCAGCTCGCACGGGAGCTCGTCGAGCGTGGCGCCGTCGCCTGACGACGCCGCCGTCCCGCAGCCAGCCGACGCGCCCGCGCCCGCGGGCAGCACGACCGTGCCCGGCTTCCGGGTCCGCCTGCGGAACTTCGACGGGCCGTTCGACCTGCTCCTCTCGCTCATCACGAAGCACGAGCTGGACATCACCGAGGTGTCGCTCGGCGCGGTGACGGGGGAGTTCATCCAGTACGTGCGCCTGGCGGAGTCCGAGGACGAACTCGACGAGGCGAGTGAGTTCCTCGTCGTCGCGGCGACGCTCCTCGACCTGAAGATCGCCGGGCTCCTGCCGCAGGGTGAGCTCGTCGACGCCGAGGACGTCGCCCTGCTCGAGGCGCGCGACCTGCTGTTCGCCCGGCTGCTGCAGTACCGCGCGTTCAAGCAGGCGGCCGACTGGTTCGGGTCGCGCTGGCTGACGGAGTCGCGTCGGCACGTCCGCAGCGTGCGGCTCGAGGAGCGGTTCCGCGCACGGACGCCCGAGCTCGTCTGGACCCTGTCGGTGCAGGACTTCGCCGCGCTGGCGACGATGGCGTTCGCCCCGCGGGAGATCCCGACGGTCGGCCTCGACCACCTGCACGCGCCCCTCGTGAGCATCCGCGAACAGGCTGCGATCGTCGTCTCGATCCTCCGGACCCGGGCGGACGAGGACGTCTCGTTCCGCGAACTGGTCGCCGGGGTCTCGGAGACGGGTATCGTGGTGGCTCGCTTCCTCGCGATCCTGGAGCTGTACCGGAACGCGTCCATCTCGTTCGAACAGCTCGAACCGCTCGGGGAACTGACACTCCGCTGGACCGCTGACGACTGGTCCGACGAGAGCCTCGCCAACCTGGGAGCCGACTATGACGGATGACGTCGCCGACGCACCGCACGAGCACGCGCACGCGCACTCGTCGAGCGCGGAACCCGGCGGGGCCGACGAGATGGCCGACGCCCGAGCGATCGAACGCGAGATCCACGAGCGCCGTGAGCACGAGCGAGCACAGGAACACGCTGAGCACCACGTCCCGCACCCGGACATCCCGATCGACCGACAGCTCGAGGCGATCCTGATGATCGCCGACGAGCCGCAGTCGCTCGTCGCCCTCGGCGCCGCGGTCGACGCGCCCGTCCCCGCGGTCCGCCAGGCGGTCGAACGACTCGTCGCGGACTTCGACGGCGTCGACGGGACCATCCGTCGCGGGTTCGAACTCCGCGAGGTCGGCGGCGGATGGCGGTTCTACGTCCGCGAGGACCTCGACGCCGTCGTCGAGCAGTTCGTCGAGGCCGAACGGCCCTCGCGGCTGTCGCAGGCCGCCCTCGAGACCCTCGCGGTCGTCGCCTACAAGCAGCCGATCACCCGGTCGCAGATCGCCGCGATCCGCGCCGTGAACGTCGACGGGGTCGTCCGCACGCTGGTCGCGCGTGGCCTCATCGAGGAGTCGTTCACGGACGCCGAGACCGGCGCCATCAACTACGTCACGTCCGACCTGCTCCTGCAGCAGCTCGGCATCAACTCGCTCGACGAGCTGCCGCTCATCTCGCCCCTCCTGGACGACGGTGCCGACGGCTTCGGGCAGAACGAAGGGATCCCCGATGGCCGCGTATGAGGAAGAACGACGAGGCGGCCCACGAGGCGGTTCGGGTCGCGACGGCGGCAGCCGGCCTGGAGGCCCGTCCCGCGACCGAAACGCCGGCTCCGGCCGTGCGGGTGGCCGGTCGGGTGACGGTGGTCGCGACGACCGTGGTGGGTACCGCGGGCGCGACGACCGTCCGGCCTCCGGTCGTCGTGACGACGACCGTGGTGGGTACCGGGGTCGCGACGACCGTCCGTCGACCGGTGGTGGGTACCGCGGCCGTGATGACCGCCCCGCATCCGGTGGGTACCGCGGTCGCGATGACCGTCCCTCGACCGGTGGTGGCTACCGCGGTCGCGATGACCGTCCCTCGACCGGTGGCGGCTACCGCGGTCGTGATGACCGTCCGTCGACCGGTGGTGGGTACCGGGGTCGTGATGACCGTCCGTCGACCGGTGGTGGGTACCGGGGTCGTGATGACCGTCCGTCGACCGGTGGTGGGTACCGGGGTCGTGATGACCGTCCGTCGACCGGTGGTGGGTACCGGGGTCGTGATGACCGTCCGTCGACCGGTGGTGGGTACCGGGGTCGTGATGACCGTCCGTCGACCGGTGGTGGGTACCGGGGTCGTGATGACCGTCCCGCGACCGGTGGTGGGTACCGCGGTCGCGATGACCGTCGGGACGACCGCGGCGGCGACCGTGGACGTTTCGTCAGCCGCGACGACGACCGACGCGGCGGTGACCGCGGCGGCTTCGTCCGTCGCGAGGACGACCGTGGCGGGTACCGGGGTCGTGACGACCGTCGGGATGCTCCCCGCCGTGAGGACGACCGTGGTGGGTACCGGGGTCGTGACGACCGCCGTGATGCGCCCCGCCGTGAGGACGACCGTGGTGGGTACCGGGGTCGTGACGACCGCCGTGATGCGCCCCGCCGTGACGATGACCGTGGTGGCTACCGGGGTCGTGACGACCGCCGTGATGCGCCCCGCCGCGACGACGACCGCCGTGACCCGGCCCGCGAGGACCGCCGCACCCCGGACGGCCGCCCGAGCAGCGTGTGGCACAACGGCCGCCGCTACGTCGGCGGCACCACGACCGCGCGCAACAGCGACCGCAACCGTGGCTCCGGAACCCGTCCCACCGGCCCCCGCACGCCCGACCGCCGCACCACCCCGCAGCCCGAGGGCGCCCGCGACCAGTCCGGCGCTCCGCTGGAGGGCACGCCCGAGCGGCCGATCATCCCGGACTGGGACGCATCGGAGGGGAGCGCGCCCGCCGGAGCCGCACCGGGCCTCCAGGCTGAGGGCGAGCGCCTGCAGAAGGTGATCGCCGGTGCGGGCGTGGCATCCCGACGAGTCGCGGAGAACCTGATCGTCGAGGGCCGCGTGACGGTCAACGGCGAGGTCGTCGACGCGCTCGGCCGCCGGGTCGACCCGGCGACCGACGAGATCGCCGTGGACGGCGTGCCGGTGCAGATCGACACCTCGCGTCGCTACGTTCTCCTCAACAAGCCGACCGGCATGGTGTCGAGCCTGCAGGACGAGCGCGGTCGCCGCGACCTGTCCGAGTACGTCGACCGGTACGAGGAGCGCCTGTTCAACGTCGGCCGCCTCGACACCGAGACGTCCGGGCTCCTCATCCTGACGAACGACGGCGACCTGGCCCACGTGCTCGCGCACCCGTCGTTCGGCGTGACGAAGACCTACATCGCCAAGGTGCGCGGCAACGTGAACCCGGCGACGGTGCAGCGACTGCTCGACGGTGTCGAGCTCGAGGACGGCCCGATCGCCGCCGACAAGGTCCGGTTGCTCGAGTCGTCGCGCGGGGAGTCGCTCGTCGAGATCACGCTGCACTCGGGCCGCAACCGCATCGTCCGCCGGATGCTCGACGAGGTCGACCACCCGGTGCTCGAACTCGTCCGCCGTTCGTTCGGTCCACTGCAGCTCGGGTCGCTGCCGATCGGCAAGACGCGCGAGCTGTCGACCGTCGAGCTCGGCAGCCTCCTCCGCATCGCGCGGCAGGCGAAGGGCGCGCCCCAGGGCGCCGACGACGAGGAGTCCTCGGACTGACGCATCGGTAGGCTTGCCGGGTGACCGACCGCACGCACCTCTCCGCCGCCCCGGACATCGACCGGCGGCTCCGGGGACCCGTGCGCATCGTCGGCGCCGGGCTGCTCGGTGCGTCGATCGGCCTGGCGCTCCGCGAGAAGGGCGTCGACGTCGTCCTCGACGACGTCTCGCCCGCCGCGCTGGCGCTCGCCGTGGACTACGGCGCCGGCCGCCACCCGGCAGACGGTGACGCGCCGGAGCTCGTGGTGGTGGCGGTCCCGCCGGACGTCGTGGCGACCGTCGTCGCACGTGAGCTCACCGCGTACCCGCGGGCCGTCGTGACCGACGTCGCGAGCGTGAAGTCCGGGCCGCTCGCGGCACTCCGGGCGTCCGGCGCCGACGTCAGCCGCTACATCGGGTCGCACCCGATGGCCGGACGTGAGCGGAGCGGTCCGACCGCGGCCCGTGCCGACCTGTTCGTCGGCCGCCCGTGGGTGGTCGCCGGGCACGACGACATCACCTACCAGCGTGCCGCCGTGGTCGAGGACCTCGCGCTCGACGTCGGGGCGACCGTGGTGCCGATGGACCCCGAGTCGCACGACCTCGCCGTGGCGTACGTCTCGCACGCGCCGCAGCTCGTGTCGACGCTCATGGCCTCGCGGCTGCGCGACGCTCCCGATGGGTCGCTCGACCTCGCCGGCGGCGGCGTCCGCGACGTCACCCGGATCGCGGCGAGCGACCCGGGGCTGTGGGTGCAGATCATCGGTGCGAACGCCGGACACATCCGGCCGGTGCTGGCCGACCTCCGCGACGACCTCGACCGCGTGCTCGAGGCGCTCGACGACCCGTCGGCCTCCGGCTCGCCCCGGGCACTCGCCGAGACCATCGCCGCGGGCAACCGCGGTGTCGAACGGCTGCCGGGCAAGCACGGCACCACCAAGCGCTTCGCCCAGGTGGTCGTCCTGGTGGACGACACCCCCGGGCAGATCGCCGCGCTCCTCACGTTCATCGGGGAGATCGGCATCAACCTCGAGGACATGCGCCTCGAGCACTCACCGGGCGCACCGATCGGCATCGTCGAGGTGTCGGTCGTGCCCGAGCAGGAACAGCGACTCGTCGAGGAACTCGAGGGTCGCGGATGGAGGATCGCAGCAGCATGGGCCTGAACGAGAACACCGACCCCGCCACGACCGCGGCCGCGCAGGACTCCGGAGTCACCGGCGGACCGAACGGGCCCGACACCGGTCTGCCCACGCCGGGCGACGGAGCGGGCGGCGGCGCCGACGGCGGACCGCTCGGTGGTCCGGCCGGCGGCCTCGGCGAACCCGGCGGCGAGCCGGGGTCGACCAGTGCCCCGATGCCGGCCGGCCTGGCCGACGGCGCCTACGTCGCGAAGACCGTCATCGCGGTCGACGGCCCCGCCGGCAGCGGCAAGTCCAGCGTGTCCCGTGCCGCGGCCCGGGCACTCGGCTTCGGCTACCAGGACACCGGCGCCGCGTACCGTGCACTCGCCTGGCACGCCCTGCAGCAGCGCGTCGACCTCGACGACCCGGCGGCGGTGCTCGCCAGCTGGGACACCTTCGACTACGCGATCGGCACCGACCCCGACGCCTACTTCGTCCGGGTGGGGGAGACCGACGTCACCGACGCCATCCGCACCCCCGACGTGACCGCCGCCGTCGCCCACATCGCCAAGCTCCCCGAGGTCCGGCAGCGTCTCGTCCAGCTCTTCCGCACGGTGATGCGGAAGGCGGACGCCCCGGGCATCATCACCGAGGGACGGGACATCACGACCGTGGTCGCCCCGGACGCCGAGGTACGGATCCTGCTGACCGCCGACGAGTCGGTTAGGATGGCACGGCGTGCGGCCGAGGTCACGACCCAGTCCGCCGCCGAGACCTCCGCCGCACTCGCTCGTCGCGACGCGGCGGACGCGAAGGTCGTCGACTTCATGAACGCCGCCGACGGCGTCACGACGCTCGACTCCACCGACCTCGACTTCGACCAGACCGTGCAGGCGGTCGTCGACCTGGCCCGCGCGGCCACGCACTGACACCGACATCCCGGCCCCGCGCGGCCACGCACTGACAACACGCGGCCGCAGGGTCGCCGGCAAGGAACCCACATGGCGCAGCTCGACAACGACCACGACGACTTCCCCCAGTACGACGACGCGCTCGGCGAGCGTCTCGCCGGGCTCGACGAGGCCGAGGCCGAGCAGCGGGCGACCGCGCTCCGCGCCGGGCTCGAGGACTACGAGCTCGACGAGGAAGACGTCGCCCTGCTCGAGGCCGGCCAGCTCGGCACGGACGGCATCACCTACCTGCCGGCGTACCCGGTGCTCGCGATCGTCGGTCGCCCGAACGTCGGCAAGTCGGCGCTCGTGAACCGCATCCTCGGTCGCCGCGAAGCCGTCGTGCAGGACGTCCCCGGCGTCACGCGCGACCGTGTCTCGTACAAGGCCGACTGGAACGACAAGCGCTTCACGCTCGTCGACACCGGCGGCTGGGAGCCGGACGCGCAGGGCATCAACGCCTCCGTCGCCGCGCAGGCCGAGGTCGCGATCGACCTCGCCGACGCGGTGCTCTTCGTCGTCGACGTCACGGTCGGCATCACTGCCACCGACGAGCACGTCGTGAAGATGCTCCGCGGCACCGACCGTCCGGTCATCGTCGTCGCGAACAAGTCCGACGACGACCGCCGCGACCTCGACGCGTATGAGCTCTGGAACCTCGGCCTCGGCGAGCCGCACCCGGTGTCGGCGCTGCACGGCCGCGGCGTCGCGGACCTGCTCGACCTCATCATCAAGACGCTCCCCGACACCTCGGCCGTCGCCAAGCAGGAGGTCGGCGGTCCCCGCCGCGTGGCCATCCTCGGCCGCCCGAACGTCGGCAAGAGCTCGCTGCTCAACAAGGCCGCCGGCGAAGAGCGCGTCGTCGTGAACGACCTCGCCGGCACCACGCGCGACCCGGTGGACGAGCAGATCGAACTCGGCGGCAAGGTGTGGCGCTTCGTCGACACCGCCGGCATCCGGAAGCGCGTGCACCTGCAGCAGGGCGCCGACTTCTACGCGTCCCTCCGCACCACGGCCGCGCTCGAGAAGGCCGAGGTCGCCGTCGTCGTCCTCGACGTCACCGAGCCGATCTCCGTGCAGGACCTCCGCATCATCGACCTCGTCCTCGAGTCCGGTCGTGCGCTCGTGCTCGCCTACAATAAGTGGGACCTGCTCGACGACGACCGCCGCCGCTACCTCGAGCGTGAGATCGAGCAGGACCTCGCCCACGTGGCGTGGGCCCCGCGCGTGAACATGTCGGCCCGCACCGGTCGGCACCTCGAGAAGCTCGTACCGGCGCTCGAGACCGCGCTCGAGTCGTGGGACACCCGCATCCCGACCGGCAAGGTCAACGCCTTCATCGCCGAACTCGTGCAGGAGCACCCGCACCCCGTGCGCGGCGGCAAGCAGCCCCGCATCCTGTTCGGGACGCAGGCCTCGAGCCAGCCGCCGACGTTCGTGCTCTTCACGACCGGCTTCCTCGACCCGCAGTACCGACGGTTCATCACCCGTCGTCTCCGCGAGGTCTGGGGCTTCTCGGGCACGCCGATCAACGTCAACATGCGCGTGCGCGAGCGTCGCAAGCGCTGAGGCCGACCGGGGGAGCGGACATGACGGCGGCACGGCGACGGTGGGCGATCGCTGCCGCCGCCGTGCTCGCCGTCGTCCTCGTCCTGGTCGCCTGGTACGCCATCCAGGCCGAACGGGGCAGCGACACCGCACAGCCCGTCGCGACGTCGACCCCGCTCGCCGAGCAGGGCGTGCAGGGCGGTACCCGGGTGTCACCGTCGAACACGCTCGGCGCGCCGGTCCCGGCGCCCGAGACGTCGTCCGACACGTCGTCCGACACCGACGACCGTGCCGACGGATCGCCGATCGACCCGTGGTGGCGACGCGTCCCGCCCGTCGCGGGGGACCTCGTGCCGATCGACCGGTTCGCCTCGGGCCACGTCCGGATCACGCGCGCCGGGGACCACCTGCTCGTCACGATCCAGGACCTCCGGGTGGCGTCGTACGACTCCGAGCTGCCCGCCGTCCGGGTGCTGCTGTCCGAGGGGCCGGTCGTCGGTGAGCGCCGCGGGTACTGGACGCAGCAGGGTGCGGACGACGACCTCGGCACGATCCCGTCCGACGTCGGGACCATCACGTTCGACCTCGAGGCACCCCGGGGGATCCCGGACCCGGTCCGGTCGGTGGTCCTGCTGGACCCCGACTCCGGGCAGGTCCTCGGCGGCGCAGCGCTCATCCCGACCGACTGAGTCGCCGCGCCGCGCCGCGCCGCGCCGCGCCGGGTCGCGTCGAGACGCGTCGGGTCGTGGTCCGGGCGCTGGGTCCGGTACCGACGGCGGGCCGCATCGGGTCGTGACCGTCGCGACCGTCGCGTCCGTCGTGGCCTGGAGGCGCGGTGCCGGTTCCCGAGCGGGATGCGGCACCATGGGAGGGTGACGCAGCAGAACGACGGGCTCGGCGCCCTCGCCGACCGCCTGTGGTGTCGCCTGCGACTCGACCAGCTCGCCGGCGGCCGGCAGGGCGGCTACGTCGTCCGCGAGGACATGCTGGAGCACCCCGACACCGTGCGCTCGTTCCGCCGGATCCGGTGGCTGCTCGTCGCCGAGACGGTCGTCGGGTTCGCCGCCATCGTCGTCGCGGTGGTGCTGACCCACGCGGGGCAGACGGTCCCGTGGGCGGTGTGGTTCCGGGCGACGGTCGTGCTGCTCATCACCCTGACGCTCTACGTCTTCGCGTGGCGGGCGCAGCTCGGGTACTACTGGGCGTACCAGCGGCTCCGGTTGTTCAGCCGGATCTTCCCGGTCGTGACACTCGTGGTCGCGGCGATCCCGGGCCTCTACCCGTTCTGGATGGTGATCGAGCAGATCGTGTTCTCACTGCTCATGATCGGCATCGGGGACGTGCTCACCACGGACCACATGCGGGCCGCCTTCCCGAAGCCCGTCCGCCGGTAGCGGCGCGGGCGGGGAGCGTCGACCCGGAACGACATCGCCGTCGTCGTGCGACGACGACCGTGTCGCACCCTGCATGCGCGGGTCGTTGCCGGCGCGGGTGAACGACTCATTCGGTGTCGTACGACGTCGACTGAGTCGTTCCGAGTCGGTCGGCGCGCGGGGCGGCCAGGCTGCCGAGCAGCGCCAACGCCCGCTCCGAGGGCGATCCCGGCTCCGCGTGGTGCACCACGAGCAGCTGCCCGTCGGTCCCGCCGATGCCGAGCTTCTCGCGCCGCAGTTCGAGGTCGCCGACCTCCGGGTGCCAGATCCGCACCGAGCCCCCGCCGAGCGGCCGCACGTCGTGCCGCGCCCAGAGCCGCCGGAAGTCCTCGCTGCCGAGGGACAGCTCGCCCACCAGGGTCGTGATCGCCGGGTCGTCGACGTCCGGGCCGATGGACGACCGGAAGGCCGCGACCATCCCGCCCATCTGGTCCTGCCAGTCGGGGTACCGGTCCGCCTCGGTGCCGTCGAGGAACATGGTGCGCAGCCGGTTCTCGCCCGCCCGCATCCCCGGCGCCAGCGCGGTTGCGAGCCGGTTCGCCGCGAGCACGTCGAACGCCCGGTTCTCGACGAACGCGGGCAGCCCGATGACGTCGAGCAACTGCAGCGTGCCGGACGGCACCCGGTCGACACGCGCCCGCGCACCCGGACGGCGTCGCACGGTGGCGGTGTCGGCCAGGCCGTGCAGGTAGCCGACGGCGGTGTGGTCGAGGCCGAGCACCCGCGCGATCGCGTCGAGCACCTGCGCCGACGGGTTGCGGTCCCGTCCCTGCTCGAGGCGCAGGTAGTAGTCGGCGCTGATGCCGGCGAGGGTCGCGACCTCTTCGCGCCGGAGCCCCGGCGTGCGACGGGCCCCGGTCACGCGCAGCCCGGCGTCCTCGGGGCGCACGAGTTCCCGCCGCGCTCGGAGGTACTCGCCCAGGGTGTTCTCGCTCACGCACCCCAGGCTACGGACCCCGTGCCGGTCGATCCTGGTCCCCGTGGTCCCAGGGTCGCGGGGGACCTGCCGGTGTCGGCGTGCGAGGCGCATCGTGGTGGCATGACCGAAACGACCCTCCCCGGCGGCACCTACCGCCCCGCCGATGACCTCGAACTCACCCGCGTCGGGTACGGCGCAATGCAGCTGGCCGGACCCGGGGTCTTCGGACCGCCGACCGACCGCGCCGAGGCGATCCGCGTCCTCCGCACCGTCGTCGAGCTCGGGATCACCCACATCGACACGTCGGACTTCTACGGTCCCCACGTCACGAACGAGGTCATCCGCGAAGCCCTCCACCCGTACGCGGACGGCCTGCACATCGTCACGAAGGTCGGCGCCCGCCGCGACGCCGAGGGCGGGTGGCCGCACGCCCGCGAGCCGCACGAGCTCGTCGAGCAGGTGCACGACAACCTGCGGAACCTCGGCCTGGAGCAGCTCGACGTGGTGAACCTCCGGATGGGCGGCTTCGACGCGCCCGAGCCGGGCAGCATCGCGCCGCAGTTCGAGGCGCTCGCCGAACTCCAGCAGCAGGGGCTCATCAAGCACCTCGGCCTGTCCACCGTGGACGCCGACCAGCTCGCCGAGGCGCAGACGATCGCCCCCGTCGTCACCGTGCAGAACCTCTACAACGTCGCCCGCCGCGAGGACGAGGCCATGCTCCAGCTGACCGCCGCCCAGGGGATCGCCTACGTGCCGTACTTCCCGCTCGGCGGCTTCTCGCCCATCCAGTCCGGCGCACTCGACGCCGTCGCGGCACGGCTCGGCGTCTCGCGGCTGACCGTGGCGCTGGCGTGGTTGCTCCAGCGCTCGCCGAACATGCTGCTCATCCCCGGGACCTCGTCGGTGGCGCACCTGCGCGACAACGTCGCCTCGGCTGGCTTCACCCTGCCCGAGGACGCACTCGCGGAACTCGACGCGATCGGCTCGGCCGCGTAGCGGTCCGCCGGGGTCAGGCGACGGTGGCGAGGGCGAACGGGAGCACGGCCGACGCCCCGGCACGCCGGAGCTCCCGCCCCGCGACCGTCATCGTCCACCGGCTGTCCACCAGGTCGTCCACGAGCAGCACCGGCCCCTCGTGCGACCGGAGGGCGGCAGCCAGCTCGGGCCCGACCTCGAAGGTGTCCCACACGCCGGACAGCCGGTAGGCGCTGTTCGTCGCGCCGTCGCCCCGGGGCGCGCCGCCGGTGCGGCCGAGCGTGCCGAGGAACTGCAGCCGTCCGATCGAGGACAGCGCCTGCGCGAGCGACCCGACGAGTTCCGGCCGGGAGCGCGACGACATCGCGACGACCGCGGTCGGCCGGGCCTCCCACGGCCAGTCCTTGAGGGCGCGGACGCACCCGTCGACGAGCTCACGGGTGATGGGGGCGTCCGGGGTGGCGGGAGCGAACAGCGCGCGGAGCGGGCCGCCCCAGCCGAGGTCCGTGAGGCGGGCGACGGCGCGGCCCGGCTGCACGAGCTCGTCCGGGCCGATCTTGCCCCGCACGGCGACGCCGAGGGCGGACATGCCCGACGGCCACTGCGCCCGCGGGGCGATCTCGACGCCGACCTTGTCGAGCGCCGCGGCGGCACCGGACGCGTCGGTGTCGGACACCGACGTCGGGAACCACGCGCCGGCGCAGTTGTCGCAGCGACCGCAGGGCTCGGCCGAGGGGTCGTCGAGGTCCTGCTGCAGGAGCCGCATCCGGCACTGCGACGTCGACTCGTAGTCGAGCATCGAGGCGGCCTCGGCAGCGCGGGCCGCGGCGACCCGCTCGTACCGGGGTGCGTCGTACTCCCAGGGCCGGCCGGTGGCGACCCAGCCCCCGGTCACCCGGCGGACGGCCCCGTCGACGTCGAGGACCTTGAGGAGCAGCTCGAGTGTCGACCGCTTGATGTCGACGAGCCCCTCGAGCGCGACGGTGGACATCGCGGTGTCGGTCGACAGCGCCTGCAGCACCGCGGTCGCGCGCTCCTGCGTCGGCATCGACGCGCTCGCGAAGTACTGCCAGATCTCGCGGTCCTCACGACCGGGCAGCAGCAGGACGTCGGCGTTGTCGGTCGCACGCCCGGCACGACCGATCTGCTGGTAGTACGCCACCGGGGACGAGGGAGCGCCGACGTGCACGACGAACCCGAGGTCGGGCTTGTCGAACCCCATGCCGAGCGCGCTCGTGGCGACGAGGGCCTTCAGCTCGTTGCCCTTGAGCTGCTGCTCGAGCTGCTCGCGCTCCTCGGTGTCGGTCCGCCCGGTGTAGGCACGGACGGCGTACCCGTTCTCGCGCAGGAGCCGGGCGATGTCCTCGGCCGCCGAGACCGTCAGCGTGTAGATGATGCCGCTGCCGGGCAGGTCGCCGAGGTGCGCGAGCAACCACCCGAGCCGCTGCCGCGCGTCGGGGAGCGTCAGCACCCCGAGTCGGAGGGACGCCCGCGCGAGGGACCCGCGGATCGTGAACACCGGGTCGGCGGGGCCGGCGGTGAGCTGCTCGGCGACGTCCTCGACCACGCGCTCGTTCGCCGTCGCGGTGGTCGCCAGGACGGGGACCCCGTGGGGGAGGGACCGGATGAGCTCGGCCAGCCGGCGGTAGTCCGGTCGGAAGTCGTGGCCCCAGTCCGAGATGCAGTGCGCCTCGTCGACCACGAGCATGCCCATCCGCGCGATGAGCGTCGGCATCTGCTCGTCGCGGAACTTCGGGTTGTTGAGCCGTTCGGGGGAGACCAGGAGCACGTCCACCTCGTCGCGGGCGAGGGCAGCCTGGGTGTCGGCCCACTCGTGCGCGTTCGCCGAGTTGATCGACACCGCACGGACGCCGGCCCGGGCCGCGGCGGCGACCTGGTCGCGCATCAGGGCGAGGAGCGGCGACACGAGCACCGTCGGGCCACCACCGCGTCGGCGGAGCAGCAGGGTGGCCAGGAAGTACACCGCGGACTTCCCCCACCCGGTGCGCTGCACGACGAGGGCGCGCTGCCGGTGCTCGACGAGGGCCGAGATCGCCTCGAGCTGCCCGGGGTGGAACACCGCGTCGGGCCGCCCCGTGAGCGCAGCGAGCGCCTGCTGTGCCTCGGCGGCGATGTCTGCAGAAGGCGGGGCGGTGGTTTCCATGCCCCCATGCTGTCAGGAGCAACCGACGAAACCTGACCCGCGCCTCCAGACTGTGGACAACCGGACCAACTGGACCAACCGGGCCTTACTGGTACGTGATCAGCGACGGCGTCGGCGCCACCTCGGACATCGTCTGCCCGGGCGTCAGCATGGGCGTGTCCTCGTCGGTGAAGTTCTTCCAGCCCCAGTGCACGCCCTCGGGAGCATCCGCGTGCAGCGCCTTCCACGTCGCCTGCTTGTCCGGCTGCGAGCCCTGCCCGTCGACGTGGATCAGCACGTCCAGCTCGGGGTGCGACTCCAGCGAGGACCGGTCCTGGATCATCGACAGCCGGAACTGGTGCAGCACGAACGCCTTCGGCGGCAACCCCTTCGACCGCACGAGCGACGCCAGCCACGACGACACCTGGTTCACCTCGGACGCCGACACGCTGCCGATCTGCTCGAGCGGCACCTGGTCGTCCGTCAGCCGCCACTCCGGGTCGAGTGCGAGCCACACACCGGGCTTCGACAGCAGCGCCTCGTAGCGCTTCGCCTGCGACAGGAAGTCCGCACGCCCCGGCTGCAGGTCGAGGATCACGGGCATGCCGGCGTCGTGCGCGGCATCGACGTACGGCTCGAGCGCCGACACGGGGAGCTCCGTGGAGTAGTCGCCGTCCGCCCCGGCGTCACCGGCGGCGACGGTCGCGATGACCTCCATCGCGGGTGTGATCGGCTCGTCGCCGAGCCCGTCGTAGCCGGCCGCCACGGACCGGGCCCGCTGCACGGTCGCCTCCGGGTCCTGCTCGCCCAGCACCCCCAGGGCCGGCGCGCCAGGTGCGCCGTACAGCGCCACGTACCGGTGCCCGTCGAAGGGCCGCTGCCCACCGTGCGGCAGCTGCCACCCGTTCTCGGCAGCACGGACGGTCCAGTCCGGGTCCGGGAGCGCGGCGAACGCCGACCCCACCATGACCGTCGGGTGGGTCCGCTCCTCGTGCAGCGCCCGCACCACACCCGACGCGGCCGCGGGGTCCGTCACGCCCTCCGGCATGACCACCACGCGTGCTCCCGCCGCCTTCGCCGTCGCCACGATCGCAGCGTCCGCGGTCGCGTCCGCCACCACCACGGTCGCCGTCCTGGAGGCGCGGGTCGACTCCGGCGCGTCGCCACCGTCCGGCGCGTCCCGCTCGGCGACGTCGGTGTCGATCGAGACGTCGCCCTCGGCCTGGTACCAGCCGGCTCCGAGCCGGTGCAGCTCGCGGACGACAGCCGCGTGGTCCTTCCCCGCCAGCAGCACCGGGACGTGCGCCGCGGTCGCGGCGCTCGCCGCGGTCCGGATCGCCGCGGCGTCGTCCGCCGGCGCCACGAGGGCGCCGGGCGCCGACGCGAACAGCGCACGACTCGCCCGGACCGACCGGTCGGCGGCCTCTCGGCCGTCGGCGACCGTCACGGTGTCGGCGGACGCCTTCGCGAGCGTGGGACGTGCATCCGACGGGCCGGCGGTCGTGCACCCGGCGGCTCCGAGCAGCAGGCCGGTGGCCACGAGCGCGAGCAGGAATCGAGAGGTGGGGCCGGAACGCATCGAGCCACCCTACGAGCCGTCCGGGGAGGTCCCTGGGAATCCGACGGGTGTCGTCTCGTAGAAGGGACGCATGCCCGACGACGACGACGACGACGACCGCCCGCTCATCGGCGCGGTGCAGCCGCCCGACGTGCACTGCATGACCCTCAACGTCCGGCGCCGTGTGCCACGGCCTGCCGGCCACCCCGACGCGTGGGAGCGCCGACGCGACGCCGTGGTCGCGCTCGTCACCTCCGAAGCGCCCACCGTCCTCGCCGTCCAGGAGGCGCTGCCCACCCAGGCGGACGACCTCACCGCCGCCCTCGGGTCGCGTCTCGAACCCGTCCTCGTCGGCCGCGGAGCACGCGGAGGCGGCGAGCAGGTCGGGCTCTTCCTCGACCGGGCGCGGCTCGAGGTGCTCGAACGGCGCTCGTGGGCGTTGTCGCGTCGACCGCACCGGCCCGGCTCCCGCTCGTGGGCGACCGCGTTCCCACGCCACGCCGTCGGGGTCGTCGTCCGCGACCGTGCGACCGGCGTCCGGTTCACCGCGATCGCGACGCACCTCGACGTGCTCTCGCCGTGGGCCCGACTGCGGTCCGCCGAGCTCCTCGGCCGGATCGTGCGGGAACGCGGCCTGCCCGCCGTCGTGATGGCCGACTGGAACGCCCCCGCCGGCTCCGCACCCTGGCGAGCACTGGCGGACGCGGGCGTCGTCGACAGCTGGAGCCGCGCCTCCAGGCAGGTCGGCGACCCCGTCGGGACGTACCCGCACTACGCGACGCCGCATGTCGGGGGCCGGCGCATCGACGGGGTGCTCGTGACCTCCGGGGCGGACGTGGACCGCGTCGCGGTGTCCGACCGGCGGCCGGACGGTGTCTGGCCGTCCGACCACGCGGCCGTGCACGCGGTCGTGCGGTGGGCATCGTGATAGCCACCCTCGGACCGACGTTCCTGCGGCCGACGTTCCTCGTCGCCGACGTCGTCCGCGCGCTCACCGTCGTGAGCCTCGTCGTCGCCTCCGTCGGGTGGGGCGGGACGGCGTTCCCGGTGATGGCGCTGTCGCTCCTCGGCGTCGTCGTGCCGCGGATGCTCGGGCTGCGGCCGGCGTTCGACGTGCTCGTGTGCGTGCTCGTGCTCGTCGCCGGGTGGTCGAGCGTCCTCGAGTGGTACACGTCGGTGTTCCTGTGGGACAAGTTCTTCCACGTCGTGCTCACCGGGCTGCTCGCCGCGGTGCTCTACGTCATCGGGGCCGACCTGCGTGCCGTGCCCGCGCCGTCGGACGAGCGCCGGGTCGTGGTCGCGGTGCTCGCGCTCTGCGCCGGCCTCGCGATCGGGGCGGCGTGGGAGATGGGGGAGTGGCTCGGGCACAACTTCGTGGACTCGGCGATCTACGTCGGGTACGACGACACCATCGGGGACCTGGCGGCGGACGGGGCCGGTGGGCTGCTCGCCGGGTTCGGGTTGCCGTGGTTGGCGGCGCGGCGGGTGGTGGTGCGGCGGACTCGCGGTGGCGCGGAGGGGGTCTGACGTCCGCTATGCTGGACCGGTCGCTCGCGCTCCGGTCGGACGTGGGCGAGGACCCTCCGGGGTCCTGAACCCCTCGGGGTTCGCGGGCTGTGGCGCAGCTTGGTAGCGCACTTGACTGGGGGTCAAGGGGTCGCAGGTTCAAATCCTGTCAGCCCGACCGAAGGGGCAACTTAGGAATCGTCTTAAGAACTCAACAACGAAGAGAGGCCCGCAGCCACAGGGCTGCGGGCCTCTCTTCGTTGTGCTGGGCCCTCCGGGCTCAGGCGCGCTTGGTTGCCGCCTTCGCTCGCTTCGATCGACTGGTCTTCGTGGCGGCCGCTCTCTCGGCGTCGACCTTCGCCGCCTTCTCCCGTCGAGCTTTGGCTCGCGCCTGGCGGACCTCGAGGTCCGGCACTCCACCGGGGAGTGTGCCCGTGTACTCGTTGAAGTACTCGCGATCTCTGCGGCGCAGGATCGGTGGTTTGCGAGGGGGACGGTTGTCGGCTGCTCGGCGGTCTTCGATCTCCTTCGCCTTCAGGAAGTCGCAGATCTGCTTGATGTTGAGCGCGACGAGCAGGAACGTCAGGAACACTTTGCCGGATGCGAAGCCGCGAGACTGTCTGTTCAGGTGGTCGTGAAGAGACCCGTACTTCGGAGCCTTGAGCATCGAGTTTCCGTTCTCGATGAGGTTGCGCGCGTAGCCGCGGAAGTCGGTCCACTCGCGGGACTTGTACCGCAAGGCTTGGGTGAGCGGCGGCAGGTGCTCCTTCGGGAACTTGACGGAGTCCTGACAGCAGATGAGGGGAAGGTCGTCGCCGACCGGGTAACCGGGATCGCTCGGGTACCGGAACGGAGCCCCCTACTACCGGCGCTTCCCGAGATCCGGCGAAGAGAACGAGACCCTCACCATCGGCTGGCCCCTCACACCGTCCACTCCCGACCGCCCCGGGTCGCCCGCCACCACAACCCGCTAGTCATACCCGCCGTCCACACCAGAACACTCCCGAAGGAACAACCATGAGCAACGACAACGCCAAGACCCCCTTCAGCAACAGCCTCAAGGCGGAGGTCGCCGTCACGAACTCCCGCAAGCCGAATCAGAGCCACGACGCAGCGGCCCGCTCGCGGAGCATCAGCCAGGCGATCCTGACCACTCTTGCCGAGTGGCACCGAGCCGACCACACCGCGCGACACCCGGAGGTCGCCGCCGCCGCAACACGGTCGCCCGCGCTCTAGCGAGAGGGCCGCTTCTACGCTCCCGCAACGCCCAGCCACGCGGCTGCTGCCTTCGACGCCACCCACGTCATGTCGGCCGACCAGGTCGAGCTCCGCCGGTACCGGGTCAAGCAGGACCGCAACGGGAACCCCCTGAGCCCCGGCGCGAACCGGCGGGTCACTCGGTGCCCGCTCCGAACCAGCGCCTTGTAGTCGACCCAGACCGAACACGACGAAGCCCTCTCGAACCGGGAGGGCTTCGTCGTGTTCCCATCTATCCACGGCTCGCTGCCTCCGGCTGGCAGCAGCAACGGGCTCCTGCGAACGGTTCGGGCTGAATGTCGGATGTGTCCTGGAGATTGCGTTCATGACCGACATCATCGGCGGAACCATCGGCCCCCTCATCGACGGCGCTATCGGAAGCACCCAGCGGCGACAAGACGACGAACGACAACGCCGCCGTGCGGCGGCAGCTGAACTCGTCGCGTGGATGGTGCCGATGGTCGAGCAGCTGCATCACCTGCGGGACCGCCGCGACACCGCATTCTGGGTCGAGCGCATCCCGATCGCGTACCGCAGCCTGGACGCGATGAAGATCCGGCTCCCGCGTCAATGGCGACACCTCAAGCGTTCCACACGCGCTTGCCTTGGTGAAGCGCTCGGCAACGGCCTCGTCTTCCTCGACACCGGAGACGACGTCCTCAGCGACTCCATCAACTACAGCGCCCGATGGTCGAGCTACGCCACCGACTACCTCGCGCTGTGCCTCTTGCGTATTCGCGAGTGGGAGAACGCGTGGAGTGCTCGCTCCGCGCAGCGGACCATGATCCCGGACTTCGATGACTGGCTGCGAATCACCGAGCGGCACCCGATGTACTGACTCCTGCCCAGCCGCTCCCTGAGCTCGGATAGGTCTAGTCCGAACTAATGCGACGCAGTCGTCCTAGATCAAACACGACGTAGCCCTCGCCGACTGACAATGCTTTCGTCTCTTGACACCCTCCGGGCTCGGAACCCCGGACGTTCGTTGACCTACTTCATCATTCGTCGCGAGCGGCAATGCGTTGCCATCCGGGTGCGACGACCTGCAGGTCATGCCCCGGAGTCCAGGCTCGCACTTGGGAACGGACGAGAGATCCAGGATAGGACCTGCTCGAACCCATGTCCCGATATACGTCCTTTCCCGTATTCTCAATCCAGATAAGCGACTTCTGCTCGGTAGCGAGCCAGTCTCGCAGGAAGTCTGCGTCAATCAGAAGTTCGTTTTGGCCCACGTTCACGGAGTGCCGCAAGGCGGCGATGAGCCGGCCGCTCGCGTCGGTCCATCCATTGCGGCCGTTCCAGTGCAGGCGGCCAGGTGCGGCTCCGAAGAATTCGGGCGCAGGGGCGTTGAACGAGATGTTCGCGAGGTTGCCTGGCGCATATTCGTTCTCGCCGAGCAGCTCCCACACTGCTGGTCGTGTTGGGACGCCTAGTGGATCCATCCATTCGTGCTCCACGACACTCAAAGTCTCGCCGTGGTGATGCCCGAATGGGTATTCGCCGACATAACCGTCGTAGCTCATGGGAAGTCGAGACATGTCGAGCCTGTTGATGAGATCTTGCTCTTCAAGTTCGCCGAGGGCCGCGGAGAGATGCTCGGTCTTCACCAGGTGGGTGTAGAGGTTGGCCCATACCTGGTGCGTGCGCTTCTCGGTGTCGTCGGTGAGGTCCCAGTTGTACGAGCCCGATACGACGATGAACTCACGTCCGTCTCGTTCGGCTGCTGTGACATCAATGGTCGGCAGGTCGGAGTCATCGGCCACCCATTCGGCGTCAGCCCGCTCAATCTTCACGTCCCAGTCGTAGACTGGCACCCACGAACGGGAAGCCTCGCTCGGGGGTTCGAACTCGGTCACTGTGGGGTCGACCTGCCGGACGATAGAGGATTCGGGTCCGGGAACGGCCGGCGGGGGAGCCTCCCAGGACGCCCTCGTCTTGGGGGCGTGGTCGGACAGATGCCCGATGAGGCGATTAAGCGCGATCCACTGGTACTTCTTGCCGATCCGTTCAATCCATTTCGGCTTTCCGCGTCCGGGCCCGTACTTCCCCAGCACGTAGCCGTCGAAGTTTGAGTGCAGACGGGGGTCGTAGCCGAGTCGGATGACCTCTGCGACCACCCACCGTGCGCCGGCTGGGATGTCAACGCCTGGCCGGTCTCGGAGTTCGGGCCTGAGTTGGTACGTGAAGAAATCGTCAACCGTGGTGGAGTGAACGAGCTTGGGGTAGTCGCGCTTGTCGTATGGGGCGATGTCGTTTTCCGTGGGCCAGGTCAGCGGCCAGGTGCTGCTATACGGGGGCCTGAACTGGCCGGCTGTTACCTCTGCGGGCAGTGCTCCGCGATCGTGCGCCGCTTCGAGAATGCTGCGTGCGGCGTCGCGCACGGCGGCGTTGGGGGTGAGGTCTGCGTGTCGTGCGAAGAAGGTGACCCAGACGACAACAGCTGCTGCATTCCAGTCCGCGCCGCTCCCGTTGGCCAGCAGTGCCGAGTAGGTGACCTCGAGAGTGCGTTCGACGACCCACTCGTCGTTGGCTGCGCAGAACCGTTCGAGTAGGCCGGCAGCTTGCTGCGGGTGTCGTACGAGCAGGCGGGCCGCGGCGATCGTCGCTGGCTCACGAACGCGACGATCAGTGGCACTGGTCGTCCACAACAGCGCGGTGACCCACAAGCGTGTCGTTTCCGCGCCGACCTGATGGAGTGGTTTCTCGCTTGCCCATCGCATCAGGCGGTCGACCGCTCCGCTGGTGCCGTGACTGGTGTGCAGCCACCCGACGAGGAACTGATCTCTAGCCGCCATTGTGAGCCCGCTGAGAGACTCGTGGAGGAAGTCGGCATTGAGTGGGTGGCCGGGACGAGCCGCGAGCCTGAACAGCATCGTGAGACCCGCGTCGAACGTCTCGACGCGACGCAACGCGTCGGTGATGATGCTCCCCGTGTCGGGAGTGATGGATGACACGGTCCGCCAGGCCGTGCCGGCGATGACGGCAGTGTCGACGGCGATGACGTCTGAGATCTCGTCGGCGAAAGAGGTCAGCTCGAGCCCGAAGCGTTCGGCGACGACAACCGACACCGCTTCGAGGAGACCGACGTCGATGGTTGCGCCGAGTCCAATGAGCTCACCGAGACGCCCGGACAGCTGAGCGCGTACGCCATCTGCGTCGCTCACCTGGGCGAGCGAATCGGAGACGATCAGATGGTGGCCGATGCGCTCGAAGGTGATGGTGATGATGTCGGTGCCGTGGGCGCCGCTACCGGGGACGACGTCTTCTTCGACAAGACCCTGTGCGATGAGCGCATCGAGTAGCGACTTTTCCGCACTGCTATCAGGCCAGATCGGATGCAGAATGGCTTGCGCGTCGACGCGAGTCAGCGGGGCGTCGCCATGGTCGGCGACAGCGCCGGCTAAAGCATGCATTGCGCGGTGAACGACTTGATCCGACGTTGACGCATCGATGCGATTACTGACGCCGTCGTTCGCGTTGTCGAGGACCATCTTCGCGAGCTCGCCAAGCCCAATGTTGGCCTGGTCGAGGGAGAGCCGTCCGTCAGAGTGCAGCGCTTCGCAGACCAGGCGGAGGTAGAGCGGATTGTCGAACTCGCCGTGGATCGGCGGCGAGGTCGGCGGTTCGAGACCGTAGAACGCCGCGTACTCGCTAACCGCCTCGAACTCGACACCCTCGAACCCCGTGTGCTCGAACCGTGGGATGACCAAGCCGGGCGGGAGAACCTGACTGACGTAGTGGGTGCGCGCTGTCAGTAGGAGCCGAACGTGCGGATAGCGGGTGACCATGGAGATAAGGCGATCAAGGTTGTCCCGCCAAGCCGACCGTGGGCGAGTTTCGTTGAGCGCGTCGATGACGAGCAAGGTGGGAGATCCCGCGGCGCGCGCGCTTTGGTCCAGTAGCGCGATCACCTCCTCGCTGGTCAGGTCCGCTGGCATCTGGAGCACGTCGCGTAGGTGGGTGAGCGGATCGTGGTCATTGAACCAGCGGCCATGCATGAGGACGCTAGGCCGCCCCTTTTGAAAGCGCCGGGCGGCGGCGTCTAAAGCGAGGTAGGTCTTGCCGATGCCGGCAGGTCCGGTCATCAACGCAACTTGAGAGCTAGCAAGCGTTCCGAGGGGGCCGATGAGGAGGTCGGTCGTGGTTCTGAGTTTGCCCATCAAGTCACGCAGAGCATCGACGGCTGCAGCCGGGAACCGGACCATGTATTCGCTCTGGTACTGTCTCCACCCCGCGTTGTCCCAGTTCTCGTGCGTGGCGTTCATCCGGTCAACCTCGAGGGCCTCCTGCTCCCCGACGACAGCGGCGGCGGCCTTCAAAGTCTCGTCGAGAACCTGGAACTCTGCGACCGTCCGGTCATGCTTCCAACTTTCGAGAGCTTCGATGACCGTTGTGGCGGCGCTGCGCGCGGCACCTAGCCCATCCGCCGAGGCATCAGCAAAGGCGTATCGGAGGCCTCGTCTGGCTTCTGCTAGCTCCTCGACCTGGCCGAGGACGACCTGCCACCATTCATCGTCCGAGCAGAGCGCGGCGATGCTGCGAGCCGCAGGGACGTCAACGTTGAGATCCGGCGTGTACCGGGGTCCAGCGGCCTGGGTTGCGTCCTGCAGCCGGTCAGCCCACCACTGCAGGGGCAGCACGTCGGCGTCAAACCAATACCGCCGTTGGGCACCGGAGGCGTCCAAGCGAGTGAGCCGAGTGGTGATGTTCGTCGCCCACTCGAAGTCGAAATTGACGATCATGCCACGGTCGGCTGCCATCGTCTTCCAGCCGTCGAGCCAACCACCCGGGTCATGTATTTTCTCAAGCAGCGATTTCCCCTTGCCGCTCGTCCGACCCGTCGGATCCGCGGGAATGGCGATGGTGTACCTGGTGAGCTTTGGATGGTTTGCGAGGGCGGCTCCTACGGATTTGTCGAGCTGTGGCTTGTCCACGTCAGCGTGGCTGGTCCAGTACTTTGCCTGCCAAGCCTGCTCAGTTCCGTCGGGAAGCGTCCAGTAGCACTCGACACCTCCATCACCCCCGGCCCCGTGCAGAGACACGAAGCGGGCGCCGGCATCGGGTGACTCCTGCGCGACCTGCTCGCAGATGAACTGCTCGTAGCCATCGCGCTGACCGCCGGCACCCAACGATCGGACTCGATTGAAGTCGATATCCGGAATGTTCATTAAATCCCCTAGAGTCACCGCGCCTTCCAGAGCGCGAGTCTCGACTTTCTATCATGACGGCTGCGTGGAGCCGTCACATGGCCCGGGGCCGCGACGGCGTGGCTCGCAACGACCAAGCGGAGCTGACGATGCTCAAGGGCCGCAAAGCCATGCCTGGCATCCGGCCAACAGGTCTCGTCCGGTGGCTCTCACAGGAGGGATGCTGTTACGCGAAGCCGTATCCGGAAGAGTTCTGTAAGCCGCGGCGCCGCAGGCCCGTTTGGCGCCGGAACCTGATCGAGCATGATGAAGCTATGACGGTCCGGCTCAGCTCTCTCAACCAGCTGAAGCGGGCCCTTGGGCCTGCGAGCCTAAGGGCACAGTGCTCCATAAGACAGCCATCGCGAGTTCGTTGATGGATTGGTCCGGGAGGTCGGTCAGGCAACAGCGGGACGGCTGGCGTTCGCTCGCCCGGAGTCGCTTCGACGCCGATGTATGGTCCTCCGCCGTCGCTGAAGCACTCGACGATGCGATCGCGGCCGTGATCGGCGTGCTGAACGGGGTCAGCCTGGCGCGGCTCGAGGACGGCGCGTACTACACGGGGCTCGTGACCTCATTCCTGCGCACACACCTCGCAGTGGTTGACGCTGCTCGTGAGTCCGAGCTCATCGACGGAACCGTGCTCATCCGCAAGCAGCTCGAGATCCTCGCCCGGCTACACGAGCTCGGCACCGCGCCAGCGTCGAAGCTGCTCGGCACGACGCCGAACGTCAAGGTGTTGCGGCTCCCGCTCAAGACGCTGTACGGCTCGTACTCGGAGATCGCGCACTCGAGCGTGACTAAGCACTTCGAGCTGCTCGGTGGTTCTGAGTACGGCGACGGCTGGACCTCGCTATACCCGAAGTACTCGAGCAACAGTAAGGTGCTGATCCAGCACGCGGCCATCATCTTCTTGGACTTCTGGTTCTGGCTGCGCGGATTCATCGAGGCGCAGGACGTGACAGTGACCGAGTTGTGGGCGCAGTCGGCCTCGGCGGCCGGGCGGCTGCAGCACCGCCTCGAAGACGACATCGAGCCGGGACCGGTGAGCGGTATCGGCGCATGACGAGCGCATCTGCTCCGGCTCCGTCCGGCATGATGGCGTCATGATCACCGTCGTCCCGGATACCAATCCGTTCCACGGGGCTCGGTGGCTGGGGTCCTCCGCGGGAGAGCGCCTGATCGACCTCGCTCGGACTGGCTCCTGCCAGGTGGTGATCCCGCAGGTCGTCGTCGACGAGCTCGAGCGTCAGCACCGCGAGGCGCTGACGAAGCAACGCGATGAGGCGAGGGCAGCGCTCGGAGAAATCAAGTCCCTCGTGGACCTCGACGACATCGTCGCGAAGTTCGACGATCTCCTCGACAAGGTCAGCTCCGATCGTGACGCCCTGCTGGCGAACGCGGGCGTCCGTGCAGCACCTGTCCCGGAGAACATCACTCGGGACCTGGTGCGGCGCGACCTGGCGCGACGACGGCCGTTCATGGAGACCGAGACACAAAAGAAGAAGAAGTCGTTCGGGTTCCGTGACGCCGCCATCTGGGAGACAGTCCTCGACATTGCTGCAGCCGATGACTCGGGCGACACGATCTTCTTCGTCACAAGGGACACCGGCTACTTTCCGACGGGCGCCAACGACCGGCTCCACCAGCATCTGGTCGATGACCTCGACCAGCGCAGTATCCCGCGGGATCGCATCAAGATCATCGACACCCTCGAGAACGTCGTCGAAGCCATCAACGTCGCCGTGAAGGAGGCCGAAGCCAACGCGGCTGAAGCGAAGGCAGCGCAAGACCCAGCGAACGCCGCCCTCGCGACGGTGCTTCGCGGGTATGCCTACGACGCCTTGCGCCGTGCTGAGCTGGTTCGCGTGGCGATCGAGGCGATCGAGGCGCTCGTTGGTAAGCCGATCAGTGGCGAGATGGACGCGAACGGTGAGTACGCCTCGCCGTCGTTCGTGCAGTTCGACTACCCCCGTGAGATCGAGAATGCCGTCATCGTCGGGTTCGAACCGGACTCGGACTTTGAGATCGACGAAGCCGAGGGGGACACGGTCGTCCTGCGCGTAGAGGTGTCCGTCGGGATCGAAGGCAGCACGCTGAAGGCCGACTACTACGCAGCTGATGACGAGTTAGACATCGTTGGCGAGTTGACGGACCACTACTGGGAGACCTCGACATGGGTCCGGGCTCGTGCCGTGGTCACGATTGACACCGAGCACGGGCGGGGCCAGTACGACGTCGACGACGTCGTCCTCGAGAACAACCCGAACCCGCCGCGCCCGGCCGATCCGACGAGCGTTACGCTCGACTTCGACATCGATCCAGATCCCGGCGACATCGAGATCGACCCGGATCCCGGAGCCGTAGCGATGGACCCCGATCCCGGAGACCCTCGTGACGCTGTCTGACCTCGAAGCGGGGGCGGTCGCCGCGCTGACTGGCACGCGTTGGTCGGTCACCGATGCGCCGGCGCACGTTGAGTCGTGTCCCGGCCTCTACGCGATCTACGGCGACGAGCGGGCGCACCGGGACCTGGGTCTCGCGGATGACCCAGCAGCACTCGCCGCGCCTGACCGACCGCTCTACGTGGGCAAGGCAGAGAGGAGCTTCGTGGAGCGCGATCTGAAGGAACACTTCGCTGCGGTGCCGGGCGGCACAACGCGCACGGGTGGGTCCACTGTGCGGAGGTCGTTCGCTGCGCTGCTGCGGGATCAGCTCGAGCTTCATGCCGTGCCCCGGAACCTGGCGAACCCGAGGTCCTTCTCGATGTACTCGCTGGCGGGCGATGGCGACGCGCAGCTCACGGCGTGGATGCACGCGCACCTCTCGCTCGCGGTCTGGGCGGCACCGGTGCAGATGCGCGCGAAGCTTGTCGACGTCGAGACTGAACTCATCCGGCACTTCACGCCCGTGATCAACATTGCTAAGAACCCGCGGAAGCTCGCGCGGCTTTCGGCAGCGCGCAAGGCGATGAGTGCCGAGGCGAAGGCGTGGCGGCCGGCGACACAGGCTGCTCGCGAAGCGCAGCGTGACCAGTGAACGGCTCGCGCGGGGACGCTGAGCGTGAGCGGCTCGACGCGGCGCTCCTCGCGGAGGAGGTCGTCTTGAGCGTCGCCGAGGCGAAGACGATCATCCCGTCGACCAAGGGGTTGCTCGCGATTACCGCGGCACGGGTCATCTACACCTCGAAGCGGCGAAGTTGGACCGCTGACCTGCATCAGGCGGCAACGGTGTCGCTCACGCGTGAGAGGTCACGAGGCACAATCCGCATCACGTCGGCTTCCCACGTGGAGGTGTTCAGCGCGAAATGGGACGCGGCGAGTGATCTGGTGAACGTGCTCCTTACGCAGCAGGCCGCCCTGGCAGAAGCGTCGCCGTGACGGATTTCACGAAGGGGTACTCGCAAATCGGCTCAACGCACAAGAACAGCGACCGGGGAATCACCTGATCAGAGGCCCGTCATCCGGACCGCGGTTCGCATCGGAGGATAGACCGATGCCCGTCGCGGGATACGGCCTTGTCTTGGGCCTTCGACGACGACGTCGTCTCAAGGATCCGGAGGTTCTTAAGACACCCCACCGAAGGCGCGTCGGAGATTGCGTGTCAAGAACTCGGCGGCACGATGAGGGCCCTCCCGGAAGCATCCGGGAGGGCCCTCATCTCCTTGTCGGGATCTCTGTGTCGGGATCTCTGTGTCGGGGGATGTGGTCGTTGCGACACCCGCCGTCCCGACTGATCGACGGGGCCATGCGTTTCCGGGTTCAGCGGGGGTCCCGCGCGGCATCAGCGGATCCCCGGATGACGCCGCAGGCCCGACCGCGCCCGTCAGCGCCCGTGGTGGGGTTTCGCCCTGACGACGAACGTCGTGGACGCCGTCTGCGTCGAGGACTGCCCGACGAGGGCCAGCCGGTACGTGCCCGGGCGCGGCACGAGGGACGACGACAGCCGGACGGTGCCGGACACCGACCCGCCGGTGCTCGCCGTCAGCGACGCCCCGGTCGACCGACCGTTCACCGTGACGAGCACGCGCTCGCACGGCGCGTATCCGCCCCCGCGCACCACCACACCACGCGACGTCGCCGCGGACTGCGTCGTGGTCGCCGCGCTCGCGGTGGCCGTTGGCTTCGGGGTGAACAGGTCGGTCTCGTTCCCGAGCGTGATGCGTGTCAGCGTCGAGTTCCGTCCGGCGAACTTCTGGTCGCCGGGGACCGTCGACCAGCCGGTGATCGTCGCGTGCTCCCGCTGCAGGAGTGTGGTCAGTTGCGCGGAGGTGTAGGTCGTGGTCGGGGACGCGCTGTCGGTCCACGTCGGGGTCGTCCCGGTCTGGGGGATCGTGGTGAACCCGCCGTCGGAGGTCGCGAGCGTGATGGAGTCGAGGTTCGTCACGACGAAGGAGGCGTCCCGCACCGCGGTCCGCAGCCCGGCACCGGACACCGGGTGCGCGAGCGTGTGGGTGAGCGCGAACAGCGAGCCGTCCAGCGTGGTCAGGCCGTTCGGCCCGAACGTCGCGTACCTGGTGATCGGCTGCACCGTCGAGCCCTCGCGGAACGGCGAGAAGACCCAGCTGCCGGCGGCCGGTGTCCCGGTGACGGCGAGGTCCTCGACGAAGTCGTCGGCAACCACCCACCGGACGGTCGCGGCCGTCGGGGCGCAGGTCGCCGCCTGCGCGGTCACGGGGATCATGACGGCCGCTGTGGTGGCGATGCCGACGGCCGCGAGGGCCGCAGCGAGACGAGTTGGAGTACGCACTAGGAATCCGTTCGGGTCGGATCAGCCGCGGCGGCCGACCCGCCCGGCGAACGCGCCTCGAGGAGTGCGGATGCGCGATTCAGCCGGAGGCTAGCAGCGGGCCGGGGTCGCTGGAAGGGGCGCTCCGAGTAAGGAGACGTCGCTGCGCTGCTTCGGCGGGTAGCGACAATAATCGACGACCTCGGTGATGAAGCGGGGTTTCCGGGTCTTCGAGGCTGAGTCAGTTGTCCGCGACACTCGGTTCTGCGTCCGCGACTCACACCCGAATCGGCCTGGGTGTCCTCGGGAACAACCTGCGGCATGTGCACGATCCATGCTCCCCGCGAGGCCTCGCACCAGGACGTGCGGGGCCCCGCGGTGTCACCGCCGTTGCCAAACCATTGCGCTCGAAGCAGATATGCGACACGTTAACGTCATGTACCAGAGGATCACGCCCCGCCGTCCATCACTTCGTCATGCCTTCAGCTCGCTCGTCGTCGCCGGAGCTCTTGCAGCCGCCGTCGTCGCCGCGCCCACTCCGGCATCGGCGGCCACGTCAAGCACGCTTGGAACCTCAACGCTCAGCCACACGTGCAAGTGGTCCAGCCCGCAGTTCGTGATCGGTGCGACCGGAACGATTCCCGCCGGGACCAGCTACGACGTGTGGACCACAAACCCTTACTACAACCTCTTCTCGGTCCGATCGGACAACTCCCACTTCACCACCCAGAAGGTCTCGGACAGTCAGTACCGTGTGACCGCGGTGGCAGCCGTCCCGTCCGGCACCGTCGCTACCTTGGACGTCAGCGGGTACGGAGTACCGACCGTCGGCAGCGTCACGAACACCATCGCCGGCGACGGCCAACGCCACGACGTCACCCTGAGCAACGGCACCCGCCCCTGCTGACCCACTGAAACGACACGCAAGAGAAGCCCCGCATCGAGATCGGTGCGGGGCTTCGTCGCGGCAGTACGGGCACCTCGGTGACGGCGGCGTGGACCGGGTTCACTACGACTGCGAACCTCGACCCGACGTTCCTCGCGTCGGCGAAGCAGCACGGCGCGCTCCTGTCGACCATCGTCAAGTACCTCGTGCGCACCCACCAGCATCACCTTGTCTACCAACGCACGTTCGACGTACTGAGCGACGAGCTGACGGCACTGTTGGCCTAGTCCGGCTGCGGCGACCGGTGGTGATCGGTCAGGGGACGCTGTTGACCTCGGGGCACGTTGATCGACGAGGATGACTCACCGCCTCTTGTGAGCAGGGCGTCGCGGGTCAGGGCTCGGAACCACTCGTGGCCGATGTCGGCGGTGAACTGGCGGTGCCAGGCGAGGACGATCGGTATCGGCGGCAGGTCGATCGGGAGGCGGAACTGCGCCACGTCGGCGCCGAGTTGCGCGGCGACAGACGCCGGCAGGACTGCGAGCGTGTCCGTGGCACGGACCACCTCGACTGCCGCGCCTGTGGAAGCCAGTGAAGCCACCACCGTGCGGGACCTGCCGATCGACTCCAGGTGTTCGTCGATGCGGTCTCGCAGTCGCCCTCGACGCGACACGACCACGTGTGGAACGGCGACCCACCGGTCGAGGTCGACGGATGCCGCGAGGATCGGGTGGCCAGCCCGAGCGACCCCGATGAGTTCGTCTGCACCGGCGGCGTCGTGGTCGATCGCCGGGGAAGCCGGCGCGGTCGACCCGATCTGAAGGTCGACCACGCCTCGTCCGAGGTCGTTGTCCTCGCCGGACGCCTCGCCGAGGAACCGCACCCGCACCCCGGGCGCACTCGCCGAGACCCGCTGCACCAGCACGGGCGCCAGTGCCGACGTCAGCGCGTCGTGGGCTCGCACCGTGAACGTCCGCCGCAACGCGCCGAGGTGCAGCTCCCGTTCCGGCGCCAGGACGGCAGCACTCCGCAGCACCAGGGCCCGCACCTCGTCCCGGATCGCGAGTGCCCGAGGGGTGGGGCGCATGACCCGACCGGCGCGGACGAGGATCTCGTCCCCGGTCGCACGCCGAATCCGGCCGAGGGTACGGCTCATCGCCGGCGCCGAAAGGTGCAGCCGGTCTGCGGCGCCGGTCACGCTCTCCTCCTCGAGCAGCGCATCCAACGCGGTCAGCAGGTTCAGGTCGAGTTGCACGAGACGCAATCTACAGGTGCACGGATTGTATTTGTGCGCATGTGAGTGCGCTCCTACCGTTGCCACCAGAGCGACGACATCCGCCGCGACGAGGGAGAACCACCCATGCACCGCACCATCGCTTCGGTCCGGACCGCCGATGACCCCGCACTTCTCGACGGCTTGGTCGCTGCCGTCACCGAGGCCGGCACCGTCTTGCTCGACCGGTTCTCGACGGCGAACCGCGTCGACGACCGTGATGCACTCCTGACGGCGATCAGCGACAACGACGACGCGTCCATGACCGTGCTCCGCCCGGCGCTCGAGCAGCTCCGTCCGGAGGCACGCTGGGACGACGACGAGGAAGGCCACGGCAGCCTCGGCGCCGGCGAGTGGTGGGTCGCGGACGCCGCCGAGGGCAACGTGAACCACATCCACGGCGGAGCGAACTGGGGCGTCACCGCGACCCTCGTCCGCGACGACGTCCCCGTCGTCACCGCGGTGTTCCTGCCCGCCCTCCGCCAGACCTTCACCGCAGTCCGTGGCGGGGGCGCGTTCCTGAACGGTTCTCCCATCACGGTGTCGGCGAAGTCCGACCTGACCGCGGCGCTGGTCGGCACCGGGCAGGCCAAGCCCGGCGAAGCCCCCGACGTGCGCCGCCTGATGAGCGGATCCATCGACCGGATGCTCGACGCGGCGCTGCTCGTCTCGGCCACGGTCCCGGCGACCCTGCAGCTCGTCCAGGTCGCCGCCGGGCACATCGACGCGTTCTGGCAGTACGGCCAGGTCCGCTCCGGCCTCGTCGCCGGCGCCCTGCTCGTGCAGGAAGCCCACGGCGCCGTCATCGACACCACCGGCGCCCCCTGGACGCTCACCAGTACCGACTTCATCGCAACCACCCCCGGCCTCGCACCGAGCATCGCCGCGGTCCTCCGCTGACGCCCCCCCCGCTCACCGAACCACTTCCGCTTCCAGGAGTCCCCATGACCACCACCAGCAGCATCTCCGTCGCCGTCCTCGGCTCAGGCCGGGTCGGCAGCACCCTCGCGATCGGACTCGCGGCCGCCGGCCACCAGGTCACGCTCGGCGTCCGCGACCCCGACACCGCCCAGCACGACGTCCCCGTTTCGGACGCCGCGACCGCCATCAGCACCAGCGACCTCATCATCAACGCAACCCCGGGCGACACGACGCTGGAACGGCTCGTCGGCCACCGTGGCGCACTCGCCGGCAAGGTGCTCCTCGACGTCTCCAACGCCACGGTCCGCAGCACCGACGGTCTACCCGGCGGGCTCCTCTACCCCGACGTCAGCCTCGGCGAGCTCCTGCAGAACGCGCTGCCCGACACGAAGGTCGTCAAGAGCTTGAACACGATGCTGTTCTCCGTCATGAGCAACCCTGGTTCGCTCACGACCCCACCCACCGCGTTCCTCTCCGGTGACGACCCCGCCGCGAAGCAGCTGGTACAGACCGTCCTGCACGGTCTCGGGTGGAACGACGACTGGATCCTCGACCTCGGCGGCATCAGCACCGCCCGCGGAACCGAAGCCATGGCACTCATGGTGCCCAGCCTCCTCGGCGCAATCGGATTCGTACCCTTCGCACTCACCGTCGCCCGCTGAACACACCGTCTCTCTAGCCGCTCGTCAATCGGGACACCTCGACGCCGGGGCGTGGGACACGGCCAGGCGTTTCGTGGTGTGCTGGCCGGATGCGCGTCAGATCAGCGGCCGTCGTCATCCGAGGCGAGAGCCTGCTCGTCATCGATCGATTGAAAGACGGTCGGAACTACTGGGTGCTTCCGGGTGGTGGGGTGGAGGAAGGTGAGAGCCTCCGTGAGGCTTGTCGGCGCGAAGTGCGTGAGGAGACTGGCCTTGAGGCGAGCATCGGCGATCTGCTCGACGTGCCAGTGGACAGCGCCGCTCCAGCGGCCTACTTCGATGCCCAAGTGCGGCCTGGGCCGTTGGTGCTCGGTGGCCCAGAGAGCGAACGAGGATCAGAAGTGAACCAGTACGAGCCGAGGTGGGTGGAAGTGGCTTCGCTTGCTCGGATCCCGTTGGTGCCGGAAGCGGCGAGGCAAGCGGTGCAGCTGGTCCTCGAGGCGCGCCGGAAGGGCATCAGCGACCGAGGTGGCCATCTCGAGCCCGGGGACAGAGCGGCCGATACGCTCCGACCATGAGCTTCAGAACTCCGGGGTCTGTGCGACGGTGAGCATCGAGTCCTTCGACGTTGAACCGGTCGACCATCGCCGGTTGTTGCGATGGCTGCTCGGACTGGTGGCCGCTGTCACTGGTGTTCTTGCGACCATTGGGTGGCCGCTGCCGGCGGTGCCGGGACGATACGTGCCGTCCGATGCATGGGAACGCACGACCGCCTTGATCGAAGCGTGGTGGACACACGACGGTTGGCGAATGTCGGGGGCGTCATGGTTCTGGGGCGGGGTTGCGATAGGCGCGACGACTGGTGCGATCGCGATTGGTGTCGGGAAGGAACGGACAGGGCGCAAGGCGTGGTTGCTGACCGTCCTACCGGGCGGAGTCATCGCAGCCCTGGGCCCGTTGGTACAGGTCGTGTTGGGCATTCGGTGGTCGAACTACTCACAGAACCACGACGCCCGCTCCACGATCTTCGTGTACGTGTTCGGACTGGCCGTGGCGGTGGGCCTTCCACTTCTGCAGGGGTGGGTGATGCGCGGCCGAGAGCAGAGCGACGACGGCGGCGCGTTTCGACGTTGACTCACCGAAGTCGCCGGTGCAGGACAAGACGCCGGTCGTGGTTGTCGGATGACCGCCGCAATCCGGCTCGTCCGACCTCCAACTCTTGCTGGTGGTGAGTCCGTCACCTGATCGATCAAGGGACGCGCGCGGCGGGCAGAGCCCGCTCCGGTGACGGAGGGGACGCTACGACCCGGCTGGCCAGTCGCGGACAAGTGCCGACATGATCACCTCGTCATGGAAGTGGCCGTCGTGGAACGTCGCTTGGCGGCGCACTCCTTCCTCCTGGTAGCCGACCTTGCCGTACACCGCTCGTGCCCGTTCGTTGAACGCGTGCACCTGGATCTCGATCCGGTTCAGCCCCATCTCTCGGAATCCGTAGTTCGTGAGCAGGCGGACCGCGTCGGTCCCGTACCCGTGTCCGACGTGCTCGCTGCCGATCATGACCGCCAGCGTTGCAGCCCTGACCGGGAGAGTTGCGCCGAAGAGCGTCACGTGGCCGACGAGGTTGCCTGAGGTGCGGTCGATGACGCTGAACCCCACGTCACCGCTGCGTTCGCTCTTGCTCCAACTCCGGAACATCTCGACGACCGGCTCTTCTGGTCTCGGGCGCACGAGGATCTGCTGGAGCACTGCCCACTCCGGGTCGCGCCACCAGCGGACGAGGTCGGGGAGATCTCCCTCTTCGAGCGCGCGGAAACGAATCCGGTCCCCTTCGAGCAGCGTTGATCCATAGCGTTGTGCGTCAGCGGCCCCGGTCCACGTCATGCGGTGACTCTCTCACGGCCCTCCCTCCCGCAAGCCGATCCTCCAGCGAGGCGAGCCGAGGCTGCTTCCATCGCGGCTTTGGATGGCCGCCGACGCGCTCTCAGCAGCGTGGCGGTCAGATCGGCCATGCTCGGATGCATGCAGCGGTTGTGGGCTTGGTTTTCGGCTCTCCTGGGCCTGGTCATCATGGTCATCGACTACGTCGACGGCGCGATCCTCGGGACCTGGTTCGATGAGCATGCCGTCTTCGACGCCCCGGACGCCGTCGGCGAGTTCGTCATCGCCGGCCTCGGTCTGGTCCTTCTGGTCGGGGGTGTCCTCACCGCCGTGCTCCCTCGGCATCCCGCAGACCACTCGAGCGCCCGGTAGCGGACCGGCTCGCGGACGGACCGCCCGGCGATCCGAGGCGGTCGTGCGACGATCTCACCCATGACACACCCCGCCGACGACGCCTGGCCGGAACTTGCGGAGATGCTCGAGACAGCGCCCACTGCACAGGTACTGGGAGGTGGGTCGGCCGAGGATCGAAATAACCTCGGTCTCACCGAGCGGTCGTACCTCGGTGCCATGGTCGCGAACACCGGCGGTGTCTCTGTCGACCACGGCTGGCTCCGCCTGCTCGGCGGTGCCGGCGGGGACCTCCCGTCCGTCGTCGAGGTCAACATGGTGCCTTCCGGGTTCTGCATCGTCGGCTTCGACGTCCTCGGCGGAGTGTTCGCCCTCGACGGTGGAGCGTTCGGTGCCGGAGACGGACGCGTGCACTACTTCGCGCCGGACAGCCTCGAGTGGGAAGACCTCGAGCTCACTTACAGCCAGTTCCTTGCGGCGATGCTCTCCGACTCGATCGACCAGTTCTACAAGCCCTTCCGCTGGGACGGATGGCGTGACGACGTCACAACCCTCGTACTCGACCGCGGCATCTCGCTGTACCCGCCGCTCTTCACCGCTGAGGGCAAGAACCCGAGCTCCAGCAGCCGGCAGGACGTGCCCATGGCGGAACTGACGGGCGGCCGCTGGCCCGAGAGTGCCGCGAACGACGATCGCCAGAGAGGCTGATCAGCAACCGTATGAGCGGATCCCTAGCCGAGCACCATCAGGCGGCGGTGCCGTCTCGCTGAGGCGGCCATGGAGACCCGTGGACTCGTCAGTCGCAGCACGGTCGACGGTGGTGTCCTCGTCCAGGTCACCGACGACGGGGCGAACCTCGTTCGCGTGGCCCGACCGATCCACGCGGCCGCGGTCCGCAAACACCTCCTGCAGCGCGCGGGCGGCATCGAACAAGCAACACTGCTGCACGTTCTCGAACAACTCGCACTCGATTGACCGCCGTCTCGGCTCGAACGCGAACGGCGGGGACCGACCAGCCATGAGACGATGCCACGCGTGGGGGAGCAGATGATCGAGGGGCAGCCGCACGGCGCGACGCCGGTGCAAGCGGACGCCTGCCGGTGCGTTCCGTGAGCCTCCTGCGGCGGGTCAGCCGCTTCCGGGAGCGACGCGCGCTGGAGCGGTTCGCCATCGCCTGCTTGCGGCTCAATGACCACCTCGCTGGTTTCGACGGGGCACCCACCCGGTACGGCACCCTGGCCGTCGCGGCCACGGAACTCCTCGAACACGGGTGGAACCACGACGACCTCCGCGACCTCGGGATCGCCGGCATGCGGCCGCGGCCGTGGCCGACGGGGAGAGCCGAAGACGCGGGCGCCGACGTCCCGGGGTGGGTGCACGACGCGGACCCCCTCGCCGACGACGTCGAGAACGCAGCGCTCGGCCTCCGGGCCCGCTGAACCGAGCCGGCGGGCGTGCGCAGCGGCGACGTGCGTGTCAGCGGGTGCGGATCGTCAGCCGCTCGAGCGTGAACGCACCGTCCTGCGCGAACACGCCCACTCGCCCGGTGGGTCGGTCGTAGAGCCGGGTGCTCAGCGCGACGGCGCCGTCGACGACGGCGACGCAGATGTCCCCGTCGAGGTGCACCTCGATGTGGTGCTCGCCGGGCGTCAGGTCCACCGGGCGCTCGAGCTCGACGGCGTGCGGCACGTCCCCGAGGACCTGCCACTGCTCGCTTCCGGTGCTGCCGCGAGGCCATCGGTCCAGCACGAGCCGGTTCCGGTCGGGCTCGAGGCGGAGTGCGTAGCCTTCCTCGGCGTCGTCGCTGGCGCGCAGGAGCAGCCCGAGTGACCTGGAGTCGGCTTCGATCGTGAGGTCGACGGTCACCAGCGCTTCCGCCGGGAGCTGTGGCCCGACCCATGCCGCGTACCGGGTCGCGGCTCCGGTTCCGACCACTGCCGGTGCACCGTTGACCGGTTCGAGGTGCGACGTGACGTCGACCTCGTCGGTGTACACGGCCTTCACCCCCTCGGGGAGGTCGAACCGCAACGACCCGTCAGCGCGCTGGTGTGCCTGCAGCGTCGCCATCGTGCCGGCCCACTGCCACGGGGCACCGTCGCGCTGGTCCTCCTTCGACGCGATCCAGCCGACGAAGTACCGCTCGTCCCCGAGCGCGACGGTCTTCGCGGCGTAGAAGGCGCGGCCGTCGACGGTGTCATCAGCGGGCGCAAACCATGGGCCGTCCGGTGACGTCGCGATGCGGTAGCGGGTGCAGAACGCGTCGGAGAACTCCGAGTACACCAGGTACCACCACTCACCCCACTGGAATACGTCAGGGCACTCCTGCGTGATGAAGCGGTGCGGTTCCCAGATGGGCTCGGCATCCCGCCAGGTGACGAGGTCATCGGACTCGAGCCGTGCCACGACGCCGGAACGCCGATACGGCTCGTCTGGTCGCCGCGTGGCGAGGAGCATCTGCCAGGGCCGGTCGGCATTGGGACGGAAGACGAAAGGGTCTCGCCAGTCTTCGGGGGAGTAGCCAGCGAGTGCGGGGAAGTCCCAGTCGGGGTGCTTGACCCAGTCGGTCAGATCACCGGAGGACGTCGCGTGCGCGATGACCTGAGCGTCCTTGCCGCCGCCATCGGGTCCGGTCGTGATGCGGGGATTGTGCCCCGTGTAGAACAAGTGCAGCGTTCCCGCGTCATCACGGACGATGCTGCCGGTGTAGCAGTCGAAGTCGCTCGCGTCGGGCCCGCCGGAGGGCAGTACGACGCCCTTGTTGTCGAAGGTCACGAAGTCGGTCGTGGTGACGGCCGCCCAGGGCATCCCGGTCGGTCGTTCGAGCGGCGGCGCGTCCGGCCGTTCGTCGAGGAGGTAGAACAGCCACGCTGTTCCGTCCTGTTCGAACGGGATGACGTCGCCGACGAAGCCGAGTGGTGGCTGGAAGTGGGTGCTGGGCGCGAGGGTCACTGGGGGTCCTTGGGTCGTGGTGCCGCGAGCGAGCTGCGGGAGACGTACTCGCAGGGCACGAGGTGCCGGCCGGGCTCTTCCGCTTCGGCGAGCAGCAGCGTCCCGGCTTCGAAACCCATCTGCTGGTGCGGCAGGGCGACGGTGGTCAGCGGCGGGTGCATCTGGTCGGCGAGGTCGGGCTGGTCGTCGAAGCCGACGATGCTGATGTCCTCCGGGCAGCGCATCCCCATCGACTGCGCCGCCATCAACGCGCCGACTGCCATGCGGTCGTTGCCGCAGATGATCGCCGTCGGACGGGTGGCCACGTCGTCGAGGGCCTCGACCGCGAGGTCATAGCCGGATCCCACCTGGAAGGTGCCGAACGTGATGCTGATCTGTGTCGACGGGATGCCCGCGTCGGCGGCGGCGCGCTCGAGTCCGCGCTTTCGTTCTTGGCACGCGTAGTCGTCCTCAGGGCCGCCGAGGAAGGCGACGGTGGTGTGGCCGGCTGCGAAGACGGCGGCGGCGACGTCGTAGCCGCCCTGGTACTCGTCCGCGAGCACGGTCACCGCCGGGGTGTCACCGGGCGGGAAGCAGTTGACGAACACCGTCGGGACGGTGTCGAGCCCGTCGATCGGCGTGACGTACTCGGGTCCGGGTGCTGCGTACACCAGGCCGGCCACGCCCTGCTGCACGAGGTTCTCGACGGCGGCCTTGCCGCCGTCGGTGGTCTGCGCGGTCTCGACCACGAAGCAGACGTACCCGGCTTCCTGGACGGCCTGCTGCACGCCGAGCACGATGTGGCCGGCGTATGGCTGCGAGACGAGCCGGTCGGCGATCACACCGACCGTGTAGGACCGGTTCGACCGCAACGACTGTGCTGCACGGTTCGGCTGGAAGTTCAGTTCCCTCGCCGCCTCGAGGACGCGGGTGCGCGTCTCGGCTGCGATGGACACGTCGCGGCGGTCGTTCAGCACGAACGACACCGTCGGTTGCGACACCCCAGCGTGGCGCGCGACGTCCTTCATGGTGACGCGCTGTGGCTGCTCTGTCCGCTTGCGGCTCGCCATCGACCCTCCTTCTCCGCTCTCATCATGCCAGAACAAATACGTATTGCGTCCCGCCGGACCCGTGTGTACGCTCGCCCTGCAAATACGTATTGGTTCCACATCGCGGGACCACGATCGCTCAGAGAGGAGCGACCCATGGCGAACGGATTCAGCACCCCGATCGACCGGCGCACGCTGTTCAAGTTCGGTGGGGCCGGGCTCGCCCTGGCCGGCATCGGATCGCTGGCAGCGTGCTCCACCACCGGGGGCGGGGGCAGCGGCTCCGGCACGGTGAAGATGCTCTACTTCGGTGAGCAGAGCGCAGCCACTGCCCTGCAGAAGGCCATCGAGCCGAAGATCAAGCAGCTGGACAAGAAGGCGAGCCTGCAGGTCACCGCGATCAATGGCACGGACTGGAACGACTTCCTCGCGAAGGTGCTCACGCAGATCGCCTCGGGCGACGTGCCGGACATCGTCAGTGTCGCGACCGAGGGGCAGCAGCTGCTGGCGTCGAAGAACCTCCTCACCCCGCTCGACGACTACGTCACGAAGAACCTGTCGGACCTGCACACGTACTTCACCGGAGCGCACCCGGTGCTGCTCGAGTCGACGATGTACCAGGGGCACCTCTACATGCTGCCCGACAGCTTCAACGCGGGCAGCATGTTCTACTCGACCGCCCTGTTCGACAAGGCGGGCCTGTCCCGCCCGACGAGCAAGTGGTCGATGGACGACTTCCACTCCTCGGCCGAGGGGCTCGCGAAGGTGGGAGGTGGCACGTACGCGTTCGACTGGGTGGTGCGCCTCTGGGGCAGCTGGACCTCGTTCCTCTACGCCAACGACGGGAACCTGCTCGAGGAGGGCAAGTACTCCGGCGGCGATTGGTTGTGGAAGAGCAAGGCGTTCTCCGACAACCCGATCGGCGTCTCTGGGCGCAAGGGCGGCTGGAAGTGGGGTGACCCCACGGCGAACTCCGA
>NZ_SNVW01000013.1 GCF_004361695.1 Curtobacterium flaccumfaciens | reverse complement strand
AACGCCCGGTCACATTCCGAACCCGGAAGCTAAGCCTCTCAGCGCCGATGGTACTGCAAGGGGGACCTTGTGGGAGAGTAGGACGCCGCCGGACTTAACGTGCAACACCAGATGTGGCCATCGGCCCTCCATCGAGAACTCGTAGGGGAGACCCTCGTTCTCGGGAGGCCGGTGGCCATTTCTGTTTCTGCCGCAGGTCACTCGACGTGCGCGCTGGTCCGTGATGGACTAGGGCGGAGCACCGGGTGATCGGTGCGGCACCGACACAACGACACAGCGGACTATCGCACGGGCTCGAGCTCGTGCACGCAATGAGGAGCAACGGTGGCGAACGACGACGAGCAGCGACGGAACGACGGCGACCGCGGAGATCGACCTCGGCGTGATGGTGACCGATCCCCTCGGGGGGATGGTGGTAACCGGTGGTCGTCCGGCCCTCGTGACTTCGAGCGTCGGGAAGGGGAGCGTCGCGACGCCCCCCGCCGCGACGGAGATCGTCCGCGCACGGGTGGGCCCTCACGTGACGGCGGCCGGTCGTTCCGCGATGGGGATCGTCCGTCTGGTGATCGTGACCGTCGACCCGCGTGGCGCGGTGATCGTGATGACTCGAGCCGGCCTCCGCGCGGGGACGGACCTCGTGGCGCTGATCGACCGCGTCGTGACGGTGACCGGCCGTTCCGCTCGGACCGCCCGGCTCGTGATGGTGACCGTCCGTTCCGTGGGAACGACGACCGGCCGCGTCGCGACGGGAATCGTCCGTTCCGTTCGGACCGTCCTTCGCGTGACGGCGATCGTCCCCGTCGTGATGGTGATCGTCCGTTCCGGTCGGACCGTCCTGCCCGTGACGGCGACCGGCCGTACCGCTCGGACCGTCCTGCCCGTGACGGTGACCGTCCGTTCCGTGGGAACGACGATCGGCCGCGTCGCGACGGGGATCGTCCGTTCCGCTCGGATCGTCCTGCCCGTGATGGCGACCGCCCGTACCGCTCTGATCGTTCGGACCGCCCGGCTCGCGATGGAGACCGTCCGTTCCGTGGGAACGACGATCGGCCGCGTCGCGATGGTGACCGGCCGTTCCGTTCGGACCGTCCTGCCCGTGATGGTGACCGTCCCTACCGCTCTGACCGTTCGGACCGTCCTGCCCGTGATGGTGACCGTCCCTACCGCTCGGACCGTTCGGACCGTCCTGCCCGTGATGGTGACCGTCCGTTCCGTTCGGACCGTCCGGCCCGTGATGGTGACCGTCCGTTCCATTCGGACCGTCCTGCCCGTGACGGCGACCGCCCGCGTCGCGACGGAGACCGTCCGTTCCGCGGAGGTTCCGACCGTCCGCGCGAGGACCGCCCCCAGCGTGACGGTGACCGTCCGTTCCGAGGAGGCTCCGACCGTGACCGCGGTGGCCGTGACGACCGCCAGCGCTTCGGCGACGGCAGCCGTCACGCCGGCGCCCGGTTCGGTGAGGGTGCGCGTGACGACTGGGAGGACCGTGACCCGTACGGCGTCAAGTCCATCCGCCCGCGCCACGAGGACCCGGAGATCCCCGAGGAGATCACCGCGCGCGACCTCGACAAGGTGGCCCGTGCGGAACTGAAGACCCTCAGCAAGGACAACGCCGACTGGGTGGCCCGCCACCTCGTGGCCGCCGCGATGCTCGTCGACGACGACCCGGAGACGGCGAACCAGCACGCCCTCAGCGCGGCCCGTCGTGCCGGCCGCGTCGGTGTCGTGCGGGAGACCGCCGCGATCACCGCCTACCGGCTCGGCGACTTCGCCACGGCGCTCCGCGAGCTCCGGACCTACCGGCGGATCTCCGGGAGCAACGACCAGCTGCCGATGATGGTCGACTGCGAGCGCGGTCTCGGCCGTCCCGAGCGTGCGCTCGAGCTCGGTCGCTCGGTCGAGCGTGCGGCGCTGGACACCGCCGTGCAGGTCGAACTCGCGATTGCGATGTCCGGTGCTCGCCTCGACCTCGGGAATCCCACAGCCGCCCTCGGTGAGCTGGAGATTCCACAGCTCGACCCGTCCCGGGCCTACACCTGGTCCCCGGCGCTCTACAGTGCTTACGCGGCCACGCTCGAGGAGCTCGGCCGTCAGGACGAGGCCGACGAGTGGTGGGCCCGTGTCGATCGTGCGGCCGAGGCGCTGGCCGAGATCGCCGACGAGAACGCTTGGGAGACAGTTGATGTGGTCGAGGAAGAAGTCGAAGGACACGGAGACGACGAGTTCGACGGGGCTGCCGACGAGCACGACGAGCCCGAGCCCGAGCCCGAGCACGACGAGCCCGAACGCGGCCAGCACGACGAGCCCGGCGAGCCCGACCAGCTCGAGCCGCTCGGCGACCCCGAGCCCGAGCACGACGAGCCCGAGCACGACGAGCCCGACGACGACCTCGGCGAGATCGACGACGACAACTCCGTCGACGTCGACGGGTCCGCAGCCGACTGACACCCCGAAGCCGCCGACGGACGGTGTGGACGTCGTCCTCACCGACCTCGACGGCGTCGTGTACCGCGGTCGCAACGCCATCCCGCACGCGGTCGAGGCGCTCACACGCGCCTCGCTGACTGCGCGGGTGGGGTACATCACCAACAACGCGTCCCGTCGCCCGGTCGACGTCGCCGAGCACCTCGAGCGCTACGGGCTCGAGGTGTCGGCCGACGACGTGGTCACCTCGTCGCAGGCCGGCGTCCGGCTGCTCGAGACCCTCGTGCCCGCAGGGTCGACGGTCCTCGTCACGGGCGGCCTCGGTCTGACGAGCATCGTCGAGGAAGCCGGTTTCACCGTCACGGCCAGCGCCGAGGACTCCCCTGCGGCCGTCATCCAGGGGTTCTCGCCGGACCTCGGGTGGACCCACCTCGCCGAGGCGTCCTTCGCCCTCGCCGACCCGGACGTGCCGTGGGTCGCGACGAACATGGACTGGTCGATCCCGGTCGAACGCGGCATCGCGCCCGGCAACGGCACGCTCGTGTCCGCCGTGCACCAGGCGGTCGGTCGGATGCCGGTCGTCGCTGGGAAGCCCGAGCGGCCCATCTTCGACGCCGCGATCGCCCGTTTCGGCGGTGACCACCCGCTGTTCATCGGCGACCGGCTCGACACGGACATCAAGGGCGCGAACGACGCGGGCATCCCGAGCGTGCTGGTGCTGACCGGCATCGACACGGCGAAGCAAGTGCTCGCGGCCGACCAGCGCTCCCGGCCGACGTACATCCTCGGCGACCTCCGAGGCCTGTCGGAGCCGTACCCGGTGACGGTGCGGCGTGAAGACCCGGACGGCACGAAGTACGCCACCGTCGGCGACGTGACGGTCGCGATGCGCGGCCACGTCGTGCGCGTCCTGGACGACGGCGACGCCCTCGACCTGCTGCGTGCCGGCACGGCGCTGATCTGGGACTCCGGGCTCGCGATCTACGGCCTCGACGTCGACCCGAAGCTGTACGGCGGCGAGTAGCGTGTCCCACGTGCCGGACGACGAGCAGGGAACCGACGACTTCGCGCAGCGCACCGCTGCGGTCGAGGCGCTCCCGCTGACCGAGCGCGCGGACGCGTTCGCCGCGCTCCACGACGAACTCCGGACCCGGCTCGAGAGCGGTGGCTCGGCGAGTGCCTGACGACCCCACGGGCGGCCAGGACACTGCGCCCGTCCGGCTCGACGCGCTCCTCGCCGTGCGCGGGCTCGCGAAGTCGCGGACGGCTGCGGCCAAGCTGATCCAGGCCGGTCGTGTGACCGTGGCCGGGGCGCCGGTCGTGAAGCCCTCGACCGCGATCGCACCCACCGCGGCGATCGAGGTCGACACGGTCGACGAGTGGGTGTCCCGCGCAGCGCGCAAGCTCGTCGGAGCACTCGACACGTTCGGCGTCGACCCCACCGGCCGCGTCGCGCTCGACGTCGGCGCGAGCACGGGTGGGTTCACCCAGGTGCTGCTCCACCGAGGCGCGCGTCGGGTCGTGGCGCTCGACGTCGGTCACGGCCAGCTCGACCCCGTCGTCGCGCTCGACCCACGCGTCGCCGTGGTCGAAGGGGTCAACGCCCGCAACCTCACCGCCGCCGACTACGCAGCGCTCGACCCCGCCGCGGCCGAGACCAGCCTGGTGGTGGGCGACCTGTCGTTCATCTCGCTGCGCTTGGTCCTGCCCGCGCTGGTCGAGGCGGTCCCGGCGGACGACTTCGTGCTGCTCGTCAAACCGCAGTTCGAGGTCGGTCGCACCGGTGTGCGCGAGGGCATCGTCCGCGACCCGGCGCTCCGGAACGACGCGCTCATGAACGTGCTCTGGGCTGCCTGGGACCTCGGTCTCGGCACGACCGGGCTCGCTGCCTCGCCGGTCGTCGGCACGCACGGCAACCACGAGTACCTGGCGCGCTTCCAGCGGGATGTCGGTGCCAATCCGACAGAATGGATCGTCCGGGCGACAGAACTGACGGAAGGGACGGCATGAGCGACGACCGGCACATCCTCCTGGTGTCCCACACGGGTCGCCGTGACTCCATCGACGCGGCGGTCGAGGTCTGCGACCTCCTGCACGCGGCCGGCCTCGTGCCGGTGATGCCCTTCGACGAGTACGCGGACATCCGCCGTGCCGAGGCCTCGGTCGGCCAGGTCGACATCCTGGGCGTCGACATCCAGTCGGACCAGCTCGAGATCGTCATCGTCCTCGGTGGCGACGGCACGATCCTCCGGGCCGCCGAGCTCGTGCGGGGGACCGGTGCCCCGATCGTCGGCGTGAACCTCGGCCACGTCGGGTTCCTCGCCGAGAGCGAGCGCGACGGCTTGACCTCCACGGTCGAGCGCGTGCTGGCCGGCGAGTACCACGTCGAGGAACGCGTGACGCTGCAGGTCGACGTGGTCGTGGGGCAGAAGGTCGTCTACACGTCCTGGGCGCTCAACGAGGCGACGATCGAGAAGGCCTCGCGGGAGCGCATGCTCGAGGTCGTGACCGAAGTGGACGGCCGCCCGTTGTCGTCCTTCGGGTGCGACGGCGTCGTCGTCTCGACGCCGACCGGTTCCACGGCCTACTCGTTCTCCGGCGGCGGCCCCATCGTGTGGCCGGACGTCGATGCGCTGCTCATGGTGCCGCTCAGTGCCCACGCCCTGTTCGCCCGCCCGATCGTGGTGGGGCCGGACCGTGTCCTCGCGGTCGAGGTCCTGCGGCGGACCAGCGGAGTCGGCGTGCTGTGGTGCGACGGCCGGCGGACGCACGATCTGCCGCCGGGCGCACGTGTCGAGGTACGGCGGTCGCCGGACCCCGTGCGCGTCGCCCGCCTCAAGGACGCCCCGTTCACCGACCGGCTCGTGGCCAAGTTCCAGCTGCCCGTCGCCGGGTGGCGTGGCCCGCAGCAGGACGACGAGGACCAGCAGTGATCGAGGACCAGCAGTGATCGAGGAGATCCAGATCTCCGACCTCGGCGTGATCGGTGAGACCACGCTCGAGCTCGGCCCCGGCTTCACCGTCGTGACCGGCGAGACGGGTGCGGGCAAGACGATGATCGTCACCGCGCTCGGGCTCCTGCTCGGTGCCCGTGCCGACGCGACCTCGGTCCGCCGGGGCGCATCGAGCGCCGTGGTCGAGGGTCGCTGGCACGTGCCCGACCACGCCGCCGTCGCCGACCGCGTCGAGGACGCCGGCGGCACGGTCGAGGACGGCGAACTCATCCTGACCCGCACCGTCTCGGCCGAGGGCCGCAGTCGTGCGACCGTCGGCGGCCGGAGCGCCCCCGTGGCGGTGCTCGGCGAACTCGCCGACCAGCTCGTCACCGTGCACGGGCAGTCCGACCAGATCCGCCTGACCTCCGCGACCGCGCAGCGTGCGGCGCTCGACGGCTTCGGCGGTCCCGCGCTCGAGAAGGTCCTGCAGCGGTACGTCGCGGCGTACGACACGTGGCAGCAGCACACGGGGGACCTCGAGACCCTCACCCGCGACCGCGACGACCGTCTGGCCGAGGCCGAGCGGCTCCGCGCGGCGTCGGACGAGATCGAGGCCGCCGACCCGCAGCCCGGGGAGGACGTCGAGCTCGGCGAACGTGCCGATCGGCTCGGCAACCTCGAGGAACTGCGACTCTCGGCCGGGCTCGCGCACGAGGCCCTGTCGAGCGAGTCCCTCGACGGTGTGCAGGACGTGGTGGGACTCGTCGAGTCCGCCCGCCGTGCGATCGAGCGTGTGGCCGGCTCCGACGCGGCACTCCAGCCGGTGCTGGAGCAGCTGACGGAGCTCGGGATCCAGGCGAGCGAGGCCTCGGCGAGCCTGTCGAGCTACATCGGCTCGCTCGAACCGGACGCCGGACACGACCTCGAGCTCATCAACGAGCGCCGGGCGCTCCTGGCCGGGCTGACCCGCAAGTACGGCGACACCATCGACGACGTCATCGCGTACGGGCAGCGCGCGAGCGACCGCCTGCTCGAGCTCGACGGCGACGACGACCGGATCGTGGCGTTGCAGACCGCGGTCGAGCAGGACGAACAGGCGCTCGAGTCCGCCGCCGCTGCGCTCACGACTGCCCGCACGAAGGCCGCGGCGGACCTCGCGAAGCGCGTGACGGCGGAGCTGAAGACCCTCGCGATGGCCGGTGCGACCCTGGTGGTCGAGGTCACCGACGCGGGTGAGTACCGGCGGCACGGACGCGATCAGGTGTCGATCCTGCTCCAGCCGCACTCCGGCACGGACCCGCGCCCGATCAGCAAGGGCGCGTCGGGTGGCGAGCTCTCGCGGGTGATGCTCGCGATCGAGGTGGTCATGGCCGGCAGCACGACGGTGCCGACGTTCGTCTTCGACGAGGTCGACGCCGGCGTCGGCGGTGCCGCGGCGATCGAGATCGGCCGGCGCCTCGCGAAGCTCGCGGAGCGCACGCAGGTCATCGTCGTCACGCACCTGGCGCAGGTCGCGGCGTTCGCGAACAACCACCTCAACGTGGTGAAGGACGCCAGCGGTGCGGTGACCTCGTCGAGTGTGCGGCGGCTCGAGGGCGAGGAGCGCCTGCAGGAGATGGCGCGGCTGCTCTCGGGGCTGGGCGACAGTGCCAGCGGTATCGAGCACGCGCGCGAGCTGCTCGACGTCGCCGGCCAGAAGGCCTGACGGCCGCAACGCCGCACGGCCGCACGGCCGCAACGCCTGACGGCGTGACGGACAGGCACCCGACAGACCGGGCCGAGCGGGGCCCGGAGACCCGGCCACGCGCCCGGCGCAACGCCCACGGCGAACCGAGGTCGCGCCTCCCGGCAGTTCTGACGTACGATGGAATCCCGTGGCGGACACTCTCAGCAGCGGTACCCAGGCAAGCACCCAGAACTCGAACACCTCGACCCCCAAGGTGACGAAGCAGATCTTCGTGACCGGCGGGGTCGTCTCGTCTCTCGGCAAGGGCCTGACGGCCGCGAGCCTCGGCAACCTCCTCACGGCGCGCGGCCTCAAGGTCGTCATGCAGAAGCTCGATCCGTACCTCAACGTGGACCCGGGCACGATGAACCCGTTCCAGCACGGCGAGGTCTTCGTGACCGACGACGGCGCGGAGACGGACCTCGACATCGGGCACTACGAGCGCTTCCTCGACATCAACCTGTCGCAGGCCGCCAACGTGACCACCGGGCAGGTGTACTCGACGGTCATCGCCAAGGAGCGTCGCGGCGAGTACCTCGGCGACACGGTCCAGGTCATCCCGCACATCACCGACGAGATCAAGCGTCGGATGCGCGAGCAGGCGTACAACGACCCGCAGCCCGACGTGATCATCACCGAGGTCGGCGGCACGGTCGGCGACATCGAGTCGCAGCCGTTCATCGAGTCCGCTCGTCAGGTGCGCCACGAGCTCGGCCGCAACAACGTGTTCTTCGTGCACGTCTCGCTCGTGCCGTTCATGAACGCGTCCGGTGAGCAGAAGACCAAGCCGACGCAGCACTCCGTCGCCGCGCTCCGCTCCATCGGCATCCAGCCCGACGCGCTCGTGCTGCGCTCGGACCGCCCGGTGTCGGAGTCGAACAAGCGCAAGATCGCGCTGATGTGCGACGTCGACGAGGACGCCGTGGTGAACGCCGTCGACGTCCCCTCGATCTACGACCTGCCGACGCTGCTGAACAACCAGGGGCTCGACCAGGTCATCGTCGACGCGCTGCGGCTCGAGGCGGGTCCGGTCGACTGGACCTCGTGGACGCCGGTGCTCCGTGCCGTGCACGAGCCGAAGAAGGACGTCACGATCGCGCTGGTCGGCAAGTACATCGACCTGCCCGACGCGTACCTGTCCGTCACCGAGGCGCTCCGCGCGGGTGGCTTCGCGCACGACGCGAAGGTCACGCTGAAGTGGGTCGTCTCGGACGACTGCACCACGCCCGAGGGCGCGGCGAAGCAGCTCGGCGACGTCGACGGCATCTGCATCCCGGGTGGGTTCGGCGTGCGCGGCATCGAGGGCAAGCTCGGCGCGCTGCGCTTCGCGCGTGAGCAGGGCATCCCCACGCTCGGCCTGTGCCTCGGCCTGCAGTGCATGGTCATCGAGTACGCCCGGCACGAGGTCGGCCTGACCGACGCGTCGAGCACGGAGTTCGACCCGGAGACCTCGACGCCGGTCATCGCGACCATGGCGGAGCAGGTCGACATCATCGCCGGCGGCGACCTGGGCGGCACGATGCGCCTGGGCCTGTACCCGGCGTCGTTCACCGAGGGGTCGCTCGCGGCCGAGCTGTACGGTGCGCCGGAGGCCTCCGAGCGTCACCGTCACCGCTACGAGGTGAACAACAAGTACCGCGAGCAGATCGCGGACGCCGGCCTGGTCTTCTCGGGGACCTCGCCCGACGGCTCGCTGGTCGAGTACGTCGAGCTCCCGCGCGACGTGCACCCGTTCTACATCGCCACGCAGGCGCACCCGGAGCTCCGCTCGCGTCCGACCGACGCGCACCCGCTGTTCGCGGGGCTCGTCGCGGCCGCGATCGAGCGGCACGAGGCGTCCAGCCTCTTCGACCCGCAGACCGAGGAGCAGGTCGCGTAAGCGCCGGGTCCCCACGATCGGACGGGAGGCGCGGTGCCAGCTGGCACCGCGCCTCCCGTCCGTCCTGGGGTCGCGTCGGGGGCGCGTGCCAGGATGGTGCCGTGACTGACGCGCCCCTCTCCGACGAACCCGCCTCCTTCGAGGTCACCGACTCCACCGTCGTCTTCGAGGGGGCGGTGTGGGAAATCCGACGTGACACGATCGCCTACAACGACCACTCGATGGTCCGCGAGTACGTGGACCACACGGGCGCCGTCGCCGTCTACGCCGAGGACGACGAGGGCCGCGTCCTCGTGATCCAGCAGTACCGGCACCCCGTGCGGCTGCGCGATTGGGAGCTCCCCGCGGGCCTGCTCGACATGGAGGGCGAGGACCACCAGACCGCAGCCGCGCGCGAGCTCGCCGAGGAAGCCGACCTCGAGGCCGACACGTGGGAGCCGCTCGTCCGCTACAACACCTCGTCCGGTGGCAGCGACGAGTTCATCCAGATCTACCGGGCTCGCGGGGTCCGAGCGACGGCGTCGGCGTTCGAGCGCGAGGCCGAGGAAGCCGACATCGTGAAGCGGTGGGTGCCGCGGTCCGAGGTGATCGACGGGATCCTGGCGGGACGGCTCAACAACTCCGCGCTCGTCGTCGCGGCGCTCGCCGTCGAAGCGATCGAGCAGCGCGGGTGACCGGCTCGGCAGTGCAGGGTCTCCGCGACCTGCTCGACGTCGGCACGTGGACGCACGAGCCGGAGGCGGTGGTGCTCGACGGCGACGTCCTGCGCGTCACGGCGGTCGAGGGCAGCGACGCCTGGCGGACCACCTCGTACGGGTTCGTGCACGACTCCGAGCACGCGCTGCTGCAGTCGACCGACGGCCCGTTCTCGGTCGAGGCGTCGTTCGTCCTCGACTACACAGAGCAGTTCGACCAGGCAGGGGTGTTCCTCCGCGTCGACGACCGCACCTGGATCAAGGCGGGGGTCGAGTTCTCCGACGGTGTGCCGCAGCTCGGCGCGGTTGTCACGCGGGAGTTCTCGGACTGGTCGGTGGCACCCGTGCCCGAGTGGGCCGGCCGTGTCGTGACCGTCCGCGCGAGTCGTGACGGGGACGCGGTGACCGTGCGGGCGTGGGCGGGCGGCGAGGAGCCGCGGCTCGTGCGGGTCGCGTACCTCGATCCGGACGCCGTGGTGTCGGCGGGGTTGCTGTGCGCGGCGCCGACGCGGGCCGGGCTGACCGTGACGTTCACCGGGTACCGGGTGGGGGAGCCGGACGGGTCGTTGCACTGAGCGGGCGGGGTCGCTCTCGGTGAGGGTCCGGTCGCTCTCGGTGAGGGTCGTGTCGTTCTCGGTGAGGGTCCGGTCGTTCTGCGGTTAGCCTCGTGACGTGATGCCCCTCGACCGCGCGACGGAGACGTACCTGCGCCACATCGCGATCGAGCGCGGGCTCTCGCAGCACACCCTGTCGGCGTACCGGCGCGACCTCGCCACGTTCGCCGCGTGGCTGGGGACGGCCCCGGTCGTCGACTCCGACGGAGCCGATCGAGCCGGGGGAGCGGCCGTGGTCGACGACGTCGCCCGGATCGCCCGCGCGGACCTCGCCGGGTTCGTCGAGCACCTGGCGACCCGGCCGTCCGGACCGCTCGCACCACGGTCGATCGCCCGGATGCTCAGCTCCGTGCGGTCGTTCACCACGTTCGCCGCGGCAGAGGGCTGGCTCCCGCTCGACCCCGGCGCGTCCGTGCGACCGCCGAAGGCTCCGATGCGGCTGCCGAAGGCGATCTCCGTGCACGACATGGAGCGGTTGCTCGGTGCGGCTGCGACCTCCGACGACGACCCGGTGCAGCTGCGCGACCGGGCCCTGCTCGAGCTGCTCTACGCCACGGGGGCGCGCATCTCCGAGGCGGTCGGGCTGTCGGTCGACGACGTGACGACGCTGTCCGACGACTCGGCGCCCGACGCCGACGGGCTCGCCGTGGTGAAGGTCACGGGCAAGGGCAACAAGCAGCGCGTGGTGCCGCTCGGCAGCTTCGCCCGGGCGGCGATCGACGCGTACCTGGTGCGGGCGCGACCGGTGTTCGCGGCGCGGGGACCCTCGACGCCGGCGCTGTTCCTCGGAGCCCGCGGTGCACGGCTGTCGCGCCAGAGCGCCTGGCTCGTGATCCAGGCGGCGGCGTCACGCGCCGGGCTCGCCGACCACGTGTCGCCGCACACCTTCCGGCACTCGTTCGCGACGCACCTGCTCGAGGGTGGGGCCGACGTGCGGGTCGTGCAGGAGCTGCTCGGGCACGCGAGCGTCGCGACGACGCAGATCTACACGATGGTCACGGCGGACATGCTGCGCGACGTGTACCAGACGTCGCACCCGCGGGCGCGGCGGTAGGGGCGCGGGCGGGCGCGCAGGTCGTGCGCGCGGGTTCGCGGCGCGGGCTCGGGGCGTGCGCGGAGTGCGCGGCGCGGGCTCGCGCCGGCGCGTGCGCTGCGCACAACCGAAGTGCGTTCGAACCGCGGCGATCCACGGCTCGGGCGCACTTCGGTTGTGCGGCGCGACGCGACGGCGGGCGGGCAGCGCGGCGGCGGGCAGCGCGGCCGGCGGGCGTGCGGCCGGCGGGCAGCGCGGCCGGCGTGCGGCGCGGCGCGGGCCCTCGCGACCGCCCGCCCTCAGAACAGGTGGAACTGCGCGGACGCCGCCACCGCCGCCGTCGCGACGGCCACGACGATGGCGCTCGCCGAAGCACTGCGCGCGAGGACCCGCCAGCCGCCGGTCGCGCCGGGACGGAGCATCCCGACCACGCCGCAGAACAGCGCGACCGCGCTGCAGAGCCCCCACGGGTTGAACACGACCGAGGCCGCCGCCAGCAGGACCGCCAGCGAGGAGAACACGCTGACGCGGTGCACCCGGGAGCCGCCGGACGCCCACGACGCCGTCCGCACGACCGACGGCTGGACGGAGAACGACGGTCCGACCGGCGTCACGACCACCGGCACGATCGGCTCCGCGCGGCTCGGCAGCACACGGGTCGCCGCTCCCCAGGCGCGCCCGTCCCACCAGCGCAGACGGCTGGCGTCCTGCGGGTCCGGGAACCAGCCGGCGGCCGGCAGTGTCACTGGTGCTCCTCGAGGTGCGTCGGATGGTGCTCCTCGACGCTACGGGAGCGCGAGGAGCCGCCACAGTCCCATCCCGGGTGTCGGCAGGAAGGGGGACGTCAGGCGGGGACCGGCGCCGCGTCGACCTCGGTGAAGACGTCCTTCACCGCGGCGAGCAGCCGTGCGTTGAAGTCGACGCCGAGCTGGTTCGGCACGGTGACGAGCACGGTGTCGGCGGCACGGACGGCCTGGTCGGCCGCGAGTTCCGCGACGAGGTCCTCGGGCGACCCGATGTACGAGCGGCCGAAGCGGGCGAGCCCGCCGTCGAGGTGCCCGACCTGGTCCTGCCCCTCGACCTGTGCGCGCACGCCGAAGTAGTGCCGCGACTCGTCGTCGATGATCGGGATGATGCTGCGCGAGACGGAGACGCGCGGGGTGCGCTCCCAACCCGATTCCGCCCAGACCCGACGGAAGCGTTCGATCTGCTCGGCCTGCAGCTCGTCGAACGGCACACCGGTGTCCTCGGTGAGGAGCGTCGACGACATGAGGTTCATGCCCTGTTCGGCGGTCCACTCCGCGGTCGCGCGGGTGCCCGCGCCCCACCAGATGCGGTCGCCCAGGCCGTCGGAGAGCGGGGAGATCGCCAGCGACCCGACGGAGCCGGTCATCTGCGGGTTGGCGTTCGCCATCGGTTCGCCGGCGATCGCGCGGCGGAACACGTCGGTGTGCGCCCGCGCCATGTCGCCGCCGTTCTCGTCGGAGGCGTCCGGCACGTAGCCGAACTGCTGGTAACCGGCGAGAGCGGTCTCGGGTGAACCACGGGAGACGCCGAGCTGCAGTCGGCCGCCGGAGATGAGGTCGGCCGCTGCGGCCTCCTCGGCCATGTAGAGCGGGTTCTCGTACCGCATGTCGATCACGCCCGTGCCGATCTCGATCCGGTGGGTCTTCGCGGCGATCGCCGAGAGCAGGGGGAACGGTGCCGCCTGCTGCGGCGCGAAGTGGTGGACGCGGAAGTAGGCGCCGTCGACGCCCGCCTCTTCTGCGGCGACCGCGAGGTCGATCGCCTGCACGAGGGCCTCACGCCCGCTGCGCACCTTCGACCCCGGCACGTCGCGCCAGTGTCCGAACGACAGGAACCCGATCTTGGTCATGTCGATACGAACGCATCCGACGCCGGAGCCATTCCTCGCGACTACCGTGTCCGGCATGGACGACCCCCGCGCGGCCCTCGACGCCGAACGTGCACGCAACGAACGGCTCCTCGCCGACGTCGAGCGGAGCATGCGCGACGTGAGCGACGCCCGGCAGGACGCCAACTCGGACGACGAGCACGACCCGGAGGGTGCGACGCTCGCGTGGGAGCGCGGCTCGCTCGGGGCGGTCCGTGACGACGCGCGCGAGCGGATCCGTCTCGTCGACGCCGCGCTCGCGCGGCTCGACGCGGGCACCTACGGGCGGTGCGCCGTCGGCGGGGAGCCGATCCCGGAGGCCCGTCTCGCCGCCGTCCCGTGGGCCGCGACGTGTGTTGCACACGCATGACGCGCCTCCAGGCTGTCACGACCTGACGGACGGGAGGCGCGGGTCGGCGCCGCCACGCGCCTCCCGTGATGCGCATCCTGCGTCCACCGCGTGCGCCGCGGATTCCCAGCCGGGAGCCCTACCGTTTCGGCATGGAAGGCGACCCGAACGAGCGAGCCGTCGAGCTCCGGCCCGATGACGCTCCTCGTCAGCGCTTCCAGTGGTTCCACCGGATGCGCGCCTGGATCCACGCGCGCCCGCACGTGCACCTCTTCTACAAGGTGCTCATCGGGATCGTCGGCGGGCTGGTCGTCATCATCGGACTGATCCTGGTGCCGCTGCCCGGGCCCGGTTGGCTCGTGGTGTTCATCGGCCTGACCGTCCTGGCGAGCGAGTTCCACTTCTTCCACAAGATCATCGTGTGGCTCAAGGCGCAGCTGCACCGCTTCTGGGACTGGGCGAAGCGGCACGGTCCGAAGCGCCTGCGTGACGCCGCGGACCGGGGCAAGGCCGACGTCGATGCGGCGCACACCGGTGCCGCGCGGACCGTCGGGGTGCGCGCTCGTGCTCGCGGGACGAACTCGGCGCGGCCGGGGCACTAGCCGTCAGCTGGTGCGAGGTTGATCACTCCGTGCGGTGCTGTGGCCTCGCACCATGTGGTCAACCTCGCACCGAACGGGTGCCGGACGGCGGACGGTGGACGGCGGGCGCGCCTAGTCGGTCGGGGCGACGCGGATCGAGCCGGTGGCGGTGCGCTCGACGACCTCGGCGGCGGCCTCCTCGACGGCGGCGGCCTCCTTCGAGGTGAGCTGCAGCACGAGGGCGACGACGGCGGCGAGGACGATGAACCCGCCGTACCCGGCGATGACCGGCACGAGGCCGATCGAGGGTTCGAGCAGGCCGCCGATCACGGCGGGGACGCCGAACGCCAGGTAGCTCACGACGTAGATCGTCGACAGGAGTCCTGCGCGGTGGGTCGGGGCCGCGGTCGCGAGCAGCATCCGGAGCGGCGCCTGGAACCCGGCACCGAAGCCGACGCCGGCGATGGCGCTGCCGATGACCAGGCCGGGCAGCGAGTGCGCCATCACGAACGCCACGGTGACGACCGGGCCGAGCACCAGTGCGACGAGGCCGATGAGGACCGCCTTGCGGGCGTCCATCCGCTGGATCGCGAGCCCGGTGAGTGCGCCGACGCCGGTGACGACGGCGATGAGGGCTCCGGCGGCGAAGTGGTTCTCGATGCCGAACACGGCGCCGAGCGCCGACGGGACGAGCGACAGGAACATGCCGCCGAGGGCCCAGCTGGCGACGAGCGAGCCGGCGACGCTCCGGAACAGGCGACGCGAGGTCCGGGGCACGCTGATCCGGGGGCGCAGGGAGCGGAGCGCGCCGGGCCGGGGTGTGACCCGCTCGGGGGCGACCACGAGCGCGATCACCATGAGGACGAGCAGCGCACCGAAGAGGACGTACACGAGCTGTTCGGGCGCGGGACCCCACTCGACGAGGGCGCCGCTCGACAGCGCTCCGGTGGCGAGGGCGATCGGTGGGATGACGCCGTTCAGCACGCCCGCCAGCGCGGGGTGGCGCTCGAGCGAGTTGTCGATGAGCGCGGCGCCGAGTGCGCCGATGAGCAGGCCGACCGAGACGCCCTGCACGATGCGGTCGACGATGAGTGCCCCGACGCCGTCGGCGACCGCGAAGAGGCCGAGCGAGAGGGCGACGCCGAGCCCGCCGACGACGAGCACGGGCTTCCGGCCGACGTGGTCGGAGAGTCGGCCGGCGACGAGCAGGCTCGCGAGCAGACCGGCGACGTAGATCGCGAAGACGCCGGTGAGCATGAGTGGGGTGAGGTGCCACTCGGCGGCGTAGACGGGGTAGATCGGCGACGGGACCGCCGACGAGGCGACCGACACCAGGAGCATCGCCGCGAGGATCCAGAACCCGGCGACCGAGCGAGCTGACTGCGCCATCGGCGCCCCTTCCTTCGTGCGCCTCGGGGACGCTGATGTACGACTGCATTCGTACAGCAGATCGTTGTACGACGCAAGTCGTACTGTGAGGCGAACGGTGGTAGCGTCCCGTCCATGCCCGCGCACGTGGAAGCCCCCGAACACCTGCCGCAACCGTCCGTGGCGGAGATGGAGCTCCCGATCGTGATGGACGCCCTGAGCGACCCGATCCGGCTCGCGATCCTGCACCGCTACCTGGTCGACGCCGCCGGTGGCATCCGCAGCTGCGGCTGGGTCGGCATCGACCGACCGAAGTCCACGCTGACCCACCACTTCCGCGTCCTGCGCGAGGCCGGGCTCCTCGAACAGCACCAGGAGGGCCTCACCCGATCGAGTCGTGCCCGGGTCGAGGACGTCGAGCAGCGGTTCCCCGGCCTGCTCGACCTCGTGTTCGCCTGGCAGGTCCCCGCGGCCCTGATGCGCGACGAGGTCGCCCCGTGAGCGGCGGCCCGGCACGGGTGCACACCCTCCCGACGATCGTCGCCGAACGCGCGGTCACCGAGGCGCTCCGGCAGGACCTCACGACCGCGGGCTTCACCGTCGATCGGCTCGACGCGCTGTGGGGTGCCGAGGCTGCGGCGTCGCTGCACCGCGGCTCGCGCGTCGCCGCGCTCCGCGCCCTGGCCGCGCGGGACACCACGCCGCTGAGCACCCTCGCCACCCTGTTCGTCCTCGGGCTGCCGGTCCCGCGCACCGACGCCGAGGCAGCGTTCCCGGCGGCCGGGCTCGACGCGGTCGTGGCAGCCGGCCTCGTGCGCGCGGGTGAAGGAGCGGGCACGGGCAACGCAGGCGCGGGCAACGCGCACGTGGGCGCCGCGGGCCCGGGCGCCGCGGGCGACACGGTGCACCCCGCGGTCGACCTCCGTCCCTACGCCTTCGTCGACGACCTCGGCGCCGGCAGCTGGTGGATCGTGTCCGACCTCGGGGAGCTCGCGCTCGGCACGGCCCTCGGCGAGGAGCACGTCCTCGGCATCGGCGGCGCCACCACGACCCTGTCCGGCCTGCAGGTCCCCGTGCCCGTGCGCCGGGTGCTCGACCTCGGCACCGGCTGCGGCATCCAGGCCATGCACGCCCGACGCTTCGCCGACGAGGTCGTCGCCACCGACATCTCGCGCCGTGCGCTCGACATCGCCCGGTTCAACGCGCAGCTCAACGACATCGACGGCATCGAGTTCCGGTACGGGTCGCTGTTCGAACCCGTCGCGGGGGAGCGCTTCGACCGCATCGTCTCGAACCCGCCGTTCGTGATCACCCCACGCCGCGAGGGCGTGCCCTCGTACGAGTACCGCGACGGCGGGATGGTCGGGGACGGCCTGGTCGAGACGGTGCTGCGCGGGCTCGCGGACCACCTCGAGCCGGGTGGGACCGCCCAGCTGCTCGGCAACTGGGAGTACCGCTGGGGCTCCGACGGGCTCGACCGGGTGCGGTCCTGGTTCGAGGACGGCGACGCCACCGGGCGGGGCCTCGACGTGTGGGTGCTCGAGCGCGAACGGCAGGACCCCGCCGCCTACGCCGAGACCTGGATCCGCGACGGCGGCACGAAGCCCGGCACCGCGGCGTTCGACCAGCTCGTCGACGCGTGGCTCGACGACTTCGCCGACCGGCACGTCACCGGCGTCGGCTTCGGGTACGTCGTCGTGCGCCGCCCGGTTGCGGACGCGACCGGGCCTGGAGGCGCGGGGCACCTCCGTCGCTTCGAGCGCGTCCCCGAGACGCTCGGCTCCAACCCCGCGGGGCTCGGTGCCACCGTCGCCCGCGTCCTCGACGCGGCTGCCTGGCTCGGCGCGCACGACGACGAGGCGCTCGCCGCAGCGCACCTCCGCGTCGCCGGCGACGTGACCGAGGAGCGGTTCTACTGGCCCGGCAACGACGACCCCACGGTGATGACGCTCGTGCAGGGCGGTGGCTTCGGACGTCGGGTCGACGCGGACACGGCGCTCGCCGCGTTCGTCGGTGCGTGCGACGGGGACCTGTCCGTCGCGGCGATCATCGGCGCGATCGCCCAGATCACGGGCGCGGACGAGGGGGCGCTGACGGCGGACCTGCTGCCGCGCGCCCGTGACCTCGTGCTCGACGGCCTGCTGCTGCCCGCCGCCTGACGCGCCGGTCGCCGACCCGCTCGCCGCCCGGCCCGCCGCCCCGCCCGCCGACCGTCGATCAGGAGCGGTGGTTCCGCCAGGTGTGCTCGGGGGCGTAGCCGAGCAGCTCACGCGCCTTCTCGGAGGACAGCAGGGAGCTGACCCCGTCGATGTCCGCGCGGCGTTCGATGTCCGGCACGAACTGCTCGACGAGCTCGATCGTCGGGGTGTCCATGACGGTGTCCGGGCTCGCGATGACGAACGCCTCGAACCCGGTGAGCTCCGCCTCGAGCGCCTTCCGGACGGCCTGGGCGCCGTCGCGTGAGTCGATGTAGGACCACAGGTTGAAGGTCTTCGCCTCGGGGGTGGCGTCCCACGGGAACGCCGGGTAGTCCGACTCGTCCATGACGTTGGAGAACCGCAGGCCGATCATCTTCAGCTCCGGGTCCCAGCGGGTGAAGTGGCGGGCCATCTCCTCTTCCACGGCCTTGCCGAGGGAGTACGAGGACTGCGGGCGGACCGCGAAGTCCTCGTCCACCGGCAGGTAGGGCGGGTGGTGCTCGCCCATCGGGATGCCGAGCAGGGTCTCGCTCGACGCCCACACGACGTTCTTGATCTTCGCGGCGCGTGCGGCGTGGAAGACGTTGATCGACGACGTCACGTTGTTCGTGATGAGGGCGACGTCGGGCACCTGCCCCGGCGCCGGGACCGCCGCCAGGTGCACGACCGCGTCGACGTGGTCGTACCGGTCGTCGACGCCGAGCAGGACGTTGAGGACCTGGCCGTGGTCGGTCAGGTCGGTGCGGACGAACTGGACCCGTTCGGGCTTGTCGGGGGAGGGCACGCGGTCGATCAGGACCACGTCGTACCCGTGCGCGTCGAGGTCACGCACCACCGCTCGGCCGAGCTTGCCGCTGCCACCGGTCACCACTACACGCGTCATCGCGTCACTCCACATCGTCGTCGGGAGCCCCATCTTGCCGTGCGCGCCCTGGACACAGCCAGGCACTGGCGGTACCTGTCCGTCGGACGCTCCACGGGCCTCCTGGTCAGGCCGACGGGACCGTCTGCGCGATCGCGAGCCGCGCGACCAGCTCGACGTGCTCCGCCATGTCGCGCGTCGGGTCGTACAGCCACTGGATCTGCATGCCGTCGGACACCGCGAGCAGCACGCTCGTCAGCTCGACGGGGTCGACGTCGGCGCGGAGCCGCCCGTCCTCCTGCATGGCGCGGAAGTCGGCGGAGAGGTCGCGCCGGCTGCGTTCGTAGCGTTCGCGGAAGTACTCGTGCGCCGGGTGCTCCGGGTCGGTCGCGGCGGCGGCGGACAGGTTCACGAACATCTGCACGAGGCCGGGGACCTCGGTGTTGTGCCGGACGATCGCCGCGAGCAGGGCGGCCGGGTCCTCGGCGTGCCAGTCGTGGGCGAGGTCGATCTCATCACGGCGCCGGAGGATCTCGACCCAGAGCTCGTCCTTCGAGTCGAAGTAGTGCAGGAGCCCGGCCTGCGTGAGGCCCACCGCGTCGGCGATGTCCTTGATGCTCGTCCGCCGGAAGCCCTGCTGCGCGACGAGGTCGAGCGCGACCGTGAGGATCTCCTCGCGCTTCGCGATGCCCTTCGCGTACGAACCCCGTCGTGCCATGGCAGGACCCTACCGCCCACCGGCGATCCGCAAAACCTAGCGGTGCTTGGTTTTGGTGGTACGGTGGCCGGAGCCGCCGAGGGAGGCGTGCGAGTCACCGACGTCGGTGGCGTACCCGAGAGAAGGCTGCAGTGGCCAACGACGCCCTGACCGTTTCCGACACCCCGACCGCGGTCGCCCCGACCCGTGGCCGTGGCGGACCGCTGATGTACACGCTCGGCATGCCGATCGCGATGCTCGGCCTGTACATCGCGCTGCTGCCGCCGGTGCTCGTCGCCATGGCGCTCAAGGTCGCCGAGATCGCGCCCGACAACCAGGCCGGTGTGCTCGGCCTGGCCCTCGGCATCGGCGCGTTCGCAGCGATGGTCGCCAACCCCCTGGCCGGTCGTTTCAGCGACCGGACCGCCGGGAGGCTCGGCATGCGTCGTCCGTGGATCATCGGTGGCACCGTGGTCGGGTTCGCAGCCCTCGTGGTCGTCGCGACGACGTCGTCCACCGTCGTGCTCGTGATCGGCTGGGGTGTCGCGCAGATCGCCTACAACGCCACCATCGCCGCGCTCACCGCCGTCCTGCCGGACCACGTCACCCGCTCCCAGCGCGGTCGCGTGGCCGCGCTCCTCGGCCTCGCGCAGAACCTCGCCCTGGTCGGCGGGACCTTCCTGGTGCAGCTGTTCTCGACGTCGGCGACGCAGATGATCGTCCCGGGGGCGATCGGGTCGGCCGTGGTCGTCCTCTACGCGCTGCTCTTCCGCGACCGCGTGCTGACGAACCGTCCGACCTCGCGCCTCGGCATCGGGCAGCTCTTCGGCTCGTTCGTGTTCAACCCGGTGCAGCACCCCGACCTCGGCTGGGCCTGGCTGACGCGCTTCATGATGGTCGCCGCGCAGTACACGGCCGTGAGCTACCTCACCTACTTCCTCCGCGACGACATCGGGGTGAACGCCTCGAACCTGGCGAACGCGGTGTTCCAGGGCACGCTCTGGAACGTCGTCGGCATCGTCCTGACGTCGCTCGTCGCCGGCTGGCTGTCCGACAAGCTCGGCCGCCGCAAGCTCTTCGTCGCGGTCGCCGGCATCGTCGGCGTCGTCGGCCTCGTGCTCATCGCCATGGCCCCGTCGCTCGGCATGGTCCTCGTCGGCGAGTTCGTGATGGGCGCCGGCATGGGCGTGTTCTACGCCGTCGACCTCGCGCTCATCACCGACGTGCTGCCGTCCGATCAGGACAACGCCAAGGACCTCGGCGTCGTCAACATCGCGCAGGCCCTGCCGCAGTCGATCGTGCCCGCCGCCGCCCCCGGGGTGATCGCCCTGACCGGCGGCTACAGCGGCTTCTTCATCACCGGCGCCGTCGTCGGACTGCTCGGCATCGTCTCGGTGTCCCGCATCCGCGGCGTGCGCTGACCACGCTTCCCAGGCTCTGAACGAAAGGACCGACCACCGTGACCACCGTGAACGACGTGACCACTGCCTCCGGTACGGCCGAGCGCATCGACGCGCTCGTCGACCAGCTGACCACCGACGAGAAGGTGCAGCTGCTCACCGGGCGTGACTTCTGGACCACCTGGCCGATCGAGAAGATCGGGCTCCGTCGCATCCTGATGTCGGACGGCCCCTCGGGCGTCCGTGGCGAGGTCTGGGACGAGCGCGACCCGTCGCTGAACCTGCCGTCCGCGACCGCGCTCAGCGCGTCGTGGGACCGCGCGATCGCCAAGCGCTACGGCGCCGCAGCAGCCGTCGAGGCACGTCGGAAGGGCGTCGACGTCGTGCTCGGCCCGACCATCAACCTGCACCGCTCACCCCTGGGCGGCCGGCACTTCGAGGCGTTCAGTGAGGACCCGGTGCTCACGGGCGACCTGGCGGCGTCGTACGTCGACGGCGTGCAGGAGAACGGCGTCGCCGCGACCCCGAAGCACTACATCGCGAACGACTACGAGACCGACCGCTTCACCGCCTCGACCGAGGTGTCCGACCGAGCGCTGCGCGAGCTGTACCTGCTCGCGTTCGAGAAGGCCGTGACCGAGGCGCACGCCTGGGCGATCATGTCGTCCTACAACGCGATCAACGGCGTCACCGCGTCCGAGAACGACCTGCTCGAGACGCCGCTGAACTCCGAGTGGGGCTTCGACGGCATCGTCGTGTCCGACTGGACCGGCGTGCGCTCGGTCGACTCGGCGAAGGCGTCGCAGGACGTCGCGATGCCCGGCCCGAACCAGTGGTGGAGCGAGGGCCCGCTGCTCGCCGCCGTGCAGTCGGGTGACGTGCCGATCGAGGCGATCGACCGCAAGGTCCGTCGCATCCTGACCCTGGCCGCCCGCGTCGGCGCGCTCGAGGGCTTCGACCCCGTGGCCGCGCAGCCGGTGCACGTCGAGGACGGCATCGCGTTCGTCCGCGAGGCCGAGGCCGAGGGCACCGTCCTCGTCCGCAACACCGGCGTGCTGCCGCTCGACGCGCCTGCGGTCGCCCGCATCGCCGTCGTCGGCCACAACGCCGACCAGGCCCGCACGCAGGGCGGTGGCTCGGCCACGGTCGTGCCGTCCCAGGTGGTCTCCCCGCTCGACGGGATCCGCTCGGCGTTCCCGGGCGCGACGGTCGAGTACGCGATCGGCGCCGTCGTGCAGGAGGGCATCGCGGAGTTCCCGCTGTCCACCATCACGAACCCCGCGACCGGCGAACCCGGTGCACGGGTCGCGTTCGTCAAGGACGGCGAGGAGCTGTTCGTCGAGGACCGCCGTGCCACGGCGCTGTTCTGGTTCGGCGGTGACGCCCCCATCCGCGAGTCGGACCGGCTCGACGTCACCACGACGTACACGTCGCCCGTCGACGGGACCGTCCGGATCGGCATCGGCGCGGCCGGCCGGTCGCGGATGTGGATCGACGGCGAGCTCGTGCTCGACGAGGACGTGCCGTTCGAGGGCGACCAGCTCGGCGCGGCGTTCCTCAACCCGCCGGCGCGGTCCGTGCCGGTGTCGGTGACCGCCGGGCAGGACGTGGCGATCCGGATCGAGTACGACATCGTGCAGGACGAGACGCTCGGCGGGGTGCTCGCGTACCAGTTCGGCACCGAGCCCTCCGACGAGGACCCGACGGTGCTCATCGACGCCGCCGTGTCCGCCGCGGAGTCGGCCGACGTCGCCGTGGTCGTGGTCGGCACGAACTCGAAGGTGGAGTCCGAGGGCTACGACCGCACCTCGCTCGCACTGCCCGGGCACCAGGACGACCTGGTCCGCGCCGTGGCGGCCGTCAACCCGAACACGATCGTGGTCGTCAACGCCGGGTCGCCGGTGGAGATGCCGTGGCGGGACGACGTCGCCGCGGTCCTGCTGACGTGGTTCGGCGGCCAGGAGTACGGCAACGCCCTGGCCGACGTGCTCACCGGAGCGCGCGAGCCCGGCGGACGCCTGCCCACCACGTGGCCGGTCGCGATGGCCGACGTCCCCGTGCTCGACGTCACCCCGGTCGACGGGAAGGTCGCGTACGACGAGGGCGTGCACATCGGCTACCGGGCCTGGCTCCGCGCCGGGACCGAGCCGGCGTACCCGTTCGGCCACGGGCTCGGCTACACGACCTGGACGATCGACGGCGTCACGGCGACGCCGACCGTCCGCGAGGGCGACGCGGTGATCCTGACCGCGACCGTGACGAACACGGGCGACCGGGCGGGGAAGCACGTCGTGCAGGTCTACGCCTCGCGGGAGACGTCTGCCGTCGACCGTCCGGTGCGCTGGCTCGTCGGGTTCGCCCCGGTCCGGCTCGGCGCCGGGGAGTCCACCGAGGTCTCGATCGAGGTGCCGGCCCGGGCGTTCGCGCACTGGGACGGCTCGTGGCAGTACGAGCCGGGCACCTTCACGCTGCACGTGGGTGCGTCAGTTGCTGACACATCCGGCACGGTGGCCCTCGTTCTGGAGTGATTCGTCCGGTTTCCGCGCTGGACCGATGGTGATTCAGTAGCATCTACATGCGCCAGGCGGCTGGTTACCGTCGGCGCGCGCACCGAGAACGGGGTCGCCACGCGTGCGACACGGTCTCCTGATCCGGCCGATGGAGCCCTGGTGGCCCCGGTGCGTCAAGAATGCGTCCCCGCGTCCGCGCGGGGACGCATTCGTTTTTTCCTCACGTCAACCGATTGACTTCTTGCAGCGTCGAAGAAACGGGTGACCGATCGTCATGTTTCCGATCCACGAACCGCAAGTCAGTGTGACAAACCGCTCGGTAGGTGGAACGATGAGTGCACCATCCCGTGCGGATCAGGGACGAGATGGTCATCCGGCCGGGCTCCCGAGGACTCACCACCCTCGGTGCGGGCCCAGCCGGATGCCCTGGTCCCGGTGGTTGACACGGTGATCCCCGTCGGCCCGGCTCTGTCGTGGCCGTCGGCGGGTCAGCCCGCGGCGCGGATCGCCGGTGCGATCTCCTCGGCGACGATGCGCAGGATCCGCTCGTGGGACGCCGCGTCGCCGTTCGCCGGCAGGGTGATCACGAGCTCGTCCGTCGCGGTGACGGCCGGGTCGGCGAGCAAGGCGTCGACGATCGCGGACGGCTCGCCGGAGAGCACCGAGCTGAACCGGAACGGCGGCGTGCCCGACAGCGGGCGACCCTCGTCGTCCATGCCGGCGGCGTACCCGGTGAGGAACTCCTCGTGCACGGCGCGGTCGTGGTCGTCCAGGAGCGGCACGACGATCCGGCCGACGGCGACCTTCGACGTCCGCTCGGGGTGCAGGGCGGCGAAGCGCTCGCGGTACGCCGCGATCTGGTCCGCCTGCGCCTCGGCGAAGGGCGCGCCGGTGTCCTCGGTGTTGAGCGTCGAGCAGTGCAGCAGCAGGCCCTTCTCGGCCGTGCGCATCGCGGTCCCCATGCTGCCGCCACCCCACCAGACCCGGTTCCGGAGCTCGGGGCTGAGCGGCTGGAGCGTCAGGTCGGCACCGGCGGGGATGCTCTCGTAGCCCGTGCCCGCACTGCCGAGCGGCTCACCCCGCAGCACCTCGAGCAGGCGTGCGGCCCGCGCCTCGGCCTCGTCGCGGAAGCTCCGCTCCGAGCCGCCGAACACCGGGTCGAGGATCGGTCCGTAGCCGGCGATGCCCGTGCTGATGCCGAGCTGCACCCGGCCGCCGCTGAGCAGGTCGACCGTGCTGGCGTCCTCCGCCAGGCGCACCGGGTCCTCGTACCGCATGCCGAGCACGGCCGTGCCGAAGCCGATCGTGCTGGTCCGCTGCGCCGCGGCCGCGAAGAACGTCATCGGACTCGTCAGGAACGGCTCGAAGTGGCGCCCCCGGACCCAGCCGGTGCCGTACCCGAGGGACTCGGCCGTCTCGAACAGGCGGAGCCCGTCCTCGAGCGCGGCAGCCGCGCCGGCGGTGCCGCCGTGGTTCGGGACGAAGGAGAGGAAGCCGAGTTCGCGCACGACGCGAGTCTATGCGCACGTATCGAGAGACGCGCTGGTCCGGTACGGATCGGACTGGAGGCGCGGGGCGGCCCCGACCCGCGCCTCCCGTCCGCCCCGGTGGTACCTGGGAGGATGGACGCATGACGGACGTCACCACCCTGCCACCGCTCGTCGCGGCGCTCCCCGCGGCCGACGGCGGCGCCGTCGACCCCGACGAGGTCTACGAGGCGTTCGCCGCCTGGGCGGCCGACGGGGGCCGCCCGCTCTACCCGGCGCAGGACGAAGCGGTCATCGAGCTCGTGTCCGGAGCGAACGTCGTCCTCAGCACCCCCACCGGCACCGGGAAGTCCCTCGTGGCTGCTGGCGCGCACTTCGCGGCGCTCGCCGAGGGCAAGCGCAGCTACTACACGGCGCCGATCAAGGCGCTCGTCTCCGAGAAGTTCTTCCAGCTCGTCGACCTGTTCGGCGCGCAGAACGTCGGCATGGTGACCGGCGACTCGAGCGTCAACGCGGACGCGCCGATCGTGTGCTGCACCGCCGAGATCCTGGCGAACCTGGCGCTCAGGCAGGGCCCGGACGCCGACGTGGACGTCGTCGTGATGGACGAGTTCCACTTCTACGGCGACCCCGACCGCGGGTGGGCGTGGCAGGTACCGCTCCTCGTGCTCGAGCGGGCCCAGTTCCTCCTCATGTCAGCCACGCTCGGCGACGTGACGACCATCGCCGACGACCTGTCCCGGCGGACCGGACGGCCGACGGCGCGCGTCACCGGGGTCTCGCGGCCCGTGCCGCTCGCGTACGAGTACGTGATGACGCCCGTGCAGGAGACCGTCGAACGGCTGCTGGAAGAGGGCAAGGCGCCGATCTACATCGTGCACTTCGCGCAGGCCGCTGCGCTGGAACGGGCGCAGTCGCTCATGTCCGCGAAGGTCGCGTCGCGCGAACGGCGCGATCTCATCGCCGATGCCATCGCCGGGTTCCGCTTCAGCGCCGGGTTCGGGCAGACGCTGTCGCGGCTGATCCGGGCGGGCATCGGTGTGCACCACGCGGGCATGCTGCCGAAGTACCGACGGCTCGTCGAACAGCTCGCCCAGCGCGGGCTGCTGCCGGTGATCTGCGGGACCGACACCCTGGGCGTCGGGATCAACGTGCCGATCCGCGCGGTGCTGTTCACCGGGCTGACGAAGTTCGACGGCACCAAGATGCGGCAGCTGTCCGCACGCGAGTTCCACCAGATCGCCGGCCGTGCCGGACGCGCCGGGTACGACACCGAGGGCGACGTCGTCGCCGAGGCGCCCGAGCACGACATCGAGAACGCCCGGGCCGTCGCCAAGGCCGGCGACGACCCGAAGAAGAAGAACAAGATCAAGCGGAAGAAGGCCCCCGAGGGGTTCGTCTCGTGGGGGCAGGCGTCGTTCGAACGCCTCATCGCCGCCGAACCGGAACCGATGGTGTCCCGGATGCGGATCACCCACGCGATGGTGCTGTCCGTGGTGGCGCGCGGGGGATCGGTGTTCGAGGACGTCCGGTCGCTCGTGTTCGACAACCACGAGCCCCGGGCCCGGCAGCTCGCGATGGCCCGCCGGGCGCTCACCATCGCGCGGACGCTCATCAACGCGCAGGTCATCGAGCGGGTGCCGGGGCCGCCCGTCACGTACCGGCTCACCGTCGACCTGCAGGCGAACTTCGCGCTCAACCAGCCGCTGTCGCCGTTCGCGCTCGCCGCGTTCGAGCTGCTCGACCCCTCCTCGCCGACGTACGCCCTGGACATGGTGTCCGTCGTCGAGGCCACCCTCGACGACCCGCGAGCGATCCTGTCGCAGCAGCAGTTCAAGGAGCGCGGCGAGGCCGTCGCGCGGATGAAGCAGGAGGGGGTCGAGTACGACGAGCGGATGGAACTGCTCGAGGAGGTCACCTGGCCCAAGCCGCTCGACGAGCTGCTGACCGCGGCGTACGAGGCCTACGCCGCCGAGCAGCCGTGGGTCCTCGACTTCGCGCTGTCGCCGAAGGCCGTCGTCCGCGACGTGTACGAGCGTGCGATGACGTTCGGCGACTTCGTGCGGTTCTACCAGCTCACCCGCTCCGAGGGGCTCGTGCTCCGGTACCTCTCCGACGCCTACCGCACCATGCGGCAGACCATCACCGAGGAGCAGCGGACGCCGGAGCTCGACGACCTGATCGAGTGGCTCGGCGAGGTCGTCCGCCAGACCGACTCCTCGCTCGTCGACGAGTGGGAAGCGCTCATGAACGGGGACGTACTGCTCGCCTCGGAGGAGCACGACGAGATCGCGCCGCCGCAGCCCGCGCGCCTGACCGGCAACGTGCGCGCCTTCCGGGTGCTCGTGCGCAACGCGCTGTTCCAGCGGGTGCTGCTGGCCGCCGCCGACGACGTCCCCGGCCTCGCCGCCCTCGACGAGGCGGCGGGCTTCGGCACGGACGCGTGGGACGCCGTGCTCGAGGAGTACTACGACGAGCACGACGCGATCGGGACGGACGGCGACGCCCGTTCCATGCAGTACCTCGTGCTCGACGAAGCCGGCCCGGGGCGCACCTGGCGGGCCCGTCAGATCTTCGCCGACCCCGAGGGCGACAAGGACTTCGGGTTCTCGGCGACGATCGACCTCGACGCCTCGGACGAAGCCGGCGAGGCCGTCGTGCGGGTCACCGAGATCGGACGGTTCGACGGGTGGTCCGAAGTGGACGTGGACTGAGGCACATGGCCGTGACCGTGCGCGACCTCGGCGTCGACGACGTCGACGCGCTGCAGGAGCTGCTCGAGACCGTCCCCGACTACGCCGAGCGGATCACCGGGTACCCGCCCGGCCCCTCGGACGGGCTCAGCGCGCTGTTGTCGGTGCCGGAAGGGTTCGACCCGGACGGCCCTGGCGCCGTCGGGAAGTACGGCATCGGACTGTGGGACGACTCGGAGCTGCTGGCGTTCGCTGACCTGCTGATCGGGTACCCGTCGGCGTCGTTCGCGTTCATCGGCCTGCTGATCGTGCGGGGTGACCGGCAGCAGGAGGGGCTCGGCGCGGTGATGCACGACGCGGTCGTCGAGCGTGCCCGTTCGGCGCCCGGAGTCGCTCGGCTCCGGCTCGGCATCGTCGCGACGAACACGGCGGTCGCGGAACCGTTCTGGCGGGCACTCGGCTACGAGCCGACGGGAGAGCGGAAGCCGTACCGGTACGACCACCTCGAGAGTGCCGTCGCACTGTGGGAACGGCCGCTCTGACGAACGGGTACGTTCGACGCCAGCCCCGGACCGATCGGTCGTGGGGCCATCGAGAGGACACCCCCACCGTGCGCATCGGATCGAGCATCGCCCTGATCGTCATCGGCGCCATCGTGGCGTTCGCCCTGAACATCCAGCTTGCGGGAGTCGACCTGCGGCTGATCGGCTACATCCTGATGGCGGCCGGTGTGGTGCTGCTCATCATCAGCCTTGCGGTGGCCTTCGGCGGACGCCGGACCACCACGACCACCCGCTCGGGTGTCGACCCGGCGTCGGGGGAACAGATCACGCGGCAGGATCGCCGCGACGGCACGTACTGAGTGCCGCGCTCGCCGCGGTCGGTCGTTCGACCGGGCGCAGCGGGCGTGCAGGTCGTCGCGGCGCTGGTCAGAACAGGGTCGCGGGCGGGGTCGCCTCGGGCAGTGCGGCCGGCTCGGTGACCTCGACGCCGGGCCAACCCGGGCCGTGCGGCACGTCGGTGCCCTGCTGGTAGGCCGTCGCCGCACCACGGGCACGGACGTCGGCAGCCTCGTTCATCTCGTGCCCCATGTGGCCGCGCACCCACTCGAACGTGACCTTGCGCCCCTGGAGCTCGGCGTCGAGCTCCTTGATGATCTCGACGTTGAGGACCGGCTTGCCGTCGGCCTTCCGCCAGCCCTTGCGCTTCCAGCCCGCGAGCCACTCGGTGCACGCCTTGATGGCGTACTGGCTGTCGCAGAGGATGTGCAGCGGCTCGCCGGTGTCCTTCGTGGCCCGGAGCAGCTGGAGCACGGCGGTGAGCTCGCCCTGGTTGTTCGTCCCACGGGGCCAGCCACCGGCGGCCCAGCGGTCGTCGTCGACGTACCAGGCCCAGCCGGCGGGGCCGGGGTTGCCGAGGGCTGAGCCGTCTGCTGCGGCGACGATCGTCACGGTGGGACCTCCTGCTGGTGCGAGTGCTGGTCCACCGTAACGGACGGCGCCGACCCCTCAGCGCGCGGCTGCGACGAGGTCGAGCGTGGTGTCCTCGTAGATCCAGCCGTTCTTCCGCACCTGCATCGTCGGGTTGAGCCAGCGGAGTTCGGCGATCGAGATCCCGAAGCGCTTCGCGACGGTGGTCTGGTCGTCGCCGTGGGCCACCCGGTACGTGGTCGGCGTGCCGTGCCCGTCGTAGCGCTTGCCGTCCTGGTCGAACACGTACCCGTAGGCGCCGGGACGGTCCTTCCCGACGACGACCTTCATGTCCGGGAACGGGTTCGGGATCGTCCAGTGGAGCACGCCGAGCCCGAGGACCGAGCCGACCCAGGGACGAGCGGCGTCGTCACCGCTGGTGGACGGCGCGGGCACGAGGACCACGTCGTGCAGGTAGTCGGGGTGCGGCCCGGCCTCGTGCAGGTCGACCGTGGTGGGTGCGGGCTGGTCGGCGGTCCAGGTCGTCGTGGCGACCGCGCCGTTGTCCCAGTAGTCCCCGTACTTCGCGGTCCGACGGAACTCGATGCTCATCGGCTGCGGTTCCGTTGTGCGGTAGCCGGACAGGCGTGCCTCGAACGTGCCGTCGTCGTCGGCGACGACGCGGACGTGGATGCTCGTGTCGCCGCTCTTCGAGACGGCATCGGTCTCGGCGACGACGGTGCCGGCGGGGACGGCGTGTTCGGCCTGCACCTGCTCGGTCCCGGGGGTCGCGTTCGGCGCGGGCGTCCCGCCGCCGTCCACCGACGACTGCCGGGTCGGCTTCGGGACGCTGTCGTCCCCGCCGAACGCCGTGCACCCGGTGAGCAGCAGCCCCGTCACGACCGTCCCGATGATCGCCGCGGTGGCCGTGCGTCCCCGTCGCGGTGCTGCTCGCTGCGTCGTTGCTCGTTGCATCGTCGTTCCCCCTCGCCGAGATCGTAGCGAGCATGCCGGCCTCGGCCCGAGCGCCGTGACCGAACTGGTACCCGGGACCCACGGACTACCGTCCGGGACATGAGCGACAGCATCCCGACGGCACCCGGCCCCGAACCGTCCGACGACCGAGCCCGCACCGACGCCCTGCGCGAGCGGACGCAGCACGACGACGAGCAGGGTTCGGGGGAGCGGGAGCAGCGTGCCGCGGACACCTCGTACAGTCCGTCGAGCGAGCGGGAGACGGAAGCGTCGCAGACCCAGCAGCGGGACCGCGCCGATCTGGAGGAGGACGGCATCGACCCGTCGAGGATCGTCGCGGCCCCGGGGACCGGCGGCGCCGACGACGCGGGTGACGTCGAACCCGAGCCGGGCGACCTCCACCTGCCGTGGCAGTCGGAGGAGGACCGGAAGGCGTAGCGCCTGGGCCACCGAGTCCGGGTGCGGCCTGGATGCGGCCCTCGCTGGACGGTCGAGCGGCTAGGCCACCGAGTCCGGGTGCGAGCCCGTCCGCTGCCCGGACTCGAGCGACGCGATCGCCGCGAGGTCGTCGTCGCTCAGCACGAACCCGTCGACGTCGAGGTTCGACCGGATGCGCGACGGCGTCACGGACTTCGGCAGCACCACCACGCCCTGCTGCACGTTCCACCGCACGAGCACCTGTGCGACGCTCACCCCGTGGGCGTCGGCGATGCGCGTGAGGACCGGCTCGTCGATGAGCCGTCCGCGCCCGAGCGGCGACCACGCCTCGGTCACGATGCCGTGCCGCTGGTGGAAGTCCACCAGGTCGAGCTGCGGCAGCCACGGGTGCCGCTCCACCTGGTTGACGGCCGGCACCTCGCCGGTCTCGCCGATGATGCGCTCGAGGTGCGGCACCTGGAAGTTCGAGACCCCGACACTGCGTGCCCGGCCCGACTCCCGAAGCTCGACGAGTGCCCGCCAGGTGTCGACGTAGCGGTCGTTGGCAGCGGCCGGCCAGTGGATCAGGTAGAGGTCGACGGCGTCGAGTCCGAGGCGCGCGAGGCTCGCGTCGAACGCCCGCAGGGTCGCGTCGCGCCCCTGGTGGTCGTTCCACACCTTGGTGGTCACGAAGACGTCGTCACGGTCCAGCCTGGAGGCACGGATCGCCTTCCCGACGCCCGTCTCGTTGCCGTACATCTCGGCTGTGTCGACGTGGCGGTAGCCGGACTCGAGCGCCAGACCGACGGCCGTCTCCGCTTCGGCGTCGTCGACCTTGTAGACGCCGAAGCCGATCGCGGGGATGGTGGCGCCGTCGCGGAGGGGGACTGAGGTGACCATGCACCCATCCTGCCGATCGTGGCGGGGGTGTGCCGCGCCTCCAGGCCCGCCGGTCGACGACGTTCCGTCCCATAGCGGTCGCAGTGGGAGGCGGACTCGCTCGTAGGAGGTCAGAACTTCCTGCCTCCTACGAGCGATTCGGCTTCCTACGCGCGGAACGGCTTCCTACGCGCGGAACGGCTTCGGGTCAGGTGGGGAGGTTCACCGGCTCGGTGTCGGGGATGGGGCTGGCGTCGCGACCACGCAGGTCGGGCAGCCACCGCTTCGTGACGAGGGGCAGGACGACGCCGACGGCGGCCATCACGGCGCCGACGGTCATGCCGCCGCTCGCACCGTGCACGTCGATGAGGAAGCCGGCCACGGCGGACCCGCCGGCCGCGCCGATGAGCTGCCCGGTCCCCATCCAGCCGTAGGCCTCGGCCGTGTCCGAGAACTTCACCGTCGCGGACACCGAGCCGAACATGACCGCGAGGGCCGGCGCGATGCCCGCACCCGCGATGACGAGGGCGAAGCAGAGCCACCAGAAGTTCGTGCCGCCGACGGCGAGGGCCAGGCCGACGAAGACGATCGCCATGCGGGTCCACAGCGTGTTCTGCGAGATGGGACGGTGGCCGAGTGCCAGGCCGCCGATCAGGGAGCCGACCGCGAACACGGCGAGGACGATGCCGGCGTTCGGGCTGCCCTCGCCGAAGACGCTCGTGACGCTGGCCTCGACCGCGGCACACGCCCCGATGAGCAGCAGGCCGGTGAGGGTCGCCACGACCACCGACGGGCGCCTGAGCACGACACCGAACGCGCGCTTGGAGCGGGGGATGCGCACACGGCCGAGCTCGGGGGAGGCGATGAACCACGTGCCGCCGACGACGAGGAAGACCATCGCGACGACGATCGCCTGGACCGTGCCGACCTGCGTGGCGACGAACGTCGTGATGACCGGGCCGGCGACCCAGATGAGCTCCTGCGCGCTGGCGTCGAGGGAGAAGAGGGGAGTGAGCTGCGACGAGGTCACCATCTTCGGGTAGATGGTGCGCACCGCGGGCTGCACGGGCGGGACCGCCAGGCCGCCGAGGAAGCCGACGACGACGTAGCCCCACAGCGGCATGAGGACGAACGCGACGACGCCCATGCTCACGAGCGCGACGAGGCTGGTGAGGAGGAGGACGGGCCGCATGCCCCAGCTGCCCATCCACCGGCTGGTCAGCGGACCCGCGAGCGCCTGCCCGACGCTCGTGGTGGCGAGGACGAGCCCGGCCGCCCCGTAGGAGTGGAACACGTGCTCGACGTGGAGCAGGTAGGCGAGCGACAGCATGCCGAACGGGAAGCGTGCGGTGAGCTGCGCGGCGATGACGCGACCGACTCCGGGGGTCTTCAGCAGGGGTCCGTACGTGCTCACGGGACGAGTGTACGGACCGGGCGGATCGGGGTGTCACCCGTCCGGGGGAGGCGGTGGATCGACCGTCCGGATCGCCCCCTGTGGAGGACGCACGCGACACGCCGAGGTCGAGTCTCCACACCGGGGGACAATCTGCTCCACAAGGTGTGGATGGATGTCAGAGGTCGGTGCGAGAGTGGCGGAAATCCGGCCTTCGGGACGGGGTCACAGACCATCCACACTGTGGACGGCCTGTGGAGAACTACACGGCTGTAACACTTTCTCTTGTGGTCGCTCGCGCTGTCGGCCACTAGATGTAGTATCGAGTCACCGGAAAGCACTCGCCCCGGAACTGCGCCCAGTCGGCTTCGACGGGCACCGTTCACCAGGCGCAGAGACGCCGGCCCACAGGCACCAGAACAACCACCACAGCAACAGCAGAACCAGGGGAGATCATGGCCGTCACCGTCTACACCAAGCCGTCCTGCGTCCAGTGCACCGCGACGTACCGCGCGCTCGACAACAAGGGCATCGAGTACGAAGTGCACGACGTCTCCACCGACGAAGCCGCGCTCGAGCACGTCAAGAGCCTCGGCTACATGCAGGCCCCCGTCGTCGTCACCGATGACGACCACTGGTCGGGCTTCCGTCCCGACAAGATCGCGACCCTCAGCGCCGAACTGGCGTAAGGCGTCTGCCGTCCGGCGGACGGTGACCGAGCTCGTTCAGGACGCTCGGCCCGCCGCCGCCGGACACCCCGGTCCGTCTGTCCGCACCTTCTCACCCGGAGGGGCACCATGAGCCGACTGGTCTACTTCTCGAGCGTGTCCGGGTACACCGCGCGCTTCGTCGAGAAGCTCGGCCGCGACGCGGACCGGATCCCGCTCTACCCGAGCGAGCCCTTCCTCCACGTGGACGAGCCGTACGTGCTGTTCCTGCCCACCTACGGTGGCGGCAACGGTGAGGGCGCGGTCCCCAAGCAGGTCATCAAGTTCCTCAACGACGCCCACAACCGCTCGCTCATCCGCGGCGTGGTCGTCGGCGGCAACACGAACTTCGGCGAGGCCTACGGTCTCGCCGGGGACGTCATCGCGCAGAAGTGCAACGTCCCCCTTCTCTACCGTTTCGAACTCTTCGGGACCCCTGACGACGTGTCGGCGGTCAACTCAGGATTGGATGCATTTTGGACGCAGCAGTTGCAGACGTCGATCTGACGTCGCCGCAGACGGGGATGGACTACCACTCCCTCAACGCGATGCTCAACCTCTACGACGCGGACGGGAACATCCAGTTCGACAAGGATCGTGAGGCCGCCAAGCAGTTCTTCCTGCAGCACGTCAACCAGAACACCGTCTTCTTCCACAACCTGAAGGAGCGGCTCGACTACCTGGTCGAGAACGAGTACTACGAGCGCGAGACGATCGACATGTACTCGCTCGAGTTCATCCAGAAGCTCAACGACCTGGCCTACTCGAAGAAGTTCCGGTTCCAGACGTTCCTCGGCGCGTTCAAGTACTACACGAGCTACACGCTCAAGACGTTCGACGGCAAGCGTTACCTCGAGCGCTTCGAGGACCGCGTCGTGATGAGCGCCCTCGGCCTGGCCCAGGGCAACGAGCAGCTCGCGATCGACCTCGTCGAGGAGATCATCTCCGGTCGCTTCCAGCCCGCGACGCCGACGTTCCTCAACACCGCGAAGGCCCAGCGCGGCGAGCTCGTCTCCTGCTTCCTCCTCCGCATCGAGGACAACATGGAGTCGATCTCGCGCGGCATCAACTCCTCGCTGCAGCTCTCGAAGCGCGGCGGCGGCGTGGCACTGCTCCTCTCCAACATCCGCGAGGCCGGCGCACCGATCAAGCAGATCGAGAACCAGTCCTCGGGCATCATCCCCGTGATGAAGCTGCTGGAAGACTCCTTCTCCTACGCGAACCAGCTCGGCGCGCGTCAGGGCGCTGGCGCCGTCTACCTGTCGGCGCACCACCCCGACATCATGAAGTTCCTCGACACCAAGCGCGAGAACGCCGACGAGAAGATCCGCATCAAGACGCTGTCGCTCGGCGTCGTCGTGCCGGACATCACGTTCGAGCTCGCGAAGAACAACGAGGACATGTACCTGTTCTCGCCGTACGACGTCGAGAAGGTCTACGGCGTCCCCTTCGGCGACGTCCCGATCTCCGAGAACTACCGCGCGATGGTCGACGACTCGCGCATCAAGAAGACGAAGATCAAGGCGCGTGACTTCTTCACGACCATCGCCGAGATCCAGTTCGAGTCGGGTTACCCGTACATCGTGTTCGAGGACACGGTGAACAAAGCCAACCCGATCAAGGGTCGGATCAACATGTCCAACCTGTGCTCGGAGATCCTGCAGGTCAACACCCCGACCACCTTCAACGAGGACCTCTCGTACAAGGAGATCGGCAAGGACATCTCCTGCAACCTCGGCTCGCTGAACATCGCGCTGACGATGGACTCGCCGGACTTCGGCAAGACCATCGAGACCGCCATCCGCGGCCTGACCTCGGTCTCGCAGATGTCGCACATCAACTCGGTGCGTTCCGTCGAGGACGGCAATGACAAGTCGCACGCCATCGGCCTCGGCCAGATGAACCTGCACGGCTACCTCGCTCGTGAGCGCGTCTACTACGGCTCCGAAGAGGGCATCGACTTCACGAACATCTACTTCTACACGGTGCTGTTCCACGCCCTGCGCGCGTCGAACAAGATCGCGATCGAGACCGGCGAGACCTTCGACGGCTTCCGCGACTCGAAGTACGCGTCGGGTGAGTTCTTCGACAAGTACACCGACCAGGCCTGGACGCCGGCGACCGCCCGTGTCGCCTCGCTGTTCGACAACGCGAGCATCACGATCCCGACGCAGGACGACTGGAAGGCGCTGAAGGCGTCCATCCAGGAGCACGGCATCTACAACCAGAACCTGCAGGCCGTCCCGCCGACCGGTTCGATCTCGTACATCAACCACTCGACGTCGTCGATCCACCCGATCGCGTCGAAGATCGAGATCCGCAAGGAAGGCAAGCTCGGCCGCGTCTACTACCCGGCGCCGTTCATGACGAACGACAACCTGGACTACTACCAGGACGCGTACGAGATCGGCCCGGAGAAGATCATCGACACGTACGCCGCGGCGACGCAGCACGTGGACCAGGGCCTGTCCCTGACGCTGTTCTTCAAGGACACCGCCACCACGCGCGACATCAACAAGGCGCAGATCTACGCATGGCGCAAGGGCATCAAGACGATCTACTACATCCGTCTCCGCCAGCTCGCGCTCGAGGGCACCGAGGTCGAGGGCTGCGTGTCCTGCATGCTCTGATCGCTCACGCGATCACCTTTGGACTGGAGGCGCGGGGCGGCCCCGCACCGCGCCTCCAGTCCGTCACTTAGTCACCATCTCTTGAAGGAAACGTGCGTTGGTCGAGAAGCTGAAGCTCATTGATCGGGTCCAGGCCATCAACTGGAACCGCATCCAGGACGACAAGGACGTCGAGGTCTGGAACCGCCTCGTCAACAACTTCTGGCTGCCCGAGAAGGTGCCGCTGTCGAACGACGTGCAGTCGTGGAACACGCTCACGCCGGCCGAGCAGAAGCTCACCATGCGCGTCTTCACCGGCCTGACCCTGCTGGACACCATCCAGGGCACCGTCGGCGCCGTGTCGCTCATCCCCGACGCGGTCACCCCGCACGAGGAAGCCGTCTACACGAACATCGCGTTCATGGAGTCGGTGCACGCCAAGTCCTACTCGTCGATCTTCTCGACCCTCGCGTCGACCCCCGAGATCGACGAAGCCTTCCGCTGGTCTGAAGAGAACCCGAACCTGCAGAAGAAGGCGTCCATCGTCATGGACTACTACCAGGGCGACCAGCCGCTGAAGCGCAAGGTCGCTTCGACGCTGCTCGAGTCGTTCCTGTTCTACTCGGGCTTCTACCTGCCGATGCACTGGTCCTCGCGCGCGAAGCTGACCAACACCGCCGACCTGATCCGCCTGATCATCCGTGACGAAGCCGTCCACGGGTACTACATCGGGTACAAGTACCAGAAGGGCCTCGAGCAGCTCACGCAGGCCGAGCGCGACGAGCTCAAGGACTACACGTTCTCGCTGCTGTTCGAGCTGTACGAGAACGAGGTGCAGTACACGCAGGACCTCTACGACGAGGTCGGGCTGACCGAGGACGTCAAGAAGTTCCTGCACTACAACGCCAACAAGGCGCTGATGAACCTGGGCTACGAGCCGATGTTCCCGAAGAACATCACGGACGTGAACCCGGCGATCCTGTCCGCCCTGTCGCCGAACGCCGACGAGAACCACGACTTCTTCTCGGGGTCGGGGTCGTCGTACGTGATCGGCAAGGCCGTGAACACTGAGGACGAGGACTGGGACTTCTGAGTCTGGTCTGACTCGTGGGGATGCCCCGCTGGCTTCGGCTGGCGGGGCGTTCTGCGTTGCCGGGTGCCGGCTTACATGGGCACCTCGTCGGATCTGAATCGCGCGGTCTAGGCGAAACGGACGTGCTCCAACCATCCCGTCGATCGCTGGGTGTCACCGGAGAGACTATATTCGGACGCTGCGAGAGAGAAAGACCTGCTCAGTGGCCTGCTTGGCATCCGCGCGATAAGTTTGTCACCGATGCATCGCGGTGCCAGATCCCGCCCCGCGGTGACGCATTGTCCGTTGTCGCATGCCGACCGTAGGGTCTGACGCACAAACTGAGGTGAGGAGACATCATGGCCAGGACGGTTTTTTATAGCTTCCACTACAAGCAGGATGTTCACAGAGTGCAACTCGTGGAGAAGATCGGTGCATTAGAGGGGCAGCCGATTCTAAATTCGCAGGATTGGGAGAGCATCCAGGCCCGAGGTGAGAACGCCATCCAAGAGTGGATCGACGATCAGATGAGGTACAAGCGGGCCGTGGTTGTACTGATCGGCCGCTACACCTCCCAGCGACCTTGGGTTCGGTACGAAATCGAGAAGGCCTGGGCAGACCAGCGCCCGCTGCTGGGTATCCGCATCCACGGGATCTCCTCAATGGGCTCTGTCGACGCGGAGGGTGCTAACCCGTTCGACGTGGCCGACGTCCCTAGCCACTCGATTCCAGTCTTCGACCCCACTCGGCGGGACTGGGCTGGGAACATTGATTCGAAGTCCACCTACAACTACCTCGTCGAGAACATCGAGTCATGGTCCGCGCAAGGTGCGACGGCCTAACGAGATGGACAAGTGCGCGTTTTGCCGGATCGCTCTGGGTGAGGACCCGGACGCCATCGTGCTTTACGAGGATGAAAAGACGATCGCGTTCGTTCCCCTGCAACCTGCGACTCGGGGTCATGCGCTCGTCATACCCAAGACCCATACCTCTCGGCTGTGGGAGTTGGGGACCGAGGACGCAGCCGCTGTGATGAGCACGGTAGTTGCGGTGGCAAAGTCACTCCGGTATTCCCTTCACCCGAAGGGGATCAACGTGATTCAGTCCAATGGGTCGGCGGCAACACAAACAGTCAATCACGTGCACGTGCATTTGGTGCCGCGATGGAAGCGAGACCGACTGGTTCTGCGCTGGCCCCGCAAAGCGGCGGAATCACGGGATCAGCAGCGCGCTACCGCCGCCACTATCCGGGGCGGGCTGCAGGGGAGAAGCTTCGTCTCACCACTTCTGGTCAGCTCCCCAGAGGACCGACGTCAACACCTGAGCTTCATCCAAGGTGTCATCTCGAGAATGGCGTCCGCATCTGCGTCTGCAAAAACATGGCTGCTTCCGATCATTACCGCTGCATACGGATATGCTTTCGTAGAGCATAGTTGGCCGATTGCGGTCTTAGGGATGGCCGCGGTGGCGGTGTTCGCTTTGCTTGACGCGAACTACCTCAAACAAGAACGTTCTTTTCGCGCCCTTTACGATCGTGTTGCCAGCGGGGGTGCGATACCACCGTTCGCGATGAATCCGACCGTCGCTGGCCCCGACGACCGCACGGAAGTCAACTACTGGCCCGACGCGCAGGACTGGAAATCCTGGGCGATCGCCCCGTTCTATCTCCCCTTCCTTTTCGTCGGCGGCACACTTGTCACGTACATCCTGAGTATTTGCTGAAAACTCGCCGGTCCTCTCGACGAAGCTCCTTGTGAGGCGCAGCGGTCTCGGGGGCTGGCGACTCTTCACCCTTGGACGCGGTCCAACATCAGCCCAGTCGAGACCGGCCCAGCACATGGACGTGCCAGCTATGCTGCCTGTCGTACCTATATCGCCATCGATCCACGGAGTATCTTTCCTCCCCAGAGGTCGACTAGGGCTACAAGTTGTCAGCAGTTCCGCGTATCCTAAGGAAATGCGGTAGCCCCTACGCTGCCGCTCCGATCTAGGGGGTTTCATGCGTAAGGTATTCTTCAGTTTTCACTTCGAACGCGACGCTTGGCGGGTAGGCCAGGTGCGAAACAGCAACGTTGTTGGCGAAGGGTTCGTCAACCCGTATTACGACCGCGCCGCGTGGGAGACTATCAAGAAAGGTAGTGATGCGGCCATCAAGAAGTGGATTGATGGTCAAATCAAGGGCACTTCCGTGACGGCTGTGTTAATTGGGAGTGAGACCGCTAGCCGCAAGTGGGTCCAGTATGAAATTGAAGAAACGATCCGGCAAGGGCATGGGCTGATTGGAATTGATATCAGCAAAATCAAGGATAAAGACTTGCAGACAGATCCTACAGGCGTTAACCCGCTGCCTGTAGGAACGCCTTACTACGCCTGGAACAGGGATAACGGTCGCGAGAATCTGGGAACCTGGATCGAAGAGGCGGCGAAGTAACTAGATCGTCTCAACCATGTGAGTATGTACTTGGTTGGTGCTGGCGTCCGGCGCGGTCGTCCATGCCGAAAGAGTCAACTCCGAAAAAGCCACTGCCGACGTCTACGCCCTCGCGAAACCACTTCACGCCGCTGGCGAGATTGTCAATGCGCTCATCCGGCAGGAACGGGCCCGCTTATTGTTTGCCTGATCCGCCCCTCCGCCACCGCCCGCACCGCCGCATCCGGATGGTGCCCGAAGATCGCCAACTCCACCCACAGGTCGTAGAACGCCAGTCGCGCCGAGAGCGACGGACGCGCGAACAACTCCGGGTACGCCTCCTCCAACCACCCCGCCACCGGAGCCAACGACGCAGCATCGAGCCCCCGCGACGACGGCGTCGGCGGGAACTCCTCCGGCCGCGAACACCACCGCAGGATCGTGTCGAGCTCGACGTCCGCGGGCTGCGCCACGGCCTCGGCGAAGTCGATCAACCCCGTGACCTTCCCGTCGTCGACCATGATGTTCGACCCGTGCAGGTCCCCGTGGACGAGCACGTGCGGATCCGCGTCGAACAGTGGCAAGTGGGATGAAACCCAAGAAGCGAGCGACGGGGAGGAAAGCCCGGCGGTCGCCGCATCCTCGACGAGCGACATTGCCGCACCCACGACCGACGGGTGGTACGCCGGCCACGACCCGCCCTCCAACGCTCCGCGGAGCCACGGCGGCATCAGCCCAGCGGGAGCCGGCACGCGGTGGAGCGCACGCAACGCGTCCCCGAGCGTGTGGATGATCGACCGACGCTCGGCGACCGAGGCAGTCGGCCATGTGTCGTGCAGTGTCCGACCGGGCAAGCGAGAGGACACGTACCACGAACCCTCAGCCGAGGTCCCGTGCGCGATGTGCCGAGCGTGCGGCACGTCCGTCCCGGCAAGCAACGCCACGACGGACGCCTCGTGTTCGTATGCGCTCGCCGCCGCGGCGTCACCGACCCGCACGACGTACGACGACCCGACCCACGCCCGACTGACCCACCCACCCTTCACCTCGTAGTGTCCATCGGACGGCAGGCCGGCGGCAGCGAGCACCGCGGCCAACGAGCCTGACACGCTCACGTCGACTGCCGCGGCACCAGGAAGCACTCCGCCGTCCTGACCCCGCCCTCGACGGCCTCCCCGCCGATCTTCCGCATGAGCAGGTCCGCCGCCTGCCGTCCGACCTCGCGCAGGTTGAGGTCGACTGACGTGATCGAAGGCCGCGCAGCGTCGGTGATCACGCTCCAGTTGTCGACCCCGACAACCCCGACCTGTGTCGGCACGGCGATCCCCGCTTCGCGCAGGCAGTCGACGACGCCCCGGGCGATCTGGTCGCTCGTGCAGAACACCCCGTCGAACTCGGTGCCGAGCAGTCGCGTGGCAGCTTCGTACCCCCACCGCTCGCTCCACTCGCCGTACAGGGCGTCGCCACCGGCGAGCGTCGCCCCCGCGGCAGCGATGGCGCGTTTGGCGCTCTCGACACGGTGCGAGCTGGCAGTGTGCCGGCGCGCGCCCGAGATCACCGCGATGGAGCGTCGGCCGGAGCCGATCAGGTGGTCGATCGCGCGGGCGGCGCCGGCTTCGTCGTCCGGCACGATGGAGACGTCGTCGGGGTCCAGCGACGGTGAGAGGGCGTACACGGCGGGCACGCCGAGCAGCCCGGTGATCGAGGGCCGCGGGTCGCTCGAGCGACCGGTCACGACGATCCCGTCGACGCGCTGGTTCAGGAACGTCTGCACGTAGTGCGCCTCGCGGATGGGGTCGCCGCGGCTCTCGGCGAGCAGCATCGACACCTCGCCCGGCCCGAAGGTGTCCTCGGCTCCGGTGAGGATCGGGATGGTGAACCGTCCGTAGGCGTCGGTGGAGAGCACCCCGACCAGGAAGGACCGGCCTGGAGGCGCGGCTCGCGTCTCGGCGCGCACGCTCAGTCCCAGCTCGGTCGCCGCTGCAGCGACGCGTTGCCGCGTCCCCTCGGCGATCTGCCCACGCCCGTTGAGGACCTTGGAGACGGTTCCGACGGAGACGCCGGTCTGGGCGGCGACGTCGGCGAGCGTCACCTCACGTCGGTTGACCACGGCGTCCTCCTTGCGATGCGAGCGTACGGCACTCGGCAAACCTTGCCGCATCACGATTGAGACGTCAAGCATTGACACGGCCCGTGGTGCACTCTAGCGTCGGCAAATACAGCAAAGCTTGCCGCAACGATGCGGCAAGGAGCGATTTGGAGATGACGATGAAGACATCCACGATCCGGCGGACCGCGACCCTGGCCGCCGCCCTCACGGTCGCGGCACTCGGGTTGGCCGGGTGCTCCTCGAGCGGGACGGCCGACAGCGGGGGCTCCGCGAAGGGCACGGTGACGCTCTGGCAGCGCGACGGCGGCGTCGACCTGACCGACCAGGTGAAGGCCTACGAGAAGGCGAACCCCGGCATCACGGTGAAGCTCTCCACGATCCAGGCCGACCAGTACCTCACGAAGCTCGCGAACTCCGCTCGTGCGGGATCGGTGCCGGACCTCGTCAGCTACGAGATCGTCAACACGCCGCTGCTCGCGACCCAGGGACTGCTCGCCGACGTCACCGACAAGGTGAAGAGCCTGCCGAACAAGGGCGACCTCGCGCCGGCCGGTGTCGAGATCGGCACGCTCGACGGCAAGAACTACGCCCTGCCCGTGGCGCTCACCGGCTCCCAGATGTTCTGGAACAAGTCGCTGTTCACGAAGGCCGGCCTCGACCCGACCAAGCCGCCGACGTCCCTCGCCGAGGTGAAGGCCGCGGCCGAGAAGATCCAGGCACTCGGGGGAGGCGTCACCGGGTTCTCGACCCTCGGCGGAGTCGGGCAGGCGTGGACCGGGTTCCCGAGCTCGTGGGCGAAGAGCGGCAGCGTCCTGACGGCGGCGGGCAAGAGCCAGAAGGCGGAGTTCACCAGCCCGGAGCTCGTCGGGATGGTCGACTGGTACCAGGACATGTGGAAGTCCGGGCTCATGCAGAAGACCGACCAGCCGAACCAGGACCCGGGCAACGTCGGGCAGGAGAACGCCCTGAACGGCAAGGTCGGCATCCTGTTCGGCGGCGCGAACACCCTCACCGCGAAGAAGGCCGACTTCGGCAGCGCGGTCGGGATCCCCGGGGTGGAGGGCGGCTCCGGCTCGTTCCTCGGTGGTGACGAGATCGGCATGACGGCCGGCGCGAAGAACGCCGACGGCGCGTGGTCCCTCATGAAGTGGCTCGTCAGCTCGATGAAGGCCGCCGAGATCGACCTGTCGCAGGGTTGGATCGCGCCGGACCTCACGGTGGCGAAGAGCCTCGCGACGGACGACTGGTCGAAGGACATCGTCGACACGCTCGCGATCGGCAAGCTCCCGAAGAGCATCGCCTACAACGCGGTGATCAACGACCCGAACGGTCCGTGGGCGCAGCAGTCCCAGAAGGTCATCTTCCAGGGCGCCGACGCGGAGACCGCGCTGGCGACCGCCGAGAAGCAGGCCAACTCGCTCATCGAGCAGGCGTACAGCCAGGTCGGGCAGTGACAGCCGTCACCTCCTCGGCGCTCGCCGGGGTCGCGGACGGGGCGAAGCGCTCCCGTCCGCGGTCCGCGAGTCGTCGTCGCCAGACGCTCGCGTGGGTGCTCGTGGCGCCGGCGCTCGTCCTCGCGGTCGTGTTCTTCGTCGTGCCGATGGTGCTGCTCGTCGGGATGTCGTTCTCGAACTGGCCGCTGCTCGGCAAGGTCAGCGTCGCTGGCGTCGCGAACTACACGCAGGCGTTCCAGGACACCGCGTTCTGGCGTTCCCTCGGCTTCTCGCTGCTCTTCACGGTGGTGTCGGTGCCGCTCGGGATGGCCGCGAGCTACGCCGCCGCGACGATGGTCCGCGGTGAGGGCCGACTCGTCTCCTTCGTCCGGACGGCGTTCTTCATGCCCGTGGTCATCGGCTTCACCGCCGCGGCGTACATGGCGAACGTGCTCCTCGTGCCGGGGACCGGCGTGATCAACGTCCTGCTGAAGTCGATCGGGCTGACGAACGGGGACACCGCCTGGTTCACGTCGCCCGACACCGCGTTCTGGGCGGTCATCGTCCTGACGGTGTGGAAGTCGATGGGCGTCGCGATGATCCTCCTCATGGCCGGTATGCAGGCCGTACCGACCGAGGTGATCGAGGCGGCGAAGATCGACGGCGCCGGGTGGTGGCGACGCGAGGGTTCGGTGGTCTTCCCGCTCGTCCGGCGGCAGTTCGCGCTGTGCATGCTGCTCGCGGTGTCCGGGTCGATCCTGGTGTTCGATCAGTTCTACGTGCTGACCAAGGGCGGCCCGAGCGGGTCGACCACGACGACCGTGATGTACACGTACCAGCAGTCGTTCGTCCGCTACGACCTCGGCTACGGCGCCGCCCTGTCGATGATCCTCACCGTGATCATCCTCGTCATCGCGATCGTCCAGCTCCGGGCCCTGCGCTCCACCGGACAGGAGGACGAGCGATGAGTGCGACCGACGTGACCAGACGGACGACCGCAGCGTCCCGACGCGACGCGAGCCGCGCCTCCAGGCCGGATTCGCCGGGTGCTCCGGGCCGGACCGACCTGCCGGGCGTCACCCCGCCGCGACGTCGTCGGGTGCACGCGAGCGGCGTCGCGTACGTCGTCGTGGGGACAGTGCTGGCACTGCTGTTCATCGCGCCGGTCCTGTACATCCTGTTCCGGTCGTTCCTGCCGGCGGACGCCGACGCCCGGGGGATCGGGTTCGAGTCGATCGCGACCCTCACGCTCCGGAACTACACGAAGGTGTTCGACCCCTCGGTCGACCTGCGACAGAACATCGTCAACTCGTTCGTCGTCGCGATCTCGGTCGCCGTGCTCGTCGCCATCGTGTCCACGCTCGCCGCGTACGCGTTGTCGAAGATCCGGTTCCGCGGGTCGACGATCGTGTTCGTGCTCCTGCTGGCGCCGCTCGTCGTGCCGTTCCAGGGCCTGCTCACGCCGCTGTCGATCGTGCTCGGCAAGCTCGGGCTGCTCGACTCGCTCGCCGGGGTCGTGCTGGTGCTGGTGACGCTCCAGCTGCCGTTCTCTGTGTTCGTGATGCGGAACACGTTCGACGGCATCCCATCGGAGCTCGAGGACGCCGCGGCCATCGACGGTGCCGGCACCGGGCGGATCCTGCGTTCGGTGATGCTGCCGCTCGCGTGGCCTGGACTCGTCACCACCGCACTCTTCGGCTTCATGGCCGGCTGGAACGACCTGCTCAGCTCGGTCACGTTCCTGTCGACCGACAGCAAGTACACACTCCCGCTCGCGCTGTCGAGCATCAGCACGTCCTTCAAGATCCCCGGCGTGCCGGTGATCGACCCGGGACTCCTCACCGCCGTCGCGTGCGTCGCGACCGTCCCGGTGGTCGTGCTGTTCCTCGCACTGCAGCGGTACTACACCAGAGGTCTCATCGGAGGATCCATCAAATGACCATCACGGACATCCCGACCACCGGCACCGCTGCCGACGCTCCCAGCCCCGGCGGTCGGCCGCACCGGCCCCTGCCGCTCGGGAGCATCACACCCGGCGGCTGGCTGCTGGACCACCTCCGGCTGCAGGCCGACAACATCACCGGGCAGCTCGAGGCGCTCTGGCCCGACGTCGGACCGGACAGCGGCTGGCGCGGCGGAGCAGGTGAGAACTGGGAACGCGGGCCGTACTACCTGGACGGACTCGTGCCGCTCGCGCACGTGCTGCACGACGACAGACTGCTGGCGCTCGCGACGCCGTGGATCGAGTGGATCCTCGGCTCGCAGCGCGAGGACGGGTTCTTCGGACCGACCGGCAACGACGACTGGTGGCCACGGATGGTCGCGTGCAAGGTGCTCACACAGCACGCCGACGCCACCGGGGACGAGCGCGTCGCACCCTTCCTGGCACGGTACTTCCGGCACCAGCTCGAACACCTGCCCGGGCGCCCGCTCACCTCGTGGGGTCGTGCCCGCGGAGCGGACGCGGCGCTGTCGGTGTGGTGGCTGTACGAGCAGACGACCGAGGACTGGCTGCTCGACCTCGTCGACGTGCTCGCGGCACAGACGATCCGGTGGGACGAGTACCTGGCCGGTGACCTCATCACCGGCGCTGCACGGGTGTTCTCGCACCGCACCCACGGACCGAACGTCGCGATGGGGCTGAAGACCGGTGCGGTGGACGCCCTCCGTGACCGCGACCTCACCGGACACGCCGCCCGTACGGAGTCGGCGTTCGGGAACCTCGATCGGTGGCACGGGCAGGCCCACGGGTGGTTCTCCGGCGACGAGTGGCTCGGGGGACCGTTCGCGACGGCGGGCGTCGAGACGTGCCAGGTCGTCGAGATGATGTTCACGCAGGAGGTCCACGCGCAGGTGTACGGCCGGGCGATCGACGGCGACCGGCTCGAGCACCTCGCGTACAACCTGCTGCCGGCGTCGAGCGACCCCGAGATGCGCGGACACCAGTACCACCAGCAGGCGAACCAGGTCGAGGTGTCCGTCGCCCGCCGCGAGTGGAGCTTCTCGTCGGACGACGCCGGGATCTTCGGCCTCGAGCCGCACTTCGGCTGCTGCACCGCGAACCTGCACCAGGGATGGCCGAAGTTCGTCGCGAACTCCTGGTTGCGTGATGACGACGGGCTGCGGGTCGTGGCGTACGCGCCCGTGGCGCTGCGGACGTCCGTCGGACCCGATCCCGTGGCGATCGAGGTCGACACGGCGTACCCGTTCGACGAGACCGTCACCATCCGCGTGGAGACCGAGCGGACGACACCGTTCGCGCTCCGACTCCGCATCCCGGAGTGGGCCGACGACGCCCGGCTGACGGTCGGCGGCACCCCGGTGGCGCTCGCCGGTGAGTCGCGGCTCCCGGCCGAGGACGGCTACGTGACCCTGGAACGCGACTGGTCGACGGCCGGTGACGTCGTGCTCGTACTGCCGATGCGGGCGAGGGTGACGCGACGCGAGCGGCAAGCGGCGGCGGTCCGGCTCGGGCCGCTGACGATGGTCTACTCGCCGGGGGAGCGCTGGGTGGAACACGAAGGCGCACCGGGCATCGGGGAGTGGGAGATCCACCCGCGCGGGTCGTGGAACTGGGCGCTGGACCAGGTCGGATCAGCCGCCTCGTGGCGGGTGACCCGCGGAACCGTTCCGGCGGCGCCGTGGTCGCTCCGCGACCGGCGGAGCGCTCCGGTCGTGCTGCACGCGCCCGGCGCCCGAGCGACCGAGTGGCGGATGGCGGGCGCGCAGGCCGACGTTCCCCCGGCGAGTCCGGTGCTCGACCACGGGCCCGATGACGACCTGCGCCTCGTGCCGTACGGGTCCGCGCGGCTGCGGGTGACGGAGTTCCCGGTGATCGGGAACTGGCGGGACGTGGACGATGTGGAGGAGCCGGGGCGGTAGCGGGTGGCGGCTTTCCGGACTGGAGGCGCGGTGCCGGTTGGCACCGCGCCTTCAGTCTGTCCGTGGTGGCCGAACGGGCCCCGATGGCATCGCATCCGCAAGGTGGACCAGACGTTCGCAAGCTGATACACAAGTACTCACGCATCAGATTGGAGTTCGAAGATCGAGTCGAAGACGAGGCTTACAGCCGCCGTCTGCAGCGAGAGGAACACAAGTGCGGAATCCGCTTGAGAGTTCCGGCCACTGGCGCGCGAGTCTTCGTGCAGGCGATGGCTGGCGAGCCGTCCGTGAGCCCCGCGGCCCGTACGCCACCGCCTCGATGCTCGAGTGGGGGAGCATCACGAAGGGACCAGTGGGCGCGACAGCCTGGCTCACCCTCGAGGTCGAGCGGCCGGTCGCGCACTACCTCCCCGCGATCCCCGATTCCGAGATGACGGTTGCTGACCTCGTCCACCACACCTCGGGCTTGCCGCGGCTACCAGCCGTGATGCGCGACCGCCTGTTCGGTGACCCATACCGAAAGGCTGCAGGGGTTCCTCTGGACCTGGCGGCTGCGGTACCGGCCACGCCCCGGGGGCAGTTCGTGTACTCGAACCTGGGATACGCCCTCCTCGGTGCGGTACTCGACGAGGTGCACGGCGACTGGTTCACCGCTGTGCGCCAGCACGTCCTCGAGCCGGCGGGGATCAGCTCTGCCACGCTCGAGCCTCTTCCAGCAGACCGGGTGGTGGCGAAGCTCTTCGGTCGCACGATTCAGCCGTGGGCGCTCGGGGAGTCGTCGTTCGCGGCGGCGGGCGGCGTCTGGTCCACGTTCGACGATCTCTGTCGCTACGCGGATTGGGCGCTCGAACCGGGCGCGGGACCCTCCCGCACGGTGAGCTGGCAGCGGGAAGGGGCATCGATCTGGATCAACGGAGAGGTGCGAGCGGCAGGTGCGGTCATCGCCAACGCGGTAGGAGTCACTGCCACGGTCCACGCCCTCGCGAAGGCTCCGCATGCGGCAGACGCGATCGCTACAGCGCTCATCGAGCGGGAGGTGCGGGAGACATGCAACGGTTGATGATCGCACCGATGCCCAGCGCCCGCGGTCGGCGCACGCGCGAGGGGCTTTTCGCAGCCATCGCAGCTGCGTTCCCCGTCGTGGTCGAGGTTGCGCTCACCAGCGCCTGGTGGGATCGGCTACCCGAACGGATCGCCACGTCGTTCGGCCCCGACGGCAGCCCGAGCGGGTACGGAGCACCGTTGGGAACCGCGATCCTGCTCGCGGCGATACAGGCGCTGTTCCTCGTGGCGGCTGTCGGGTCCGCCTTCGCTCGAGACCGGCGCAGAGGGCGCATCTCATGCGCGGTCACCGCGGGGTTCGTCGCCGCGCTCGCGATGAGTTGGTTGATCGTCGTTGGATTGGCGTCTTCGACGTTGAGTCCGACGGCTTGGTGGCTTCTCGCGGCGGCGCCCGCGTGGGCCTTTGTTCCGTACTGGCTGCTCTCCCCTGCGAGGGACTGAAAGCGGATCGCTGAGACAGCGACCGCGGTCGAGGGGCGGTGAAAGGTGACGCCGGTACCAACGCGACCCGTCGGCCGGACGGAAGCCGCGCCTCCAGGCCAGATCGAGAGCCGCGCGCGCGGACGCAACACGAACGGCGGCTCTCCTCCTGCCGGAAGAGAGCCGCCGTGGGGTCTCGCAGTGTCAGCGCGCCGACGGGACCGCCGCGCCGACGAGCTCCGCCCGCACGATGTCCGCGCCAGCGGAGAGCGCACCGAGCTTGTCCAGCGCGGCCCCACGCGCAAGGGGAGCCATCCCGCAGTTCGAGCTCGCGATGAGCTTGTCCGCGTCGACGAACTCGAGCGCCCGCCGCAGTACCTCCGCGACCTCTTCCGGGGTCTCGACGGTCTCGGTCGCGACGTCGATCGCCCCGAGCATGACCTTCTTCCCACGGATGAGTTCGACGAGTTCGAGCGGGACGTGCGAGTGGATGCTCTCCAGCGAGATGATGTCGATGGACGACTGCTGCAGCAGCGGGAACGACTGCTCGTACTGCCGCCACTCGGCTCCGAGCGTCTCCTTCCACTTGTTGTTCGCCTCGATGCCGTAGCCGTAACAGATGTGCACGGCGGTCTCGGCGCGGAGGCCCTCGGCGGCACGCTCGAGCGCTGCCACGCCCCAGTCCTGCACCTCGTCGTGGAAGACGGTGAAAGCGGGCTCGTCGAACTGGATGATGTCGACGCCGGCGGCTTCGAGCTCGCGCGCTTCCTGGTTGAGGATCGTGGCGAACTCCCACGCCAGCTTCTCGCGGCTCTTGTAGTGCTGGTCGGAGAGCGTGTCGATCATGGTCATCGGGCCGGGGAGCGCCCACTTGATCGGGCGGTCGGTCTGCGCGCGCAGGAAGCGAGCGTCGTCCACGAACACGGGCGCCCGGCGGCTCACAGCACCGACGACGGTCGGGACCGCCGCGTCGTACCGGTCACGGATCCGCACGGTCTCCTTGCGCTCGAGGTCGACGCCGTCGAGGTGCTCGATGAACGTGGTGACGAAGTGCTGGCGGGTCTGTTCGCCGTCACTGACGATGTCGATGCCGTGGCGCTCCTGCTCGTGGACGGCGGAGCGGAGCGCGTCCTGCTTGCCCTCGGTGAGTGCTGCGCCCTGCAGGTTCCAGGGGGACCAGAGCTTTTCGGGCTCGGCGAGCCAGGACGGCTTCGGCAGGCTGCCGACGATCGAGGTGGGGAGGAGGGACGTCATGCGGGTGTGGGTCCTGTCAGGGGGGAACGAGGTCAGAGGGAAACGGCGGCGCCGGCAGCGAAACGCGAGAGGAGCGCGTGGTGCGGCGTCACGAGGTGCTCCTCGGTCCACCGACCCTGGGTGATCCCGAGGCGGCTGCGCTCCTCACGGTCGTAGGTGACCGGGGTGGGCGTGAAGTCGGTGTGGTCGAGGGTGGGGTGGTAGGTGCTCCCGGCCGGGGTGTTCGCGGCGTAGATCTCCGGGCGGTAGATCTTCTGGAACGTCTCCATGGTGGCGATCGTGCCGATGAGCTGGAGGTCCGTGTAGTCCCCGGTCAGGTCACCGCGCGTGTAGAACGCGAGCGGGGCCGACGCTCCGGCGGGCTGGAAGTACCGGACCCGCATGCCCATCCGGCCGAAGTAGTCGTCGGTGAGCGAGGAGTGCTCGTGCTCGTACTCGGTGCCGAGGACGGGATGGACGTACCCGGTCCGGCGGTAGGTCTGGCTCGTCGAGACGCTGATGCAGACGACGGGCTCGCCACTGAAGTTCGAGTGGAACGCGGACGACTCCAGGAAGCGCTGGAAGAGGGCCCCGTGCAGCGCCCCGAAGTCAGACGGCACGCCCGGCGATGACGGCAGCAGGACCGAGAAGTCGTAGTCGCGCAGGTACGACGAGAAGTTGTTGCCGAGGATGCCGTGGTGGTGCTCGCCGGTGTGCTGGTCGACGATCGTGACGTCGAGCATCTCGAGCAGCGGGAACTCGGCGTCCGAGCCACCGTCGGCGAACGCCAGTGCGGCCGAGACGATGTCGAGCTGCAGGCGGTAGCGGTCACCGGCAGCCAAGAGGTCGTTCGCGCGCCCGTCGATCATCGCCAGCGCAGCACGGAGGTTCTGCTGCCGGTGCTCGCCGCGCGCCAGGTTGGCGAAGTTCGTGGTCAGCCGGGAGCTGTCCGCGGGCGAGTAGTCCTCGTCGAAGCGGGTCCTGGTGATGCTGAAGGTGAGGTCGTTCGCCATGGTCGGCAATCTGTTCGTCGAGCACCCGGAGGTGCTGGGGAAGGGGTTCCTCGATGATGCCGGGATTCGAAGGCCATCGGGTAATCCCCAAACGCTATGCGCTGGTATAGCCTCCGCCTATGGCCCGCGTCTCGAACGACATCACCCTGCAGCAGCTCCGGTACTTCATCGAGGTCGCGACCGAGGGCTCGATCAGCGCAGCGGCCGATCTGCTCTACGTCGCGCAGCCGACCCTGTCCGCGGCGATGAAGGACCTCGAGACGCGGATCGGGCGCGCGCTGTTCGTCCGATCCGCCAGGGGCGTGGTGCTCACCGTCGACGGTGTCGAGTTCCTCGGGTACGCCCGACAGGTCGTCGAGCAGGTCTCCCTGCTCGAGCAGCGGTACGTCGGCGGGCAGCCGTCGCGTCGTCTGCTCGGGGTGTCGGCCCAGCACTACTCGTTCGCGGTGGAGGCCTTCGTCCGCATGGTCGAGGGAGCGGCGGCGGACGAGTACGAGTTCTCACTGCGTGAGACACGCACCTGGGACATCATCGAGGACGTCCGCACGCTGCGGAGCGAGGTGGGCATCCTCTACCGCAACGACTTCAACAAGCAGGTCCTCGGGAAGCTGCTGCGGGACGCGGGAGTCGTGTTCACGCCGCTGTTCGTCGCGCAGCCGCACATCTTCGTGGCCCGGCGGAACCCGATCGCGTCACGGGAGCGCGCCACGCTCGACGACCTCGCCGACCTGCCTCGGCTCACCTTCGACCAGGGCGCGAACAACTCCTTCTACCTGGCCGAGGAGATCCTGTCGACGATGTCGAGCAAGCGGGAGATCCGGGTGTCGGACCGGGCGACGATCTTCAACCTCATGATCGGCCTCGGCGGCTACACGATCTCGACCGGTCTCATCAGCGACGACCTCGACCCCGAGATCGTCGCCATCCCGCTCGACGTCGACGAACGCATCGAGATCGGGTGGATCGCCCACGCCTCGGTGCCCCTCACCGTGCAGGCGCAGACGTACCTGGACGAGCTGCGGGCGGTGGTCAGCAGCTACGGCGTGGAGCCGCTCGGGTAGGCAGGCGGCGGTCGACGGTTCGGCTGGTGACCGACCTGGAGGCGCGACTTGCGTCCGTCGTGTCAGGTCACCGCCACTTCGGGACATCTCCAAGCAGGAACCACCGACCGAAGGGCCCACCGCTCATGCACCGCACCGCTCTCACCGCCGCAGCCGCCTGCGCGCTCCTCGCCGCCCTGACCGGATGCGCCGCCGCAGCGCCGGCCGGTCCTGCGACCTCCACGCCGCGAGCCGTGTCCGCCACGGACGCGACCTCCACCCCTCCGGCCGTCAGCAGCTCGCAACCGTCGCCCACGAAGTCAGCGGTGCCGGACCCCGAGCCCGCCGCACCGGCCAGTGACCCCGCTCCGACGGGTGACCCCGCACCGACCGTGTCCGCGCTCGCCCAGCACGTCTACGACGAGTGCAGCAAGGGCGCCGCGGACGCCCGCATCACGCTGCGGCTCACCGACCACCCCTCCGGGTCTGCCAGCAACGGCGGGTACCTGCTCATCTACCCGTTCACGTTCCAGGACGGCCACGACGACCCGTACGCCATCTACGACTGCCTGCTGACCGACGACACGGTCGACTCCACGTTCGTCAGCGGCGGGCTCGGCGACGCCCACTGACTCGCCAGGGCGGCGCCGCGCTGCGCCGGCGGGGTCGGTCGTCGCCCCATCGACGGCCGATCCCGCATCGCACCAGGCCTTGACTACGTAGACAATGCCGTGGTTGTCTTGCTCCCACGCCCGGTCGACGACCGGACCCGAGGCCGCAGCGAAGGAGCTGGACGATGAGCGACACCGCCCCCGTGCGCCGCCTCCGCCCCGCCTCGATGACCGACGTCGCCACCCTCGCCGGGGTCTCCCAGAAGACCGTCTCCCGCGTGGTCAACGACGAGCCGCACGTCACCGAGGCCGTCCGCGACCGAGTCCTCAAGGCCATCGACGAACTCGGCTTCCGCCCGAACGCCGCCGCACGCTCCCTCAAGTCGCAGCGCTCCCGTCGCATCGGCCTGATCACCATCGGCACGGACCTGTACGGCCCGACCTCGATGCTCACCGGCGTCGAGCAGGCCTGCCGCGCCAACGGCTACAGTCTCGCCATCGTCCGGACCGTGGCCGCGACGGCCGCCGAGCTCCAGCCCGCGGTCGACTCGCTCGTCGGGCAGGACGTCGAGGCGATCGTCTTCTCCGAGCCGGTCGAGAACCAGATGGACCAGCTCCGCCTGCCGACGGGGGTGACCGTCCTGACGCTCGGCCCGCCCGACGTCGCCGACCGGGAGAACACCCTGGCGGTGGGCCTCGACGAGAGCGGCGCCGCCTTCGCGGCCACCGACCACCTGCTCGCCCTCGGCCACGAGACCGTGTGGCACATCGCGGGTCCGGCGAACTGGACCTCGAGCCAGCGTCGCGAGCAGGGCTGGCGCGCCGCCCTGCGGGACGCCGGCGTCGCCGAGCATGCGCCGGTCGAGGGGGACTGGTCGCCGCAGAGCGGCTTCGAGGCCATGCGTTTCCTGCTCGGACGCCCGGACCTGACGGCGGTCTTCGTGGCGAACGACCAGATGGCGATCGGCGCGATGGCCGCCATCCAGCAGCACGGCCTGACCGTCCCGGGTGACGTCAGCATCGTCGGCTTCGACGACATGCCCATCTCCGCCTACCTGTCGACGCCGCTCACGACCATCCGTCAGGACTTCGACGAGGCCACCCGCCTCGCGATGCACCGCCTGTTCCGCACGCTCGACGGCCACCCGCCGGCCGAGCGTCACCGCATGCTGCCCGGCCAGCTGATCACGCGTGCCACCAGCGCGCCGCCGTCGCCCGAGCGGCGTCACCTCCGCCCCGCCGACTGAACCCCCGGACGGGAGGCGCGGTGTGCGTCCGTCCCGTGAGTGAGCGCTCACGAGCGCTCGCCGCCACCTCCGCAATCACCTCGACGACGACGTCAGGAGACCACCGTGACCCCAGTACCAAGGCACCGCCCCGCACCTGCAGGATCCGCGCCTCCAGGCCGTGGACCGGGCCGTGGGATGAGCCGCCGCGACCTGCTCCGATGGGGCGCCGCCGCGGGCGGCAGCATCGCCCTCGGCAGCCTGCTGGCGGGCTGCGCCCCGCAGTCGACCGCAGCCGTCCGCTCCGGACGCGCCGACCTGTCCTTCTGGACGCACGACCCCGGCTACGAGAAGTTCTTCACCGAGGCGCTGCCGGTGGCGGACCGGAAGTCCGACTTCGACTTCGCACTCGACATCACCACGATCGCCGCGGCGGACATCCCGACGAAGCTCATCGCGCAGGCGGTCGCCGGCACCGGGACGCCGGACGTCGCCGGACTCGAGATCGGGGCGTTCTGCCGGATGCTCCGCGGTGACATCGCGGCCGAGCTGCTGAGCGACCTGTCGCCGTCGGTGGCGTCCCGCAAGGACGACCTGATCGGTGCGCGGCTCACGCCGTTCTCGAAGGACGGGCACCTGTACGCGCTCGACTCCGACACCCCGTTGTGCGTCTACTACCACCGCGCCGACCAGTTCGAGGCCCTCGGGATCCCGGACGACCTGACGACGTGGGAGGAGTACATGGACGTCGGTGCGAAGCTCAACAAGAGCAAGGGTGTCTCGCTGCACGCCGTGGCGGTCACCGACCCGGGTGGGACACTGCAGAGCTACCAGATCCTGCTGCTCCAGCGCGGCGGCGACCTGTACGACGAGGACGGCGGCATCGCCATCCAGACGCCCGAGGCCGAGCGCACCCTGCGGTTCCTCGTCGACGGGGTGCAGTCCGGTGCGATCGCGACGGTCGCCGACATGTACGGGCCGAGCCTGCAGTCCGGGCTGAAGGGCGGCACAATCCTGGCCGTCGACATGCCGTCCTGGTACGCCAGCTACGGCATCAAGCCGAACGTGCCCGAGCAGAAGGGCAAGTGGCGGGTGCGGAACCTGCCCCGGTTCGCCGGCGGTGGCAGCACGACGAGCGTCGGTGGCGGGACGGGGTTCTCGGTGCTCCGCGACAAGCCGCTCACGAAGGCCGGGATCGACCTCGTGCTCGCCGCGTACCTCGACCCGGACCAGCAGGTGAAGCGGTACCAGGACCTCGGGTACCTGCCGACCCTGCGCTCGGTCTACGACGACCCGCGGCTCGCGGCGCTGAGCGACCCGTACTTCGGCGGGCAGCAGCTGTTCGGCGTCTACAAGTCCGTCGTCGACGACGTGCCCTCGCAGCACCAGAGCGCCGACGCCTCGATCCTGCAGACCGTCCTGAGCGGCTACCTCATCAAGGCCTACAAGGGCCAGATCTCCCCGAAGCAGGCGCTCGACGCCGCTGCGGCCGACTTCCGCGGCCAGACCCGCGCCTGAGGAGGACGACGTTGTCCACATCAACCGCCACCGGCATCCCGGTGTCCGCCACCACGACCACCACCGATCCACCCGATCGCCGTCGCCGCCGCCTGAACACGAACGGGGGCAGCGCGCCGTACCTCTTCATCGCGCCGTTCTACGTGCTGTACGGCCTGTTCATGATCGTGCCGGTGCTCGCCGCCGTGTACCTGTCGCTCACCGAGTGGGTCGGCCTCGGCACGCCGAACTGGGTGGGCCTGTCGAACTACGCGAACCTGTTCCGGGACACCAGCTTCGGCACGGCCCTGGTCAACTCGCTGATCTACACGCTCATCGCCGTGTTCGTCATCGTGCCGTGCTCGCTGCTCGTCGCGCAGGCGCTCAACGCCAAGGGGCTCCGCGCCCGGGACCTCTTCCGGGTGACGTTCTTCATCCCGATGGTGCTGTCGCCGATCGTCATCGCGCTCATCTACAGCCTCGTGTTCGACACGAACTACGGCCTGCTCAACGCCACACTCAAGGCGCTGTTCGGGCTGCCGAACACCGACTGGCTCGGTGACCCGACGCTCGCGAAGGTCGCCATCGGCTTCGTGCTCCTCTGGCGCACGGTCGGGTACCTGACGATCTTCTTCCTGGCGGCGCTGCAGAACGTGTCGCCCGAGCAGTACGAGGCGGCGTCACTCGACGGCGCCGGGACCTTCCGGAAGTTCACCAACGTGACGCTCCCGGCGATCCGCCCCGTCACAGCGTTCGTCGTCGTCACGAGCTTCATCAGCGCCGCGCAGCTGTTCGACGAGCCCTACCTGCTCACCAAGGGCGGCCCGGGCGAAGCCACGCTGTCCGTCGCCATGTTCATCTACCGCGCCGCCTTCGAACGGCAGCAGTTCGGGTACGCGGCAGCCGCCGGTGTCGTGCTGTTCGTCATCGTGTTCGGGGTCAGTCAGATCCTCAACCGCGCACTCGCCATCGGGAGGGACGCATGACCGCCACCACCGACCGCCTGGACACCCGGGCCGTCACGACCGCTCCCGGCCGGAGACCACGCTCGGGTCCGCCCCGCACCGGCGGGTGGATCGCCCGCCGTGGCCTGCTCTACGCCACGCTCGTGGTCCTGCTGCTCGTCTTCGTGTTCCCGCTGCTGTGGGCACTGTCCGGGTCGTTCAAGCGCCGCGGTGACATCTTCGCGACGCCGCCGTCGCTCATCCCGAACCCGGCGACCGGGGAGAACTACACGAACCTCCTCGCCACGCAGCCGTTCTGGGCCTGGTTCGGCATCAGCGTCGGCACCGCCCTGATCGCGACGGTCGTGTCGGTGTTCGTCTGCGCGATGGCCGGGTACGGGTTCGCGAAGTTCCGGTTCCGGGGCAAGCGGGTCCTGTTCGCGGTGATGTTCTCGTCGCTGTCGGTGCCGTTCGCGGTGATCCTCGTGCCGCTCTTCATCCTGGTGGTGAAGTCGGGACTCACGAACCCGTGGTTCTCGCTCGTCGTGCCGTGGGTGGCACCGGCGTTCGGGATCTTCATGATGCAGCAGTTCATCGTGCAGGCGATCCCCGACGAACTCATCGAGGCGGCCCGCATCGACGGCAACTCGGAGTTCGGCACGTTCCGCCGCGTCGTGCTCCCGCTGCTCCGGCCGTCACTCGGCGCCCTCGCCGTGTGGAGCTTCCTGCAGAGCTACAACTCGTTCCAGTGGCCGTTGGTCCTGCTGTCCGACTCGAGCCAGTACACGCTGCCCCTCGGCCTCAACGCCATCTTCGCCTCGGAGAACCGGTCGTACGACCTCGTGCTCGCCGGCGCGGTGCTGGCCAGCGTGCCGACGATCCTCGTCTTCCTGCTGCTCCGCAAGCAACTGCTCGACGGCCTGACCGCAGGGGCGGTCAAGGGATGACCGGTACCCCTCCTTCCCACCGCACCTTCTCGAACGGAGCACCCCGCACCATGCAGCACGACCGCGTCCTCTTCGGCGCCGCCTACTACCACGAGTACCAGCCGACTCCTCGGCTCGACGAGGACATGCGCCTCATGCAGCAGGCCGGGTTCTCGGTCATCCGCGTCGGCGAATCCGTCTGGAGCACCTGGGAGCCGGAGAACGGCCGCTTCGACCTCGAGTGGCTCGCGCCGGTGCTCGACGCCGCCCACGAGCACGGCATCCGGGTGGTGCTCGGCACCCCGACCTACGCCGTCCCGATGTGGCTCGCGCGCATCGTGCCCGAGATCAACGTCCGACGCCGGACCGACGGTGAGGCGATGGGGTGGGGTGCTCGGCAGGAGATCGACTACGCCCACCCGGCGTTCCTCTTCCACGCCGAGCGGGTCATCCGGAAGATCGTCGCCCGCTACGCCGACCACCCCGCCGTGATCGGCTACCAGGTCGACAACGAGCCGGGCAACGAGCTCATCGCGAATCCCGAGGTGTTCCAGCGGTTCGTCGACCACCTGCGACACACCTACGGCAGCGTCGAACGGCTCAACGAGGAGTGGGGCCTCACCTACTGGTCGCACCGCCTGTCCACGTGGGCGGACCTGTGGACCCCGGACGGCAACGCGCAGCCGCAGTACGACCTGGCGTGGCGGCGGTTCCAGGCCTCGATCACGACGGACTTCATCGCGTGGCAGGCATCGGTCGTGCGGGAGTACTCGCGCGACGACCAGTTCGTCACGACCTGCATCGCCTACGAGCGGCCGACCGTCGAGGACGAGGTGCTCACCCGGGCGCTCGACGTCACCGCCGGCAACCCGTACTACCGGATGCAGGACGCCCTCGAGCTGCCCAGCGCCGAGGAACCCGCCCAGTTCTGGACCTCGTCCGGCGCCTGGTCGATCGTCGCCTCGGGTGACCGCATGTACGGCTCGAAGCAGGCGCCGTTCCTGGTCACCGAGACGAACGCGCAGGCGATCGGGTTCTCGTGGATGAACGAACCCGCCTACGAGGGGCAGTGGCGCCAGGCGGCCTGGGCGCTCGTGTCCCGTGGGGCCTCGATGATCGAGTACTGGCACTGGCACACGCTGCACTACGGCGTCGAGACGTACTGGGGCGGGGTGCTGCCGCACTCGCAGCAGCCCGGCCGCACCTACGAGGAGATCGCCCGCATCGGCGCCGAGTTCGCCCACGCGGGGGACCGGGTCGCCGGACTCCGCCCGCACGCCGACGTCGCCCTGCTGTTCTCGAACGAGTCCAAGTGGGCACTCAACGAGCACCCGGCACTCGGGGACGGCATGGAGCCCGACCGGCGATCGTGGCAGACCGTCTACGACGCCTTCGCCCGCGGCGTGTTCGACGCCGGACTGCAGGCGAACACCGTGCACCCCTCGCAGGTGTTCGACCGCGACCCGGCGTCCGTCGCCGCCGAACGGCCGGTGCTCGTCGCCGCGGCGTTCACCATCGCAACCGACGCCCAGCTGCAGTGGCTCGCCGCCTACGCCGAAGCCGGCGGCCACCTGGTCGTCGGCATCCGCACCGGCTACGAGGACGAGGAAGCGCGCGCCCGACTCGAGCGGAAGCCGGCGTTCCTCGACGTCGCCGCCGGCGTGCACTACGACGAGTTCAGCAACCTCGCCCGCCGCGTCCCCGTGTCGGCCGGACCCGCCGCCGCGGACCACGGGTTCACCGTGCCGGCCGGGGCGACGGCCACCCGGTGGGCCGACGGTCTGCTCGTCGACGACGCCGACGTGCTCGTCGGGTACGACCACCCGCACCACGGTCGCTTCGCCGCGGTCACCACCCACGCGCACGGAGCGGGGCGGGTGACCTACGTCGGCACGGTGCCGGACCCGGCGCTCGCCGCAGCGGTCGTCGACTGGGCGGCTTCGCGGGCGAGCGGAGCGCCGGGCTGGCGTCCGCAGGTCGACACCCAGTCGGTGCAGAGCGCGGTCAACGGACGTGGGGAGACCGTGTACGTCGTGCACAACTGGTCGTGGGCGTCGAGCACCTTCCAGCTGCCGGTCGCGGCGGAGGACGTCCTCGACGGCACGACGCTCGCCGCCGGGTCCGAGCTGTCGCTCGGGGCGTGGGACGTGCGGGTGGTGGCCGTGCGCTGACGTCGTCGGCGACGGGCTATGAGCGCTGAGGCCGTGAGTCGCGGTGGACGAGCACCGCGGCTCGCGTCCTCACTGCTCAGATCGAGGTCCTGCCGACGCCTCGATCAGGCGGCGTCGAGCTCCGCCCGCAACGCCCCCACGAAGTCGTCGATGTCCTGCTCCGTCGTGTCGAAGGAGCACATCCACCGCACCTCGTTCCGGCTCGCATCCCAGTCGTAGAACCGGAAGTGCTTGCGCAGCCGCTCGGCCACACCGGCGGGCAGCGTCGCGAACACCCCGTTCGCCTGGGTCTCCTGGCTGAAGCCGACACCGCGGATGGTGCCGTCGGCGATGCCCGCCTCGAGCGCACCGCGGAGGCGCTGCGCCATGGCGTTGGCGTGCGAAGCGGAGCGGAGGTAGAGGTCGTCGGTGAGCAGGGCGATGAGCTGCGCCGACACGAACCGCATCTTCGACGAGAGCTGCATGTTCATCTTGCGGAGGTAGTGCAGCCCCTCGGACGCCGAGGGGTCGAGCACGACGATCGCTTCGCCGTAGAGCATGCCGTTCTTCGTCCCGCCGAAGCTCAGCACGTCGACGCCGGCGTCGGTCGTGAACGAGCGCAGCGGGACCCCGAGGGTGGCCGCGGCGTTGGAGATGCGTGCACCGTCCATGTGCAGCTTCATGCCGAGCGGGTGGATGTGGTCGGCGATCGCCCGGACCTCGTCCACCGTGTACGCGGTGCCGAGTTCGGTGGTCTGGGTGATCGACACCACGAGCGGCTGCGCGCGGTGCTCGTCGCCCCAGCCCCAGGCCTCGCGATCGATCAGGTCGGGGGTGAGCTTGCCGTCGGGGGCGTCGACGGTGAGGAGCTTGATGCCGCCGACGCGCTCGGGCGCTCCGGCTTCGTCGGTGTGGATGTGCGCGGTCGACGTGCACACGACGGCACCCCACCGCGGGAGCATCGACTGCAGCCCGACGACGTTCGCGCCGGTGCCGTTGAACACCGGGAACGCCTGGGCCTGCGGCCCGAAGTGCGAGGTGACGACCTCCTGCAGCCGAGCCGTGTAGACGTCCTCGCCGTACGCGATCTGGTGACCGGCGTTGGCCGCGGCGATCGCGTCGAGGATCTCGGGGTGGATGCCGGCGTAGTTGTCGGAGGCGAAGCCCCGCAGGTCCAGGTCGTGGAGTCGAAGGGTCACTGATTCATCCTAGGGAGGGGGCAAGCGGGAGACGGGCGCCGTTCACGTCGGCGGTCGGGGCGGACCAGAGGTCGACGACCTCGTGGCCCAGTCGGTCCTCGAGCCCGGACAACGCGTTCACGACGAACAGGGTGGCTGCGGCTGAACCCGGCGCGTCCTTCCGGAAGCCCTGCGCGACGGCACGGACCCAGGCGTCGGACGCGGCCTTGGCGGCGGCGTAGTTCGCGGCGCCGGCGGTGGGGGAGTCGACCGCGGTGGAGGAGACGAACGCGAGACGCCCGGCCGAGGACGCCACGAGGTCGTCGTAGAACACGCGGGTCGTGTTCCGCAGGGTGCGGAACGCCCGGTCGAAGAAGTCCCAGTCCTCGTCCGACTGGCCGGCCAGGCCACCGCCACCGCGCCAGCCCCCGACGAGGTGGACCAGACCGTCGATGCGTCCGGAGGAGTCGTGGACGGCGGAGGCCAGTGCGGTGACCGCACCGAGGTCCGAGAGGTCGCACGTGTGGGTGGTGACACCCGGGACGGAGGCGCGGAGTGCCTCCAGGGCGTCGGGTCTGGTGCCGACCGCGACGACGGCCGCACCGGCGGCGGTGAGTGCCCGCGCGACCGCCGCGCCGCTCGCGCTGGTCGCTCCCGCGATCAGCACCAGGCGGCCGGCCAGCGAACCGCCGCTCACGCGGCCGACCCCGCGACGACAGCAGAAGCCGCGGAAGCAGAAACGGCGGAACCAGGAGCGGCAGAAGCGGACGCGGCAGACGACGCCCCCGTGATCCCGGCCGTCGACGCGATGACCGCCGCCATCTTCTTGTTGAGCGCCTCGTAGAACATCGACAGCGGGAACTCGTCGTCGAGCACCGCGTCCGTGTAGCCCTTCGGCAACCCGGCGAGCGTCTCGTCGGGGAGCCCACGCGCCCAGGCCGAGGCGGGGTGCGGCGTGAGCGTGCGGGTCAGCATCTCGTACGCGGCGAGCCAGTGCGCTGCCTTCGGCCGGTCGATCGACCGCCGGTACAGCTCGTTGATCTCGTCGCTCAGGGCGATGATGACGTCGGGGACCTCGTCCCAGTCGATGGTGAGCTGCGTGTCCGTCCAGTGCAGGACGTGGTGCTGGTGCATCCACGCGAACAGCAGCTGCCCGCCGAGCCCGTCGTAGTTCCGGACCCGGGTGCCGGTGATCGCGAACCGGAAGATGCGGTCGAAGACGACCGCGTACTGCACCAGGCGTGCATGGTCGCGGATCGCGCGCTCCGCGTCGGACAGCTCGTCGTCGGGGCGTCCCCGGAGCGAACGGTCGAGCCGGACCGATTCGCGGAAGGCGGTCAGGTCGCACCGCAGTTCCTCGAGCGAGTAGAGGAAGAACGGCATCCGCTGCTTGATCATGAAAGGGTCGAACGGCAGGTCGCCGCGCATGTGCGAGCGGTCGTGGATGATGTCCCACATCACGAAGACCCGCTCGGTGAGCTGCTGGTCGTCGAGCATCGCGGCCGCGTCGGCCGGCAGTTCCAACTTGGTGATCTCCGCGGCGGCGCGGACGACCCTGCGGTAGCGGGCGGCCTCGCGGTCCTGGAAGATCGCGCCCCACGTGAAGGTCGGGATCTCCCGCATCGCGACCGTCTCGGGGAACAGCACCGCCGAGTTCGTGTCGTAGCCGGGAGTGAAGTCGACGAACCGCAGCGCGACGAAGAGCGCGTTGCCGTAGTCGCCCGCCTCGAGCTCCGCGATGAACTCCGGCCAGATCACCTCGACCAGCAGGGCCTCGACGAGGCGCGAGGAACTGCCGTTCTGCGTGTACATGGGGAACACGACGAGGTGGCCGAGTCCGTCGACCCGATGCTGCTGGGGCTGGAACGCGTTCAGGGAGTCGAGGAAGTCGGGGACGCCGAACCCGTCTGCTCCCCACCGCGCGAAGTCGCGCTGCAGGGCAGCCAGGTACGCCGCATCGTGCGGGAAGAACGGTGCCAGTTCGGCGACGGCCTGGAGGATCGTGGCCAGGTCCTCGGAAGCCGCCCCGTGATCGGACGGGTCGGGTACCGAGCCGTCGGCCGTCTGCAGCGCACGGAACGACACGACGGCGGCCTTCAGTCGCAGCCACGCCGGGTGGGTGGCGACCGTGCGGACGGGCAGGCGGTCCTCGACGACCTCGGGTTCTCCGACGATGGCGTCCTGTGTGAACCCCTGGACGAACTGCGACATGTCGAACCTCCCGTCATCGGGTCGGCCGCGGCGGTGCGGCGGGATCGTGCTTGCGTCGAGCCTAGGGAAAAGCGGCGGCCGGAATGTTGCCCATCTCCGGCGGAATCGTGCGCGTTCCGGGGCGTCGCGCCCGATCTCGGACCCTCCGCGCACGGTTTCGCCGGACGGTGGGTCGCGTGGTCACCAGGTGCCGGGCGCGTAGTCCTTCAGGAAGACGCCGAACAGGTCCTCGCCCGCTTCGCCCCGCACGATCGGGTCGTACACGCGGGCGGCGCCGTCGACGAGGTCGAGCGGGGCGTGGAAGCCCTCCTCGGCGAGTCGCACCTTCGTCGGGTGCGGCCGTTCGTCGGTGATCCAGCCGGTGTCGACGCTCGTCATCATGATCCGGTCGGTGTCGAACATCTCCTGCGCGCTGGTGCGGGTGAGCATGTTCACCGCGGCCTTCGCCATGTTCGTGTGCGGGTGGCCAGGGCCCTTGTAGGCGCGGCCGAACACTCCTTCCATTGCGCTGACGTTCACCACGTAGGTGCGTCGGGCTCCGCTCGCGGCCATCGCGGGGCGGAGCCGGGAGATCAGGACGAACGGCGCGGTCGTGTTGGCCAGCTGGACCTCGAGCATCTCCAGGGGATCGACCTCGTCCACGCGCTGCGTCCACGAGTTCACGTCGTGCAGATCGGGGACGAGCCCGCCGGCATCGATCGCGGTCCCCGTCGCGAGGCGTTCGAGCGAACTCGAGCCCGGGGCCATCGCCTGCTCGGTGAGTTCGTCCGCCCGGGCAGCCGCGGCCGCCAGGATGGGGTGCGCCGTGACGGATCGTGCGAGCGCCAGCGGGTGCCGGTCGTTCGTGTGGCCGAAGGTCACCAGCTCCGGCAGCGGTCCGTCCGGCAGCGGTGCGAGCTCGGCGTCGACGAGGGGCTGGTACGCCCCCGGTGACCGGCGAACGGTCTGCGTGGCGTTGTTGATCAGGATGTCGAGCGGACCGGACGCGACGACGTCGTCCGCCAGGCCGATGACCTGAGCCGGGTCGCGCAGGTCGATGCCCACCACCTTGAGGCGGGACATCCACTCCGCGGAGTCGGGCAGGCTCGCGAACCGCCGCACCGCGTCGCGCGGGAAGCGCGTGGTGATGGTGGTGTGCGCGCCGTCCCGCAGCAGTCGGAGCGCGATGTACATGCCGATCTTCGCGCGCCCGCCTGTGAGCAGGGCCCGCTTGCCCGTCAGGTCGGTGCGGGCATCGCGCTTCGCGTGGCTCAGCGCAGCGCACGAGGGGCACAGCTGGTGGTAGAAGGCATCGACCACCGTGTACTGCTGCTTGCACATGTAGCACGGCCGCGCCTTCAGCAGGGTGCCGGCGGTGGACGTCGCACTCGAACTGCTGATCGGGACACCGCGGGTCTCGTCGTCGATCCGGTCGGCTGCCCCGGTGGCGGTGGCGGCGATGACCTGGCGGTCGGCGGCGGCGATGACCGCTCGCTTCTCGAGTCGGTGGGCCCGCTTCACGGCCTTGAACATCTTCGCCGTGGCCTGCCGGACGCGGACGAAGTCCGGGTGCGACTCGTCGATCGACTGCATCTGCTCGAGGACCCGGAGGGTTGCGTCGAGGTCCTCGGGGAGGATGCCGCTGGGCTCGGGGTGCTCGGAGATCACACGGAATCCTACGAGATCGCCGCTCCGGATGTGCTGCGACCGGGTGTTCGCACTAGGCGGCGGGGCCACCCGAGCGGTTCAGGCGGTCGGCGGCGCGTCCGAGCAGCCAGTTCACCGCCCACCCCAGCAGCCCGATCCCGGGGAGCGCGATGATGACGACCGTCCAGATGACCTTGACGAGGTCGCTGCGGCGTCGGTCGCGCCAGACCTGCACCAGCGCCAGTACCTCGAGCGCCAGGAACACCAAGAGCACCAGCACGTGTGCGCCGCCCAGATTGCCGAGCATGTCGTTCTCCCCTCGTCGCGCCGAAGCGCCGTCCCCACGGTAGGGCCGAGTGCGTCGTGCATCGTCCACCGCGCGGATGACATCGGTTCTGACCCGGCTCCGACGCCGACATCGCCGTCGGGTCCGTTCAGTCCGCGCGGCCGCCGGTCAGCACCTGGATCGCGACCACGGCGACGACGAACACGACGACCACGCCGAGCAGCGTCGCCAGTGCGACCGGCCACCCCGTCCGCCCTCGGGAGCGCCGAGCGACCGTCCCGCCGATCCCGCCCACCAGCACCACGAGGGTGCCGACGAGGTGCCAGTTCCGTACGGCCTCGCCGCCGTCGACGTCACACTGCGCCGACGAGTCCGCGCACGCCGTGAACGCCAGCTGCCCGATCACGACGGCGAACCAGGCGGCGGGACTGGCCAGGACCGCCCCTCCCAGGAGCAGGACCGAGGCGACGAAGTCGGCCAGACCGGGCGATGGACGCGGCCGGTCCGGCGCGGTTCGCCGTCGGCCGAGGTCCAGGTCGTCGCCTGGATCGTCCCACCAGTCCTCGCGTGCCCCCACACGTCCACCGTAGGCGACGGCGGTTGACGCCCGTCGACGACTGCCTGGAGGCGCGGCGCCAGCTTGCACCGCGCCTCCAGGCAGTCAGCGGGCCGAGCCGCGCTTGCGCGACCCGATCAGCGGGAGCCCGCCCGGGAAGGCGGCGCGGCCGCGATGACGCAGCCTCCGGCGACGATCACGGCTGCGGCGACCCATCCGGATGCAGGCGTCTCGACCGACCAGCTGACCACCACGGTGGCGAGGGCGATCACGGCCGAGCCGAGGTACGCGGCGGTGGACACACCGAGTGGCAGGGCAGCACGGAACCATCCCGTGCCGGGACGGACCGCCCGCGCGGCGGACACGGTGGTGAGCACCGCGAGGACATAGCCGAAGCCCATCACCGGTGTCAGAGCGTCCGTGATCCGGGGAAGCGACACCGACGCGGCCGTCGCCGCGAATGCGACGCAGCTGATGAGCGAGCCGCCGCGGGTCCGCGGTGCGTACGGTGTTCGTTCGAGGCGGGACATGTCGCGAGTGCTCCTGTGCGTCGGCGTTCAACGGATCACCGACCACGGTGGCATCGACGGCGCAGGCTCCGCTACGTATCGCACAGGCGATGGGAACAGCCCCGCGGCACCGCGCCTCCAGTCAGAACCGGGCCGAGCCCCGCAACCGGCGGGGCCGCCCGTCGGGATCGACCGCGAGCTTCGCCGCCGGCGCCGCCCACAACCGCTGCAGCGCCGACACGGGCTCCGGGTGGTGCTGCCGGACGCGACCGGGCGGCCGTGGCCCGGGCTCGCCGTCCTCGTGCCAGTGGTCGAGCGCCCGAGCGTGCGACCGCCACAGCGCGAGGAGCTCGGCGCCGGAGCCGTCCAGCCGCGGGTCGTCCGGCGTGGTCGCGAGGTGCTCCGCCCACAGCTCCCGCCGCAGGTCCCGCGCGAGCGATCCGTCGCCCGCACCCGAGTCGACCACGGCGCAGGTGAGCTCGCTGTCCGAGGTCCACGAGCGCCGGTTGAAGTTGTCCGACCCGATCGTGAACCACTCGTCGTCGACGATGCACACCTTGGCGTGGATGTAGATCGGCCGGCCGGACTCGTGCTCGAGGTCGAAGACGCCGACCCGGTCCGGAGCGGTCCGGTGGAGCGTCTGGAGGGCGTCGATCTGGCCCAGCCGGCTCGGGGGACCGCTCAGCACGCCGTCGGAGTTCGGGTACCGCGGGACGAGCACGATGACCCGCAGCTCGGGGTTGCGCTCGAGGGCCTCGGCGATGCCCGAGGCGACCTCGCGTGACCAGAGGTACTGGTCCTCGATCGAGATGAGCGACTTCGCCGTCCGGAAGGCCTTCGCGTAGGCGCGGGCGATGCTCCGTTCTCCCTGCGGTGCGAAGGGGAACGGCGGCCGCTTCACCCCGTACGTCCGGAGGAGCTGGACGGCGTGGTCGCCGGCGGGTGGCGGCGGGGGCGTCCGCTCGGGCAGGGGCTCCGGGTGGCGGGGCATCCGGGTCAGCCACTGCAGGAGCATCCGGTAGGGCAGGCTCCGGTCGAGCGGGTGCGGGTCGTCCCACCGTTCGGCGAAGACGGCGAGGACGTCGGCGACGACCGGGCCGCGCAGCTCCATCGAGGCGTCGTGCCAGGCGGGACGTTCGCCGTACCGGGAGTCGATGGACACGTGCTGCGGGTCGCCCCCGTGCGCGGCGTCGTCACGGCGGCTGTGGCACAGGTCGATCCCGCCGACGTAGGCGACGTCGCGGGCGGGGTCGTCGTGGTGCTGGATGACGAAGAACTTCTGGTGGTGCGACCCGAACACGCGGACGCGCTGGTCGAGCAGGACCTCGCCGCCGGCGTCGTTGATCTCGCGGCCGAGCATCTCGTTGGAGCGTGCGCTGAGCGAGGCCGAGACCCGCTCACCGTGGGAACGCCAGATCAGCCCGCGGACCTCGACGCCCGCGCGTGCACGGTCGGCGAGCAGGTCGCCGATGGTGGGGCCGTCCGGCAGCAGCCGTTCGTCGGCGTCGCCGCGCCAGTCGGTGAACCACACGCGGTCGCCGGGGCCGAGGACGGACAGCTCGGCGTGCAACCGCTCGAAGTACGGTGCGCCGTGCACGAGCGGACGGACGAGGTTGCCCTCCGACCACGCGCGTCGGTCACCGCCGCCGGAGTGCACCTCGGTGGCGGTGTTGCCGCGCTCGTCGCGGGCGAGGAACCAGTGGGCCGGATCGGTGGGCACTCCTGGAGACTACGGGCGGACGCAGGGGAACGCGCCTACCGTGAAGGCGTCATGACAGCTGAACACCGCACGTCCGCCGAGCCCGATGCGGCTCCCTCCGACCAGCCGGACCCGAACCGTTGGAAGGCACTCGTCATCTGCCTGCTCGGCGGCGGGATCGTGCTGCTCGACGTCTCGATCGTCAACGTCGCACTGCAGTCGATCTCGAAGGGGCTGCCCGGTGCCTCACCCGAGGCGGTGCAGTGGATCCTGTCCGGCTACGCGCTGTCCTTCGGCCTGCTGCTCGTCCCCGGTGGACGACTCGGCGACGCCACCGGGCGCCGCCGGATGTTCGTCATCGGGGTCGGCCTGTTCACCGTGGCGAGCGCGCTCTGCGGCTTCGCCCCGAACGGCATCGTGCTGGTGATCGCCCGACTGGTGCAGGGCCTCGCCGGTGGCCTGCTCACCCCGCAGGTGACGGCGCTCATCCAGCAGCTGTTCCGCGGCCGGGAACGCGGCACGGCCTTCGGGCTCTTCGGGGCGACGGTCGGCATCGCCACCGCGATCGGCCCCCTCGTCGGCGGCCTGCTCATCACGGCCTTCGGCACCGAGAACGGGTGGCGGTTCGTCTTCTTCGTGAACCTGCCCGTGGGACTCGTCACGATCCTCCTGGCCTTCCGCTACCTGCCGAAGCCGCAGCGGGCCGAAGTCGGACGGAAGCACGACTTCGACCCGGTCGGCATCGCGCTGCTCGGCGCCGCCGTGGTCGCCCTGCTGCTGCCGTTCGTGCAGTCGGAGCAGTGGACGGGCAACGCGAAGTGGTGGCTGGTGGTCGTCGCCGTCGTGCTCGGCGTGGTGTTCGTGCTCTGGGAACGGCGGTACCAGCGGACGAAGGAGCCCGTGATCGACCTCCGGCTCTTCCGCCGCCGCTCGTTCACGCTCGGTGTCGGGTTGGCCACGGTCTACTTCGCCGGCTTCACCCCGCTGTTCTTCGTCCTGACGCTCGCGCTGCAGTCGGGTCTGCACTACTCGGCACTGCTCGCCGGCCTGTCCTCGGTCGCCTTCGCGATCGGTTCCGGGGTCGCGTCCACGGTCGGCGGGCGGGTCGTGCACCGGTTCGGACGGCAGCTCATCGTCGTCGGGACGGTCCTGGTCCTGCTCGGGCTGGGCGGTGTGATCTGGGTCGTCGCGAACCACTACGAACCCGACCTCGGGTGGTGGCTCGTCGTGCCGCTGCTGGTGGCGGGCGTCGGGTCGGGCCTGACGATCTCGCCGAACCAAACGCTCACGCTGTCCGAGGTGCCCGTCGAGCAGGGCGGCTCCGCGGGCGGTCTGATCCAGGTCGGCGCCCGGGTCGGCTCGGCGATCGGGATCGCCGCCGTCGGGAGCGTCTTCTACTCGTCGCTCGCGGATTCCCGGGGCGACTACTCGCAGGGACTGCCGCTGGCGCTCGGGGTGTCGCTCGGGTTCGTCGCGGCGGCACTGCTCGCGGGCATCGTCGACGTCGTGGTGGGGAAGGTGCGGGGGACCGAGGCCACCGTGTAGGCGCGCGCCGGACGGCCAGCGGGTTCGCGAGTGAGCGAATCATCGGGGACACTGGACTCCGCTGTCCACGTGGCTGCGTGAACTCTCACTCTGCAAGGAAGGCTCCGGATGCCCGAGCTCCCCGTCGTGTTCGAAGTCGGGTCGATCATCGCGCTCGTCGTGATCCTGCTCGCCGACCTGCTCATCGTCGCGCGGCGCCCGCACGTCCCGACGCTCAAGGAGTCCGGGATCTGGGTCGGCGTCTACGTCGGGCTCGCGCTCGTGTTCGCCGTCGCGATGTTCTTCTTCGCCGGTGGCGAGCCGGCCGGGCAGTTCCTGGCCGGCTGGCTGACGGAGTACAGCCTGAGCATCGACAACCTGTTCGTGTTCGTCATCATCATGGCGCGCTTCTCGGTGCCGAAGAAGATCCAGCAAGAGGTGCTCATGCTGGGCATCATCATCGCGCTCGTGCTGCGCGGGATCTTCATCCTCGTCGGCGCGCAGCTGATCGAGAACTTCTCGTGGATCTTCTACATCTTCGGTGCCTGGCTCGTGTGGACCGCGATCCAGCAGCTCCGCGGTGAGGACGACGACGAGGAGCAGAAGGACGGCTTCATCGTCCGGACGCTGCGTCGCCGGGTGCGGTTGACCGACACGTTCGACGGCATGAAGTTCCGCACGCACCACGACGGCGTCCGGCACTTCACGCCCCTGCTCGTCGTGCTCATCGCGATCGGCACGACCGACCTGCTGTTCGCCCTCGACTCGATCCCGGCGATCTTCGGCATCACCGAGAGCCCGTTCATCGTGTTCACCGCGAACGTGTTCGCGCTGATGGGCCTGCGGCAGCTCTACTTCCTGCTCGGTGGGCTCCTCGAGCGGCTCGTGTACCTGAAGTACGGGATCGCATTCATCCTCGCGTTCATCGGCGTCAAGCTCGTCCTGCACGCACTGCACGGCAACGAGCTGCCGTTCATCAACGGCGGGGAGCACATCGCGTGGGCGCCGGAGATCCCGACCTGGGTCTCCCTCGTCGTGATCGTCGTCGCGATGGCGGTGTCGACCGTCGCCAGCCTCGGAACGATGCGGCGGGACCCGGCCCCGGCCGACGAAGCCCCCGCCCGCGCGTCCGACTGACGTTCCGGGGTCTCCACCGACGGACTGGAGGCGCGGTGCCAGCTGGCACCGCGCCTCCAGTCCGTCTGCGGACGCCACCAGTGCGCCCACCGCGACTGCGCGCTCGGCACGGGGGTGCCACCAGTGCGCCCACCGCGACTGCGCGCTCGGCACGGGGGTGCCACCAGTGCGCCCACCGCGACCCGGCGCTCGATACGGTGGACGCCATGGCCCCGTTCACGCCCCCAGCCGCCGACGCGATGCGCGCGAAGCTCCTGCTCGCCGCGCGGGACGAGTTCTCCGCGGTCGGGATCGGCGGCGCCCGCATCGAGCGCATCGCCGCCGCGTCGGCGAGCAACAAGGCGCAGATCTTCCACTACTTCGGCAGCAAGGAGGGGCTGTTCGACGCCCTCTTCGCGCAGACCGTCGCCGACGTGTTCGCCGAGGTGCCCATCGACACGGGCGACCTGGCGGAGTACGCCGGCCGGCTGCACGACCACTTCGTCGAACGTCCGTGGGTGCCCCGACTGGCGACCTGGCACCGACTCGAGCGCGCCCAGGGCGCACCGCTCGAGGCGGTCGTGCGGAGCAACGGCGAGGTCATCGCCGAGGTCGAGCGGGCGCAGCGCGCCGGTGTCGCGCCGCGGTCCTACCGGGCTCCCGTGCTGCTCGGACTCGTCCTGCACACGGCGGCGTTCTGGAGCACCCGCAGCCCCGAGTTCGAGACCACGGTCCCCGCAGTCACGCCGGCTCGTCGTCGGCAGATCGTGGTGGACGCGGTCACGGCGCTCATCGGCGGCTGACCGGCACCCGGCCCGTCAACGGCGGACGGGCAGCGGGATCACGCGTCGTTCGTCCCACGCTTCGGTCCAACCGAGCCGGTCGAAGACGGCGTCGAGCAGCATCGCGGTGAAGCCCCAGACGGTGTGCGTCCCCGTCTCGGCGTCGACCGTGAAGGCCGGGCCGCGCCACTCGTGGCCGTCGCGGCGGATCACGGTCACACCGCGGTGTGCGGGATCGAGCAGGTCGGCGACCGGAGCGCGGAACACGGCGGCGGACTCCGCCTCGTCGACGACCCGCACCGGGGAGGACTCGCGCCACCAGCCGAGCACCGGTGTGACGAGGTGTCTCGAGAACGCGAGCGGCACCGGGTCCAGCGTGCCGAGCACGTCGACGCCGGACGGGTCGAGGCCGGTCTCCTCGTGGGCTTCGCGGAGGGCGGCGGCGACTGGGTCGGCGTCGCCGGGGTCGATGCGGCCGCCGGGGAACGCGACCTCGCCGGGGTGCGCCCGCAGCGTGGCGGCACGGGCGAGCAGGAGGACGTCGAGGTCGCGTCCGACGCGCGGGTCCTGCGCATCGCGGTCGCTCGGCACCTGGTCGAGGACCCCGAAGAGGATGAGGACGGCAGCCTGCCGCGACGACTCCGCCGCCGGCATCCGGGGGACCACGGGAGCGCCGCCGGGACTGACCAGGGCGGACAGCTGCTGACGTGCGGTGGCCACCCGGTCAGCCTAGGCGCAGCGGCAGGGCGATCTCCGAGGAGCACCACGTAGCGTCCGAGGTCCAGCAACTCCGGAGGCCGTACGGCCTCCGGACCGATCACTGCAGTGGAGCAGATCATGACTGACACGGACGACACGGGTACCCCGGACGGGGTTGCGGCGGAGAACGACTCCGAGGGCACGACGAAGCCGGACGGTCTCGGCGAGGACGGCACCATCCCCAACGAGCCCGACGGCATCGCAGTGGGACACCAGGGCGACGACTCGCACTTCAACCCCGAAGAGGACGACGGCACGGCCTGAGTTCGGGTGAGGGGCGGGGGCGGGTCGGGCGCGGTTCGGGCGCGGTTCGGGCCGGGGCGTTACTGCGTCCCGGCCCCCGTTCCGGTCCCGGTCTCGGTCCGGGTGTCGGCCCAGGCGCGGGCGATCGAGACGTCGCGCCCGAGCACTGCGACCGCGGCCCGGTGCCCCGAGTGCAGGGCCGCGGTGACGGTCGCGGGGTCGTCCGTCCAGGTGGCCTCGCCCGCCAGGTGCAGGACCCCGTCGACCGGACGGGCGAGGTCGTCGTGGTCGGCCGTCGTCGAACCCGGCAGCATGTGGGCGTACGACCCTCGGGAGAACGGGTCGTCCTGCCACGCCGTCACGTGCACCGAGGTCGGCGATCCCACGCGGTCGCCGTACAGGCGACGGAGTTGCTCGAGCACGGAGGCGGTGACCCGCTCGTCGCTCCAGCCTCGGATCGCGCGCGCGGCCGGACCCGCGGCGAACGTGAGCAGGGTCGGCACACCGTCGAGCCGCGTGAGGTCGTACCAGGAGTGCCACCAACCTCCCGCCGGTCCGAGCTGGCGGATCGCGTACACGTCCTCGTCCCAGAAGCGGGTGGCGAAGCGCAGCACGACCTTCTCGAAGGCGTTCATCCGGAGGCGCGCGAGGGCTTCGCGGTGCCGCTCGGGCAGCGGTGGCGTGATGGTGAAGTCGTCGGACTGCAGCACCCCGACCGGCACCGTCACCACCGCGGCGTCCGCGCGGAGCTCCCCGCGGCTGCTCGTGACGACGACGCCCGACGACCCGCGCTCGACCGTGTGCACGACGTGCCCGAGCCGGACGTCGAGGCCGTGAGCGAGCTGCTCGGGGAGCGCGTCGTACCCGTCGGGGAACACCACCTCGTCGCCCTCGACCACGTCGTCGTCGAGGCCGTGCGCGGCGAGCTCGGCGCTCGACACCCCGTACTGCTCCTCGCTGCGGTGCTCCAGGTGTTCGCGGACCCGCTCCGTCCGGTCGGCATCCCAGTGCTGTTCCGCGAGGGCCCGCTCGACGACGTCGTGGTAGCTGTCGTCCGCGCCCGACCGTGCGATGACCCCGGCGAGCGACCGGTCGAGCGTGTGCACGTCCGCGGCGAACCGCTGGGCCGCGGCGTCGTCGAGCCGGGAGCCGTCCGGCCCGTGGTACGCGATCGGGCGGCTGTCGACCTGGTAGCCGCCGACGGTGAACTCGGTCGTCCGCAGCCCGAACGCGGCGGCGGCGTCCGCGACGGCGCTGCCGTCCACGCCGTGGATCCACGAGGCGCCGAGGTCCGTCACGAGTCCGTCGCGCCGGTCGGTGTGCACACGACCGCCGATCCGGTCGCGGGCTTCGAGGACGACCACACGACGGCCGGCGTCGGCCAGCAGCCGCGCGGCGGTGAGTCCGGCGACGCCGGCTCCGATCACGGCGACGTCGATGTGCTCCACGGTGGTGCTCCTTCGGGTCGTCACTGCGCTCGGCGCAGTGTGGTCGGACGGTGCAGCTCGGGTGGACGGCGACGCGGGGTCGGACGGCGCAGCCGGGTCAGAGGGCGCCGCTGAGCAGGACCACGGCGAGGAGGAACGCGAGCGACTGGAAGACCCCGAGGCCTGCCGCGACGATGCCCGCGATGCCGACCGTACGCGCGAGGGGGCGCCGTCCGCCGGTCTTCGCCAGACCGATGGACGTCCACACGATGAGGGCGACGAGCACCACGGAGAACACCGCGGACGGCCAGAGCAGACCCACCGACGTGGTCTGCGCGACGAAGGACGCGATTCCGAGCACCAGCGCGGCCAGCCCGGGGCCGGCGATCCGCCAGCCGCGGGGACGGTCGAGGCGGGCCTGTTCGCGGGCGAGGTGGTCCTTGCCCATCGTCGAACTCATGGCGTTGCTCCCGTCGTCGGTTCCGCGGAGGCGGAGGGTGATGCCGTGCCGGGGATGTCCGGCGGGGTGTTCGTGTGCCGCTCACCGTACTTCTCGCGGTTCAGGGCGTCGACGTCGCCCTGGGTGCACGGCGTCTGCAGCTGCAGTGTGGAGCCGTGCTGGGTCGACCTGTACTCGATGAAGAACCCGTCGTCGAGTGAGGAGGCGGCCGGGTACCGCAGCTGGACCCCCGGATTGACGCCACCGAAGTCGGATCGGACTGGCCTCCAGCCCATGGCTTCCCACCGGGCGCTCAGTTCGTCGAACTGTGCGTTCCGTTCACCAGGATGCGTCCCGGGCCCGAACCGCGTGAGCACCCACTGCGCACCGTCCACGCCGCATTCCCGGGCTGCGGTGTCGGACGACAGCCAGCCCGTGCCGACGACCGCTTGGGAAGCCTCGATCTCCGCGTTCACGCTGTCCCAGACCGATTTCGCGTGTGACGGGCCCACCGAGGTCGGCCGGGGCGAACACGCCGTCACGCCGAACCCGATGGCCAACGCCGTGACCACAGCGGTCGCCGAGCGCGGGAGTCGGCGTCCCGACAGCGCGGTCACGAGACCGGCCTTGCTCCCGTGGTCGGTTCCGCTGACGCGGAGGGTGATGCCGTGCCGGGGATGTCCGGCGGGGTGTTCGTGTGCCGCTCACCGTACTTCTCACGGTTCAGGGCGTCGACGTCGCCCTGCGTGCACGGCGTCTGCAACTGCAGTGTCGAGCCGTGGACGCTCGACCGGAACTCGATGAAGAAGCCGTTGTCGAGCGAGGAAGCAGCGGGGTACCGAAGTTCCACGCCCGGGGCGTCGCCTCCGAACTCCGACCGGACCGGCGCCCACCCCTTCGACGCCCAACGCGTCGCCAACGCGTCGAGCAATCCGTCACGATCTCCCGGCTGCGTGCCGGGTCCGAACCGGTTCAGGACCCACTGGGCGCCATCGGCGCCGCACGCTCGTGCTGCGGTGTCCGATGACAACCACCCACTGCCGAGAACGGCTTGCGAGGATTCCATCTCGGCGTTCATCTCGTCCCAGACGGCTTTCGCGTCGGCGGACCGCGTGGTCGACATCGGTCGCTCCTCTGGTGCTGTGGTGATCGCGCACCCCGTCAGCGCAAGGCAAGCCGCCAACGCCGGGACGAGGAGCGAATGGGCGTGGCGTTTCGTCACGGGATCTTCTGCCCCTCCGGGATGTAGCCGAGACTGGTGCGAGCGGCGTTGTAGAGCGGAGTGGTCTCTGCATCGAGGTAGCCCCTGCTCGTGACCGGCTCGTCGTCGATCACGGCTTCTGTGGCAGAGGTCGCCCCGTCGTCGTCCGAGCCCGAGAGTGTGATGCGGTTGCTGATGCCCAGTGGCGGACCGGCAGCCTGGTCGCGGTTTCATGAGGAGGGCAATCCACCCGTGTCGGGTGGTGTCGCCCCCGGAAGGAACGGCGGCGTACTCGTGTGCTTCTCCCCGTACTGCTCGCGGTTCAGCGCGTCGACGTTCCCAGGCGTGCAGGGCGTCTGCAGTTGCAGTGTCGAGCGCCGCACAGTCGACCGGAGCTCGATGAAGAACCCGTCGTCCAGCGTGGAGCCTGCCGGGTACCGAAGCTGGACTCCGGGCGTGTCGCCACCGAACTCGGTCGTGACCGGGGCCCAGCCCTTCGCCGTCCATCGCGCTGCCAACGCTTCGAGCGGGGCTGCTCGCTCCTCGGGCCGCGTACCTGGTCCGAAGCGCGTGATGACCCACTGTGCGCCATCCGCGCCGCACGCCCTCGCGGCGGTGTCGGACGAGAGCCACTCCGTGCCGAGCACGTCTTGAGATGCTTCGATCTCCGCGTTCATGCTGTCCCAGATCGCCTTCGCGTCGGGAGACCCGCTAACTGACATCGTTGACTCCTTCGGTTGGGACGCGTGCGCGCATCCCACGAGTGCGAAGCAGATTGCGAGCACCGGGAAGACGAGCAGGCGCGAGTGGCGGTTCATCACGGGATCCTCTGCCCGTTCGGGGTGTATCCCAGGCTCGTCCGTGCCGTGTTGTAGAGCGACGACGTTCCGGCGTCGAGGTAGCCCCTGCTGGTGATCGGTTCGCCGTTGATGACGGCTTCCGTTGCGGGTGTCGCCCCGTGGCCGTCCGAGCCGGGACGCGTGACCCCTCCGGTCTCTTCCTCGTTGGATGAAAAGGTGCGGGCGCCCCAGTCTCGTTCGCTCGGGTTGAGGGTGTGGGTGCTCCAGAGGCTCATGACGAGGGTCCGGTTCGACGTCAGGGGGTTGCCGGTGTTGATCGGCTGGTCCCCTCCGAACATCGGCCGAGGAATCTCCACTGAGCCGCGGCCGATGTTCGCGATGAGGTCGTCCTTGGCCTGAGAGGCCCACACGTGTCCGTCCGGTACCGCGAGCGCGTGGACGTCGGGCAGTCGATCGTCGATCCCGGCCGAAGCGAGCAACGTCAGGTTGTCGACGGGGGTCTTCGCCGCGGCCAGCGTCGCGGTGGTCGTTCCGTAGGAATGTGCGACGACGGAGAGGTGGCTCCCGCCCTGCCACCCACGCGTGCCCGATATGCCTCTGAGGAACGTGCTCAGATTCTCCGCGCCCTTGAGCGCCTTGGTGGAGCGGAGTACGTCGGGGCTCGGTGGCATTTCGGGAGTGTCGTAGCCCATCCACGCGATCGTAGCGACGCTGGGATCGTCGGCGATCCTGCGTTGTTCGGTGTACAGGTTCTCCGCGCCACCGGTCCACCCCTGCATGCTCTCTGCGACGGTGTTGCCCATCCCGGGCACCGTCACCGTGACGTTGGTCGCGATGTCGAGGTCACCGATCGCCACCGCCGCGAGTGGAGGGTCGCCGAGTGTCAACGAGACGATGGTGCGCGGTGCCGCCGGTACGCTCGCGCCCAGTGTCCGGGCGAGGGTCTGGAGCGCCTCGATCCGCTCGATCAGCGCCTGGTACCGCGCTCGTTCGGCAGCGCTCAGCGGACCCCCTCTCGTGACCCGTCCCTGCATCTCGATCCGGTCCGCGAGCGCCTTCCGCAACGCCGTCTCGAGCGTGTGCTGGTTGGCCCGTCCACGATCCGCGTAGAGCACCCCGTTGAGGTTGCCGATGACCGTCGAGAGTCCGGTCACGAGCGCGTCGCGTTCGTCTGCGCCGAGTCCCGACCACCATTGCTTGACGTCAGCGGTGGCCGGTGGGTGATCGAGCATCCGCTGGGCTCGGGCAGGGTGCGCCACGGCCCACTTCCGGAGCGCGTCGGGTCCCTCCGCAGCGAGGGCGGTCAGCAGCGGGAGGGTCGCGGCGTCGCCGAAGGCACGGGCGGCCTCGGCGAAGTCGACCATCGCGAAGGGGGCGGCGAGCGTGTTGCCGCTGAGCGACGGGAAGAGCCGCGGCGTCCCGCCGACCTGGCCCCGGATCTCGTGGCTGAGCTCGTCCTGCGCGGTGGTCCAGCGCGTCCGGAGCCGTGCAGCGCGGGCGTGCAGGTCGTCGTTCGCCGCCTGGTACTCGGCGGGCACGGCGTCGTCGCTGTCCGATGCACCGACCCGGTTGCGGAGTTCCTCGACGTCGGCCACGAGCGACCGACGGGTCTTCCGGATCGCGGCGACGTCGATCGCGAAGGTGTCGAGCGCGGTGGCGACGGCGGAGGCGGCCTTCGCCAGACCGGCAGCCGTGTGCACCGCGCCGTGCACGGCATCCGGCAGCGCATCGGTCGCGCCCGGCGAGGACAGAGCCGCTCCGATGCCCGACCACGAGTCCTGTGCAGCGGTCGCGTCGTGCTCCACCTGCGCGGTGGACGACCGGAGCGCGGTGGCGCCGTCGCTGACCGCACCGATCGTCGGGGTGACGGTCGGGAGGGCGCTCTCGTCGATCAGCCCCGGGGTCATCGCTGCCGTGCCCCGTCGGTCCGGCTGCTCGCGACGGCCGTGTCACTCGCCATGTCCGCGTCAGCGTGCGCGAACGCGGTCATCGCTCCGGTCGCGGCGGTGATCGCCCGTGCGGCGGACCGGACGGCTGCGGTCGCGTCGCCCTGACGCGCGTCGAGGAACACCTGCGCCGCACCGACCGCCTCGGTGTCGGCGAGAGCGGTGACCACGTCGCGCAGTGCGGCGTCGACGTCGATCGCCGCGGTCTGCATCGACGACCCCGCGTTCGCCGTGCCGTCGATGACCGCCTGCGCCGCGGCGATGTCGACCTGCCAACCGTCTCCCATGAGACCCCCCTTCTCAGAGGGACTCTAGTACCTGATACATCACATCCAGTACATCGGTGCGGACCTGTGGAGGATCAGCGGGCGGCGAGCTTCCGGAGCGCGACGACGACCTCGTCGAGGAACTCGTTCGGCGCGGTCCGCCGGTCAGCCCGTGCGCACCGACCGGTAGACGTCGAGGAGCGCGTCCGTCGGTTGCTCGACTCGGGAACGGGCGGCGAGGGCGGCCTCGGACGCGCGGGTGATCGCACCGGGGTCGGCTCGGAGCCGCCGGACCTCGGCTGCGAGGCCAGCCGCGTCGGGCGTCGACGCGAGGAAGCCGGCGCCGGCGGGGACGACCTCGGCGAGGTCGGGGTCGCAGTGGAGCACCGGCAGGCCGGACGCGATCGCCTCGAGCATCACCATCGGCTGGTTGTCGAAGTCGAACGAGCTCGACACGAGCAGGTGCGCCGACCGCATGGCGGCCAGGACCTGGTCGTGCGGGGTCGAGCCGTGCAGCGTGACGTCGGCACCGCGGGCGGCGCGGGCCACGGCGGACCGGGCGACGCCGTCGCCGTACACGTCGACGTGCACGCCGGAGGGGAAGTCGTGCGCCGCGCGGACGAGGACGTCCGGGCGCTTCTCGGGGGAGAGCCGGCCGACCCAGACGACCCGGAGGGGTTCGTCCGCGTGCAGGGTCCGGGCGGGAACGGTGCCGATGGTGTCGAGGACGGACGGCTCGATGCCGTTCGTCAGCACCGTGACCGGCGTCCGGACCCCGCGGTCGACGAGCTTCGCGGCGAAGTGCTCGGACGGCACCACGACGTGGGCGCTCGCCCGGGACTGCGCGAGCATCACGCGCCACATCCGGCGGGCGGTCCGGGTCCTCGTGTACGGCGCGTCGGCGGCCACCCGGATGCCGGCCGCACTGACCTGCCGCCCGTGCAGGAACGCGAGCAGGACGGTCGTCACGGACGGGAGCGGCAGGACGTTCCGCGTGTAGACGTCGATGCGTCCGTGCATGGTGTGCACGACCGGGATCCCGAGGTCATCGGCAGCCCGCACGGCGCCGAGCGCGGCGAACATCTCGGAGTGCGTGTGGACGACGTCGATCCGTCGCTCGGCGAACTCGCGGCGCAGCACCGTGCGGAGACGAGCGGGCGACCAGGCGAAGGGGTAGCCGTCGGGTCGGAACACCCCGGACACCGGCAGCCCGACGACGCCCGGGTCGGGGGACGCCGCGGCGAGCGGGCAGAACACGATCGCCTCGTGCCCGGCGGCGCGGAGGCTCTCGGCGAGGGCACGGACCGCGGTCTGCACGCCGCCGAGCGTCGGCAGGTAGTAGTCGGTGACGAGGGCGATCCGCACAGGGCCGAGCCTAGGGGGACGGGCACCTAGGATCGGGGGAATGGGGGAGAGCGCGCTCGTCACGGGGGCCAGTGGGTTCCTCGGCGGCCACGTCGTCCGGGACCTTCGGGCGCACGGCTACGCGGTGACGGCGGCGGGTCGTCGAGCGGAGGCGCTCCCCGAGGGTCCGACGTTCGTTGGTGACCTCGATGACCTGGCGCACGCGGACGTCCCCGCCGACGTCGTCGTGCACTGCGCCGCGCTGTCGTCGCCGTGGGGGCGCTGGTCCGAGTTCGAGCACGCCAACGTCACCGGCACCGCCCGGGTCCTGCAGTACGCCCGCCGCGTCGGCGCCCGGCGGCTCGTCCACGTCTCGTCGCCGGGGATCTACGCCGCGCCGCGCGACCGTCTGGCCATCAGGGAGCCCGAGGTCGACCCGAGCCACCCCATGAACCACTACATCCGGTCGAAGCTGCACGCGGAGGCGCTGCTGCGCGCGGCGGGTCCGGACGGCCCGGAGGTCGTCGTCCTCCGCCCGCGCGGCATCATCGGTTCCGGGGACCCCGGCCTGGTGCCCCGACTGCTCCGCGTGCACGAACGCGTCGGCGTCCCGCTCATGCACGGCGGCCGTGGGCTCGTCGACCTCACGGCCGTCGAGAACGTCGCACTGGCCGTCCGGCTGGCCGCCGAGGTCCCCGCAGCGGCCGGCACCGCGTTCAACGTCACGAACGGCGACCCGCGCCCGTTCGTCGAACTGCTCGACCAGCTGCTGACCGGCCTGGGGCTGCCGCTGCGACACCGTCGGCTGCCGGCCGGTCTCGTGTACGGGCTCGCCGGCGTCCTCGAGGCGGTGTGCGGTGCGCTGCCCGGACGCCCCGAGCCGCCCGTCACGCGCTACACCGTGTCGACGATCACGCACTCGCAGACGCTCGACATCAGCCGTGCGCGCGCAGTGCTCGGGTACGAACCCGTCGTCACCCTCGACGAGGCCCTGGCGAGCTACGCCGGAGGTGCCCGTGGGTAGCCTGCGGGCGGTCGCGTGCGGGTGGACGGCGCACGGTGTGCACCAGCTCCTCCGCGGGGCGCCGCGCGAGCGACGCGTCTTCCCCGCCAACGCGTTCCTGTACGAGCACGACGTCGAGCACGGGACGGCACCCACCCGCCGCGTCCTCTTCGACACCGGCTACGCCCCCTTCCCCTGGCGTACCGGCGTCACCGGCTGGGCCTACCGACGGCTGCTCCCACCCCGCGTCCCACCGGGCGCGAGCATCGGCGAGCAGCTCGACCCCACCACCGTCACGCACGTCGTGCTGTCCCACCTGCACCCGGACCACATCGGCGGCCTCGCGGCGTTCCCGCACGCCACCGTCGTCGTGACGGAACCCGTGCGGCGGACGATGACGTCGTCGACGCTGCGTGACGGCGTGCTCGACGGGCTGCTGCCCACCGGGCTGGAGCCGCGCCTCCAGGTCGTGCCCGACTCGGCGTTCCACGAGGACGCGACCGGGCTGCGCACCGTGGACCTGTTCGGCGACGGCACCTACCTGCTGGTGGACCTGCCCGGCCACGCCGCCGGCCACGTCGGTGCGCTCGTCGAGGGCCGCGCCCTGCTGGCCGGCGATGCCTCGTGGGGGCGCGACCTGCTCGGCGAGGAACACCGGATCCGGGCCGTCCCACGAGCCGTCGCACACGACCACGTCGCGCAGGCGGACACCGCACGTCGGCTGCTCGCCGTCGAGCGGACCGGGGTGCGGCTGCTGTTCAGCCACGACACGCACCCGACCGACGTCGACCTGCTGACCGCAGACGACGACGCGGCAGACGACGACGCGGCAGACGACGACGCGGCGGACGACGACGCGGCGGACCACGACGCCGCGAGCGACGCCGCCGCAGTCGACCACACCACGGACCGAGGGGGACCGTCATGAGGAACTGCCGGATCAGCGGCTGGGGGACCTACCTGCCCGAGACACCCGTGACGTTCGCGTCCCGTTCGGGCACCGTCACGCGCTACCGCGTCGCCGACGACGTCTCGCAGCTCGACATGCTCGCCGCGGCCGCCGAGGCCGCCGTCCGGAGCGCCGGCATCCGCCCCGACGACGTCGATTGCGTCATCGCCGCGTGCGCCGCGGGCGTCCAACCGATCCCGTGCACGGCTGCCCTCGTGATGGAGCGGGTCGCGCCCGGAGCCCGTGCCGCGGCGCTCGACGTGAACTCCACGTGCACGAGCTTCATCACCGCGGTCGACATCGCCTCCCGGTACCTCGCCGACGGCGAGTACGAACGCGTGCTCATCGTCTCCGGCGACGTCGGGTCGCGGTTCCTGGACCCGGAGCAGCGGGAGTCGTACGAGCTGTTCTCGGACGCGGCGGCCGCGGTCGTCCTGACCCGTGGTGACGCGGGCCAGGGGGTGCTCGCGAGCCTGCAGCAGACGTGGCCCGAGCACGCGCACGACACCGAGCTCCGCGGTGGGCTGTCGCGCTTCCCCGCGCACGACTACGCGGACGGCGACCCGGCGGACTACCGGTTCGACATGCACGGTCGGCGGGCGCTGATGGGGATGCTGCGGGTCCTCCCCGGGTTCTTCGACCGGTTCTTCGAGAAGTCGGGGCTCGGCCTGGAGGACCTCGACCTCGTCGTCCCGCACCAGGCCAGTGGTGCGCTCGGCATCGCCATGCGGCGCATCGGCATCCCGTCCGAGGTCTACGTCGACGCGGTCGCCGAGTACGGGAACATGGTGTCGTCCTCGGTGCCGTACACGTTGGCGCGGTGCCTGGAGGACGGCCGGCTCACCCCGGGCGACACCGTGCTGCTCTGCGGCACGGCCGCGGGGCTGACCGCGAACGCGCTGGCGCTGCGGCTCTAGCCCGCGCCCAGTGACGGACTGGAGGCGCGGTGCGGGCCCGCCACGCGCCTCCAGGCCGTCACCGGTCGGGTCGAGAGCGCGGTCAGCGCGGTCAGCGCGGGGTGGCGCGGTGCCGGTGCGCGGCGCGTCGGCCGAAGAGCGCGGAGAGCAGGCGCCCGAAGCGCGGTTCCGGCGTGGGCTTCGTCTCGACGGACCGGGTCGGCGCGTGGAACGCCAAGTCGTGCAGCATGTTCCGCTTCGACCCGTCCCAGTTCGCGAAGAGGTAGGCGCCCCCGAGGAAGGACAGGCTCCGGACCGGGGTGCGCTTCCAGGAGTCGGCAGCGACGTAGTACCCGGCGTGCCCGGCGTGGATGTGCTGGATCACGGTGTCGACGTCGATGACGCTGGTGGTCGTCACGACGGTGGTGATGCCCGTTCGGTCACGGGCGACGTACTCGATGAGGTGTTCGGTCACGAGGGGCTCTTGTTCGCAGTTCGCGCCCGTCGTGCCGAGAGGGGAACGCACGACGAGGCATGGCCGGAATCGTCGTTGCTTCCGAACCGAAGAATACGCCGTGAAAACCCCCGAGGGCGAGGGGGAACCTGAGTCGATGCGCATCTCGAACACCACCTCGGCCGCGGTCTCGTGGCTCCGAGGCGGCGGGTGGTCCCGGAGTAGGATCGGAGGCCAGCAAGGAAGGCGCGCATGAATGACGCATTCGAGCGTGCCTACCGGGCGCTCTCCTCGGCCGACGTCCCGGATGGGGAGCTCAGTCGCCCCTTCGCCGACGCGCTCCCGGTCGGTGGCGTGTCGGTCTCCGCCTTCGGTGGCCTGGTCGCGAGCGAGACCATCTCGGCGTCCGACGACGTCGCGTTCCGCATCGACGAGATCCAGTTCGACCTCGCCGAGGGGCCGTGCTGGACGGCGCTCCGCATCGAGGCCCCGGTGCTCGAGGGGGACATCGTGGGCAACCCGAACACCTCGTGGCCCGCGTTCAACGACGCAGTGCGCCATGAACCGGTCCGGGCCGTCTTCGCGTTCCCGATCGTCTTCGGACCGTTCCCGCTCGGCGCGGTCGACGTCTACGCCCCGCACCCGACGTCGCTCGCGCCGGACCAGGTGCAGCACGGCGCTTCGCTCGCCACCGCGGTCGGCCGCCGTGTGCTCCGCCGGGCGCTCCGTGCCGTCGACGACGAGGTACCGGAGGACCGCGGCCCGTTCTCCCGCCGGGTCGTGCACCAGGCGACCGGTGTCGTGCTCGCGCAGCTCGACATCAGCCCGGACGACGCCTACCTGCTCATCCAGGGCCACGCCTTCGCACGGCGGACCTCGATGCGGCAGGTGGCCGAGGAGATCCTCGCCGGCACGGTCCGGTTCGAGCAGCACGGTGGTCTGATCGAGGAGGCACGATGACGACGGACGAACGCGAGATGAAGATCGTGGAGGCGTTCGCGACACTCGCCGACACCCTGGTCGACGGCTACGACGTGGTGGAACTCCTGCAGACCCTCGTCGAGACCTGCACCGAAGTGCTGTCGGTCGACGCCGCCGGCATCATGCTCGCCAACGACGACCACGAACTCGAGGTCGTGGCGTCGACCTCCGAGGCGAGCCGCCTGATCGAGGTCCTGCAGCTCGACGCCGAGGCAGGCCCGTGCATGACCTCGTTCGCCACGGGGCGCGCGGTCGCCTGCCCGGACATCACCGACGCCCCGCCGGAGTGGGACGCCTTCCGCACGGGCGCCCTCGCGCTCGGGATCCGCTCGGTGCACGCGGTGCCGCTCCGCCTGCGCACCACGGTGATCGGCACGCTCAACCTGTTCGGGGCCGTCGCTGGCACCCTCGCCGACACGCACCTCCGGATCGCCCGGGCGCTCGCCGACGTCGCGACGATCGGGATCCTGCACGAGCGCACCCTGCGCGAGCAGGAGATCGTCCGCACGCAGTTGCAGCGGACGATCGGGTCGCGCGAGGTCATCGAGCAGGCGAAGGGGGTCGTGTCGCACCTGCGCGGCATCTCGATCGAGGACGCCTTCGGGGTGATCCGTGCCCACGCCGTGGACCACCACGAACCACTGTCCGAGGTCGCACGCGCGATCGTGGAACGCCGACTGGCGCTCTGAGCCGGTGTCCGTGTCACGAGCGGCGCTCGCCGCTGCCCTGCCCGGCGTCGCGCTGGCCGTCGCCGTCGGCCTCGTCGCCACGCTCGTCGGCCGCGCCGTCCCGGTCGTCGGCGGCCCGGTGCCCGCGGTGGTCATCGGGGCCGTGGTCGGCTGGTTGGTACGGCGACGACGGTCGGACGACGCCCGGACGGCCGGAGCGCCGGGTGACCTCGGCGCCCTGCAGCCCGGCGTGAAGTTCGCGTCGAGCCGTGTCCTGCAGTTCGCCGTCGTCCTGCTCGGCGCCCAGCTGTCGATCGGCGAGGTCCTCCGCATCGGCGGCGAGACCCTGCCCGTCATGCTCTCCACGCTGGTCGTCTGCCTCGTCGCGGCGTGGGGGATCGGTCGACTGCTCCGGGTGTCCGGCGCACTCCGCACGCTCATCGGGGTCGGGACCGGCATCTGCGGCGCCTCGGCGATCGCGGCCGTCACCCCCGTGATCGGTGCGGTGAGTGCGGACGTCGCCTACGCGATGTCGACGATCTTCCTCTGCAACATCGCCGCGGTCTTCGTCTTCCCGATCGTCGGGCACGCGCTCGGCCTGAGCCAGCACGCGTTCGGCGTGTTCGCCGGGACCGCCGTGAACGACACGTCGTCCGTGGTCGCGACGGCGACCGTCTACGGTCGCCAGGCGACCGACACCGCGGTCGTCGTGAAGCTGGTCCGGACGCTCATGATCATCCCGATCGTGGTCGGGCTGGCCGGCCTGGAGGCGCGACGCACCGCCCGCGCCGAGCTCGCCCCCGGCAGCGGGTCGGCTCCGGGGCTCCGCGTGTTCCGGCTGGTGCCGTGGTTCCTCATCGGGTTCCTCGTGGTGGTGCTGCTCCGCACCGTCGGGGTCCTGCCGGCCGCCGCGGCCCCGGGGTTCTCGACGGCGGCGACGTTCCTCATCACCGTGGCGCTCGCCGCGATCGGGGTCTCGACGGACTTCGGCGCGCTGCGGCGGGCGGGGTTCCGTCCGATGCTGCTCGGCATCGCGCTGTGGGTCCTGGTGGCGGGCACGAGCCTCGGCGCCCAGGCGGTGTTCGGGCTGCTCTGAGTCCGAGCCGGGGCGGGGTCTTGTGGCACGTAGGCATATCGTTTATCGTTGCCATCGACATTCGATGGTATCGATGAACGACAGGGGATGAACCGATGAGCACGCCCGTCTACGACCCGCCCCGCGGGAAGAACTCCTACCTCGCGTACGTCACGGCGTGCGGCATCGGCATCGTGTTCGTGGTCTGGCGGTACGTCGCCGACCTCGTGTCCTCGGTCAGCCGGGGAGTGGTGACGGTCCCGCTCCGGACGTCCACCACCACCGACGTGCTCCAGCCGCCCGGTGGTGCCACCGTGCGGTCCGACCAGGTCGCCCTGCAGGTCCGGACGGCGGACTTCCCCGGCGCGGCCCTCGGCTACATCCGCGTCGGCGACGCGGTCGAGGTCGTCGCCGTCGCCGCCCTCATCGCCCTCGTCGCGGCGGTCGCGTGGCGGATCAGCCGCGGTGGCCTCTTCGACCGCGCGACGCCGCGGATCCTCGACTGGGTCATCGCCCTGACACTCACCGCCGGGATCCTGCCCGACTTCATCCGGCGGATGGGGTGGAACTGGGTCGTGTCGGCGCTCGGCTGGGACGGCAACCTGCCGGTGCCGCTGATCGAGCCGCAGTACGTGCCCGTCTACCTCGGCGTGCTCGTCGTCACCTGCTTCCGGTTCGCGCTCACGGCCTCGCAGCGGATGGTCCGCGACCAGGCCGGGCTGGTCTGATGCCGCCGGAGGACGACGGCCACGCGGTCGTGTGCCACCTCGACGACCTGCTCGCCGCACGGGGGATGACCCTGACCGAGCTCGCGGACCGGGTCGGGGTGACGGTCGTGAACCTCTCCGTGCTGAAGAACAACCGCGCGCGGGCGATCCGCTTCTCCACCCTCACGCGGTTGTGCGAGGTGCTGGACTGCCAGCCCGGCGACGTCTTCTCCGTGGTGCTCACACGATCCGCGAGTCGATGACCGCTCGGTCGCCGCGGTACCGCGAGAACCCGTACTCGACCGGCGTCCCGTCGGCGAGGCACATCAGCCGTTCGATGTGGAAGATGGCCTGACCCGGGTCGATGTCGAGCAGGTCGGCCGTCCACTGGTCGGCGTTCACGGTGCTGAGCAGGAGCCGTCGGGCGACCGGGCGCTGCCCGACCCGGCGGACGAGCACGTCCGGCACGTACTCGGTGAGCGGCTCCGACACCAGGTCCGGGAACCGCTCCTGCGGCACCCAGCTCGTCCGCACCCGGCTCGGCTCGCCGTCGAACGAGATGAGGCTCTCGACGAAGTACGCCGCGCTGCCGGCCATGTCGAGGTTCCGCCGCACCGTCTCCGGCGCGGGGACGAGCTGGACGCAGAGGTGCACGATGCTGAGACGCGGGGAGTCGAAGACGCTGCCGCCGGTGTTCTCGCCGTAGATCGTGACCTCCTCGGTGGTCCGGGCGAGGCTGACCGACGCGACCGGGCGCACGCCGAACGTGCCCGACCGCGGTGCCCGGGTGAGGAGCCGCTGCTCCTTGAGGAGCGTCAGCGCCGCACGCAGCACGTTCCGCGTGGTGCCGTACAGGTCGAGGAGCTCCCACTCGTAGGGGAGCGGTCCGGTGAACCGGCCGGCGACGATGTCCGCACGGATGAGGTCGGACACCTGCCGGGCGGCGTCGGATCGCCGGTTGAAGCCGATCCAGTGACCAGGGGAGACGTCCCCGGTGCCCATGTCGGTCCACGGTTGTGTCGGTCGGAGGTCGGTCACGATGCTGCTCCCACGGTCGCGGTGTCGCCGGCCCAGCCGGCCCACCGGAGGAACTCCCGGGCGAGCCGCACGGGGTAGTCGGGTGCCTGGATGTCGAGCGACACGAACACCCGGCGGTAGAAGGTCGGACCGCCGAGCAGGTCGACGGCGATCCCGAGGTCGACGTCCGGTCGGAGGTCCCCGGCGTCCATCGCGCGCTGCAGCATCGCGTTCACCCGGACCCGTCGGTCGAGGTGCCAGGCGGCCACGGCCTCGGCGACGCGGGGCTCGTGCGACGCGAGTTCCACGATGAGGGGGAGCGCGCGCCCCACGGGGGTGGCGACGAGGGCGTGCACCCAGCCGCGGGTCAGGCCGAGCACGCCCTCGTGGATGGGGGCGTCGAGCTCCGTCGGGATAGTCGCCTCCATCAGCCGGATCACCGTGTCGGTGAGCAGGTCGTCCTTCGTCGGCCAGCGTCGGTAGATCGTCGCGGCGCCGACCCCGGCGGCGTCCGCGACCGCGCGGATCGTGAACGCACGGGGGTCGCCCTCCGCCAGGATCGCCACGCAGGCGGTGTACACGGCCTCGTCGACGGCGGCGTTCCGCGGGCGTCCCCGGACGGGCGTCTCGGTGCTCACGCGGCGCTCCGCTGCTCGGGGCTCCGCTGTTCGGGGTCGCTCCGCCGCTCGGCGGCCGCCCGCCAGTGCTCGAGGACCCGGTCGATGCCCCAGACCTCGCCGATCTTCGCGGCGATGTCGAACAGGTTCGCCTCGTGCACGCTCGGCAGCCGGTCGCCGACGGCCTCGCGCACGACGATCGGCACGAACCCGTGCTGCATCGCGTCGGTCGCGGTCGCCCGGATGCAGCCGCTCGTCGAGAGCCCGGCGATGAAGAGCGTGTCGACCCCGCGGGCGACGAGGTCGGCGGCGAGTGACGTCCCGAAGAACGCGCTCGGGTACTGCTTCGGCACGAGCGTGTCCCCGTCGACGGGCGCGAGCCCCTCGATGAACGCACCCGTCGTGGTGCCCGGCAGGTACGCCGCGAGCGCGGGTACCTTGCGGAAGAACACCCCGGCGTTCGAGCCGTCGGCCGAGAGCGCCATCGTCGTGACGGCGACGTGCACGCCGGCGTCACGTGCGGCGGCCGTCAGCTTCCGCATCCGCTCGACGGGCTCCTCGACCCCGGCGTACAGCCCGCACGTCGGGTCGACGTAGGCGTTGACCGGGTCGACGACGACGAGCGCCGCCCGCCGTCCGGGCTGCAGTGCGCCGGTGTACCCGGCCGAGACGTAGTCGTCGTGGTCGTCGGTCATGCGGTCCTGCTTCCGTCGTGGGGTGGGGTGACTGCTTGGAGGCGCGGCGTGCGTCCGTCGGACCGGCCGCCGGTCATGCGGAGGTCCCCGTCCCGGGGACGGGACCCGACGTGTCGGGCCGGAGCGGTGCCTCCCGGTCCGGTGGTCCGAAGGGTCCGAACGCGACGATGAGCGCTCCGAGGGCCGCGCACCCGGCGAAGGTGAGCGCGGCGGCGCGGACGCCGTCGACGAACGCCTGGACGTCGGCTGCCGGCAGGCCGAGCAGGCTGCCGTCGTAGGCGGCCGCCTGCTGCGCCGACGACAGGCCGCTCGTCGCGATGGCCAGGCCGAGCGCCGTCGAGAACAGGAAGCCGGCGTTCTGCAGCGCGGACCGGATGGCGTTCGCGATGCCCCGGCGGTGCTCGGGCACCCGCGTCATCAACGCTGACGTGCTCGGCGTCATGAACACCCCGGTGCCGACCCCGACAGCGCCGAGGCCGATCGCGGTCACGACGTAGGACGCGTCGTCGGCGAGCGACACCGCGAGGACCGCCGCGCCGACCGCGATGAGGAGCATGCCGATGGTGGAGAGGGTGCGCGCCGGCACCTTCCGGGCGAGGACCCCGGCGCTCGCCGCGGCCACGGTCGTGCCGATCGGGGTCGGCAGGACCCAGAGGGCGGCCTCGACGGCGTCCTTGCCGCCCACCGCCTGGAACGAGAGCGACGCGAGCAGCACCAGGGCGTAGCTCGACAGGGCGCAGAGTCCGGCCGCGGAGAAGAGCGTGATCGTCGCCCGGTCGCGGAAGATCGCGGGGTCGACGAGCGGGTGTGCGACGCGACGCTGGCTCCACACGAAGACCGTTCCGAGCAGGACGGCGGCCGAGGCCATCGCGACGACGGGGGCGGCCGTCCACCCGGCGGAACCGCCCACGGACACCGCGCCGACCAGCAGCCCCACGGTGGCGACGGACAGGATCGAGCCCGGCACGTCGAGGCGCTCCCCGGAGCGGGGCCGGGTGCTCCGCGGGATGAGCCGGAGCGACCAGACCAGCCCGGCGAGCGAGATCGGCACGCCGGCGAGGAAGATCCAGCGCCAGCCGAACGACTCCGCGACCAGGCCCCCGACGACCGGGCCGATGACCTGACCGACGGCGGCGACGGTGGCGTTCAACCCGAGGCCGAGCGACAGGATCGACTCGGGGAACACGTCGGTCAGCAACGCCGTGGTGTTCGTGACGATGGCGGCGGCGCCGACGCCCTGCACGAGCCGGGCGCCGAGCAGGACGGCGGCGTCCGGGGCGAACCCGCACGCGAGCGAGGCGACGAGGAAGACGAGGATGCCCGCGATGTAGAGGCGGCGGCGGCCGACGAGGTCCGCGATGCGCCCGAACACCAGGATGAGCGTGGTCGTGGTGAGCATGTAGCTGAGCAGGACCCAGCTGGACTGCAGGGCGGAGGCGTCGAGGTCACGGCTGACGTCGGGGAGCGCGACGAGCAGCGCGCTCGAGGAGATGAAGACGAGGACGACGCTGAGGCTCGACGCGCAGAGCACCTGCCAGGCACGTCGGCGTGCGCCGTCCTCGTCCGTGGTGCGGTTACTGATCGGTCGACCCTCTCGTGGCGGATGCCGGCGGCACCCTGCGGTGGTGGTCGGTGACCGCCTGGAACGCGGCAGCGGCGGACAGCACGAGCCGGTCGTCCCAGGGGCGGGCGACGAGCTGGAGACCGACGGGCAGGCCGTCCGGCGCCGTGCCCGCGGGCATCATGAGCGCCGGGAACCCCACGTAGTCGAAGAGGCGGGTGTTGCGCGGGACGACGTCGTGCAGGTTGAACCGCTGGCCGTCGACCGACATCGTCAGGTCGTCGAGCCGGGGTGCGGTCGCACCGATGCCGGGGGTCAGGACGACGTCGACGCCCGCCTCGTCCATCCGTGCGACCATCGCGGCCTGCACGAGCGGACGACGCCGGAGTGCCCGGAGGTAGTCGGCGGCGGTCGGCGTGAACGCCACGTCGAACCGGGCGCGGGTGCCGGCGTCGAACAGGTCGGCGGTGGCGGCGTTGGCCTCCTGGTTCGCGGCGAGCTCGCCGTAGAAGACGGTCCAGCACTCCGCGTCGATCGCCTCGAGGTCGTCGAACTCGATCGGCACGACGGTCGCACCGAGGGTGCGGAACCGGTCCACGGCGTCCGCGTGGGCGTCGAGCACGGCGGCGTCCACCCGGTCGGTGAACCACGTGCGCGGCACCCCGATGCGCAGCCCCTCGACCCGTTCCGGCGCCGCTTCGATGAGCGGGACGGCGGTGGACGAGGTGGGGTCGGCGCCGTCGCCGCCGGCGATGACGGCGAGCACGAGCGCGAGGTCCTCGGCGGAGCGCGCCATCGGGCCGACGTGGTCGAGCGTCCACGACAGGCTCGCGACGCCGGTGCGGGGCACGAGGCCGTACGTCGGTTTGATGCCGGTCGTCCCGCACAGGGCCGACGGCACCCGGATCGAGCCGCCGGTGTCCGAGCCGAGCGCGAGCGGGACGATGCGGGCGGCCAGGGCGGACCCCGAACCCGTCGACGACCCACCGGTCCAGCGTTCCGGGTCCCAGGGGTTCCGGACGGCGCCGTAGCGGGCGTTGTGCGGGCCCCCGCAGGCGAACTCGGTGGTGGCGGCCGTGAACACCGGGATCGCACCGGCCGCACGGAGGCGCGCCACCACGGTCGCGTCGGCCGGTGCCACGCGGTCCCCGGTCTGCAGGGAGCCGCTCGTGACGACGGTGCCCGCGACGTCGATGATGTCCTTCACCGCGAACGGGATCCCCTCGAGCGGCCGGGCCTCACCAGCGGCCCAGCGACGAGTGGACTCGGCCGCTGCGGCTGCGGCGCCGTCGACCAGACGCAGGACGGCGTCGGACCAGATCGCGTCGTCGGCCGTCCAGTGCGGGGCGAGGGCGGCGAGGACGGCGTCGGGGGTGGTGGTGCCGGCGCGGTACGCGGCGAGGAGCTCGGTGACGGTTGCGGCGGCGGGGTCCTCGGCGGTCGTGGTCGTCGTGCTGCGGCCGTCGGTGTCGGTGTCGGTGTCGGTGTCGGTGTCGGCGTGGGCGTGGGACGGTGCGGGCGCGGGCGCGGCGTCGATCGCCGCTCCGAGGAGCCGGGCGAACAGCTGTGCGCTGTGGCCCGGCTCGGCGGGGAGCGACGACGGCGACGCCGGCAGCGGGTTGGCCCGGCTGTCGGCGAGGGCCTGCTCCAGCTGGGGCGCGATGGTGCCGCTCACCACGGCGAACACGTCCGTCACGCCGGGACCGCCGTGGCCTCGGCAGGGGCGTGTGCTTCCGCCAGGTACCGGAACACCCCGGGCTGCCGGTCGCGCCCGAGAGGGAAGTCCTCGCGGGCCCGCGCCACCTCGGCCACGTCGAGCGTCGCCCGGATGATCGGACCGGCCTCGTGGGCTGGTGCCGAGACGACGAGCTCGCCGCGGGGCGAGACGACCGACGAGCGACCGAAGTAGCTCACGGTCTTGCCGTCGACCGTCTCCTCGCCACCGCGGTTCGGCGCCACGATCCAGGTCTGCGTCTCGAGCGCGCGGACCTGCAGCTCCTGCGTGAACAGCGTCTCGCGGAAGCCCATCGACGACACGAGCACCAGCATCACCTCGGCACCGGCGGCACGCGACGCCAGCCAGTACTCCGGGAAGCTCCGGTCGTAGCAGATGAGCATGCCGAACCGGGTGCCGAGCGCGTCGAACACGACCGGCCCGGATCCCGCCGCGAAGTAGTGCTTCTCGTCGACGTCGGACAGCTCGTTCGTGGGGATCGACGTCTTCCGGTACGTCGCCACGGAGTCCCCGTGCACGTCGGTGCCGTGCACGAGCGTGCCGTCGGCGTCGATGAGCACCGCGCTGTTGTACTGCGCGTCGCCGGCGTCCTCGTAGAGCCCGAAGACCACTGCGGTCCCCAGGCGCTTCGCGGCTTCGGCGAAGCGTGCGGTCGCCGGTCCGGGGACGGGCTGCGCCCAGGCCTTCCGACTGTCGTTCCGGACACCGCAGAAGTACGGCGTCGTGGCGAGTTCGGGGAAGACGACGAGGTCGGCGCCCTCGGCCGCCTGCTCGAACAGGCCGAGGAGCTCGTCGAGCGCGGCGTCGCCGTCGGCCGGGGTCCGCCCAGCCTGGACGACCGCGACCTCGAGGACCGGACGGGCGTCGGCGGGGGCGCTGCCGGCCGTCATGCCGTGGCCACGCTCGGGGCGACGGCGGGTGCCGATGAGACGACGCCCTCACGGGTGCGCATGAGCGGCTGGATGCGGGTGCCGAAGTCGTCCATGCCCTGCAGGAAGTCGTCGAACACGAGCATGATGCCCTTCGTGCCCGCGACGTCGGCAGCCTCGTCGAGCATCGCCGCGACGTGCTCGTAGGAACCGACGAGCGTGCCCATGTTCATGTTCACGGCGCCCTCGGGCAGCGAGATCCGCTTCGCGGTGTTGCCGTCCTCACCGTTCGTGTCGGTGAGGGCCTGGCCGGTCATCCACGAGATCGCCTCGACGTCGATGCCGTCGTTGTACAGCTGCCACTTCGCCTGCGCGGCGTCGTCGGTCTCGTCGGCGATCACCATGAACAGGACGTACGAGCCGACGTCGCGCCCGGTCTTCTCGCGGGCCTCGATGAGGGCCTTGTTCTGGTCGGCGTAGGCGGTCGGGGTGTTCACGCCGACGCCCATCGAGAAGTTGTAGTCCGAGTACTGCGCGGCGAACGCCATGCCCTGCGATGACTGACCGGCCGACACGATCGGGATGTGCCCGGTCGGCTTCGGCAGCATCTGGCAGTCGTTCATCGTGAAGTACTCGCCCTTGAAGTCGCTCTCGCCGTTCTCCCACAGCTCCTTCATGACCTGCATGTACTCGGTCTGGTAGGCGTAGCGGCGCTTGAAGTGCACGTCGTCGCCCGGCCAGAGGCCCATCTGGTCGTACTCCGCCTTCTGCCACCCGGCGACGAGGTTGAGGCCGAAGCGCCCGTGCGAGATGGAGTCGACGGTCGCGGCCATGCGGGCGGCGATGGCCGGCGGGATGGTGAGGACGGCGGTGGTCGCGAAGAGGCGGATCCGCTCGGTGCGCGCTGCGAGCCCGGCCATCAGGGTGAAGGACTCGAGGTTCTCGTCCCAGAAGCCGCTCGGGCCGCCGTAGCCGTGCAGCTTGATCATCGACAGGGCGAAGTCGAAGCCGTAGGCCTCGGCCTTCTGCACGATCTCGAGGTTGAGGTCGAAGGACGGCTTGTACTGCGGCGACGTGGTGGAGATGAGCCAGCCGTTGCTGCCGATCGGGATGAAGACTCCGATGTCCATGGGGACTCGCTTTCTGTGGTGGGTTGGAGAGAGGGTCAGGAACGCTTCGCGGCGGCCTTCGCGGCGCTCGCCACGGAGTGCCGGCGGATGGTCTGCGAGACGGCGACGGCCACGATGAGCGCACCGCCGTAGAACAGCTGCTGGACGAAGTTGTCGGCGCCGAGCATCTGCAGGCCGACGACCCCGGAGAACAGGAAGTAGACGGCGATGAACGTGCCGATCGCGTTGAACCGGCCGGGGATGATCGCGGTCGCCCCGAGGTAGCAGGCGGCGAACGCGGGGAGCAGGAAGGACTGCCCGCTGGACGGGTCCGCACCACCGAGGGTGCCGGCGTAGACGACCCCGGCCACCGCGGCGGTGAGCCCGGCGCCGACGAACGCCCCGACCCGCAGCCGGCGCACGTTGAGACCGGACAGCTCGGCGACGGTGCGGCCGGTGCCGACGAACAGCAGCCGACGCCCGACCGGCGTCGCGCTGAGGACCACGAGCACGACCACGGTCGCGATGAGCCCGTAGACGAACGCGAGCGGGAGCCCGGCCAGTCCGCGCCAGCCGACGGTCGCCTGCACGAGGGCGGGGTCGATGCCCGTGACCGAGGACGACGCGCTCATCCACTGGATCAGCCCGATCATGAAGGTCGACGTACCGAGCGTCACGATGAACGAGTCGATGCGGAACCCCACCGTGAGGAGCCCGTTCACCAGACCGACGACCACGCCGATCACCAGGCCGACCAGGATCGCAGGCAGGAGCGGGAAGTCCATCTTGGCGTTGAGGACCGCGATCGTCATCGCGGAGAGCGACATCGTCGAGGCGCCGGACAGGTCGAACTCGCCCGCGGTCAGGGGGAACAGGAAGCCGAGCGCCAGGATGAGCAGCACCGACTGGGACCCGAGGATGTTCTGCAGGTTCCCGAGCGTCGGGTAGGTGTCGGGCAGCGCGACGCTGAACGCGATGACGATGACGAGCCAGGCACCGAGCAGCGCGTACCGCTCGGTGTGGCCCCAGGAGAACCGGGGCCGCGCGGGACGGACGATCGAGGTCTCGAGGACCGGGTCGGCGGTGGTGGACATCAGGCGTTCTCCTTGACGGGGGCAGCAGCAGCGGGGGAGGGGTCGACGCCGGCCGCGGGGTCGACGAGGCTGGCGACGACGGCGGCCGCGATGACGTCGCGGTCGATGCGGTCGTCGGTGAGCACGTCGTGGACGCGGCCGTGGGCGAGGACGACGACGCGGTCGCACATCCGGGCGAGCTGGTCGTAGTCGGTTGAGGCGCAGACGATCGAGACGCCCTGTTCGGCGCTCCGGCGGAGCATCGAGAAGATCGCGGCCCGGGCACCCACGTCGATGCCCTGCGTCGGTTCCTGCAGGAGCACCAGGCGTGGGTCGTCCTGCATCCACTTGGCGAGGACGGCCTTCTGCTGGTTGCCGCCGGACAGGGTGCCGAACAGCGCCGAGGGGTCGGCGGGTCGGACGTCGTAGTCGCGGACGAGCCCGGCCACGTGTGCGCGCTCGCGGGCCGGCGAGAGCCCGAGCAGCCCGCGGAGCCGGCCGAGGACGGGGAGTGTGACGTTCTGCTCGACCGACAGGGTCAGCGCACCACCCTCACGCTTCCGGTCGGCGGGGACGTAGACGACGCCGCGGGCGATCGAGCCGCCGGGGGTGGTGCGGGCGAGGTCGACGGCGGCGTCCTGCACGGTGAGCGACCCGGTCGCCGGGCGGGCGCCGTACAGGCCGGGCAGGACGTCCTCGACGCCGGAGCCGGCCAGGCCGGTGATGCCGACGACCTCACCGTCGGCGACGTCGAAGGACAGCCCCTCGACGATCCCGACGTGCAGATCGCGGACCGTCACGACGGCGTCCCCGGTGGTGGCGGGGCGCGGGGTCCGGTCCGCCGCGCCGTCGAGACCGCGACCGACGATGAGCGAGACGAGCTCGTCCGCCGTGGTGGTCGCGGTGTCCCGGTGCGCCTGGACGCGGCCGGCGCGGAGGACGGTGACCCGGTCGGCGTGCTCGAGCACCTCGGACATGTCGTGGGACACCAGCAGGGCCGAGGTCCGACCGTCGGAGACGAGCTCCTTGACGACGCGGAACAGCAGGTCCGCGTCCTCCTTCGGCAGGAACACGGTCGGCTCGTCGAGCACCATGAGCGACCGCTCTCCGCCGAGTTCGGCGACCGCGCGGAGGATGGCGACGAGGGCCTTCTGGGTGTCGGTCAGCTCCTCGATCCGGGCCCGCGGATCGATGTCCACGCCGTACCGGGCGAACAGTTCGGCAGCGGCGCGGTGCTCGGCGCCCCAGCGGACGAACGGCCCGCGGCCGGCCACGACGGTGGCGAGCCGGAGGTTCTCGGTGACGCTGAGCGACGGCACGAGCGCGAGGTCCTGGTGGACGAAGCTGATGCCGACTCGGCGGAAGTACCCGGGGGGCACCGGCACGGGGAGCCGGGTGCCGCGGACCTCGATCGTCGCTCCCGGTTCCGGCGCGTACGTGCCGGAGAGGATCTTGATGAGGGTCGACTTGCCCGACCCGTTCTCGCCGAGCAGCGCGTGCACCTGACCCGGGCGGACCTCGAGCTCGACGTCGTCGAGCGCGGTGAGACCGCCGAAGCGCTTGGTGAGCCCGCTGATGCGCAGGACCGGTGCGGTGTCGTGCGTCGGCGCGACCGGTGCCTCCCGGGTGGCGCTCACTTCGCCGCGCCCCAGATGGCCTCGTACCCGGTCTTGTAGGCGTCGCCGTAGCCCTTGCTCGGCTCCGGCGGCGTGCCGGTCTCGTCGACGTTGTCCTTGGTGAAGACCTTGAGCGGGGTCCGCTCGTCGCCGTCCTCGATGATCGGGGTGTCGGTGAGGACACGTCCGGCCTGGTCGATCGTGGCGTACGCGAGCCACTCCATGTTCTCGCCGATGTCCATCGTGAGGACGTTGCCCTCCTGCAGGATCTTCAGCACGGCGGGGGTGCCGTTGTACGACGAGGTGAACACCTGACCGGTCTTGCCGGCGGCGGTGACCCCGGCCTCGACGTAGAGGGTCATCGAGTCGTAGACGGGCAGGACGTAGTCGAGGTTCGGGTTGGCCTGGATCGCCGACTGCACGGTGGACGAGATCTTCGTGGCCCAGTCGGAGACGGGCACGTTGGTCACCTTGACCGAGCAGCCGTCGCAGTGCTCCTCGAACTCCTCCTGCATCGCCTTGACGATGCCGTCGGACGGCGGGACCTCGGACGACGTGATGATGAGGACGTCACCCTGGCCCTTGGTCTCCTTGATGGCCCAGTCGGCGTTGAGCTTCGCGGACTCGTGGAACGGCGCGGTGACCTGGGCGGCGACGAGGTCCTGCAGCTGCTCGGGGAGCGCCTCGCCCGTCTGGTACGTGTGGCTGATCAGCACCGGGATGCCGGCGGCCTTGGCGCGCTTGAGGGCCGGCACGATGAGCTCGCCGTTGACACCCTGCGCCAGGATGATGATGTCGGCGCCGCGGCTGATCGCCTGGTCGATGCCGGCGGAGTGCTCCGTCGGCGTGCCCTGGTTCGTGTACTCGATCCACTTCGCGCCGTACTGCTTCACGAGCTTCTCGCCGGCCTCGTCGACCGAGGTGATGAACGGCACCGCCGACGAGTTCGGGATGTTGAAGATCGTCTTGCCGGCGATGCCGGACAGGTCGAACGGGGCCCCCTTGAAGGTGAACTCCGGGTCGACGCTCGCGGCCGTGATCTGGGCGGTCGCGTGCTCGACCCCGGCGGAGTCGTCGGCGGACCCGGTCGAGGCGGTGGACGTGGCGGAGCAGGCGGACAGGAACAGCACGCCGGCGAGGGCGGCGGCGAGGAGCGCGGGGCGGGCGAGCCGCGTTCGGGACGGTGCGGGGGACGACATCGGTCGGAGACCTCCAGGACGGTGGAGCGGGACGGTGCGGGGAAGCGGTGCAGGTGCGGGGAAGCGGTGCGGTGCGTGGGGACGCCGAACGCCCCGCAGCGCGGGGTCGGCGACGGAAGCACACAGGACGGTGGACCAAGTCACGGCTCGGGGTGCGGGAGAGAAGCGCTCCGCCGGCGGCGAGGCGTCCCGGTGACGGGGCCGCTGCGGTGGGGCTGATGCGAATGTAACGGCCAGCGGCACGGAGCAGGGCGCCCCGCGGTAACGGTCCTGTTAGGCGTTTGTTTCGCTGGTGTTAGGCCACCACGGCGGATCGGTCGGAACCGCTCCCTCCCGCGCGGATCCGGCCCGCACTGTTCCGCCGCCCCGCCGCGGCAGCACGCCGATCCGCGGGATCAGCGGGCGGCGACGGGCGGGCGAAACACGCCGGACGCAATCACGTCGACTTCCGGTAACGGCTCTCTCGGAATGTCGTCGGACCGGGGGCGTGCCGCGCTGGCGGAATGGCGGACCCGGTGCCGCGCAGGGCTGCTCTGACCGGGGCATTCCGTCCCGCGCCGCGTCGGACCGATGGCGTAACCCGACCGATACGACGCCGCCACGGAGGCGAAACGAACGGCGGATGGACTGCACTCACGACCACCCCCCCCGATCGCCACACGGCAGGAGCAGACCGATGATCACCACCGTCGTCGCCGGCAACCCCAAGCCGGCATCGCGGACGCTCGACGCCGCGACGGTCGTCCTCGAGCGGCTCACCGGCCGCGCGCCCGACCACGTCGTGGACGTCATCGAGCTCGGGCCGGGCCTCCTCGGCTGGGGCGACGAGGCGGTGGCCGAGGCCGTCCGCGCCGTGTCCGGCTCGGACCTCGTCGTCGTCGCGTCGCCGACGTACAAGGCGACCTACACGGGCGTCCTCAAGCTCTTCCTCGACCAGTTCGCGACGGGCGACGGCCTCGCCGACGTCGTCGCCGTCCCGCTCATGCTCGGCGCCGGTCCGGCACACGCCCTCGCCCCCGAGGTGTTCCTCAAGCCGGTCCTCGTCGAGCTCGGCGCGACCGTGCCCGCACCGGCCCTGTACCTCAACGACAAGCACTACTCGGAGCCCGCGTCGACGGAGGCCTGGGTCGCGCGCTGGCGCGGCGTCCTCCTCGGCACGGCCACGAGCCTCCAGGAAGGAACCCGCTCATGATCAGCCCGTACTCCACCGAGGCGCCCGACCTCACCGCCCTCCGACAGGCCTTCTCCGGCTTCCCGTGCGGCGTCGCCGCGCTGTCCGCGATCGTGGACGACGAACCGACCGTGCTCGTCGCGTCGTCGTTCACCGTCGGGGTGTCGCAGGACCCGCCGCTGGTCATGTTCGCCGTGCAGCACACGTCGACGACGTGGCCGGTGCTCGCGGGTGCCGGGACCATCGGCGTCTCGATCCTCGGTGAGGGGCACGCGCAGGTCACGCGGCAGCTCGCGTCGCGGGACAAGTCGGTCCGGTTCGTCGGCGTGGAGACCGCGGTGTCCGAGACCGGCTCCGTCTTCCTCGAGGGCGCGCCGATCTGGCTCGAGTGCTCCGTCGAGCACACCTACCCGGCCGGCGACCACGACATCGTGGTGCTCCGGGTGCTCGGGCTCATGTCCGACTTCGCGCACAGCCCGCTGGTCTGGCACCGGTCCGCCTTCGCGACGCTGAGCGCCTGACCGGCACCGGGCAACGGACTGGAGGCCCGGATCACGTGAGCAGACCTGCTCACGTGATCCGGGCCTCCCGTCCAGATCGCGGTGTCAGCCGCGCAGCGCCTCCGTCAGCTTCACCCGGCTGCCGGTGCGCAGGAGCGCGTTCTCGTAGATCCGCGCGCCGACGAGCACCACCAGCACCACCGAGACGGCGACGATGACGAGGGACAGGATCGGCTCCCACCACTCCGCGGTCCCGAGGAAGATCCGCATCGGCATGCCGATCGGTGCACTGAACGGCACGTACGACATCACGCCGAGGATCGTCGGGTTGTTGTACGCGACGATGATGAGGATGTACGGGATCATCACGAGCATCATCACCGGGGTGGTGACGCTGCCGACGTCCTCCTGACGCGACACCAGCACGGCCGCCGCGGCGAACAGCGACGCGATGAGCACGAACCCGATCGCGAAGAAGCCGACGAACCAGAGCATGCTCGGGCCGAGCACCGTGAACATGTTGTCCTGCCCGGTCACCGCCAACGTCACCGCTGCCGCGATCGCCACCGCGACGATCTGGGCGAACGCCATCACGCTGTTGCCGAGGACCTTGCCGGCGAGGAGCGCCCGTGCCGGGATCGCCGCCATCAGGATCTCCACGACGCGGGTGGACTTCTCCTCCACGACGCTCTGCGCGATGGACTGGCCGAACGTCACCGCGGACGCGAAGTAGACCACGCCGAACGCCAACGCGACGATGTAGATGAGTCCGCCGGGGATCGCGTTCGGGTCGAGCAGTTCGATCCGCGGGGTGACGCTGAGTGCCTGGACCACGTCGGCCGGGGCGTCGTCGAGGCCGACCACCTTGTAGCCGAGGGGGTCGTCGGAGGGCAGGACCGCCGCGTCGACGTCGCCGCGCTCGACCAGGCGTTCCGCGGCGGCGGCGGTCGGTGCCTCCGTCACGTCGAGGCCCTTGCTCGTCGGCAGGTCGACGCCCGCGACGACCGCGACCGGGGTGGTGTCGCCCGCGGTCGCCTTGCTGACGATGCCGCCCACGACGATCGAGGCGACGACCATCAGGACCAGGATGAGGGCGGACACGATGAAGGCCTTGCTGCGGACCCGGGCCTGGATCTCGCGGGCGGACACGAGCCGCACCGCCTGCACGAACGACGCGTTCATCGGACGACCTCCCGGAAGACCTCGCTGAGCCGCGGGACCCGCGGTGTGAACGACCCGACCGTGCCGTGCTGGACGGCACGCTGCAGGACACGCTGGGCCGTGGTGTCGTCGGCCTCGAACAGGGCGTAGCCGCCGTCGAACTCGCGGACGGTGACGCCCGGTTCGTCGCGGAGCCAGGCGACGTCGCCGTCGACGAGGAGCTCCCACGCCGCGGCGCCAGCCGAGCGACGGAGTTCCTCCTGCGGCCCCGCCGCGCGGATCGTGCCGCCGGCGATCACCACGACGTCGTCGCAGAGCCGCTCGACGACGTCCAGCTGGTGGCTCGAGAAGAGCACGGGGGCGCCGCCGGCCGCGGCCTCGCGGAGGACGCTCAGCACGACGTCGACGGCCATCGGGTCGAGGCCCGAGAACGGCTCGTCGAGCACGAGGACCTCGGGGTCGTGGGCGAGCGCGGCGGCGACCTGCACGCGCTGCTGGTTGCCGAGGGAGAGCTTCTCGACCGCGTCGTCGGCGTGCGGCGTGAGGCCGAGCCGGTCGAGCAGGTCGGTGGTGCGGCTCGCGGCGGTGCGCTTGTCGACGCCGTGCAGCCGGGCGAAGTACGTGATCTGCTCCGCCACGGGCATCTTCGGGTACAGCCCGCGCTCCTCCGGCATGTAGCCGAAGCGGCGCCGGTCGGCCGGACCGATCCGGGTGCCGTCGATCGACACCGTGCCGGAGTCGGCCTGCAGCACCCCGAGCAGGATCCGCATCGTCGTGGTCTTGCCGGCGCCGTTGCCGCCGACGAAGCCCGTCAGCCGGCCGCTGCCGACCGTGAACGTGACGTCGTCGAGCACGCGGCGGTCCCCGTACTGCTTCGTCACCCCTTCGATGGTGAGCATGTCGTTCCCTTCCCCGGCGGGTGGTCCGCCTGCGTCCGACGCTGGTGGCGCCTGCCCTCGACGCTATTGGGAGGGGTGGCGCGGGCGCCTCCGGCTGGGGGTGGGGATCGTCCCTCCGCCGCGCGGCGGAGGGACGGCGCGGAGGACGGCTCGACTCAGCCGGCGACGCCGTGCTCGAACGCCCAGACGACTGCCTGGATGCGGTCGCGCAGCGCGAGCTTCTGCAGCACGTTCGACACGTGCGTCTTCACCGTGGCGTCCCCGACGTACAGCTCCCGCGCGATCTCGGCGTTGCTGAGGCCCCGGGCGAGCAGGCGGAGCACCTCCGACTCCCGCTCGGTGAGCCCGGCCGCGACGAGCGCGGCGGTCCCGTCCGTGCTGGTCCCGCCCGGGCCGGTCCCGCCCGCGGTGTCGCGCGCCGCCGCAGGAGCCGTCGCGGTGGCGCGGCTGATCACCCGCCGGGTGACGTCCGGCGCGAGGAGGGCGTCCCCCGCCGCGACGGTCCGGACGGCGTCGATCAAGCGTTCGGGGGAGGCGTTCTTCAGCAGGAACCCGCTCGCCCCGGCCTCGAGCGCCTGGAACAGGGCGTCGTCGTGATCGAACGTCGTGAGGATGAGCACCGCCGGCGGATCCGGCAGCGCGGCGATCCGCCGCGCCGCCTCGAGACCGTCCACGTTCGGCATCTGCACGTCGAGGCACACCACGTCCGGTCGCTGCGCCAGGACGGTCTCGACCGCCTCGGCACCGTCACGGGCCTCGCCGACCACCCGGAAGCCGGGCTCCGACTCGAGGATCACGCGGAACCCGGCCCGGACGAGGTCCTGGTCGTCCGCCAGCACGATGGTCAGGTCGTCGGCAGCCATGCCCGCACCAGGTACCCTCCCCGGGCGCGCGGCCCGATCTCGATCCGTCCGCCCACCGCGGCGACGCGTTCGCGCATGCCGACGTGTCCGAGCCCGCTGCCCGTCGTGTTCCGCGCCGCCCGCTCGCCGTGCCCGTCGTCGGTGACCTCGACCTCGACGCCGTCGTCGAGGTACCGGACACGGACGTCGGCGCGCGCGTCCGGGCCGGCGTGCTTGAGCACGTTCGTCACCGCTTCCTGCGCGATCCGGAACGCGACCGCCGACACCGTCGGAGGGACGTCGCGGGTGTCCCCGACGACGACGTACTCGGTCGGGTGGCCCGCGGTCCGCGCGGAGTCGGCGAGCTCGCCGATCCGGCCGATCCCCTCGGTGCTCGGTGCGCCGTGGTCGCCGAGCGCGTCGTCGGCCGACCGCAGCGTGCCGAGCATCCGCCGGAGCTCCTCGACGGCGGTGCGGGCGCTCTCCTCGACGACGCCGAGCGAGGCGGTCGCCTGCGCCGGGTCGCGGTCGATCACGCGGCGCGCGGCTCCGGCCTGCACGCCCATCAGGGACACGTGGTGGGCGACCACGTCGTGTAGCTCACGGGCGATGCGGACGCGTTCGATCGTCACCGCCTGGGCCGCGCTCCGCTCGCGCTCGGCGGCGAGCTCCGCGGTGCGCTCGTCGAGCTCGTGCTTCGCGACCGCCGACGCCCACGCCCGGTTGCCCGCGTACCAGGCGGCGCCGAAATAGACGACGTTGATCACGATGTTGATCAGCGAGTACGCGATGGCGGGCGGGATGAGCGAGTCGCCGTCGTTCGGCAGCGCGTTCGGGATCGCCCAGCCGAACGAGATCGCGATGAACAGCCACGCGAACATGCCGCCGATGACGACCCAGCGGACGACCTCGGCGCGGACGCGGTCGGCGCACCACGCCCCGACCGAGTACAGCGCGATGAAGAGGGTGAAGTTGACGACGAAGAGCTCGGGCACCCGCAGGACCTGCGTCGACGCGAAGGCCAGCGCGGACACGATCGCGGCGCTCATCGGGAACCGCCGACGGAACGCGACCGGGACGGCGTTCGCCACGATCACGAGTGCGGAGACCCACCACGGCGCCTGGTCCTCGCCGTAGACGCCGGCGGAGCCGTACAGGACGGTGGTGACCGTGAGCGCGGCACCGAGGACCAGCGCGAGGACGGCGTCCTGCCGGAGCGCACCGCGCCCCACCGGCAGCCGTGACCACTCCGCTGTCGTCGCCATGTCGACAACGGTAGCGGGTGGGCGCCCTGGCCTGGAGGCGCGGGGGGGGGGGGGGGCGGGCGGGGGGGGGGGGGGGGCGCGCCCCCCCCCCCCCCCCCCGGGGGGCCCCCCCCCCCCCCCCGACAGAAGAGGGAAAGAAGACAACAACCCACCACCACACCCCCCCCC
>NZ_SNVW01000012.1 GCF_004361695.1 Curtobacterium flaccumfaciens | reverse complement strand
GTCCCTCTCTGGGTGGGGCTGGGTATTTATCTGGCCCGCGGCCACTTTCCTACACCCTAACTTACTAGGGGTGTGGGGGGGGGGGGCCCCCCGCCGGGGGGGGGGGGGGGGGCCCCGCGGCCCCCGCGCCTCCAGGCCGTCGACGGGTCGCGTCCGGAGCGCTAGCCGCGCGACGGGAGCAGGTGGATCGCCTCCATGGCGAGTTCCGCGGCGATCGGGTCCTTCGCCTGCACGGCCGCCTTCAGGTTGGCGAGCTCCGGCAGGACGACGTCGGCCGGCACGAGTTCGGCGAGCTCCGGCACCCGGAGCTTGAACGCGAGTCCGTCGGTCGTCGACTTGCAGAGCTGCTCGAGCGACGGGTTGCCGCAGTGGTCCGCCCAGATCGCGTAGATGTCGGCGCCGTTCTGCGCGACCTCGCCCTGCTGCTGCCGCTCGACCTGCGCGGTGACGTCGTCGAGCATCTTGACGACCTTCTTGCGCTGGGCGTCGGTGAACCGCGGGGTCGCGAGCCGGGCGACGCCGCCGTAGATCACGCCGAGCGTCCGGTACGCGTCGAGCAGTTCGTCCTTCGTCGGCGCCGCGACCCGCGTGTAGCGGTTCGGCGCCATCTCGATGAGGCCGGCGCGGGCCAGTTCCGCCAGTGCCTCGCGGATGGGGGTCCGGGAGACACCGAGCCACGCGATCAGGTCGTCGTCGTTGAGGCGCTCGCCCGGCTCGAGGGTGCCGTCCATGATGGCGTCGCGGATCTTGTCCTGGACGGTGTCACGGAGGAGCTTCCGCTCGGCTGCGGGCTGCGTCGAAGGAACTGGCATGCGCCCAGCGTGTCACATGTGATGGGTCGGACGCGACAGGCGCGACGGCCACCACGCGCGACGGCCGAGGTCGTACGTCAGGGCCGGCACGAGCAGGGACCGGACGACGATCGTGTCGAGCAGGACGCCGAACGCGACGACGAAGGCGATCTGCACGAGGAACAGGATCGGGATGACGCCGAGGGCCGCGAACGTCGCCGCGAGGACGACGCCTGCCGAGGTGATCACCCCGCCGGTGACCCCGAGGCCGCGGAGCACGCCCTCGCGTGGCCCGTGCCGGAGGGCCTCCTCGCGGACCCGTGTCATGAGGAAGATGTTGTAGTCCACGCCGAGTGCCACGAGGAACACGAACGAGTACAGCGGGACGCTCGGGTCGGCACCGGGGAAGTGGAACACGTGGTCGAACACGAGCGCACCGACCCCGAGGGCCGCGGCGAACGACACGATCACGCTGCCGATGAGCACGAGCGGCGCGACGATGCTCCGGAGCAGCAGCATCAGGATGAGCAGGATCACGACGAGGACCACCGGGATGATGACCGACCGGTCGCGGATGCCGGTGTCGTTCGTGTCGACGGCCGTGGCGGTGACGCCGCCGACGATCGCGTCCGGGTCGACCCGCTCGACGGCGGTCCGGAGGTCACGCACGGTCTGCTCGGCGGCGTCGGAGTCGGCGGGCTCGGACAGGGTGGCCTCGAGCAGGACGTCCCCGCGGGACACGGTGGGCGAACCGGGAGCACCATTGCCGGTGACCGGCACGGTGCCCGAAGGGGAGTCCTTCGCCGCGGCGACGACCCCGTCGACCCCGTCGACCGCGGTGATCGCGTCGACGAGCCGGTCGAGGTCGCGCTCGGCCCCGATGACCTGCGCCGGGCTGCCGGAGCCGCCCGGGAAGTGGTCGGCGAGCACGTCCTGACCGTCGCGCGCCTGCGAGCTCCCGATGACGAGGTCGCTCTGCGGCACCCCGTCGGCCTTGAGCCCGACGAGACCCGCGCCCATCGCGAGGAGCCCCACCGTGCAGACGATCCAGACCGTCCGCGAGCGCCGGGCGACGAGCCGACCGACCTTCGCCCACAGCCCCCGCGCGTCCGGACCGGTCACGACGGGGTGGGCGCTGCCGTACGCGGGACGCAGCGGCCAGAACGCGGCCCGACGGAAGGCGAGCAGCAGCGCGGGCAGCAGCGTGAGGGCGGCGAGCAGGCTGAAGGCGATCCCGATCGCCGCGACCGGTCCGAGCGCCTTGTTCGAGTTGAGGTCGGAGAGCAGCAGGCAGAGCACGCCGACGATGACGGTGCCGCCGGAGGCCAGGATCGGCTCGAGGCTCCCGCGGAGCGCGGCCTTCGTGGCGTCCCAGCCCGTCCGGTGGTCGCGCAGGGCCTCACGGAAGCGCGACGTGTAGAGGAGCGCGTAGTCCGTCGCGGCGCCGATGACGAGGATCGAGAGGATGCCCTGCACCTGGCCGTTGACGGTGACGACGTCCGCCTTCGCCAGCCACCACACGACGAGGATCGACGCGCAGAGGGCGAAGGTCGCGGTGCCGAGCACGAGGATCGGCAGGAGCGGTGATCGGTACACGATGATGAGGATCACGAAGACCGCGGCGAGCGCCACCCCGAGCAGCAGCCCGTCGATGCCCGCGAACGCCTCGGTCAGGTCGGCGGTGAACCCGGCCGGACCGGTGACGTAGCCCTGCAGTCCGGACGGCAGGGCGTCGTCGACGTCGGCGCGGATCGCCTCGACCGTGTCGCCCGTCTCGGCCGCCTGGGTGAGCGTCGCGACGATCTCGAGCGCGTCGCCGTCCTCGCTCGGGATCACGGGGCTGACGCCCTGGACGTCGTCGCGGTCGCCCAACCGGGTGGCGAGGGTGTCCGCGGCGGACCGGTCGGCGGCGGTGAGTCCCGTCCCGCGCGACAGGACGATGATCGCCGGTGCACCAGAGGCCTTCCGGAACTCGGACGAGCGCTCCTGCACCTTGGTGGCGTCCGCCGAGGCCGGCAGGAACGAGGTCTGGTCGTTCGTGGAGACCTCGGAGATCTTGCCGAAGAACGGACCGCCGACGGAGGCGATCGCGAGCCAGACCACGATGACGAGCGCGGGGAGGACGATGCGGAGGAAGCGGGACACGAGGGTGAGCGTACTCCAATCGTCAGCATGCTGATTACTAGACGGACCGCCGGATCGCCGCCCGTAGACTCACCCCATGGACGACGCCCCCGACGGCTGGCCACTCGGCCGCCTCCTCTCGGCTGCGGCGCGGGCCGTCGAACGGGACTGGGACGAGCGACTCCGGGCGATCGGGCTGCCGCACGCCGCGCTGATCGCCATCGACATCCTCATCCGGACCGGACCCACGGGCGCCGACACCCTGGCGCGGGCGGCACGCGTCCAGCCGCAGACCATGTCCCGCACGCTCGAGCGGATGGAGCGGGACGGGCTGGTCGAACGCTCGCCACACCCCGAGGACCGACGGCGGCGGGTCGTCACCGTGACCGAGCACGGCCGGCAGGCGTGGGAGACCGCGCGGCACATCGAGCGTGACGTCCTGCCCGACGACCCGGCCCTGCGCGGGGCGCTCGCAGCACTGGTCTCGCGCGGCCGGGGTCCGCACTCCTGATTCCCTCGCGTTTGATATACCACATGCTGTAGGCTGGTCCGGTCGGCGTCAGGTCCGACGCGACCCAACCCGCAGGAGCCCCGATGTCCGAGCGCCGAGCAGCCCGTGCAGCAGCCGAAGCCGCAGCCGCCACCCCCGCGGGAAGCCCCCGCAAGCGGACGGGGAAGCGGAAGCGCCCGGCCCTCGTCGCACTCCTCGCGACCCTCGGCTCCCTCGTCGGCATCGCCACGGTGATCGCCGTCGTCGCCAGTGTCTTCGTCGGCGGCCTCGCCCGCAGCTACGACGCCGGCACGGACGTCATCGCCGACCCGTTCCCGTCCGGCGCCCGCCCCGCCGCGTCCGACGGTGCCGAGAACATCCTGCTCATCGGCTCGGACTCCCGGGCGGAGCACGACCCGAGCCGGGACGGCGCGACCGGCGGGCGCTCGGACACCCTCATGCTGGCGCACGTCCCGGCCGACCGGACCGGGGTCTACCTCATGTCGATCATGCGGGACTCGTGGGTCGAGGTCCCCGGCCACGGGACGGCGAAGATCAACGCCGCGTACTCCTGGGGCGGCGTGCCCCTGACCGTGCAGACCGTCGAGCAGCTCCTGGACATCCGGGTCGACCACGTCGCCGAGATCGACTTCGCGGGGTTCCGTGACGTCACCGACGCGCTCGGCGGCGTCACGGTGCAGTCGGCGAACGACTTCACGACACGCTCCGGGGAGCACTTCACGCGGGGCGCCAACCGGCTCGACGGCGACCAGGCCCTGTCGTTCGTCCGCGAACGGTACGCCTTCGCCGACGCCGACCACACCCGGGTGCGGAACCAGCAGGCGTTCATGCGCGGCGTGCTCGACGGCGTGCTCTCGAAGGGGACCGTCACGGACCCCGGCCGCATCCAGGACTTCGTCACCGCGACGAGTGCGCACCTCGCGGTGGACGACGGCCTGGACTTCCGGACCCTCGTCGGCCTCGGCTGGTCGCTGCGGGACGCCCGGAGCTCCGACCTGCACACCTTCACGCTGCCGACCGCGGGCGGCGGGACCTCGCCCGACGGGCAGTCCTACGTCGCCGTGAACGCCCTCGACGTGCAGTCACTGTCCCAGTCGCTGCGCTCGGACGACCTCGCCGGGTGGCTGGCCGACAACCCGCAGTAGCGCGCCGACACAGCAAAACGCCCCCGCGACCGGTGGGTCGCGGGGGCGTCGGTGCGATCAGCTCGGACGTCAGGCCGGGAGCTGCAGCGTCTGCCCGGCGTACACGAGGTCCGCGTTGTCGATGGTCGACGTGTTCGCGGCCCAGAGCTCGTTCCAGCCACCGTCGATGTGCAGCTTCGTGGCGATGCTGTCGAGGGTGTCGCCGGAGACGATCGTGTACGTCTTGCCGCTCGTCTTCACCGGGGCCGGCTTCGCGGGCGCAGCCGGGGCCGCCGGAGCAGCCTGCACGGCCGGGGCCTGCGGAGCCGCCGGTGCGCTGGGAGCCGCCGGCTGCGGTGCGGCAGCCTGCGGGGCGGGAGCCGGGGCCGGTGCGGGTGCCGCGGCCTGCGGGGCAGCACCGGTGGTGCCCCTCAGCCCGAGCTTCGCGGAGCAGGCCGGCCAGGCGCCCCAGCCCTGCGAGGCGAGGACGCGCTCGGCGACGGCGATCTGGGCATCACGGCCCGCGGAGGCCGGGTTGCCCGCGCCGCCGTTCGCCTGCCAGGTGCCGAGGGTGAACTGCAGGCCGCCGTAGTAGCCGTTGCCGGTGTTGATCGCCCAGTTGCCGCCGGACTCGCACTGCGCGAGGGCGTCCCAGGTCGAACCGGAGGCCGCGTTCGCGGGGGCAGCGGCGAGGCCGACACCGGTCGCGGCGATGCCGGCGAACGCGAGGCCGCCGACGATGGTGCGGGTGCGGGAAAGCTTCTTCATGTGATTGCTCCACCGGGACCACGGATCTCGTGCCGGATGCCCGACATTGCCGATCGCCACTGCCCGTCCCGACCGATCGCGGTCGAGTCGTGGGGTGCGCCTCCGGGGGCAGTGGTCTCGTGCCGGGGGCGCCTCGGTCGGCCACCATAGGAAACTCTTGACTGTTATCAAACCGAGACAAACGGTTCTACCCAGGAGTGCTATGTCCCCCGACCATCAACCTGTACGCGCCGATGCCCATGTGCGTGGCGATCGCGGCGTACCCGGGTACGTCACCTTGGCAATTCCCTGGCAATGACGACCTGGAGGCACGTGGCGGCGGTGATCCGCGCCTCCCGTCCGCCTCCTGGTCACCTCCGCGACAGGAGGGTGACCGCCTCGAGGTGCCCCGTCTGCGGGAACATGTCGAGCACCCGAACGCGCCGCAGGCGCAGCGACGGCATCCGGGCCAGGTCCTTCGCCAGGGTGACCGGGTTGCAGCTCGAGTAGACGACGTGCTGCACGTCGGAGGCCTCGAGCCAGGTCGACAGCGCCTCGCCGATGCCGCGGCGCGGCGGGTTCACGAGCACGAGCTCCGGCGTCGCACCAGGGCGGGAACGCAGCGCGTGCTCGGTCGCGTCGTCCGCCGCGAACCGGACGTCCGTCAGGCCCGCCTCGCGCGCGGACTGCTTCGCGGACCGGATGGCCTCACGGCTGGTCTCGATGCCCGTCACCGCCCGGCCGGGGCGTGCGGCGTGCAGGGCGAAGCCACCGACCCCGCAGTAGAGGTCCCACATGGACGCCGGTGCCACCTCGTCGATCCACGCCGACGCCTGCGCGTACAGCTCCGTCGCCACGTGGGTGTTGGTCTGGAAGAAGCTCTGCGGGCGGAGGTGCATCGTGACCGGGCCGAGGCGCATCGGCAGCGTCTCCTGCTCGGTGAGCACGATCTCCCGCTCCCCCTCGGTCACGGCCTTGTGCTCGGGCAGCAGGTTCGCGGTGACGACCACCGCGTTCGGCAGGACGGCCCGCAGGGCGTCGAGGTGCTGCCGGAGTGTCGGGAGCTGCCCCTCGGAGCGCAGGACGAAGCGCACCATGAGCTCCCCGTCGGGTGACTCGGTGACGAGCACGTACTTCAGCTCGCCCCGACGTGCGGCGACGTCGTAGGGGATCAGGCCGGTGCCCGCGATGAAGTCCGCCAGGATCGGCAGCGCGTGCCGGATCCCTGGAGTGCAGATGCCGCAGTGCCGCAGGTCGACGCCGCGCTGTCGGTGGTCGAGGATCCCCACCGTCGGCCGCTGCACGGTCCCGCCGACGACCATCTTCGCCTTGTTGCGGTAGCCGGACTCCGGGCTGGTGATCGGCGGCAGCCACTCGACGTCGCCCGGACCGCCCGGGTCGCCTGGGCTGCCCGGGCTGCCCGCGGCGTCGACCGCGTCCCGCAGGAGTTCCCGCGTCCGGATCTCCTTGTCGAGGACCTGGTCGGCGTACGGCTGCCCCATGAGCGTGCACGAGCGGCACACCCCGCGGTCGAAGTAGTCGCACTGCATGGCCGAGTCAGGATACGGCAGGCGCCCACGACCGAGGGGTCACCGGGCGGCGGCGTCCGTGGTCGTGGTGGCGATGCGGTGGATCGAGGTGGTGGCGGCGACGAACAGCGTCGTCCCGTCGTCCCCACCGAAGCAGAGGTTCGCCACCGTCTCCGGTACGGGTACCTCCCCGAGACGGGCCCCGCTCGGGTCGAACACGACCACGCCCCGGTGCGACGACGACCACACGTTGCCGTGCACGTCGACGCGGATGCCGTCCGGCGCGCCCTCCCCGGGCTCGAGCCTGGCGAACACGCGCCCGTTCTTGAGCCGGACGCCGTCGCGGTCGTACGCGCGGATGACGGGCTCCTCGGCGGACGAGCTCGCGATGTAGAGCACCCGCTCGGACGGGTCGAACGCCAGCCCGTTCGGTTCGTCGAGGTCGACCGCGACCGGTCGCAGGTCCTCGCCGTCGGGGCCGCACACGAAGACCCAGTGGTCGCCGTACTCGCGGTCGCCCGGGTGCCCCTCGCGCGGCTGGGTGATCCCGTACGCCGGGTCGGTGAACCAGACGCTGCCGTCCCGCGCCACGACGACGTCGTTCGGAGAGTTCAGCCGGACGCCGTTCCACCCGTCGACGATCGGCGTGACGACACCGTCGCGGTCGCGTTCGACCCGCCGGAGCCCGTGCGAGCACTGCACCACGCTGCCGTCGCGGTCGAGGGTCCGGCCGTTGGTGAACTCGACCCCCTCGGCGTACGCGTCGACGGTGCCGGTGTCGGCGTGCCACTGCAGGATCCGGTCGCCGGGGATGTCCGACCACCGCAGGGTGCGACTGGCCGGGATCCAGCACGGGCCCTCCGCCCAGGTGCTGCCGGTGGCGATCCGCTCGAGCGCGGTCGGGTCGGGGACGAGGTCGGTGAACGGCATGTGCTCTCCTTCGAACCCCTCGACCCTATGCTCGCGGAGCCCTACGCGACGGGCGGCTGCACCACGTCGGTGCGGTCGATGATCTCCGTCATGGTCGCCGCCGCGACGGCGGGATCGCCGTCCGCCACCGCGTGGGCCAGCCGGACGTGCAGTCCGACGTCGTGCACGTCCGGGCGGATGCTCGCGCGTTCGTCGAGTGCGCGGGCGGTGACCCGCCCGAGCCGGATGAAGAACGCGTTGCCGGACAGCGTCAGCAGACTCCGGTGCAGCTGGAGGTCGGCCTGGAGGAACGTGGCCGCGTCGTCCGCGTCCGTCCACTCCGACATGACGGTCGCGCTCGCGAGCAGCTCGACGAGCGGGTCGGGTGTGACCAGGTCCGCCAGGAAGCCGGGCTCGTGCGGCCGGATGACACGGCCTCTCGAGACGGCCTCGGCGGCGGCCGCCGCGGCAGCGGGTTCCACCGCGCGGCGCACGGCTCGCAGTTCGGAGAGGACCCGGTCGCGGTCCGGTCCGGCGAGCTGCCAGCCGAGCACGAGCGGATCGGTGACGTCCCACGCCCCTGGCGGCTGCACGAGGAGTCCGGTCCGGCGTCGCGCGGAGAGGAGCCCGCACCCGACCAGGACACGGACGGCCTCGCGCACGATGCTGCGGCTGGCGCCCGTCCGGACGACGAACCCGTCGATGCTGTCCCGGTGCCACGCCGGCAGGATGCCCGTGACGATGGCGCTGCCGAGCTCGTCCCGCACCCGGTCGAAGGTGCTCGTCACCGCTGGGACACGGGGCTGACGACGAGCTCGTCGACGCGCATGTACGGCGGAGCCTCCAGGACGAAGGACACCGTGCGCGCGATGTCCTCCGGCTGCAGCATCACCGCTCGCGCAGCAGCGTCCGGCACCGACGGACGCTGCTCGAGGAAGTCGGTGGCGACGTCGCCCGGGCAGAGGTGCGTGGCACGGACGCCGTGCGGTGCCTCCTGCTGGTTGAGCGTGCGGACGACCGACCCGAGCGCGGTCTTGCTCGCCGAGTACGCGACACCGGCGCCGGGCTGGAAGGACCAGCCCGCGTAGGACGAGACCACGACGACCACGCCGCCGGACTCGCGCAGAGCAGGCAGTGCGGCGTCGACGACGGTGACGACGGCCGTGAGGTTCGTGTCGACGATCGCGCGGAAGTCGGGGAGGGACTGGTCGTCCCAGCGTCGCCGCGGTGCGTTGAGGCCGGCGGCGAGGACGAGTCCGTCGAGCCTGCCGTGCCGACGTGCCACCGCATCACGGGCATCGGCGACCGCGGTCTGGTCTCCCGCATCGAGGGGCAGGACGTCGGCGGCGCCGCCCGCCGCCCGGATCGCCGTCGCGACCTGCTCCAACCGGTCGGCGCGGCGCCCGCTGAGCACCACCGTCCACCCGTCTCGGGCCGCGGCGGTCGCCACCGCCGCCCCCATGCCGCTTCCCGCACCGGTGATCCAGAGCACACGCTGATCCGCCATGCTTGAATGGTATGCCTATTCAAGGCCGCAACGCCGTGGCCGCGACGACGGGAGCACCGATGCACCTCGACCTGACCGACCGGGTGGTGATCGTCACCGGCGCCGCGCGCGGGATCGGTCACCGGATCGCCGAACGCTTCGCCGCCGAGGGGTGCCGGGTCGTCGCGTTCGACCTGGCGTTCGACGACGACCCGACCACCACCGACTCGATCGACCACGTCGTCTGCAACGTCGCCGATCCGGACTCGGTCCGGGCCGCCGTGGACGAGGTCGTCGCGCGCCACGGGACGATCGACGTGCTGGTGAACAACGCCGGCATCAACGTCGAGGGCACGGTCGCCGACCTCGAGTGGGATGCCTGGCGCCGGTGCATGGACGTGAACCTCGGCGGCACCTTCCTGATGAGCCAGGCGGTCGCACCCGTGATGCAGGCCGCCGGACGCGGGCGGATCATCAACGCCGCGTCCTTCGCCGCGATCGTCCCGAGCGTCGGCAGCGCCGCCTACGCCGCCTCGAAGTCCGCGGTGGTCGCGTTCACCCGGGTGCTCGCATCCGAGCTCGGTCCGTGGGACATCACCGTCAACGCTTACGCGCCGGGCATGGTCCCGACGGCGATGAACGGCTTCGCGACGATGCCGTCGGCGGCACAGGACCGGCTGCTCGACACCCTGTCGCTCCGCCGGTGGGAGACGCCGGACGACGTCGCCGACCTGCTCGTGTTCGTGGCGAGCGACGCCGCCGGGTACATCACGGGGACGTTGCTCGACGTCTCGGGCGGCAAGCTCGCGACCCAGATCCCGTCACGCGCACACGGTCGCTGAGGGCTCAGCGGAGCATCCGCTCCAGGAGCGCGCGCAGCTGCCGCCGGTCCGGCTCCGGCAACCGAGCAGTGAGCGGCTGCAGTGCATCGCGGATCGCACCCTCGAGCGATCGAGCGACCTCGAGGCCGGCGGCGGTGATCACGACGTCCACCGCGCGGGCGTCGTCCGCGTTCGGATGCCGCGCGAGCAGCCCCTTCTTCTCCGCACGCGCCACCAGCCCGGTCATCGTCGACTTCTCGAGCCCGAGGTACTGGGCCAGGTCACCGATCCGGAGACGACGGTCGCGCAGGATCGCGAGGACCCGGAGCTGCGTCAGCGACAACCCCGCGTCGGCCGCGAGCCCGGTGAGCGGCCCCATCGTCCGGAACGCGGCCTCACCCAGGGCATCGACGAGCTGCTCGTCCTCGGTCATCTCCTGCACGGGGCCAGCCTAGTTGACGAACTTCGTGATGCGAACTACTTTGTTCGTATCACGAATCAACAGGAGGACACTATGCACGCAGCAGTCGTCACCGAGTTCGGCCACGTCCCGACCTGGCAGGAGTTCGACGAACCGGCCGCGGGCCCCGGCGAGGTCGTCGCCGACGTCGTCGCGGCCGGGCTCCACCCGCGCGTCCGGTCCCAGGCCGACGGGTCGCACTACACGAGCGAGGGGGCACTCCCCCTCGTCCCGGGCGTCGACGGGGTCGGGCGGTTCCCGGATGGGTCACTCCGCTACTTCGCCGTCGCGAGCGACACCCGCGGCACCATGGCCGAGCGGGTCGCCGTCGATCCCCGCGCCAGCGTCGTGCTGCCGGACGGCGCCGACCCCGTCGCGGTCGCCGCGGGTGCGAACCCCGTCATGTCGTCCTGGGTCGCACTCCGGCGCCGGATCACGTTCACGCCGGGCAGCCGCGCACTCGTCCTCGGTGTCACCGGGGCGTCCGGCCGCGCCGCCGTGCAGGTCGCGAAGCACCTTGGTGCGTCCCACGTGGTCGCGAGCGGTCGCGACGCGGGTCGACTCGCGACGCTGACCGGGATCGGTGCGGACGTGGTCGTGCCGCTCGGGGACGCCGAGGCGGTGGGTGTCGCAGCCGCCGACGTGGACGTCGTCATCGACTACGTCTGGGGCCAGCCCGCCGCCGACGTCATGCGCGCCCTCGTCACCGCGCGCGCCGACCGCGGACGCCGGCTCGACTGGATCGCGATCGGGTCGACCGCCGGCCAGGAGGCGCAGATCCCGTCCGCAGCACTCCGCGCGTCCGGCCTCACCATCGTCGGCAGCGGCCAGGGATCGGTCGGTCGCGCCGCATTCGTCGCGGAGCTCCCGCACATCGTGGCGGCGATCGCGGACGGCACGATCGGGGTCGACGCGACCGCGGTGCGGATGTCGGACGTCGCATCGGTCTGGGCCGGACAGAGCGGTGCGGGCGCGGGCAGAGTGGTGCTCGTGCCCTGAGTCCGGGCGGCCCAGCCTGTCCGGTCGCACAGGTTCTCCACATCCCACTCTTCGTAGGCTGTGAGGGCCCAGTGAGCCGGACTGCAGCCCGACCCCGAGGAGGTGCCCGATGGTCACCGTCCTCGTCGCGTTCGCGATCGTCGCCCTGATCGTCCCCGCCCTGACCCCCGTCCTCGGCCGTCGCGTCTTCTACGTCGCGGCCCTCGCCCCGGCCGCCGCCGCGGTCCTCACGGTCGTGCAGACCGGTCCGGCGCTGCACGGTGGTGTCACGGAGCGGTTCACGTGGGTGCCGCAGCTCGACCTCGCGATCGCCCTGCGGATGGACGCGCTGTCGTGGGTGCTCGCCCTCGTGGTCTCCGTGGTCGGTGCGCTCGTGCTCGTCTACTGCGCGTCGTACTTCGAGCCGCGCGAACCCGCACTCGGCCGGTTCGCCGGGGTCCTGACCGCCTTCGCCGGGTCGATGTACGGGCTGGTCGTGGCCGACGACGTCATCGTGCTCTTCGTGCTGTGGGAGGCCACGACGGTCTTCTCGTACCTGCTCATCGGTCACGACGCCGCCAAGCGGGCGAGCCGCGCGGCCGCGATGCAGGCCCTCGTCGTCACGACCGCCGGCGGCCTGGCGATGCTCGCCGGCCTCGTCATGTTGTCGGTCGCAGCGGGGACGACGTCGCTCTCCGGGATCGTCGCCGACCCGCCGTCGGGCACGGTGGTCTCCGTCTCCGTGGTGCTCGTGCTCCTCGGCGCCCTGACGAAGTCGGCGATCGTCCCGTTCCACTTCTGGCTCCCCGCGGCGATGGCCGCGCCGACGCCGGTCAGCGCCTACCTGCACGCCGCGGCGATGGTGAAGGCCGGGATCTACCTGGTGGCCCGGCTCGCCCCCGCGTTCGCGCTGCTCGACGGGTGGCGCGAGACCATCACGATGCTCGGGGTGCTCGGCATGCTCGTCGGCGGGTACCGCGCGCTCCGGCAGACCGACCTCAAGCTGCTGCTGGCCTACGGCACGGTCGCCCAACTCGGGTTCCTCGTGCTCGCCGCCGGGTGGGGAGCGCCCGCGGTCGCCCTCGGCGGGGTGGCTCTGCTCGTGGCGCACGCGGCGTTCAAGTCGACCCTGTTCCTGGTCGTCGGCGCGATCGACCACGTGACCGGCACCCGCGACCTCGGGCGGTTGAGCGGCCTCGGACGGAAGCGCCCGTGGCTCGCCGTGGTGGCCGTCCTCGCGCTCCTCTCGATGGCCGGCATCCCGCCGACCTTCGGGTTCGTCGCGAAGGAGGCAGTGCTCACCGGCTTCATCGAGGCCCTGCACGGTCCGGACGCCGGGTGGGCCTGGTTCGCGCTCGTCGGCGTGACCGTCGGTTCGGTCCTCACCGTGGCGTACTCCCTCCGCTTCCTCTGGGGCGCGTTCGCCCGGAAGCCCGGAGTGGCCCAGACCGAGCCGCACCGGTTGCACGGCCTCGGCGTCGTGCCGTCGGTGCTGGCCCTCACCGGGCTCGCGCTCGGCCTGCTCACGCCGGTCGTCGCGCACGGCATCGAACCCGCGGCGAGCGCAGCGGCCCTGCCGGGCGAGGCCGTACCGCACCTCGCACTCTGGCACGGTCTCGAGCCCGCACTCGGCCTGTCCGCCGTGACCTTGGTGGGTGGTCTCGCACTCTTCGCGCTGCGCCGTCCGGTCGAGGCGCTGCAGCACCAGCTCGCCGGGTTCCCGAGCGCCTCGGGCACGTACCGGCACCTGATGCGCGGGCTGGACCGGGTGGCGACGGGGCTCACCGCCGGGGTCCAGCGCGGCTCGCTCCCCTACTACCTGACGGTGATCCTGTCGGTCTTCGTCGCGGGCGCGCTCGTGAACCTGGCGGTCGGCGGCCCCTGGGCGTTCCACGTCCGGTTCGCCGACTCGTGGGGGCAGATCCCGGTCGTCATCGTGATGTCGATCGCGGCGATCGCCGTCCTCACCGCGAAGACCCGGTTCGCCGCGGCCGTCCTGGTGGGGGTGACCGGCTACGGCATGTCCGTGCTGTTCGTCCTGCACGGCGCGGTCGACCTCGCGCTGACGCAGATGGTGGTCGAGACGGTGACGCTCATCGCGTTCGTGCTCGTGCTCCGCCGGCTCCCACCGCGGATCGCCACGACGAACCCGTCCCGCTTCCGGGTCGTCCGGGCGCTGTTCGCCGGGCTCGCCGGGTTGACGCTGGCGGTCGTCGTGGTGGTCGCCGCGTCGGCCCGGACCGCCGAGCCGCTCTGGCCGGACCTGCCGGCGCTGACGAGCTCGTTCGGGCACGGCCTCAACGTGGTGAACGTGGCGCTCGTCGACCTGCGGGGCTGGGACACCCTCGGCGAGCTGACGGTCGTCGTCGCCGCGGCCACCGGTGTCGCGAGCCTGATCTTCGTGAACTCGCGCGAGGACACCCTCCCCCGTCTCCGCGACCTGCCCTCGACCGTCGCGGACGACAAGCACCGGCCCGACGGCGAACCGCGTGCCTGGCTGCCCACGAGTGCGGCGATCCCGACCGGCCGGTCGGCACTCCTCGACGTGGTCGTGCGACTGCTCTTCCACGGGCTCATCGTGCTGTCGGTGTACCTGCTGTTCGCCGGGCACAACGCGGCCGGCGGCGGCTTCGCGGGCGGCCTGGTGGCGGGCATCGCGCTCGCGGCCCGGTACCTGGCCGGTGGCCCGGCGGAGCTCGGCGCCGCGGCTCCGGTCCGTGCGGGTCGACTGCTCGGGCTCGGTGTCGCGACGGCGGCCGTCACGGCGATCGTGCCGATGTTCTTCGGCAAGGACGCCCTCTACTCGGAGTTCTTCGAGGCCACGGTCCCGGTGCTCGGCCACGTCGAGTTCGTCACCGCCACGTTCTTCGACATCGGGGTCTACCTCGTGGTCGTCGGCCTGGTGCTCGACGTGCTCCGCAGCCTCGGCGCCGAAGTGGACCGGCAGCGTCTCGAGGACGCCTCCGCCCCGACCCGGGACACCACCGAGTCCTCACCGCACGACAATGCCCAGGCGCCCACGCCGGAAGGGAGCGCGGTATGACCGTCACCCTGGTCCTCGTCATCGCGATGGCGGTGCTGTTCTCCTGCGGGGTCTACCTGCTGCTCGAACGGTCGCTGACCCGGATGCTGCTCGGCTTCCTGCTGCTCGGCAACGCCCTCAACCTCCTCCTCCTGACGATGTCCGGCGCCGCGGGGAACCCACCGATCGGCAAGACCTCCGACGGCATCACCGACCCGCTCCCGCAGGCGTTCGCCCTGACCGCGATCGTCATCACCTTCGCGGTCAGCGCCTTCCTGCTCGCGCTGATCCACCGCTCCTGGAAGCTGTCCCGCGCCGACGAGGTCGAGGTCGACGAGGCCGACCGCGCGATCGGCCGCGAGCGCGACGACCCGGCCGACGACGACCCGATCGACGACCCCGAGACCACCACCGACGCAGAACAGGAGGCGACCCGATGACCTGGCTCGTCCCACTCCTCGTCCTCGTCCCGCTCCTCGGTGCCGCGGTCGCGCTCGGACTCCTCCGGCACCAGAAGCTGCAGCGCGCGATCACCGTCGTGGTCCTCGTCGTGGCGTTGGCCGTCGCCGCGACCCTCATGGTCCTGGTCGACCAGCACGGCACGATCGTGGTGCAGGTCGGCGGGTGGCAGGCGCCGTACGGCATCTCGCTCGTCGTCGACCGGCTGAGCGCGCTGCTCCTGACGGTGAGCGCGAGCGTGCTGCTCATCGTCCTGTTGTTCTCGATCGGGCAGGGGCTCGCGGCGGACGACGGCGAAGCCCCGGTGACGATCTTCTACCCGACCTACCTCGTGCTCGCGGCGGGCGTCCTCGACTCGTTCATCGCGGGTGACCTCTTCAACCTCTACGTCGCGTTCGAGATGCTCCTGGTGGCGAGCTACGTGCTCATCACCCTGGGCGGCAGCGAGCAGCGCGTCCGGGCCGGCACGACGTACATCGTGACGAGCCTCATCGCGTCGGCGATCTTCCTCGCCGCGATCGGCCTCGTGTACGGGGCGACCGGCACCGTGAACATCGCGCAGATCAGCGAGCGCGTCGCCGGCCTGCCGGAGCACGTGCAGCTGCTCCTCCACACGATGCTGCTCATCGGGTTCGGCATCAAGGCGGCCGTGTTCCCGCTGGCGTTCTGGCTGCCGGACTCGTACCCGACCGCGCCGGCCCCGGTCACGGCGGTGTTCGCCGGCCTGCTGACGAAGGTCGGCATCTACGCGATCATCCGCCTCGAGACGATCATCTTCCCCCGGCCACAGCTCAACACCGTGCTGCTCGTCGTCGCGGTGCTGACGATGGTGGTCGGCGTGCTCGGCGCCGTCTCGCAGACCGACGTGAAACGGCTGCTGTCCTTCACCCTCATCAGCCACATCGGCTTCATGGTGATGGGCGTCGGGCTCGGGACGGTCGCGGGGACGGCGGCCGCGGTGTTCTACACGGTGCACCACATCGTCGTGCAGACGACGTTGTTCCTGGTGTCGGGGTTGATGGAACGCGTCGGGGGGACCACCTCGACGCGGTCGCTCGGCGGCTTGCTCAAGGCCGCTCCGCTCCTGGCGGCGCTCTACCTGATCCCGGCGTTCAACCTGGGCGGGATCCCACCGTTCTCCGGGTTCATCGGCAAGCTCGGGCTGTTCCGGGCCGCCGCCGAGGACGGCTCGCCGCTCGCGTACGTGACGATCGCCGCCGGGGTCGTGACGAGCCTCCTCACCCTCTACGCACTCATGCGCGTCTGGGACGCCGCCTTCTGGCGGCCGAAGCCGGCGGCCGAGGCCGCGGCCCCGCACGTGACCGCCGCCGAGCCGCACGCGCACCTCCGGTCACCGGAACCCGCGCCGCTGACGGTCTCCGAGGAGAGCGGCGAGGCGTACCACCCGGGCGGATCCGCGACGGTCACCGATGCACCCCACGCGAGCCGCGCCTCCAGTCCGGAGACCGCATCGACGGACACGCAGGCCGGTGTCGGCGAGGCGCCCACCCGTGTGAAACTGCCGCGCATGCTCGTCGGCGTGACGACGGTCGCGGTCCTCGGGTCGGTCGCCCTCACCATCGTCGCCGGTCCGCTCTACGGCTACGCGACCCGCGCGGCGGAGTCGCTCGAGTCGCCGGACCGGTACGTGCAGGCCGTGCTCGGGGGAACGCGATGAGCGCCGACAGCACGCGTCGCATCACGAACGCACGCCGCATCGCCGTGGCGTGGCGGTACGACGTGCCGCTGGTCGCGGGTCTGACGATCCTGTGGGCGCTGCTCTGGGGGTCGTGGACGCCGCTGACGCTGCTCTGCGGGATCGTCGTCGCGCTGCTCGTGACCCAGGCGCTCCCGCTGCCCCCGGTGCCGCTGTCCGCGCGGTTCTCGATCCCGCACTTCGCCTGGTTCCTGGTGGTCTGGGCCGGGCTCGTGGTCGTGGCCTCGTTCCGGGTCGCGTGGGTCGCGTTCCGTCCCCGCGGGGTGCGTCGCAGCTCGATCTCCCTCGTGCAGCTGCACACCACCTCCGAGATGACCTTCACCCTGGCGACCCTCGCGATCTCGCTCGTGCCCGGGTCGTACGTCGCCGACGTCGACCTGCGCCGACGGCGGCTGCTGCTGCACGTGCTCGACACGGAACGCAGCGAGCAGGTCGACGCCGCTCGGCGTGAGGCGCTCGGCATCGAGACCCTGGTCATCCGGGCACTCGGGTCGAAACTGGACGTCTCCGAACTGTCCGAGCCGCTGCCGGAGGTGAACCGATGAGCGCCGCGGTCGTCGTGATGGGGATCGGCATCGCCCTCGTGCTCGCCCTGCTCGGGGTGGCGCTCGGGCTCGCGGTCTTCCGGATCGTGCGCGGTCCGACGATCCTCGACCGGATGATCGGCTCGGACATGGTGCTGACCACGGCGCTGATCGTGATCGCGGCGGCGATGGTCGTCCGGCAGGACCTCACCGGCATCCCCGTGCTCGTGGTCATCGCCGCGACCAGCGTCTTCGCGACGATCGCGGTCGCCCGGGCCGTCACACCGTCGTCGGATCCCGCCGACGACGGCCCGACCGCCTCGACTCCGGAGGACCGCTCGTGATCGACACCATCCAGGGCTTCATCGACGGCGCGGGTGTCCGTGCGTGGGTCGCGCTCGGCCTGCTGCTCGTCGGGTCCGTGCTGTCGCTCGGGGCCGGCGTCGGCATCGTCCGCTTCCCGGACCCGCTGGTGCGTCTGCACGCGATGGCGAAGCCGCAGGTGCTCGGGTTGGCGTTCGCCCTCGCGGCGATCGTGGTGGCCGTGTGGACGTGGACGGCGCTGTGGGTCGTCCTGCCGATCATGGTGTTCCAGCTGTTCCTGGTGCCGGTGTCGACGCACATGATCGCGCGGGCGGGGCTGCGGTCGGACGACCTCCGCCACGAGGACCTGCTGGTCGACGACACCGAGTCCTGACGACGGCTCGCGTCGGTCCGGGGGTCGGTGCGGGCCTGGAGGCGCGGTGCGGGTCCGCCACGCGCCGTCCGCCCGGCAGGCGGTCAGGGCACGGTCACCGCGCGCGTGGGCACGCAGCGTCGCGACGGGCGGGTGGTCAGGCTGCGGGGCGACGGGGCAGCAGCAGGTTCGCCACCGCGGCGAGCACCACGACCGCCGCGGAGGCGGCGGGCAGCAGCATCGCCACGGCCGTGCCGTGCTGTTCGGCGAGGTCTCCCGTCACCGCCGAGGCGATCGACTGCCCGACGATCACCGCGGACCCGAGGATCGTCATCGTCGTCGCCGAGCGGCCGACCGGCGAGCGGTCCGACCCGAGGCTGTACTGCGCGACGAGGGTCGGTCCGATCCCGATGCCCATCACGCCGAGCACGACGCCGACGGCGAGCACCGAGTCGGCCTGCGCGAACGCGACCGCGCCGCCGAGCAGGACGACGCCGAACACGAGCCACCGCCAGCCCAGGGCGAACCGGCGCGGGAACGCCGCGGAGCCGAGCGCCAGACCGGCCGACCCTATCCCCATCAGGCCGTAGAGGAGTCCGGCCTGCGAGGACTCGCCGTGGGTCTCCATGAAGGCGGTGAGCGAGGTCAGCGTCGACCCGAAGAACAGGCCGATGCCGAGGATCCCGAGCACGACGACGCCCAGGCGGGGGCGGAGGAGCTCGCGGGCGGGTGCCTGCACGAGGTCGTCGCGGTGACCGAGCGCGAGCTTGCCCGTCGGGTGCAGCGCGAAGGCCGTCACGAACACGAAGGTCAGTGCGGAGGCCCCGGCGACGGCGACCCACGGGGCGATCGCGCTGGCCAGGATGCCGACCAGGAACGGCCCGATGATGAACACGGTCTCGTCGGCGGCGGACTCGTACGCCATCGTGCCGCTCGTGACCTGTTCGCGACGGCCGGGCGCCATCCGCTGCCGGATGATCGCGACGAGCCGGGTGCGGGACATCGGCGCGACCTGGGGCGCGGACGCCCCGATGCAGAACGCCATCGCGAGCACGGCGAGGTCGGGCGCCGACCCGGTCACGACGAGCGGGAAGAGCCCGAGGAGCGCGGCGTTCACCAGGCCGACGGGGACGAGCACCCGGCGCTGCCCGAAGCGGTCGGCAGCGGCGCCGATCATCGGGCCGAACACCGCCGCGCCGATGCCGACGGACGCCGAGTTGACGCCACCGAGGGCGACCGAGTCCCGCGCGGAGACGACGAGCGTGAGGACGCCGACGACCATCATCGCGAAGGGGAGCCGGGCGACGAACGCGATCGGGAAGTACCAGCGTCCGGCGAGGGCGACCAGTGACCGGTCGGCGGCGGCCGTGGATCCTGCGGACCCTGCGGGCGTCGCGGGTCCAGCAGGCTTCGCGGGTCCAGCGGGGTTCGCGGGTCCTGCGTGGGGAGCGGGAACGGGCGTCTTGGACAGCGGGTGGAGCATGAGGTGTGCCTTCTCGGCCCGCCGGAGTGGAGGGGGCGGACCCATCGGGTGCCGCCGTTGTCCGCCGGGGAGCCGGCGGCCGGTAGATACACACTGCGTGTTGGTGGAGCCCGTCCAGGGTACCAGCGGTAACGGTTCGTCACCCGGGCCCGTCGCCGGAGCCGTCCTCCTATCGTGGCGCGCATGGAACAGCGCCGCATGGGCAGGACGGGTGCCCCGGTCAGTGCGCTGACCCTCGGCACCCGGGCGGTGTCCGCCGTCGCGGAACGGGACGTCGAGGACGCCGTCCGGCTCGTGCACGAGGCGCTGGGCCGTGGCGTGACCGCCGTGGACGTGTCGGACGCCGACGGTGCCGGCCTCGCGGAGCAGGTCGTCGGGGCGGCGCTCGGCGACCGGCGCGACGACGTGTTCGTGTCGGTCCGGTTCGGGGACGCGGTCGACCGGCACCCGGTCCGCCCCGGCAACGGCCGCCGGTGGATGTTCCGCGCCGTCGAGCGCAGCCTGGAGCGGCTCGGCACGGACGTCATCGACCTGTACCAGCCCGCCCACCCGGACCCGACGACGTCGCTCGACGAGACCCTGGACGCCCTGGCCGACCTCGTCACGCAGGGCAAGATCCGGGCCTTCGGGCTGCCGGGGTTCCCGTCCGAGGAGCTCGTCGAGGCGCAGTGGCTGCGGTCCGGCGGCAAGAGCGCGACCGCGACCCACGCCCCCTACTCGATCACCACCCGGACCGCCGAGCGGACGACGTTCCCGGTCGCGCGGCGCTTCGGCCTCGGCGTGCTCGCCGCCGCACCGCTGGCCGGCGGGTGGCTCGCCGGCGCGTACCGGAACGGCACCGTGCAGCCGCGGTCCCCGCGCGTGCTCGAGGAACCCCACGCCTACGACATCGGAGCCCCGGCGAACCGGCGGAAGCTCGAGGTCGCGGACCGGCTCGGCCGCCTGGCGGACGAGTCCGGGCTGACGCTGCTCGAGCTCGCGGTGGCCTTCGCGCTGACGCACCCGGACGTGTCCTCGGTGGTGGTCGGACCCCGGACCCTGTCGCACGTCGACGCCTACACGCAGGCGGCCGAGGTCGCGCTCGACGACGCCGTGCTCGACGCGATCGACGCGATCGTCCCGCCGGGGACGCACGTGCTCGAGGGCGACACCGGGGTGGCGCTCCCCGGGCTCAGTCGCGAGCGGCTGCGCGGCCGGGTCCTGCAGCGGTAGTGCCCGGGCCCGTCGAACACCCGGCCCCGTCGAGCCCCGGCCCCGAGCGCCCGGGCCCGTCGAGCAGGATCGGAGAAGCGGTCGGCACGTGCGCACGGCACGATGGGACCACACCGACCGAGAGGACGCGACGATGGCCACCACGAAGAAGACCGAGGGCACCTTCACCGACGAGGAGCGCGCCGCGATGCAGGAGCACGCGGCCGAGGTGAAGCGGGCGCGCAGCACGAAGGGCACGAAGGCGGAGAAGGCCGCCGCCGATGCCCAGGCCGTCGTCGACAAGATCGCCGAGATGCCCGAGCCCGACCGGGGTCTCGCCGAACGGGTCCACCGGATCGCGCTCGACGCCGCCCCGGAGCTCGCACCGCGACTCTGGTACGGCATGCCCGCCTACGCGAAGGACGGCAAGGTGGTGTTCTTCTTCCAGGACGCCGCGAAGTTCAAAGCCCGCTACTCGACCCTCGGGTTCCAGGACCCCGCGCGGCTCGACGACGGGTCGTTCTGGCCGACGTCGTGGGCGATCACGCCGGAGTTCTCCGACCGCGACGAGGCCGCGGTCGCCGACCTGATCCGTCGCGCGGTCGCCTGACGCGGCCGCGGGTTCGGGTTCGGGCACGGCGGGACTCCCGGGCGCCGTCGTAGGATCTCGACCATGGTCGAGATCCAGCCCCCGAGACCGACCGACCTGCTCACGATCGGCGAGGTGGTCGAGCGCACCGGGGTCGCCGCGTCGGCCCTGCACTTCTACGAGCGCAAGGGCCTGATCCACCCCGAGCGCACCGCCGGCGGCACCCGCCTGTACCCGCGGCACGTGGAACGGCGCATCGCGATCATCCAGGTCGCCAAGCGGCTCGGCATCCCCCTCAGCGAGGTCGCCGAGCAGTTCGAGGCACTGCCCTCCGACCGGATGCCGTCGCTGCGGGACTGGGAACGGCTCAACGAACGCTGGCGTGCGCGACTGCGAGCCCGCCAGCTCGAACTGGAGCGGCTGCAGCGCGAGATGGACCAGTGCATCGGCTGCGGGTGCGTCTCACTGAACGCCTGCCTGGTGATGAACCCGGGCGATGCCCTGGGAGCCGAGGGGCACGGAGCCCGCCGGTTGCTGCCGATCGCGGACGAGGTGCCGGAGGCGACCGGCTGAGGCGGGCGCGGCCACCAGAGCGGCGACGCACCGACCGGGTGACGGCCTGGAGGCGCGTGGCGGGCCCGCCCGGCGCCTCCAGGCCGTCAGCCGGGTGCGTCCACCGTCAGCGACCCGCGTCGCGCAGGTTCGCGTCGACCCGCGTGAGCAGCGCGAACGCCGCCTCGACGCCACCCTCGTCCCCGGCGAGCGCCGTGCGCAGCAGCGCTGCCCAGTGCGCGTGGAGGCGGGCGATGCTCTGCCCGGCGAGTTCGGTCGAGAAGAGCTGGACGGTGCGGGCGTCCTCCGGGTCGGGCCGGCGTTCGACCATGCCCTTCGCGACGAGCGATCCGAGCGCGACGCTGAGGTTGCTGCGCTTGAGGGCCGTCGACTCGGCCACCGCACTCGGCGTCGACCCGGGGTTCCGGTCGACCCAGCGCATCACGAGGGCCTCGGTGCCGGTGAGCGGCACGATGTCGAGGACCCGTGCGCCGTTCGGGTCGACCTCGCGTGAGATGCGGAGCACGACGTCGGCGAGCTCGGCGAGGAGGTCGTCGGACACCGTGGGTTCCATGTCGTCACTGTAGCGGCGTCGAGAATGAGTTATGATTTCATAATTATGACGACGGACACCGGCTCCATCCGCGCACACGCCGCGCCACCCACGACCCGCCAGCAGGGCATCACGACGGGGCTCCTGCTCGTGCTCGGTCTGCTCAGCGCCGTCGCACCCTTCGCGACGGACCTCTACCTGCCGGCCTTCCCGCAGATGACCGGAGAGCTGCAGGCCTCCGCGACGACGGTCCAGCTCACCCTCACGGCCTTCCTCGTCGGGGTCACCGCCGGGCAGCTCGTGTTCGGGCCGCTCTCCGACCGGTTCGGCCGCGTCCCGCCGCTCATCGCCGGCGCAGTGCTCTGCGTGCTCGCGAGCGCCGCCGCCGTGCTGGCACCGAACGTCGGGATCCTCGTCGCCGCCCGACTGCTGCAGGGCCTCGGCGGCGCCGCCGGCATGGTGATCGGTCGCGCGGTGATCTCGGACCTCGCCACCGGGAAGCCGGCCGCCCGTGCGTTCTCGCTCATGATGATCGTCGGCGGTGTCGCCCCGGTGGTCGCTCCGCTGCTCGGCGGGCTGCTCACCGGCCCGATCGGCTGGCGCGGGCTGCTCGGCATCGTGCTGGGGCTGTCGGTCCTGATGCTCGTGGCCGTGCTCGCCGTCGTGCGGGAGACCCACCTGCGCTCGCACCGCGATGCCCTCCGCGCCGAACGGCAGGGACCCGGTTCCCCGCTCCGCGCCCTGCGCTCGCGGACGTTCCTCGGCTACACCGCGGTGTTCGGCTTCGCGTTCGCCGTCATGATGGCGTACATCTCCGCGTCGCCGTTCCTGTACCAGGACATGCTCGGGCTCGGCACGGTCGGCTACGGCATCGCGTTCGGCCTCAACGCCCTGGCGCTCATGGGCGTCAGCGTCCTGTCGGCGAAGCTCACCGCCACCCGCTCGGTCGCCGGCGTGCTGACGCTCGGCATCGTCCTGGTGCTCGCGTCGACGGTGGCGTTCGGGCTCCTCGTCGCCACCGGGGCGCCGGAGTTCTGGCTCGCGGTGCCGCTGTTCACGGCGGTGGGGTCACTCGGGCTGGTGCTCGGGAACGCGACCGCGCTGGCGCTCGGCGCGGTGCCGTCCTCGGCGGGCAGCGCGTCGGCGGTGCTCGGTGCGCTGCAGTTCGGGCTGGCGGCCCTCGTCTCGCCGCTCGTGAGCATCGGCGGCTCGGCGACCGCGGCACCGCTCGCGATCGTGATGCTCGCCGCCGCGGTGATCGCGGTCGTGGCGCTGCTCGCCGCGCGGGGTCGTGTGCGCGAGGGGCACGGCCGCGCGTAGGGGGTCGTTCCGCGCGTAGGGGGCCGTTCCGCGCGTAGGGGGCCGTTACGCGCGGAGGGAGCAGGAAGTTCCTGCGCCCTATGCGCGATTCGTCCTGCTACGCGCGGATCGACCCGCGCGGCCGCAGGAACGGGATCCGCGGCATGAGCCAGTCGACCCACACCACGCGCACCCCCGGGGCCACCGCCAGCGCCCACAGGATCGAGGCGATCGCGTCGGTCGGGTAGTGCACGGCGTCGATCGTGACCGCGAAGAACACCACGACGATGGCCACGATCCCGAGCGTCAGGGCCAGGCGGTGCCACCGGGTCCCCCGCAGGAGCCAGATGAGCGCGATGACGAACGCGGTGATGTACACGGTGTGGCCGCTCGGGTAGCCGGGGTCCGGCTGCACCGGGAACGGGTGCGGCAGCACCGCCACGTCCGGCCTCGCCCGGTGCACGATCTCCTTGACGACCGCTGACGGCACCCACGTGATCGCGATCGTGCCACCGAAGGCCAGCGCCGGACGGAGGTCGCGTGCCCGCCACCAGATCACGGCGACGACCACGACCGTGATGCCGATCGCCGGCCCGGGGCTGATCACGTGGTAGACCGCGGTCGAGAACGCCCCGATCGCCCCGGTGTGCAGCGTGTTGAGCGCCTTCGAGAGCCCGATGTCGACCGTGCCGAGGGTGAACCCGACGATCGTGATGACGATCACGGCGGCGACGGCGATCGCGACCGACGCGAGCGGGTACCGGCTCGGGACGAGGATCCCCTCAACGTCGTTCGGTCGTCGGCGGGGGCGGATCGCGGCGTCGGACATCCGCTCATCGTCGCAGACCCGAGCCCGCTCGAGCCCCGGAGTGCGGTGATCGTCGATCCGAGAGCACTCAGCGACGGGCGAGCACCAGCATCCACGACTAGACACGAGTGCATGACAACCGTTGCCGAGAACATCGTCGCCGCCCTCCGCGAGAACCACGTCGAGCGGATCTACGGTCTCCCCGGGGACTCCCTCAACGGCTTCACCGACGCACTCCGGAAGGACGGGTCGATCCGGTGGGAGCACGTCCGGCACGAGGAGGCCGCCGCGTTCGCCGCCTCCGCCGAGGCCGAGCTGACCGGGAACCTCGCCGTCTGCGCGGGCAGCTGCGGCCCCGGCAACCTGCACCTGATCAACGGTCTGTACGACGCGAACCGCTCCCGCGTGCCGGTCCTGGCGATCGCCGCGCACATCCCGACGGCGGAGATCGGGTCCGGGTACTTCCAGGAGACCCACCCGCAGGAGCTCTTCCGCGAGTGTTCCGTGTACGTCGAGTACGTCGCCGACCCCACGCAGATGCCCCGTCTGCTCGAGATCGCGATGCGCGAGGCGATCGAGAAGCGCGGCGTCGCGGTCCTCGTCATCCCCGGCGACGTCCTGCTGGCCGAGGCGAAGGACGACCGCGTCACCCGCATCGAGCGCACCACGCCGCGCATCGTGCCGAGCGAGGCCGAGCTGCAGCGCACCGCCGCACTCCTCAACGGTGCGGACAAGGTCACGATCCTGGCCGGCGCCGGCGTCGCGGGCGCCCACGACGAGGTCGTCGCCCTCGCCGAACGGTTGCAGGCCCCGATCGTGCACGCCCTGCGCGGCAAGGAGCACATCGAGTGGGACAACCCCTACGACGTCGGCATGACCGGGTTGCTCGGTTTCGCGTCCGGGTACCGCGCGATGGAGGACGCCGACGTGGTGCTCATGCTCGGCACCGACTTCCCGTACCAGCAGTTCTTCCCCGCGAAGGCGAAGCACGTGCAGGTCGACATCCGCGGTTCCCAGCTCGGCCGGCGCCACCCCGTCGACATCGGCCTGGTCGGCACCGTCAAGGACACCGCCCTCGCCCTCATCCCGTTGCTCACCGGTTCGCACCCGACGAAGCACCTCGAGGAGGCCCGTCGGCACTACACGAAGACCCGCGCGAAGCTCGACGACCTGGCCGTGCCCGCCGGCAAGCACAAGCCGCTGCACCCGCAGTACGTCGCACGGGTGCTCGACCGGCTCGCCGCGCAGGACGCCGTCTTCATCCCCGACGTCGGCTCCCCCGTCGTCTGGGCGTCGCGCTACCTCACGATGAACGGCGACCGACGCCTGATCGGCTCGTTCGTGCACGGTACGATGGCGAACGCGGTGCCGATGGCGATCGGCGCGCAGGCGTCCCACCCCGACCGCCAGGTCATCGCGCTCGCCGGCGACGGCGGCCTGACGATGCTGCTCGGCGAGCTGATCACGATCGTGCAGAACAAGCTGCCCGTGAAGATCGTGGTGTTCGACAACTCGTCGCTGAACTTCGTCGAGCTCGAGATGAAGGCCGCCGGGTTCGTGACCTACGGCACCGAGCTGCAGAACCCGGACTTCGCGAAGGTCGCCGAGGCGATCGGCATCGCGGGCTTCCGCGTCGACGAGTCCGACCAGCTCGAGGACGCCCTCGCGGCGGCGCTCGCGCACGACGGTCCGGCGCTCGTCTCGGTGAAGGCGGACCGGCAGGAGCTGTCGATGCCGCCTGCGGTCACGCTCGAGCAGGCGAAGGGCTTCACCCTCTACGCGATCCGCACCGTGCTGTCCGGCCGTGGCGACGAGCTGCTCGACCTGGCGTCGACCAACTTCCGCCAGTTCATCTGAACGCGTGAGCCGGGGCGGCGCGGCGGTCTCAGGACTCCGCGCCGCCCTGCTCGACGATGTCCGCCGACGGGTCGATCGACGCACGGACGACCGCGTCGAGAGCGATGACGATCTGGTCGAGTTCGAGCGACGGCCCGTCCCCCGCGATGTCCGGCGTCGCGGGCACGTGCACGAAACCGGCCCGGAACCCCTCGCGCTCGGCGAACGACATCAGCTCGTAGAACACCTGGTTGCAGGTGAACGTGCCGGCGGTGTTGGACACGGCAGCGGGGACGCCAGCGGCACGGACGTCCCGCACGATCCGCTTGATCGGCAGCCCCGAGAAGGCAGCGGGCGCGCCGCACGGGTCGATCGGTTCGTCGACCGGCTGCGCTCCGGCGTTGTCCGGGATCCGGGCGTCCATCACGTTGATCGCGATGCGTTCCGGGGTGACCGCGGCCCGTCCGGCAGCGAGACCCGTCGCGATGACGACGGTCGGCCGGTGCTTCGCGATGAGGGCGGCCAGCCGGGAGCGTTCCTCGGCGAAGACGACCGGCAGCTGCTCGACGACGAGCGTCGCCGGCCCCTCCCACGTCGCGGCCAGGCGCTCGGCGGCGTCCCGCGAGGGGTTCCGGGCGTCACCGCCGAAGGGCTCGAAGGCGGTCAGCAGGACGGTCGGTTCGGTCGCGGCAGCCACGGTCCCAGCGTACGGACACGCGGGCCGGGAGGCGCGGGGCGGGCCCGCACCGCGCCTCCCGTTCGTCAGATGGTCACCATCTCGGGCCGCCCCGAACCCCGCCGCCCCACTAACGGTCCGCCCCGCTGACAGTCAGTCCAACCCGCACCCCGCAGCGGTGCGGACGCTGGAACGGCAGTGGCGCCTGATCGCACCCGCGGTCGCGCACGAGGAGAACTGGGTGCCCTGACACGCGTGCCACGAAGAACGAAGGCCCCGCGAGCGGGGCCTTCGGCTGGCGACGTTCCGGGAACCGGCCCGTCGTGCTTCCACGATAGACGATCGGGACGACGTCGGGAGGCGGCACTGCCCGGTACGTCGCTTCGAATTCGGAGCACCGTAGGATCGGTGCATGACCGCCGAAGCCCCCGCACCACAGCTCGACCCCGCCGAGCTCGGCGCGTACTTCGCCCTCATCGAGGTGAGCAGCCTGCTCCGGCACACCGTCGAGCAGCAGCTGAAGGACGCCGGCGGCCTGAGCTACGTGCAGTTCCAGCTCCTCGCCACGCTCGGTGACGCGGCCGACGGCAGCCGTCGGATGACGGACCTGGCGGACGGCGTCGTGTACAGCCGGAGCGGTCTGACCTACCAGGTCGGCCTGCTCGAGCAGGCGGGGCTCGTCACCCGGAGCCCGTCGGTCGACGACGAGCGCGGCGTGACGGTGACGATCACGGACGCGGGGCGGGACGTGCTGGCGCGGGTGTTCCCGGGGCACGTCGAGGTGCTCCAGCAGCTCTTCCTCGACCCGCTCTCCGCACAGGACATCAGCGTGCTCGCGGACGTGCTCGGTCGGGTGCGGGACCACATGCGGACGATCCCGCCGCGATCAGCCCGACCCCGCCGGAAGCGCGCCTGAACAGCGCCGCGACTCAGACTGGCAGCGTCGCGACTCCGACCGGCCGCGTCGCGAACGCCGTGCTCAGTCCTCGAGGTCGAAGACGACGACGCGGTCGCTCGCGCCACCGATGAACTCCGCGACCGGCCGGTGCTCGGGGTGGGGCAGGTAGCCCGCGAGCGCGGCACGGTCCCGGAAGCGCACGACGAGCATCCAGTCGAAGCCACCCTCCAGCCCCTCGGTGCTCACGCTCGTGCCGGAGCGGACGTCCTCGACGCCGTCGATGCGGGCGAGGTGCTCCGCGACGACCGCGTCCGCCTCCGTCGCCCGGTCCGTCCCCGGCTCCCACGTCACCAGGACCACGTGCGTCACGCCTGCCATCTGCTGCTCCCCGTCGATGCGTCCGGACCCGCGACGGGCCCGCAGCCGATCGTGCCACTCGCGGGACCGACGCGTCCGCAGACACCACCACCCCTGTGCCCGTGCACATCCGCGGCTCCTACCGTCCACCGCGAACGACGAACCGACACAGCGGAAGCGGAAGAGGAATCACCATGGCACGTGGAGTTGCAGCAGTCTGGGTCCCGGTCAGCGACATGCGGCGAGCGGTCGCGTTCTACCGCGACACGCTCGGCCTCGAGGTCGCCAGCGAGTCCGACGACTGGAGCGAGATCGACGCGAACGGCCTGCGGCTCGGCCTGAACGCCCGCGAGTCGGCATCGCCCTCGAGCGGCGGCGGCGCGGTCGTCACCTTCCAGCCGGACGGGTCGATCGAGGACGAGGTCGCCGACCTACGGTCGCGGGGCGCCGACCTGCAGGGCGAGATCAGCGAGCACCCGTGGGGCAGGATCGTGCCGTTCAAGGACAGCGAGGGCAACGACCTGCAGCTGTACTCGCCGCCGCAGGGCTGACGCGACCCGGTGGCAGACTGGAGGCGCGTGGCTGGCCCGCCACGCGCCTCCAGTCCGTCTGCCGTTCCGTCTAGAAGGCGGGCGTCCCGCCCGAGATGGTGATCGTCGAACCGGACTGGTAGCTCGACTCCGGGCTGACGAGGTGCACGTAGGCGGCACCGAGTTCGGCCGGCTGGCCCGGACGACCGAACGGCGAGCTCTCACCGAAGTGCGACACCGTCTCGGCGTCGTCGGAGCCAGGCTGGAGCGGCGTCCACACCGGCCCCGGAGCGACCGAGTTCACGCGGATGCCCTTCGGCGCGAGCTGCTGGGCGACGGCCTCGGTGAAGAGCTTGATCGCGCCCTTCGACACGGCGTAGTCGATCTTGTCCGGCGACGGTGTCGAGGCCTGGATCGACCCGGTCGTGACGATCGTCGAGCCGGGCTCCAGGTGCGGGACGGCAGCCTTCGTCAGCCAGAACAGCGAGTAGATGTTCGTCTTGAACGTGGAGTCGAACATGGAGGTGTCGAGCGTCAGGATGTCGTCGTTGCTGTCCATGCGGCCGGCGACCATGACGAGGGTGTCGAGCCCGCCGAACTCGTCGACTGCCTTCTGCACCAGGTCCCCGCAGTACTGCTCGTCCGAGATGTCGCCCGGGAAGAGCACCGCGCGGCGCCCTTCGCCCTCGAGGAGGTCGCGCACCTGCTCGGCGTCCTCCTGCTCGTCGGGCAGGTAGGAGAGCACGAGGTCGGCCCCCTCGCGGGAGAGCGCGATCGCGGCCGCGCGGCCGATGCCGGAGTCGGCGCCGGTGACGATCCCGCGGAAGCCGGTCAGGCGTTCCCGGCCGACGTAGCTCTGCTCGCCGTGGTCGGGCGTCGGATCCATCTTCCACGCGGCTCCGGGCAGGGACTGCTCCTGCTTCGGGAACGGCGGCTTCGGGTAGAGGGTGTTCGGGTCGCGCTTCTCGTACTGGCTCATGTCGTCCACGATGCTCGGGCGGCCCTCCTCGACCGCTCAGCGCGTCCACGCCGGACTGCGCTGTGCGGACAGGGCGGGCTGCGCTGCGTGGACAGGGTCGCTCTGCTGCAAACCGACTCTGCGAGTGCTCCGAAGGTGCTGTGGACGTCATGAGCGTCCGGGCCGTCGCATCGGAGCGTCGGTCTCGTCGAGAGAGAGGTCGCACCATGACCAGCAACGCAGTCCGCAACCGCACCGGGTACGGCTCGACCTGGACCCAGAAGGGCGCGTTCGTCTTCGGCGTCGTCTTCCTGCTCGTCGGCATCGCCGGCTTCGTCCCCGGCCTCACGATGGACATGGGCACGATGTCGGTGGCCGGTCACGGCTCGATGGCGATGCTCGTCGGCCTGTTCCAGGTGTCGGTGCTCCACAACATCGTGCACCTGCTGTTCGGCGTCGTCGGGCTGCTCGCCGCCCGCTCGGCACGCGGCGCCCGGCTCTACCTGGTCGTCGGCGGGATCGTCTACGCCGTGCTCTTCGTCTACGGCCTCTTCACCGCGGGCATGGCGGACCCGGCGAACTTCGTGCCGCTCAACAGCGCCGACAACGTGCTGCACCTCGTGCTCGCCGTCGCGATGATCGTCCTCGGGCTGCTGCTGCCGCGGGTCGGAGCACGTCGGGCGTAGTCCCGCGGGGCGCGCGGCGCGCGTCCGCGAGGGTCCCGCGCCCGGCGCGGGGACCAGCGCACAACCCAAGTCGGTCCGAACCACGAGATCAGGTGGTTCGGGCCGACTTGCGTTGTGCGGAGCGCACCGCGCACCGTGCGAGGTGCGCCAGGCGCGCGGCGCGCGGCTCAGCGCGCGGGGGCGCCACCGAGCACGAGGTCGCGCACCTGGGCGGCCGCGCCGAGTGCGACCGCGTCGGCCCCGAGGGTCGACTGCGCGAGCCGGATCGGCGCCCCGCTCACCGGCGGTTCGAGCGCGATCGCCCGCGTGATCGCCGGCTCGAGCAGGTCCCACGACCGGGCGATGCCGCCGCCGATGACGAGGGTGGTCACGTCGAGGATCCCGGCCGTCAGCAGGGCTGCACGCGCGAGGCCCCACCCGGCGGTCTCGAACACGCGTGCGGCGTCGGTGTCCCCGGCACGCGCGGCCTCGGCGATCTCGCGCACCGAGGCCCGCCGTCCGGTCCGTTCGGCGTACCGGTCGGCGATGCCACGGGCGCCGGCGATGGTCTCGAGGTGTCCGATCTGTCCGCAGGTGCACAGCGCGTCGCCGAAGCCCGGCACGTGCCCGATCTCACCGGCGGCACCGCGGGGCCCGGCGAACAGCGAGCCGCCGAGCACGAGCGCCCCGCCGACCCCGGTGCCGAGCGTCATCCCGAGCACGTCGGGTTCGCCGGCGACCGCACCGGTCGCGACCTCGCCGAGCAGGAACGCGTTCACGTCGTTGTCGAGGGTCGCCGGGACGCCGAGCGCCGACGTCACCGCGTCGGTCACGCCGAACCCGGCCCAGCCGGTGAACGAGTTCCCGGTCACGAGCACCGTGCCCGTGGTCGCGTCGACGACGCCGGCCGCGCCCACCCCGACACCCGTCAAGGAGGCGCGGTGCCGGTCGAGCAGTTCGGTCACCGCACCGAGGGCCGCCGTCACGATCGCCGCGCCACCCGCGTGGGCGGGCGTCGGCAGGTCGATCCGGTCGACCACGTCGAGGGACGGGGTGGCGAGGAGCACCTTCGTGTTCGTCCCGCCGACGTCGACGCCCGCGACGACGGCGTCGGTCCCCCGGGCCTCGCGGTCCACGACGGCCGGTGCTCCGCCGGTCACGCGGTCACCGCCGCGAGGGTCGCGAGCCGCTCGGCCCGGCGCTGCCGTTGCACGATCGGATCGGGGACGGGGACCGCCGCCAGCAACCGCCGGGTGTAGTCCGTGGTGGGGTGCAGGAGCGTGGTGCCGGTGGTGCCCTGCTCCTCGACGACGCCCTGGCGCATCACGACGACGCGCTCGGCGAACTGCTGCACGACGGCGAGGTCGTGGGACACGAACAGGCACGCGAACCCGAGCTCGCCCTGCAGCTCGCGGAGGACCTCGAGGACGGTCTCCTGCACGCTGACGTCGAGCGCACTGGTCGGTTCGTCGGCGACGAGCAGCCGCGGCGAGAGCACGAGCGCGCGGGCGAGCGAGACCCGCTGCCGCTGCCCACCGGAGAGCTCCCGCGGCGCACGCGTCGCCAGGGTCCGGGGCAGTCGCACGGCGTCGAGGACCTCGTCGATGCGTCGGCGTCGGTCGGCCGAGGACATCCCCCGACGGTGCACGGCGAGCGGTTCGGCGATGCACTCGGCGACGGACATCCGCGCGTCGAGCGACGCCACGGGGTCCTGCAGCACGACGCCGATCCCGGACCGGAGCGCACGGCGGTCGCGGCCCCGCGCGGTGCGGAGGTCGGAGCCGAACAGGTGCACGCTGCCGGACGTCGGCTTGACGAGGCCGAGCGCGACCCGCGCCGCGGTGGACTTGCCGGAGCCGGACTCGCCGACCAGGCCGACGGTCTCACCCGCGTGCACGACGATGTCGATCCCGCTCAGGGCGTGAACGGCGCGCGCCCCGCGCCCGAACGTCACCGAGACGTCCCGCAGGTCGACCACCGGGGGCGAGTCGCGCCTCCCGGCCGGGTCGACGGCACCGTCGACGGACGCACGGTCCGTGGCGGACGCACCAGCGGCGGGCGCGGAACCGGAGCCGACACCGGCCGCACCGGCGACGGCCAGCCGCGGCACTGCGGCGAGGAGCCGCTTCGTGTAGTCGTGCTCGGGACGGAGCAGGACGTCCTCGACGCCCCCGGTCTCCACGATCTCGCCCTGCAGCATCACCGCGACCCGGTCCGCGAAGTCCGCCACGACGCCCATGTTGTGGGTGACGAGGAGGACTCCCGTGCCGGTGTCGGCGGCGAGCTTCCGGAGCAGCTCGAGGATCTCGGCCTGCACCGTCACGTCGAGCGCGGTCGTCGGCTCGTCGGCGATGAGGAGCGCCGGCGAGTTCGCGATCGCCATCGCGATGACGACACGCTGCCGCTGGCCTCCGGAGAGCTGGAACGGGAACGCCTTCGCACGGGTCTCCGGCGACGGGATGCCCACGCGGCGGAGGAGCTCGACGGCCTCGGTGTGGGCTTCAGCGGCGCTGACCGACCGGTGGTTCCGGACCACCTCGGCGATCTGCGCACCGATGCGCGTGAGGGGGTCGAGGGCCGTCGCGGGCTCCTGGAAGACCATGGACACGGTCTTGCCGCGCAGGCCGCGGAGCGAGTCCTCCGGGGCGCCGACGATCTCGTGCCCGTCGACGACCGCACTGCCGGTGGCCGTCGCGTTGCCGGAGAGCAGACCCATCGCGGCGAGCGCGACCGTGGACTTGCCGGAACCGGACTCCCCGACGAGCGCCAGGGTCTCGCCCGGCTCGACGTGCAGGGTGACGCCACGGACCGCGTCGACGGTGCCGGACTCGGTGCGGAAGGTGACCCCGAGGTCGGTGGTGGTCAGGATGGACATCAACGGCCCCTCACGTCGAAGGCGTCCCGGAGCCCGTCGCCGACGGCGTTGAACGCGCAGACGACGAGGATCACGGCGAGACCCGGCGGCACGATGAGCCACCAGCGTCCCGAGTACGCGGCGGTGAGTCCCGCCGAGAGCATGCCGCCCCAGTCCGTCGCCGGCGCCTGCACGCCGAGGCCCAGGTAGGAGACGTAGGCGACGAGGAGGATCGCGTCGGCGACCTGGAACGTCGCCGCGACGACGATCGTCGACACCGAGTTCGGCAGCAGGTGCCGGCCGATCGCGCGGGCGTGGGACCCGCCGATCGCGCGCAGGGTGAGCACGTAGTCGCGGTTCTTCAGCGTCAGGGTCTCGGCGCGGATGAGCCGGGAGGGCACGAGCCACGACACGAAGCCGAGGATGACGATGAGCCCCCACACGCCGGGTGTCGTGATCGCGGAGATGACGAGCAGGATGAAGAGCGCGGGGATCGCGATGCCCGCGTCGACCACGCGCATCATGACGGCGTCGACCCAGCCGCCGACGTACCCGGCGATGGAGCCCCACAGGGTGCCGACCACGGTGGCGAGGACGCCGGCGGCGATCCCGACCATGAGCGACACCTTGCCGCCGAACATCAGGCGACCGAGGACGTCGTGGCCGACCGCGTCGGTGCCGAACCAGTGCGCGGCGCTCGGGCCGAGGTTCGCCTGGGACAGCTGCGTGTGGGTCTGGTCGGTCGGGTACACGAACGGGCCGACGAAGCAGAACAGGACGATGACGACGATCACGACGAGGCCGATCACCGCGAGGGTGTTGTGGCGGAAGCGGCGGACGGCGAGCTTCCAGCCGGTCGCCGCGACGGTGACGGGTGCGCCGGGTGCTTCGGGTGCGAGCTGTGCGGTCATGCGCGGCCTCCCATCACGTCGCGGGTGGACGCGGTATCGATGATCGACGCGGCGGTCATGCGCGGCCTGCCTTCACTCGGGGATCGATGAGGGACTGCGCGACGTCGGCCAGCAGCGTGCCGACGACCGTCGCGATCGAGATGACGAGCACGCAGCCGAGCAGCGTCGGGTAGTCCGAGGTCTGCGCCGCGTTCCAGAACAGCAACCCCATGCCGGGGTAGTTGAACAGCTGCTCGGTCACGAGCGCCCCGCCGAACAGGACCGGCAGGTAGTAGCCGAGCATCGCGACCACGGGGGTGAGCGAGTTCCGGAAGACGTGTCGTCGGAGGATCGTCGCCGTCGACGCCCCACCGGCGCGGGCGGTGCGCACGTAGTCCTCGTGCAGGTTCTCGAGCGTGGACGCCCGCATGTACCGGCTGAACACGGCGATCATCGCGAGGGCTCCGGTGACGACGGGCAGGACGAGTCCGGCCGGGTCCTGGAAGACCTCGGCGAGCGTGTTCCCGCTCGGCGCCTGGGACGGCAGCCACGGCAGCTGCTGGCTGAACACGATGATGAGGACGAGGCCCAGGAAGAACGCCGGCGTCGAGTAGAAGACGAACGCCAGGGCGGTGGCGGCGTAGTCGACCGCGCCGTTGCGGCGGACCGCCTGCCACATGCCGACCGGGATCGCGATGACGATGCCGAGCACGGCGGACATCCCGGTGAGGACGAGGGTCTTCGGCAGGCGCTCGGTGATGAGCTGCGAGACCGGCTCGTTGAGCGTGTACGAGGTGCCGAGGTCGCCGGTGAGCAGGCGGCCGAGGAACCGGAGGTACTGCACGGGCAGCGGCTGGTCGAGCCCCTGCGCCTGGTTGAAGGCCGTGATCTGCGCGGGCGTCGCGGAGACGCCGAGGACACCGCGGGCGGGCCCGCCCGGCAGGGCGTGCAGCAGGCAGAACACGACGATCGTGACGATGAGGATCACCGCGAGCGCCTGCAGGACGCGCCTGGTGAGGTAGAGAGCTGTGTTCATGCGGCTTCCGTCGTCGGGATGGTTGGTGAGTGGGCCTGGAGGCGCGGTGCGGGTCGGACCCGCACCGCGCCTCCAGGCCCGGTCGCGTCAGCGACTCACTTGCTCCACTTCCACTGGGCGGGGTGGAAGTTGGCGAGCGAGTCCTGGTCGAACCCGGTCAGACCCTTCTTGACGACCGAGATCTGGTAGTCCGGGCTGGGCAGCCAGATCACCGGCAGGTCCTTCGCGACCGCGGCGCTGTAGTCCTGCACGGCGGAGGCGTCGGGCGAGGTGGTGGTCGCGTCGATGAGGGCGTCGACCTCCTTGTTGGAGTAGCTGCCGAAGTTCGCCGAACCGCCGGTGGAGAACAGCGACTCACCGGTCGGGTACGCCGGGAAGTACCAGCTGCCCGCGGTGCCGAAGAACGACAGGTCCCACTTGCAGCTCGCCTCGTCCGAGGTGCAGGTCGGGGTCTGCGACAGCACGCTCGAGACCGGGGCGGTCTTGATGGTGAAGCCGATGCCGGTCTTCTGGAGTGACGACTGGATCGCGCTCATCATGTTGTCGGTGACGGTCGAGCCGGACTGCGAGAGCACCTGCATGGTGAACTTCGTGCCCTGCTCGACGCCCTCGCCGCACTGGCTGTCGGAGGTCCCCGGGGACGTGCAGACCATCGTGCCGCCCTGCTCGGTCCAGCCGTGGCTGGTCAGCAGTTCCTTGGCCTGCTTCGTGCTGAACGGGTACGGGTTCGACTTCTGCACGTCGGAGACGTAGTCGGACTCCTGCGCCTGCGGGATCGGCCCGTAGGTCGAGGTGGCGGTGCCGTTGAAGACGACCTTCGACAGCGACTTCTGGTCGATCGACATCTGGACGGCCTGACGGGCGTACAGCTGCTTGAAGACGGCGCCCATGTCCGGGTTGTTGAAGTTGTACGGCATGTACGTGATCGCCCAACCGGTCCAGGGCTCGACGGAGTAGCCCTTCGCCGTGAAGGACGACTTCTGGTCCATGTCGGTGGCGTTGATGTAGCCGTAGTCGACCTCGCCGGAGCGGACCGCGTTGACCTCGGCGTCACTCGTGGTGAACGGCAGCAGGTTCACGGTCTTGATCGAGGGCTTCTCGCCGCCGTCGTACTTCGTGTTCGCGGCGAGGGTGACCTTGCCGGCGGTCGTGAAGGACTTGACGCCGTAGGGGCCGGAGATCGTCTTCCACAGGTCGTCGCTGGCGTAGTCGGAGATCTTGCCGGCCGCGGTGTTGAGGTACTTCCACACCTGCTTCGCACCGGCGGTGGTCTCGTCGGCGTCGGAGACCTTCGCACTCGCGCTCGTCTTGTCCCAGGCGTGCTGCGGCAGCGGGATGATGTGGCTCAGCTGGTTGGCGAGCATCCAGTCGGAGTTGTACGCCTTGTCGAACGTGATCGTGAAGTGCGTGTCGTCGACCGTCTTGAACGACGTCCAGTTGTCCGGCGCCTTGCCCTCGGAGTACGAGCCCCACTGGTCCTTGTTCGCCTTGATGAGGTTGAACCAGAACGCGACGTCGCGGCTCGTGATCGGCTTGCCGTCCGACCAGTGCCGGTCGCCCAGCGTGATCGTGACGCTCTTGCTGTCCGCGGCGAACTCGGCGTCGGTCGCCACGGAGCCGGCCTTGTTCCACGCGATCTTGCCGGTGGAGCCGTCGTAGGCGACGAGCGGTTCGTAGAGGGACTGCGCGATCGAGCCGTTGTTCGTGTTGAGGTGCGCCGCCGTGCCGATCGGCAGGATCCAGTTCGGCGTGAAGTTGGCGGGGAGCGCGTAGTTGATCGCGTCGGAGTCGGAACCGGACGCGGTGGAGCCGCCTCCGGAACATCCGGCGAGCAGGGCGCTCACGGCGATCGCCGCTCCGGTGAGGAGCGCCCAGCGACGGGGCTTGGACATGCGGTGTCTCCTTGTGCGGTCACGCCGGTTCGGCGTCGGGGGTTCGGGGAGGTGGAGCACGAGACGTGCCCGGAGGCACGAGGACAGTCAAGGACCAAAGCGATTGGAAAAACAAACATCTTGATGTAAAAACTGCGTTACTGCCGATCGGACGAAAGGGTCGACCGCCTGTTCCGCCCCGTAGGCTCGCCGCAGATCGGGTCCTCCGATCCCCTTCCGCCCGGATTGGAGAAAGTCGTGCCGGACCTCAGCGCCCGCGTCCTCGAACTGGTCGCGTCCGGGCAGGCGACCAGCCGCACCGAGATCGCATCCCTGCTCGGTGCCGCTCCGTCCACCGTGTCCCACGTGGTCGCCCAGCTGCTGTCCCACGGGTTGCTCGCCGAGGAGGGCACCGACGTCTCCACCGGCGGTCGCCCCCGCAAGGTGCTCCGGATCGGGGGCGCCGACGAGTTCGCGGTCGCCGCGGACGTCGGCGGCGGGCACGCGCGCATCGGCATCGTGCTGCCGGGAGGCGCGCTCGAGTCGGTCGCGAACGTCCCGTTCGCGCTCTCCGACGGTCCGACCGCCGGCCTGCAGCGACTGGCCGCCCTGCTCGAGCGGCTCGCCGACGACCGTGGTCGCGACGGCCTCCGCGGGGTCGGACTGAGCCTGCCGGGGCCGGTCGACGTCGAGGCCGGTGTCGTCGACCTGCCGAGCCGGATGCCCGGGTGGAACGGGTTCCCCGTCGCCTCGTGGCTGTCCGAGCGCTTCGGCCTGCCGGCGATCGTCGACAACGACGCGAACTGCATGGCCGCCGGCGAGCAGACCGTGCAGGACCCGAGCCGACGGCAGACCATCACCATCAAGGCCGGGTCGGCGATCGGCGCCGGGATCGTCATCGACGGCCGGCTGTACCGGGGCTCGACCGGCGCCGCCGGGGACATCACGCACGTCCGGATCGACGCCGCCGGCGACACCCCGTGCTCGTGCGGCAACACCGGGTGCCTCGAGACGGTGGCCTCCGGTGCCGCCCTCGTGCGGATCCTGTCGACCGCCGGGGTCGACGTGTCCTCGACCGCCGACGTCGTCCGGCTCGCCTCGGACGCGCACCCGGAGACCACTCGGGCGGTGCGGATGGCCGGCAAGTACCTGGGCGAGGTGCTCGCCGCCAACGTGAACTTCTTCAACCCGGACGCCGTCTACCTCGGCGGCATCCTCTCCACCCTCGACCCGTTCATCGCCGCCGTGCGCAGCCAGCTCTACGAGAGCTGCCACCCGCTCATGACGCAGCACCTCGCCATCGAGCCGGTGTCGCTCGGCGCCGACGCGGGGCTCGTCGGGGCCGGACAGTTCGCCCTGCAGCGGGGCCTCGCCGCCTCGCTCGAGGAACTGTCCGCGCCCATCCCGCAGTCCACCACCAGGAACAGGAGCGTCCGTGTCTGACCCCCTTACCCGTCGTCCGGTCATCGCCATCGCGGGTCTCGCGATCGAGACGTCGACCTTCACGCCGACCCGGACCCTCGCGCCGGCGTTCCACCCGGACCGCGGCGACGAGGTCGTGGCCCGGTACGGCTTCCTCGGGCCGCTGTCGTCGCGTGCGGACTTCCGCGGCGCGCTCATCGGGCACGCGCTGCCCGGCGGGATCGTCGACCGGGCGTCGTACGAGTCGCTCGCGTCGGAGATCGTCGCGCGGCTGCGGTCGATCGTCGAGGCAGAGCACGTGGACGGGCTCTGGTACGACATCCACGGCGCGATGGTCGTCGAGGGACTGGACGACGCCGAGGCGGACCTGCTCGGCCGGATCCGCGCCGTGATCGGTCCGGACGTCATCGTGTCCGCGTCGATGGACCTGCACGGCAACGTCACCGCCGAGCTCGCGCACCAGGTCGACCTCGTCACCTGCTACCGGATGGCCCCGCACGAGGACGCCCTCGAGACGAAGGAACGCGCCGTCCGGAACCTGGTCGACGTGCTCACCACCCGGCCCGTCGGCGCACAGCGCCCGGTCAAGGCGTGGATCCCGATCCCGGTGCTGCTGCCCGGCGAGCAGACCTCGACCCGCATCGAGCCCGCGGCGTCCCTCTACGCGCAGGTGCCGGAGGTCGAGGCGACCGAGGGCGTGCTCGACGCCGCGATCTGGGTCGGCTACGCGTGGGCGGACCAGCCGCGGGACCGCGCCGTCACCGTCGTCACCGGGTGGGACGCCGACGCGGTGGCCGCCGGGGCCGAGCGGCTCGCGACGGCGTTCTGGGACGCCCGCGAGGACTTCGTGTTCGTCGCACCGACCGGCTCGTTCGACGAGTGCCTCGCCGCCGCGCTCGCGCCGGGCGCCGCGAAGCCGTACTTCATCTCCGACTCGGGCGACAACCCGACCGCGGGCGGCTCGGGCGACATGACGTGGGGGCTCACCCAGGTGCTCGCTCGCCCGGAGTTCCAGGACCCGACCGGGCCGATCGTCATCTACGCGAGCGTCCCCGGTGCCGCTGCCGTGGCGACCGCGGTCGAGGCCGGCGTGGGCGCGACCGTCACCGTGACCGCGGGTGCGACGGTCGACGACGTCCACGCGGGTCCGATCACCATGACCGGCCGGGTGCACGCGATCAAGCACGGCGACCGCGACGCCGAGACCGAGGTCGTGCTGCAGGTCGGCAGCGTGTTCGCGATCCTCACGAAGCTCCGGAAGCCGTACCACCACGAGCACGACTTCACCGACCTCGACCTCACACCGCGGCAGGCCGACGTCGTGATCGTGAAGATCGGGTACCTCGAACCGGAGCTGTTCGACATGTCCGCCGACTGGATGCTCGCCCTCACGCCGGGCGGCGTCGACCAGGACCTCGAGCGCCTCGGGCACCACAGGATCGAGCGGCCGATGTTCCCCTACGATCGAGTGTTCCCGTCGGCGCCGGACCTCCGCGCCCGGATCGTCCCCGCCTCCAACGAACCGCTCGGAGCCACTGCATGAGCCACTCCCCCGTCAGCCTCGAGATCGCCGTCACCTCGCCCGCCGGGGCGGTCGTCGCGCGGGACGGCGGCGCCGACCGGGTCGAGCTGTGCGTCGGACTCGAGCTCGGTGGGCTCACCCCCTCGCAGGCCCTGGTCGAGACGACCCACGAGACCGGCATCCCGGCGCACGCGCTGGTGCGGTGCCGGCCCGGCGGCTTCGTGTACGACCGCGACGAGGTCGACCTCATGGAGCGCGAGGTCCGCACGGTCCTCCGGTCGGGCGCCGCCGGTGTGGTCGTCGGGGCACTGCGTCCGGACGGCACGCTCGACGTCGACGCCCTCCGGCGCTTCGTCGACGCGGCCCGCTCCGTGAGCGCCGTCGCCGAGGTCACCCTGCACCGGGCGATCGACCACGCGGCTGACCCCGTCGCGGCGGCCGCATCCCTGGCCGACCTCGGGTTCACCCGGGTGCTGACGTCCGGTGCCGCACCGACGGCCCTGACCGGTGCGGCGACGATCGCCCGCATGGTCGAGGCGGCCGGCCCCGTGCAGGTCATGGCGGGCGCCGGTGTCGTCCCCGCCGACGTCCCCGCGCTCGTCGCGACCGGCGTCGACGCGGTGCACCTCTCCGCGAAGCGCCCGGCGGCGGACAGCGCGCACGCCGGTGTGCCGATGGGCGGAGCGGACGACGGCTCCGCGCACTTCGTGACCGACGAGTCCGTCGTCGCCGCGGCCCGGGCGGCGCTCGACGCCTGATCGCCTGCGACAGGCACAGTGCTTGTTAACATTAACAACGCGACAGCGGGACGTTGATGGTGACGCCGTGCGCACACCGGACACCCGGCTGGCCCGTCGTCACTCGACGGGGTGCGTCACCTCGTAGCGGAACACGCGGTGCAGGTCGTCGGGCCGGATCGCCGCACCGGGCAACGGGTGGCGAACGCCGTCGGCACGGAGCCCGTCGAGCACGATGCCGAGCTGCCGACCGATGATCCGGTCGGCCTCGTCCGGGGGCAGGTTCGAGTAGCTGCCGAGCCGGAAGGCCGCGAACGTGACGTCGTTGGCCGTCACGTCCGGACGCAGGGTGCCCTCGGCCTGCGCGGCCGCGATGAGCGCGTCGAGCCGATCGGCCCACCGGGCACTGAGCTGCTGGTCGTCGTCGAGTGCGACCATCTTCCGGTTGAGTCGTGGGATGGCGGGGTGGTCCTGCAGGACGTCGATGATCGTGGTGACGAGGGCGACGACACCGTCCCATCCGGTCGGCTGCGCGGCGACGGCCGCCTCGACCCGGGCGAACTCCTCGAGCAGTCGCCCGTGCAGCTCGCGCACCACGTCGTCGATGCTCGGGAACCGGCGGTAGAGCGTGGCGGTCCCCACCCCGGCCAGTTCGGCGAGCTGCGCCATCGTGGGGTCGGCGTCGCGCACCGCGTAGTGCCGTTCGGCCGCGGCGAGGATCGCTTCGCGGCTCCGACGCACCTCGACCCGTTCGGCGCGGACGCGCTCGCCTGGGGACATGAGAGAACCCTAATCGTGGGTCTTATGTGGACGCTTGACTCCACATATCGGTCTGCCTAGGTTCTCAGTGGGACGGCCCGCACCCTAGGCGGACCGTCCTCCGCACGGTGATGCCGCCGAACCCGAACGGCGGCATCACCGGCACCGTGCTGTGCCGCCCCCGCCGCGCCGTCCCCGCCACACCGCGCCACACGGGAATGGCGTGGACACTCCGGCGCTTGAGCAGCGCATGACTTCGTCAGCAGAGCGCCGCGGGTGGCTCAGTGTCACGTCCGTCGCACTCGGATCGTTCGTCCTCGTCCTGTCCGAGTTCCTGCCGATCGGCCTGCTCCCCGCGATCGCGTCGGACCTCGACGTCGGCATCGGCACCGCCGGCCTGATGGTCGTCGCCACCGGCCTCGTCGGTGCCGTCGCCGCACCCGTCGTCACGGTGCTGACCTCCCGGATCGACCGCCGGATCGTCCTCGTGTCGCTCACCGTCCTGCTCGTGGTCGCCGACGGCCTCGCCGCGATCGCCCCGTCGTTCTGGGTCCTGCTCGGCGCCCGCATGCTCCTCGGTGTCGGCATCGGCGGCTTCTGGGCGATCGGTGCGGGGATCGCCGGCCGACTCGTCCGCTCCGACGCCGTGATCCGCGCGACCTCGCTCATCACCGCGGGCGTCTCGGTGGCCACGGTCGTGAGCCTTCCCCTCGGCGCCCTCGTGTCGTCCCTGGCGAGCTGGCGCCTGGCGTTCGTGATCGGCGGGGTGCTCGGTCTCGTCGCGCTCGGCCTGCAGCTCGCCATGCTCCCGAAGATCCCCGCCCTGCAGCAGGTGCGGTTCTCGACGCTCGGCTCGTTGCTCCGCGTCCCGCGCGCACGCGTCGGCCTCATCGCCGCCGCGTTCCTCTTCGCCGCCCAGTTCGCCGCGTACACCTACATCGCGCCGTACCTGCAGGACCTGGTGGGGGTCGGTCCGGACACCATCACGATCGCGCTGCTGGTCTTCGGCGTCGCCGGCATCGTCGGCAACTTCGCCGCCGGCTTCACGCTCGGCCGGAGCGTCCTCGGCACCATCGGCTCGGCGAAGTTCGTGCTCGCCGGAGCCGTCGTCCTGCTGCCGCTGTTGGCACACTCGATCGTCGGGGTCTTCGTCCTGCTCGTGGTGTGGGGCCTGGTCTGGGGCGCGCTGCCGCTCGGGATGCAGACGTGGATGTCGACCGCGTCACCGAGTGGTTCGGAGACCGGCCTCGCGCTGTTCGTCACCACGATCCAGCTCGCCATCGCCGCCGGATCGGTGCTCGGCGGGGCGGCGGTGTCGTCGTTCGGGCTCGCCGCGGACTTCTGGCTCGCGGGCGCCGTCGCCGTGATCGGCGCGGTCGTGCTCGTGTCGATGGGGCTGCGGCGGTCCAACGCGGCACCGACCGCCGAGCCCGTCGCGCGTGAGACGACGGCCACCGGCTCGGTCGCGGTCGCCTGCCCCTGAGTCGGCACCTGAGTCGACCTACCGTCGGCGTCCAGCGCGCGCCGCGAACGCATCGAGGGCGTGCAGGACTTCGTCGTTCCGGTACAGCACGCCGTGTCGGTACTCGTTCTTCGAAACGAGGTACCGGCTCTCCCATTCGAGGTCCTCGAAGGCGAGTCCGGGCCACGTTTCCGACATGTGATCCTTCCACCCGCCGATCTTCTGAGTTATGCAATTAGCTCAGAAAAAACTGGTCAGCGCGTCTGATCTCGTCAGCCCAACGACACCACCCGGTCCGCCGCCGCGATGCCCCCCGGGTCGTGCGCCGCGTGCACGACGACGACCCCGCGAGCGGCCTCGTCGGCGAGCGCCGCCACCACGAGCGCGGCGGACACCTGGTCGACGCCGGCGGTCGGCTCGTCGACGAGCAGGACGGGTGCCCGCTGCGCGAGTCCGAGCGCCACGAGCGCGCGCTGCCGCTGCCCGCCGGACAGTTCGTCGAGCGGCCGGTCCGCGAGTCCGTTGATCGCCAACCGCTCGAGCTGCACGTCGACGATCCGGCGGTCGTCGCGGTCGAGTGGGCGCCACCAGGCCCGACCCCGCCACCGTCCGATCGCGACGGTCGCGCGGACGGTGAGCGGAAGCGCGCCGGGCGGGACGGCCTGCATCACGAACGACGCACCGTCGGCCGGGAGGCCCGTCACGCGTCCGGCAGACGGCCGCAGCACCCCGGCGAGCACGTCGAGCAGCGTGGACTTCCCAGACCCGTTGACCCCCGTCAGCGCGGTGACGCTCCCGGCCGGGAACGTCGCGTCGAGGCCGTCGAGGACGACCCGGTCGCCGCGTCGGACGACGAGGCCGGACGTCCTGACGGCAGGGATGTCGGTCGAGGTGTGCACCTGAAGACGCTATCAGTATCGATAGTCATTTTCATGTAGCGTCACAGCTCATGGCCTGGCTCACCGACCCCTTCACTGCGGACTTCATGGTCCGCGCCCTCGTCGGCGGCACCCTCGCCGCAGTCCTCTGCGCGGTCGTCGGCACGTGGGTCCTCGTGCGCGGGATGGCCTTCCTCGGCGAAGCGCTGTCGCACGGCATGCTGCCCGGCGTCGCGATCGCCACGCTCACCGGGATCCCGACCGTCATCGGCGCCGCGGTCAGCGCCGGCGTGATGGTGGTCGGCATCGGAGCACTGAAGCGGCGGAGCGGCCTGTCGTACGACACCTCGATCGGCCTGCTCTTCGTCGGCATGCTCGCCCTCGGGGTCATCATCGTGTCGTCGTCGCGGTCCTTCGCCACGGACGTCACGGCGATCCTCTTCGGGGACGTCCTCGCCGTGACACGCGCGGACCTCGTCGGGCTGGGGATCGCCGTCGCGGTGGCCCTCGCGCTGGCTGCGGCCTTCCATCGCCCCTTCACCGCGGCGGCGTTCGACGTCCGCAAGGCCACGACCCTCGGGCTCCGCCCACGACTGGCCGAGGTCGTGCTCATCGCGCTGGTGACCCTGGCGGTCGTCGCCTCGTACCGCGCGGTCGGCACGCTCCTGGTGGTCGGGCTCCTGCTCGCCCCGGCCGCCGCCGCTCGTGCGTGGACCCGATCCGTCGCGACGACGATGCTGCTCGCCGCGGGTGTCGGCGCAGCGGCCGTGACCGCCGGGCTGCTCGTCTCGTGGCACCTCGGCACGGCAGCCGGCGCGAGCATCGCCGCGGTCGCCGTGGCCGGTGTCGCGGTGTCGCGCGTCACACGATCCGCAACACGACCTCGAGAGGCACCATGAACCCCACCACACACCGAGCATCCACGCGCGTCCTGGGCGCACTCGGTCTCGCGACCGGCCTGGCCCTCGCCGCCGCGGCCTGCTCGGCGACCGAGCCGTCGCCGGCAGCCGACGGCGCGACCGGATCCGCAGTGCCACACGGCTTCGTCGACGGGGCGACTGAGTCCCGAGAACCGCAGCTGCGCCTCCTGGCCGTCTCGGCGACCGGCGAGACGGTGCTGCACGACCTGCTCACCGCGGAGACCACGACGCTCGACCCGATCGACGCTCCCCGCCACTCCGCCACCGACGGTCGGTTCCTCGTCACCAGCGACATGGAGCGGACGACCGTCGTCGACGGCGGCGCCTGGACCGTCGACCACGGCGACCACACGCACTACTACGCGGCGGAACCGCGGGTGGTCGGCACGCTCGACGGCGGCGGACCGGTCGAGGTGCACTCGTCCGAGACCACGACCACGATCACCTGGCGAGAACGGGGCGAGGCGGTCGCGCTCGACCGCGACGCCCTTGGCCGGGGCGACGTCGAGCAGCGCGCGGCGGTCGACGCCTCGGTGCTGCTGCCGTTCGGGGAACACCTCGTCCAGGCGAACGACGACGGCGTCCGCGTCCTCGACAGTGACGGCCGAGCAGCCAGCGGGACGGCGCCGCAGGCGTGCACCGACCCGACCGGGGGGATCGTCACCCGTGCCGGCGCGGTCGTCGGGTGCGCGGACGGAGCGGTGGTCGTGGACGACGACGGTGGCACGACGTTCGTCGCGCTGCCCGACGGTGCCGAGCGCCCGACCTCCTTCGCCGCCCGGTCCGGACGGCCCACCGTCGCCGGCGTCGCCGGGGCCACCGGCGCCTGGCTGCTCGATGCACGGGACCGCTCCTGGCGGCATCTCGCCACCGAACGACCGCTCCGCACGGTCGTCGCCGTGGACGACGCCGACGAGCACGTGGTCGGCGTGGACGACCAGGGACGCGTGGTCGTGCTGACGGCCGCGACCGTCGTCGTGGCCACGACGGAGCCGCTGATCGATGCCGACGCCGACGCCGTACCACTCCTGCAGCTCGACGCCCAGCGCGCCTACCTGGCCGATCCGGAAGACGGCGTCGTGCACGAGATCGACTTCGCGGACGGCGGGCGCGTCGCTCGCACGATCGAGCTGCCGATCGCGCCCGCCGCGTTCGCCGAGGTCGGACTGTGAGCCGGCCGGAGCCGGGGACCACGCGGCGGAGGCCGTCCACCCCGTGGCCTGCCCGGTGGCCCGCCCGGACGCTCGCCGCCGCTGCGGTGCTCGTCGCGGTGACGGCCGGCACGACGGCCTGCACGTCGGCGGGGTCGGACCGGCCACTCGTGGCCGTGACGACGAACATCCTCGGCGACGTGACACGTCAGGTCGTCGGGGACGCCGCGGACGTGATGGTCCTCATGCCGCCCGGCGCCGACCCGCACTCGTTCGAGATCTCGGCGAAGGAGGCCTCCCGGCTCCGGACCGCGGACCTCGTGGTCGAGAACGGCCTCGGACTCGAAGAGGGCGTCGCCCAGCACGTGACCGCGGCCGCCGAGGACGGCGTCTCGGTGTTCACCGCCGGCGACGTGATCGACGCCCTGGAATGGACGACCGAGGACGACAGCGGCCCCGACCCGCACGTGTGGACCGACCCCGCGCGGATGGTCGACGTCGTCGAGGTGCTCGACGACGCACTCCGGGACGTCGGCATCGACGCCGCAGGGTCCGCGGCGTACCTCGACCGGCTGCACGACCTCGACCGGGACATGGTGTCCGCCTTCGCCGGCGTCCCGCAGGACCGTCGGGCGCTGGTGACGAACCACCACGTCTTCGGGTACCTCGCCGACCGGTACGGCTTTCGGGTGGTGGGCGCCGTGATCCCGAGCGGCACCACCCTGGCCTCCCCGAGCGCGGCGGACCTGCGGGACCTCGCGGACGCGATCGACGAGGCCGGTGTGTCGACGATCTTCGCGGATGCCTCACAACCGGCACGACTGGCCGAGGTGCTCGCCGACGAGGTCGACGTGCACGTGTCGATCCGCTCCCTGGCGACCGAGTCACTGACGGCCGAGGGGGACGCCTCGACCTACCTGGGGATGATGCGCTCGAACACGGCGGCGATCGTCGACGGCCTGTCGACTGGTCATTGAGAATGAGAATCAATACAGTTTCGATATGACCACGAAGAAGAAGATCATGCGGGCCGCTGCGCCCGCGGCCCTGCTCGGGGCCGCCGCCCTCGCCCTGACCGGGTGCGCGACCGACCCCGCGGACGCCGAGGCGGACCGGAACGCCACGCCGAGCGCCGACGGCACGCGGATCACGCTGACCTACGACGGCGGCCTGCTCGTGCTCGACGAGGACCTGCGGGTCGTGTCCGACGACGCGATCGACGGCTTCACCCGCGTGAACCCCGCGGGCGACGGGCGGCACGTGCTCGTGACCGTGCCGGACGGGTTCCGGGTGCTCGACACCGCCGCCGACCCGGCCCTGACCGACGCGGTGTTCCCCGCGGACACCGGCGGTCACGCGGTCGTGCACGGCGACCGCACCGCCCTGTTCGCCGACGGCAGCGGCGACGTGACCACGTTCGACAACACCGCACTCGACGGCGACGAACTGCCGGAGACCACGACCACCCGGTCCGAGGCCGCACACCACGGCGTCGCGATCGAGCTCGAGGACGGAACGCTTCTGATGACCATCGGCACCGAGGAGAGCCGCTCGGGCGTCCGGGCACTCGACGCCGACGGCGAGGAGCTCGCACGGTCCGAGGCCTGCCCGGACGTGCACGGCGAGGGTGCGGTGCGGGGCGAGGTCGCGGTGTTCGGGTGCACCGACGGCGCGCTCGTCTACGCCGACGGCGCGTTCGAGAAGATCGACGCCCCGACCGAGTACGGCCGGACCGGCAACCTGTTCACCACGGACTCCTCGTCCGTGGCGGTCGGCGACTACAACGACGACCCGGACAGCGAGGGCTACCTGCTCGACCAGATCGCGCTGATCGACGCGGCGACGGGGAAGTACAGCGTCGTGGACATGCCCGACGGCGTCGGCTTCACCTTCCGCGACCTCGCCCGCGGCCCCGGCGACGAAGCGGTGGTCCTCGGCGACGACGGCGCCCTGCACACCTTCGACGCGACCACCGGCGACCAGCTCGACTCGTTCCCCGTGATCGACGCGTGGGAAGGCCCGGCCGAGTGGCAGGACGCCCACCCGGCCCTGTGGGTCGCGGGTGACGTCGCGTACGTCACCGACCCCGCCGAGCGGACGGTGCACGCGGTCGACCTGACCACCGGGGAGGTCGTCGCCTCCAGCGACGAGCTGCCGGGCGTACCCAACGAGATCGCGGTCGCCTAGCGTCCCGCCGCGACCAGCTGCGGACTGGAGGCGCGGTGCCGGTCCCGTCGCCGGCTCGTGACCGATCCGCACGCACCGACCCTCGCGCTCAGCGACACCTCACGGCCTCTGCGGCCCGTGAGGTGTCGCTGAGCCCGTGAAGTCGTCGCCAGCGGGCAACGGCCGGCGAGCCCGCCGGCCCGGTCAGCGACCGGCCGCCGCGTGGTTCGCGACCTGCGTCGCCGACAGCACCGTGCTGTACACGGCCGCGTACCGCATCGACCCGGTGAAGAAGAAGTTCGACGGCTGCCCCGGCCACCCGGAGACGGTATCGTACCCGATGCGGAAGTAGCCGGTGTACGGCTCCGCGGCGGTGAACGCCGTGTTCGACGCGACGAGGACACCGTCGGCGTACAGGCGCATCCCGGTGCCGGCGGACAGGGTCGCGACGACGTGGTGCCACGCGCCGTCGGTGTAGGTCTTCGGCGACGTGACGACCTGCGTGGTCCCGCTGTAGGTCCCGAAGACGAGCTGGCCGGCCGTGTTGAGGTACACCTGCCGGTCGTGCTGCCCGGAGGTAGCGACCTGGTTGCTGCCGAAGCCGATGAGCATCCCGCCCGCGACGGTGGTCTTGAACCAGACCTCTTCGCTGAACGTGGTGGGGTTCGTGTACGACCGCGGCGTGGACACGAAGCTCGTCGAGCCGTTCAGCTGGTACGAGCTGCCGGTGTCCCGCGGGCAGGCGTTCGGACTCGGGGTCGTGGCGGTCATCGACCCCTGGTAGGTGCCGTTCGCGCTCCTGCCGGACCAGTCGGTGGCCGTCGACGCCCCGGTGGCCTCGGTCAGGCGGTACGCGAAGAGCGCGTTCGTGGTGTCGGCGCCGACCGCTGCCGTGCACGTGAAGTACGGCGCGGTCGCGGCGGAGTTGCCGGAGTTCGTGACCACGGCGCTGTAGGCGGAGCGGGTCGGGGAGAACGCGTTGAGGAGCGCGACGACGACGAGCCCGAGGACGAGGACGGCGGCGATCACGCGACCGTCGCGCAGGTGCTGGAGCCTCACGAGGCACGCACCGCCTCGACGCGGCCGACCGACAGGCAGAGCACGAGGGGGACGAGGCACGCGGCGATCAGCAGCGACCACCCGATCGGGCCGAGGTCGATGTTCGAGGTCAGCTGGTAGTGCCCGTTCGCCGTGAGCTCGTGGATGACCATCCGCCCGACCTGACCGTCGACGAGGTGCACGCTGTCGGCGCCCTGCGCCTCGACCCGGACGGGGAACATGCCCGACGAGACGATGGTCGCCTCGACACCGGACGGGCTCGAGGTGTTCGTGATGGTGGTCACGTTGACGAACGGCTTGAGGACGAACGCGGCGTACGAGACGGTCAGCGCGGCACCCGCGATGCGGAGGCACGAGCGGGTGACCCGGTCGGTGAAGACGCTGGTGAGCGTCCAGATGACCAGGGTGCCGATGAGCAGGAGCGGTGCCGCACGGAAGAGCCAGCCGAGGTGCGGGACGAGGAGCGCCGGGGTGCCGATGACGTCGTCCTGGGTGAGCGTCCACGGGTCGGTCGCGCCGTTGACGTCGCCGCGGGTGTGCAGCCCGCCGTCGGCGTCGACGGCGGTGATGCGGTGCGTGTAGACGACGCCGCGGTTGGCGGCGGTCTCGAAGGAGACGACGTCGCCGACGTGCAGGGTGGCGACGTCCACGGGGAGGTCGAGCACGAGCGTGCCGACCGGGGCGGCCTCGCCCATCGAGGGGGTCTCGACGACGAACCAGCGACCGCCGGCGGAGAGGAAGAGCACGGCGGCGGTGAGGAGGACCGCGGCGACGAGGGCGACCGACCAGGCGAGCACGGTCTCGAAGCGGGTGGCGGTGGGGGCGCCGAGGAGCGGACGGTCGAGCGTGCCACTGAGCGGGATCGCTGCGGTCTGGCTCATGTGCTGCTCCGTCCTGTGGGTCGACGTGGGTGGTGCGGGGTGATGGGGGGCGACGCTCGACCGGAAGGGGGTCGGCCGAGCGTCGCGGTCAAGGGGACTAGGCCGTGAAGGTCCAGGTCATCGGCACCGAGGCGGAGAGGCCCTGGTACGCGTTGCCGGCCGAGGGGTCGAGCGTCACGGCGAAGGTGAAGGGGACGCTGGCACCGGCGGCGGGGGCGGCCGGCATGGTGAAGGCCGACGCGGCGGCGCCCTTGAAGCTGGCGAGCGTGCCGTTGAAGACCGTGGTCGCGCCGGACGTGATCACGAGGTTCATCTTGGCGCACAGGTCGGTGGCGGAGCCGTTGATCGTGCCGTTGGCCGACTGGGTGCAGGTCGCGCCCGGGGTGAGCGTGAAGGTGGCGGCGTTCGCGGTGCCGGTGTTCTTGATCGAGATGGCGGTGTTGACCGTGTTGCCCGGGGTCATCGTGGTGCTGCCGCCGAACTTGTTGATGGTCGAGCAGGTCGCCGCGTTCGTGGAGACCGAACCACCGTCCGTGCTGAGGCAGGTGACCGTGGCGCCGGCGTTCTGCTCCTGCATGATGAGCGTGCCGCTCGCGGCGGTGTTGCTGCTGTTGGTGATGCTCGCCGCGAACCCGGACAGCGTGCCGGTGAGCGAGAGGGAGAGGAGGACGGCCGCGAAGATGCCCGCGAGGAGCGCGACGGGGGCGAAGCGGATCCGCTTCAGTGCGGAGGTGCGGAGCTTGTCGGACACGGGGATACCTCTTCGATCAGGGAGTCTGGGTGTGTGGTGGAGCAAGGGGTTCGGGCTCTCTTGCTTCAATGATCAAGATACTTAACGCTTGACCAAGTTAACCACTCGTAGACTGACCCCAGTGCGAGGGGTGCGCCGATCCGCGGCGGCCCCGGCGACACCGAAACGACAAGAGGAGCACCTGTGACCCGGACAGGTCAGACGGACGCAGCGGACATGCTGACGGCCTTCGACGCGGTCGTGCGCGCGAACGCGAGCCTGGTGCGCCAGCTCAGTGCCCGCGCGGGCGTGCACGAGAACGCGCTGCGTGCGCTCGTGCTCGTGAGCGACACCGGGTACTCCACACCGACAGAGGTCGCCGGGTTCCTCGGACTGACCTCGGGCGCGGTGACGAACATGATCGACCGGATGTCCAGCGCGGAACTGCTCGAGCGCGCACCGAACCCGAACGACCGGCGCGGGTCGCTCCTCCGCCTGCTACCGGCGGGCGAAGCCGTGGTCGCGGACTACCGCGAGCGCTACACCGCGGTGCTCCGGGCGGTCGACACGGCGCACGGCGGCGACCTGCTCGCGGTGCTCGGCGAGCTGGCGACGAGCCTCTACGGCTCGGCCGGCGACGCGATGCCCTGACCGACGACGCCACGGTCACGGGCGTATCGTCCGGAGCATGCCCGCTCTCATCGACACGTTCACCATGTCCAACGGCCTGCACATCCCGAAGATCGGGTTCGGCACCTGGCAGATCCCGTCCGGCAGCGACGCCTACGACGCCACGAAGACCGCGCTCGACCTCGGCTACCGGCACATCGACACCGCGCTCGCCTACGGCAACGAGGCCAGCGTCGGCGAAGCCGTCCGCGACAGCGGCGTCCCCCGCGACGAGGTCTTCATCACCACCAAGCTGCCCGCCGAGATCAAGACCGCGGCCGGCGCCCGCGAGGCCTTCGCGACGTCGAGCAGGAACCTCGACCTCGGCGTGGTCGACCTGTACCTCATCCACGCGCCGTGGCCCTGGTCGGACATGGGGTCCGACCACCGCGACGGCAACGTCGAGGTCTGGAAGGTGTTCGAGGAGCTCTACGACGCCGGCCGGACGCGCTCGATCGGCGTCTCGAACTTCACGGTCGCGGACCTCGAGGACCTGCTCGGCCGCACCGACGTCGTCCCGCACGCCAACCAGATCCGCTGGTTCATCGGCAACACGCAGGACGAGACGACCACGTTCGACCGCGAGCACGACATCCTCACCGAGGGCTACTCGCCGCTCGCCACCGGCGGCCTGCTCGAGAACGCGCAGATCCGCGAGATCGCGGCGAAGTACGACAAGAGCGTCGCGCAGGTCGCGATCCGCTACCTGCTCGAGCAGGACGTCCTCCCGCTGCCGAAGTCGACGACCCCGTCGCGGATCGCGGAGAACGCCGAAGTGGACTTCGTCCTGTCGGCCGAGGACGTGGCAGCGCTGGATGCGCTGCAGGACACGACCGACTGACGCGACCGCGGATCCAGACGCGACCACACGGCGGCCTGGAGGCGCGGTGCCAGCCCGCACCGCGCCTCCCGGCCCGCAACGGGAACAGGACACCCCCGTCGCCGGTTGCACAGTACGGTGCCGCAGCCAGCGGCACGAGAGCCCAGGAGGCCACCATGACCACCACCACCGAGACCGCCATCCTCGCCGGCGGCTGCTTCTGGGGAGCGCAGCAGCTCCTCCGCCGTCGCCCGGGCGTCATCAGCACCCGCGTCGGTTACTCCGGCGGCGACACCCCGAACGCGACCTACCGCAACCACGGTGACCACGCCGAGGCCGTCGAGATCGTCTTCGACCCGTCCGTGATCTCGTACCGCGACCTGCTCGAGTTCTTCTTCCAGATCCACGACCCGTCGACGAAGGACCGCCAGGGCAACGACGTCGGCCGCAGCTACCGCTCGGCGATCTTCCCAACCTCGGACGAGCAGGACCGCGTCGCCCGCGACACGATCGCGGACGTCGACGCGTCCGGTATCTGGCCGGGCCCGGTCGTGACCGAGATCGCCCCCGCCGGCCCGTTCTGGGAGGCCGAGGAGGAGCACCAGGACTACCTCGAGAAGTACCCGGCCGGGTACACCTGCCACTTCGTGCGTCCGGGCTGGAAGCTCCCGCACCGCGACGAGGCGACCGCGGCGGTCTGATCCGTCAGCGGGTCGCGCTGACCTCGGTCAGCGCGACCCGCCGAGCAGTTCCAACCAGTCCCCGGGAAGGCGATCCGCCGGCCCGGGGACTGCCTGTTCCACGGGGTGGCTCGTCGGCGCCGCGAGCTCCAGCCCCTCGAACTGCGAGTCGTCGCGGTAGTCCCAGGCCCAGGTCTCACCGGGCTCGAAGCTCTGGATGACGGCGTGGCCCGTCTCCTGCCAGTGCCGCGTCGCGTGGGTGTTGAGCGAGTCGTCGCAGCAGCCGACGTGGCCGCACGCGGCGCACCGCCGCAGGTGCACCCACCAGGAGCCGGTCGCGTCGCACTCGACGCACCCGTCCCCGCTCGGCGCGACCTCGGGGTGGATCATCTCGTCCTGCTCCGTCATGCCCCCACCATGGCCTCGCTCAGCCGCGCGGGACCAGCGCGTCGATCGCCGCGAGCTCCTCGTCCGACAGGGCCGCACCCGACAGGGCGTCGAGCGTCCCGTCGAGCTGGCGGACGCTCGAGGCCCCGACCAGTGCCGAGGTGACCGCGGGCTGGCGGAGCACCCACGTGATCGCCAGCTGCGCGAGGGTCTGGCCGCGCGCCGCCGCGATGTCGTTGAGCGCCCGCGCCGTGCTCAGGTACTCGTCGTCGATCCGCTCCGCCGTGAACCAGCGCCCCTCAGCCGCACGCGACCCGACCGGCACCGAGCCGTCGAGGTAGCGGTCGGTCAGCAGCCCGCCGGCGAGCGGCGAGAAGACGATCGCGCCGGTGCCGAGCCGGGTGAGCTCGTCGAAGAGGCCGTCCTCGGGGACCCGGTCGAACATGTTGTAGCGCGGCTGGTGGATGAGCAGGTGGATGTTCTCGGCGGCGAGCGCCTCGGCCGCGGCGGCGGTCTGGGCCGGGTCGTAGTTCGAGATGCCGGCGTAGAGAGCCTTGCCCGAACGGACGGCGGTCACGAGGGCGCTGACCGTCTCCTCGATCGGCGTCTCCGGGTCCGGGCGGTGCGAGTAGAAGACGTCGACGTAGTCCAGGCCCATGCGGCCGAGGGACTGGTCGAGCGAGGCGAGCATGTACTTGCGCGAGCCCCAGTTGCCGTACGGGCCGGGCCACATGTCGTAGCCGGCCTTGGTCGACACCACGAGCTCGTCGCGGAACGGGCGCAGGTCGGACTCGAGGATGCGGCCGAACTGCTCCTCGGCGGCACCGGGAGGCGGCCCGTAGTTGTTCGCGAGGTCGAAGTGGGTGACCCCGCGGTCGAACGCGTGCAACACGATGTCGCGCTGCGTCGTGAGTGCGCGGTCCGCGCCGAAGTTGTTCCACAGGCCGAGGGAGATCCGCGGCAGCAGCAGGCCGCTCTTCCCCACGCGCTCGTACGGGAGCTGCTCGTAGCGGTCGTCGGCGGGGCGGTGGACGTCAGGCATCGTTGCTCGATCCGGGTCGGGGACAGGCCGTCGTCGACGCTACCGTGTCCGCTGCCTCCCGCGGCGCGCTCGTGCTCGGGCGTGCGCCGCGGTGTCGACGACGCTGCGGACCGTTGCGTCCTGCGGGTGGACGGCACCTCGGGTGGGGAGGACCATGGACGGCATGACCCGTCAGGTCCGGTCCGGCCCGTCGGCATCGCTGGCGTACGACACCTCGGGGAGCGGGATGCCGCTCCTCGCCTTCCACGGCGCGTACTCGTCACGCGTCGAGGTGCGCGGGTTCCTCGAGCCGGTGCTCGCCGACCGAGGCGACCGCGCCCTCCGTCGGGTGTACGTCGACCTGCCCGGCCACGGCGACTCACGCCCGTCGAGCGGGTTCCGGTCGTCGGAGGACGTGCTCGACGCCGTCGACCTGCTGCTAGACGCCGAGGTGCCCGAGGGCCCGTTCCTGCTCCTCGGACACTCGTACGGCGGCCACTTCGCCCGCGCCGTCGCCGCGCGGCACCCGGACCGCGTCGCCGGCCTCGCGCTGCTCTGCACCGTCGTGCCCGGCGAGCTGCGTCCGGCCGCTTCCGCGGTGGTGCGCGACGACGGTGTCTCGGCGCAGCTCGACGACGACCAGCGTGCCGAGTACGAGGGCTACTTCGTCGTCCGGACCGCGGCGACGCTCGAACGGTTCCGGACCGCCGTGGTGCCCGCGGCCGGCCCGGTCGACGACGAGACCCTGGAGCGCGCGATCACGACGGGTCCGCACGTCGCCGACCCCGACGCGGTGGTGGTCGACGCACCCGTGCTGGTGCTGTCCGGCCGACGCGACCGCTGGGTCGGGTGGGAGCGGCAGGAGCGGCTCGGCGACGGCGACCTGTACCCGCACGCCACCGTGGTCACGGTCGCCGACGCGGGGCACGCGCTGCCCCACGAGCGGCCGGGGCTCGTCGGGGGGCTGCTCGGCGACTGGCTCGAGCGCGCCGGTCTCGGGGCGGCGGACGCGGGGCAGGAGCGCCCGCCGCACTGAGCCCGCCGGGCGCGACCCCGAGGCGGACCGCAGCGACGAGAACGACGCGCACCGCGCCTCCTGTCCGGATTACAACGTTGACTTGCGGTTTCCAGCGCTGTAAACATGACCACGCGCGAGGGAGCGCACGAGGGAGCAGCAATGGTCGGCAGCAGGACAGGAACCATCGGGACGACGCTCGGACGGCGTGGGTTCCTCGCCGGGGCGGCGGGCGGGATCGCGCTCGGCACGCTGGCGCTGGCGGGGTGCGCGACACCCGGCCAGGCCGCAGCGGGCGGCACCACGCTCCGCTTCTACGAGCAGAAGCAGGAGGTGATCGCCTACTTCGACAAGCTCCTCCGCCGCTTCGAACGCGAGCACGCCGGCGTCTCCGTCGTCCACGACAGCACCACGGCGATCGCGCCGCAGTTCGTCCGGGGCCAGCCGGCCGACGTCGGGTGCTTCAACGACAACCTCGAACTCGCCCGGTACGTCGAGCGCGGGGTGCTCCGCGACCTCAGCGGTCTGCCGTCCGCCGACCGGATCCGCCCGAGCATCGCGGCGCTCGGCGACCAGTACGCGAAGTACCCGGGCCGCGTCAGCGTCCTGCCGTACTCGCTGGCCGCTGCCGGCGTCATCTACAACAAGAAGATCTTCGCGGACCACGGACTGCCGGTCCCCACCACCTGGCACGAGTTCGTCGACGTCTGCACCGAGCTGCAGAAGGCCGGCATCACGCCGGTCTACGCGACCGACCGTGACACGTGGACGCTCTGGCAGGGCCTGTTCGACTACTCGGTGGGCAGCCTCGTCGACACCGGGGAGTTCTTCCGGAAGATGAAGACGATCGGCGCCGACGTCGGGCCGGACTCCGAGGTGTCGTTCGAGAAGACCTTCGCCGTGCCGATGGAGCGCGCGAAGACCATCTCGTCGTTCTTCAACCCGGACCACGCGACCCGGTCGTACGCCGACGGCAACCTGGCGTTCGGGCAGGGCAAGGCCGCGATGTACCTGCAGGGGCCGTGGGCGCTCGGGCAGATCGCGCTCATCGACGACAAGCTCGAGGTCGGCACCTTCGCACTCCCCGTGTCGAACGACCCCGCCGACCGCAAGGCCCGGGTGAACGTCGACCTCGGACTCTGGATCCCGGAGGCCAGCGGGCACGTCGACCAGGCGCACGAGCTCGTCGAGTTCCTCATGCAGGACGAGGTCATCGACGCGTACAACCGCGACAACCTCGCGTACTCCACCCGGAAGGGCGCTCCGCCGCAGAACGACGAGCGACTCGCGGGCCTGCAGCAGTACGTCGACGACGCCGCGTTCTACCAGGGCGCCGGCACCTTCATCCCGACCTCCATCCCGCTCGGCAACTACCTGCAGTCGGCGATCCGGAGCGGCGACTTCACCTCGATGCTGCGGCGACTCGACGCGGACTGGCGGCGGCTCGCCGGCCGGTCGGCGACGGTCTGAGCCCGGCGACCAGGACCCCAGGAGCGATCATGACCATGCAGACCCCACTCGCCCGCGAGACCGATCAGCCAGCACCCGGCCCGGCCACGGCGGCCACGCGCGTGCACCGTCGCGTCGGCTCGCTGCACCGCACGGAGCGGATGTACTACTTCTTCGTGGTGCCGGCCCTCGTGCTGTTCACCGCGTTCGTCGTCGCGCCCGCGTGCGTCGGCATCTTCTACAGCTTCACGGACTACCTCGGCTTCGGCGCGTGGCACTTCCTCGGGCTCGAGAACTACAAGGCGCTCGTGTCCGACCCGTCGATCCTCGCCTCGTACGGGTTCACGCTCGGGTTCGCGCTCGTCACGGTGGTCGTCACGCAGGTCATCGCGTTGGCGCTGGCGATCGGCCTGACGAAGAAGGTCAAGTACGCCGCCGGACTCCGCTCGGTGTTCGTCATCCCGATGGTCGTCTCCGGCATCGTCGTGGCGTACGTATTCAACTACCTGTTCTCGAACACGCTCCCCGCCCTCGCCACGTCAGTCGGCTTCGGGCCGCTCGAGCAGAGCATCCTCGGCGACCCGAACCTGGCGTGGCTGTCGATCGTGATCGTCTCGGCCTGGCAGACCGTGCCGGGAGCGCTCCTCGTCTACACCGCGGGGCTCACGTCGATCCCGAACGACCTGTACGAGGCGAGTGCGCTCGACGGCGCCGGCGCCTGGAAGCAGCTCCGCTCCATCACGCTGCCGCTCATCAGCGGGTTCATCGTCATCAACACGGTGCTCGGCGTGAAGGGCTACCTCGGCGCGTACGACGTCATCGTCGGGCTCACCGGCGGTGGCCCGGGCACCGCGACGAGCAGCGTCGCGATGACGATCTTCGGCGGCTTCACCGGCGGCGACTACGCCTACCAGATGGCGAACGCGACCGTCTTCTTCATCATCACCGTCCTCATCTCCGTGCTGCAGCTCGCGGCGACCCGTGGAAGGAACCTGCGACTCGCATGACCGCCGTCGACACCCGCACCCCAGTCCCCCGCACGACACCGACCGACCCCGGCCAGCCGCCCCGCCGCCGTGGACGCCTCGGCCGGATCAACTGGCCGCTGACGATCCTGCTCGCGGTCGCGTCCCTGACCGTCCTCGTGCCGCTCTACGTCACCGTGGCGATGGCGTTCAAGACGAGCGCGCAGTCGGTGGACGGCAACGCCCTGTCCCTGCCCGCGCCGTTCAACCCGGCGAGCTTCGTCGAGGCGTGGCAGCTGACGCGCTTCCCCGTCTCGTTCTCCGTGTCCGTCGGCGTCGCCGCGCTCACCGTCGTCGCGACGCTGCTCCTCAGCTCGTTCGCCTCGTACGCGATCGTGCGGAACTGGCACAAGCGGTTCTTCCGCTTCTCGTTCGTGTACCTGCTCGCGGCGATGTTCCTGCCGTTCCCGGTCATCGCCCTGCCGCAGATCAAGCTCACGGCGCAGCTCGGCCTCGACAACCCGATCGGCGTCGGGATCCTGCACGCCATGTTCCAGCTGTCGTTCAGCGTGCTCCTCTACTCGGCCTACCTCCGGTCCATCCCGGTCGAGCTCGAGGAGAGCGCCCGCATCGACGGGGCGAGCACGTGGCAGATCTTCTGGCAGATCATCCTGCCGCTGCTCGCGCCGATGAACGCCACGGTCGGCATCTTCGCCTTCCTGGCCTCGTGGAACGACTTCATGCTGCCGTCGCTCATCACGGCCGACCCGACGATGCAGACGCTGCCGGTCGTGCAGAACATCTTCCAGAGCAAGTTCGGCACGAACTACAACGTGGCGTTCGCGTCCTACCTGATGGCGATGGCGCCGACGATCATCGTGTACCTGTTCGCCCAGCGCTGGGTGATCTCGGGTGTGACCCAGGGAGCGGTGAAGAACTGATGGCATCGACTGAGACCCAGGCCACCGCGGACGTGATCCGCCCCTTCCCCGGCGCAGCGCCCCGCGCCGACCCGGCCGCCACGATCACGGGCGACCACTGGCGTGTGACCGTGCTCGCCGACGGGGTGTTCCGCGTCGAGTGGAGCGACGACGGCGGGTTCGAGGACCGCGCCTCGACGTTCGCCCTCCGGCGCGACCTGCCGGTCCCGTCGTTCACCGTCGAGCGGACCGGCAGCGCGAACGCCGCCGGTTCCGCGGACGCCGCCGGTACCGCGGACGCCGCGCGCAGCCAGTCCGCCACCGGCGTCGTCGTCACCACCGCCCGCGCCCGCCTGCGCTACGACGGCCGCCCCTTCTCGCCCGGCGGCTTCACCGTCGAGACCCTCGGCCCGGACGCCAACCGGTGGCGGTGGGGCCAGGAGCCGCGCGACCTCGGCGGCACCGGACGCACCCTCGACGACGTCGACGGTCGGATGCCGCTCGAGTCGGGGATCCTCGCGCGCGACGGCATCACCGTGCTCGACGACTCGGACTCCTTCCTGTTCACGGACGACGGCTGGATCGGCACCCGCATCCCGGGTCGCCGCGACGTCACGGTCTTCGCGTACGGCCGCGACTACGACGCCGCACTGCACGCCTTCCACGCCGTCTCCGGTGCGCCGTCACTCCTGCCGCGGTGGGCGCTCGGCAACTGGTGGAGCCGGTACCACCCGTACACGGACACCGAGTACCTGGCCCTGGTCGACCGGTTCGCCGAGGAACGACTGCCGTTCTCGGTCGCCGTCATCGACATGGACTGGCACCGGGTGGGCTCCGTCCCGGAGCGCTTCGGCAACGGCTGGACCGGCTACTCGTGGGAGCCGTCGCTGTTCCCCGACCCGGCGGCGTTCCTCGCCGAGCTGCACCGCCGCGGGATGCGCACGACGCTGAACCTGCACCCCGCCGACGGCGTCCGCGCGTTCGAGGACGCCTACCCCGCCGTCGCCCGGGCGATGGGCATCGACCCGGCGTCCGAGCAGGCCGTCCCGTTCGACCCGACCGACCCGACGTTCCTCCGCTCGTACTTCGCCGACCTGCACCACCCCCTCGAGGAGCAGGGCGTCGACTTCTGGTGGATCGACTGGCAGCAGGGCCGCACCACGAACCTGCCCGGCGTCGACCCGCTGTGGCTCCTCAACCACTTCCACCACCTCGACTCCGCTCGCGACGGCGGTGCCGGCATGACGTTCTCGCGCTACGCGGGCCCCGGCAGCCACCGCTACGCCGTCGGGTTCTCCGGCGACGCCGTGGTCTCGTGGGCGTCGCTGGCGTTCCAGCCCGAGTTCACCGCGACCGCCGCGAACATCGGGTACGGCTGGTGGAGCCACGACGTCGGTGGGCACACCCGCGGTGTCCGCGACGACGAGCTGGCGACACGCTGGGTGCAGTTCGGGGTGTTCTCGCCGATCATGCGGCTGCACTCCGCCAACAACCCGTTCATCCGGAAGGAGCCGTGGGCCTTCCCCGCCGAGGCCCGCGACGCGATGGGCGAGGCGCTGCGGTTCCGCCACCGGCTGGTCCCCTACCTCCACACCATGAACCACCGCGCTGTCGCCGGCACCGCGCTGGTGCGACCGGTCTACCACCTGGAGCCGCACCGAGACGAGGCGTACGGGGTGCCGAACGAGTACGCGTTCGGCAGCGAACTGCTGGTCGCGCCGATCGTGGAGCCGCGTGACCCGGAGTCCCTGCTGGGTCGCGCCCGCGCCTGGCTGCCGCCCGGCACCTGGACGGACGTCTTCACCGGCACGACCTACGCCGGCGACCGCCGGGTCGAGCTGCACCGCGGCATCGAGGGCATCCCGGTGCTCCTCCGCGCCGGCGGGATCCTGCCGCTCGCCGCCGAGGACGAGGTCGACGCCACCGTGAACCCGACGTCGCTCGAGGTGCTCGTCGCGCCGGGCGCGTCCGGCTCGTTCACCCTCGTCGAGGACCGTGAGGACGACCCGGGCTCGGTCTGCACCACCCGCCTGTCGTGGGATGCCGACGAGTCCGTCTTCCGGGTGCACGCCGCCGAGGGGGATCGCTCGTCCGTCCCCGCGCACCGACACTGGCGGGTCACCTTCCTCGCGGCCCCGGCAGCAGGACAGACGGTGGACGCGCAGGGTGCGGACCGCTTCTCGGTCGACCTCGAGGTCGACACCGCTGACGGCGTCGTGCTCGCCCTCGCCGGCCCGCCGTCGGTGGGCGTCGACGCACGCGACGGCGCACGCCGCCTGCTCGAACGGGCCCAGGCCGGCAACCCGGAGAAGCTCGAGGCGTGGACCGTCGTGGCGCGGGACGCGTCCCGCGCCGACCGGATCGCCGAACTCGGGAGCGTCGACCTGCCGGTCGCGCTCCGCGCCGCCCTGGTCGAGCTGCTCGGTGCGGTCCACCCGGACAGCGACCAGACGGGTGGGGACTGACGGTGTGACGGACTGGAGGCGCGTGGCGGCCCCGCCCCGCGCCTCCGGTCAGTCGACGGAACCGTCCGCGTACGGTGCGCTCTCCCCCACCACCAGCCGGTGGCCGACGGTGACGAGGCGGCCGGCCGCGTCGTCACCGTCGATGCGTCCCAGCAGCAGGTCGAGTGCGGACTCGGCGAGGGCGACCGTGTCCGGCGCGACCGAGGTGAGGCTGGGGGCGAGGCTCGCGGCCAGGCCGAAGCCGTCCCACCCGACCACCGCGATGTCGTCCGGTGCCTCGAGTCCGCGCAGGCGCATCGCGCGGAGCGCACCGATCGCCGCCAGGTCGTCGCGGCAGAGGAGTGCGTCGACGTCGAGACCGGCGTCGAGGGCCGCACCGAATGCTGCCTCGGCGCCCGCGGCGTCACCGATCTCGCGTGCGACGAGCAGGCCGTCGTCCGCGGCGAGGCCCGCGCGTTCCAGGCCGGCGCGGTAGCCCTCGAGCCGGAACGTCGAGGTGCGTGACGCCGGTCCGGTCTCGTGCCCGAGGAACCCGATCCGTCGCCGACCGAGCGCGACGAGGTGGTCCACCGCATCCGTGGCCGCACCGACGTTGTCGATCACCACCTGGTCGGAGCACTCCGGCCGGACGTCCTCGCCGAGGAACACCACCACGGTGTCCCCGCGGATGCCGTCGATGTACTCCGGGGTGAGCACCTGCGGGTGGATCACGACGCCGTCGACCACACCGGCCTCGCGACCACGGACCGCGGAGCGCTCACCGTCCGCCGTGCCGCCGGTCTCCTCGAGGAGCAGCTGGTACCCGCGGTCCGCGCAGACACGGGAGAACACGTGCGCGAGTTCGGCGAAGTACGGCCGGCGGAGGTCCGGGAACGCGAAGGCGAGCATGTTCGAGCGGCCGGTGGCGAGGCTCCGGCCGGAGACGTTGGGGCGGTAGCCGAGCTCGTCGACGGCGGCCTGCACGCGGTCGCGCATGGCCACGCTGACGTGCCGGTAGCCGCGCACCACGTTCGACACGGTCTTCATCGACACACCGGCGTGGTCCGCGACGTCCTGCAGCGTGACCGTGCCCACGTGGCCACCGTACCGGGCGCGGGGCGGCGCGGACGGTCTCCACGGCAGTGCTCGTGGCGCACGCGCGGCGGCGCGGGCGGCGGCGCGGGCGGCGGCGCTTGTGGCGGCGCGGGCGGCGGCGCATGTGGTTAGCATCCACTCCACCGGGGCCAGGGGGTCCCGCACAGGGATCAGGGGCCCACCATGACCACACGACGACGGACGACGGCCGGCATCACCACCGCCGTGATCGCCACGACACTGATCGGCGTGCTGGTGACACCGGTCACCGCGACCGCGGCGGTGCCGGACGACGGCGCACTCACCGTGATGCTGACCGATCCGGACAAGCGACCGATCGCGATGGAGGGCGTCGCCGTCGACCTGCGCGGAGCGGACGGCGGCACCGCGATGTCCGCGACGAGTGACCAGCGCGGACGCCTGACCTTCGACGACGTCCCCGCCGGCACCTGGACGCTGCACGGCGAGCGCGAGGGGTCGTACGGGTTCGCCGACACGATCCCCGCGACGCGCACCGGGGTCGTCGTCGCGCCCGGCGAACACGACACCGTCGTCCTCGTCATGCGGACCGGGGCCTCGATCGGCGGTACGGTCCGCAACCCGTACGGGGCGGACCTGTCCGGCGCCTCGGTCGTCGTGCGCGGCTGGAACACCGGCACCGTGCGGCGCACCGTCTCGTCGCCCGACGGCCACTACTGGGTGCACGGGCTGCCGAGCGACGACTACAGCGTGCAGGTGAACGCCCACGACGAGACGCTCGACTCATGGCCTGCGCTGAAGAACCAGTCGTGGGGGTTCCACCGCGATCCCGGGTCCACCGCGGAGCGCACGTACGTCCGGGTGTCGCACGAGGCCGTCGGCCGGCCCGAGACCGTGGTCGACGGGATCGACGGCGCATCGACCGAGGGCGTGACGCTCACCGGCATCCTCAACCCGCAGCTCGACACCGACTTCACGAACGCCACCGTGCACGTGTACGGCGAGTCCATCGGCAGCACCTTCGACACGACGGTCCTGTACTGGTCGCCCGGACGCGGCGGTCTCTTCGGGTCGGTCCTGAGCGCCGGGCGCTACAAGGTCGAGGTCGTCGGGTGGTCGCCGAGCCAGCGCCGCTACGTGTCGTACTGGTACGGCGGCGAGGGCAACCGGCCGGTCGCGGACCGGGCGGCGTCGCACACCGTCGTGATGAGCGGGGACCAGAGCCGGTCGATCTCGTTCTGGAGCACCCGCTGACGGACGGTGTCCCGGTGCGACCCGGCTCGCCGCCGGGCCGCACCGCGGTTCACACCGTGGTGACGATGCTGACCGCCGCCGCTTCGAACGGCGCGAGCGTCGTCCGCGCGACGCTGGCGTCCAGCGTGATCGGCACGCCGGTCGCGTCCCCGAGGTAGGTCGTCCGGACGGCCGTCGCGACGGGGGCCCCGAAGGCGAGCTCGACGTCGACGGGGACGTCCGCGAACGACTGGAGCCGCACGACGGACGTCCCGTCGTCGTCGCCGGCGACCACCGACACGAGCCGCACGCGCGGGTCGCTGATCGTGAGGAGCTCGGCCGACGCCACACCCGCACCACCGGAGCCGGACGCCGGCACGGCCGAGAGCGGTCGGACCAGGTCGGCGGTCGTCTGCACCGCCACGGCCTCGACCGGTTCGGCCGGGTGCGAGCGGACCCCGATCGCGTACTCGAAGGTCGCGGTGAAGCCCTGCTCGATCGGGAAGTTCGTGTCCCACACGTTGTTGTGCAGCCACGAGTAGACGGTCGCCGCCCGCGCCGGGCTGGTGCTGGCGGGGAACGGCGCGTACGGCAGCGAGATCGTGCCCGGGTGCACGAGCGGAGCGTCCTTCGTGACCCACACCACCGCGTCGTCGGCGTCCTGCACGCTGACCCAGTTCCGGATCGCGCGCATGTGCTGCGGGGCGCCGGGGACGTGCGCCAGGCCGTCGCCGGTCACGCCGCCGGAGACCTCGTAGCGGACGACGGGCTCGGCCGCGGCGAACGGGAACGCGAAGAACGCGCTCTCCTTCGTGCGGGTGACCGGCTTCTCGAGACGGTTCTCGATGCGGAGTCGGGGTTCACCGTGCCGGAGACGGAGCGTGACGGTGACGCTGTCCACGCCGGCGGCCGCGAACCGGTAGACCAGCCGCTCCTCGACCGCGTCCGACACCCGCTCGACCAGGACCGCCGGACCGCCGGTGGTCCGGCTGGCGAGGAGCTCGAGGCGGTCGGAGCTCCACAGCTTGTTGGAGAGGTGGTTCACGCCGGCACCGGACGACCCGTACTCGTCGTAGACGTACCCGTTGAATCCGGCGGGCGCGTGCTGCTCGACGACCTCGCGTCCGGTCGCCAGCTCGACGACGGAGCGGATCGTGGAGGTCTGCGGGTCGACCACGACGCGGAGGTACTCGTTCTCGAGCGTGAACAGGTCGGCCGCCGGGGTCGTCAGCGCGTCGTGCGTCCGCGGCACCACGGCGCCCTGGTCGGCGTGCAGGACGTCGATCCGGACGAACCCGAACGCGGGCACGTCGCGCAGCTGCACGGTCACCCAGCGACCGGACTCACGGTGCAGGGAGTTCGACTGCGGCTCGAGCACCGGGTCGAGCCGCTCGCCGGTGCGGCCGTCGCGCACTGCGACGTGCGCGTCGAGCGGCACGGTCGACTCCTTGAGCAGGAAGCGGACGGCGCCGGTGCGGGTGGCTCCGGAGGCGTTGGCGACGACGATCGCCGCGAGGGCGTCGTCCGGCGTGGCCACGGTGTCCGCCAGGTAGACGAGGGCGTGCTCCTCGAGGTCGCGTCCGCGCTGGTGGCCGGTGAGCGCCTGCGCCACCTTCCACTGCCACTGCCGTTCGCCCGAGTCGTAGCCCTCGTCACCGTGGGTCCACGAGTTGCTCGCACCCCAGGTGTGCTCGTTGAACATCGAGATCGCGTCGTAGGCGGCGTCGGCGTCCGCGCGCTCCGTCGGGACCGCCTGCCCGCCGAGCCACGCGGCGGCCTGCGAGAAGGAGCGGGCGTCGCTCACGGTCGCCTGTGCCTCACGCGCGAGGGCGAGGGGGACGGCTGCGGACCCGACGCCCTCGACCCACCAGTCGCCCCAGTCCCCCTCGACCGTGACGAGCTCGTCGCCGTGCCGGGCCTCGGCTTCGGCGAAGAAGTCCTCGTTCGTCGAGACGCGCAGGGTCGGCGACGTCCAGGTCTCGTTCCACCGGCGGACGACCTCGGACAGGTGCAGTCGCGCCGGCCCGTTGTCGCCCATGAACCCCTGCGTCCGCAGGTGCAGGACCTCCCACGGGTAGCCGGGTCGCCCTTCGGCCGTCTCGCCGTGCGCGCCGAAGACCCCGGGCGGGAACGGGTAGCCGCGGGTCGCGAGCGCGGTCAGGTAGGCGGGCAGGTACGTCTCGGCGACCTCGTACGACTCGGTCAGCCCCACCATGGGTCCCTCCATGTACGCGAGACCGTGCGGGCTGTCCGTCATCCAGACCACGACCGAGTTGCCGGCCGGGGTGCGCCACCGGAACAGGCGCGGCAGGTCGAGGGCGCCGTTCTGGTGCGGCATCGACCGGCCGGCCCAGTTGTGCGCGACGGCGAGGTAGCGCACGCCGACCTCCTGCAGGGCGTCGGGCAGGCCCGCGACCTGTCCGGGCACGTCGGTCTGCATGGCCGTGGTGAAGTCGATGCCGTACTGCTCACGGATGCGCCGGGCCTCGCGGAGGAGTTCGTGGAGCTCCTCGGTCGAGCACGTGTCGGTGTGCAGGTTGTAGGGCATCGCGCTCAGGCCGATCGACCCCTGCTGCACGAGCCGCACGAACTCGGCGACCTTCGCCGCCGGACGGTGCCGCTCCCAGTCGGCGAACGCCCAGAGCGCCTCGACGTTCCAGCGGAACCGGGCAGCGTCGGGCCGCTCGCTCGTCGCCGCGGCGAGCTCCACCGCGGAGTCGAGGTACGAGCGCTGCGACGAGATCACCGTGGTCTGCGGGTCGGTGTACCCGAAGTCGAAGTGCGAGTGGTGCACGACGTGCACGGACCACTGCCGCTGGGGCAGCAGCACGAAGGAGATCGACTCGTCGCCGAGGTCGGGCAGCGCCAGGGACACCTCGGTCGGCTCGGTGACGGCACGGACGAGGAGCCGGACGGACGTGTCGTCGGGTGCCGGAGCGCTGCCGACGACGAGCTCGCCCGCCGGCCCGGTGAGCGTCGCGGCCTCCGGAGCGGGGAGCCGTCCGTCGACGAGGAGTCGCACGGCCTGCACGGTGGTGCCGTCCCGCTCGGTCTGCAGCGGCTCGGGGAGGACCCGCACGCGGACGCCCCCGATCGAGCCCGTGGCGACGGTCGCCCGGTCGAGGAGTCCGTCGCGGGCCTCCAGGTGCGACCAGGGCTGGGCGGAGACGAGGGCGGGTTCGGTCATCGGAGCAGGACTTCCTTCGGTGGTCGGAGCAGGGAGTGGGACGGAGGACGGGTCAGGCCGTCGGGGTCAGGCCGTCAGGGTCAGGCCGTCGGGGTCAGGCCGTCGGGTTCAGGCCGCGGGCGAAGAACCGCTGGAACGAGAAGAACACGATGATCGTCGGCAGGGACGCGACGAGCGCCCCGGCGAGCGCCACCGGCGGCCCGTACGTCGAGTAGTTGCCGGTCAGGTCGGCGAGGGTCGCCATCACCGGACGGATGTTCGGGCTGGACGACAGCGTCAGGCCGAACAGCAGGTCGTTCCAGATCCACGTGAACTGGAAGACGAAGGCGGCGAGGAGCGCGCTCGTGGAGAGCGGCAGGTGGACCTGGAAGAACATCCGGACCCACCCGGCCCCGTCGAGCGACGCGGCTTCGCGCACCTCGTTCGGCAGCCCGGTCATGTGCCCGCGCACCACGAAGAACGCGAACGGGATCGTCAGCGCGACGTAGACGAGCAGCATGCCGTACTGCGTGTCGAACAGCGACGCGGCGGCGTACCCGGTGAACAGCGGCGACAGGAAGGCCTGCAGCGGCAGGATCGTGCCGATGTAGATCACCCAGAACCAGAACGTCGGGCGCTTCACCGGCATGATCGTGACCGCGAACGAGGCGAGCGCCGCGATGAACACCGCGGCGCCCGCTCCGACGACGGAGTAGAGCAGGCTGTTCGCCATGCCCTGGCCGACGTTCGCGTTCTGGAACGCCGTGGCGATGTTGTCGAACAGGGACCACGAGGTCGGCCACCAGGACGGCGTGCCCGAGTAGTCGGCGCTCTTCGTGAACGCGTTCACGACGAGCAGGTACGACGGGATCAGCCAGATCAGCGACACGACGGTCAGCACGGCCGCGAGGATGCGGCGGGAGGTCTTGGTCATCGAGCTGCTCCAGCTAGTCGGTCGGGCGGAGTTGACGGCGGAGGTACGCCCACGAGGCCACGACGACGACGAGCGTCAGGAAGACGGCCACCGCTGCGCCCGAGCCGTACCGGGAGAGCGTGAACGTCTCGCGGTACATCGTCAGCGCGAGCGTCTCGGACGCCGTGCCGGGGCCGCCGTTCGTGAGCAGCAGCACCTGGTCGAAGACCTTCAGGCTGCCGACGATCGAGATCCCGACGACCACGACCGTCATAGGGCGCAGCTGGGGGAAGGTGACGGACCAGAAGAGCCGCCATCCGGAGGCACCGTCGATCTGCGCGGCCTCGAGGGTGTTCGGCGGGATCGACTGCAGCCCGACGAGGAAGAGGATCACGCACGCACCGGTGGCCTGCCACGTCGTCGCGATGATCATCATGACCGTGTTGAGCGGCCACTGCAGCAGCCACTGCGACACGAGCCCGCCGAGGCCGACCATCCGCAGGAGCGTGTCGAGTCCGCCGTCGGTCGACAGCATGAACGTCCAGACGACCGCGGTGGCGGAGCCCGAGATGGCGTAGGGCAGCACGATCGCGAACCGGGCGAGGCCGCCGAGCCTGAGCTTCCACGTCCCGACGGCGATCGCCAGGCCGATCCCGACGGGGAGCAGCAGCGTGCCGACCACCCAGAGGAACGTGTTGAGCACGGACTGCCCGAACGCCGGGTCGGCGAACATCGCCTGGTAGTTGGCGATCCCGACCCAGCGCCGGGTGAAGCCGTTGTCGTCGAAGAAGCTGCGGTAGATCGTGAACAGGAACGGGACGACCAGGAGCGCGACGACCAGCAGCACGGACGGGGCGAGGAACGCGCCCCCGGTGATCCGCGCCCTGAGGGGTGCGCGTCTCGTCGGCGTGGGCCGACGTCGTGACGCGGGACGCGCCTCCAGGTCGACGACCGTGTCGGGGACGGGCGGTTGTGTGAGCGTCATGCGGCGTTCCAGGTCTTCCACTCGGTCACTGCTCGGTTCTGCATGGATCGCAGGGTGGCGACGCCGTTCGCCTTCGACGGGTTGACCATGAAGGACCCGAGGTCCTGCACGTTCCCCTCGATGAGCGGCGTGGGCGAGGCCTCCCAGTAGCGGGTGAGCTCGACGGGGCGCGTCTCGGCGATGTCCTTCGCCAGGTCCTGCACGAGGTGGGACTTCGGCAGCGCGTGCGGGTTCGGACTCGTGTCGCCGAGGAAGCCGACCCAGGCGGTCTGCACGTCGGTGGCGAGCCAGTTCTCCGCGACGTCCACCGCGGCGCCGTGGCGGTGCGCCTTCACCGGGACCGACAGCGAGCCGCTCTCGACGACGATGGCCGGTGCGGCGGAACCGCGGGGCGGGACCCGGAAGAAGCCGATGTCCGCGTCGCTCAGTCCGGCGGCGAGGAGGGTGTTCGCGAACCAGGTGCCGTAGAGCATCATGCCGAACTTCCCCTTGCTGACGAGCCCCGGGAGGTCGTTCGACGTGACGTCGGGCGCCGAGAAGAACCCGTCGGCGTACATCGACGACCAGAGGTCCATCGCCTGCTTCGCCGGTTCGTCCGTGTAGCTGGCCTTGTCGGTCGTGACGGCCTTGTAGTAGTCCGGGTCGATCGACGCGAGCAGCTGCATGAACCAGATCTCGGCCTCCCACGTGGTGGCACCGGGCGAGAGGAACGGGGTGATGCCGGCGTCCTTGAGCTGCTGTGCGGCGGTGAGCATCTCGTCGAAGGTGGTCGGCACGCTGATCCCGTGCTCGGCGAACGCCTTCTTGCTGTAGAACACGGCGTAGTAGCTCTTGTAGAGCGGGACGCCGTAGGCCTTGCCGCGGTAGCTGAAGGACTCGCGCTGCGCCGGGTCCACCCAGCCGCGCTCGACGGCCGAGTCCCACACCGGGTTGAGGTCGGTGAGGATGTCGGCGCGCGCGATGTCCTGCAGCCGGTACCCGTTCGTCCACTTGATGAGGTCCGTCGTGCTGTCGGTCTGCGCGGTCATCCTGATGACCTGCGTGTAGTTGTTCACGCTGGCGATCGACCGCGACGTGATCCGGTACCCGATGCGCTTCGCGAGCACGGCGGAGGCCGCGGCGTACCCGGGACCCCACGTGGGGTTGTCGCTGTTCAGCGTGACCGTGCCGGGCGCCGACGGCTGCGTGTCGGAGCCGCGGGCGCAGGCCGCGAGGGTCAGGGCGAGGAGCCCGCCACCGCCGAGCGCGAGCGCGGTGCGGCGGGTCACGGCGGGCCCTCGGGAGAACGGGTTGGGCATCGGGCGTTCCATTCGACGATGAATTGATAACGTTACCAACCGGAGCATACACGGCACGCGACCAGCCGCAAGGGGGATGTCCGGTATACAGGGACACATGCAGCCAGCCGCGGGATCCGGACCCGGACGGAAGCCCGCGATGACCGTGAAGGACATCGCACGGGTCGCCGAGGTCAGCCCGATGACCGTCTCCCGGGTGCTCTCCGGCGGCAAGAACGTGCGCCCCGCGCTCCGCGAGCACGTCGAACGCGTCATCGCCGAGGTCGGCTACCACCGCAACGAGAACGCCCGGAGCCTCCGGCCCGGACAGCGCTCCGGACTGGTCGGCGTGATGATCACCAACATCGGCAACCCGTACTACGCCGGCGTCGTGCAGGGCATCGAACAGGTCGTCGCCGCGACCGGCCGCCGCATCCTGGTCGGCACCACCAACGAGGACTCGGACCTCGAACGGCAGCTGCTCTCCGACTTCCTCGGCCGCCAGGTCGAGGGGCTCATCGTGGTCCCCGTCGGCCAGGACGGCGAGCGCTTCACCACCGACCGCCTGCACGACGCCCCGCTCGTGCTCGCCTCCCGCACCGTCGACGACGTCGCCGCCGACGCCGTCCTCATCGACGACGTGCACGGCGCACGAGAGGCCACGGCGCTCATGCTCGAGGACGGCCACCGGCGCATCGCCTTCCTCGGCAACAAGGTCACGGTCTCGACGGGTCAGCGCCGCCTCGCCGGCTTCCGGGACGCGTTCGCGTCGCACGGGGTCGAGCCGGACGACTCGCTCGTCGTGCTCGAACTGCAGGACACCGACACCGCCGAGCGGGCGATGCGACGCCTGCTCGAGCGTCCGGACGCGCCGACCGCCGTGTTCGCCGCGAACAACCGGATCAGCGTCGGTGCGATCCGGGCGATCGCGAAGGCCGTGGCGGACGGCACCATCGCCTCGCCGCCGCGCCTGTTCGCCTTCGACTCGTTCGACTTCGCGGACATGGCGCCGATCCCGCTGTCGGTCATCGACCACGATCCCGCCGAGCTCGGGCGGGTCGCTGCGCGGATGCTGTTGTCGCGGCTGGACGGGACGGCCGACGGGGAGCCGCCGCGGCTCGTCGAGTTGCCGGTGCACATCGTCCATCATTGAGCGCGGGGTCGGGTGCGGGTCCGGTCGGGCGGTCCGGTGCGGTTCGGGGTTCCGTGCGGTGCGGTCCGGTGCAGGCGGTTCCGTCCGGTGCGGTCCGGTGCAGGCGGTTCCGTCCGGTGCGGTTCGGGCGGTTCCATCCGGTGCGGTTCGGGCGGTTCCATCCGGTGCGGCACCGTCGGCCTGGAGGCGCGGCTTGCGTCCTCGCGCCGCTTCCGCTGTAGTGTTGGTAACGTTATCAGCGCGAAAGGGGCCTCATGTCCGCCTTCCTGCCCACAGGAGTGACCGTCGGTCAGTACGACAAGACGCCCGTCATCGACCTGCCGCCCGGACACGACGTCTGGGCGGGTACGGCCGCCTGGCAGCGCCTCGCCTCGCTCCTCTCCGGGCCCGGTCGACGCACCATGGCGGTGGACACCTACCCCGGCAGCGACCTCGACGGTCTGCGCCGGGCAGTCGCGGCGGCCGTGCCCGACGCGGTGCTCATCGACGTCGAGGACGCGGCGGCCCTGCCGAACTCCGTGATCGAGGAGCGCATCGCCGCGAACCTCACCGACGACCGCGTCTTCGGGGTCCTCGGCCACCAGGTGCTGTCCGACTTCTACGACGCGGACCGCCTGACCGGCGTGGCCGAACGGGTCCGCACCACCGACGGGCCCGTGGTCGTGTACGGCTGGGGCGCCACGCTCGTGCCGACGTCGTTCGACACCGTCGTGCTCGCGGACCTCGCTCGCTGGGAGATCCAGCGTCGACAGCGAGCCGGGGCGCCGAACTGGCGCGCGGACAACGGCGACGAGGACCAGCTCCGCAAGGTCAAGCGCGGCTACTTCGTCGAGTGGCGCGTCGCCGACCGACACAAGCGCGAGCTGTTCGAGCGGATCGACCTGGTGCTCGACGCCAACGGCTCGATGGCCGACGCGAAGCTCGTCGAGGCCGGGACCTTCCTCGCCGGCCTCGAGCTCGCGAGCCGTCGTCCCTTCCGCGTGGTGCCGTTCTTCGACCCCGGCGTCTGGGGCGGGCAGTGGATGAAGGAGGTCCTCGAGGTCGGGGACGCCGACAACTACGCGTGGTGCTTCGACTGCGTCCCGGAGGAGAACAGCCTGCTGTTCCGCATCCGCGACACCGTCGTCGAGCTCCCGGCGCTCGACCTGGTCTTCCGGCACCCACGAGAGCTCCTCGGTGTGAAGACCCACGCCCGGTTCGGCGCGGAGTTCCCGATCCGCTTCGACTTCCTCGACACCATGGCGGGCGGCAACCTCTCCCTGCAGGTCCACCCCCTCACCGACTACATGCAGAACGTGTTCGGGATGCCCTACACGCAGGACGAGAGCTACTACATGCTCGACGCCGCGGACGACGCCGTCGTGTACCTCGGCGTCCGCGACGACGCCGACCCCGCGGCGATGCAGGCCGCGTTGCGGACGGCCTCCGTCGGCGAGGAGCCCTTCCCCGCCGCCCGGTACGTGAACACCTTCCCGGCGAAGAAGCACGACCACTTCCTCATCCCGGCCGGCACCGTGCACTGCTCCGGCGCGGACTCGATGGTCCTCGAGATCTCGGCGACGCCGTACATCTTCACGTTCAAGATGTGGGACTGGGGTCGAGTCGGACTCGACGGCGTCCCGCGGCCGGTCCACCTCGACCACGCGTTCGCGAACATCCAGTGGGACCGTCGCACGGACTTCGCACGCGACGAACTCGTCAATCAGGTCACCGAGGTCGCACGCGGCGACGGCTGGGTCGAGGAACGCACCGGTCTGCACGAGCTTGAGTTCATCGAGGTCCGGCGGCACTGGTTCGAGGGCGTCGTCCCGCACGACACCGACGGCACGGTGAACGTCCTCAACCTCGTGGAGGGCGCCGAGGCCGTCGTCGAGAGCCCGGACGGTGCGTTCGAGCCGTTCGTCGTGCATTACGCCGAGACCTTCATCGTGCCGGCGAGCGTCGGCCGCTACACGATCCGGCCGTGGGGGCGCGGCGTGGGGCAGCGCCTCGGCACCGTGAAGGCCTCGGTCCGCGGGACCGGTCTCAGCGACTGAGGAACCGGTGCGCCGGCGCACGGGCGCGGGCGCGGGTGCGGGTGCGGGTGCGGGGCGCCGCCGCGGGTCGCTAGCCGTCGGTGTCGCGTGTCCACGCGACCGCGGCGCCGACGAGCGGGGCGCGGGATCCGAGCGCGGCCGGCACGAGCTGCGGGCCTCGGGTGGCCGTCCCACCGTCCCGCGTGATCCCGGCGTGCAACGGCGCAGCGATGACGTCCCACGAGCGCGCGATCGACCCGCCGACCACGACCCGAGTCGCGTCGAACCGTTCCACCCACGGTCGCAGCGCGCCGCCCAGTGCGGACATCGCCGTCCCCACGACGTCGAGCGCCACGGGGTCACCGCCACGAGCGGCCGCGCAGAGCTCCTCGACCGAGCGATCCCGTCCGGACCGCTCGTGGTCGGCGCGACGGAGCGCCGGCGACGAGATCGTCTCCTCAAGCGGACGTCCGTCGATCGCGAGGCGGTGCACCTCCCCCTGTTCCGGGACCGTCGGACCGGAGTCCACCGCTGCGCCGTCGACGAGGAACGCCGACCCGACGCCGGTGCCCAGCGTGATGCAGACCATCCGGCCCGCACCCGCTCCGGCCCCCGCGGCCCACTCGCCGATGCCGTAGGCGACGGCGTCGTTGAGGAAACGCACCGCACTCGGCGGAACCCCGAGGCGTTCGGCGAGCGCCGCGCGCAGGTCGATCCCGGCGATCGACTGGAACTTGTCGACGCCCGCGAACGTGCCCGTGCCGGCCGCGGCATCGAACGGTCCGGGCATGGCGATCGACCAGCCTCGGAGTGGCACCGATCCGGCTCGGAGGGGTCCGAGCGCGCGACCCGGGCCGGCGAGCTGGTCGAGCAGGACGTCGCGGTCCGCGTGAGGGTCGATCGTCGCTCCGCGCTCGACCAGGACCTCCCCCACGGATGCCGGGTCCACGAGCGCTGCCGTGACGTGACCCCCGCCGACGTCCATGACGCCGACGGGGGTCGCGGTCGCGTGCGATGCGGTCAACTGGCGTCCCCGAGCCGGCCCGACGGCCATCCGAGCACCGCGAAGACCTGGATCATCGCCGCCTGGTCGAGCGTCGCTGCTGGGCGGTCCCAGGCGGGGTCGCCGCCGCCGCTCGGCTGGAAGTGGAACAGGCCGGTCGCCGGGTCGCGGTTGTCGCGCCAGGTCGCGGTGGCCCACTGCTCGGCGGCTGCCCGGTAGGAGGGGTCGTGCTGCACGGAGTCGAGGAGCAGCAGGTCCTTGAAGTAGAACGCGTTGAAGACCGCGGGCTGCTGCTGCAGACGACCGTCCGCGTTCCAGTAGCGCAGCGACGCCCGTGCCGCCGCCGAGGCCTGCCGCAGGTACTTCGGGTCGTCGGTCGCGCGGTAGAGGATCGTCGCGGTGCCGATCATGGCGCCGGAGTTGTACGTCCACAGCGTCGGGTCGACGCTGCCGTCGTCACCGAGGCTGTTCCGGTAGAGCCCGGCCGACTGCCGCAGGCACCGGTTGTTCCAGTCGTACAGCCGGGTGCTCCAGCGCAGGTACGACGCGTCGCCGGTCTCCTCGTAGAGGTGCGCCGCGAGCTGCGCGGTCAGTCCGGTGACGTTCGCCGCCCGGGTCGCGTTGTCCGGGCGGTCGATCCAGTCGGATCCACCCGGGCACGTCAGCGATGCATCCGTGTTCCAGCTGCGGACGGCGACGTCGAACGCCGCCCGCGCGTGGTCGAGGGAGGCGGCGTCGTCGGTGGCCCGGTACTGGCTGACGAACGAGAGGCCCACGACGGCATTGTCGTCGTAGTAGACGTCTCCACCGGAACCGAGCGGTGCGGGGAGGTACGACTCGTACCCGGGGCGGCCACCCGGAGCGACGGCGAAGTAGTGCTCGAACCCGTCGACGCGCGCGGCGGCGGAGTTCGCGTACGCGGGTCCGACGCCGTCGATCCCCTGGAGGTCGAGGGCCGCCTGGGTCGCTTCGCGGTACTCCCAGAGGAACGAGTACGGGTTGCCGGTGGTCGTGTCGGTGTTCTCGCGGTAGAGCCCGTGTCCTGCGGCTCCGGTGTACAGGTTGTCCTGCATCGCGTCGTAGGTCGCGCTCGCCCGTTGCTGCCAGACCGGGTCCGGGGTCGGTCGGGGCGGGGTCGCAGCCTCCGCTGCGAGCGGCACGGTGCTCGCCACCACCCCGAGGACGATCGCGGCCGTGGTGATCCGGGCGGCATGGCGGCGCCGCGTCCGAGCTGTCGCTGTCGCTGTCGCTGTCGCTGTCGCTGTCGTTCCGAGCATCGTCGCTCTCCCGTCGGTTGGTATCGTTACCATAACCTCATCGGGAACACCGGACAAGCCCCCTCCGCGCCCCCGCTCACGCGCCGTGCGTGGCCACGACGATCGCGTGCAGCAGGAGCGCGCCGCCGAAGACGACGAACCAGAACCCGCCGACGACGATGCCCGCGATCGCCAGGCCTCGGCCCCGCTCGCCGGTGCGGCCGATCTGGACGAGGGCGATGACCGACACCACCAGGCCGACGATGTTCGCGACGAACGCCAGCACGAACCCGACGATCGACAGGGTGTTGAGGCGGTCGGTGGGGGTCGGGGCTGCGGTCTGCTGGTCCAGGGTGGACATGGGGTCTCCTTCGGTGAGGTCGGACACCTTCGGCGTCCGTCGAGACCAGCGTGCGCTCGCAGCCGAACGGGTTCGACGGCCGTGCGGATGACGCCGATCCCCCGCAGGATGATCGTTCCGCCGCGGTACTTCCCGGTCAGGCGCAGATCGCGATGAGCGTGCACCCCTCGGGGCCGGCACGGAACCACCGCTCGGGCTCCTCCGTCACACCGGCGCTGTCCCCGGCGACGAGGGCGGTCTCGGCACCGTCCACCACGAGCCACCCGGACCCCCGGACGACGACGTACGCGTCCTCGGCGTGGTCGTCGCGGTGGTCGTGCGGCACCGTGGCCGCTCCCGCGGGCAGGTCCACCTCGTACAGACCGAACCGCGTGATCCCGAGCGGACCCGTCAGTCGTCGGTCGTAGGGGCTCGACGCCGGGTGCTCCGAGTCGCTGGCGGGGACATCGGACACGTGCACGACGGAGAAGGGCATGACGGGATCGTACGACTGCGCACCTCCCCCTCGTCGCGGGTCCGGCCGGGTGCGCGGGCCACTCAGTGGTTGCACGGACGCGCCCCGTCGACCCCGATCCGCAGCATGGTGCGATGCACGAGCAACGCGCGAGTCGGAGCGGGAGCGAGGGCCGGCACCGCTGGACGAACCCGCTGACCGACGGCTGGGAGTACCGCTGGAACGTCCTCGTGGCGCTCCCCGACCGCGATCCGGAGACGCTCGACGCCGTGCTCGCCTCGATCGGGGCATCGCAGGCCAACACGGTGGTCCGGCTCGCCGAGGGCTCCGGGACACCGTCGACCGAGCCGTCGCGGAACCTGGTCTACGCGGTGGACGAGGCGCTCCCCGAGCTGCTCGAGGGCATGGACGTCGCCGTCGTGTCCGGCGACGCGCTCACCGCCCTCGCCGCCGCACAGCACCGGGTCCCCGTTGTGGTGTTCCCCGCCAGCGACGCACAGGACGGTGTCGGCCGGGCACTCGCCTCCGTCGGCGCCGGTGTCGTGGTGCGCTCGGCGGCCGAGGTCGGGCAGGCGATCCGGGCGATCGCGTCGGACGGATCACGGGGACCACGGATGCGGGGGCTCGCTCGTCAGCTGGGCGCCGTCACCGTCCTGCTCGCCGCCCTCGGGACGTCCGCACTCCGCCTCGTCGCCCGCACACGGGCGCGCTGAGTCCGGTCACGCCGAGCCGGGGTCCGCACGCCGAGTGGGACGGTCGACGTGCGCCGTGACGGCCGCGGCGAGGTGGCTCGCCAGCGCCGCGTAGCTGTCGGCGGACACCAGGCGCTCGTCGCGGGACACCGGTGCAGCGTGGGAGATCGCGGGGACGAAGGCCGCTCGCGGCCTCGACCGGCACAGCTCCCGGGACGCACGGTCGAACGATTCGGCGGCCCGGTCGGCGGCGCCCCCTGCCGGCAGCCGGAAGGCGGGGAGCGTGCTCGGCCTGGGGATCCCGACGAGGAACACGTGCGCTCCGGACCGGGTCAGGACTGCGTCGAGGACGACCGCCATCGCAGTCCGCCACCGCTCGACGTCGCCGAGGCGCACGGCGTCGCTCACACCGCCGATGACCACCGCGACGTCGTGGGCAGCGGTCGGCAGCACGCTCGCCACCGCCGCGAGGTCCGCGACCCGGGCCACGCCGCAGTCGACCAGCGTCACGTGCACCCCGCGACCCGTCGTGCCGCGCAGCGCCCGCGCGAGGTGTCCGGGCAGCGCGAGGTCCTGCCGGAGGACGCCCCAGCCGCTGGCCGCGTCGGTGCCGAACACCAGGACGCGCAGCGGGTGCGGGCCCGCGACCCGGACCGGGGTCGTGCTCTCCGGTCTCGGGTGGCGGCGGTAGGCCGCACTCCCCCGCCGCGACCACATCGCCGCGACGAGGCGCGACAGCGAGGGCAGGCGCAACGGTCGTCCTCTGGTCTGCCCTCGGGGCCGGTGCGGCTGGCCGGCGTTCAGCTGATCGCCGCGAGGAGGACCGTGGGGTCGCCCTCCATCCACCGGCAGTCCATCGTGAACCGCGCGACACGGGGGCCGGCCGGGGTGGCACGGACGTGGAAGGTCCACGTGTTCCCCATCAGGGCGTGCCGCGTCGCGCGCACGTCGGGCCCCTCGCCCGGCAGGTAGTGCTGGGCGAGTGCGTACGCCTCCACCAGGTAGCCGTCGCCGAGCCCACGTGCGGAGACGTTGCTGACGGCGTGCATGGTGTCGAGCGGCCCGACGGCCCCGATCATGGTCGGGATCACCGTCTCGCGCCCCTGCAGTACCGGGAACTCGAGCCCGATCTTCGTCGTGGCGGGCGTCATGTCAACGACGACGTCCTCGGTGAGCAGGTCCTCGAGCACGGAGGCGTCGGCGGTGTCGAGCGCGCGGGCCCACAGCAGTGGGAGCCGCCCGAGCTCCCACTCGGTCTCGATCGGCAGGGTGGTGGTGATCTCGGTGGTGGTCACGGTGGTGCTCCTTCGGGAAGGTCGGTGGTGTCGGATGGTCAGGACTCGATGAGCGGCTGCTGCGTGCGGAAGAGGTTCCGGGGGTCGACGGCGGCCTTCACGCGCAGCAGTCGCTCCCAGTCGGCCGCGGAGAACGACCGCTCGGGGTGCCCGTCGTCGGGCGCGAAGTTCAGGTACCGCGTTCCGGTGCTGGACGGCCGCATGGCCTCGACGAGCGCCCGCGCCTGCGCGATACCCTCCGCGTCGGACTCGGGCATGCCGATCGAGACGGCCCAGAGGACGTAGGAGGCGGACGGTGCGACGATCGCGCCGGCACCGGGGCGGGTGACGTCGAAGGCTCCGCCGAGGTGCCGGAGCTCGACGATGTGGAGACCGGTGTCGGTCGACGGTCCGACGACGTCCAGCAGCGCGCGCTGCGCCGACGGGTCGAGGTCGGCGAGCATCGCCGTCTCCTCGGAGAAGGGGGCCGGGTCGACCGGGTCGTTGTGGATCCGTTCGAAGTCCTCGACTCGGGTCTCCTCGATCGTGTCGAGGACGACCGGGGCGGCGGCACGGAGCGGCGCGAGCAGCGCGTCGGCGCCGGCGGCGTCCCCGAGGTGCGCCACGCGCAGGTGCAGCACGAAGCGCCCGGCGAGCAGCGGGGGGATCCCGGGCACCGGAGGCAGGCGGAGGAAGGCCAGCGACAGTGTGAGGTCGTCCGGGGCGGTCGCCGTCGCCGTCGCGAAGGCAGCCAGGACCGCAGCGGCGTGCTCGCCGTCGTAGAAGAGGCCGCCGCCGATGAACCGCTCGACCGGGAACAGCTCGATCTCCATCGACGTGACGATGCCGAGGTTGCTCCGTCCGCCGCGCAGGGCCCAGAACAGGTCCGCGTCGTCCTCGGCGGACGCGCGCACCAGCTCGCCCGAGGCCGTCACGACGTCGAGCGAGACGACGTGGTCGGACCCCCACCCGTACTTGCGCCCCAGCACGGGGCTCAGCCCGCCGCCCAGCGTGAAGCCGACCGCTCCCACCTGCCCGGACGAGCCGTGGACGGGCGCGAGGCGTTGCGCCGCGGTGCGGGACACGACGTCGCTCCAGCGTGCGCCGGCGGCGACCACGGCTCGGCGAGCGGCAGCGTCGACGTGCACCTCGTTCATCGCCGCCGTCGTGACGAGCAGCCCGCCCCGGAGCGGGCGTGTGCCGTGGTGGCCGGTCGCGACGACGGCGACGGGCAGGCCGTGCGCGGCGGCGAAGGACACCGCTTCGACGACGTCGCTCGCGCTGTGCGCGGTCACCACGACGTCCGGGTGTCGCTCGCCGGCCAGGTTGTAGCCGGCGCACGCAGCCGGGTAGTCGGCGTCCTCCGGGGTGAGCGCGGCACCGTCGAGGGTCGCGTCGAGGGTCTCCACGGCCTCACGGAACGCGGCGCGCGCGCCGTGGTCGACAGTGTCGTCGGTGTCTTCGGTGTCGTCGGGGATGGTCTGGGACAAGGGGTCCTCCAAGAGTGATCGCGCCCCGCACGGGGCTGGTCGGGATCGAGCACACCAGCGCGGCGTCGACGTCGGGTCGATGCACCGTCGACGCCCGATCGGCAGCGTGCCGATGGGTCAGTCGTGGCGGGGCGTCACGGGTTGCACGAGCAGCGTGAAGCGCGATGCCCGGTCAGGGCTTGGTGGGTGGTGGAAGGAGACGTAGGACCGGCGGTGCGCCACGACGTCGAGTTCGGCGAGGAACACCCGCAACCGGCCCCAGTCACGGTCGGTCTGGTCCCCCGGGACCAGGAGGGTCACGGCCTCGTGGCTCGGACGCTCGACGACCCGGATCGTCTCGGTCGGGACCACGGGCTCGTGCACGACCACTCCGACCTCGATGCCGATGCCGGCGTCGTCCGCGGCGACGATCGTCATCGACGCAGAGCCCGTGCTGCTGACGCCCTGGTCGGCGAGCTCCGAGACGAGGTCACGGAGGAGTTCGTCGGCACGTCGGTGCGTCGCAGCCGGACGGAACCCTGCGCTCCTGCCGGAGGTCACGGCGAGGGTCAGCGCGGGCATCGGCACCAACGCGGGAGCACGACCGTCCGCGACCCGCTGGTCGGCGGTCACACGCGCTCCCGGGTCGCGGCAGCGACGACCTGCTCGACCTCGGCGAGCGCCGACTCCACCGACGGCAGCGCACGGATCCGGTCTGCGACGTCCCGGGCGGACCGACGCAGGCCCTCGTCCTCGAGGACGCGGCGGAGCGCCGGACCGACGGCTTCCGGGGAGTCGACGGTCACGGCGGCACCGGCTGCCGTCGCTCGCAGGGCGTTCACGGAGTGGTCGGCACCCAGCGGCATCACCACGAGCGGGACCCCGGCGACGAGCGCCCCGAGGACGGTGCCGGCGCCGCCGACGGTGACGACCGCGTCGACGTCGGCGAGCAGCTCGGCGAGCGGACGGAACGGCACGTTGACGACGCGCACGGCGGAGTCGGGCGAACCCGCACGGGCCTGCACGCCGTTGACGGCGGTCGTCACGAGGTCGACCGCGAGTCCCTCCCGCTCCGACGAGGCGACCGCGCGGTCCAGCAGCGCCTGGTCGGTGAACACGGTGCCCATCGTCACGAGCACCCGCGGACGGGTCCGAGGCGCTGCGGACACCGGGGCGTCCGACGCCCCGACCGCTCCGTGCGCCGACGGGCGCAGGGCGATGCGACGACCCTCGCGGACCGTCCCGGCAGCCTCGAGGAACGCCGGGTAGACGTCGATCCACGCCGCCACCGGCGGCAGCTCGACACCGCGCGCCGCGGCGGAACGCGCGGACGCCGCGGCCATCGCGGCCAGGACGGGCTCCGGGCGCTCCGGGCCGAAGCCGTGCCGGAGGAACGGCACGTCGAGCGCCGCGGCGACGTACGGCCCGACGTGGTCGAGGCTCTCGCTGATGACGACGTCCGGGTGCCAGGCCCGTGCGGCCTCGACGGCGTCGTCCACAGCCGCTGTGACCCGCCGGACGGCGAAGTACTCGGCGACGGTGTCGGGCCGCGGCGCGGTCGCCGGGCTCGTGCCGGTCTCCCGCTGCATGTCGGCCATCGCGACGAGGGTGGGCGGGCCGGCGGGCAGGACCTCGATGTCGGGGCTGCCCTGCGCGTGCACGAAGTCCGCCGCGTCGGCACCGGTGACCAGGGCGACCCGGTGGCCGGCAGCGAGGGCGGCACGCATCAGCGGGACCATCGGCACGATGTGCCCCGGGAGCGGGTTGGCGGTGAAGACGATGCGCATGGTGGACCTCCGTCTGGAGTGGGACTACGAGAGTGGGGGCGTCGCTCAGGCGGCGCTGGTGACCAGCGCCACCGTGAGGAGCACGCCGAACGCCAACGAGGCGAACGACGACAGCTGGAGCGCCGCGATGAGCCGGGGCGCCTCCGCCGGCCGGGAGCCGATGGCCACTGCCGGGAGGGCCAGGGCGAGCGCTGCGGCCGCGACGAGGGTCAGCGGAGCGGCGACGACGAAGACCAGCAGGACGAGGAAGGGCGCCAGCATGAAGAACGCGTACAGCGAGCGCGCGCCCCGCTCGCCGACGACGACCGCGAGGGTGCGCTTGTCGGCGAGCCGGTCGACCTCCAGGTCACGGATGTTGTTGACCATGAGGACCCCGCAGGCGAACAGCCCCGCGGCGGTGCCCGCTGCCCAGCCCTGCCCGGTGACGTGCCCGAGTTGCGCGACCTGGGTGCCGAGGACGGCGACGAGCCCGAAGAACACGAACACCGAGACCTCGCCGAGCGCCCGGTACCCGTACGGCCGCTTGCCGCCCGTGTAGTACCAGGCGGCGACGATCGTCACCGCCCCGACGACGAGCATCCACCAGAGTCCGGTGAGCAGCACGATGACCAGTCCGGCCACCGCTGCGATCCCGAAGAACGTCAGGCCGACGCGGAGGACCGCCCGCGGCGTCGCGGTGCCGGCGCCGGTCAGCCGCGCCGGACCACGGCGGAAGCGGTCCGTCCCGCGCACACCGTCCGAGTAGTCGTTGCTGTAGTTGACACCGATCTGCAGGCAGAGGGCGACGACGAGGCAGAGCACGGCGATGCCGACGTGCCGACCGTGGCCGGCCCACGCCGCCGCGCCGCCGTCCGTGCCGGCGACGGCGACGCCCGTCCCGAGCAGCACCGAGACGACGCTCAGCGGCAGCGTGCGCGGTCGGGCACCACTGATCCACTGGCGGGTCGTGGGGCGAGCGGCCATGACTTCGGGTTCCGGCATGGGGCAAGGGTCGTCGCGACCGGGCGCGCCGGCATCCGTACAACCACCGACCTCGTCCGGTCCGGTGGTACCGACCCGGAACATTCATCCTCCAGGGTGATGCGGGTCATCCTGACAGCCGTGGCCCGGACCCCCGAGGGGTCGCACGCTGAGACGATGACGACTCCCCGTGCACGGCTCCTCACGCCGACCATCGCGATCGTGACGCTCGCGGTACTGCTGACCGGGTGCGCCGCCACCGGGAACGGCGCCTCGAGCGCTTCGACCCCGGAGGCTGCGAGCACCGGTGCGACGACCTCCGCCCCGACCGCGACGCCCACGTCCGGTCAGGGCACGACCCCCTCGACGCCGGGGACCGCGCCCGCGAGCGCCGCACCGAGTGGCTCCACCACCGCGTCCGGCGCGTCGCCTGCCGGGGCGGGAGACGCCGACGGCGCCCGGTGCACCGTCGCCGAGCTGTCGGGTTCGATCGCGGACGGCGGCGGGGGTGGCGGCGCGGGAGCCGAACGGGTCGCGATCGTCCTCCGCGACTCCGGCACCCGGTCCTGTACCCTGCAGGGCTGGCCCGGCGTGTCCTTCGTGGGCGGGGGCGACGGCGCGCAGATCGGCAACCCGGCCACGCTCGACCGGTCCGCGCCGCACCCGACCCTGACGCTCCGACCGGGCCACGAGGTCCAGGCGGTCGTGACCGTCGAGCAGTCGGGCGACTGGGACGCCGCGACCTGCGAGCCGCGCACGACCGACGGGTTCCGGGTCATCCCGCCGGGATCGCGGCAGTCGCTCTTCGTCGCCGCCTCCGGCTCGCTGTTCGAGGCCTGCGCCTCGACGAGCATCCACCAGCTCACCACCACCGCACTCGCGTCGTTCTGACGCGGGCGCTCGTGTCCCGGGCACCGGGACCGATCTGCACAGGAAGCACGCCCATGCGCCCATCCGCGCTCCCCACCGTCCGGTTCGCCGTCCTCGGGCCGGTCACCGCCGCCGCGCACGGTGTCGACCTCGACATCGGGTCGCCGCAGCAGCGAGCCGTACTGGCGATGCTGCTGCTCGCCGACGGACGCCCGGTGGACGTCGACACGGTCGTGGACCGGATCTGGGGCGACACCCCGCCCCGGAGCGCCGCCGGCGTCCTGCGCACGTACGTGTACCGCCTGCGACGGGTGCTCGCACCCCACGCGGAGGCCGACGGGCTGGTGATCGGGACGGACGGCGGGGCCTACCACCTCGACCGCGGCTCTGCCGAACTCGACGTCGCGGTCGTCGAGACGGCCCGGCGTCGCGCCCGCGAACTGGTCCGTGTCGGTGACGTCACCGGAGCCGCCGACGAGCTCGCGGCCGCGGCCGCCCGCTGGACCGGGACCGCACTCGGAGGGCTGCCCGGCTCGTGGGCCGACGCCCAGCGCTTCCGGCTCGGCGAGCTCCACGACGAGGTCGCCCTCGGGCGCGCGACGCTCGAGGTCCGGCTCGGTCGGTACGAGGACGCCCTGCCGGAGCTCCGACGTGTGGCCGAGGACCGTCCGCTCGACGAGCGCGTCGCCGCGCTCCTGCTCGAGACGCTCCTCGCGCTCGGCCTCCGCAACGAGGCCCTCGGCGCGTACGACGACTTCCGGCACCGGCTCGCCGACCAGCTCGGCGTCTCCCCCGGCAGCGCGCTGCGGCAGGTGCACCAACGGTTGCTGCAGGACGACGTCACGGAACCGGCCGTCGGACTGGAGGCGCCCCCCGCGTCCGTCACCGCGCCTCCCGGCCCGCCGGTCCGACCGCCCACCGCCGCGGCGCCCGCCCAGCTGCCCCCGGACCTCGCCGACTTCGTCGGCCGTGCCGACGAACTCCAGCGCGTCCGACGCGTCGTCGCCCAGGATTCGTCCGGCGGCGTCCTCGGGATCACCGGACTCGGCGGCATGGGCAAGACGGCGTTCGCGGTGCACGCGGCCCACCGGGTGCGCACGGCCTTCCCCGACGGGCAGTTCTTCGTCGACCTCCGCGCCGCCGGCGGGCACCCGCTGACCGCCTCGGACGCCCTGCTGTCGCTGCTCCGGACCGCCGGCGTCCCACGGTCGACGATCCCCGACGGTCTGGAGGAACGCTCCACGGCGTGGCGGTCCCTGGTCGCCGACCGTCGGGTGCTGCTCGTCCTCGACGACGCGGCGAGCAGCACCCAGGTGCGTCCGCTGCTGCCGTCCGGACCGGGCTCGCTGACCCTCGTGACATCGGTCCGACGGTTCCTCGACCTTCCGGGTACGCGGTGGACGACCCTGCTCCCCCTCGCGCCGGAGGAGTCGATCGACCTGATGGGTCGACTGGTCGGTCACGAGCGGCTCGCGGCCGAGCCGGGGCCGACGGCCAGGCTCGCGGCCGCCTGCTCCCACCAGCCCCTCGCCGTCCGTGTCGCGGCTGCCCGCCTGGCGGACCGGCCGACCTGGACCGTCGCGGAGATCGAGCAGCAGCTCTACGACGACCTCGACCAGCCGGTCGTGATGCACGCCGACTGCCGGATCGTCGACGCGCCGTTCCGACGCGCGTCCGCCGGGCTGCGCGAGGACCAGCGCGATGCCTTCCACCGGCTGTCGCACCTGCCGGAGGGACCGTTCTCCGTGGAGGAGGCGGCACGTGCGCTCCGCCGTGACACGAGGTCGACGCGTGCGGTGGTCGAGGACCTGCTCGACGCGCACCTGATCGTCGCCGAGCCCGGCGGGCGGTACGGCTTCTTCGCCCTGGTCCGCGCGTTCGCGCGACGGCAGCCGGTGCGGGAGCGCGTGGCCTGACGACCGCGCTCGACGGCGGAGGGCGGCACCTCAGTCGTCCTCGGGCAGCAGCGGGTCGGGACCGACTCCGCCCAGCTGCAGCACCACCCACCGGAGGAGCGCGCGGCAGACGACCCAGGCCGTGGCCACGCCGATGCCCAGCGCGACGAGGGACCGGGCGTGACGCGCGCTCACGCCGCGGACCACCGGACGAGGGTGTCCACCTGCCGGAACCCGAGCGACCGGTACAGCCGGAGCCCGTCGACCGAGCTGACGAGGTACGCGGCGGTCGCGCCGTCGGCGAAGCCGTCCTGCACGACCCGTTCCGTCACCGCCCGCCCTGCGCCGTGGCAGCGTTCACCGGGCAGGACCGCGATGTTGTGGACCCCGAGCCCGTCGTCCGTCCGGACGCCGAGGCCGGAACCGACGACGTGGTCGTCGAGCTGGACGGCGTACCCGGTGACCAGCGGGTCGTCGAGCAGTCCGCCTCCGAAGACCGAGCCGAACGCCGCTCGCGGTACCTCGAACCCGGCCGCGACGGTCGCGGTGTACGCACCCCACGCGTCGGCGGACACCGTGTCGACCCGGATCCGCGCCGCCGGTCCGTCCGCCGGTCCCGACCGGGTCGCCGGTCGGAAGTCCGCGCGCTGGCACACCAGGAACGGGTCCTCGTCCCGCTCGGTGAGACCGTGGCACGCGGCGGCGTGCTCGACGGCACGCAGGCGAGCCCCGTCCCGGACCGTCCCCGTCCCCCGCTGGGCGGTGATCGACCAGGGCCGGCCACTCGCCGCGGCGAGTCCGGCCGCCCGGTCGAGGTCGCCGGCGGACCAGGCCGCACCCGTCACCGTGATCGCGTTGAACGCCGCGACGTCGATGCCGGAGTCGGTGTACGCGAGCGAGCCCGCGCGGGCGACCCGTCCGACCGGGCTGGCCGCCGTCAGCCGCTGGAGAGCGTGGACGTGTTGTCGGAGGAGCACTGCGGTCTTCGTGGTCATGGCGCGATGCTCGCCGCAGCCGGCGGACCCCGCATCGGTGACATCACCGGGACGCTGTGCCCGGGGCGGTCGCACGGGTGAGCGGTTCCGTCAGGCGGCCACCCGCTGGCCGCCGGAGCGGTCGACGGTCCGGAGCGGCAGCAGCACGGCGACGGCGACGGCCACGGCGAGCGGAGCCGCGAGCGTGACCACGCCCTCCACCTGCCACAGCACAGGGCGGGTCGACGTCGACGCGTCGACGGCGGCACGGGCGACGAGCGCGGCCAGGCCGATGGCGACGAGCACCACGGCCGGCGCCCCGACGAGGAACCGGGCGCGAGGCCGCACGGCGTTCGCGAGGAACCACGCGGCCAGCAGGGCGGCGAACCCGATGCTCGCGGCGACGAACCAGACCGCACCGCCGAGGACCACGCCGACCGCGACCGTGCAGGAGCCGGCGACGGCCGTGACCGCGGCCGCGCCCCACCGCCGGCGGCTCGTGGTCACGCGGGACAGCGCGACGAGCACCAGGGCCAGCGGGACGAGGAAGCCGAGGACGACCTCGAACGCCTCGCCCACGCGGTACTGCGCGGTGCTGGACACGACGAAGAACACCGTCTGGTCGAGGACGGACGCGGCGACGACGGACAGGACGGCGGCAGCGAGGAGGAGCCGGGCGGGGCGAGCGTGCGCGGGACGGGACGGGTTCATCGATCCTCCTGGTCGGGGGTGCGCGGAGCGGTGGAAGGCAGCGGTCGTGATCATCCCGAGCACGAGGGCCGTGCGCGGGACGCCGACCTCCGGAGCGGCCGCGACGTCGGCGTGCCACTGCTCGCGGCGGTCCGCGCGGAGCGGCGCGGTGGACAGGTCGGCCGCTCGGTCGACCCACCAGTGTGCGGTCTCGGCGATCCGTCGGGCTTCCTGTGGCACGGGTGGTCCTCTCGTCGGTCGATTGTGACCGACCTATGTGGATGAAGCACCTCTCGGCCATCGTGACCAGTGCTCGTCCTGAGCGTCCACGCAGGCGCGGCGTGGTGTGGCCGAACATTCTTGACCGGTCGATCCATAAAGCGTACAGTTCGAGACCAATCGGTCCAGTACCGGCTACCCGCGGCCGTCTCGGGGATACCACCGTGGTGCCGGCCCGGCCGGACGCCGTAACGTCCGCGGGCGGATCGGCTCACCACGAGCGACAGGAGCTCCTCATCGACCACGACCACCCCGACCTCGACGGCGACCGCCACGTCCTCTGGGAGCACGCGACGGTCCTGGCCGGAGCGGGCGCTGCGCCGGTCCCCGACGGAGCCGTCCTGGTGCGGGGCGAACGGATCCTCGCCGTGGGGACACGTCGCGCACTCGCCTCCGCCGCACCCGGGAGCACCGTGCGTGTGGACCTCGACGGCGCCTTCCTCCTCCCCGGACTGGTCGACAGCCACCAGCACGTCGCAACCCCGCCGTGCGTGCCGTACGCCACCGCGCAGCTCGAGCGCGAGGTGTACGGCGGCGTCACCACGATCCGGGTGATGGCCGACGACCTCCGCGTCGTCGCGGAACTCGCGCGGGCCTCCGCCGCCGGCGAGCTCCCCGCCCCCGACATCGCCTTCGCGGCCTTCTTCGCCGGTCCGTCGTTCTTCGACGACGAACGGGTGCGGGTCGCCTCGGCGGGGTACGAGCCGGGGACGGCCCCGTGGATGCAGGCCGTCGACACGCACACCGATCTGGCGCAGGCGGTCGCGGTCGCCCGCGGCACCGGCGCCCGCGCGATCAAGGTCTACGCCGACCTCGCCCCTGAGACCGTCGGTCGGATCACGGACGAGGCGCACCGCCAGGGCCTCCTGGTCTGGGCGCACGGCACCGTGTTCCCGTCCGGCCCCTCGGAGGTCGTCGCGGCAGGAGTGGACTCCGTGAGCCACGCCTGCCTGCTCGGCCACGAGGGCCGACCCGTCCCCGCCGCCTACGCACCGCCGCGGCAGGACATCGACCTGGATCGGTTCCGCGATCGGGTCCCCGAGTCGGTGGACACGCTGCTGCGGGAGATGCGTCGTCGTGACTGCGTGCTCGACGCCACGCTGTTCGTCGACGCCCACACCGGCACGCCGACGCCCCGCCTGTCCGCTGCCGCACGGATCACCGCCCGTGCCGCCGAGCTCGGTGTCGTGGTCTCCGCGGGGACCGACTTCCCGACGACGCCCGACGACCCGTTCCCCGCGATCCACCGGGAACTCGCCCTGCTGGTCGAGCAGGCCGGCTTCACCCCGGCCCGCGCACTCGCCGCCGCGACGGTCGGCGGCGCGGCGGCACTCGGGCGCTCCGCCGACCTCGGGCGCATCGCACCGGGCGCACGCGCCGACATGATCGCCACCGCGGAGGACCCCACGTCCGACCTGTCGGCGCTGCGGTCGATCACGACGACCATCACCCGGGGTCGTCGCCTCGACCGGCGCGCGTTCGACCCACGGGCTCGCGCTCGGGAGCGGACGTGGCGCCCCTGATGCGTCCGGTGGCGTGACGTCGACACGACGTCGACACCGCCGACCGATGATGAACCCCCGATGCCGACTCCCAGCGAGCCGTCCGCACCGACCGATCGCCCTGAGGATGCCCGATGCCCATGTCCCCCTCCGTCTCGAAGCCGACCACACAGCACGACCGCGGCGCAGTCCGAGAGCACCTCGCGCGCTCGGGGGTGCTCGACGCCTGGCGCCCCGACCGCGGTGGTCCGACCCCGTGGACCGTCGCCGACATCGCCGATCGCCTGCGCGACCTCGGCGCGGCGGACGCCGACCTCGGGTGGATCGGCGCGGTCGCCGCGGTGACGAACCTCGCGGTCGCGGAGTTCCCCGACGAGACGCTGCACGAGGTCTGGGAGTCGGACGGCGACACGCTCGTGGCCGGCACCCTCGCCCCGCAGGGCACCGGCACCTGGACCGACGGCGCGTTCCACGTGCGCGCGGTCTCGACCCCGGCGAGCGGCCTGCCCTGGGCGGACTGGGTCATGGCGACGGTCCGCGACGCCGACTCCGGCGCGCTGGTGCGGGTCCTCGTCCCCATCGCGGACGTCCGCGTGGAGACGACCTGGGACGCCTCGGGCCTGCAGGACTCCGGTGGTGACACCGCGCACCTCGAGGACGTCGTCGTGCCCGCTCGGAGGACCCGGACCCTCGCGCCGGCGCCGTCGGTGGCTCCGCTGACGTTCTTCGCCACGATCTTCTTCGCCGCCCCGTTGATCGGCGCCGTCGAGTCCGCGCTCGACCGGGTCCTCGACGACGTCGCAGCCCACGGGGAACGATCCGCCCGAGCCGACGTGCGGGCAGCCGTCGGTGCCGCTGCCCGCGACGTGGCCCGTGCCGCGGGTCTGCGCGCGGCTGCGTCGGGCGCCCTCGGAACCCGCGACGAGGTGGACGCGCTGCCCGCCGTGGCCCGTGCCACCTCGGCCGACCTCGCCGTGCAGGCACTCGCCGCGGCCGAGCAGGCGCTCCCGCTCCTCGTGAGCGGGACCGGAGCGGCGGCACTGCGCACGGGGCACCCGCTCGCGCGGACGGTCCGCGACGTCGCCGTCGGCGCGCGGCACACGGCGCTCTCGCCGACCAAGTCGGCGCTCGCCCACACCGACGCGCTGTTCGAGGGTCGCTCCTGATGGCCCGACAACGCGACGAGCAGCCGTCGCACAACCGCATCCCGCTCGAGCGTCGCGACCTGTTGGAGCGCATGGTGCGCGTCGCCGGCGAACGCGGCGGCCGCCTGGCCATCGTCGGGGAACCCGGCGTCGGGAAGACCACGATGCTCGAGGCGCTCGCCGGCCGACTGGCCCAGGACCGCATCGTGTTGATGCTGCGGTTCGACGAGGGGACGACAGGCCCGTACGCGGCGGTCAGGACACTCCTGCGACTCGTTCCCGACCGCATCTTCCGCACCCTGCCCATCGGCTACCGGGCGGTCCTGGAGCAGGTGCTCCAGACCGCTCCCCCGGGGTTCGCCGACCACCGGATGCTCGAAGCGGCGTTGCGGCACCTCTGCAACGTCCTCGCCGCAGCGCACACGGTGGTGATCCTGGACGACGCGCACCTGGCGGACCGGGAGTCCGTCGACCTGATGGCCCCGATGTTCCGGCCACCGCACGAGGCCGCCGGGACGGTGCTCATCGTCGCGCGGGAGCTGGACGCCGGCGGCCCGGTCACCTCGTGGAAGGTGGTGTTCACCGCGTCGCAACTCGCCTTCCTGGCGCCGCTCAGCCCCGCGGCGGTCGCCGGCGTCCTGAAGGACTCCGAGCTCGGGGGCCTCTCCGCGACGGACCTCAACGAGATCGCGACGGAGAGCGGCGGCAACCCGTCGTGGGCGATCGACCTGGCGATCACGCGGCTCTCCGGGGACGACCGGACGGCCGCGTCGACGTCACGTGCCCTCGCGTCGACGATCCGTCGGATCGAACGACTCCCCCCGGCCGTCCGAGAAGTCCTCGCGGTCACGGCGTCGATGCGCGGTGGCACCGTCGAGGCGCTCTTCCACGTGGTCGGGCAGGCGGAGGACGCCCTCGCCGAGGGCGTCGCACTCGGCGTCCTCAGCACCAAGGGGCACGAGGTCGCCGTCCGGACCCCGCTCCTGCGTGCCGCGATGTCGGCGAGGCTGTCCGCGCAGGAGCGGCGAGCGCTGCACGCCGGGCTCGCCGAGTCCCCCCTGCCCGCTGAACAACGACTCGAGCACCGCGACGACGCCGTCCTGCCGGGGCCGCGACCGGACCTCGCGGAGGAGCTGCGAGCCGCCTCGGGCCGCGCCCGCCGGATCGGGACGACCTCGAACGCGCTGCGCCTGGCGATGCGCGCGGTCGCGCGGTCCGACGGACGCTCCGACGCGCACGTGGACCGCGTCCTGCACGCCGCGGAACTCGCGGGAGCGCACGGCGATGCCGCGCTCGTCAGGCGGTTGTCGGCGACCCTCGACCCCGCCGTCCTGGCACCGGAGCAGTTCGACCGGATCGCGGTCGTCAGCGCCGAGGCGATCGCGCAGGACCTCGGCGTCGACGCGCTCGACCGTCGGCTCGCGAACGCCAGACGGTCGTTCGAGTCGGGCGACGTGCGCGCATCGATCATCGACGTGCTCCGGATCCTCTGGTCCTCCGGTGGAGCGAGCGACGTCGCGCACGAGCTCGGAGACCGCGCCGCCGAGCTCCCGCCCGAGGTCGCTCCGAACACGCTGCGCGCAGCGCTGGAGGACCTCGCGTTCCGGCTCCTCGACGCGGGCGAGGGACTCTCGTCGGAGATCATCGCGAGGACCCGGGCCGTCGAGTCGGCCAGCGGCACGCTGGACCTGACCTCGAGCGCGGCGTCCATCGAGGCGACGGGCGCCTACCAGGCAGACGACCTCGGCCGTTCGCGTCCCGCACTCACCGCCTTCGTCCGGACCGCGGAACTGCTCGGTGCGCACCCGACCACCACCCGTGCGCTCGCGCACGCGGCCATCGTCGAGATCCTCGCCGGACGCGTCGTCCAGGCGGCATCGCTCCTCCACGAGGCCGAGCAGCACGCGCTCCGCCTGGTGGACCCGCCGGCTCCGCTCACCCGCGCCCGGGGACTCTTCGCACTCACCCGGAACGACCGCGAGACGCTCGAGGAGATCCTGACCGGGTGGTCGAGCCCGGCGGCGACGATCCGCGGCAGCCTGCTCGTCCACGGCCTCGCCGGCATCGACGCGGCCTGGTCCGAGAACTGGACGGAGGCGCGGACCGAGCTCGAGCTGGCCCTGGAGCTGGCCGAGGCGAAGGGCATCGTGGAGCCGGGACGACGCCTGTGGATCGACATCGAGCTCGCCCGTGCCCGTGTCCACCTCGGCGACCTCGACGGCGCCGAACACCTCGCCCGTCGACTCGCCGCGCTCGACGAGTCCCACCGGCGACCCCATGCCCACGGCCAGTCACTCCGGATCCGGGCGATGGTCGCGATGCGGCGGGGCCAGCAGGACGAGTCGCTCCGGCTCGCCGAGGAAGCCGTGGAGGAGCTCCGCCGCGGCGGCTTCGCACCCGAGTCGGCGCGCGCGCAACTCGACCGTGCGCAGCTCCTGCTGGACGCCGGCCGCAGCGGACGGGCACGACAGGTGCTCGCCGACGTCGCGACGAGCCGGATCCACGCCGACGACCCGCGGATCGCCGCCCGGACACTGCGTCTGGCCGAGGCGGCCGACACCGTCGACGGTCGAGCGCTGCTGACGGCCGCCGAGACCCGGGTCGCGCAGTCGGCTGCCGCCGGACGGACGAACCGCGAGATCGCCGCCCAGCTGTTCGTGAGCGTCAGGACGGTCGAGACGCACCTCGGCAACGCCTACCGCAAGATGGGCGTCCGCACGCGCACCCAGCTCGCCCTCGCCCTGAACGACCTCGGCCAAGACGACCCGAGCCCTGGCCGAGGCTCCGGCCCCGCATGAGCGTCGGACACGCGTCCGGCTCCGGCTCCGGCCCCGGCTCCGCCTCGGGGCGGAGCCGGAGGACCGGTCGGCACCACAACCGAACGGAGTACCCATGACACAGCGCCACCGGTCGCAGCCCCTCGGCATCGCCCGTCACGGACGGCTTCCGCGCCGGCGCGGATGGGGCCGCGTGACGGGCATCGTCGGCGCAGCGGCGGCCGTCGTCCTGGTCAGTGCCACCAGTCTCGTCGCGATCGCGGGTGCGCAGCTCGACGCGGCACCGCACACGGTCGCCCTCAGCACCGACGACCAGAGCGTGGCGCGGGCCGCCGACATCACCGCGATCCCGGGCGGCGCCAACATCCTGCTGATCGGATCCGACACCCGCGTCGGACAGTTCGACGCGGCCGACGGGCTCGCCGGCGCGCGCAACGACGTGACGATCCTCGTCCACGTCTCGGCCGACCACACCCGGTTGACCGCTGTGAGCTTCCCGCGCGACCTGGAGATCCCGCTCCCGTCCTGCAGGAACCCGGAGAGCGGAACGACCTACCCCGCCGCCGCGAAGGCCCTGCTCAACACCGCGCTCGGCCACGGCGGGATCTCGTGCGTCGTGGACACCATCGAGAACCTCACCGGCGTGACGATCCCGTACGCCGGTCTGATCACCTTCGACGGGGTGATCGCGATGTCGAACGCCGTCGGTGGTGTCGACGTCTGCGTCGCCAAGCCCATCGACGACGACTACGTCGGGCTGCACCTCTCGGCGGGGACGCACGCGCTCAGCGGTGCGACGGCGCTCGAGTTCCTGCGGTCGCGCCACGGCGTGGGTGACGCCAGCGATCTCGCCCGCATCAGCTCGCAGCAGGTGTTCCTCTCGGCGCTCCTCCGGAAGGTGACGTCGAACGGCACGCTGAGCGATCCGGTGACGCTCTACCGTCTCGCCGGTGCGGCGCTGAGCAACATGACGCTGTCCGACGGGTTGCACCAGCCCCGGACGATCGTGGGACTGGCGTCGATGCTCCGGTCCATGGACACGTCGGACATGCTCTTCGTGCAGTACCCCGTCACCGACGACCCCGATTCGCCCGCGCACGTCCTCCCGGAGCCCGAGCCCGCTCACGCGCTCGACGTCGCCATCCAGGACGACCAGCGGACGTCGTTGAGCGACTCCACGACGGGGCGGGCGTCCACGCCGGTCACCGCTGCTCCGCCGTCGTCCGACGCCGCGAACGGCAGCGCAGGGGCCGCGCACGGCAGCGCCGGCGCTCCCGGGACCACCCGGGCGCAGCCCGCCGAGCCGGGCCCGTCAGCCACCCCGTTGCCGTCGGCGATCACGGGGCAGAGCGCGGCGGAGCAGACCTGCACCGTCGGGTCGTGACCGCTTCATCGTCGTCTCATGCCGCCAGTGTCAGGTTTTCCGTATGCAGCAGCTGACGCTCCGAGGGACGGTGATCGCGACCCTGGTGGTCGCCCTCGCCGTGACCTCGGCCGGTTGCACGTCGTCCACACGCCCGACCGGCCGGGACCACGAGCACGTGCAGAGCCTGCGGTCGCCGCGGTGCCACGACTCCTCGCTGTCGGCCAGCGTGAGCGGCCGCGACGGAACGGCGTTGCCGCCCCGTCCGACCGACGAGGGTGCGGTGCTCCTTGCCGTCGTCTTCACGAACGAGGGCGACCACAGCTGCGTCCTGCAGGGATGGCCCACGGCACGCCTGGTCTCCCACGGGAGCCCCTTCGGTCCGGACGCCCTCGAGATCCGAGCCGTCCCCTCGCCGGCGGTCACACTCCGCCCGGCGAAGCGCGCACAGGTGTACGTCGCCCTGCACGCGGGGGAGTCGCCGATCGACTGCGTCGAGGCCGAGCCGGAGGCGCTGGCGGTGGTGCTGCCGCACAGTGAGAGCACCCTGACGGCCGGCCTGCCCACCGGGTACCTCGGATCGACCTGTCGCGCGGAGACGGCGACGTTGATCGGCATCCAGGCGGTGCTCCCCCTCTGAGGTCGGCGCGATGCGCTCGTCCCTCCTGAACTCATCCGGCGAAGTCAGTCCCACTCCACCATCGGAAGGAAACGACCATGAACACGAACACCTCGAGCACACGGGGCCGCGCGTTCCGACGCATCGGCGGCGCAGCCCTCGTCACCGGCGCTGCGGCGTGCGCTGTCGCAGCACTCTTCGGCACGCTGCCCGCCCAGGCGACGGTGACGCACCACGCCGCGACGACGACCACCGCGGTGCGCACGACGTCCGACCGCACCGTCCCCGCGGCGGCTGCGACCGGCGCCCAGCGCGCCAAGGCGGAGAAGGACGCCGCGATCCGCAAGATCCAGAACGACCCCACGACGAAGAACCTCGACGCGTACTACGCGGCGGGCTACAAGTACGAGGACGCGCTCGACCTCGCGGCCCTGTGGAACGCCTCGGACCGGAACCATGCAAAGTTCACCGCCGGGGCGGAGCTCCGTGCCGGCCACACGCTGCCGTTCGCTCCCGGCGCCGGGTTCGCCCGGAGCTACACGAGGGCGCAGCAGGTGCACGCGTTCGAGATCGCCGAGGTCGACGACGGCGGGCTCGCGGCACGCCTCGCCGCCTCGTGGAAGGTGTCCCCGGAGACCGCGAAGGCCAAGGCCGGCGCACTGGCCCTGGCGAACCAGCCGGTCCCGCTGGAGCACCCGACGCCCTCGGCCGGTGACGCTGCCACTGCGTTCGCGAACGCCGGGTACGACTACGCCGATGCCGAGAAGCTGGCCCAGATCTGGAAGATCGACGCCTACAGCGCCAAGGTCAAGGCCGGTCAGGACCTGCTGAGCTCCCCGCAGATCCCGCTCCCGATCCAGCCGTGACCGACGGACCGGTGCCGGGTCCCCGGACCCGGCACCGGTCCCGCATCTCCCCTCCACCGCACGAAGGACCCACGATGACCACCCTCAGGCGCCGCATCGGCTTCGAGATCGAGCTGCTGGCTCCGCGCGGTTCCGACCGCCGTGCCCTCGCACGGAGTGTGGCCGACCAGGTCGGCGGCCGCGTGTCGACCGTGTTCCACACGGACTCGGAACCGTCGCTCGTCCCCGGGATGGGGCAGTTCTGGCACCTGACCCCGGGGTTCGCCGTGACCGACGGTGCCGGACGACCGGTCGCGTCGTTCGTCGACGACATCACGCTGGTCGACGACCTCCGCGACCTCGCGGACCCGACGGACGTGCCGAGCGCGGAAGACGGCTGGTACCGGATCCTGTCCGACGAGCCCCGTCTGCTCCGGCTCGTCGAGCGCCACGAGACCCCCGGCGCACCGTTCGACCGCGTCCTCCGGTCGGCTGCGGAACTGTTCGGTACCCGGGTCGACGTCATCGGTCCCGTCCGCCGGCTCGACGACGAGAGCGGAGCGACCCTCGCCATGGCGACGGCACTCGCGCGCGGACGCGACCGCCCGTGCGAGATCGTGACGGCCCCGTTGACCGCCGACCACCACGCGACCCTCGAGCTCCTGCTCGGCCGGGCCCGGGCGCTCGGCTTCACCGTGCCCAGGGAAGCGGCGGTGCACCTGCACTTCGACGGAGCGCCCTTCCGAGCGCCCGGACCGTTCGCGAACCTCGTCCGGCTGTTCGCGCTCTGGCGGGATGAGCTCCGATCGGCGCTCGGCTCGAACCCCGCGGCCACGAGGGTCCGTCGGCTGCCGGACGAACTCCTCGCACTGGTCGAGACCGCCGACGGCTGGCCCGCTCTGCAGACCGCGGCGGCCGGCGTCGGTCTGACCAAGTTCTTCGACGTCAACCTCACCGCGCTCCTCGACGCCGACCCGGTCCGCGACACCGTCGAGGTGCGGATCCTGCCCGGCTCGATCGACGCCGACGGGATCACCGAGCGCGCCGCGCTCGTGGAACGGCTCCTCGACCGGTGCCTCCTGTCGGAACCCGTTCCGTCGCCCGAGCGCGCGGGTGGTGACCTCCGTGCGCTCGCCGACCACGTCGTCTGACCTGACGCGGCCGATGCCGACCGGCGGGACGATGACGACCTGGGCGCTCCCCGCAGCACCGCAGTGCCGCTGCCACGTCTACGGCATGCGGTGCGTCCGGCCCGACCGGCACGCGGGCGAGCACGAACGCGGAGCGCTCCGGTGGTGAGCGGTCCGGACGGCACCCGGCCGACCGGTGCCGGGTCGTCCCCGTCCGTCGGCGAGCGTGGGACGGCGACGACGTGAAGGTCCTGCTGCTGGAGGACGACCGGTCCCTCGCGACCGAGGTCGAACGCGTCCTGCGTCGTGCGGGGTACGCGGTCGACGTCACCCGCACCTACCAGGACGCCGACGTCGCCGCGGTCTCCGGCGACTACGCGTGCCTGGTCCTCGACCGGAGCGTTCCCGGTGGCGACGGCTCGGAGCTGGTCGCCGCGCTGCGGAGGAGCGGGGACCTGACGCCCGCGATCCTCATCACCGCACGGGACGCGTTGGCCGACCGGGTCAGGGGCTTCGACCTCGGCGCGGACGACTACCTCGTGAAGCCCTTCGCCGCGGTCGAGCTGGTCGCACGGGTCCGTGCGCTCAGCCGTCGTGGCCAGGTCACGCTCCCCCCGGTGCTCGATGCGGTGGGCATCCACCTGGACGTGCAGCGGCACACGGTGCACCGGCACGGTACGAAGCTGCTCCTCCGCGCGAAGGAGTTCGCCGTGCTCGAGGAACTGCTCCGTTCGGGCGGCGGCGTCGTGACGAGGGCCGAGCTCGTCGAACGGTGCTGGGACGAACTCCACGACCCGGCGTCCAACGTCGTCGACGTCGTGATCGGGCAGCTCCGGAAGCGCCTCGGGTCGCCGCCCGCCATCCACACGGTGCGCGGCGTCGGCTACCGCGTGGGGGACGAGGCGGCCGGTGACGCCTGAAGCGCGGCACCTCCGCCGGTTGCGGTGGCGAGGCACGGTGCTCTTCGCGATCACGACGGCGATGTGCCTGGTGGTCCTCGCCGTGATGGCGTCCGTCATCGACTCGCGCTCGCACACGCGCGAGACCTACCGCGAACTCACCGTGCTCGCGGAGCAGCTGGCCCGGTCGGCGGAGTCGTCCGGCCCCGAGGTCCGGTTCGACGCGCAGGACGTCGCGACCTGGACGTCGATCGACGGCACCTTCGCGTACGTCGACCCGGCCGGCATCGTGGTGGCCTCGCCGTCGCAGCGTGCGCTCCCCACGTCCGCGACGATGACCGACCTGATGACACGAGCACGGCACGGCGACGGGGCCGTCCGGACGAGGGCGCCCGCCGTCGGGAGCGGTCGGCCCGTCGACTGGGTCGTCCTGGCGGTCCCCTACTCCGACACCGTCGTCTTCGCCGGGGCCTCGGCCACTGCCCCACCCGACCACCGTCGGCTCGATCTCCTGCTGGTCCTGACGGTCGCCGGGCTCTGCGCCCTCGGGACCGCGCTCGGACACCTCCTCTCCGGACTCGCCGTGCGTCCGTCCATCCGGAGCATCGAGCAGCACGAGCAGTTCCTCCGCGAAGCTGCCCACGAACTGCGGACGCCACTCGCCGTGATGCGGCTCGCGCTCGACGACGGGTCGCCGCACCTCGGGTCGATCTCGACGCAGGTCACGCGGATGTCGGCGCTGGTGGGCCGGCTCCTCGACCGCGCGCGCATCCGGAGCGCCGACCCCGCGTCGTTCGAGCTCGAGCCCGTCCGCCTCGACCAGGTGATCGAACTCGCCGTGGAGGAGTTCGAGGACACCGAGGGCGGGTCCGACGTCCGGCTGGACCTCGACCCGTCGGTGGTCGTCGGGCACGCGGAGCTCCTGGCGCAGGCGGTGCGGAACCTCGTCGAGAACGCGCTCCGCCACGGCACCGGCCCGGTCGTGGTGGCGCTCCGCGGCGACGTGCTGACGGTCACGGACCGGGGCTCGGGGATCCCGGTCCGCCGACGCCGCGGGGTGCTCGAGGGTGGACGGACGACCGCTGCGGGTGGGACCGGCACCGGGCTCGCCATCGTGTCCTGGGTCGCCGACGTGCACGGGGCCGACCTCACCCTCGGAGACGCCGAACCACACGGGCTGCGCGTCACGCTCACCTTCCCGGGGCCGAGCGCTCGACGACCGCGCTCGGCCCCACGGTGACCCGGGCCCCACACCCGGCCCCGCCGCTCGGCTACCGCAGCGCGTCGGTGACCGGTCGTGCGGCGTCCGGGTCGAACCGGCGGAACACCGCGTCCGGGAAGTGCGGGCCGACGAGGACCACGTCCTCGGTGCCGACACGACGCGCGATGGCGCGACGGGTCCGGACGGCTTCCTCGGCGTCGTGGTCCCCGACCCAGACCACGTCGGGGTGCAACACCTCTCCTGGGCAGTGCACCGCATCGCCGACGATGAAGGCGGTCGAGCGGCTCCCCTGCACGGCGAACGCGTGGTGGCCCGGGGTGTGCCCGGTCGTCGCGACGGCGGTGACGCCCTCGACCGGTCGGGCACCCTCGGTGAGGCTGTGTCGGCGCTCGTCGATCAGGGCCAGCTCGTTCGGTCGCGGGGCGACTGCGTCGGAGCGGTGCTCGGGTCGGTTCCAGAACGCCCACTCGGCGTCGTCGAGCCAGTACTCCGCGCTCGGGAAGGTGTGGACCCCGTCGACGTCCTCGTCCCCGATCCACCCGACGTGGTCGGCGTGCAGGTGGGTCAGCAGTACCGTGTCGACGTCGCCGGGCTCGACCCCGATCGTGCGGAGGTTGTCGAGGAGCATGCCGCCGCGCATGAACGCGTCGCGTGTCGTCCCGGGTCGGACGAGCGGGATGGTCCGCCTGCCGATGCCCGCGTCGACGAGGATGCGACGTCCCTGCGTCGAGATGAGGATCGCGCCGACGCTCAGGACGAGCATCCCGTCGTCGTCGAGCACGTCGAGGCCGTCGGACAGCACGGCGTCGTGCCCGCGGGGGTAGGCGAGCGCGGGTTCGGCGCGGAACTCGCCGTCCGGCACGTAGGTGAGGGTGATGCCGCCGAGGTCGAGGCTCGTGACGGCAGCGGGGGATGCGGGCACAGGAGGCTCCAGTCCGTGGTCGGGGGGTGAGGACGGGGACAGTCTGCGCGGCCGGGCGCCGCTGACACCTCCGCACTCTCACCGAGGTCGACGCCGACCCGCACAGGGCGCCGGACGGCGCAGGAGGGCGGCGTGGACTTCAGCAGCCCTGCGGATGCCGACCGTGGCCGCTCGGCCGAGGGTGGTGGCGCCCGGTCGATCCCGGCCGGGCGATCGAAGGAGGACCATCGTGGCTGATCTCCAGCTGCACCAGTCGACGTCCAGTCCGACGTCCGCACCGTCGACACGGAACGCGCCAGCGACCGGGATCGCGAGCGCCCGGGCGGCGGTCGCGACCCTGATCGCCCTGGCACTCGCTGCCCAGTACGGGCAGAGCGTGGTCTTCTGGCACCACATCGGTGTGACGAGCATCCCGGGGAAGACCCTCGACTTCGCGCTGTTCTTCACGGAGGACTCGAACGCCGCGGCGGTCGTCGTGTTGGTGGTCGGTGTGGTGCGGCTCGCGCTGGCGGTCCGCCCGACGACCGCGTGGACGACGACACGGCTCGCCGTGACGGTCTGCGTCGTGATGACGGCCGTCGCCGACAACGTGCTGCTCCGCGGCCTGCCGCACCCGGACGGCTCGGTGCTCCCCTGGGCCGACGACGTCGTGCACATCGTCGGCCCCGCGCTGGTGCTCCTCGACTGGCTCGTCGCCCCGGACCGCGTCCGGCTCCCCCTCCGACTGCGGACGGTCGGCCTCGTGGCCGCTGCGCCGGTCGTGTGGCTCGTCGTCACGCTGACGCGGGGACCCTTCACCGGAGACCAGGCGAGTGATGCGGTCCACTACTACCCGTACGGATTCCTGGACCCCGACACGTCTCGGTACGGGTACGCCTCGGTCGCCGCGTACGTCCTCGCCCTCCTGCTGTTCCTCACGGTGACCACGCTGGCGCTGTGCTGGTCCACGCGGCTGCGCTGGCATCCGCGACCGTCGACGTCGCGCCGTCCCGGGGACGGGGTCCACGAGTGAACGGCGCCGGACGGAACCCGCACCGGGGAACCGCGGCGGGAACCCCCACGGTCCCCGCCGGGTGGCCCCGAGCGGGACCCGGTTCCCCGGCACGGCCTCCAGCGACGGGCCGACCCGAACGGCCGCGTCCGCACCAGGATCCGCGACACCGGTCGGTCGTGCATCGGTGGGACCACCGGACACCGACCACCCGCCCCCGGCCTCTGTGCCCGGCCCGCGCCGGAACGGGAACCGGTGGGAACCCTGAGGGAGAAGCCGGAGCGGCCGTCGAGGATGCTCGCATGATGCACTCTCATGTGAACGATGCCGACGTGCCGTTCGACGGGACCACCGGACCGGGGACGACGAGCACCCCCGCCAGCGACGACGACGTCCGGCCGGACGAGCAGCACGCGCAGCCACGCAGCGACTGGTGACGGGCGCGTCCGCCGGCCCTCCCCGTGGTCGCACGGATGCGACCACGAGCCGTCCGACCCGATGCTGCTCCTGTCCGTCGACCAGGTACGGGCACGGAACAGGCGCGCAGTGCGCACGGAACGTGAGGACGTGCAGGTCGGATGCAACGAGTACTGGACATCGCGGTCTGCGGTGGCGGCATCGCGGGCCTCGCGACCGCGCTGCTGCTCACCCGCGCAGGGCACCGGGTCCGTGTCCACGAGCGCGACGCCGACGCCGACGCCCGTGACCAGGGCGGGAGCATCGGGATCGACGGTGCGCTCGGCCGCGTCGTGCTCCGACGCATGGGCCTGGACGCGGCCTTCGCCGAGATCGCCCACCCCGAGGCAGCGGTCGGGCGGCTCGTCGACGCCGCGGGGACCGTGCTGCGCGAGTCGCCGGGGGTGACGGACTCCGGCGACGCCGAGGTCGAACGGCCGCGCCTCCGTCGTCTGCTGCTGGACCGGCTCCCACGCGGCACCGTCGAGTGGGGGCACCGCGTCCGTGCGCTCGAGGACGACGGCGGGCGGGTGCGCCTCCGGTTCGACGACGACACCGAGGCCGTCGCCGACCTCGTCGTCGGAGCGGACGGTGCGTGGTCGCGCGTCCGCGCCGCGGTGGGCGGGACCGAGCCGGTCTACAGCGGGATCACGTTCCTCGACCGCCGGTTCCCGGACGTCGAGCGGGACTTCCCGCGCGTCGCGGAGACCATCGGCCGGGGCACGCTCTTCGGCGCCGACAGCGGCCTCGGGTTGATCGCGCAGCGCATCGGGCGGAACGCGCGGGTGTACGTCGCGTTCCGCGCGGAGCTCGCACGCGTGCGCGAGACACCGGTGCAGCGGCTTCGCGCCGGACTCCAAACGGCGTTCGACGCCTCCGGGTGGGCCCCGTCGCTCCTGGAGCTCGTGTCCGCCGGTGCCGAACCGGGGACGGTCCGTCCGGTGTTCGAACACCCGGCCGGCCACCGGTGGGCGAGTCCCCTGGCCGCGACGCTCGTCGGCGACGCGGCACACCTGCAGTCCCCGTTCTGCGCGCTCGGGACCAACGGCGCGCTGCTCGACGCCGCCGACCTCGCCGACGCACTGGACGGCGCCGCGACGGTCGACGAGGCACTCGTCGCCTACGAGGCGAGGATGTGGCGCCGAGCGGCCCCGAACGCGGCGGCGGCGCACCGGAGCCTCCGGTGGTTCATGCACGACGACTCCCCGGGTGAGTACCTGCGCCGACGCGACGGTCACACCTGTCGCCCCGCACCGGCCGTCTCGCTGGACGAGCCGTGGTCCCCGGGGGCCGTCGCGGCACGGTGGGCGACCGACGACTCCGGCCCGGTCCCCCGTGCGGGTCGCCGACGACCCGTGTGATCACCGATGCCCGGCCGGGGCGGGCGCGCGACGATGCACTCGGAAGGCGCTCCGGTGGTGGAGCGTCGGAGAGGAAGACCGATGGACCTGCCTCGTATCGAAGGCTCCCGGATCCTGGTGACCGGAGCGAACGGCGGACTCGGGGTCGAGTTCGTCGACCAGGCACTCGCGCGCGGCGCGGAGCGGGTCTACGCGACCACGCGCACGCACCGTGACTGGGACGACGACCGCGTCGTGCCGATCGCGCTGGACGTCGACGATCCCCGAGCCGTCGAGCGAGCGGCCGAGGTGGCGCACGACGTCACGATCACCGTGAACAACGCGGGGATCGCCTCCCTGGAGCCGCTGGCGACCGGTGACGTCGACGTGCTGCGCCAGGTCGTCGAGACCAACCTCTGGGGCGCCCTCGGCGTCGCGCGGGCGTTCGCGCCGGTGATGGCGACGAACGGCGGCGGCACGCTCGTCAACGTGCTGTCGGCGGCGAGCTGGGCGCACCGGTTGGGTGCCTACAGCGTGTCCAAGGCCGCGCTCTGGGCGGCGACGAACGTCCTGCGTCTGGAACTCGCGCCGAGTGGCGTCCGCGTTGTCGGGGTGCACCTCGGCTTCACCCGCACGCCGATGCTCACGAAGTACGACGTCCCGATGCCGCCCATGGGCGAGGCAGTCGACGTGGTCCGGTCGGCGTACGACCAGATCGAAGCGGGCGCGCTCGAGGTCCTCGCCGACGAGCGCAGTCACACGGTCCGGCAGACGCTGGCGCTGCCGCTCGGAGAGGCGTACCCCGAGCTCGAGCAGCTCGGACTCCTCTGAACCGAGGACCCGAGCGGACCGAGGAACCGAGGACCCGAGTGAACCGAGGAACCGAGGAACCGAGGACGAACCCCCGCGCGGGCGCCGCCGTCAGCGGCCCCGCCGGGCCGGCGCCCCCGCGGCCTCGATCGCGTCGGCTGCCCCGCGCGTCCCGTCCTCGGCGGCGAGCGACGTCCGGAACGAGCGAGCCCGTCGGCGAGCGTCCGGCCCGAGCAGGGGCCGGATCGCCTCGACCAGGCGGGCGCCGGTCAGCTGCGCGAACGGCATCCAGGTCCCGAGTCCGCGGTCCTCGAGACGCTGCCCCCAGAACGGTTGGTCGAACGAGACCGCGCAGACGACGCTCGGGATCCCGGCGGTCACTGCCTCCGCCGTCGTGCCGGCGCCCCCGTGGTGCACGGCCACGACGCAGCGCGGCAGGACCGCAGCGTGGTCGACCGACCCCACGACCCGGACGCGCTCGGAGTCCTCCCGGTCGCCGAAGTCGGACCAGCCGGCGCCGATCAGCCCGCGGACGCCGAGCTCGGCGCAGACGCGGGTGACGAGCGCCGTCATCGCAGCGGGGTCCCGCACGGGCATGCTCCCGAACCCGAAGAAGACCGGCGGTTCCCCGGCGGCGAGCCACTCCTCGAGCCGTCCGTCGACGCCGGCGTCGCCCCAGCGGGTGTGGTCGTGCGCGGTGGCCCGCGGGAACCCGGTCAACGGCCGGATCGGCGACCAGTCCCGGAGCTCGGGGACCAGCAGGCTGCTGTACGCCTGCACCTCGAGGTCCGGCGGTGGGAACTCACCCCGGTCCTCGGGACGCCGGGTGAGTCCGAGCGCGCGGCGGAAGTCGCCGAGGTACTCCGCGTTCGCGATGCGGTCGCGGCGAGCGGCGATCCGGTGGGTCATCAGGTTCACCGCACCGGGGAGCCGTGCGGTCGACACGGAGAACGCGGGGAAGAACCGGTTCGACCGTCGCGGCGAGTGGACGAGGGCGACCACGGGGATGCGCGCGACGCCGGCGATGTGTCGCACCTCCTCGATCGTGAGGTGGTTGCCGACGATCACGTCCGCACCCGAGCTCGCCGCGATCACCGCCGGGAAGAAGGTCGGCGCGATGCGCTGCTTGAACGCGGCGATCCCGGTGAGGTAGGCGCGGGTCCCGCCGGTCCGGAGGAACTCGCTGCCCTCGTCCGACCGAAGGAAGGCGCGGATGTCGACGCCGAGCGGGACCGTCTCGAGGCCGAGCGCGCGGCCCATCGGGACGAGGTCGTCGGCGGTCGCCAGGACGACCCGGTGTCCCCGGCGGTGGAGTTCCGCGGCGACCAACGCAGCGGGTTGGACGTCGCCGCGGGTGCCGGGTGTGATGAACGTGATCTGCATCGTGGCCGGAACGGTACCGAGCAGCACTCGACTCCACCCCCGTGGTCCCACTGAGCGTCGGGTGGCCCGGGTGGAACCACGGACGACCAGACGCCGCGGCGTTCCTACAGTCACGACATGCGCACGCACACACCCCTGCCCGTCGACGAACTCCCCGACACCGACCGGCTGCTCGACCGGCTGCGGGACGCCGCCCCGGCCATCGACGAGGACGCCTCCGTCCCCGCGGACCTCCTGACCGAGCTGCGGACGAGCGGACTGTTCGAGATGCTCACGACCCCGCCCGACGGCTCGCCCCGGGTTCCGCTCCCCGCCGTGTTCCGCACCTACGAGCGCATCGCCCGCGCCGACGCCTCGATCGCGTGGCGCGTGTGGAACGGCAACTTCGGCTTCCTCCACGACCTCCTCGGACCGGCCGGGCGAGATGCACTCCACAGCGGCGCGCGGGACGGGACCCCTCGGTTCGCCAACGCGGGACAGCCGGGTCGAGCACGGAGGACTCCCACGGGGTGGCTCGTCGACGGGCGGTGGCCGCTCGTGTCGGGTGCCGACACGGCCGACTGGTTCGTCTTCGGGGCGCTGGCCGAGGACGGCGATGCGCCGGGAACGGTCCTGCGGACGCCACTGCGCGCCGACCAGGTCAGGATCGAGGGTGACTGGGACGGCACCGGTCTCCGCGGAGCGGGCAACCGGGTCGTCGTCGCCGACGGTGCGGCCGTGCTCGACCACCTCGTCACCGTCATGCGTCCCGCACCGGGTTCCGCCGAGCCCGACGGGTTCACGCCCCTGCTGCTCGTGGCGCCGGGCGTCTCGGCAGTGACCCTGGGGATCGCGCGTGGCGCGCTCGACCTCGCCACCGAGCGCCTCCGCGAGGATCCCCGGCGGGGCGCCGACCCCGTGCACCGGATGGGCCTCGCGCGCGCCGACGCCTCACTACGGGCCGCGCTCGGCGGGCTGCTCGACGCGGCGGCCGAGGTCGAGCGTCGGCGGACCGCCGGCGAAGCGGTCCCGCCCCGGGAGCGGGCCCGGACGATGGCGAGCATGTTCCACGCGGCCGAGGTCGCCTCGGACGCGCTCCAGGCCGCGGCCGCGCTGGGCGGCTCGGCGTCCCTCCGTCGGGGCTCCGCGCTCGAGCGGGTGCTGCGCGACGGCGCCACCGCACTCCGGCACGGCAACCAGTCGGCCACGGGCTACCCGGCAGCGGGTGCCCTCCTCATCGCGGACGACGGGCCGGGACCGTGCCGTGGAACCGGGGGGTGACGGACGGGAGGCGCGGTGCGGGCCCGCCCCGCGCCTCCCGTCCGTCAGCGGTGCCGTCTGTCAGCGGTGCTGTCCGTCGGCGGTGCCGACGGTCAGGTCCAGTCGCCGTCGTCGGTGCCCAGGTGCTCGCGTCCGACGGACGTGATCGGGACCGTCGCGAGGCTGGTGAGGCCGATCTGGAGCAGCGTCGCACGCGAGACGCCGACGCGGCCGAGCGTGGACATGCCCTCGATGACCGCGCAGAAGTAGGTCCCCAGGGCCTCGGCGTCGGCGTCGGCCTCGATCTCGCCGGCGGCCTGCGCGTCGACGATGCACGCGACGTAGTCGGCCCGGATGGCGTCGAACGCGCTCGCGACGGCCGCGGCGACCTCGACCTCGCGGCTGGAGAGCTCGACCGCCGCCCGCAGGAACAGGGAGGGCGGCGCCTGGCCGGCGCCGTGCTCGACCGCGGCGGAGACGAGCACCGTGCGGATGCGGACGATCGGGTGCTCGGCACTCTGCAGGCTCGTCTTGACGGCGTCCACCGCCTCGGCGGTGTCGCTGAGGAAGGCCCGCATGAAGAGTTCCTTCTTGCCGCCGAAGGCGTTGTAGAGGCTCTGGCGTGCGAGGCCCGTCGCTTCGAGCAGGTCGTCGAGGGACGTGCCGGCGAAACCCGTCTCGGCGAAGGTGCGCCGCGCGCGGTCGATGACCTCTGCCTCGTCGAACATGCGTGGTCGTGGCATTCGCGATCCTCCTCGAACCGGTTATTGACTGAAGCGTCCATTATGCCCTATCGTTCTGGACTAAGCAGTCAACAACTAGGAAACGGAAGCACATCATGGTCGGAACACTGAACGGCAAGACCGCACTCGTGTCGGGCGGCACCTCCGGGATCGGCCTGGCGGTCGTCCGTCGGTTCGTCGCCGAGGGAGCCCACGTCTTCGTCACCGGACGACGCCAGCAGGCGCTCGACGCCCTCCGCGAGGAGTTCGGCGACCACGTCACGCCGGTGCAGGCCGACGCCACCGAGCCCGCGGGCATCGAGACCGTCTTCCGGGCCGTCGCAGCGCGCGGTGCCGGTCTGGACGCGGTGCACGTCAACGCGGGCATCGGGGAGTTCAAGCCGCTCGCCGAGGTCACGGCAGAGGACATCGACGAGACCTTCGGCACGAACGTCCGCGCCACCACCCTGACGGTGCAGGGCGCCCTGCCGTTCCTCGGGAAGGGCTCGGCGATCGTCGTGACGGGCTCGTCGTCGGCGTCCGGCACCGAACCGGCGTTCGGCCTCTACGGCGCCTCGAAGGCCGCCGTCGCCACCCTCACCCGGACCTGGGCGGCCGAACTCGCGCCGCGGGGCATCCGGATCAACACCGTCGTGCCCGGCCCCACCGAGACCCCGGGACTCAAGGGCCTCGCCCCGAACGACCCGGACGCGCTCCTGGCCGCGATCGCCAGCAAGCTCCCCTTCGGCCGCGTCCTGCTCCCCGAGGAGGTCGCCGCAGCCGTGCTGTTCCTGGTCTCGGACGAGAGCTCGGGCATGACCGGCAGCGAACTCGCCGTCGACGGCGGCAGCACGATCGTCTGATCCACCCGGCCCCGCCCCACGACGGGACACCGCCGCGACCGCACCCGCGGTCGCGGCCACCACCCGGACGCCCCACGTCCGGCAGGAAGAGGAGGAAGAACATGTCACGCACACACCGCAACGGGTGGTTCGGGGTCGCCTCGGTCGCCGTCGGGTCCTTCGGGACCGTCCTGTCCGAGTTCCTGCCGATCGGGCTGCTGCCGTCGATCTCGGCCGACCTGGGCGTCCGGATCAGCACCGCCGGGCTCATGGTCGTCGTCACCGGTCTCGCAGCCGCGGTCGCCGCCCCCGTCGTCACGGTCGCCACGTCCCGCCTCGACCGTCGCGTGGTCCTGATCGGTCTCAGCGCCGTCCTGGTCCTCGCCGACGTCGTCGCCGCGATCGCCGGGGTCTTCCCGGTCCTGCTCGTCGCCCGGGTCCTGCTCGGCGTCGCGCTCGGCGGGTTCTGGGCGATCGGCGCGGGGATCGCTCCCCGCCTCGTCGCCGCGAAGGACACCATCCGAGCCACGTCCCTGATCACCGCCGGGATCTCGATCGCCACCGTCGTCAGCCTCCCCCTCGGTGCGCTCGTCGCCGCCTTCTCGACCTGGCGGCTCGCGTTCGTCATCGGCGCCGCGCTCGGCGTCGTCGCGCTCGTCCTGCAGCTCGTCGCCCTGCCCACGATCCCCTCGCAGCAGCGCATCCGCGCCACGGCGCTCACGAGCCTGTTCGGTGTGCCGCGGGCCCGTGTCGGACTCGTCGTCGCCGCGTTCCTGTTCGCCGCGCAGTTCGCCGCGTACACCTACATCAGCCCGTTCCTGCAGGACGTCGCGAAGCTCAGCCCCGACGTCGTGTCGGTCGCCCTGCTCGTGTTCGGCGTCAGCGGCATCGTCGGCAACTTCGTGGCCAGCGCGACCCTCGACCGCTCGGTGCTCGGCACACTCGTCGCCGGCGGGCTCGCACTCGCCGCCGCCGTCGCGCTCCTCCCCCTCGTCGCGCACCTGTCCCTCGCGGTGTTCGCACTGCTCGTCGTCTGGGGACTGGTCTGGGGCGGGCTGCCGCTCGGCCTGCAGACCTGGATGGCGGGCGCGACGCCCGAGGGCGCTGAGGCCGGACTCGCGATGTTCGTCACGACCATCCAGGTCGCCCTCGCCGTCGGTTCCACGCTGGGCGGCGTCGCGGTATCGGTCTCGGGGCTCGCCGCCGACTTCGGGTTCGCCGCCGTCGTCGCGCTGCTCGGTTCCGCCGTCCTGGTCCTGCTCGGCGTGCGCTCGACCCGCAGCCGGCTGGCCGTCGCACACCAGTAGCCCCAGCACCCCGCCGCCGGCCGCACCGGACGATGGGCACCACCCGCCGACGCCGACCCGGACCCCGGGCCGGCGTCGGCGCGCGTCGGCACGTGCGGGTGCTGCCCGTGGTCAGGACGCGAGGATCGGCGGGGAGTCCCCACCGGCCGTCCGGTCGCCCGTGAGCCGGTACTGGTGCGCGTAGATCACGAGCTGGACGCGGTCGCGGAGGCCGAGCTTGGTCAGGACACTGCTGACCTGCGTCTTGATCGTCGACTCGCTGACGAACTCGATCCGGGCGATCTCGACGTTCGTCCGGCCCGCCGCGACGTGGTCGAACACGATCCGTTCGCGGGGTGCGAGCGAGCGGAACGCCGCCGGCGCCGGGGGCGCGTGGGTCCCCGACTCGAGTCGCAGGAGCGCGGCGAGGTCATCCGGGCTGACCACGGCGTTCCCGGCGACGACGGTCCTGATCGCCGTCAGCAGGGCGTCCGGGGTCGCGTCCTTGAGCAGGAAGCCGGCGGCGCCGAGCCGGACCGCCTCCGCGGTGGCATCGTCCACCGCGAACGTCGTCAGGACGATGATCTTCGTCGCGATCTCGGGGCCGTCGTCGCCGAGCAGACGCCGCACCACCTCGACACCGTCCAGCCGTGGCATCCGCACGTCGAGGAGGGCGACGTCCGGCACGGTCTCCCGGATGAGGTCGACCCCCGCCTCGCCGTCCGCGGCCTCGCCCACGACCTCGATGTCGGCCTGCTTGTCCAGCATGAAGCGGAGCCCGGCGCGGAACAGTTCCTGGTCGTCGACCAGTGCGACGCGGATCACGTGGCCGCGCCGTCCGGAGCGGCCGCGCCGGGGTCCGCCGAACCCTCGACCGACAGCCGGACACGGGCGACGAAGCGCTCGTCGTCGGTGATCGTCTCGAAGGCGCCGTCGACCTCGCGCGCGCGGTGAGCCATGTTCCCGAGCCCCCGTCCCGACCCCGGTTCGGCGTCCGGTGACGTCCGGTTCTCGATCTCGAGCACCACGACGTCCGGCCACCAGGTCTCCCGTACCGACACGACCGCGGCCGCGTCGCCGTGCCGCAGCAGGTTCGCGACCATCTCCTGCACGATCCGTCGGGCCACCGCGCCCTCGCGTGCGGCCAGCCGCCCGCGATGCCCACGGACGGCGTGCTCGACCGTGAGCCCGGTCTCGCGGAGGCGTTCGACCACCTCGGCGAGGCCGATCGCGTCCGTCGCGCTCGGCTCGGCGTCGATCCCGGCCAACACGTCGCGGACCTCGTGCAGGGAGGCCCGCGCGGCCGCGGCGATGTTCCCGGAGATGCGGTGCAGCTCGTCCGGGTCGTCCGTGAACGCCGCGGAGTCCGCCTGCGCCACGATCACGGCCAACGAGTGCCCGACGACGTCGTGCACGTTCCGGGCCATGTCCGCGCGGAGCCGGTCGATGCGTGCGGACTCCGTCGCGTCGACCGCGCGTCGTTGCGCCCGCTGCCGCAGCGCCGTCTCCGCCACGGCGGACCGGCGCAGGCGCACCGCCAGCCCGACCGACCACGCGACGAACAGCACGGCAGCGGGCCCGACCAGCGCCGGCCACCGGGTGTCGGGGTCGTTCGCGATCCCCGCCACCAGGCGGCCGCCGGCGAACGAGAAGTCGTACGCCGCGTAGGCGCCGCCGACGACGGCCCCGACGGCACTCGCGATCCGCAGGAGCGGAGCCCCGTACAGCGCGAGGCTGTACACGACGACGACGTACGTCAGGACCAGCGGCGTGAGCCCGTCGCCCGGGAAGGGCTGGAGGACCACCAGGAGGAGCGTCGCGGCGGTGGTCAGGGCCGGACGGCGGCGCACCGCCACCGCAACGAACCCCAGGAGGAGCGCGACCGGCGAGGGGACGCCGAACAGGAAGGGACGCACCACGAACGGAGCGAACGAGGCGCCGACGATGGCCAGCCCGAGCAGGACGTCCGCCGGTGGCAGCTGTCGGAGGAACGACTCGACCGCCCGCAGGGTGGGGACCGCGCGCTCGGTCACACCGCCCTCGTTCCGTTCCACCAGCGAACCGTATCCCGCTCCGGACGCACCGGACATCGTCCGATCGGGGGAAGACCGGTTCGCCCGGTCTCCGGATGAGGGTCACCGTCGGGGCCGATCCGGTGACGGGGTCCCCGGCCGTAGCGTTCCGGGATGCCGACCGACACCGTCCTGACGTCCACGCCCCGCCCGACTCGATCGGCCACCAGCCGTCGACCCGTGGTCGCCCTCGTCGTGGCAGCCGCGACCGTCGTCCTGGTCTTCGCCCTGCTCCCGTTCCTGCCGCACATGCTGCCGGTGGACTTCCTCGTGTACCGCGATGTCGTCCCGGTGCTGCTGCGCGGCGGGGACGTGTACGCCGGTAACCTCCGCGCCCCGGAGCTCGGCCCGGTCGGCATGCCGTTCACCTACACGCCCTTCGCCGCGCTCCTGTTCACGCCGACGGGCCTCCTGCCGTGGTACGCGGCCTTCGTCGGCTGGACCGTCCTCAGCGTCGCGATCCTCCTCGTCACGGTCCTCTGGTCCGCAGGGTGCCGGAGCGCCGCCGACGTCGGGTACCGGCACCTCGGGCTCTTCCTGCTGGCCTGCAGCACGACGGTCGCGGTGCAGCACCTCGTCTACGGCCAGGTCAACCTCCTGCTGATGGCGCTCGTCCTCGCGGACCTGGTGCTGCCGGACCGCATCCGGGGCCACCGCCGCCCGACGGGCCTCCTCGTCGGCATCGCCGCGGGCGTGAAGCTGACGCCGGCCCTGTTCATCGTGTACTTCGCGGTCACCGGGCAGTGGCGCCGACTCGGCTGGTCGAGCGCGGCGTCCGTCGCGACCGTGGCGATCGGGTTCGTGGTCGCACCCACGGCGAGCCTCCACTTCTGGACCTCGACCGTGTTCCACCTGTCCGACCGGGTCGACCTCACGGGGAGCGCCTCCGCCTCCTCCGGCAACAACTCGGTCGCCGGCGCGATCGCCGGGCTCGCCCCGGACTGGGCCGGCCTGACGACGCCGCTCGTCGTGGTCGTCGGGATCGCCGGACTCGCGGTCGCCGCGATGGTGCACCGGCGTGGCCGTCCCGTCGCCGCGGTGCTCGTCATCGGGCTCCTCGCGCCGATGCTCTCGCCGATCAGCTGGATCCACCACTGGGTGTACCTGTTCCCCGCCGCGCTCGTCGCCCTCCGCGCCGTCGAGGACCGTCGGACCCGCACCGCGATCGCCGTCGGGCTGCTCCTGCTGGTCGTCCCGGGGCCGAGCTTCGCCGACTTCATCCAGAGCGACGCGCCCTGGGCCGCCGCGGTCGCACCGGTCTGGCGGGAGTCGCTCCTGCTCTGCGGTGCCGGCCTGATCGCGGTCCTGGCGACCACGTCGCCCCGCCGGACGGCACCGGACCGGCCGCTCGTGACGAGCTGATCCCGCGGTCAGCGCGTCGGCCCCCGCCCGGCCGGGTCGGTCGGGTCGGTCGGGGTCGGGTCAGTGGTTCCCCGGTGGTGGAGCGGCGGGTGCCGTGCACACCATCGACCATGACCCCACCGACACCCCTGCCCCGGTCATCCTCCCCCGTCCCCATCGCGGGCGCCTCCGTGTTCGTCACTGGCGCCGACGGCGGACTCGGCGCGGAGTTCGTGGCCCAGGCGCTCGACCGGGGCGCCGCGGTCGTCCACGCGGCGACGCTCGAGCCCCACCGGTGGTCGGACCCCCGGGTTCGTCCCCTGGTCGTCGACATCCGGGACGGCGCGTCGGTCGAGGCAGCCGCCACGGCCGCTGCGGACGCGAGGATCGTGGTGAACAACGCGGGCACGGGCTCCGCGGCGTCGCTCGTCACCGGTGACCTGGACCAGCTCCGGGACGTCGTGGAGACGAACCTGTGGGGGTCCCTGCGCGTGGCGCGCGCGTTCGCGCCCCTGCTCGAGGCGAACGGCGGCGGCGCGATCCTCAACGTCCTGTCCGGGGCGGCGTGGGACCACTGGTTGCGGTCCTACAGCGTCTCGAAGGCGGCGCTCTGGGCGGCGACGAACGGCATGCGCCTGGAGCTCGCCCCGCGCGGCATCCGGGTCGTCGGGCTCGTGCTCTCGTTCACCGACACGGCGTTGCGCCGGACCTTCTTCCCCGGGATGCCGGACGTGAACCGGCCCGCCGACGTCGTCCGGACCGCGTACGACCGGTACGAGGCCGGCGCGCTCGAGATCCTTGCCGACGCGCACTCGGCAGCGCTCAAGGCCGCGCTCGCCGAGCCCCTCGTCGAGGCCGCGCCCGACCCGGAGTGACCCGGTCGTCCGGACGTCCGGTCGTCAGTCCTCGTCGCCGACCGCACGGACCCGACCGTCGCGCAGCTCGACGACGTGGTCCGCCATGGCGATGACGAGCGGGTCGTGGGTCGCGACGACCGTCGCGACCCCGCGCTCGCGGGTGAGGGCGACCACGAGGTCCATCACCTGCGCGCCGGTCTCGCTGTCGAGCTGCCCGGTCGGCTCGTCCGCGATGAGCACGCTCCGCGGGGACACGAGTGCCCGGGCGATCGCGACCCGCTGCTGCTGACCGCCGGAGAGCTGCCCGGGGCGCTGGTTCTCGTGCCCGTCGAGCCCGACCGAGGCGAGCGCCTGGGCGACGCGGGCCACTCGCTCGCCGGCGTCACGTCGGGCGATGCGGAGCGGGAGCTCCACGTTCTCGGCGGCCGTCAGGGTCGGCAGCAGCCCGAACTCCTGGTGCACGAACCCGACCACGTCGCGGTGCAGCTCGACCAGCTCCCCCTCGGTGGCGGCGGCGACGTCGAGGTCCCCGATGCGCACGGCACCCGCGGTCGGTCGGTCGAGCCCGCCGAGCAGTCGCAGGAGCGTGGACTTGCCCGCCCCGGAGCGACCGCGGACGACGAGGAGCTCGCCCGGCCGGACGGCCAGGGAGACGTCCTCGCAACCCACCACCCGCGCCTCGCCGTCACCGTAGTGGCGGGTGAGCCCCTCAGCGGTGAGGATCGCGTCGACCACGGCCTCAGACATCGTCGTGCTCCGTTCGGTCGTCCGCCGCCGACCGCGGCGCGTCGTGGGCGGTGGGGTGTGCGTCGTCGCCGCGGTACACGCCGACGTGGTCCGGCCGCATCGCCAGGCGGACGCGGTCCCGCAGGCCGAGCCGGTCGACGTAGTCCTGCGGGAGCTGCAGCCGACCGGCACGGTCGACCAGGGCGAACTCCTGGGCGTCCCCGTCCGGTGCGGACCCGGTCGTCGTGGACCGGAGCGTCTCGGTGGAGGTCCGCCCGTCGCGGATGCGCACGGTCCGCTCGACGTGCTCGGAGACGGCGGCGTCGTGCGTGACGATGAGGGTCGTCGTCCCGGTCTCGCGGTTCACGGTGCGGAGCGTCTCGAGCAGCTGGGCGCTCGTGGACTCGTCCAGCTCACCGGTCGGCTCGTCCGCGAGGAGCACCGACGGGCTGTTCGCGAGCCCGACGGCGACCGCCGCGCGCTGCCGCTGACCACCGGAGACGTCGGCGGGTCGACGCTCGAGGACGTCGCCGAGGTCGAGCAGCTCGACGAGGGTGTCCAGGCGCCCCGCACGGTCGCGCGTCCCACCGATCTGCATCGCGAGGAGCACGTTGTCGGCGATCGTCAGGTACGGCACCAGGTTCCGTTCGGTCTGCTGCCAGACGAAGCCGACGACCCGCCGGTGGTAGTGCAGCCGGGTCTTCCGCGTCATCGTCGTGAGGTCCACGCCGGCGACCAGGGCGGAGCCGGCCGTCGGGCGGTCGAGACCGGAGAGGATCCCCAGGAGGGTCGACTTCCCCGAGCCGGACGCCCCGACCAGCGCGACGAGCTCACCGCTCGCCACGTCGAGCTCGAGGCCCTGGAGCGCCTGCACCTCGACGTCGTCGGAGACGTAGATGCGGACGAGCTCCCGGCAGTGGATCGCTCGGTCCGGTCCCACGGCGGGCAGTCCGCTGCTGGCGGTCGGCGTCGTGTCGGTCATGCTGCACTCCTGTCGTCGACGAGGGCCGGCCGTCGCCGGTCGGAGAGGACCGCGGCGACCGTCGCCACCGAGGCTGCGAGTCCGAAGCCCAGGGCGGTGGCCACGACCGGCAGCGGAGCCGGCCACACCGTTCCGGAGCCGGGGACGACGGCCGGCACGACGACGATCGCGGACAGCAGACCCGCCACCGTCCCACCGAGCACCCCGGCCACGCAGCGTGGGATCAGCTCCCACACGGTGACCGCGGTGCGGTCCCGCCCGGACAGTCCGAAGGTCCTGAGGAGCCCACTCCGACGACGCCGCTCCGGCGCCGCGGCGACCACCGTGATCACGACGGCGACCGCGGTGAGCACGGCCGCGAGGGCGAGGCCGCCGACCACCACGGTCGGTGCACCGCCGACCAGGACGCTCCGGTCCAACCCCGTCGTCGCCCCCGTGGTGCTGGCGGTCGCCGCCCCGACCGCGCGGAGCAGGGCCGCGGCGACCACGCCGGTCCCGGTCGCGAGGACCACCGCTCCGAGCACCCAGGCCGGTGCGCTCCCGCCGCGGGCGTCCTCGGCGGTGCCGACGAACGCTGCGGCGCTGCGGTCCCGCACCAGGCGCGCGGTCCAGCGGACGAGCGTCGGGCGGAGTCGGAGGAGGACCACCACCAGGACCGCGGCGACGAGCAGCGGCGCGGCGACCACGAGCGGGTCGCCGACGATCGACTGCGGTCCGGCGCCGTTCGGTGCCCGGCGGAGCACGGCGACGGCTGCGGCGACGGCCCCGGTCACGACCAGCGCCTCGAGCACCCACCGGAACGGTGCCGCCCGTGGTCCGCGGACCTCGACGGCCTCGGCGACGGCGACGACCGCAGCGACCGCCGGCGGCAGGACGATCCCGGCCAGACCCGCTGCGAGGCCTGCGGCCCAGGGCACGTGCGGCAGGACGGCCACGGCGACGAGCCACCCCACCACCGCGGCCGGGACGGTGGCGACCGCGGTCTCGGCGACGGTCCGCAGCACCGTCGCCCCGCCACCGGTCCCGCGCGCCCGGAGGAGGGCACGGTCCGGCCGACGGCGGGCGACGACGACGGACGTCGCGAGGACGACCACGACGAGTGCGACGCCGAGCGGTCCGGTCGCCGACACCGCCAGCAGTTCCCCGGACGACGCGGCGCGCTGCTCGGCGATGGCGAAGAGCCGGGGCAGGAACGAGCTGAAGCGCAGGACGCGCAGGTCCCCCGCCGGGGTGGTCACCGTCGGCGGGTTCGCGAGCAGCCGGTCGAGGCCCGCGCTGATGGCCGGCTGGCTCGCCGTCGAGATCGATGCGGTGTCGAGGTGGTACCAGGTCGCCACGTCGGTGCCGCCGAGCTGCGGACCGATCTGCGGCCAGGTGCTCGGATCGACGAACACGATCCCGTGCCGGGTCGGCGTCTGGTACCGGTCGTAGGTCACGGACGTCCGACTCCGACCGGGATCGAGCGCCCAGAAGTCCGAGTCGGTCGTCCGTGGCGACACGAGCCCGACCAACCGAGCGGTGATCGTCCCGCCCTCCTGCGCGAGCTGCTGCTCCTCGCCGACCCGCCACTGCATCTCGCGTGCGGTGCGGGTGGTGACCACCACCTCGAGCACGGAGCCTGCGCCGACGCTCGAGGCGGGGGCCGGCCAGTGCCCTCGGACGAGGCGGGAGTCGGCGCGCAGGCCCGGGTAGGCGTCGATGCGGTACCCGGTCGCGACGGACAGACCGCCGCGCAGACCGCTCGCGGCGAACTCGGTGACGGCGCCCGCGGCCGGCGGACCGGCGTGCAGCCCGACCGCGCGACCCGAGACGTGCCCGTCGTCGAGGAGCGCGCGGAGTGCCGGCGCCGTGTGCGCACGCGCGGTCCGGAGTCGGTCCGGCAGCGCGTTCCAGATCCGCGGGAAGAAGTCGCCCGGCGACGACACCGTGTCGTCGACGGCGAGGGACACGCCGGCAGCCGGGTCGCGGAAGGACGGTGACGCGCTCGCGACGGTCCGGTTCAGGTCGGCGTCCAGGAGGGACGTCACCAGTCTCGGGGTCCCGACCGCTGCCAGGGTGGTCACCGCGACGAGCACCGCGAGCGCCAGCAGCGCCGCCGCCTGGTCGGCGAGCGACCGCCGGACGAGACGTCCGGGCCAGGGTGCGCTGCGCCCGGGACGCGCCGTGTGCCGGGCGCGACCGGTGTCGTGGACGCTCATCGTGCCTCCCGTCCGGTGCGGCCGGCCGCTCGACGGACCGCGACTGCGTGCGCGGCGGTGACGACCACCACGGCGACGACGACCAGCGCGACGACGACTCCGACGTCCCACCACGCCGGGGCGAGCGGGACGCCGAGCCCGACGGGCGCGCGCGGCGCGCTCGCCCGGACCGCGGCGACGCCGACCAGGCCGGCGGCCGCGACACCGGCGACGAGGCCGGCGACGAGGCCGAAGGTGCCGGTCAGCGCCGGACCGATCGCGCGGAGACGCGACTGCTGCGACGCCGAGGCCCCGACGATCCGGAGTCCCAGCGCTTCGGCACGACGGCTCCGAGCGACGGACACGGCCGTCGCGGCGAGGATGAGCACGGCGCAGAAGAGTGCGGCAGCGGTACCGGCCAGCAGGGCGAGGACCACCGAGCGGGCGAAGGGTGCCTCGAGTGCCGTGGAGGGGACCGTGAGGGTCGCATCCGGGGCGGCGTCGGCGACCAGGGAACGGGCGGCCGCGTCGGCGGCCCAGATCTCTCGGATGCGGGGAGGGCGCTGGGACGCGGCGAGGACGGCCTGGTCCAGCGTGGGGAGGTCGGCCAGGTACGCCGCTCCGCCGTCGGTGCCGGGGACCGTCGGAGCAGTGCCGACGACCCGCGCGCGGAAGCTCGCCCAGTCGCCGGCCACCGAGACGCTGTCGCCGACGGCCGCGCCGCTCGACGCGCTGGCCAGCACGGGGACCACGCGCCCCGTCACGGGCATCAGCCGGATCGCGGAGCTGCTCCCGGACTGGGCCGCGAGCTGGAGCGATGCGGCGTGGACACCGATCGGACCGGACGCCGCGCCGCTCCCCGCGGACGCACCGGCGCGGAGGCCGGAGGCGTCGTAGGCGTCCGGCGCGGCCGTCCAGGACCGGCTCGGCAGCGCGACGGCGACGTCGTCGACGGCGAGGGACCCGACGGCGAGGCTGACGCCGGTCACGTCGGCGTCGCCACGGAAGCGGAGGTCGAGCGCCGCGAGTCGCCAGGGGCCGCCGCTCGGCAGGGTGGCGCGCAGTGCCTGCGCCGTCGGACGGCCGCCGGTCGGCAGCGCTCCCGCCGCCGTCGTCACGGGTGCCACGTCGCCGACCCCGTCGACGACCCAGGCGACGGCCTGCACCTGGACGTCCGCGCCGACGACGGGCGTCGGCGCGACCGAGCTGCGGATCCCGATCTCCAGCGTGCTGGCCGCGCGGCTCCGGCCGGTTCCGAGCTCCACGCCGGGCAGGCTCTGGCGCAGCCCGCGGACCGTCTCCGGGACGTCGAGGGTCCGTGGCGAGACCGGGAGCATCGCGGGCACCGCGGAGGCGTCGACGCCGACGACCTGCACCGATCCCTCGGCCTGCGCGGCGTCACCCGTGGTGCCCGTCACGCGGAGCACCGGCCGGACTCCGCGGTCCTGGGCACGCTGGTCGCGGACGCCGACGGGCAGGAGGTCGGACACCCCGTTCAGCGGGATCGGGCCACCGACGTCCGCCCGGAGCGCGGCACCGTGCTCGATCCGGGTGCTGTCGTGCAGGAAGCCACGGGTGGAGGCGTCGACGGTGGCGCTGAGGACCCCGGACGCGACGGCGAGCACCAGCAGCGCCGCGGGCACGAACAGCCGCCGGCCGTCGCGCGCGGCGAGCCGCAGGCCCACCGGGCGCACGAAGCCGGTGCGACGCTCGGCCAGGCGAGCGAGCAGCGCCAGGGTCGGCGGGAGCAGGAGCGCCCCGGTCACGGCGAGCGCCGTCAGCAGCGCGGCGGGGGCGACGACGGCGAGCGCGTCCCCGGCTGCGGCGGCGCCCGGGCTGCTGTACCGCCAGACGGCGACGCCGGCGAAGAGGTCGAGCAGCGCGACGAGGGCGCCGATCCGGGCAGCAGCGACACGGGACGCCCGATCGGCGGGACGAGCGTCTGCGGACCGCGCACGTCGGCCGGCCGCCAGTGTCGTCGCGGCGACCGTCAGCACGGTCACCGACGCGGCCGCGACGACGACGTCGACGCTGGTCGCCGCACCGGCGATGCCCCAGCGGTCAGCAGCCCAGAGCGTGCCGGCCGTACTGCCCACCGCGGCACCGATCGCACCGGTGACGAGTCCCTCCAGCCCCGCGAGGCCGACGATGCGGGCGTCCGAGGCACCGCGTGCCCGGAGCAGCCGGTCCTCGGTAACCCGGGCCCCTGCGAGCAACCGGCCCGTCAGGAAGAGCGCGACCGCGCCGGCGATCACGACGATCGACAGCGGGACGGGCGCGGCGGCACGGACGGCGGACGCCGCGGAGGCGAGCACCGCCGCATCGGCACGCACGGTGGCGGCGTGCCGGGTCGTGGTGCCGCCGTCGACCGCGAACCGCTCGGCGGCCGCGGAGGGGAGCCTCGTGAACCCGGACTGCAGACCGCTCAGGTCCTCGGCGGTGATCCGGTCCGCATCGGCGCTGACGCGCCACTCGGACGTGTCGCCGCGGACCTCGGTCCGGACGTGCACCGGAACCGCACCGAAGGTCCGCGTCACCAGACCCCGGAAGGCGCGGCCCTGGCTCGTCGGGTCCCCCGACGCCTCGATCTCGAGGGTGCGTGAGGCCACGGGGATCCCGTGGAGCGCGCTCCGCAGGTCCGTGGTCGGGGCCTGGAGGACGAGGACGAGGGTCACTCCGACGACGGCGGCGAGGACCGCGGCGACGAGGGTGACGACGAGCAGCAGTCCTGCCCGGGCGCGGGACCGGAGGAGCCACGGGCGGATCGCGACGAACATGCTGCCCCTTCCTGGTTCGGCGAGCGGCAGGTGGGGCCGTTCGTCCGCGCGACGATCGCTCGGGTCTTCGGTGGTCGGGACAACGTTAGGGGTTCGAGGGAGCCGCGCGTCGTCCTCGGCGCAATCTCCGTGTTTCCACTGGCAACACCGACCGTGCCGGGCTCCGAACCCCCGAACTGGGGGCCTCTCGGGCGGTGCTTGTCCGCAGAACCGCTGACGCTGTCGGCTCCGTCCGCTGGCTACCGTCGCCCCGTGCCTACAGACAACTGGTTCGTCCGACACACGCGTGCGCGGTCGCTGACCGCGACCGTCGCCCTCGTCGCGCTCGCGGCACTGCCCGGTGCAGTGCTCGTCTCCTCGTCCACCGCGGCCTCCGCCGCGACCCCCTCGACCACGGCCGCGAGCGGGACCACCTCGGAGGATCCCTCGCCCCCGCCGCCCGCTGCCGCGAGCCCGGCACCGTCCGGGTCCGCCCCCGCCGTCGACGGCGTCCACGTCGGCGCCGGCTCCTACGCGCCGACGCCGCCGGACTCCATCTCCGACATCGGGGACGTGCAGGCCTTCCTCGGCCAGAAGGTGCACGTGGACCCGTCCGTCGCCGGCAAGCCGGTGCCCTCGAACCAGTGGTGGACGAGCATCGTGCACAACGGCAACGGGTTCTCGGGTGACCTCTGGTCGAACCCGTTCGTCTCGTCGAACAGCGCCGCCGGCACGAAGGTGACGTACCCGGACTCGTGGAACGCCGACGGGTCGCAGATGGTGCAGAACCACGCGATCACCGTCTCGGGCGCGGTGACGCCGCCGCCCTCCACGGACCGGGTCCTCGCCGACTTCGAGCACGGCATCCCCTCGGGCTGGACCGCCACCGGCACCGCGTTCACCACGCTGGGCGGGACCGGCGCCGGCCAGTCGAAGGTCGTCGGCTGGAAGGACTCCGGCTACCTGACGTCCTGGGGCGCCAAGAACGGCGACGCGGCGACCGGCACGCTGACGACGGCGCCGTTCACCATCGACCGCTCCGGCATCGCGTTCCTGCTCGGCGGCGGGAGCTACCCGGACCCGGGCGTCGACGAGGCCGAGCTCCTCGTGGGCGGCAAGGTCGTCGCGACCGCGACCGGCAAGCAGTCGGAGCAGCTGGCGTGGACGAGCTGGGACGTCAGCGCCTACCGGGGGCAGCAGGCCCAGATCCGCTTCGTCGACCAGACGAAGGGCGGATACGGGCACCTCATGGTGGACCAGGTGACCCTCACCGACAGCCGCGCCGACATCGCCGACCACGGCAGCACCGCGTTCTCCGCGACGGAGAACGACGCGCTGCGGTGGGGCGACTGGAACGTGAGCTGGCGGATGCCCCAGAAGGGTGACGGCGGCCAGTACATGGACGTCACGAGCGTGCAGGGCGAGCCGTACCAGTGGTTCGAGTACCACGACGAGACCCCGCGGATCACGACGGAGTCCGGCGCGACGTTCACCGACGGTGACGGGCAGCCGATCGCCTTCCCGTTCACGGGCAACAGCTTCGAGGTCCGGCAGAGCGGACACGTCTTCGGCGTCCACGCCGCGGACGGCACGACCTTCACCCTGACCGGGAACACGATCGACGCGACGACCGGCACCTGGCTGGCGGTCAGCGCGGTCCCGAAGAGCGGCCTGACCATGGCGCAGCTGCAGCAGCACGCCGGCGCGATCCCGCGCGACACCCGGATGGACTACTCCTACGACTCCGCGAAGGGCATCGTGCACGAGCGGTGGAAGGTCACGACCGACCTGCTGCAGGGCTCCGACCACAGCGTGGTGCAGGGCTGGCTCCAGCACCAGTACGAGGACGGCACCACGAACTTCTCCCTCACCGGGGCGGAGTACGCGACCCCGCGCGGCACGATGAAGACCGCCGTGGGTGGGGACGACTGGACGATCGACTACCCCTTCGAGGGCATGACGCCGATCGCCGGGACGCCGAAGGGCGCCGCGTCCGACCCGGTGCTGCAGAAGTACCTGTCCGACTACTCCACGATGCCGGCCTGCACGGGCGACACCTACTGGCAGGGCAAGTGCCTCGAGCAGCTCGCCGAGTACATGACGGTGGCGAAGCAGATCGGTGACACCGACGACGCCGCCAAGATGCAGGCGACCCTCGAGACGTCCCTCACCGACTGGTACACGTACACCACCGGCGAGAAGCAGGACTTCTTCGCGCGGTACCCCACCTGGGGTGCGCTCGTCGGGTTCGCCGACTCCTACGGCTCCGGCCAGCTCAACGACCAGCACTTCCATTACGGCTACTTCGCCGTCGCGACCGCGCTGCTCGGCGCCGTCGACCCGGCGTGGGTGAAGCAGTACGAGGGGATGGCCACGCTCGTCACGAAGGAGTACGCGAACTGGGACCGCGACGACGACGCGTTCCCGCACCTGCGCACCTTCGGCGTCTGGGCGGGCCACTCGAACGCCGCCGGCGTCTCGTCGCCGCAGGGCCAGAACCAGGAGTCCTCGTCCGAGGCGATCCAGTCCGAGGCCGGACTCTTCCTGCTCGGCACCGTCCTGGGCAACGAGGACATGCAGGCCACCGGTGCGATGGAGTACGTCAACGAGCGCCTCGCCGTCCGCGACTACTACCAGAACGTCCACGGCAACCCGGACTCGGCGACGTACGACGGCAACGGCGCGTTCCCGAGCCAGTACCAGCACCCGCAGGCCGGCATGCTGCAGGACTGGGGACAGGCGTGGTCGACGTACTTCGACGGTGACGCCGCGTGGAAGGGCGGCATCCAGTGGATGCCGACCGCACCGTGGTTCGGCTACTTCGGCTGGGACAAGGAGTTCTCGGCCTCGATCCTGAAGACGATCCTCGAGGAACGCCCGAAGGAGCAGGGGGAGGCGGACGTCAAGTCCGCGAACCAGGACCACATCCAGATGCTGACCAAGAAGTGGTACGGCATCGGCACCTACGGCTCCGTCGCGATCACGAAGGACCAGAACGCCGCGATCGGCGAGCTGGAGGACGCGATCCGCTCCGCCGAGAAGAACCACCCCGGCTACGCGACAGCGAAGACCGCCGACAACCCGCTGTACGACCCGTCGACGGACACGCTCCTCGTCTCGGTCGACTCCACGGGCAAGGTGACCTTCCCGAAGGAGCACTGGACGCCCACGACGCTGCCGGCATCACTGGTCCCGACCGAGATCTCGGCGGCGGAGGCCGACGAGAAGCCGAGCCAGTGGACGCACGCGTCGCCGCTCATGCCCTACCTGTCGACGAACTACACCGCCGACACGGACACGGTCGACCGGCTGTACTCGTTCGACCCGACGCACTACACGCCGGGGGTCGACACGGCCCGCGCCGCCGGGGTCATCAGCGACATGGGCGACGCCCTCGGCGAGGTCGTGCTCGGCTTCCTGCTGCAGTACGACCCGGCGACCTACGCCGACATCCACGCGGCGCTGTGGAAGGCGAAGGACGGCGCGGTCACGGGCAAGTCGATGGCCGGCATGAACTACTGGCAGGGCATGTCGAACCTGACGCTCGGCACCGAGTCGACCACGCGGCACACCAGCGACCCGCTCAGCCAGGCGTTCCGTGACGCCGACGGCAACTGGTCGTACGTGCTCGACAACGTCGGGGACACGCAGCAGTCGTACGACGTGTACGACGGCACGAAGGTCATCGGCTCCGTCGCGGTCCCGGCCCACACCCAGATCACGTCGCACCTCGACGCGCACCTGGCGAAGGTCGTCGTCGGGACGGACGGCAGCCCGAAGACCCTCACCCCGGGTTCCGCCACCACCTTCACCGCGACGGGCTACGACCAGTACGGCGCGACGATCCCGCTCGACCACGTGCAGTGGACGTCGAGCACCGGGACCGTCTCGTCGTCCGGCGTGCTGACCACCAGCGCCGCGGTCGACCACGCCACGGTCACCGCGACGGTCGGTTCGACGAGCGACGGCTACGCGTTCCGGGTCGCTCCCGCACCCGTGCTGACGAGCATCGACGTCACGCCCGGCTTCCACCGGGTCGTGGTGGGCTCCGCCCAGCGCTTCGCCGCCGCCGGCGCCGACCAGTACGGCGACCCGTTCGCCCTGCCGTCCGGCACCACCTGGTCGTACACCGGCCCGGGGACGATCGCCGCGGACGGCACGCTCACCACGAGCGGCCCCGGTGCCGGGTACGTCGTCGCCACCGCCGGATCGGTCGAGGGCAGCGCCGTCGCCTCGTCGGTCGCGTCGATCCCGGTCGCGAGTGCCGGTGCCACCGCCACCGCGACGTCGAACACCGTCGGCAACAAGCCGGCGAACGTGCTCGACGGCAACCCGTCGACGCGGTGGGAGAGCACCCAGGGGACCGACGACGCCGACCTGACGATCGACCTCGGCAAGGAGACCGACGTCGCGCACGTCCACATCGACTGGGAGACGGCTGCCGCCAAGCAGTACTCCCTGCAGGTGGCCGACGCCGCGTCCGGCCCCTGGACGACGATCACGACGGTCAGCAAGAAGGACGCCAAGCCGGACGACCTCGACGTCGCCGGCACCGGGCGCTACGTCCGGATGCACGGCATCACGCGTCTGACCAGCTACGGCTACTCCATCCTCGACCTCGCGATCTCCGGCACCCCCGCCGAGGCCGCGATCACCCCGACGCAACTCCTCGTGTCGCCGCGCAGCAGCGCGGTGCTGCCCGGCGCGACGGCGGAGCTCGGCGCGTACGCCTTCGACGGCAACGGCTTCGGTGGTCCGGTCGGGTCGGACGCCTCGTGGTCCGTCGTCGGCGGCGGGTCGGTGGACGCCTCGGGCACGGTGACGGCCCCGGCCGACGCCGGTGCGACGGCCACCGTGACGGCCACGGTCGGCCCGCTCCACGGGACCGCGACGGTCACCGCCGTGCGGAACGAGGCCCCGGCCCCGACCGCTCCGTCGGGCACCTCGCGTGACGTCGCCGTCGGCAAGGCCGTCAGCACGTCGTCGGCGGAGCGCGGCGACCTGTCCGGGATCCAGGCCGTCGACGACGACCCGTCCACGCGCTGGGCGAGTGCCGCGCGCGACGGCGAGTGGATCACGGTCGACCTCGGCGAGGTCCTGCCGATCGACCGGGTCGAGCTCGACTGGGAGGGTGCGTACGCGAAGACGTACCAGCTCCAGGTCCGCGACAGCGCCTCCGACGACTGGCGGACCGTGGCGGACGTGACGGGCGGTACGGGCGGTGTGGACACGCACGACCTGCAGGGCGTCCAGGGTCGCTTCGTCCGGATGCTCGGCGGGAAGCGGGCGACCGCCTACGGCTACTCGCTCTACGCGGTCAAGGTGTTCTCGACCAAGGGTGCACCGTCGCCGGACCTCGCCCGGAACGCGGTGGTGACGGCCTCGAGCAGCGAGTCCTCGTCGGTCGGACCACGCAACGCGGTCGACGGCGACGCGACCTCCCGCTGGGCGAGCGGCCACTCCGACGACCAGTGGCTCCAGCTCGACCTCGGGACGGCGCGGACGCTGCGCTCGGCGCACATCGACTGGGAGGTCGCCTACGGGTCGGCCTACCGGATCGAGGGTCGGAACAGCAGCACCGACGACTGGACCACGATCGCGTCGGTCACCGACGGTGACGGTGGGGCGGACGACGTGACGCTCTCCGGCGACTGGCGGTACGTCCGGCTGCACGGCGTGCACCGTGCCACGCCGTACGGCTACTCGGTGTACTCCCTGCAGCTGCGCTGACCGGCAGCGCTGACCACCAGCACGACGCCCCGCTCGTCCGCACGGACGGGCGGGGCGTTCGTGCGTCCGCCCCCGCACACGACGGACGACGGCCGGACCCACCGCCCTGCGCGACCAGCGGACGGCCTGGAGGCGCGTGACGGCGCCGCCCCGCGCCTCCCGTCGGATCGTGGCCGGTCGCGGAGACCGGTGGAGTCACGGATGCACGCGACGGAGCGCTCGACCAGGGTGGGCGGGTGCCCCTCTCCACCGAGCCGTTCCCGACCGCACCGCTGCCGACCGCGTCCGAGGCCGCGCGCCGCGCGGTCGCCCGGCTCCTGCTCGCAGCGCTCGCGGTCGAACGGCGGACGTCGGGCGACGACCGGCTCCGGCGCTTCCGCGACACCCGCCGCCTGATCGGTGCTGCCCGCGAGGCGGGCTTCCCCGTGACCTTCCTCGCGGAGGCCACGGGCATCGGCAGCGGCACCCTGCACGCGCGCGCCGACCCGTCCGGTCCGATGGCCGTCGAGCGGTTCCTGGCCCTCCTGCCGGACGCGGTCGCGGAGCGGGCGGCTGCCGCTCTCGGTGGCGCTGCGCCGGACCGACGGTCGACGACCGAGTTGCTCCGCTGGCTGGTCGTCGACGCGGACCGAGCCTGATCGGGCCGGTCCGCGCCGCGACGTCGCTCAGGCCAGGTGGCCGCCGCCGTCGACGTGCAGCGTGGTCCCGGTGACGAAGGTGTTGTCGACCGCCAGGAGCACCGCGGAGACGACGTCGTCCGGTGTCCCCACGCGTCGTGCCGGGTTCGTCGCGGCGGTCGAGGCGAAGAAGTCGCGCTTGCCGTCCTCGCCCATGAAGTCCCACAGGCCGGAGTCGATGATGCCGGGCGACACCGCGACCGCGCGCACCGGGGCGAGCTCCACGGCGAGCGCCTCCGCCATGAACGACACCGCGCCGTTCACGGTCGCCATGACGCTGAGTCCGGGCGCCGGCTTCCAGGCGGCGACGCCGGAGAAGAGCACGAACACGCCGCCGGGACGCACCGAGGGCGCGAGGTGCTTCGCGAGCAGCATCGGTCCGACCACCTTCGCGTCGAACGCGTTGCGGACCGCTGCCTGGTCGAGCGACCCGACCGGCCCGTTCGCCGAGCCCGCGGCCAGCGAGACGACCGCGTCGAACGGGCCCGACGCGGTGAGTGCGGCGATCGTCTCCTCGTCGGTGACGTCGGCGCGCACGACCGGTACATCGCGGAGCGCCGCGGGCAGCGCCGCCGTCGCACGCTCCGGGTCACGTGCCCCGATGATCGGCTGGTCGCCGCGCTCGAGCAGGGCCGCGGCGATCGCGTGACCGATGCCCGAGCCGCCGCCGACGAGCAGGATGCGCTTCTGGTCGTGGTTCGTCATGGTGGGTTCCTCCCCTGGTGCCTGGTGCGCGGCGGTCGCCGTGCACCACAGGAGAACGACCGGCCGCCGCCATCGGTTCCCGAAGTCTCTTCGATGTTCTCTGGGTCAGCCATAAGATGTGTTGATGGCAAACCTGCGTGCGTTCGAGGTGTTCCTCGCCGTGGTCGACGCCGGCTCGATCTCGCGGGCCGCCCGCACGCTGCACCTGACGCAACCGGCCGTGTCGCACCAGATCGCGTCCCTGGAGCGCGAGCTCCGGGTGTCGGTCCTCGATCGCGGTCGCCACGGAGCCACCCTGACGGCGGCGGGCCGGGCCTTCGCGCCGGCGGCACGGGTCGCGGTCGACGCCGCCCGGCGGGCCGAGGACGCCGCACGGGGGACGGTCGCGCTGCGGATCGTCGTCGCGCAGTCCTTCACCGAGCCGTTCATCGTGCCGGTGCTGCGCTCGTTCCACTCCTCCGGGCGCCTGCTGCCCCGTCTGACCGAGGGCGCGAGTGCCACCTCGATGGTCGAGGCCGTCCGCCGGGGTGACCAGGACCTCGCCGTCGTGCCGGGTCCCGTCGTCGCGCCCGACCTGGTGGTGCGCTCCGCCGGACACGAGGAGATCGTCGCGGCCGGCGCGCAGGCGCCGTCGGTCTCGCTCGACGTCGTCGCTGCCGGTCCCTTCATCGGGATCGACCCCGCCAGCGGCTACGGGCAGTGGCTCACCGAGACCCTCGCGGGGCGAGCCGTGTCACCGGTGACGACGGTCGGGTCGCCCCGCGCCGCCGCCGCACTCGCCGGGGCGGGGCTCGGCGTCGCCGTCGTGCCGGTGTCCGCGGTCGCCGGCGACCACCCACGAGCACCGCTCGACCCGCCGCTCCACCGAGACGTCGCGGTCGTCGCGCGGTCGGTGGGCCCGTGGGACGCCGTCGCCGGTGCGCTCTCCGACGCGGTCCGCAGCGCCGGCTCGTGACGGCCGCCCCCCGCTGACGGACGCCCGCGGCGACCGGCCGATCAGGCGTTCCAGAGCCAGTTCGTCCGGTCGTAGTGGTGGGTGAAGCCCGAGCGCACGAGGTTCCGGTACGACGGGTTGCTCGTGGACAGACCGGTCTCGGCCGCCAGGAGCCGGCAGCCGGCTTCGACCGCAGCCGCATGGCGCGCGGTGAGGATCGCGGCCTGCACGCCGCGGTTCCGGTGTGACGGCAGCGTCCCGCCGGTGTTGATCGAGGCGACCTCGCCGACGACGTGCACGGCGCCGGCCCCGACGAGCTCATCGCCGTCCCAGGCGCCGAACACCCGCGCCTCGGGGTCGTCGAACACCCCGCGGAGCATCGGCGTGAGATCAGGGTCCGTCATCCCGAAGGCCTCCCGGATGATCCGCGCCCAGGCCGCCGTGTCGTGCGCCGTCAGCTCCCGGACGTCGAGGTCGGTCTCCCCCGGCACGAACTCGTCGACCGGGCACGCGAACTTGGCCCACGACGGGCTCGCCGTCAGACCCAGTTCCGCGCAGATGGCGTCCCAGTCGTCCGGCAGCACCTGTGGTGCAACCGCGACCAGCGCCGACTGCCGCCCCGACGCACGGAAGAACGCGAGCACGTCGGTCAGCACCGCACGGTCGAGCGGGACGTCGAAGCCGAGGCCGATGCTCTTGCTCCAGTAGCCCGTCGGGTCGCTGGCCATCGCCGCGGCCGTCGCGCCACCGTACCTCGCGGTCCGGATCCCGAGGGCCTCCCGGTCCGGTGCCGACGCTCCGGCGAGGAACCGCAGGAAGTAGTCGGCCTCCGCCTGCTCGATCTGCTGCACGTCGGCGATGGGAAGGGTGCGAAGTGACACGGAAGGCCTTTCGTTGGGGAGCCTCGAGGGCCCGTTCGCGTCACCGGCGGATCCGGCGGCGGCGAGTTCGATCAGGGCGTCCCGGACGATGTCGACCGGGTCCGGCAGTGCGTCCATCCGGTCACGGAGGACCGCAGAGCGACGACGCAGGATCCCGTCGCTCAGGACCCGCCGCACGGCAGCCCGGACCCGCCCGGGCGTCGGGGTCCCGGTGCGGAGGTCGATGCCGCACCCCGCCCACTGCACCCGCGCGGCGATCTCCGGCTTGTCCTCGGTACTGCCGGCCACCACGAGCGGGACTCCTGCCGCGAGCGCGCGCTGGACGCCACCGAACCCGCCGTTGGTGACGAACGCATCGCACCTGGGAAGGAGCTCGTCGTAGGGCAGGTACTCCTCGACGCGGGCGTTCGACGGCAGCCGACCGCCCACGGCACGCACGACCTCGTCGACCGGACGACCACCGGTGGCGACGACGACCAGGACGTCCTCGTCCGCGAGCGCACGGAGCGTCGGGACGACGAGCCGCCCCAGGTCGCGGTTGTCCATCGTCCCCTGCGAGACGTGCACCACCGGTCGATCGGAATCGAGGTCACCCCACCACGCCGGCAGGCCGTCGGCGCGGACCCCCTTCCGGCGGCGCAGCGGACCGACGAAGCGGACGGTCTCCGGGAGCTCACGGCGCGGGTACTCGAGCTCCGCGATGCTGAGCTGGAACAGGCGATCGTAGGAGCGGTACGGGTAGTCGGAGAACGGCATCGTCGCGGGTGGCTCGCCGACCTCGGCGAGCGCTTCGTCCACAGCGACCCCGATGGGCCCCAAGGGCCCGCGGAGGACGATAGGGTTCAGCGCACGGTTCCGGAGGCGGCCGATGACCGACCGGGCAGGAGAGAGCGCCAGTCCGAACGGCCCGGTGTCGACACTGGTCAGGACGACCGGAACCGGTGACACCCCGACGACCGGCAACCGCTCGGCAGCCGGCCGCGACGCGTACGGGGCCAGCCCGGTGAAGGTCGCGTCGCCGATGATCCCGTCGAACCGCTGCGACGCCAACAGCGCCGCGACGGCCCGCCACTGCCCGGGGAGCACGCGGGCGAACATGCCGATCATGTCCTGGCGCACCGCCGCGAGCCCCTTCGCCTTGCCACGACCGGGAAGCCAGGCGTCCAGGTCGCTGTCGTCGAAGTCGACCTCGGCCGGCAGTGGCGCGAAGGCGAGACCCGACCGGAGCACGGCGTCCTCGTACCGACGGCCGGTCAGGACGGTCACTGCGTCGCCGCGTTCCACCAGCCCTCGTCCGAGCTCGATCACCGGTGTGACGTGGCCGTGCACGGGCGGCGAGCACAGGAGGAAGGACGGCACGATCGCGATCGTCGCAGGCGCACGGCGGCGACCGCATCAGCGGAACTGCGCAGGCTGGCTGCAAGGTGCGGGGGACCTGCGTCGGAATGGTGCCGTGAACGAAGAAAACCCCCGCGTGAACGGGGGCTTTCTGTGGCGGTACCGGTGGGATTTGAACCCACGGTGGAGTTGCCCCCACACATGTTTTCGAGACATGATCCTTCGGCCGCTCGGACACGGTACCGGGAAAGAGTTTACACGATCCGGGAGGCCCGTCGCACCACCGCAGGTCGGCTCACCCTCCACAGGTGGCCGGTCTCGAGCCCCCGTCCACAGTTCAGGCACCCCTCATCGAGCACCTGGCTGGACGGCGTACCGTCCGGTGAATGAGATCGCGCACCCTCATCGCCCTGCTCACGTCGATCGGCGGCGGCCTCGCCGTCCTCGGCGGCGCGACGTTCGGCGCCCGCGCCGGCGTCCGCGGGCAACGCGCCGCCGCTCGACGCGTCGTCGACATGCTCCCCGTGCACGCGGACTGGTGGCGCGAGCGCCTGCAGCACGACGGGCAGATCACCTACCTGGCGATCGGCGACTCGGCTGCGCAAGGGGTCGGGGCGAGTGAACCGCACCGCGGCTACGTGGGGCTGCTCGCGCGCCGGATCCGACACCGTTCCCGCACCTCCGTCCGCGTCGTGAACCTCAGCGTGTCCGGGTCGACGACGTGGGGCGCTCGGAAGGACCAGCTGCCGAAGCTCCGCCACTACTCGCCGGACATCTGCACGGTGTCGATCGGTGCGAACGACATCGCCGACTTCCACCCGGACAAGTTCGAGCGGAACATCCGCGAGATCTACGGCGCCGTGCCGTCCCACGCCATCGTGGCCGAGCTGCCGTGCATGTTCGTGCCCGACCGTGAGCGGAAGGTCGCCGTGGCGAACGAGATCGTGCACCGGGTGGCCGACGAGTTCGGTCTGACGGTGGCGCCGCTGCACACCATCACGAAGCGCGTCGGGCTGCGTCGGACCTTCTTCAACAGCTACGGGGACCTGTTCCACCCGAACGACCGCGGGTACGAGATCTGGGCGAGCGCGTTCGAGCCCGCCGTCGACGCCCGCGTGGACGTGGTCGCGGCGATCCGGCACTACCTCTCCGCGCGCGAGGCCGAGGACCTCGGCGCCGGTGCGGGCGCAGTGGCGACGGCACGTGCCGAGCAGGACGTGGAAGGCGCAGAGGCACTCGACCACGCCGACCGTCCCGGGCGCATCGACCGGCTCCGGCAGCGCATGACGGGGTCGGTCCCGATCCCAGGAGCAGGGCACGACGACCCGGACGACCAGTCCGGTGGTGTCGGCGGCACGGCCTAACCTGACGAGCATGGCGCGCCCCCAGTCTCTCTACCGCTGCACCGAGTGCGGCTGGACCAGCATCAAGTGGGTCGGCCGGTGCGGCGAGTGCCAGGCGTGGGGCACCGTCGAGGACACCGCAGCCGCCACGGTCAGCGCACGCGGGACGAGTGCCGTCGCGGTCGCCGGCAACCGGGTCGCGCGTCCCATCACCGAAGCGCGGGGCACCACGGTGCAGCGCTGGCAGACCGGCATCGGCGAGTTCGACCGGGTCCTCGGCGGCGGCGTGGTCCCGGGTGCCGCAGTCCTGCTGTCCGGCGAGCCCGGCGTCGGCAAGTCGACGCTCCTGCTCGAGGTGGCCTCACGCGCGGCGGCGTCCGGCAAGCGCGTCCTCTACGTCAGCGCCGAGGAATCGGTGGACCAGGTCCGTCTCCGGGCCGAGCGCACGGGGGCCATGCACGATGACCTCTACCTGGCGAGCGAGGTCGACCTCGGCGTCATCATCGGCCAGATCGACCAGGTGCGCCCGGACCTCCTCATCGCGGACTCCGTCCAGACGATCTCGTCCAGTGCGATCGACGGCATCGCCGGTGGCACGTCCCAGGTGCGTGAGGTCGCTTCCACGCTGATCCGGATCGCGAAGGACCGCGCACTCCCCGTCCTGATCGTCGGCCACGTGACCAAGGACGGCACGATCGCCGGCCCGCGGCTGCTCGAGCACCTCGTCGACGTGGTGTGCCACTTCGAGGGCGACCGCCAGACGGCGCTGCGCTTCGTCCGCGCGCTCAAGAACCGCTTCGGCCCGACGGACGAGGTCGGCTGCTTCGACATGGCCGGCGACGGCATCCACGAGGTCCCTGACCCGAGCGGGCTCTTCATGTCGAAGAACGGCGCCCCGGTGTCGGGCACCTGCGTGACGGTCGCCCTCGAAGGACGCCGGGCTCTCCCGGTCGAGGTGCAGGCGCTCGTCGTGCCGAGTTCGGCGCCGCAGCCGCGTCGCGTCGTGAACGGCGTCGACTCGTCCCGCGTGGCGATGCTGCTCGCCGTCCTCGAACGACGAGCCGGCCTGAAGCTGTCCGACGCCGACGTCTACGTCTCCACGGTGGGCGGCATGAAGCTCACCGAGCCCGGCGCGGACCTCGCGATCGCCCTGGCTCTGGCGAGCGCCGCACGCGACCGTCCCTTCCCGCACTCACTGGCCGCGGTCGGCGAGATCAGCCTCGCTGGTGAGATCCGACCGACCACGGGCACGAAGCAGCGCGCAAACGAAGCCGCACGCCTTGGGTTCACGACGGTGCTCGGCGCCGACTCGCAGCACCTCCGCGAAGCCCTGCGCGTCGCGTTCTCCCTGGCGAGCAACGAGCGCGAACGCGAACTCGACCGCGCCTTCTGAACGACGTCGGGCCGCCCGCCGACCGACGTCGGGCCGCCCGGCGGCGTTCGCCGACGACCGTGACACGCCGAAGGACGCGATCCGCGCCGAACCGCTCAGGCGCGCAGCGCGGCCAGCAGGTCGCCGGGTGTCGCCTGCATCGTGTGGGGTCCGGCGATGTCGAAGAACACGCCCTCGAGTGAGTCGAGGTGGGCGGCGAGGAACTCCTCGAGCCGCGCGCCGTCGTAGACCATGACCTGCCGGATCTTCTCGTCCGGCACCATCGCGGTGTAGGCGTCCGCCGACGAGAACAGCAGCAGGATGCGCTTCTCGGACCCTTCGCGACCGAAGACCCGCACCTGCATGTCCTTCTTGCCGGTGACGAGCCGGGGGACGATCACGATGTCGTTGCGGAGCGCGAACGCCACCGCTGCAACGTCCTGCTGTGCGAGGGCTTCCTCGAGCTGTTCGCTCCGGAAGCGCTGTTCCTTGTCTGCCATCACGCCCTAGTCCACCAGATTCATGACGGTTCAGCGACTCCGGCTCTTCCCTTGCGGCCGTGAGCCTGTAAGTTGGTACCAACCGCTTCGGCGGGAGTCCATCGTTCTTCCGGTGCCCTGCACCTCGAGCGCCATCGGTCACTGGCCTTCCCCGGCCGCCTGGCCCCGAACCCGTTCCGCCGGCCCAATGCCCGCGGGGCGCATCGATCAGACAGCAATCGGTTGTCGGATCGGCGGTAGCAAGTACCGCTTCGCAAGACAGGCAGCGAAAATCTCGCCTGGCAAGAAAGTAAGGAACGCCATCATGGCAACTGGAACCGTCAAGTGGTTCAACAACGAAAAGGGCTTCGGCTTCATTGCGCCGGACGACGGCAGCGCTGACGTCTTCGCCCACTTCTCCGCGATCGGTGGCAACGGCTACAAGTCGCTCGAGGAGAACCAGAAGGTGGAGTTCGAGATCACCGAGGGCCGCAAGGGCCCGCAGGCGGAGAATATCACCGTCATCGGCTGATCACCCTCAGCTTCGAACGGGCCCGTCGTCCTCTGGACGGCGGGCCCGTTCTGCATCTCCGGACACCTGAGTCGCGAGGCCCGGATGACGCGAGCGGAGCCCACTGCTGCTCCCCCGTACACAGCGAGAACCCCCGGCCTGAGCCAGGGGTTCGACGCCGACCGGGGCACTCCCGATCCACTTGCATGAATGCCAGCAGCACGCCTAGCCGAGGATGAACTGCACCGAGTCCTTCGACTCGAGGTTCCCCACCGCGACCTGCAGGTGGTAGCTCGCTCCCCCGGCGGTCACCGACGGCCGTGACGAGTCGCACGTCGTCGTCGACGAGCGCGTCCGGTCCCACGCGATCGCCGGCGTGGTCAGCGTCTGGCCGGCCTTGATCGTGACGTCCTGGTTCGTGCCGCCGGTCTGGCAGTCCTTCGACGACCAGTACTGCTCCTCACCCGAGCTGATGGTGAGCACCTGCTGCGCGGACCCGAGGTCCATGTGGCACGACGCCGAGCCGGTGTTCTTGATCGACATCGCGATCTTCGGGTCTTCGGTGGGCCCGTAGGCGGTCTTGTCGACGACGGGGGTGAGCTGGACCTGGTCCTTGGCGCACGTCGACCCGGCAGCGGCAGACCCGGACGGCGACGCCGACGCCGACGGGGTCGCGCGGGGCGTGGACGAGGCCGACGACCCGGATGACGGCGCAGCGGCAGCGGTCGACGCAGCAGTCGAGCCGGTCGAGGACGTCGCGGACGCGGAGGGCTCCGCCGAACTGGCCCCGCTCCCCCGCCCGACGACGATCAGCACGACGACGACCACGATGAGCAGCAGCACCCCGATGACGGTGGCGCGACGGCGCCAGTAGACGCCCGGCTTCTCGGGCCCGACGGGGTGACGGAACGACGACATGCGCACAGGGTAGACAACGGCGCGGGCGCGGCGAGGCCACCCCGCCGGGCGACGCCGGAAAGCGTCAGAGGATCTTCAGCATGCGGGTGTTGCCGAGTGTGTTCGGCTTGACCCGGGCGAGGTCGAGGAACTCCGCGACCCCTTCGTCCGACGATCGGACGAGTTCGGCGTAGACGTCGGGCGAGACGACGCTCTCGCCGATCTCGAGGTACCCGTGCTTCGTGAAGAACTCGACCTCGAACGTCAGGCAGAAGATGCGTGCGACGCCGAGCTCGCGGGCGTCGTGTTCGAGCGCTTCGAGCATCCGGTGTCCGACGCGCTTGTGGATCCACTCCGGGTCGAGCGCGAGGGTGCGCACCTCGGCGATGTCGTCCCAGAACACGGCGAGCGCGCCGCATCCGATCGGGACGCCGTCGGGACCTTCGGCGATCCGGAACTGCTGGATCGAGCCGTAGAGCGCGACGTTCTCCTTGCCGAGCAGGATGCGCCGGTCGACGTACGGAGCGATCAGCCGCTGGATGTGCGGGACGTCGGAGGCGAGTGCTGGACGCACCAGGATGCCGTGGTCGTCCCGTTCGTGGAACGCGTGCTTCCCGTGCTCAGTCATCTGCCTCACCATAGTGGCGACCGGGGGACACCGCCCTGAACGGCGGCACCCAGCGGCCGGGTGCACCGCCCTGAACGACGGCACCCGGCGACCGGGGGACACCGCCCTGTACGGCGTCCAGCCGCAGCCGCCTACCGTCCAGCCCATGCCCCAGATCATCGAAACCGTCGACGTCACCGTCCCCGTCCGTCAGGCCTACGACCAGTGGACTCGCTTCGAGGAGTTCCCCCACTTCCTCGACGAGGTCGAGAAGATCGTCCAGGTCGACGACAAGACCACCGACTGGACCGTGAAGGTCGCGGGCCAGGAGCGCGAGTTCCGCGCGGTCATCACCGAGCAGCACCCCGACGAGCGTGTCGCCTGGACCGTGAAGGACGGCGAGACCGACCACGCCGGCGTCGTCACCTTCCACAAGCTGTCGGACAGCGAGACCCGAGTCACGGCGCAGATCGACTGGGAGCCGTCCGGCTTCCTCGAGAAGCTCGGCTCCGCCGTCGGCATCGGCGGCCACGCCGTCAAGAAGGACCTGCAGAACTACAAGGAGCGGGTCGAGAACGCCCCGACCGAACCCGGCTGGCGAGGCGACGTCCAGGCCTAGGACGCAACCCAGGATCGGACTGGAGGCGCGGTGCCAGCTGTGAACTGGTCCCGGTTTGTTGGACCGTGAAGTCAGATTAGGCCGCGAGGGCGTGAGCTCGGTATTGAACCGGGCTCATGCCCTCGAGTCGTGCCTGGGAGCGGTCGGTGTTCCACCAGGTGATGTAGTCGTGGATCGCGG
>NZ_SNVW01000011.1 GCF_004361695.1 Curtobacterium flaccumfaciens | reverse complement strand
TCCACCCAGCAAGCTGGGCATCATCGTTCGACTTGCATGTGTTAAGCACGCCGCCAGCGTTCGTCCTGAGCCAGGATCAAACTCTCCGTAAAAAATTACAACCAACACCGAAGTGCCAGCGAGTTGATTCTGACTGTTGACTGTCTACTGACAATCTTCAATCCAAAAGGAATTGTCTCCGAACCCACCAGAAAAACTGGTGAGTCACGGGGTCAATAAATTGGCATTGACAATGTGCACGCTGTTGAGTTCTCAAGGACCAGACGCACTCCCCGCTCGGCACCCGAAGGATGCTCCACCAGAGAGGCTTTCGTTCTTGGTTGTCACCGGTCAGACCGAAGCCTGCGTCGGACCCGGAGGCCCTGTGGCTCATCCCGAGGGAGAGAACCGGTGGAGTAGTCATCCTAGGCGTCGAAGCGATCCAGCGCAAGGCCGGTTCGAACTTCAGTGGAGGATGGTCCCGCTTGAGGGCCGGCGTGCTCTGGGCTTTCGCTCCAGCCGCTCCGCCGCACCTTTGGGGTGACGAGTAAGAACTATACGCAGCGTTCGGCGGGTGCGCCAAGACGCCCCACATCCCGGGCGTGTCGCGTTCTGCAACACGGGGCCCGAACGCAGCGGTGCCCGGCTCCCACCAGGGGAACCGGGCACCGACGGACGTCGACGATCAGGAGAGCGTGACGCCCGCGAGGGTCTTCTTGCCACGGCGGAGCACGAGCACTCCCCCGGGCAGGGCGAGGTCGGACAGCGGGGTCGTCGGGTCCTCGGCGCGGGTGTTGTTCACGTACACGCCGCCCTGGTCGATCGCTCGACGCGCTTCGCCGAGGGACTTCACCAGCTCGGTGTCGACGAGTGCCCGCGCCACGTCGGCATCGCCGGCCAGGGTCACGGACCCGGGCAGCTCCGCGATCGCCGAGCGCAGGGTCGCGGTGTCGAGCGCCCCCAGGTCACCGTTGCCGAAGAGCGCGGCGGAAGCGTCGATCGCCGCCTGCGTCGCCTCGGCGCCGTGCACGATCGTGGTCACCTCGACGGCCAGGGTGCGTTGGGCTTCTCGGCGGAAGGGCTCGTCGGCCACCGCCCGCTCGAGCCGTTCGACCTCGGCCCGGGACAGGAACGTGAACTGCCGCAAGCGCGGGATCACGTCGGCGTCCGACGTGTTGAGCCAGAACTGGTAGAAGGCGTACGGCGACGTCATCTCCGGGTCGAGCCAGATGGCGTTGCCCTCGCTCTTGCCGAACTTCGTGCCGTCCGAGTTCGTGATGAGGGGCGTCCCCAGCGCGTGGACCGACTCGCCCTCGGTGCGCCGGATCAGTTCCGTGCCCGAGGTGAGGTTGCCCCACTGGTCGGAACCACCGGTCTGCAGCGTGCACCCGTACTGCAGGAAGAGCTCGCGGTAATCGAGTCCCTGCAGGATCTGGTAGCTGAACTCCGTGTAGCTGATCCCCGCGTCCGAGTTGAGGCGCGCGGCGACGGCGTCCTTCTTCAGCATCGAGTTGACGCGGAAGTACTTGCCGATGTCGCGGAGGAAGTCGATCGCGGACAGCGGTGCCGTCCAGTCGAGGTTGTTCACCAGCCGGACGCCGTTGTCCCCGTCCGGGCTGAGGAAGCGCGACACCTGCCCCTGCAGTCGGGTCACCCACTCGGCGACCGTCTCCGGGGTGTTCAGGGTGCGCTCGGCGGTCGGACGCGGATCGCCGATGAGTCCGGTCGATCCGCCCACCAGCGCGAGCGGCCGGTGACCGGCCAGCTGGATCCGCCGCATCGTCAGGAGCTGCAGGAGGTTACCGCAGTGCAGCGACGCCGCGGTCGGGTCGAAGCCGCAGTAGTACGTGATCGGCTCGCCGTCGAGGGCCTTCTGCAGTGCGGTCTCGTCGGTCGAGACGTGCACCAGGTCGCGCCAGCGCAGTTCGTCCCAGACCGAGTCGAAGGTCGGGTCGTTCTGCTGGCGCGTCAGGACATCGTGAGCGGCTTCACTGGACACCCCGCCATCGTAGCGGCGCGGGCAGGCCTGGAGGCGCGGTGCGGCTCCGTCAGTCCAGGGCACCCTTGTGCCGTCGGTACGTCGAGACGGTCGGGTCGCCCGTCAACCAGAAGCGCCAGGGGAACCGCGCCCCGCCGGCGATGCCGCCGACGCCGGTGCGCGGTCCACGCGAGATCCGCGGGACCGGACCGGTCCCGCGGGAGCCGGGGAGGGTCTCGAGCAGGAGTTCCTCGACGACGCGGGCCGGACCGGCGGAGGCGAGCCGCGCCTCCAGGCCGGGTGCCAGCGTCAGCACGTACGGACCGGAGCCGTCGAGGAGTGCCGTGCCGTCGTCCGCACCGAGCACCGCACCCAGCGCGCCGCCGAGGTTGCCGGGTCCACGCGCCAGGGCGACGTCCGATACGGACGGGCCGCGGCGCTCGCGAGCCGTCTCGACACCCGCCACGACCTCTGCGCCGCGCAGCAGCGAACCGGAGGACGTCCCCTCCGGCGCACTGACGACGTTCACACAGGTGTGGATGCCGTACGACCGGTAGGCGTACAGGGTCCCCGGCGGACCGAACAGGTGTCGGTTGCGCGGCGTCGGCCCGCGGTGACCGTGCGAGCCGGGGTCGGTGGGACCGGAGTACGCCTCGACCTCGGTGATGCGGAGCGTCACGCCCTTGCCCGCGATCGTCGCACCGAGCAGCGCCGGTGCGGACACCGGGGCCGGCTCGGTGAGGAGCGCGAGGACGGGGTCGGTCATCGCGTGAAGGGCGCGCCCTCTGCCAGGTCGTGCACGCGACGGGTGAGCGCGGCGAGCTGCTCGGCCACCCGGTCGGGTGCCGTGCCGCCGACACCGGCACGTGACGCGACGCTGCCCTCGATGGTGAGGACGGCGCGGACCTCCGGCGTCAGGTGCTCGGACACCGAGCGGTACTCGTCGTCGGACGGCTGGTCGAGCTCGAGGCCACGCTCCTCGCAGAACCGGACGAGCGCACCGGAGATCTCGTGCGCGTCACGGAACGGGACGCCCTGCCGCACCAGCCACTCGGCGACGTCCGTCGCGAGGGAGAAGCCCTGCGGGGCGAGCTCGGCCATCCGGTCGGTGTCGAAGGACAGCGTCGCGACCATGCCGGTGAAGGCGGGCAGGAGCACCTCGAGCTGGGCGACGGAGTCGAAGACGGGCTCCTTGTCCTCCTGCAGGTCGCGGTTGTAGGCCAACGGCAGGCCCTTGAGCGTCGCCAGGAGGCCGGTCAGGTTGCCGATCAGCCGACCGGACTTGCCACGGGCGAGTTCGGCGATGTCCGGGTTCTTCTTCTGCGGCATGATGCTCGACCCGGTCGAGAACGCGTCGTGCAGCCGGACGAAGCCGAACTCCTTCGTGTTCCAGAGGATCACCTCTTCGGCCAGGCGCGACACGTCGATGCCGATCTGCGCGAGGACGAACGCGAACTCCGCCACCACGTCGCGGGCGGCCGTCGCGTCGATCGAGTTGTCCGCCGGCCGCGCGAAGCCGAGCTCGCGGGCGATCGCCGCCGGGTCGAGTCCGAGCGAGCTGCCCGCCAGCGCGCCGGCGCCGTACGGGCTCACGCTCGCACGGTCCGCCCAGTCGCGGAGCCGTTCGAGGTCACGGACGAGCGGCCAGGCGTGCGCCAGGAGGTGGTGGGCGAGGAGGACCGGCTGTGCGTGCTGCAGGTGCGTGCGGCCCGGCATGATCGCGCCGGGGTGCTCGTTGGCCTGCTGGCTCAGCGCGTCCACCAGGTCGATCACGAGCCGGCCGATGCGTCGGCCGTGGTCGAGCATGTGCATCCGGCCGAGGGTCGCGATCTGGTCGTTGCGACTGCGCCCGGCGCGGAGCTTGCCACCGAGCTCGGGGCCGACGTCCGCGATGAGGAGCCGCTCGAGGGCGCCGTGGACGTCCTCGTCGCCGTCGTCCGGCACGAGGGTGCGGTCGGCGTGGGCTGCCTCGAGCCGGTCCAGCCCGGCCAGCATCCGCTCGAGCTCGTCCTCGGTGAGGTACCCGGCGGTGTGCAGCGCCCGGGCGTGCGCTCGGGAGCCAGCGATGTCGTAGGGGGCGAGCTGCCAGTCGAACTGCGTCGACCGGGACAGCGCGGCGAGCTCGGCGCTCGGGCCGTCGGCGAAGCGGCCACCCCAGAGGGCGCCGGTGTTGGTGGCGTCGGTCTTGGCAGCGGGCTGGTTCGCGTCGGTCATGTCTCGCTCTGCTCGTTCGTCGTGGTGTCGTGGTGGGGCGGTTGTCGTGCGGGGCGTTTCGTCGTGGTGGGGCGGTTGTCGTGCGGTCAGTTGGCGCGGTCGCGGCGGGCGGCGATGCGGCTCGGCAGCGCCCAGATGTCGGTGAACCCCTTGGCCTGCGACTGGTCGAACGCGTCACCGGTGTCGTACGTGGCGAGTTCGAAGTCGTAGAGGCTCTGGCTCGACCGGCGCCCCGTGACCACCGCCCGCCCGGCGTGCAGCTGCAGCCGGACGTCGCCGGACACGTGCAGCTGGGTGTGGTCGATGAAGGCGTCGAGGCTCCGCTTGAGTCCGCCGAACCACAGCCCGTCGTACACGAGGTCCGCCCACTCGGCCTCGACGTGCCGCTTGTACCGGTTCACGTCGCGCTCGAGCGTCAGGCTCTCGAGTTCCTCGTGCGCGGCGATGAGCGCGACGGCGGCCGGCGCCTCGTACACCTCGCGCGACTTGATGCCGACGACGCGGTCCTCCACCACGTCGATGCGCCCGACGCCGTGCTTGCCGGCCAGCGCGTTCAGCTCCTGCACGATCCGCAGCACGCTGAAGCGCTGCCCGTCGATGGCGACCGGCACGCCCTGCTCGAACGTGATCGTCACCTCGTCCGGGTCCCGCGGGACCGTCGGGTCCTGCGTGTACGCGTAGAGGTCCTCGGTCGGAGCGTTCCACGGATCCTCGAGCGGCCCGGTCTCCACCGCACGCCCCCACACGTTCTGGTCGATCGAGACGTGCCGGTCGCCCGACGAGGGCTCCTCGATGGGCAGCCCGTGCTCGGTCGCGTACGCGATCGCCGCATCGCGACCGAGCGCGAGATCCCGTACCGGGGCGAGGCTCGTCAGTTCGGGGGCGATCGCGGCGACGGCAGCCTCGAACCGGACCTGGTCGTTGCCCTTGCCGGTGCAGCCGTGCGCGATGCTGTCCGCGCCGAGCTGCTTCGCCGTCAGGGCCAGGTGCTTCGCGATGAGCGGTCGGCTCAGGGCGGAGACCAGCGGGTAGCGCTTCTGGTGGAGGGCGTTCGCCTTCAGTGCGGGGGCGATGTGGTCGTCGGCGAACTCGTCCTTCGCGTCGACCACGATCGCCTCGACGGCGCCGCAGTCGAGCGCACGCTGCCGGACGACCCCGAGGTCCTCGCCGCCCTGGCCGACGTCGACCACGAGCGCGACGACGTCCTTGCCCGTGGCGTCGCGCAGCCGACCGATCCCGACGGAGGTGTCGAGGCCGCCGGAGTACGCGAGGACGACGCGGTCTGCCACTTCGGACTCCGGGTCAGACGCCCGCGGCGCCGACGGTCGCGTTCGCGGCGCCGGTCGCGGCGCCGGCGCCGTTCGGGGCGCCGGTCGCGTTGGCGGCGAGGAGCCAGCCGAGGAGGGCCTTCTGCGCGTGCAGACGGTTCTCCGCCTCGTCCCAGATGATGCTGCGCGGGCCGTCGATGACCTCGGCGGTGACCTCGAAGCCACGGTCCGCCGGCAGGCAGTGCATGAACACCGCGTCGTCGGCGGCGTGCGCCATCAGGGCGTCGTCCACGCGGTAGCCGTTGAAGGTGTCGAGGCGCGCCTGCTTCTCGTCCTCTTTCCCCATCGACACCCAGGTGTCGGTGACGACGACGTCAGCACCGGCGACCGCGGCCACGGGGTCCGTGACGACCAGGACGGACCCGCCGGTCTCGGCTGCGCGACGCTCGGCGTCGGTGACGACCTGCGCCGCGGGTGAGAACTCGGCGGGGGCGGCGACCCGGACGTGCATGCCCGCGGTCGCACCGGCGAGGAGGTACGACTGCGCCATGTTGCTCGCCCCGTCGCCGATGAAGGCCACGGTCTGGCCGGCGAGGGTCCCGCGGTGCTCACGGATGGTCAGCAGGTCGGCGAGGAGCTGGCACGGGTGGAAGTCGTCGGAGAGCGCGTTCACCACGGGGACGCTGGTGTTCGCGGCCATCTCCTCGAGGCCCGCCTGACCGTAGGTGCGCCAGACGATCGCCGACACCATGCGCTCGAGCACGCGGGCGGTGTCCGTCGGGGTCTCCTTGCCGCCGAGCTGGCTGTTCGCCGTCGAGATGATGAGCGGACTGCCGCCGAGGTCGGAGATGCCGACGTGGAAGGACACCCGGGTGCGCGTCGACGACTTGTCGAAGATCACCGCGACGCTCTGCGGTCCGGCGAGGGGCTTCGCACCCCAGCGGTCGGCCTTCATCTCGGCCGCGAGGTCGAGGATGGCGGACTGTTCTGCCTGGCTGAGGTCGTCGTCGCGGAGGAAGTGGCGGGTCATGCGGTGGTCTCCTGGGCGGCAGCGACGGCCGCGAGGCTCTGGGCGAGGATCGACACGAACTCGTCGATCTCGGCGTCGGACACGATGAGCGGCGGCGCGATGCGCAGGCTCGACTCGTTCGGGGCGTTGATGATGAGACCGCGCCCGAGCGCATCGGCGCTGATCGCGGCCGCGACGGGGCCGGCGAGGCCCACGCCGATGAGGAGGCCCGTGCCGCGGACCTCTTCGACGAGCGGGGACCCCAGCGCGGCGATGCCGGCCCGGATCCGCTCGCCCTTCGTGACGGCGCCCGCCACGAGGTCGGCCCGCTCGATCTCGGCGAGCACGGCGTTCGCCACGCGGGTGCCGAGGGGGTTGCCGCCGAACGTCGACCCGTGCTGACCGGCCGAGAAGAGGTCCGATGCCCAGCCGAACGTCACGAGCGCGCCGATCGGGAACCCGCCGGCGATGCCCTTGGCGACGGTGACCGCGTCGGGCTCGAAGCCGTGGCCCTGGAAGGCGAACCAGTTGCCCGTCCGGCCGACGCCGGTCTGGATCTCGTCGAGGACGAGCAGTGCGCCGTGCTCCTCGGTGAGGCGTCGGGCGGTCTGCAGGAACCCCTCGGGCAGGTCGACGACGCCGGCCTCGCCCTTGATCGGCTCGATGAAGAGCGCGGCGACGGTGTCGTCGATGGACTCCTCGAGCGCCGCGACGGTGGAGTCGATGTGCTCGACGCCCGGGACCATCGGCCGGAAGTCCTCTTGCAGGGCGGGCTTGCCGGTGAGCGCGAGCGCGCCCATCGTGCGGCCGTGGAAGCCCTGCTTCAGCGCGAGGATGCGGGTCTTCCGGCCGTCCGCACCCTTGTTGAGACGGGCGAGCTTGAACGCGGCCTCGTTCGCCTCGGCACCGGAGTTGCCGAAGTACACGCGGCCGGTGTCACCGGCGCCGGTGATGCGCTTCAGGCGCTCGGCGAGCTCGAGCTGCGGCGGTGTCGCGAAGTAGTTCGACACGTGCACGAGCTTCGCGGCCTGGTCCGAGATCGCCTCCACGAGCGCGGGGTGGGCGTGCCCGAGGGAGTTCACGGCGATGCCGGCGAGGAAGTCGAGGTACTCGTTGCCCTCGACGTCCCAGACCCGGCAGCCCTGACCACGTTCGAGCATGATCTTCGGCGGCGTCAGGGATCGCATGAGCGACGCCCCGAACCGGTCGTTCCAGGTCTCGGTCTGCGTCTCGGTGCTCACTGCGCGTGTCCTTCCTCAGCGGTGCTGACTTCCTCAGCTGTGCTGGCTTGCTCGGTCGTGCTGGCTTCGTGGCGTCCGCCGGTGCTCGGGCGGCCGGCGCCCAGTCCGGCGGTGCTCGTCGGCGACGCGACGCGTCGGCCGATCTCGGCGTGGGTCATCTGGTTCTCGGTGCGACGACTCGGGTCCGGGATCACCTCGGTGCCCGCGCCCCGCAGGGTGAAGACCTCGAGCAGGATCGAGTGCGGGATCCGGCCGTCGATGATGGTGGCGCCGCCGACCCCGCCGACCACGGCGTCGAGGCACGCGGTCATCTTCGGGATCATGCCCGACTCGAGGGAGGGCAGCAGCTCGCGGAGTTCCTCGACCGCGATGAGGTCGACGATCGAGTCGCGGTCCGGCCAGTTGCGGTAGAGGCCCGGGACGTCGGTGAGCATCATGAGCTTCGACGCCTTGAGGGCGATCGCGAGCGCACCCGCGGCGGCGTCGGCGTTCACGTTGAGTGCCTGGTCGGGGTGGGCGTCGTCGATGGCGATGCTCGAGACGACCGGGATGCGGCCGGCCTCGATCGCGGCGAGGACGCCGGACGGGTCGACGTGCGTGATGTCACCGACGTGCCCGAGGTCGAAGTGCTCGCCGTCCACGACGACGCCCTTCTTCTCGCCGGTGAACAGGGACCCGCCGTCGCCGAACACGCCGACGGCCAGACCGTCGCCGTGCTCGTTCACCAAGTCGACGATCTCGCGGTTGACCTCGCCCGCGAGGACGTCACGGACGACCGTGATCGCCTCGGTCGTGGTGACGCGGTAGCCGCCCCGGAACTCGGACTCGATGCCCTGTTCCTTGAGCGCGGCGGAGATCTGCGGGCCGCCACCGTGCACCACGACCGGGTGCAGGCCGGCGTACCGGAGGTACACCATGTCCTCGGCGAAGGCGCGCTTGAGGTCCTCGTTGATCATCGCGTTGCCGCCGAACTTGACGACGACGATCTTGCCGGAGAACCGCTTCAGCCACGGCAGGGACTCGATGAGCGTCGCGGCCTTGACCGCCGCGAGCTCGTGCTCTTCTTGCTTCGTCAGGTCGCTCATCAGCTGGAGTACGCGCTGTTCTCGTGCACGTAGTCGTGCGTGAGGTCGTTCGTGAGGATCGTCGCCGCGTACGGACCGACGCCGAGGTCGATCAGGACGTGCGTGTCGCGCGGGGTCAGGTCGACGCTGTCGCTCGGCTGGTCCGGCGCACCGGCGTGGCAGACGCGGACCCCGTTCATCGAGACGTCGACGGCGTACGGGTCGAACTCGGCGTCGGTCGTGCCGATCGCCGCGAGCACCCGGCCCCAGTTCGGGTCGTTGCCGAACACGGCCGCCTTGAACAGGTTGTTCCGCGCCACGCTCCGGCCGACGGTGACGGCGTCGTCCTCGCTGGCGGCGTTCACGACCGAGATCGCGATGTCGTGGCTCGCGCCCTCGGCGTCCTGCTGCAGCTGGCGCGCGAGGTCGGCGCACACGGCGGTCAGGGCCTCCTGGAAGTCGCCGACCTCTGGTGTGACGCCGCTCGCGCCGGAGGACATCAGCACGACGGTGTCGTTCGTCGACATGCAGCCGTCGGAGTCGACGCGGTCGAAGGTCACCCGGGTCGCCGCGCGCAGCGCCTGGTCGAGCTCGTCCGCGGTGAGGACGGCGTCGGTGGTGATCACCACGAGCATCGTCGCGAGTCCGGGCGCGAGCATGCCGGCACCCTTCGCCATCCCGCCGACGGTCCAGCCGTCCTCGGTCACGGCGGACTGCTTCGCCCGGGTGTCGGTGGTCATGATCGCCGTGGCGGCGTCGGGGCCGCCGTCGTCGGACAGCGCGCCGGCCGTCAGCGAGACACCCGCGAGCACGCCGTCGCGGAAGGTCTGGTCGCCGACGCCGATCAGCCCGGTGGAGCAGACGACGACTTCGCCCGCGCCGATCCCGAGGGCCTCGCCCACGGCCTCGGCCGTCATGTGCGTGGTCTGGAACCCGAACGGGCCGGTGAAGCAGTTCGCGCCGCCGGAGTTGAGGAACACGGCCTTCGCGACGCCGTCGCCGACGACCTGGCGGGACCAGATCACGGGGTGCGCCTGCGCACGGTTGCTGGTGAACACCGCGGCCACGGCCGCGGACGGGCCGTCGTTCACGACGAGGGCGACGTCGGGCTTGCCGCTCGTCTTGAGTCCGGCGGTCGCGCCGGCAGCGCGGAAGCCCGCTGCCGCGGTGACGCCCTGGAGGCCCGGTTCGGCCTGGTCGGAACCGGTCACGTCGGTCTCGGTCACGGTGCCACCCCGTCCATGCTGAGGCCGAGGGTCTCCGGGAAGCCCAGGGCGATGTTGGTCGACTGCACGGCGGCGCCCGCCGTGCCCTTCGCCAGGTTGTCGAGTGCGGTCACCGCGACGACGCGGCCTGCGGCCTCGTCGACGGCGATGCCGATCAGCGCCGTGTTGGCGCCGATGGTGTCGGCCACCCGGGGGAACTCTCCCTCGGGCAGCAGGTGCACGAAGGGTTCGTCGGCGTAGGCCTGCTCCCATGCGAGGCGGACGTCACGTGCGCTGACACCGGGCGCGAGCTTCGCCGTCGTCGTCGCGAGGATGCCGCGGGACATCGGGACGAGGACCGGCGTGAACGAGATCGTCACGTCCGAGGCGCCGGCGACCGCGAGGTTCTGCTGGATCTCCGGGATGTGCCGGTGCTTCCCGCCGACCGCGTAGGCGCTGGCGGACCCCATGATCTCGGACGCCAGGTAGGTCGTCGCGAGCTTCTTGCCGGCGCCGCTCGGGCCGACGCTCAGCACGGCGACGATGTCGTCCGACTCGACCAGCCCGGCCTGGATGCCCGGCTGGATGCCGAGCGTCACCGCGGTGACGTTGCAGCCGGGCACGGCGATCCGCTTCGTGCCGACGAGCGACGCGCGCTGCCGACCCTGTGCCTCGATGTCGTCGACGTCGCGCCACTCCTCCGCCGAACCCGGCGTCGGGGCCGCGTGCAGCAGTTCCGGCAGGCCGTAGGTCCAGGCGCCGTGGTAGTCGCCGCCGTAGAACGCTTCCCAGGCGGCGGGGTCGGTCAGCCGGTGGTCCGCTCCGCAGTCGACGACGAGGGCGTCGTCGCCGAGCTCGGCGGTGATGGCCCCGGACTGCCCGTGCGGCAGCGCGAGGAAGACCACGTCGTGCCCGCGCAGGTTCTCCGCCGTCGTCTCGACGAGGGTCAGGTGCGACAGCGAGCGGAGGTGCGGCTGCGTCGCGATGAGCGGCTGTCCGGCGTTCGAGAACGCCGTCACCGTCCTGACGTCGAACTCGGGATGAGCGGAGAGCACGCGCAGGAGCTCACCGCCCGCGTAGCCGGAGGCTCCCGCCACGGCGACGGATACGGACATGGGATTCCACCTTTGGTCGGACTGGTCGTCGAGAGAGTCGGAGGCGGCGACCCCGGGCGGTGCTGATCCCGTGGATCAGTCGCGCAGGGTCGCCCCGAATCGCTCGCCGGCACGTCGGACGGCGCCGTCACGGGCCTCGGTGGCCTCGGCAGCGGTCAGGGTGCGGTCCGTGGCGCGGAATCGCAGCGCGAACGTCAGGGACTTCTGTCCCTCGTCCACGCCGGTGCCCCGGTAGTCATCCACGAGCCGAGCATACTCCAACAGGTCTCCGGCACCAGTCTCGACCGCATCCAGTACTTCGCCCGCCGGCACGTCGGATGCGACCACCAGGGAGAGGTCCTGCGTCGCCGCCGGGTAGGACACGATCGGCGCCACCGACACGAGTTCGGGAGCCGCAGCGACCAGGGCGTCGAGGTCGAGCTCGACGACGGCGACCACGCGCGGCAGCACCGCGGCCTCGGTCAGTTCGGGCAGCAGTTCACCCGCGACGCCGACGACGGACCCGCCCACGAGGAGCGACGCAGCACGGCCCGGGTGGAGCGAGGGGTGGCTGGTCTGGGCAACGGTCAGCTCGACGCCGACGGCCCACGCCACAGCACGCGCGACGTCGAGGGCGTCCGCGATGCCGTAGGGCTCGGGCAGCACGCCGGGCTGCTTGACGACGCGGTTGCCGGCGAGCAGCGCCGACACGTGGAACGGCTGCGGGGGCAGGGACGCGTCGAGCGCGGCGAGGGTCTCGCGGTCGGGGAGGACCGCCCCGACGGGCACGGAGTCGGTGCCGAGCGTGACGCCCTGGACCGGCAGGAACACCCGGGAGGTTTCGTACACGGCGACGTCCACGAGGCCGCGGGACACGTTCCGACGGGCGGCGTCGACGAGGGCCGGCAGACCGCTGCGGCGCAGCAGGCTCTGCTCGCTGTCGAGGGCGTTCGCCAGCACGACGCTCGGTCCGCCGTCAGCGTCGATGCCCGGGTAGGCGTCCTGCGTCGAGCGGGAGACGAACGGAGCGGTGACGACCTCGACCAGGCCGTCGGCGGCGAGGGCAGCGGCGACCCGGCGGCGCGCGAGCTGGTGCCCCGTGAGGCCACGGCCGGGCGGGGCGACCGGCAGGACGCTCGGGATGCGGTCGTACCCGACGATGCGGGCGACCTCTTCCACCAGGGTGGTGTCGTCGGTGAGGTCGGGACGCCAGGTCGGCGGCGTGACGACGAGCAGCTCGCCGTCGGCCTCGACCGTGGCACCGATCGCCCGGAGGGTGTCGATGACCTCTGCCTCGGTGTACTCGACGCCGACCATCTCGGCCGGGCGGGTGCGGCGCATCGACACGGTCGGTCGCGGTGCGCTGTCGACCAGCGTCGAGCCGAGCGCGTCGGGCGTGCCCCCCGCGAGTTCGACGAGCAGGTCGACGGCACGGTTCGCCGCGGCTTCGGCGACGAGCGGGTCGACCCCGCGTTCGAAGCGACGGGACGCCTCACTCGGCAGCTTGTGGCGACGAGCGGTGCGCGCGATCGAGACCTGGTCGAAGCCCGCGGCCTCGATGAGGACGTCGGTCGTCGTGTCCGAGATCTCGGTGCGGGCGCCGCCCATCACGCCGGCGAGGCCGACGGGGCCGTCGTCGTCGGTGATGACGAGGTCCTCGGGGTCGAGCGTCCGCTGGACGTCGTCGAGGGTCGTCAGCGTCTCCCCCGCGGCGGCGCGTCGGACACCGAGTCCGCCCTGCACCTTCGCGAGGTCGTACCCGTGCAGCGGCTGCCCGAGCTCGAACATGACGTAGTTCGTGATGTCGACGGGCAGCGAGATCGAGCGCACGCCCGCGAGCGCCAGGCGCGACACCATCCATGCGGGTGTCTTTGCAGTCGGGTCGATGCCGCGGACCACGCGCGTGACGAAGGTGCTCGCGCCGACCCGCCCACGGATCGGGGCCCGGTCGTCGATCGTGACCCGGAAGCCCTCGCCCGCGCGGGGCGTGACCCGGTCGACCGGGTCGTGGAAGGTGGCGCCGGTGGCGTGCGAGTACTCCCGCGCGACACCGCGCATGCTCATGACGTAGCCGCGGTCCGGGGTGACGTTGATCTCCACCGCCGCGTCGTCGAGGCCGAGCAGGCCGATGGCGTCCGCGCCCACCTCGGGCTCCATGCCGAGGTCGGCGAAGCGCAGGATGCCGTCGTGCTCGTCGCCGAGGCCCAGTTCGCGCGCCGAGGCGATCATGCCGTCCGACACGTGGCCGTAGGTCTTCCGTGCGGCGATCGGGAACGGCCCGGGCAGCACGGCGCCGGGGAGCGTCACCACGACGAGGTCGCCGACGTCGAAGTTGTGCGCGCCGCAGACGATGCCGCGGGGCTCTGCCTCGCCGACGTCGACCTGGCACCAGTTGATGGTCTTGCCGTTCTTCTGCGGCTCCGGCTCGCGCTCGAGCACGCGGCCGACGACGATCGGTCCGGTGAGGTCGTAGGTGTGGACGTCCTCTTCCTCGAAGCCGACCGACACGAGCGCCGCGTGGACGTGCTCGAGGGTGACGTCCTCGGGGAGGTCGACGGACTCACCGAGCCAACGGAGTGGGACGCGCATCAGACCACCGTTCCGAACTGCTGCGAGAAGCGGATGTCGCCCTCGAGGAAGTCACGCATGTCGTTCAGGCCGTTGCGGAACTGCAGCGTCCGCTCGATGCCCATGCCGAACGCGAAGCCCTGGTACTCGTCCGGGTCGATGCCGGCGGAGCGCAGGACGTTGGGGTTGACCATGCCGCAGCCACCCCACTCGACCCACCGCGCGCCACCCTTGGCGTTCGGCTGCCAGACGTCCATCTCGGCGCTGGGCTCGGTGAACGGGAAGTAGTTCGGGCGCAGACGGATCTGCGCCTCGGCGCCGAACATCTGCCGTGCGAAGTGCTCGAGCGTGCCACGGAGGTGCGCCATCGTCAGGCCCTTGTCGATCGCGATGCCCTCGACCTGGGTGAAGACCGGCAGGTGGGTCGCGTCGAGCTCGTCCGCGCGGTACACGCGGCCCGGGGCGATCACGTAGAGCGGCAGGTCGCGCGAGAGGAGCGAGCGCACCTGCACGGGCGAGGTGTGCGTGCGCATGACCAGGTGCCGGTCGACGGGCTCGACGAAGATCGTGTCCGCCATCGCCCGAGCGGGGTGGTCGGGGTCGAAGTTCAGCGCGTCGAAGTTGAACCACTCGTGCTCGAGCTCGGGGCCCTCCGCCACTTCCCACCCCATGCCGACGAAGATGTCGGCCACCGTCTCGTTGAGGAGCGACAGTGGGTGGCGTGCGCCGGGCGTGCGGCGCGACGGCAGCGCGGTGACGTCGACGCGCTCGGCCTCGAGCCGCGCGCGTTCCTCGGCCTCGGCGAGCACGGACTCCTGCTCGGCGATCGCCGTGTTCACCCGGCCGCGGGCCTGTCCGACGAGCTTGCCGGCGGCGGCCTTCTGCTCCGGGGGGACGCTGCGCATCGACGCGTTCATCCGCGCCAACGGCGACTGCTCACCGGTGTGCTCGGCTCGGGCCTGCTTCAGCTCGGCGACGGTCGTCGTGGCGCGGACCGCCGCGAGGGCCTGGTCCACCGCGTCGGCGACGGCCGATTCGCTGATCTCGAGAGGTTCTGACACGAGGCCCAAGCCTACCGGCCCGTGGGATACCGGCGTCCTGCACCGCACGGACGGTGGACGGAACCGGACGCGGACCGGGCTGTGGAGGACTAGGCGGTCCGGTGCGCGAACGCCGATTCGTAGAGGCAGACGGACGCAGCGGTGGCGAGGTTCATCGACTCGGCCTTGCCGTAGATCGGCACCTTCACCGCGCGGTCGGCCAGGGCGAGGTCCTCCGCCGTCAGGCCACGGGCCTCGTTGCCGAAGACCCAGGCGGTCGGGCCGTCGAGCAGCCCCTCGGCGCGCACGTCGGGCAGGTCGTCGCCCGAGACGTCGGCCGCGAGGATCGTGTAGCCGAGGCCCCGTGCACGGGACACCGCGTCGGCCAGCGTCACGCCGACCGACACCGGGACGTGGAACAGCGACCCCGTGGTCGAGCGCACGACCTTCGGGTTGTACGGGTCGACGCTCCGCCCCGTGAGGACCACCGCGTCGGCACCCGCCGCGTCCGCAGCGCGGATGATCGTGCCGGCGTTGCCGGGGTCACGCACCTCTTCGAGGATCGCGACGATCCCCGGGAGGCCGCCACGCGCCTCCTGGTCGTCAGCCGTCTCCGGGAAGACGTCCTTCACCGACGTCGGGAACTGCTGGCACACGGCGACCACGCCCTGCGGCGTCACCGTGTCGGCCATCGCGTCGAGCACCTGCTCGGTGACGAACCACGTGTCCACCGGGGCGTCGTCGAGCGCGTAGCGCGCGGCCGCAGTCGGCGTCACGTAGAGCTCGCGGAGGAGCTCCGGTCGGTACTCGATCGCCTCGCGCACCGCCTGTGGTCCCTCAAGCAGGAAGAGGCCCGTTTCGGCACGGACGTCCTTCTTCGACAGGGCGGCAACGGCCTTGACGCGGCCGGCACGGGGGTTCTCGAGGAGATCGCTCACCCGACAAGTGTCGCAGCATGCACGAAGCCCCCGTTCCGCGGACGGAACGGGGGCTTCGGGAACTGCAGGACGGACTACGCGGCCTTCGGGGCCGAGGTGTCGGCCGGGAGGGCCTTCTTCGCGGTCTCGACGAGCGCCGTGAAGGTCTCCGGGTTGTTCACCGCGAGGTCGGCGAGGATGCGACGGTCGACCTCGACGCCGGCCAGGTTCAGACCCTGGATGAGGCGGTTGTAGGTCAGGCCGTTGGCGCGGGACGCAGCGTTGATGCGCTGGATCCAGAGGCGACGGAACTCGCCCTTCTTCGCGTGACGGTCGCGGTACGCGTAGACGAGGGAGTGGGTGACCTGCTCCTTGGCCTTGCGGTACAGACGCGAACGCTGGCCGCGGTAACCCTCGGCGCGCTCGAGGATGACGCGACGCTTCTTGGCGGCGTTGACCGCTCTCTTTACTCGTGCCATTGCACTATTCCTTTACGATCCGGGGGCTCAGTGGCCGAGGAGCTTCTTGACGTTCTTCGCGTCGGCCTTCGAGAGGACCTGGTCCTCGTTGAGGCGGGCCTTGCGCTTGGCAGACTTGACCTCGAGGTTGTGACGCATACCGGCCTGCTGCTTCATGATCTTGCCGCTGCCGGTGACCTTGAAGCGCTTCTTCGACCCGGAGTGGGTCTTCTGCTTGGGCATGGTGGTGCCTTTCCGTGGGATGGATGGGAGCCGCGCCATTGCGGTTGGGAGGACTGCGCGAAGCGGTCGGTGGGACCTATTCGGCGGGAGCTTCGGCCTGCTCGGACTCGGCGGGCTCGTCGGCGCCGTCCTTGCCCTTCGCAGCGTGCTCCGTCGCGCGACGCTCGGCCTTCTGAGCAGCACGCTTGGCGTTCTGCTCGCCCTTGACGTCGGACTTGTTCTTGAGCGGGGCGATGATCATCGTCATGTTGCGGCCGTCCTGGGTCGGACGCGACTCGACGACGCCGAACTCGGCGATCTCTTCCGCGAACTTCTGGAGGAGACGGACGCCCTGCTCCGGACGCGACTGCTCGCGGCCACGGAAGAGGATCATCGCCTTCACCTTGTCGCCGCCGAGGAGGAAGCCCTCGGCGCGCTTGCGCTTCGTCTCGTAGTCGTGCACGTCGATCTTCAGGCGGAAACGGACTTCCTTGAGGTCCGTGTTCACCTGGTTGCGACGCGCTTCCTTGGCCTTCTGAGCGGCCTCGTACTTGAACTTGCCGTAGTCCATGATCTTCGCCACGGGCGGCTTCGAGTTCGGCGCGACCTCGACCAGATCCAGCTCGGCTTCCTGCGCGAGGCGCAGTGCGACGGCGATGGGGACAACGCCGACCTGCTCGCCCTGGGGTCCGACAAGACGGACCTCGGGGACGCGGATTCGGTCGTTGGTACGGGGATCGGTGATGCGGAGCTCCTTCAATCAGGTGGTGGCCGTCCGGGGCGTTCTTGCCCAGGGCGACGGCACGAGAGAGGAGATCTGACGCACGGGATCTTCGACCCGTTCGGCAGCCGCCCGACGTCACCCCTGCGGGTGACCGACCGACGCGGACGCCGGTGGAGCGGTGTGGACCCGGTAGCCTGGTGGTGCGCGGCCGCGGGTGGGAGAGACTCCTCTTTCGTGACGCTGGCGGTGTGTTCGGCCTCGTTCGCACGAGTCCGGGCACGCAGACAGCATCTGCCGCGACAAACTCTAGCAGAGGAGCACCGTGACCGACACCCCAGCACCGTTCGAGGCAGGGAACGCCGCCGACGAGGCCGCGCGCGACATCTCGGAGGTGCCGGCGGTCGAGCTCATCAACACCGTCGCCGTGCACCTGCTGAGCGCCGCCGCGGTCAAGGTCGGCCTGGCGGACGACCCGCAGGAGCAGACCGACCTCGACGAGGCCCGGAAGCTCATCACCGCCCTCGCGGGTCTGGTCACCGCGGCCGCGACCGAGATCGGTGACCACCACGCCCGGCCGCTGCGCGACGGGCTCCGGTCGGTGCAGCTCGCCTTCCGCGAGGCATCGGCGATCCCGGACGCGCCGGGCGCCGGACCGGGCGAGAAGTACACGGGTCCGGTCAACTGACCGACGTGACCCGGTGACGGACTGGAGGCGCGGTGCCAGCTGGCACCGCGCCTCCAGTCCGTCGGGTGGGTCGCGTCCTCAGGCCGCACTGCGGGTGGCGAGGCGCGTGACCGCTGCGAGCGGGATCCCGACCCAGTCGGGTCGGTTGCGCGTCTCGTAGACGACCTCGTAGACGGCCTTGTCGAGTTCGAACGCGTCGAGGAGTTCTCGGTGCGCGCCGAGTGCCGCGCCGGTGCCGCGCTCGTACCCGTCGAGGAACGCCGACCGTGCCGCCAGCGCCCACTCGCCCGCGTCGACGGGTTCGGCGCCCTGTGCGAGTGCGCCGGCGACGTAGTCGAAGGACCGGAGCATGCCGGCGACGTCACGGAGCGTGACGTCGGGCAGGGATCGTTCGGCGAGCGGGCGCAGCGGTTCGCCCTCGAAGTCGAGGAAGACCCAGCCGCGGGGTTCCGGTGCGGCGAGCACCTGCCCGAGGTGCAGGTCGCCGTGGATGCGCTGCAGGTCCGGCCACGCGACGGCGGCGGCTCGGCCGTAGACGGCCCGGACGGCGTCGACGTGCTCGGCGATCGCCGGTGCCTCGGCTGCTGCTGCGTCGAGGCGCGCGTGCATCGTCGCGACCGCTGCGCTCCGCCTGGTGTCGTCGGCGGGCTCCGTCGGCAGTGCGCGGGCCAGGGTGCGGTGGACGTCGGCGAGCGCCTCGCCCAGCCGGTCCGCACCGGTGGTGAACGACGTGCCCTGCCGGGCGTCCCGGAGGGCCACGCGCCAGGCGTCCTCGAGTCCGGGCAGGAACTCCTGGGCGAAGGCGAGGTGCCCCGTGGCCGTGCCGTCGGGTCGGCCGGGGTCCGGCCACGATCCCCGGAGCGCGCCGGACACCCGCGGGACCCGGGTGCTCCCGGCCGCGGACAGGGCGAGCTGGGTCGTCACGTCGGGGTTGTCGCCGTGGTGCAGGACGCGGAACACCTTCACGATCACCTGGTCGCCGGAATCGGTGTCGCAGATGACCGAGGTGTTCGACTGCTCGCCGCTGAGGACCCGGGAGGACGTCACCGTGCCGATCGGGCGCAGGCTGTCGGGGTCGGCGTCGATGCGTGCGGCCAGCGAGGCGACCCAGACGGGGTCGGTGGTGGCGTCGCGCAGGGAGCCGTCGGCGCCGCTCGTGACGGGGGCCTGGTAGAGGACGGGGCCGGTGGGGGCGTCGTCGAGGACCAGGCGGGTGCCGTCGGACCGGGCGACGGTGCGGAGCCGGGGGCTCGACCCCTTCGCCGTGTACCAGCGCTGGTGGGCGATCCAGCCTTCGAGCACGGTGTCGGTGGGGCCGCTGTCGTGCGTGGGGTCGGTGGGGCGCTCGGGTGCCTCGTCGCTCATGCAGCGAACCGTACGCGTCGGGGCCGGGAGCGGTGTCGGGTCCGGAAGTGGTGCTCGGTCCGGAGTGGGGGTGGGTCCGGGAGTGGTGGCGGGTCCGGGAGTGGTGGCGGTCCTCCACAGGGCGTGTGCCGAAGGGCGCCGTCCACAGAACGCGATGAGCGCCGGGCCGGAACAGGCGGGTCGGACGACACTCGTCCCCATGCCGACCCCGCACCGTGACCCAGAGGCCCGCACCGACCCCCGCTGCACCTGGCGGATCCCCGACGACCGCCGACTCCCCGCGCTCGAACCCTTCGCCGACGACGTCCGCCGTCACGAGCCGGTCGTCCTGCGCGAGACCGTGTGGGACAGCGAGGACCGCGTCCTGGCTGCGGAGGGGGTCGAGCTGCTGCGGTCGGACGCCGGGTGGTCCGTCGACCGCGGGGACGGGCCCGTGGCGGTGGGACCCGACCTGGACGACGACGGCGTCGGCAGCGACGACGGCGTCGGCAGCGCCGAGCAGCCACCCCGGGACACGGTCGAGGTGTTCCTCCGCGGCCGGCAGCTCCGGGTGGTGCGGGTGCGGGACACGGCGACGACGCTGGTCGAGCTCCGCGGGCGCGACGGACGACTCCGCGCCGAGGTCGCCGACGTGCGGGTGGACGAGGGCGACCCGGACACCGCGCTCCTGCGGTCGGCCAGGTGGTGGGCGCTGAGCGACGACGGGAGCGCAGGGTCGGTTGCACGGGCGGCGGAGCGTGCGCTGGCCGACGCCGCCGAACCAGCAGCGGCCGGCGGCGGGCGGTCCCCGGAGCACGGCCGTCCCCGGCCCGCTCGACCGGAACCCGTTCGACGCGGCGGGACGTCGAAGCGTCCGCGGCGTGGCACCGCGGCGGCGGCGCTGCGCGAGGTGCTGCGCTCGTTGCGGGCCGACCTCGTCGCGGTCGATCCCCGCGTCCGCGCCGACGAGCGGGAGTCCGTCCACGACTTCCGGAAGGTGCTGCGACGGCTGCGGAGCGTGCTCGCCGCGTACCGGGGTGCGCTCGACCGCGGTGCGACGGAGGTGCTGCGGGCCGAGCTCGCCGGGGTGGCGCGGGTCGCCGGGGTGGCGCGGGACGCCGAGGTCCTCCGCGACCGGCTCCTGCGGACCGCCGCCCGCGCACCGGAGGGCTTCGTCGACGCCGGCACGCTCGACCGGATCGGCGCGCACGTCGAGGGGGCGCGCGCAGCGGCCGCCGCCGAGCTCCGCCGGACCCTGCGCTCCCCCGCGTGGGCGTCCTCGCTCGACCACCTCGACGACCTGGTCGAGCGGGCACCCCGGGGGCCGCACGCCGACGACGACGCCGCGGCCTTCGCGGTGCACCGGATCCGGAAGGAGCGGGACCGGGTCGCCGGCACGCTCGGGGGCCGGGTCGAGGGACTCGACGACCTGCACGAGGTCCGGAAGACCGCCCGGCGACTGCGGTACGCGCTGCAGGCCGCGGGCGACCGGCCGGACCTCGGGAAGCGCCGGCTCGGGTTCCTGAAGCGGCTGCAGGAGTCCCTCGGCGAAGTGCTCGACGCTGCACACGCGACCGCTGCCTACCGAGACCTGGCGGGGCCGGCGGCGCAGCGGGGCGAGGACACGTTCGGCCACGGTGCGCTGGCCACGACGGAGCACGCGGTCCTCGAGCAGGCATGGGGCCGGGCGCGCAAGCTGCTCGCGAAGGCATGACGAGCGGCGACGTGACCAGCGAAGCCGTGACCGGCGGGAACGTGACCGGCCGGGCGGTCGCCGGTCTGCGAGGATGACGACGTGCCGCACTACCTCGAGGACCTCGCCGCCGGACAGACCTTCACGACCCCGGGTCGCACGATCACCGAGGCGGACGTGGTGTCGTTCGCCTCGTGGACGAACGACAACAACCAGGTGCACACGGACGTCGAGTTCGCCGCGAAGACCCGGTACGGCCAACGGATCGTGCACGGACTGCTCGGCACGTCGCTCTGCCTCGGGCTCATCGCGCGCACGGGGGTGTTCGAGGGCTCCGCTGTGGCACTCCTCGGCATCGACCAGTGGCGGTTCACGGCGCCGGTGTTCATCGGCGACACCCTCACGTGCGACGTCGAGATCCTGTCGACCCGGCTGACGAGCTCCGGGCGCACGGGCATCGTCGAGCGCACCGTGTCGCTGCGCAACCAGCGCGGCGAGGTGGTCCAGCAGGGTCGGATGGACGTCATGGTCCTCACCCGCGACGCCGCGATCGGCTGAGCGCCGCAGGTCACAGCCGCGGGCCCCGGCCGCAGGCCCCCAGCCGCGGGCCCCAGCTGCCGGGCACACGTGTCGACGGCAATCGGCGGCCACCCCTTTACAACGATGTACAGCCACGCCAGCATGGATGCATGAGCACGCTCGACGGCACCGTCGCCGCACCTGACACCGCCCCTTCGCCGGCCCTCCCGCTCGCCTCGCGGCAGGACGGCACGTACCCCCGGCCGCAGATGCTCCGCCCGCACTGGGCGGACCTCGACGGCACGTGGTCGTTCCGGAACGACGGCGACGACCCCGCCTGGGCCGCGGGCTTCCCCGACGCGCGGGACATCGTCGTCCCGTTCCCGCCGGAGTCCGTCGCTTCCGGCATCGACGAGCCGGGCTTCCACCCGGTGGTCTGGTACTCCCGCTCGATCACCCACGCCGAACTCGACGCCGCCGGCCACGGTGAGTCCGCCCCGCGCCTGGTGCTGCACTTCGGCGCCGTCGACCACCGCGCACGGGTCTGGATCGACGGCCGGTTCATCGGCGAGCACGAGGGCGGGCACACCCCGTTCTCGTTCGACGTGACCGACGCCCTCGCGACCGACCCCGACGCCGTCCACACCCTCGTCGTCCGCGCCGAGGACGACCCGCACGACCTCACCCAGCCCCGCGGCAAGCAGGACTGGCACGAGGACCCGCACGCGATCTGGTACCGCCGGACCACCGGCATCTGGCAGACCGTCTGGCTCGAGGCCGTTCCGACCGCCTCGATCGAGTACGTCCGCTGGACGAACACCGACCACGCGACCCTGCGCCTGACCGTCCGGATCGCCGGACAGCGCACCGGCGGCGAGCGCCTCCGCGTCGACGCCCGCTGGGACGAGCGCGACGAGCACCTCGCCACGATCGAGGCCACCCTCGGCGCGACCGGGGACGAGTTCGACGTCCTCGTGCCGATCGCACGCCAGTCGAACGGCCAGGCCGAGGACGAACTCCACTGGACCCCGGAGGCACCGCGCCTGGTGGACGCCACGGTCGCCCTGCTCCCCCCGGCAACCGGTGGCACCGCGGACCCGACCCCCGTCGACGTCGTCGCCTCGTACTTCGGCGTCCGCACCGTCGGGACCGACGGCGGCGCGTTCCTGCTCAACGGCCGCCGCTACGACGTCCGCAGCGTCCTCAACCAGGGGTACTGGCCGGACTCCCACATCGCCGCCCCCTCGCGCGAGGCGCTCCGCCGCGAGGTCGAACTCATCAAGGAGCTCGGCTTCAACGCCGCCCGCAACCACCAGAAGATCGAGGACCCCCGCTTCCTGTACTGGGCGGACCGGCTCGGCATCCTCGTCTGGGGCGAGGCGCCGGGCGCCTACGCGTTCTCGCCGCGTGCGGTGCAGCGGCTGGTCCGGGAGTGGATGGACGCCGTCGAACGCGACGCCTCGCACCCGTCGATCGTGACCTGGGTGCCGGCGAACGAGAGCTGGGGCGTGCAGCACATCGCGACGGACCCGGCGCAGCAGGCGTACGCCCGAGCCCTGGCCGACGTGACCCGGGCGCTCGACCCGACACGACCCGTGATCTCGAACGACGGCTGGGAGCACACGAACTCGGACATCCTGACGATCCACGACTACGAGGGCGACGGCCCCCGGCTCGCCGCGACCTACTCGGACGACGCCGCGCGCACGGTGCTCGTGAACGGGATCGGCCCGGCCGACCGGCGCATCCTCGTCGGCGGAGCGGTCGACCACGGGCAGCCGGTGATGCTGACCGAGTTCGGCGGCGTGAACTACCAGCCGGGTGCCCAGCGCGAGGACGGCTGGGGCTACACCTCCGCAACGGACGGCGACGACTGGGTGGCGCGGATCACGGCTCTGTACGACGCGATCCGAGCGAGCTCGTTCCTGGCCGGCTCCTGCTACACGCAGCTGACGGACACGATGCAGGAGACGAACGGCCTGCTCAACGCCGACCGCACCCCCAAGGTGCCGATCGAGCAGATCCGGCGCGCGGTCACGGGGCGCTGACCGGCGGGGCCGCCGGTGCGGACGACGCGAGCCGGACGCCCTGGGCGTGCGAGGATCGGTCGGTGACGAGCGCTGCGGAGACGAGCCGCGCCTCCAGTCCGGCCCTGGACCTGGAGGCGCGTCACAGCGGGTGGACCACCCCCCTGCTCCTGTGGCTGGCTTCCCGCGTCGTGAGCACCGTCCTGCTGGCGACGGTCTACGCCGTCGCCACGGCGAACGGGTGGCGGTTCGCCTCGTACCGGCGCGACCCCACCTTCTTCACCTTCTCCGGCTCGTGGGACGCCTCGTTCTACCGGACCATCGCGGAGCACGGGTACCCGGCGACCCTGCCGCTCGACGACGCGGGACACGTGCTGCCGAACGCGTGGGCGTTCCTGCCGGTGTTCCCCGCGCTCGTCCGGATCGTGATGCCGCTGACGGGCGGCTCGTTCTGGGTGGCAGGCGTGCTCGTCGCGACGCTCGCCGGGGCGGGGGCGTGCGTGGTGCTGTACCGGCTCGTCCTGGCGGTCGGGTGCTCGCGGCGGGCACGTTGGGCGACGGCGCTGTTCGCGTTCGCGCCGACCGGGTTCCTGCTGCAGGTCGCCTACGCCGAGAGCACCTTCCTGCTGCTGCTCTTCGGTGCGCTCCTGGCCCTGGTCCGACGGCGCTACTGGCTGATCGCGCCGCTCGGGGTGGTCGCCGCGTTCACGAAGCCCGGCGTGCTGGCGCTCGCGGTGGCGCTGGCGGTGCACCTCGTCGTGCGGTGGGTGCAGGAGCGGCGCGCGTTCCCGGTCCGAGACGCTGTCGCCATCGTGGTGTCCGGGCTCGTCGTCGCCGCGGCGGGACTGGCCTGGCCGGTGATCGCGTCGGCGGTGACCGGACGGCCGAACGCGTACCTCGACACCGAGCTGTCGTGGTGGGTGGGGTTCGTCGGGCGACAGCACTTCGCGCCGCTCACGCCGTGGTTCACGATGGCGGGGACGTGGCTCGGGCCGATCGGCATCGTGCTCGTGGTGGTGGTGCTCGTGGGAGCGGTGATCTTCTTCACCCGCCCGGCCGTGCGCGCGCTCGGGGTCGACGTGCTCGCGTTCACGGCGTCGTACGGGCTCTACCTCGTCGCGGTGTTCCTGCCGCAGCAGAGCCTGCCTCGGCTGCTCATGCCGATGGCGCCGCTGCTCGGGTCGGACGTGTTCGTGGGCACGCGGCGGCGAGCGGTCACGTGGCTGGTCGTCGGCGTGTGCCTGCAGCCGGTCGCGATCGTGCTGCTCTGGTACCTCGGGTACCCCTGACGGGCGGAGCGGGCGGGCGCGGGCGCGCGCCGGGCGGTTCGCACAACCAAAGTGCATTCGCGCCGCGCGTTCCCATGGTTCGAGCGCACTTCGGTTGTGCGCAGCGACCCCGAACCGGCACCGCGGCGCGGCGGCGCGAGCGGCGCGGGGCGCGCGCGGCGGCGGGCGCGCGCGGGCGCGCGCCGGGCGGTCGGCGCGGGTCGCACAACCAAAGTGCGTTCGCGCCGCGCGTTCCCACGACTCGGGCGCACTTCGGTTGTGCGCAGCGACCCCGCACCGGCGGCGCGAGCGGCGCAGCGCCGCGGCGCGGCGCGCGCGGCGCCCGCGCCTACGCGTCGAACGTGTGGAACCAGGCGGTGCCGCCCGGGTGCTGCACGGTGATCATCTCGTCGAGGTCGCGGTACGGGCCGTCCTGGTTGTGGCTCGCCGACTTGATGCGGACGGTGCCGTCGGGCTCGGTGAAGACCTCGGACACGATCGTCGTGTGGTCCGGCGAGTCGTTGTCGTTCCAGTCGTAGAACACGATGTCGCCGACCTTGACCTTGTCGCGCTCGTCGAGGGAACGCCGGGTCAGCCCGAACTCGGCCGCGTTCGCCGTCAGCCACGGGTCCATCGTCGGGCAGTAGGTCCACGTCGCGCTGTGTGCTGCGCCGGCGTCGCGGTTGTACCAGTCCGACCGCTGCTGCCACCCGCGGGCGATGAGCGTCTGGCTGACGTAGTTCGCGCAGTCGCCGCCGATCGGGTTCATCGTGCCGTACTCGGCGAGGTTGTAGTCCTTCCAGTGCGCCATCGCGTACTGCAGCTGCCGGTCGACGTCGGTGAGCGCGGCGTACGCAAGCGTCGACGTCGCCACCGCGGTCGAGGCGTCCGGAAGGGGTGCGGCGGTCGGCGTCGGGGTGGACGTCGAGGAGTCCTGCGTCGCCCCGGACTGTCCGTCGTTCGCCGCGCTGCCGTTGCCGTCCGACGACTGGTTCGCCGAGGGGGTCGGCTCGACGGCCGACGTGAAGAGGGCGACGTCGGCCGATCCGGCCGTGTACATCGCCTGGTGCGGCGCCGTGAAGGTGACCTTCGTCGCCGAGGCCTGGACGTCCCGTGCGGCGACGCCACCGACGGTGACGCCCTTGACCGCGGCGAGGCCGGTGCCCGCGACCGTGATCGTGACGCCGCCGGCGAGCGGGACCTGTGCGGGGCTGACGGACTTCGCGACGGGCTTCGCGGTCGGGGTGGCGGAACCACCACCGGCGCCGCCCTTCCCGCCGCCGTCCGTGCCCGTGCCCGAGCCGTCGCCCGACGAGCACGCCGCCACCGCGAGCCCGATCCCGGTCACGCCGGCGAGGGAGAGCAGGGACCGGCGGGTCAGCGAAGCAGTCATGGTGCTTCCAGCGTAGGCGACGACACGGCATGATCACTGGCAGGAACACCGTCGAGAGCACCGCCGAGAGCACCGCCGAGAGGATCACCACGCACATGCCCGAGAGCCACGACTTCTTCGTCGCCGCCGATCCCGAGTCCGTCCGCAGCCGCGTCGCCGGTGCCCTGACCCGTGAGGGCTACACCGTCGAGGGCGGCGAGCAGGGATCGCTCCGTGCGACCCGGGGCAGCATGGGCCTCACGCTGCTCATCGGCGGGCTGGCGAACGACCGCACCTTCCACACGCGCCTCGACGTCCAGGTGATGGTGACGCCCGACGGTCGGACCGTCGCCCGGCTCCTCCGCGGCTCCGGCAAGTCGGCGTTGAAGGGCGGAGCCATCGGCATCACCCGCGGCAACCGCGCGTTCGAGCAGGCCGCGAACGCGATCCACCACGAGCTCACGCAGGCGGGCATCCTGACCGAGAGCGTCCCCGGCTGACGCTGATCCACCCGTGGAACGACGAAGGCCACCCGAGCGGGTGGCCTTCGTCGTTCTTGCCTCTTGGTGGAGCTAAGGGGATTCGAACCCCTGACCTTCTCATTGCGAACGAGACGCGCTACCAACTGCGCCATAGCCCCAAGTGCTCGACCACACTAGCACCAGGCCGCGGCCGAACCGAAATCGACGGCTCAGACGGCGCGGCGACGACGCATGATCGCGTCGAGGTCGGCCTGCTCGTACGCGTCCTCCCCGAGCACGCCCATGCCCGCCCACTTGCTCGGAGGCGCAGCGGGTGCGGCAGGAGCAGCCGAAGCGGCGGGTGCGGCAGGAGCAGCGGCAGCAGCCGAGCCGTCCGACGCCGGCGCCCGCAGACCGAGACGCTCCGCGAGCCGGCCCTGGTCGTGCGCAGACAGCGACGACACGGCTTCCTCGACGTCGGGACGCATCCGCGAGACGCGCGCCAGCGACGGGTCGGTCTCGGCGGCTCGGATCGCGGCCGCCTCGGCCTCGGCCTCGGCCTTCGCCTCGGCGACGCGCTGCTTGAGCCGCGCAGCCAGCTCGGCGGCGGACTCCGGAGCGGCAGCGGGAGCGGTCGGCTGCGCGACGTACAGGGGCTTCGGGACCGAGTTCGGCGTCCACGAGCGGTCGCGCACGGGTTCCGCGGGCTGTTCGGTGGACAGCGGCGGCGCCGGGTCCGTCCAGGTGGTCGCCGGCCTGGAGGCACGGGTCGCGCCCGTCACGCCGGTCGCGGTGCGCGCCTTCCGGGCCGTCGCGACCTGGTGCAGCTGCGCGAGGACCGCTGCGGACCCACCCACGGCGATGAGGCCGGCGACGCCGACGAGCCACATCGCGGGGGCGGCGACGAAGACGACGATCGCGACGACGAGACCGACGGTGCCGAGCAGCGTCGCGCCGAGCCGGGAGCGCCGCATGCGCATCGCGGTGAGCGCGGGGACGGCCGAGGCGCGTTCGAGCACGGGTGCCTGCTCGGCGAGCCGGCGGGTGATCTCCCGCTGCCGGGCGGCCTCGTGGGCGCGGACGATCGCGGTGCGCTTGGCCTCCTCGGAGCGGGCGACGCGCTGCGCTTCGGCGAGGGACTTCGCGTTCATCTCGACGCGGACCTCGTCCGGCAGTTCAGCGGTCTGCGCGAGGATCCGGAGGGTCTGCTGCAGACGGATCGCGTTCCGCTCGGTGGCGAGGTACTGCCGCCGTGCCGCCCACGACGGCATGAGGTAGACGAGCCAGAGCACGGCCGCCACGAGGAGCACGATGCCGCCACCCCACGAGCCGATTCCTGCCATGGGGACACGGTAGGGGCGGGCGTTCCCCTGCCGGGTGATTGCCGGACGCGTGTTGCGCGTGTCGTGACGAATTCACCGGGGGGCGAGCCGCGCCTCCAGGCCGTTGCCGAGGCGACCGACGGACGGACCGGACCGGCGGGTCAGACGCGGGGCGTCGTGTGCAGCGGCAGCGCCGCCTCGTCGCGGGCGGCCAGCGGGACGCTGCCGACGCCCGGCGGGACCTGCCCGCGGACCCAGCGCTCGAGGACGCCCTCGCGGACCTCTTCGGCGACGAGTGCGAAGCAGAAGTGGTCGCGCCAGTCGCCGTTGATGTGGATGTAGCGGCGGCGGAGGCCCTCGAACCGGAAGCCGAGCTTCTCGACGACCCGCAACGACGGAGCGTTCTCGGGTCGGATGCAGATCTCGACCCGGTGGATGCCGACCACGCGGAAGCAGTGGTCCACCGCCATGGCGACCGAGATCGGCGTGACGTTGTGGCCCGCGGCGTCCTCGACGACCCAGTAGCCGATCGAGGCGCTCGCAAGTGAGCCGTAGGTGATGCCCGAGACGTTGAGTTGGCCGACGAACCGGCCGTCGAGCTCCATCGCGAACGGGAGTCCGAGTCCCGCGCGGGCGTTGGCCTGGAGCGCGCGGATGCTGCCCCGGACGTCGGAGGAGACGTGTCCGGAGGGGTTCGTGGCCTCCCAGGTGCGGAGCCACGGACGGTTGGTCGCGAGCGCGACGTCGAGATCGCGGGTGTCGCGCAGCCGGAGGGGCCGGATGGTGACCCGCCCGTGGGACAGGGTCGGGATCGTCGTCATCGCTCAGGTTCCTCCGGTGCCCCGGCAGTTCCTGCGGGGCGGGTGTCCCGCTCGGGTCCGGCGTACCGGGACCCGAGCGGGATGGGCCGACTCATTCGCCCGCGTTGAACTCCTTGAGCCACGACTTGAGGTCGGGGCCGAGGTCCTCGCGGTCCGAGGCGAGCTGCACGATCGCCTTGATGTAGTCGAGTTTGTCACCGGTGTCGTACCGGCGTCCACGGAACACGACGCCGTACACGCCGCCGGTCCACTCCTCGGCGCTCGCCATCTTCATGAGCGCGTCGGTCAGCTGGATCTCGCCGCCCTTGCCCGGCTCCTGCTTCTCGAGGACGTCGAAGACCTCGGGACGGATGACGTAGCGGCCGATGATGGCCAGGTTCGAGGGGGCCTCGCCCTGGGCCGGCTTCTCGACGAGGCCGGTGATCTTCACGACGTCGTCGGTGTCGGTCTCCTCGACCGTGGCGATGCCGTAGAGGTGGGTCTGCGACGCGGGGACCTCGAGGAGGGCCACGACGGTCGCGTTCTTCTCGCCCTGGACCTCGATCATGCGCTTGAGCAGCGGGTCGCGGGCGTCGATGATGTCGTCACCGAGGAGCACGGCGAACGGCTCGCGGCCGACGTGCATCTTCGCGCGGAGCACCGCGTGGCCGAGGCCGAGCGGGTCACCCTGACGGACGTAGTGCATGTCGGCGAGGTCCGTGGACTGGTTCACCTTCTGCAGCTTCTCGTGGTCGCCCTTCTTCTTGAGGGTCTCCTCGAGCTCGGACACGTGGTCGAAGTGGTTCTCGAGCGCGTTCTTGTTGCGGCCGGTGATCATCAGCACGTCGGTGAGCCCGGCGCCGACGGCCTCTTCCACCACGTACTGGATGGCCGGCTTGTCGACGACGGGGAGCATCTCCTTCGGCATCGCCTTGGTCGCGGGGAGGAAGCGAGTGCCCAGCCCTGCCGCTGGGATCACCGCCTTGGAAATCTGGAAGCCCATGCGTCAGAAACTATCGGATGACCCCTGGACGGGGCATGTCGTCACTGCTGGGGACACGGCTTCCCGCTGCCCACGGCGGGAAGCCGCAACGGGGCCGCTCGGTAGACTCCTCCGCATGATCGCCGATCTCGGGAACGAGAAGCGCGCCCTGCGAGCCGAGCTCCGGCAGCGGCGGCGCACCCGGACCACGACCGAACGCGACGCCGACACCGAGGCGCTCACCGCGACCCTGCAGCGCTTCGCCGAGGAGCGCCAGGTGCACTCCCTCGCCCTGTACCTGTCGGCACCGGACGAACCGAACGTCCGTCCTTTCCTGAACTGGGCGTTCACGCACGACATCCGCGTGCTCCTGCCGATCACCCGCGAGGACGGCCTGCTCGACTGGGCCGTCGACGACGGGGCGTCCGAGACCGAGGGCATCCTCGGCATGCCGGAGGTCGTCGGCGAGGTCCTCTCCCCGCTTGCGCTCGGCGAGGTCGACGCGATCCTCGCCCCCGCCGCCGCGGTCGGACACGACGGCGTCCGGATGGGCTGGGGCCGCGGCTACTACGACAAGACCCTCGGGTCGATGGCGAACCGCCCGCCCGTCTATGCTGTGATCTTCGACGCGGAGTACCTCGACGAGGTCCCGCGCGAAGCCCACGACGAACCCGTCGACGGCATCATCACGCCGTCCCGCATCATCACGTTCCGGAGCTAGGGTGCCCACCTACTCGTACCGCTGCACCGAGTGCGGCAACGCCTTCGACATCAAGCAGTCGTTCTCCGACGCCACGCTCACCGAGTGCCCGGTGTGCGGCGGCGTCCTGCGCAAGGTGTTCTCCCCCGTCGGGGTCACCTTCAACGGCGGCGGCTTCTACCGCACGGACTCGCGCCCGGCGCCGAAGAACTCCGAGTCGGGGTCGTCGAGCGCGCCGAAGGCCGAACCGTCGAAGCCCGCCCCGGCGAAGACCGACTCGAAGCCGAGCACGCCGAAGCCCGCCGCGTCCTGACCCGGAGCCGGACTCCTCGATAGGTTTGTGGACGTCGCCGACCGGCGGCCGTCCTCGACCCGGAAGGAGTCCCGTGAAGGGATTCAAGGAGTTCCTGCTCCGCGGCAACGTCATCGACCTGGCCGTCGCAGTCGTCATCGGTGCGGCGTTCACCGCGATCGTCACCGCGATCGTCACGTCGCTCATCAACCCGCTCATCGGCGCCGTCTTCAACGCGTCGAGCCTCGACGAGGCGCTGATCTGGGAGATCCCGACCGTCTCCGGCGGCAGCGCGAAGATCCTCTTCGGCGCGATCATCGGCGCGGCGCTCAACTTCGTCATCGTGGCCGCGGTCGTGTACTTCGCCCTCGTGCTCCCCGTGAACCACCTCAAGAAGGTCGCGTTCGAGCGGGTCAAGAACGACGAGGAGCAGACGCCGCAGGACGTCCCGCCGACCGACGTCGAGGTGCTGCTCGAGATCCGCGACCTGCTCCGGTCGCAGAACGGCGTGCCCGCGCAGGCCGGGGGCGGCGCGCACGTGGCGCCGTCGAACGCTCCCGAGGGTCCGGGGATCGGCGGCACGACGAAGCTGTAGGCGCTTCGCCCAACCGAAACCCGCCCGAACCGCGCGATCGCGTGGTTCGGGCGGGTTTTCGTTGTGCGAGCGGGCGCGGCCGGGCGCGGGGCGCGGCCGAGCGGGCGCGGGCGCGGCGAGCGGGCGCGGCGCGCCAGGTGGGGCGGGCGCGCGCAGCGCTCAGCGCGCGGGCGCCCCGACTGCGCGGCGCTTCGCGACCATCGCGACGGCGTACTGCGCGCCCGCCAGCACGTGGCCGGCGGTGCCGAGGTACACGAAGACGAGCGCGACGATCCGGACCCACGGCGCGTTCTCGTCGACGGCGTGCACGGCGGAGAAGAGCAGCACCGGCAGTCCGACGAACAGCAGCGCGGACCGGATCTTGCCGGTCCACGTGACGTCGAGGTCGGGGTTGCCGTGGAACAGCACGCTCGACAGGACCACGAGCACCAGGTCGACGAGGACCACGACGGCGACGACCCACCACGGCAGCAGCCCGGTGAGCACGAGCGAGAGCACGATCGCGATGATGGCGAGCCGGTCGGCGATCGGGTCGATGGCCTTCCCGAGCTTCGAGCCCTGGTCGAAGCGGCGGGCGATGAAGCCGTCCGCCCAGTCGCTCACCCCGATGACGACGAGCGCGAAGAGCGCCCAGCCCGGGTGCCCGGCGACGACGAGCCACACGAAGACCGGGATCAGCAGCAGCCGGAACAGCGAGATCAGGTTCGGCCAGGTCTGCCAGTCGGGTCGCTCCCGCGCGGTGTCAGTCATCGAAGCCCAGGGTACCGGCTCACCAGTGGGGAGGGACGTCCCCCAGGAGCCGGGCGTCGTTCTCGCCGTCGCGGTGGCGCGCCGGTTCCGGGGCCGGTGCGGGGTCGGAGCCCGGAGCGGGCTGGGTGGTGACGCGTCGGCGGCGTCGACCCGCGCCTCCCGGCTGGTCGTCCGTCGCGCGTTCCGGCGTCGCTGATCGGACGGGAGGCGCGGCTGACGTCGCGTCGCCGGCCCGCGTCCACGTGCCCACCAGCTGGTCCGTCTCCGGCGTGACCGGCCCGGCGGGCCGGGAGGCCCGCCGACTCGGTCGGTCCGTCATCGGCGTGCGGGAATCGGAGGGATGCTGATCTCCTGCGTGGCGCCACGGTCGACGCCGAGCACGGCGGCGACGGTGTTCGCGACCCGGTCCGGGTCGGAGAACAGCTGGAACGCGTGCACGCGCACGTAGTGCCAGCCGAGACGACGGAGCACCTCGGGCCGGAGCCGCAGGGACTCGCGCAGCGAGCCCTTGACGAGCGACGCGTCGGTCTCGATCGTCACGCAGACCCCGCCGTGCGCGGCCACCAGGCCGAGCTTGCCGCGGTGGCCGAGGGCGACCGGGATGCCGCGCATCTCGAGCCGGCGGGCCAGGTCGACGAGCAGCGGGTCGGAGTCGTCCGGCACGTACTCAGCGGTGGTGCGCGCCCGGACCTCGGCGAGGATCTCGGCCAACGCGACGGTGCCGTGGCCCATGCGCTCGGCCTCGATGTCGGACGGTTGGAAGCACGTCACGATCACCATCGAGCGACGGGCACGGGTCATCGCGACCGCGAGCAGCCGCTCGCCGCCGGGCTTGCCGAGCGGACCGAAGTCCCGCAGCACGCGGCCGTGCGGCGTCCGGCCGTAGCCGATCGAGAACACGACGCGGTCGCGGCTCTGCGCGACGGACTGCTCGAGCGTCGCGACGATGAACGGCTCGGCGCGGTCCCCGATCACGAACTCGGTGAGGTCCTTGTGCCCCTGTGCCGCGGTGAGCACGGCCTGCTCGACCCGGACGGCGTGCTTCGCCGACGCGGTGATGACCATGAGCGACTCGGTCGGCCGGGTGCGGGCGTGGTCCATGACGAGGCGGACGACACGGTCCACCTCGGCGTCGACGCTCTCGACGGCACCGGACTCGGGGTCCGGCACGGCCTTGCCGTCGCTGACGTAGTCGAGCGCGATGGACCCGTGCCCGAGGAACGAACCGGCCCAGGGCAGCGACTCGATGCGGCCGCCGTAGAAGCGACGGTTGACGAGCTCGGCGAGGTCCTCGCCGCCGGCGCGGTACGACCGGGTGAGCGAGAGCGTCGGCAGGAGCGTCGACAGCTTCGCGAGCGCCGAGTCGGCGTGGAAGGCGTCGAGGACCGCTTCGTCGACCTGCAGCGCGCGGTGCGCCGGGTCGACCGCGATCCGGAACGGCGACGGGGTCTGCGTGACCGGGTCGCCGAACACGACGGTCTGCCGGGCGCGGCGGACGGCGCCGACGGTCTCGGCGATGGTGACGGCACCGGCGTCGACGAGGATCACCGTGTCGAAGGGCATGGTGTCCGCGATCTGCGACACCTCGTACGGCGAGGCGAGCCAGACCGGGGCGATCGAGCGCGACAGGTGCGGGGCGGAGTCCTGCAGGAGGCGCGAGCTGATCGCGCCCTCCTTCAGCTGCGTCTTGAGCGCCACGGCCTCGTCCGGCCAGTCGACGAGCCCGACCTTCCAGTTCTCGGCGAGCTGCCACGCCAGACCCTGGGAGACCCCGGCCGCGTGCGCGTCGTCGACGAGGCGGAAGTCGGCCTCGACCCGGTCGAGCATGTCGGTGTTCGCGCCGAGCAGGGCCCGGTCGGACTCGAGCATGGTCTCGAGCGCGGACTGCCACCAGGCGAGCTCGAGCTCGGCCGGCACGTGGGTGTCCGGCACGTGCCGGTTCGCCAGGTCGGTGATGAGCGGTTCGAGCTGCAGGTCGCGCAGGGTCTGCATGAGCTCGGTGCGCTCCTGCAGGTTGTGCAGGACGTCGGACTCCTCGGCGAGGCGGGCGATCGTCGGGACGAGCTCGTCGATCGGCACGTTCGCCAGCTGGGTCTCACGCGCGGTGCGGCCGAGCGGCTCGTCGAGGCGCGCGAGGTCCTCGACCACGTTCGAGAAGAGCACCTGGACGTCCGCGATGCCGGTGGGGACCTCGGGGTTCACGCCGGCGGCGACGTAGCGCTGCCAGAGCACGCGCTGCTGCTGGACGCGGGTGAGCGCCTCGTGCAGGTCGGACACGTGCACGCCGGGCCGCACGTACTCGCGCGCCAGCTTCTTCAGCCGGCGGCGGTTCGTGGCCGACATCGGGGCGCCCTCGCCGCGCGGGGCGGTGGCTGCCACGAGCTCGGAGACCGAACGGTCGAAGACGACGGGCAGGAAGCGGTCGAGGGTGTCCCGGATCTCGGTGAGCAGGCGCAGGTAGATGCCGAGCTCGTTGATCGTCGTGAACTGGCGCATGTGCGTCGAGTCCACGAGGTCGTGGGCACGGCGGAGCAGGGTCGGCAGGCCGTCGGTGTCGAGGTCCTTCGCCGTCTTGTGGGCACGCTGCGCGCCGTCACTCGAGCCGAACTTCGCGCCGTACCAGGGCGAGTCGTCCGGGCCGTAGCGGAACTCGCCGAGGTTCGCGGCACTGACCATCGTCTCGGCGACGCGGGAGCGCCCCTCGACCATGGACGTCACCGACGTCTTCGAGAGCCGGGCCGTGGTCGACGGCGGCACCGGCAGCAGCGAGAGCCGCGACAGTTCGACGAGGCAGTCGAGGACGGAGACGCGGAAGTCGGGGTCGACGCGGGTCAGCGAGCCGCGGTAGTCCTTGAGCACCTTCCGCAGCCGGACGAGGGCGTCGTCGACCTCGCGCAGGTTCGGACGCGATGCCTTCTCGTTGCGCGCGATGGAGCGCACGACGTCGCGGCGCAGGGTGCCGGGCGTCACGGCGACGCCGGGCAGCTGGACCTCGGCGAAGCGGGCGGCGATCCCACGGAGCGTGGCCCGGCGCGGGCTGACGACGAGCACGCGCTTGTTCGCGGCGACGAGGCCGCCGAGCGCGTTGACGATGGTCTGCGTGCCACCGGTGCCGGGCAGGGTCTTGACGACGATCGAGTTGCCGGCCGTGATCTGCGCGATCACGTTCTCCTGCTCGTCGTCCGCGTCGAGGAGGAGCGTGTCCGTCTCGGGGCTGCGCTCGTCCGACGGGGTCTGCTCGACCGGGTGGTACGACTGCTCGACCTGCCACTTGGCGCTGGGGTTGCCGGCGAGGGCGTCGAGCACGGGGTGCGACAGGTCCTCGGTGTCCTCGACCATGCCGGTCGCGACCTCGGCGAAGGTCGACACGACGAGGCGCGCGTGGACCGAGAAGCCCGGGATGTGCGCGGTCAGGCCACGGAGGCGGTCGATGACCGGGTTCGGCGTGAACGAGCCGTCCTGCTGCGCCAGCGCCACGAAGGACTGGGCGTCGAGGATGACGCCGAACTGCTCGTGCAGGGCATCGGCCAGGCCGGGGTTGAGCACGGGTTCGCCGAGCAGGCGGACCTCGAAGTCACGGCCGTGGCGACGGATCGCGAGCGGGCGGAGGAGGACCGGGCCGCGGAACTGCTCGTCGCCGTGCTGCCAGTCGGCCATGCCGATGCCGAGCTTCACGGCGTCGATGCCGCGCACGGTGGCGAGCTCGGTGCCCTTCGCCTCGACCTGGGCGGCGGCGATGCGGGCGGCACGGAGCGCCACCTCGTCGCGGATGAGGCTGGAGAGCAGCGTGGTCTTGCCGGTGATGAACTGGGCGAGGCCGCCGGGGTGCGTCGTCGAGAGCTCGATCCGGGCCCGCGGGTGGTCGGAGAAGTGCGTGAGGGGGCTGGTCCCGCCGACGCCGGTCAGCTGCTTCCGCCAGACGTCCCATGCGGGTTCGGCGGCGTTGCCGGCCTGGAGGCGCGGATCACCCAGGCTGATCGCCTGCGGACTCGTGAGCTGCAGTTCCGGACGCAGGGTGCGGTCGGGTTCGTCACTCACGACGGTCTCTTCCTGCTGCCCCCGCTGGTCCTGCTCCCCCTGCTGGTCGTGCTGATCCTGCTGATCCCGCTGGTTGGTGGGCGCGACGGCGCCCTCGACGCGGACGCCGTCGTTCACGTCGCCCTCGCCGTCGGTCACCCTGTCCGCTCGCCACACATCCGACACTGTAGGCGGGATCGCGCCGCCTCTCTGGCAATGAACCGAGGTTTCGGGGTTTCCGGCCCGGCCCGATGCGATCCCGGGCGAGGCGATGTGGTACCAACGGGACATGGCCATCGACGACCGCTCCGCTCCGTCCATCCCCGCGCCCTCGTCGGCCGGGCCGAACCGGCGTCGATCGGTCCCCGCCGAGATCTCGCGGTCGTGGCTCCTCGTCTCGGGCACGGCGTCCGACCGGTTCGAGCGGGCACAGCGCTCGCGGGCCGACCAGATCATCCTCGACATCGAGGACGCCGTCGACCCCGCCGCGAAGCCCGGTGCCCGCACGACGGTCGCCTCGTGGCTGGCCGGCGGCGGCGAGGCCTGGGTCCGGATCAACGACGTCACGACGGACTTCTGGGCCGACGACGTCGAGGAGCTCCGTGGGCTGCCCGGCCTGCAGGGCGTGATGCTCGCGAAGACCGAGTCGCCCGCGCAGGTCACCGACACGTGGCACCGCCTGGGTGGCCAGACGCCGGTGATCGCGCTCGTCGAGTCGGCGCTCGGCATCGAGGAGTCGGTGTCGATCGCACGGGCGCAGGGAGCGTTCCGGCTGGCCTTCGGCTCCGGGGACTACCGCCGCGACACCGGGACCTCGGCGGACACGCTCGCGATGGCGTACCCGCGGTCGAAGCTCGTCGTGGCCTCGCGCGTGGGCGACCTGCCCGGCCCCATCGACGGACCCACCGTCGGTTCGTCGCACCCGATCCTCCGCGAGCAGTCGCAGGTCGCCGTGTCGCTCGGCCTGACCGGCAAGCTCTGCCTCGACACCGAGCAGCTGCCGGTCATCAACGAGGTCATCTCCCCGACGCCGACCGACGTCGCCTGGGCGCAGGACTTCCTCGACGACTTCGAGGCCCGCGGGAAGGTCATCCGCGACGGATCGGACCTGCCGCGGCTCGGTCGCGCGCAGAAGATCCAGCGTCTCGCACAGGCGTTCGGGGTCGAGGCGCGGTAGGACGGTCTCCATGACCTGGTCGAACGTCCCCGGCGGACCGCCGCAGCCCACCCCGTCCGGCTCCTCCCCGGGCGCCGCCGACGCCCAGCGCGCGTGGGAGCAGGGCGGCACGACGCTCTTCCCGCCGGCGCGGCTCGCCGACCGCATCTCGACGGTGCTGCTGCTGGCGTTCGGCACCGTGATGACCGTGGTCACGGCGATCGTCGGCATCATCGCGGTGATCTCGGCCACCGCGACCTGCGACGCGGCGACCGGCTGCTCCCCGGGGACGTACTTCGGCGGGGCGGCGATCGCGGTCGGCGGGGCGTTCGTGATCGGGGTCGCGACGGTCGTCCTCGCGATCGGCGCCTGGATCCGCCGACGCAGCTCGTGGTGGATCGCGGCGATCGGCTTCGTGCTCGCGATCGGGTGCATCACCTGGGGCGGGATCGTCTTCGCCGGTGCCGCCGACGGGACGGGGTCCGGCCAGGTCTCCAGCACCGCCGCACCGGCCCGGTAGGGTCACCCGGGTGGGGAACTCCGTCCGGCTGCAGGTGTGCTCCGAGCCCGACGGCACCGTGCTCGCCGAGTGGGAGATCCAGTACGTCCTGCCCTTCCTGTGGCTCGGCTTCGTTCCTCCGCAGGTCTGGGACGAGCACGGAGCCCGGCTGACCGCGGCGCTCCGGTCGGGGCGTGCGCTCGACGCCGACGCGGCCGAGGTCCGCGTGCCCTGGTCAGTGGCGCTGCCGTCCTACCGTGACCGCCTCGGCGCCGTCGAGCGGACGTGGCCGGAGCTCGCCGATGCCGCCCGTGCCTTCCTGGGCGACGTCGCCTCGGTGGCGGCCCGTCCCGTCGACGCCGTCCTCTGCCTCGACCTGCTCGAACTCGTCGTCATGTCGGTCGCGGACGAGCACGACGTCGACGACCACGTCGCCGAGGTCGTCGGTGACGCCAGCCTCTGGGACGGCCCCGACCGCCGGGCGACCACCCGGGTGTCCGAGCTCGAGCGCGCGGTCGCCGAGGCCGAACCGGAGCGCTCCTTCCTGCTCGGCGGCGAGTGGACCGTCGGCGGCAACGCCCTCCCGCGGCAGGCCCCGCCCGCGCTCCCCGACCGCGTCGCCGAGCGCGTCGCCGACCGCGTTGCCGACGTCGGGCCGACCGAGGTGGGCGGGATCGGTCCCGAGCGGCCGGAGGTGCCCCGTCCGTCGTGGATCACGCCGGAACAGTGGCGACGGCGCTACGACCCCCGAGGCGACGACCTCTGGGAACGCGCGGCCACCGACGCCGCGAGCCGACGCGCGCGTGCCGCCGACCGTGCGGCGCCCTGGACGTGGTGGCGGACCGTCGTGACGGCGATCTCCGCCGCCGTGGTCGTCTTCGTGCTCGCCGGCGCCGCCACCCAGGACACTGTGGTCGCGGCGGTGGCCGGAGCGCTGGCGGCCGCGGTGGTCGTCATCGTGCGGGTCGTCGTCGTGCGTGTCGTCGTCGGGCGGCAGTCCGCGCGGAGCTGACCGGTCGTCGCTGGTCCTTCGGCGCTGGCCCGTCGCATCAGTCGGTTCCGGACAACGGCTTCCGCCACCGGTCGATCGACACCCGGATGCGTGCGGACCCGTCGCCCGTCCACACCGCCGCGAGTCCGTGCTCGACCAGGACGGACACCACGGTGTCACCCGCGACCGCGCGACTGCGCTCGGCGAGCGCCGTCCGCCCGCGCTCGGACAGCGCGGCGCGTGCCACGGCGTCCGGTCCGAGGTCCGGTGACGGACGGAAGGCACCGAACGCCAGACGCAGGACGGCGCCCGGTGCGGTGAGGCCCTCGGCGTCCTGCTCGTGGAAGAACACGTACGCCCACTCGCGGAACCCGTCCGGCGACTCCGGGTCCGGCGTCCGACCGTCCCGCACGATCCGGAACCCGTCGGACTGGTCGACGCCGGCCGCCGAGCCCACCGCGAAACCGTGCTCGTCGTGCAGCGCGGTGAACGCGTCGCGGAGCAGCTCGTACTGGCTGGTCACCGTCGGCCACGTCCGCTGCTCGTCGAGTCGCGCCCGCCACCGTGCGTGCACGTGGTCCTCGACGCGGCGTCGGAAGGCGGGGAGGTCGTCGCTGTCGTCCGCGAACCACTCCGTCACCACGTCGACGAGGTCCTGCTCCGTGGTGAACCCGGGCAGCAGGAGCGGGTCGATCACCTCGTCGAGCTGTTCCCCGTCCGGCTCGACCCGGTCCAGGTCCTCGTCCGGCACGCGCTGCGGGTCGAAGGGCTCGTCCGGAGCCGGTCGACGTCGTCGCCACCACAGGAGCCCCACGGCGTCACCGCTGCCACAGGGTCGTGGCCGAGCCGTCCGGACCCACGAAGACGTACGCGGCCCCGCCGCCGAACACCCCCGTGCCCGGAGGCTCCTCGAGCATCGCGACGAACTCGGTGTCGGCGGGCTGCTCGTCCCCCTGGATCCACTCCGGCACGCCGCCCCACTGCCCGGCATCCCCCACCGTGGGACAGGGTGCGGTGCCGGGCGCTCGGACACCGAGCAACCACGGATCGCCGTCGAGCAGCGCCGCGGTCGCATCCGCCGGTGGTGCCGCGAGCTCGAGGTCGCGACCGCCGACGACGACCGCCGCGTTGGCCCCCGCGTCGGGGTCCCACGAAGCGCAGCCACCCGGGTCTGCCTGGCAGAAGAACAGCAGGACCAGCGCACCACGGTGCTCGAGCTGGGCGGTGAAGCACATCGGCGCTCCGTGCTCGGCGCACCGCGGCCACGAGAACCCGGGCGGGGCGGCGGGCCGACCACCGAGCCGCGACGCCGTGATCGGGGCCGGGATGTGCGAGCGGTAGGCGCCGAGGACGGCACTCGCGACGTCAGCACCGACGACGTCCGCTTCGGCCACGTCCGCTTCGGCCACGTCAGCACCGACCACGGCAGCACCCGCGACGTCCGCACGTCCCTCGACGTCCGCCGTCACGACCACGACCTCACCCCGCGGTCCGTCCTGCCGGTCCACGACGAGCCGCCGCGCCGCGTCGTCGGCGACCGGGAACGTCCACCGGTACGACGGCCCGTCCGGTGCGGGGCCACCGGGCTGGACCGGCCCCGCGTCCGAGGCTCGGAGCATGCGCAGCACGGCGCCACGGTCGGGCGCGGGCATGCCGGCGCGCTCGACCTGCTCGTCGAGACGGTCCGCGACCTCGTCCCAGGCCTGACGGTTGCGCTCCCGCCCGCTCCGGACGACGAGCGCGTGCACGACGTGGAGCAGCACGACGGGGACGCCGGTGCAGAGCGCGGCGAAGCCCCACGACGGCCCTTCGCGCCAGCCGGCGAGGGCGTTGAGGAGCACCGCGACGGCGAGGAACCCGATCACCGCGAGGGTCCAGACGATCGCGAAGACGGGCGCCCACGATTGCCGTGCCGCTCGGTCGCGGGCCGCACGAGCAGCCTGCGTGTCGACGACCGCCCGCAGCCGGTCGGAACCCGATGCCCCGTCGTTCCCCACGACGGCAGCGTAGCGGCGTAGCGTCCGGTGCATGGTGACGGTGTCGCGGACGAGCGTCGCGGTGGTCGGTGGCGGCCCCGCCGGGGTCGTCCTCGGCCTGTTGCTCGCGCGCGCCGGCGTCGCGGTGCGCGTGGTCGAGAAGCACGACGACTTCAACCGGGACTTCCGCGGTGACACCGTGCACGCCTCGACGATCCGGCTGCTCGACGAGCTGGGCCTCGGCGACCGGTTCCGGGCACTGCCGCAGTCTCGGCTCGACGACTTCTCGCTGCCGATGCCCGACGGCTCACGGGCGCTGCTCGGCGACTTCTCGCGCCTCCGACCGCCGTACGACCACGTCGCGATGGTGCCGCAGTGGGACCTGCTGGACATGCTCGTGACCGCGGCACGCGAGGAGCCGTCGTTCACCATCTCGATGGGCCTCGCGGCGACCGGCATGATCGTGGAGAACGGCGTCGTCACCGGCGTGCACCTCCGGCCGTACGGCGCCCGCGGCGGTGCGGCCGAAGTCGAGTCCAGGACGGAGGCCGAGGAGCTCCGCGCCGACGTCGTCATCGCCTGCGACGGCCGCGACTCGGTGCTGCGGAGCGCCGCCGGGCTCCGTCCGCACACGTTCCCCGTGCCGTTCGACACCTGGTGGTTCCGGCTGCCGCGCGAGCCCGGCGACGCCGAGACCGCCCTCGTCCCCGCGTTCTCCGGCACCGACGTGCTGCTCAGCTTCCCGCGGCCGGACTACCACCAGGTCGCGTACTTCGCGCCGAAGGGCTCGGACGCCGCCCTCCGCGCCGAGGGCCTGGCGGCCTTCCGCGCCCGGGTCGCCCGGCTCCGGCCGGACTTCGCCGGACGGGTCGACGCGATCGCCTCGATGGACGACGTGCACGTGCTCGACGTCCGGATGGACCGGCTCCGGCGGTGGTGGCGCCCCGGGCTGCTCTGCATCGGCGACGCCGCCCACGCGATGTCACCGGCGGGCGGGGTCGGCATCAACCTGGCGGTGCAGGACGCCGTGGCGACGGCGGCGATCCTCGTGCCCGCGCTCCGACGCGGACTCGGTGGTGCGGGGCTCGACGGGGCGCTGGCGGCGGTGCAGCGACGCCGCTCGACGCCCGCGGTCATCGTCCAGACGGCACAGGCGGTGCTGCACCGGGTGGTGTTCGAACGGGCCTTCGCCGGTGCACTGCAGGCCGGGCCGCCGAAGCTCCCCGTCCTGCTCGCCCGCTGGGTCCCGCCGGTCCGGGGCGCTTACGCGCGCGGCATCGCGTTCGGCCCGCTGCCCGAGCACGCGCCCGCCTGGGCTCGACGCGGCGTGCACTCCACCGTCCCGCCGTCGGCCTCCGACCCCGCTCCCTGAGCGCCGCGATCCGCCTCGGCGCATGCTGGGCCCATGAAGCAACGAGTCATCGGAGACGTGTCGGTCAGTGCCATCGGACTGGGCGGCATGCCCATGTCCATCGAGGGACGCCCGGACGAACGGCAGGCGATCGCCACGATCCACGCCGCACTCGAGGCCGGCGTCACCCTCATCGACACCGCCGACGCGTACCACCTGGCCGCCCACGACGAGGTGGGACACAACGAGTCGCTCATCGCGAAGGCGGTGCGCGAGTACCACGGCGACACCTCCGACGTCCTCATCGCGACGAAGGGCGGACACCTCCGCCCCGAAGCCGGTGCGTGGGCGCAGAACGGTCGCCCGGAGTACCTGAAGGAGGCTGCGAAGGCATCGGCGAAGCGCCTCGGCGTCGAGACGATCGGCCTGTACCAGTTCCACCGTCCGGACCCCGCCGTGCCGTACGCCGAGTCGGTCGGTGCGCTCGGTGAGCTCCTCGACGAGGGCGTCATCCGGATGGCCGGCATCTCGAACGCCGACCCCGACCAGATCCGCACCGCCAACGATGTGCTCGACGGCCGCCTGGCCTCGGTGCAGAACCAGTACTCACCGAAGTTCCGATCGAGCGAGCCGGAGCTGGAACTCTGCGACGAGCTCGGCATCGCGTTCCTGCCGTGGAGCCCGCTCGGCGGCATCGCGAACGCGGCGGAGCTCGGCACGGCGTTCGAGGACTTCGCCTACATCGCCCGTGACCGCGGGGTCAGCCCGCAGGTGATCGCACTGGCGTGGGAGCTGCAGAAGAGCGACGTCGTCGTGCCGATCCCCGGGGCGTCCCGCCCGCAGTCGATCCTCGACTCGGTGACGGCCGCGACGATCAAGCTGCGTCCGGAGGACGTCGCCCGACTCGACGCGTCGCAACCGGCGGCCGTCTGACGGACGCGCCCCGTGCCTCCAGGTCGGACCGGCGGCACGGGGCCCGCTCCCCGTCGACTGCGATCAGGCGGGGCAGGCCGCCGAGACCTCCCGCAGGGCCGACTGGACGTCGGACTGGGCCTGCTTCGCCTCGGTGGAGTCGGCCGACCCGCTCGACGTGAGCGCCGAGGCGTAGTCCTTCGCCGCGGCGTTGAAGTCCGAGAACGCGGTCTTCACGGTGGCGTTGCCGATGTCCGGCAGCGCCGCGTCGAGCCGTTCGTTCAGCTCCGACACGACGGCGGCACGCGCCTTCGGGTCAGCCGGGGCCGAGGCGGACGTCTGCGACGCGACGAACGAGCGGAACTCGCCCTCGAGCTGGGCGCACGCTTCCTGCTGCGACTGCGCGGACGCGGTGCCCGTGGCCGTCGGCGTCGCGGCGGCACTGCTGTCCGACGACCGACCGGACGGCGAACCGCCGGACGAGCACCCGGCGAGGAGTGCGACGGCGATCGCGGCCGTGGCGAGCGAGACGAGCTTCTTCGGCATGGTGGTGGTTCCCCCGGTCCTGGCCGCCGCTCCGGTCGGAGCGCGGCTCCCCGCCGAGCGTACCGACCGGGTCCGCCGCACGACCGGACGGCGGAACGGGTCCGGTCGCGTACGGTCGAGGGCATGCGAGCGATCACCCCGGACCACGGTTCCCTCCACGTCGGCGAACGCCCGGACCCGGTGCCGGGCAGCGGCGAGGTGCTCATCGAGGTCGCCGCAGCCGGGGTCAACAACGCGGACCTGCAGCAGGTCGCGGGGAACTACCCACCGCCGCCCGGGGCATCCGACGTGCTCGGCCTCGAGGTGTCCGGCACCGTGCGCGCACTCGGTCCCGACGTGCAGGGCTTCGCCGTCGGCGACCGGGTCTGCGCGCTCCTCTCCGGCGGCGGGTACGCCTCGCTCGTGGTCGCGCCCGCGACGCAGGTGCTGCCCGTGCCGGACGGGGTCGACCTGGTCGAGGCCGCCGGGCTGCCCGAAGCCGCCTGCACCGTCTACTCGAACGTGGGCATGCTCGCGGGGCTCCGGCCGGGCCAGACGCTCCTGGTGCACGGAGGCACCGGCGGGATGGGCTCGCACGCGGTGCTCTGGGCGAAGGCGCTCGGCGCCACGGTGATCGCGACGTCGGGCGGGGAGCGCAAGGTGCAGGCGTCCCGCGACCTCGGCGCCGACCTGGTGATCGACCACCGCTCGGAGGACTTCGTCGCCCGGTCGCTCGAGTACACCGACGGCCGTGGCGTCGACGTGGTCCTCGACGTCGTCGGCCCGGACTACCTCGGGCGGAACCTCGACGTCCTCGCGCAGAACGGCCACGTCGCCGTGATCGCCTCGGGCAGCGGCCGGACGGGCGAGCTCGACTTCGGGACGATGATGCGGAAGCGGGCAACCATCAGCGCCACCACGCTCCGCGCGCGTCCGCTCGACGAGAAGGCCACCATCGTCGAGGCGGTCCGCTACAACGTCTGGCCGTTCGTGGCCGACGGGCGGGTCCGTCCGGTGATCGACTCGGTCCTGCCGCTCGACGACGCCGCCGAGGCGCACCGCCGGGTGCGCGACGGCGAGGTGATCGGCAAGGTCCTGCTGACGCCCTAGGCGCCGGGGTCCTGGCGCACCAGGTCGAGCACCTGCCCGCACTTCTCACCGAAGGTGGCACGGAGCAGCGCGTCCGCATCAGGGTCCGCGTCGGCCAGCGAGGGCATGTCGATCGCGAGCATCACCGCGAAGATCATGCCGCTGCCGAGGAAGCCCTGCACCTGCTCGTCCGGGATCCCGGCCTCGTCGCGGAGGAACCGGTACATCTCGAGGAACCCGGCCCGGGCAGCTGCTCCGATCGCCGGGTCCGCCCCGGAGACGAAGCCCTGGAGCAGCATCGTGTGCAGGCCGCGCTCGGCGGCGAGGTCGACGAACTGCTCGCCGATGACGTGGGCGACGGTGTCGTCCGGTCCGAGGTGCGTCAGCGTCTCGCGCCAGGCATCGAGCAGTGTCGTCAGGGTCCCGCGGAACACCTCGATGAACAGGGCTTCCTTCGAGCCGAACATCCGCACGACGTAGGGCTGGCTGATCCCGGCGGCCGAGGCGATCTGGTCTGTCGTGGTGCCGTGGTACCCCTGACGCCCGAAGAGACCACGGGCAGCCTCGAGGATCATCGCGCGACGCTGCGCGGCCGGCATGCGGCCGGCGGGGGCCGACACACCCGCCGACGATCCGGTGCTCGCCGTGGTCGGAGGCGTCGATCCGGTGGTCGAGGAGGTCATGGTTGACAGGTTATCAGTCGATTACTACAGTCCACCTCGGAAGTAATCATCGGATTACCAAAACGAACGGACCCCTCCCATGGAACGACGCATCCCCGTCTGGCTCGCCGTCGCAGCCGCGTCCCTCCCGATGTTCATGGCCACGCTCGACAACCTCGTCGTCACGAGTGCGCTGCCCGCCGTGCACGCCGACCTCGGTGCCTCGGTCGAGGAGCTGCAGTGGATCACGAACGCCTACACGCTCGCGTTCGCCGCGCTCATGCTGCTGGCCGTCGGGCTCGGTGACCGGCTGGGCCGCCGGCACCTCTTCGTCGCCGGCATCGCCGTCTTCACGGTCTCCTCCGCCTTCGCCGCGCTGAGCACCGACCCGACGGCCCTGATCGTCTGGCGCGCCGTCGAGGGCGCCGGGGCCGCCGCGATCATGCCCCTCTCGCTGACCCTGCTGGTCGGCAGCGTGCCGGACCGACTCCGCACCGTCGGCATCGGCGTCTGGGGCGGGATCTCCGGCCTCGGCGTCGCCCTCGGCCCGCTCATCGGCGGCGCGGTCGTGGAGAGCTGGAGCTGGGAGGCCATCTTCTGGCTCAACGTGCCGGTCGGCGTCGTCGCGATCCCGCTCGCGCTGTACGCCCTGCCGAACACCCGCGGAGCCCGCGTCCGCGCCGACGTCGTGGGCGTCCTGCTGGCCGGACTCGGCGTGCTCGGGGTCGTCTTCGGGGTCGTGCGCGGCAACGACGCCAGCTGGACGAGCGGCGAGGTCCTCACCGGCCTGGTCGGCGGCGGCGTGCTCCTGGTCGCGTTCGTCCTCTGGCAGGCCCGGACCAGTGCGCCGCTCCTGCCGCTCCGCTTCTTCCGCGACCGCAGCTTCGCCCTCGCCAACGTCGTCGCGATGACGTTCTCGTTCGGGGCCTTCGGCGCGGTCTTCATCCTCATCCAGTTCCTGCAGGTCGTGCAGGGACGCACCCCGCTCGAGGCCGGCGTCTGGACGATGCCGTGGACGCTCGCCCCGATGGTCGTCGCACCGCTCGCCGGCATCGTGGCGCCCCGCATCGGCACACGTGCGCTCATCACGGGCGGCATGGTGTTCCTGTCCGCGGGACTGTTCTGGATCGCCGGCACGATGTCGGCCGACGTCACCTTCACGACGCTGCTGCCGGGCTTCGTGCTCGCGGGCATCGGGATGGGTGCGGTGTTCGGGCCGATCTCGACGGCGGTGCTCGCCCGGATGCCGCAGCACGACCACGCGAAGGCGTCGGGTGCGAACTCCACGCTCCGCGAGATCGGGGTCGCGCTCGGCATCGCCGTCCTCACCGCGGTCTTCACGGGCAACGGCGGCGAACTCACCCCGACCGGCTACGTCGACGCGGCACAGCCCGCGGTGGCGGTCGGCGCGGCCGTGGTCGCGATCAGTGCGATCGCCGCCGCCTTCCTGCCGGCCGGACGCTCAGCCCACGTCCCCGACATGGTCGCCGACGACGGCCTGGAGGCACGGGTCACCCCCGTCGCGCCGGCCCCGGTCGCGTAGTCCCCGGTCGCGCGGGTCCTGTCCCGCCTGCCCCGGTCGCGACGGCACCGGTCGCGACGGCCCGGCTCAGGCGTGGACGCGGGCGAGGAACTCGACGAGGGCCGGGTGGCCGGGGGCGTCGAGGACCTCGGCCGGGGTGCCCTGCTCGACGACCTCGCCCCGGTGCAGGAACACGATCCGGTCGGCCACGTTCCGCGCGAAGTGCATCTCGTGCGTGGTCATCAGGATCGTGGAGCCCTGCCGCTTGAGCTCCGTGACCAGGTCGAGCACCTCGCCGACCAGCTGCGGGTCGAGGGCACTCGTGACCTCGTCGAGCAGCAGCAGCTCGGGGTCGGACGCGATCGCCCGCACGATGGCGACGCGCTGCTGCTGCCCGCCGGAGAGCCGATCCGGGTAGGCCCCGGCGAAGTCGGCCAGGCCGATCCGGTCGAGCAGCCGACGAGCGGTCTCCTCGGCCTGCGCCTTCCCGACGCCGTGCACCTGCCGCGACGCGAGCGTCACGTTGTCGAGCACGGTCATGTGCGGGAACAGGTTGAACTGCTGGAAGACCACGCCGATGCGGGCCCGGGTCGCGTCGACGTCGATCCGCGGGTCCGCGATGTCCGTGCCCTGCAGCAGGATCTCGCCGTCGTCGATGCCCTCGAGCAGGTTCACCGTCTTGAGCAGGGTCGACTTGCCGGAGCCGGACGCGCCGATGACGCAGATGACCTCGTGGCGGTGCACGGTCAGGTCGATCCCGCGCAGGACCTCGTGCTCGCCGAAGGCCTTGCGGAGGCCGCGCAGCTCGAGCACCGCGGCCGACGTGTCGGGGGTGATCCGTGCCTCCAGGCCCGAGCCGCTGTCACTCATACGGTCCCTCCGATCTGTTCGCGCCGCTGCTGGCGACGCGCGATCGCGTCGGTGACGCGGATCAGCGGCAGGCTGATCACCACGAACAGCAGACCGGCGACGAAGTACGGCGTGAAGTTGTAGGTCTCGGCCTGGGCGATCTGCGCCGAGCGGACCGCGTCCACCGCGCCGAGGATCGACACGAGCCCGACGTCCTTCTGCATCGACACGAAGTCGTTCATGAGCGCCGGCGTGACCTTCCGGATCGCCTGCGGCAGCACCACGAGCCGCAGCGTCTTCGCGTGCGAGAGGCCGAGCGACCGGGCTGCCAGACGCTGCGACGGGTGTACGGCCTCCATGCCGGCGCGGAGCACCTCGGCGATGTACGACGAGTACGTCAGGGTGATCGCGATCGTGCCCCAGACCTCGGCGGGCAGTCGCGGGAAGACCCCGAGGCCGGGGATCCCGTAGCCCACCAGGTACAGGACGATGATGAGCGGCAGCCCGCGGAACAGGTCGGTGTACCCGGTCGCGAGCATCCGCAGCGGGAAGAACACCGGGTTCCGCAGCCCTCGCACCACGGCGAGGAGCGTGCCGAACACGGCGACGCCGATCGCGCTGAAGAACAGGATCCGGATGTTCAGCCAGAGTCCCTCGAGGATCGAGGGGAACGACTCGATCGCCGTCTGCGGATCGAAGAACGACTGCTGGACCGCAGCCCAGCCCGGGGTGTTCACGACGCCGAAGTAGGCGATCGCGATGACGACGAGCGTCGACGCGACCGACACCACCACGGCCCGGCGACCGCGCTGCCGGCGGTAGAGCCGACGCTCGAGCTCGACCGGGCTCGGCGCGGGGGTGGCCACCGGCGTCCCGGCACCTGCTGGCAGGGTCATGCGCTGGCTTCCGACCGGATCACGCGGCTACTTCAGGACCGGCGTACCGGTCTCCGAGGAGAGCCACTTCGTCTGCAGGTCCTCGAGCGTGCCGTCGTCGTTCAGCGCCTTCAGCGCCTTGTCGACCTTGCTCGTCAGTTTCGAGTCCTTCGGCAGCACGAACCCGAACTGGTCGCCCTTGCCGTCCGCCGGGAACTGCGCGGACACCGTGCCGTCGTCGAGCTGCGCGGCGGCCATGTAGAACGCGGTCGGCAGGTCGGTGACGATCGCGTCGATCTGGCCCGACTTGAGCGCGAGGACGGCGTCGTCGTTCGAGTTGAACACCTGCGGGGTGACCCCGAGGACGCTCTTCACGCTCGCGATCGACGTGGACCCGGTGGCGACACCGATCGCGTCCTTCTTGAGCGCCGCGATGGTCGTGTCGTCGACGGCCTTCGAGGTCGTGGTCGTGACCACGGCCTGGGTGGTCGTGTAGTACGGCGTCGACATGTCGACGGCCTTCTTGCGCTTCGCGTCGATCGAGAACTGCTGGACGTTGAGGTCCCAGTCCTTCGGGCCGGGGGCGATCGCGCTGTCGAACGTGCTGCGCTTCCAGACGACGTCGGACTTCGCGTAACCCATCTCCTTCGCGACGGCGTAGGCCACCGCGGACTCGAAGCCCTTGCCGGACTGGGGCTTGTTGTCCTCGACCCAGGGCGAGTACGCGGGCTGGCCGGTCGCGATGGTGAGCTTGCCGTCGGTGACGGTGCCGTCGGCGTTGCCGCTGCCCCCGGCGGAGCAGGCCGACAGGGCGATGGCGGCGACCGCGGCGGTGGCGACGGCGAGGGTGAGGCGGAGGGAACGGGTCACGGTCGGGCCTTCGTGAGGGGGTCAGGGCAGGACGAAGTGTACTTCGCAGTGGGATACCAGCGCGAAACCGCCGTCACCGGGTGACGCACCCGCGGCCATCGACCGCCTCGCGCCAGACTGGTAGCCTGCAGGTGCGGGCTGAACCGAGCGCATGCTCGGCTGAGGTCTGAGATCAAGGGGCGTCCCAGCACGGGGCGCCCCCTTTCCGTTCCCTGGACGCACCTCCCGCTCTCCGGACGCCCCTTCTGATCTCCGAACGCCCGTGCTGTCTCCGGACGTTCCCGAACGCCGTCACGGCCAGACGACGATCGCGTCCCGGCGGGCGTTCGTGACCTCGGTCCGCCAGACCGGCCGGAGCTCGTCCCACATCGTCTCGTCACAGACACTGCCGCTCTTCGCGCCCGGCGCCTGGAACCGTCGGAACGCCGCGTACGCCACGAGGTCGGCGGCCTGGATGAAGTACGACGACGCGGAGTCGCGCGGAACCGGGTCCTCGACCAGCAACGGCGCCGTGACCCGGACACCACCGGGAGCGAAGCTGTGTCGGCGGAACCGGCGGTGGATCGCGCGGACCGTCGCGTCGTCTCCGCCGTCGTGCACGAGGATGATCGGCTTGCCGGACCGCTCCGAACGGAGTCGGAGACGCTGGAGCAGGTAGGTCCACGCCCGGTCCTCCGGCTGGTAGTCCATCGGCCGCGCTTCCTTGTCGATCACGACCGCGAAGACACCGGACGACGCCACCGTCAACGCGGCGAGCGACCGGCGGAACACGTCACGCCGCTGACCGTCACCGAGCCCGAGGTCGCGGAGGTCGCCCCGTCCGCGGAGCAGCACGTTCGCCTTGAGCTCGTGGCGGACGAGGATGCCGTAGGCGTCACGGAACTCGCGACGGACTCCGGCCAGCCAGTCCAGGCGATCGGTCCAGTCTCCGCCGGGGACGAGGACGCAGCCCAGCGTGTACGTACGGGTCGCCCCGGGAGAGGCCGCAGGGTCGCCCTCGTCGCCCGTCTCGTCCACGTAGGCGAACTCGAACGGCGCCTCGAGCGCCGCTCGAGCGAGGGCGGGGACGCGGCCGGAGTCCATCCGGCCAACATACCAATGTGGTACGTCAGTCCGCCATCGTGAAGTCGTCGAACGAGAACCCCGGCGACACGAGGCAGCTCAGCAGCACCTCGCCGTCGCCCGGGATCGTCCGCTGCCAGACCCCGCCACGCACGAACGCCTGCGCGTCGTTCACGCGGTCGCGTCCGGCGTCGGGTCCGAGGGTGATGGTCGCTCCCGGCACGGGCTCGTCGCCGTCGCCACCGAGCTGCAGGTCGACGGCGTCGGGGCCGTGCCACATCCAGATCTCGTCGCTCGTCACCCGGTGCCAGGCGGAGGCCTCGCCCGGGGGCAGCAGGAAGTGGATGAGCGTGGCGCCCGGACGGTCACCGGCGGCGGTCGGCACCGTCGCGGGCGAGGTCCAGGTGCGGACGTACCAGCCGCCCTCCGGGTGCGGCTCCATGCCGAGGGCGACGGCGCGCTTCGGGACGTCGAGCCACTCGATCAGGTCGCCGCCCACGGTGCGTCGTGCGGCCATGCCGGGTCGGGGTGCGGTCTCGGTCATGGTTCCTCCACGTGGTTCGGGGTGAGGTCGCCGTCGGCGGCCCGGACGACACCGCCGATGACGGTCGCGACCGCACGGCCGGCTCCGTCCTCGACGAGTTCGGCCAGCGCGTCCGGCACGGTGCGGGCGTCGACGTCGAACACGGCCAGGTCGGCCCGCGCGCCGACGGCGAGGTGCCCGACCCGGTCCGCCCCGACGGCGAGTCCCATCGCGTGCGCGCCACCGAGGGTCGCGGCGGCGAGGAGCCGTTCGTGCAGGTCCCGGTGGCCGTACCCCTGGGCGCGGGCGATCCGGTGCAGTGCGGTGACGTCGGCCATCAGGTCGAGCGACGGCGACGACGACAGCGAGTCGGTGCCGATCGCGATCGGGCTGCCCTCGCGGAGGTAGTCCGCGACGGGTGGCGGGTCGAGGCCGATGACCGCGTTCGAGCGCGGGCAGAGCGCGACGGCGGTCCCGCGGGCCCGGAGCAGCGCCCGGTCCGCCGCGGTCATGTAGACCCCGTGCGCGATGTGGCAGTCCGGCCCGAGCACGCCGAGCCGGTCGACGAACGCGGTCGCGCTGGCACCGAAGCCGAGCGCCCGCATGGCCCGGAACGACGGCGCGTTCGCCAGGTGCCAGTCGCTGCCGTGGCCGACGCCGTCGACGCCGTCGAGTCCGGGGACGGGTCCGAGTGCGACCCGCTCCCCCTCGAACGCCGCCTCACCGAGGTGCAGGTGCAGCCGGAGGCCGCGCTGTCGCACGATGTCCGGCAGCTCGAGCAGGGGTGCGACGTCGAGCGAGTACGGGGCGTGCGGCGAGAGTCCGGCGCCCGGGGTGGTCGGGAAGCGCTCGAGTTCGGCGAGGACCTGGTCGCGGCCGTGGGTCTGCCACGCCTCGTTCTCCCAGTCCATGACCTCCCAGTAGGCGATGCCGCCGAGGCCGTGCGTCTCGAGCGCGGTCGCCGCTTCGAGGTCGGTGACGACGTCGGCGATGCTCGTCACGCCCGCCAGGATCGACAGCTCAGCGCCGGCAGCGGCCTCGGCACGCCAGTCGTGCGGTTCGGCGTAGTCGCGGTTGAACGCGGCCGCCCAGTCCTCGAAACCCTCGTACTGCCGCTGCCCGACACTGGCCATGCCGGTGTACTGCAGATGCGAGTGCGCGTTCACCAGGCCGGGCAGCAGCGCGCCGCGCCAGCGCCGTTCGGTGAACGTCGTGCCGGTGCCGGCGAGCTGGTCGACGACCCACGAGCGGTCACCGACGTGCAGGATCCGACCGTCCTGCACGGCGACGGCACCGTCCGCGATCGGCGGTGCGGTCATCGGGACGACGATGCGCGCCGCGTGCACGGTCACCGTGTGGTCGGCGGTGCGCCCGGACGTCACGACGGGTCCCCGAAACGGCGGGTCCGGACGTCGGGCGCACGGTCCGCGGGTTGCGCGGCGAGCGGGCCGGGAGGCGCGGGTCGGCTCCCGAAGGCGGCGAGCGCCGCGCGGGCGGTCGCGTGGTCCACCGCGGGGTCGATCGGCACGACGGCGCGGTCGAGCTCGTCGCCGCGCTCGAGGAGCATCCGGACGGCGCCGAGCTGCGCGGCGAAGGACAGGTCCATGATCTCGATCGGGTTGCCCTCGGCAGCGGTGATGTTGATGCACCCGCCGCCGTCGAGCACGAGCACGTGGTGGCCGTCCGGCCAGGCGAAGCGCTCGACCTTCCGGCCGATCCCGGTCCGCACAGCGCCCGCGGCGAGCGCCGCGTCGATCGCCACTTCGCCGTCGACCCCGCCGGCGACCGCCACGACGGCGTCGTCCGCACAGGCCCGGAGCGTCGCGAGGTCGATCGTGTCGGCGACCCCGGTCGCGCTCATCACCAGGTCGGCGTCGCGCACCGCGTCGACGAGCGGCGCGACCTCGTACCCGGCGAACAGCGCCTGCAGGGCGCGGACCGGGTCGGTCTCGGCGACCGTGACGGTGAAACCGAGCGCGCGGAGCACCAGCGCGACCCCCTCGCCGACGTGCCCGAACCCGGCGACGACAGCCGCGCCTCCAGGCCGGACCCGGTGGGTGGCGGACGCGAGCCCGTCGACCAGGTCGAGCACGGCGAACACCGTCGACTGCCCGGTGCCGTACCGGTTGTCGAAGAACGTCTTGGTGCGGGCGTCGTTGACGGCGACCACCGGGATCCCGAGCTCGCCGCGGGATGCCATCACGCGGAGGGGCCGGAGGCCGCTCGTCGTCTCCTCAGCCGCACCGAGCATCGTCGGCAGCAGGTCCGGGCGCTCCTGGTGGGCGAGCCGGATGACGTGCGAGCCGTCGTCGAGCAGGACGTGCGGCCGGGTGTCGAGCATCGCGAGCGCGAGGTCCTGCTGTTCCGACAGCGTCGCGGTGCTGCTGGCGTGCACGGTCAACCCCGCGCGCCGGAGCGCATCCGCGACGGCGTCGTCCGTCTCGTCGGCGTGTGCGTAGACGACGACCTCGGCTCCGGCGTCACGGAGCAGCAGGCTCAGCACGGCGGTCTTCGGCTCGAGGAACATGCTCACGCCGATGCGGGTGCCGCGGAGCAGCCCGCCCTCGCGGAGTTCGGCGGCGACCGCTCGCGAGACGGGCATCGAACGGCGCGCCCAGCGCAGGCGTGCGTCGGCGGCGGGGTCGTCCTCGGGGTCGCGGCCGGTGGAGACGAGGAAGACGTCGTCGGACAGGGCCGGCACGCCGAGCACCCCGGGTCGGACGCTCGTGACCGGGCCGAAGGCGTCCTCGTCGACGGCGGGCACGTGTCGCCCGGCGTCCACGACGACGAGGGTGGCGCCGCGGGGACGGTCGGCCTCGCGTTCGACGACGGCCGTGCTCTCGTCGGGCGACCCGGCGCACCACAGCTGGTCGACGGGCTCGTGGTCGGCGGCGGGTCGGGCTCCGAGGCCGGTCAGCAGGGCGTGCAGCGCGGCCGTGTCGCGGGGGTCGCCGCCGACGATGCGGAACCGGCGGGCGGCGACGAGCAGGTTCGTCGCGGCCGCGAAGCGTCGGACGGCGGCCGAGGCCCAGGCGCGGGTCTCGGGGTCGGGTCCGGGCGGCATGGGTCAATCGTAGGGCGAGCGGGCAGCATCACCCGAGCGGGTGCGGTGCCGGGGTCGCGGACCAGGCCGGGTCCTCGTCGAGGCCGCCGGCAGTCCGCTTCTTCGCTCGGATCAGCACCGCGATCAGGATGACCACCCCGATCGCCGAGACGATCGCCAGCCCCACCACGTAGAGCGTCGTCGCCAGCCCGGCGATCGACACCGGGACGGCACCGTTCCGCGCCGCGGAGAACGGCGTCCCCGTCACCAGGAACGCCAGCAGCGTCGAGATCGTGGAGTTCGAGTCCCACAGGCCGTGCAGCAGCGCCACCCCGACGTAGGCGATCGGGATCGACCACGACCACCGGAAGCGCGCCCGTCCGTGCGCGGCGCCGAACACCACCGCCCCGAGGATCGCGGTCCACAGCACGTGGCCGACCGGCGACAGGATGGCCCGCACCACCTCGGTCTGCAGCAGCGACACGAGGTCGATGCCGCGACTCGTGATCGCCGCGTTGAACGCGTAGCCGGCGGACTCGAACGCGGCGAAGCCGGCACCGACCGTCGCGCCGAGGAGCGCACCCTGCCGAGCCGTCTTCGGGCGCACCCGCCAGCCGACGACCACCAGGAGGACGCCCTTCACGAACTCCTCGACGAAGCCGACCACGATGTACAGGCCGGCGCCGGCGCGGAGGTCGGCCTCGAGCAGCGACGCCCCGAGCACGCCGAGGATGCCGCCGACGAAGAACGCGACGATGAGCTGCATCGTGCTCACCGAGCCGGTCACCCGCTCGATGACGAAGAGCACGACCGTGAACGGCACGAGGAAGCTGCCGAGCAGGATGATCGTCGGCACGAGGTTCGTGTTGAGCGTGGAGAACGTGACGATGATCGTGACGACCCAGAGCACGAACCCGGTCAGCAGCGTCTTCCACCACCACCCGTGCCGGTGGTGCGGGTGCGGGGGTTGCTCGTGCGGGTCCGGGTGCTGGTGCGGGTCCGGGTGCTTGTGCTGGTGCTGGTCCGGGTGCGCGTCCCGTTGCTCGGCACGGACGGCGGGGAGGTCCGAGGGCAGGCTCATGGGGACATGGTGCTCCGAGGTCGCACGGTGCGACCGCGGGAATGCCGGGATCGAGTCATCTGTTCGGGGGGACATGACTGACGAGACGTTCGACAAGGTGACGATGTTCGGTGCCGACTGGTGCCGCGACTGCCGACGGTCCAAGGCGCTGCTCGACACGCTCGGCGTGGACTACGAGTACGTGGACGTCGAGGCGGACCTCTCCGCGGCGGACCGCGCCGAGGCGATCAGCGGGCGGAAGAACATCCCCGTCGTGGTGCTGCCCAACGGCAAGCACTTCGTGGAGCCGTCCGACGCGGAGCTGCGGTCCGAGCTCGAGGCTTCCTCGCTGGTCTGACGCGCGCCTGGGTCCGGCCGGGCGCGCGCCTGATCGGGCGCGCGCTGGTCGAACCGGGCGTACCGGGTCGAATCGGGCGTACCTGGTCGGAACTTCCGACCGGGTACGCCCGATTCCACTTTCCATCGCGCGCGTGATGGGCCCGACCGACCGGACATCGGATGACTCGGGCATGATGGCGGCGTGATCATCGACGCTCACCACCACCTCTGGGACCCGGCCGACCGCCCGTACCCCTGGATGGACGACTCCGTCGCCCCGATCCGGCGACGGTTCGACGTGGACGACCTCCGCGCGGTCTCGCGGGACACCGACGTCACGCGGACCATCGTCGTGCAGGCCGTGCACGACCCCGGCGAGACGGCGTGGCTCCTCGCGCAGCCCGAGCCGGTCGTCGGCGTCGTCGGCTGGGCGGACCTGACCGCGCCGGACGTGGCCGACCGGCTCGCGGCCACCCTGGCGCTACCGGGCGGGGACCGGCTGGTCGGTATCCGGCACCAGGCGCAGGACGAACCCGACCCCGGCTGGCTCGCGCGTCCCGACGTGGCCCGTGGTGTCCGCGCCCTGGCCGATGCGGGGCTCGTGTTCGACCTGCTCGTCCGCGAGCGGGAGCACGCTGCCGCCCTGGCACTCGTCGACACGGTGCCGGCGGCGGTGTTCGTGCTGGACCACGCCGGCAAACCCCCCATCGCGCGGGACCGATCCGGCAAACGGGACGCCACCGAAACCGAGCGCGACAACCCCGCCGTGGCCGACGCCTGGCGCGCCCGGATGCGCGACTTCGCCGCCCACCCGAACGTGGTCTGCAAGGTCTCCGGCCTCCTCACCGAGGCCGGCGACGACTGGCGCCACCGCCCGGTGGCCCGCTACGCCCGCGAGGTCGTCGAGTTCTTCGGCCCCCACCGCTCGCTGTTCGGCTCCGACTGGCCGGTGTCGACCCTCGCGACCGACTACGCCGAGGTCCTCACCGCGACCACGACCGCCCTCGACGACCTCGGTGACGACGAGCGCGACGCGGTGTTCCGAGGCACCGCCGACCGCGTCTACCTTGCCGGGAAGCACCCGCAGACATAGGATGTTTCCGCTGCACCGGCGCAGCAGGAGAGCGAGGAACGATGCGGTTCGCACGACTCGGCCCGGCGGGGAGCGAGATCCCCGTGGCCATCGACACCGACGGCGAGGTCCTCGACCTCCGCCCGATCACGAACGACGTCTCGGGGTCGTTCCTGGCGTCCGACCCGATCGGCCGTGTGCAGCACGCCCGCAGCGCCGGCGACCTGCGGCCCGTCCCGGACGCCGATGCCCTCCGCCGCGGCGCTCCGGTCGCCCGGCCCGGCAAGGTCGTCTGCATCGGCCTGAACTACCGCGACCACGCCGCCGAGACGGGCGCGGAGATCCCGACCGAACCGATCGTCTTCATGAAGGACCCGATGACGGTGATCGGCCCCGACGACGAGGTCCTGGTCCCCCGTGGCAGCACGAAGACCGACTGGGAGATCGAACTCGCGATCGTCATCGGCACGACCGCGCGCTACTGCGAGTCCGAGACCGAGGCCGCGACCCACATCGCCGGGTACGCGATCGCCAACGACGTCTCGGAGCGGGAGTTCCAGCTCGAGCGCGGCGGGCAGTGGGACAAGGGCAAGTCGTGCGAGACCTTCAACCCGCTCGGGCCGTGGCTCGTGACCCCGTCGTCACTGCAGAACGCCGGCCTCGACCCGGAGGCACTCACGCTGCGCCTCACCGTGAACGGCGAGGTCCGGCAGGACGGCACCACGGCGGACATGATCTTCCGGCCCGCCGAGATCGTCCGGTACCTGTCCCAGTTCATGGTCCTGTACCCGGGCGACGTCATCAGCACCGGCACCCCGGCGGGCGTCGCGCTGGGCAGCGGTGCGCCGTACCTGCAGCCCGGCGACGTGGTCGAGCTCACCGCCGAGGGCCTCGGCTCGCAGCGGCAGACGATCGGGGCGGCGTGATGGACGGCGCCACCCACCAGGGCGTCCGGGCGATCGTGACCGGCGGCGCGTCCGGCATCGGCGCCGCGATCGTCACCGCGCTGCAGGACCGCGGTGCCACCGTGGCGGTGCTCGACCTGCAGCCGTCGAGTGCCGAGGGCGTCGTCTCGGTCACGTGCGACGTCTCGTCCGACGAGTCCGTGCGCGCAGCGGTCGCCACTGCAGTGGAACAACTCGGCGGCCTCGAGGTCCTCGTCAACAACGCGGGCATCGGCGCACAGGGCACCGTCGAGGACAACCCCGACGACGAGTGGCGTCGCGTGTACGAGGTCAACGTCCTCGGCGCCGTCCGCCTCTCGCGAGCCGCACTCCCCCACCTCCGTGCCTCCGGGAACGCGAGCATCGTCAACACGTGCTCGATCGCCGCGACCGCGGGGCTCCCGCAGCGCGCGCTGTACTCGGCCACGAAGGGCGCCATCGCGGCGCTCACCCGCGCGATGGCCGCTGACCACCTCCGCGAGGGCATCCGCGTCAACGCCGTCAACCCGGGCACCGCGGACACCCCGTGGGTCGGTCGTCTGCTCGCCAGCGCGCCGGACCCTGCCGCCGAGCGCGCAGCCCTCGAGGCCCGCCAACCGCACGGACGGCTCGTCGCCCCCGAGGAGGTCGCCGAGGCCGTCGCCTACCTGACGAGCCCCCTGGCCCGGTCGACGACGGGCGTCGACCTCGCGGTCGACGGCGGGATGCAGGCACTCCGGCTCCGGCCCGCCTGATGGCGGTCGGCTCCGCCGCGTCGGCCTGGAGGCGCGGTGCCGGTATCGTCGCCCTGTCCGGTCCGGCTCGTGGCCGGGTCCCCAGGAGGTGGTGACGTGGCTTCGTTGACCGACGACGCGATCGCACGCATCCAGCAGATGATCGTGAGCGGCGAGCTCCAACCCGGGCAGCGCCTCCCACCAGAGAAGGAACTGAGCGAGTCGCTCGGGCTGTCCCGGAACAGCCTGCGCGAAGCGGTGAAGGCCCTCGAGCTCATCCGCGTGCTCGACGTCCGCCGCGGCGACGGCACCTACGTGACCTCGCTCGAGCCGGGGGTCCTGCTCGAGGCGGTGTCGTTCGTCGTCGACATGCACCACGACCGTTCGCTCGTCGACCTGCTCGAGGTCCGTCGCATCCTCGAGCCCGCCTCGGCCGTCCTCGCGACCGCGCGCGCTTCCGAGCAGCAGATCGACGACCTGGCGACCCTGATGGCGTCGGTCGGCGAGGACACCGGCGTCGAGGACCTCGTCGCCCACGACCTGCTGTTCCACTCGACGATCGCCGGCATCGGCGGCAACCAGTACCTCTCCGGTCTGCTCGACGCACTGTCGAGCAAGACCGTGCGCGTGCGGGTCTGGCGCGGCCTCACCCAGAACGGCTCGGTGCAGCGCACGCTCGATGAGCACGCGGCGATCGTGGACGCGATCCGCCGTCGTGATCCGCAGCTCGTGCAGTCCCTCGTGGTGTCGCACGTCGAGGGCGTCGAGCGCTGGCTGCGACGGTCCCTCGACTGAACCTGAGAGCGCGCTGGGGCACCGTCGTGTTGGGTAGGACGTCGGTCGTGAACCCGGCAACCCGCTGGACACGTTGACCCCACAAGGAGGAAACCGTGCTCGGTCTCATCATCAGCCTCATCATCGTCGGACTCATCGCCGGCGCCGTCGCCCGACTCGTCATGCCCGGGAAGCAGCACATCTCGATCCCGATGACGATCCTGCTCGGCATCATCGGCTCGTTCGTCGGAGGGTTCCTGGGCTTCCTGATCTTCCAGCACGACCCGATGGACGGCTTCTTCCAGCCGGCTGGCATCATCGGTTCGATCATCGGCGCGATCATCGTGCTGTTCATCTACCTGAAGGTCTCCGGCCGCAGCAGCGCCCGCACCCGCTGACGCGGAACCCCCGCGCAACCCAAGTCACCCCGAACCGCGCAGACGCGTGGTTCGGGGTGACTTTCGTTGTGCGGGGCGTCGCCGACCGCGGGCGGGCGCGCGGGAGACCGCACCGCGCAGGCAGCCGGCCGGGGTCAGGCGTCGAGCAGGCCGGCGGCGCGCAGGTCCTCCCAGAGCTCCGCGGGCACGGCCGCAGCGGCCCGTGCGGCGTTCTGCCGCACCTGCTCGGCGGACTGCGCGCCGAGGGCGATCGCCCGGACCGCGGCGGCCCGGAGCGGGAAGGCCAGCGCGGCCTCGGGCAGCGTGACACCGTGCCGTTCGCAGACGTCCGCGATGGCGTTCGCCCGCGCCAGGACCGAAGCCGGCGCGGTGGCGTAGTCGTACGTCGCGGACGCATCGGGGCGGGTGTGCCCGAGCAGCCCCGAGTTGTAGACGCCGACCGCGACGACGGCGACGCCGAGCACCTCGCACCGTGCGACGAGCGCCGCCGCGGGCTGCTCGAGGAGCGTGTACCGCCCCGCGAGCATGACGACGTCGCACAGCCCGGTCTCGACGGCTGCCTCGAGCGCGGCCACCGAGTTCGACCCGACGCCGACCGCGCGCACCACGCCCGCGTCCCGCAGCTCGGCGAGGGTCGGGAGCGCCTGGGCCAGCCCGTCGGTCAGCGAGTAGACGTCCGGGTCGTGCAGGTACGCGATGTCGACGTGGTCGAGGCCGAGACGGCCGAGCGACTCGTCGAGCGAACGCCGGACACCCGACGGCGACGGGTCCCACTGCCGGACGAGGTCGTCCGGCACCGCGAACCCGCCGGACGCCAGGTCGTCGCCGTCGCCACGGCCGGGTACCAGCAGCCGGCCGACCTTCGTCGAGACCAGGTAGTCCGAACGCGGCCGGTCGGCGAGCGCCGCCCCGAGTCGCCGTTCGGACAGCCCGAGGCCGTAGTGCGGAGCGGTGTCGAACCCCCGCACGCCAGCGTCCCACGCCGCGTCGACGGTGGCCCGGGCGTCCTCGTCGGACACCGCGTGCAGCAGGTTGGCGATGCCGGCACCGCCGAGCCAGAACGGCCCGCGGTCGAGGTCGGGAAGGCCCGCGTCCGGCACCACGTCCAGCGCCACGTCCGCCGAGCTCATGCGTCCACCTGGTCCGCCAGTGACCAGACCCGCGGCACCCCGTCGTCGCCGCCGGAGTAGTCGTCGTCCGCCTCGAGCAGCGGGTTGATCGTCGCCTGCCACTCGGCGTTGACGGGGTCGTCGGCGAGTGCGCGGCGCATCGCACGGTAGTCCTCGACCTCGATGAGGTGGACCAGGTCCCGCCCGTCCCGCCACACCGTCCAGTCGTGCACGCCGGCCTCGCGCAGTCGGGCCGCGAGCGCGGGCGGGACCGCGGCGTGCACGGAGTCGTACGTCGCCTCGCTCCCGGCCCGCAGTCGGGTCCGCGACAGGATCCGCTGCACTAGCGGCCGACCCCCGCGTCGTCGCGCAGGAACAGCTCGACCACCGGCACCGCGACGTCGGGCCGGACGATCGGCAGGGTCAGCGTCAGGGTGCCCGCCGGCTGCCCGCCGAGGCCGGTGTTCTGCGCACGCGTGCCCGCCGGGATCTCGCGGAAGTGGATCTCCGACGCGTCGTTCAGCAGCTGCGCGTACTCGACCTTCCCGGCCAGGCCGGCCAGGTGCACGTGCTCGAACGGCCACGTGAACAGGTGCAGGTACAGCCGGTTCCCGTTCTGCGTGTACACCGTGCCCGCCGGTGCCCGGAAGGACGACGGCCCGGCGCCGTAGACGGACCGCGCGTGCTGGTGCATCCACGTCCCCATGCCGGCGAGCGCGGTCCGTGCGACCCCGTCGAACTCGCCGCGGCCGGTGGGTCCGACGTTGAGGAGCATGTTCCCGTTGTTCGACACCCCGTCGACGAGCATCCGGACGAGCAAGTCGATGCTCTTCACGTTGAGGTTGTCGCGGTCGTAGCCCCACGAGCCGTTGAGGGTCTGGCAGGCCTCCCACGGCACGTGCACGCCGTCGACCTCCATCGGCTTGTCCGGCTGGTACTGCTCCGGGGTGACGAGGTCCCCCGGGATGTCGAGCCGGTCGTTGACGATGATGCCGGGCTGCAGGCGCTTCGTCAGCGCCAGCAGCTCCTCGGATCCCCAGTCCTCGCGGCCCTTGCCGCCCCAGATGTCCTCGTGGTCGTTGTCTCGGTAGGAGAAGTCGTAGAAGAGGTAGTCGACCCGTCCGTAGTCGGTCAGCAGCTCCTCGACCTGTCCGTGCAGGTACGCGCGGTACCGGGCCATGTCGCGGCCCTCGTTGAGCGCGGCGATCGCTGCCTCGCCGTCATCCCGTCGCGGGTGCACGCCGTCGATCGTGAAGTCCGGGTGGTGCCAGTCGATGAGCGAGTGGTAGAAGCCGACGCGCAGGCCCTCCGCCCGGACGGCGTCGACGAACTCGCGGACGATGTCGCGGCCGAAGCGGGTGTTCGTCGCCTTGTAGTCGGTCAGCTTCGAGTCCCAGAGCGCGAAGCCCTCGTGGTGCTTCGTGGTGAGGACGACGTACTTCATGCCGGCCTCGCGGGCGCGGCGGGCCCAGTCGGCGGCGTCGAACAGGTCCGGGTCGAAGTGGTCGAAGTACTTCTGGTAGTCCTCGTCGGTGATCCGCTCGCGGTTCTTCACCCACTCGTGCCGGGCCGGCAGGGCGTAGAGCCCCCAGTGGATGAACATGCCGAACCGGTCGTGGGTGAACCAGGCGGGCAGGCCGTTGGCGTCGGTCGCGGTCTGCGGCTCTGCAGGTGCGGTGATGGTCATGGGGCCGGTGTTCCTTTCAGAGGGGGGAGGGGCATCAGCGGCCGCCGAGGCCGGAGGTGACGATGCCCTTGACGAGGTGCTTCTGGAGCAGGACGAGCAGGATCACAGTCGGCAGCATCGAGATCACCGAGGCCGCCATCACGAGGTTCCACTCGGAGCCCTGCTGGCCGAAGAACTGCTGCAGGCCGAGCGGGATGGTGCCGTGGGCCTCGACGTCGTTCACGACGACGAGCGGCCAGAGGAACGAGTTCCAGTACGAGATGAACGAGAACACCGCGAGCACGGCCATGGTCGGCCGGGCGAGCGGGAGCATCACCGAGAAGAACGTCCGGATCGCGCCGGCACCGTCCACGCGGGCGGCGTCGTCGAGCTCCTGCGGCACGGTCAGGAAGAACTGCCGGACGAGGAAGGCGCCGAGCGCGGTGAAGGCCCACGGGATGATGAGCGCCTGGAACGTGTCGACCCAGCCGAAGCCCTGCATCATCACGTACATCGGGATGACGAGGACGTCCTGCGGGATCATCAGGGTGACGAGGAACAGCAGGAACACCGTGTTCCGGCCACGCCAGCGCAACCGTGAGAACGCGTACCCGGAGAGCACGGCCACGGCGACGTTGATCGCCGTCCCGACCGCCGCGACGAACACGCCGTTGAGGATGAAGCGGGCGAACGGCAGGTAGGTGAACGCCTGCACGTAGTTGTCCCACTCGAGCGAGCGGCCCCAGAGCGTCGGCGGGGTGGTGAACACCTGGTCGGCGGGCTTGAGGCTCGTCGCGACCATGTAGATGAGCGGCGAGACGAACAGGAGCGTGACGAGGCAGAGCAGGGCGTACCCGATCGCGTGCCGGACCCGCCCCGGTCGTGGCGCGGACTTCGTCCTGGCGACGGCACGGGGGTTGACCGTCCGGTTCGACGTGGTGGCACCGACGTGCCCGCGGACCGCTTCACTCATAGTGCACCCACCGCTTCTGCCCGAGGAACTGGACGGCCGTGATCCCGAGGATGATGACGAACAGCACCCAGGCGCCGGCCGAGGCCAGACCGAGCTGCTGGTTCTGGAAGCCGGTGTTGTAGATGTACTGCACGAGGGTCTCCGTCGCGGTGCCCGGCCCGCCCTTCGTCAGGACGAACGGCTGCACGAACACCTGGAACGAGGTGATCAGCGTCATCATCGTCGCGAAGAACACCGACGGCGAGATGAGCGGGAACTTGATGGCCCAGAAGGTCTGCCAGGCGTTCGCGCCGTCGAGCTGCGAGGCCTCGATCTGGTTCTCCGGCACGGCGTCGAGCGCCGCCGAGAAGATCAGCATGTTGTAGCCGAAGCCCTGCCACACGCTCATCGCGACGATGGCGAACATCGCCCAGTGCTCGTCGGCGAGGAAGTTCGGCGCGTGCACGCCGACGGTGGACTGCAGCGACGCGTCGATCGCCCCACCGGGCTGGTACAGCATCCGCCACACGACGACGTTCGCGACGATCGGTGTGATGGTCGGGATGAAGAACAGGACGCGGAAGACGTGCCGGCCGGCGATCCGCGGCGTCAGCCAGGCGGCGAGCCCGAGGGACACGACGAGGTTCAGCGGCACGTACAGCACCACGAAGAGCGCGGTGTTGAGCGCGACCGTTCGGAACACCGGGTCGGCGAACAGTCGGGCGTAGTTCTCGATGCCGGCCCAGCTGCGCTCGCCGAGCATGGGCCAGTTCATGAAGCTGACGACGAGCGACGCGATGATCGGGAACGCCGTGAAGACGACGAGTCCGATCGAGTGCGGTGCCGCGAACGCAGCCCCCCACCAGGAGCGGCGCCCGAGCGCGCTCGTGTCCTCGCCGCCCTTCCGCCGCGGGGTGGCGGCTCCGACCGCGATCGCGGTCGCGACCGCGGGGACGGCCGCTTCGGCCGGTGGGTCCTGGATGGTGGTCATGCGACGACCTCCTCGTCGTTCGCGCGGTCCTGAACAGGGGATGGATCGGACGGGAGGCGCGGGGCGGGGTCGACCCGCGCCTCCCGTCCCTCAGACGGTCGCGTCCGTCACTGCGTGCCGAGCTGGCCGGCGATCGAGGACATGGTCTCCTTGCCCGAGGTCTGTCCGTTCACCGCCTGCAGCGCGTACTGCGTGAACAGCTGGGAGAGCTGGTCGCTCTGCTTGTTCCCGAGGAGCGGGGACGACTTCGCGAGAGCTGCCTTGAGCGCGGGCTCGGCACCCTCGATGCCGGCGCTGGAGTACCAGGCCGCCTGCGCCGCTGTGCGACCGGGGAACGCGCGACCCTGCTCGGCGAGCGAGGTCAGGACCTTCTCGCTGGTCATCGTCTGCACGGCCTTGAACGCCTGCTCCGGGTACTTGCACTGCTTCGAGACGCCGAAGCCGGAGCCGGCGGCGAAGGTCGACGGACCCGGGGTGCCGGCGGGGAGCGTCGTGACACCCAGGTCGAACTTCACTTTGGCCTTCTGGCTGATGAGCGACCACGGACCGTCGGTGTACATCGCGACCTTGCCGGCGGCGAAGTCGTTCCCCGGTGTCGACGAGTCCGACGACGCCTGCGTCGCGTAGCCCTTCTTCACCAGCGTCGAGAGCCAGTCGAGGCCGTCCGCGAACTTCGCGTTCGACGCGTCGAGCTTGCCGTCGGACGTGATCACCCGGCCGCCGTTGTAGCCGTAGACCATCGACTCGAGGTTGAGGTCGCCGACCGTCGAACCGAACTCGGTGATGCCCTTCGCCTTGAGCGCAGCGCCCGCCGCCTCGAAGTCGTCGACCGTCCAGCCCGGCTTCGGCTCGGCGACGCCGGCCTGCTTGAAGAGGTCGCGGTTGTAGAACATCATGATGGGCCCGGTGTCGTACGGCAGGCCGTAGAGCTTCCCGTCGACCTTCATGCCGTCGAGCGCGGTGCTGTCGAACGCGGAGAGGTCGGTGCCGTCCTTCTTCGCGAGGTCGTCGAGCGGCAGCAGCGACGACGTGTAGTTCGCGGCGCGGAGCGACTGCATGCTCACGACGCACTGGGCGCCGCCGGCACTCAGCTGCGTGCTGAGCTTCGTGAAGTAGTTCTCGAACGGTGCGCCCTGGATCGTCAGGGTGATGCCGTCCTCGCTCTTCACGGTGTCGGCGACCTTCTGCCAGGCGGCCTTGTCCTCCTTACCGGCGATCCACATGGACCAGGTCAGGGCGTCCTTCGACTGGCTCCCACCGGCACTGCTGCCGGAGGAACAGCCGGTGAGCACGAGGGCCGCGGCAGCTGCTGCCGCGAGCCCGGCGATCATTCGTCGTCGTTGCATCGGAGTCTCCACTTCGTCGTGGTGATCGGGTGAGGGTGAGGGTGTGGTGGTCAGGCGACGCGGACGGCGTCCGGGAGCGGTGCGGACGCGCCGGCCCAGACCGGGCCGTCCGGGAACTCGTACGTGTCGAGGGTGGCGGCGAGCATCTCGGTGCCGGCGCCGGGAGCGGTCGGCGGCCAGTAGCGGCCGTCGTGGACGTCGACCGGGGTCACGAAGTGCTCGTGCAGGTGGTCGACGAACTCGATGCACCGGGTGTCGAGGTCGCCGGTCAGAGCGACCGCGTCGAACATCGAGAGGTGCTGGACGGCCTCGCACAGGCCGACACCACCGGCGTGCGGGCACACCCGGACGCCGTGCTTGGCCGCGAGGAGCAGGATCGCCAGGTTCTCGTTCACCCCGGCGACGCGGGTGGCGTCGATCTGCAGGACGCTCATCGCGCGGGCCTGGATGAGCTGCTTCGCGATCACCCGGTTCGCCATGTGCTCCCCGGTCGCCACCGGGATGGGGGCGATGCGGCGGGCGATCTCGGCGTGCGCGAGGACGTCGTCCGGGCTCGTCGGCTCCTCGACCCAGGCGATGTCGAACTGCCGCAGCCGGTCGATCCACGTCACGGCCTCGTCGAGGTCCCAGCGCTGGTTCGCGTCGATGGCGATCCGGATGTCGGGGCCGACGGTGGCGCGGGCGATGCCCATCCGCCTGATGTCCTCGTCGACGTCGCCGCCGACCTTGAGCTTGATCTGGGTGAACCCCTCGTCGACGGCTTCGCGGCAGAGGCGCGCCAGCTTCTCGTCGTCGTAGCCGAGCCAGCCCGGCGTGGTCGTGTACGCCTGGTAGCCCTCGCGTTCGAGGCGTGCACGGCGCTCGGCACGGAGCGGGACGGCGTCGCGGAACATCGCGAGCGCCTCGTCGGGGGTGATCGCGTCGGTGAGGTACCGGAAGTCGACCAGGTCGACGAGTTCCTCGGGGCTGAGGTCGGCGAGCAGTGCCCAGAGCGGCTGCCCGGCCCGCTTCGCCCGGAGATCCCAGAGCGCGTTCACCACGGCGCCGATCGCCATGTGCATCACGCCCTTCTCCGGGCCGAGCCACCGCAGCTGCGAATCGTGCACGAGCGCCCGCCAGGTGCCGCCCATGTCGTCGAGGAGCGCTTCGGCGTCGGCCCCGAGGACGTGGTCGCGGAGGGCTTCGATCGCGGCCTCCTGCACCTCGTTGCCGCGGCCGATCGTGAAGACGAAGCCGGTGCCGACGTGTCCGTCGAGGGCGTCGGTGCTGATCTCGACGTACGCGGCGGAGTAGTCGGGTGCCGGGTTCATCGCGTCGGATCCGTCGTGGTCCCGCGAGGTCGGGAACCGGACGTCGCGCACGCGCAGACCGGTGATGCGGCTCATCGTGTCTCCTGCCCGTCCGGTCGCCATCGACCGAACGAGGTAATCGAAACATCCGATGTCTCTGCTGTCAAGAGCGGATCGTGTTGCGTTTCAGCCACGAAGCGCGCCGAGTCGTCCGATGACTCGCGCCGCTCCTCGCCCCGAGCCATTCTGCGCGGAGAAGGTCGTTCCGCGCGTAGGAAGACGTTCCGTGCGTAGGAAGTCGTTCTTTCCGACCACCTACGCGCGATTCCGCTTTCCACGGCACTCGCGATGGGTCAGAACGCACCACGGCCTGGAGGCGCGGTGCGGGTCGGACCCGCACCGCGCCTCCAGGCCGTGGTCGCCTCGCGCCGGGGGCGACGCGACCGTCGCGGTCATCAGGTGGTGGCGAGCCGGCCCATCTCGGCGACCACCCCACGGAGCCGGTCCGCCAGGTCGTCGCGGGAGCCGACCGTGAAGCGGTGCGCCGCCTCGATGACCGCGGCCATCACGAGCGTCACCGCGGTCCGCGCGGAGTCCGGGTCGGTTCGTTCCGAGGCGACCTCGTGGACGGCGAGCCGGGCGTCCGCCATCCACTGCAGCATCGTCGGCACCATCTCCGGCCGGGCCTGCACGAGCTCCTTCATCCGGCGACGGTCCGCCGGCAGGGTGACCGTCTGCGCGACGAGGTCGCACAGGTCCGAGACGAGCGGCCCCTCGGCGGTGAGGAAGGCCGCGCGCGCCTCGTCCGGCACGGTCGTCGCGGGCAGCCCGAGTGCGGCGTTGCCCTTCGACGGGAAGTAGTTGAAGAACGTCCGCGGCGAGACGCCGGCGGCGGCGCAGATCTCCTCGACCGTGACGCCTGCGAGGCCTCGGTCGGTGACGAGTTCGAGGGCGGCGGCGTGGATCGCGGCGCGGGTCTGCTGCTTCTTGCGCTCCCGGAGGCCGCAGTCGGCGGCGGGGGCTTCGCTGGTGGTCACGTGGTGCTCCTGGTGCGGAACGGGTGGTGCGGGACGGGGCCTCCCACGCGGTGGTGGGAGGCCCCGGTCGACCTAGTCGTTCGACGCGCCCCGCTGGACGGGGATCGAACCGGTGACGGGCGCGGTGGGCGAGCCCATCGTGTCGGCGGCCCTGACCGCCTGCACCTCGAGGTCGTCGGCCGTGCCGGCGTTGTCCGCCTGCTCCTGCAGGGCCGAGCTCTTCCGGAGCGGCGGCGCCTTGAAGAACCAGCTCAGCACGAACGCGAGCAGGATCACCGCGAAGCCGACCCAGTAGACGGTCACGGCCGAGGCGTTGAACCCGGTCATGAACGGCTTCGTGAGGGCCTTGTCCGCACCGTTGAGGTAGGACGTGTCGCTCGTCTCGGCGTTCGAGTTGCTCGACGTGTTCGCGCCCTTGTCGATCTGCTTCGCGAGCGTCGGCGCGAGGTCGTTCACCCAGTAGGTGCGCTGCGCCGCGTTCGACCAGTCGACCGTGAGCGCGCCGTTCTGAACGCTGGCGTGTGCCTGGGTCGCGGCGCTCGCCAGCGCCTGCTGCTGCACCGCTTCCGGAGCGCCGGCCGTGGCCTGGGTCACCTTGGCGGTCGCGGCGTCGAGGCCGGTCTGCACCTGCTGCTTGACGGGGGTGACGATCGGGTTCCAGATCTGGTCCATGACACCCTGGTTCGCCTTCGCCGACGCGACGGTCGGGTTCAGGGCGGCGTCGAGGGCCGAGGTCAGGTTCTTCTCGTCCGCGGTGGCGTGCAGGATGTTCGCCGGCATGATCGAGAACAGGACCGACAGCAGCACCGCGGTGCCGAGCGTCCCACCGATCTGGCGGAAGAACGTGGCCGAGCTGGTCGCCACGCCCATGTCACGCGGCTGGACCGAGTTCTGCGACGCGAGGGTGATGCTCTGCATGAGCTGGCCGAGGCCGAGGCCGATGAGGAACATGCCGATCATGAGGAACCAGAGCGGCTTGTCGATCGTCATGAACGTCAGGACGACGTAGCCGCACGAGACCAGCGCCGTGCCGATCACCGGGAAGATCCGGTAGCGGCCGGTGCGGGCGACGATCTGGCCGGACGCGATCGAGGCGATCATCAGACCACCGATCATCGGCAGGGTCGCGAAGCCCGACTCGGTCGGGGTCAGCCCGGTGACGATCTGCAGGTAGAGCGGGATGGTCAGCATGGCGCCGAACATCGCGAAGCCGACCAGGAAGCCGAGGATCGTGGCCATCGAGAACGTGCCGGAGCGGAACAGCTTGAGCGGGATGATCGCGTCGTCCTTCATGAGCGTCTCCACCACGAGGAAGGCGACGAGCCCGAGGGCACCGACGACGTAGCAGGCGATCGCGCCGGCCGAACCCCAGCCCCACGTGCGGCCCTGTTCGGCCACCAGCAGGAGCGGGACGAGGGTCACGATGACCGAGGTCGCACCCCACCAGTCGATGCGCGGCTTCGCCTTGGCGTCGCCGAACTTCGGCAGGTGCAGGAACGCGATGACCATGAGGAGCGCCGCGACGCCGATCGGGACGTTGATCAGGAAGACCCAGCGCCACCCGGTGATGCCGAGGATGCTCGTCGCACCGGCGAACAGTCCGCCGATGAGCGGGCCGATGACACTCGAGATGCCGAAGACGGCGAGGAAGTACCCCTGGTACTTGGCGCGCTCACGCGGGGCGAGGATGTCGCCCATGATCGCGAGCGGCAGCGACATCAGCGCACCCGCACCGATGCCCTGGAACGCACGGAACGCGGCGAGCATGATCATCGACGTCGACATCGTCGAGAGCAGCGACCCGAGGATGAACACCGCGATGCCGAAGATGTACAGCGGGCGGCGGCCGAAGACGTCGGAGAGCTTGCCGTAGATCGGCGTGGTGATCGTCGACGCGATGAGGTACGCCGTGGTGACCCAGGCCTGCTGGTCGAGGCCGTGCAGGTCGTCACCGATGGTGCGGATCGCGGTGCCGACGATCGTCTGGTCGAGGGACGACAGGAACATGCCGGCCATCAGGCCGTAGATGACGAGGAGGATCTGGCGGTGCGACATGATCGGCTTCCCCGGCGTGCTGGCCGGGGTGCTCTGTCGTCCGCGCTGCACCTCGACGGGTGCGGTGGCAGTAGACATGGGGTCCTTCAGGGGTGCGGTGGTGAGTGGTGCTGGTTCGTGGTCGCGAGGGACGCCTGAGCGTGTGTGGCGGGCCGATGACGGCGGGTCAACCTTGCAGACGCTGCAACTTTACACCTTGAGCACGTTTGCTCACAACGCAAACTTGCCGTGAGCGCACGTTCGTGAACGGCTTCTCAGGCTGACCCGCCCACTACCGTGAGTGCATGGGGCGGATGACGTGGGACGCGGTACCGAACACGCTTCGCAGGCGCGTCGAGGGGGTGCTCGGCGGCGAGGTGGTCGAAGCCGTGTCGCAGGCCGAGGGCTACTCGCCCGGGAGCGCCGACCGGGTCGTCGTCGCCGGCGGGGGACGGGCGTTCGTCAAGACGGTCTCCCAGTCGCGCAACGCCGGTGCCTTCGGTCTCCACGGGCAGGAGGCCCACGTGATGGCCCTCCTCCCACCGTCGGTCCGGGCCCCGCGGTTGCTCGCCACGCTCGAGGACACGGTCGACGGTGACGACTGGATCGCCCTCGTGCTCGCCGACGTGGACGGCCGCCATCCGGGTGAGACCCGCGACGGAGCCGACGTCGCAGCCGTGCTCGACGCCCTCGACACGTTGCCCGTCGCCACCGGTGCGCTGGCGGCACGGCCTCGGCTCACGAACGACCTCGCCGGGGAGTTCGGCGCCTGGGATCGGATGCTCGCCATCGGGCTGCCGGCGACGATCCCGCGGCACGTCGCCGCCGAAGCGCAACGCCTCGCGCGGACGGCACGCGGGAGCGCGGCCCTGGTCGATGGGGAGCACCTCACCCACGTCGACTGTCGCGCGGACAACCTGCTCGTCGACGCCGTCGGGCAGGTCTGGCTGCTCGACTGGCCGTGGGCCGCCGTGGGAGCGCACTGGTTCGACCCGCTCACCTACCTGCTCGACGTGCTGGTCCGAGGCGAAGCGACCGACGTCGAGGAGCACCTCGCCGTGCACCCGGTGTTCGCCGGGCTGGACGCGACGACGGTGGACGCCGTCCTGGCCGGGCTCGCCGGCACCTTCTTCGAGAAGGCCGCGCGGCCAGCGATTCCCAACATGCCGACGCTCCGGGACTTCCAGCGACGCGAGGGACTCGCGGCGGCGGAATGGCTCCTCCGCCGGTGGACGACGCGCTGACCGCCGCGCACCGTTGACCCGCGCGCACCGTTGACCGCCGCACGCCCCACCGGTGTGCCAGACTTCCGACGTCGGCACTGGTGCCGACCGCGCGAGGGGGTGCCGGTGGGACGAGGGTCGGCTCCGTTCTGGGCACGCAGCGTCCGTCGCCGCCCCGCGGCCGCCGTGGTGCTCGCCCTCCTCGCACTCGTCGCGACCGTGGTGTCCGTGATCGCGCCCCTGCTCCTCCGCGCCGTCGAACAGTCGACGCTCGACGATGCGCTCGCCCACGCCGGGGTACGCGGCACGTCGATCGCAGCCTCGGCCGAGATCGAGTACCAGAAGCTCAGCGAGGCCCAGGGAGCGGTCGTCACGACCACCTCCGCAGCGACGGAGAGCCGCCTCTGGCACGGAGAAGTCGTCGTCGCCGAGTCGAAGGCCCTCGTCTCCTACCGAGCGCCGTCCGATCCGGCCGACGCCGACGTGCGGTACACCCAGCTCGCCGGGCTCTCCGACGACTGCGCGTCCCTCGGGCTCGTCGACGGGCGGTGTCCGTCGGGTTCCGACGAGGTGCTCGCCCCGGCGGGCTCCGGGATAGCGACCGGGGCGGTGCTGCCGCTCTCCGTGCTCGACGTCCCCGAGCAGTCCGTCCGCGTGCGGGTGGTCGGTACCTACAACGCAACGAGCCGCGTCGGCCGGATCGCGAGCGCGCCCGGCAAGCTGTTCGGCAGCGGGGGCACCGGCGGCCCCGACCTGGTGATGTCCCTCGCCGGGTTCGACGACCTGTCGATCACCGGGACGATGTGGTCGGTCAAGACCCTCCGGCACGGGCTCCGCCTCGACGACGTGCCCGCGGTGGTGCGCGACGTCGCGGCCGCTCGGGACGGCACGCTGACCGAGAGCAGCGCACAGTCGTCGGTGTCGGTGCAGGAACGGATCGACGACCTGGTCGACCGGGTGGCGGACGGGAACGACGCCGCGACGACGATCGTCGCTGTGCCGGCACTGCAGGCGGTCGTGCTGGCGTGGTTCGCCCAGGGGGTCGTCGCCGGCCGCATCGGGCAGGCGCGCGCGGCGGAGTGGGGACTCGCCCGGCTGCGTGGGCTGCCGGCGCGACGTCGGTTCGCCGCGGTCCTGCTCGAGCCCGTGCTCGCGACGGTCGTCGGCGCCGTCGCCGGTGCGGCTGCCGGTCTGGGCCTCGCCGCACTCTGCGCGCCGGTGCTGCTCGGCGCGGGGGCCCCGGCCCTCGAACCGCTCCGCGCGCCCGTCCTCCTCGCCCTCGCCGCGGCGTTCGCCGGGTCGCTCGTCGCCCTCGTCGTCGCGAGCGCCCGCGCGTCACGGGTGCCGCTCGTCGACCTGCTCCGGCGTGTCACCGAGCCGCGGACCCTGTCCCGCGCGGGCGCGGTCGTCCAGGCGGTGGCCGTGATCGCCGCGGTCGTCGGACTCGCGGCCGTCGCGACCGAGACGGAGGTCACCGGTCCGAGCATCGCGCTCCTCGCGCCGTCGCTCATCGCCGTCCTGCTGGCGATCGTCGGACTGCGTGTCGGGGTCGCCGTGGTCCGCCGCCGCGCCGACCGCCCGGCGCGTTCCCTCACCGAGCTGCTCGTGGTGCGTCGGATCGCGCGGACGCCGTCGGTGCTGACGACCGCCGTCATGGTCGTCCTCGGCGTCGCCCTGGCGGTGTCGTCGACGCAGACGGCCGTCCTCGCCGTCCGCCTCGCCGACGACCGCGCAGCCGCGACCCTCGGCGCAGCGACCGTCCTCGACGTGCGGGTGGCCGAGGACACGCCCTTCGTGCAGGCCGTGCGCGACGCTGATCCCGGCGGGCGCTCAGCCATGGCGGTGCAGGCGACGTCCCGGGGGGGTCGGCGTCGGGCGGCTGATCGCCCTCGACTCAACCCGCCTCGCCGCCGTCAGCGCGTGGGACCCGACCTGGGGCGGGCGCAGCACGGCCGCACTCGAACGCGAACTCCGTCCGACGGGTGGCCGGTCGCTCCGCCTGACCGGGACGCAGCTCGCCGTGACGCTCCGCGAGGTCGGCGCACCCTACGGCGAGGCGGCGAAGACCGTCGCCACCGCAGACCCCGCCGACGTGGATGTCGTCGCCGTCGTGCAGGCGGCCGACGGCTGGCACCGGGTCGTCCTCGGCGCACCGCGGGACGGCACGCTGACGAGTGCCCGCGGCGCCCTCCCCTGCACCGACGGCTGCCGACTCGTCTGGCTCGGCCTCGAGACCAGCGCGACCACCAGCGCACCCTACGGACTCGGGGCGACGATCACCGACGTCACGGTCGGGGACGGCACGACGGCGCGGTCGGTCGGCGCCGCCTGGCTCCACGCGGACCGCTGGCGGAGCCGCCTCGGCGAGAACCCGCTGCCGGACGGCGGCCCGACCGCCACCCTCGGGGACCGCCGCGACGGCCTCCGCGTCTCGTGGGTCGACCCGACGGGTTCCGGGACACCGAGCATCACCCCGCGGGACGGTGCCGAGCCCCTCCCGACCGTCATCGGTGCTGCGACGGTCACGCAACCGTTCGCGGGCGTTCCCGACGCCACGGTCGGCATCGGGCTCAACGGGGAGTCGATCGTGCTGCGCGTGGTCGGGACGGCACCGGCGCTCCCGCGGGTGCTCGCCGACGGCGCCCTGGTCGACCTGACCTCGGCCGGCCACGTCTCGAACCCGGTCGGCACGGGCACGGACCACGAGGTGTGGGTCGCACCCGGGGCCGAGCGGCGCGTCACGGCCGCCCTCGCCCGGAACGGCGTGACCGTGACGGGCCGGCACACCCTCGCAGACGCCGAACGCCGGGCCGAGCGGAGCGCTCCGGTGCTCGGGGCGCTGGTCGGCATCCCGACCGCCGGCGCGGCCCTCGTGCTCGTCCTGCTCGTCGTCGCCGGGGTCGGTGCGATCGGAGCGCGTCGCCGTCGTGACGACGTGGACGTGCTCCGGACGAGCGGGTTCTCGCGCAGCGCCGTGCGTCGAGCCGTGCTCCGCGAGACGTTCCTCCCCGCCGCAGCCGCCGTCCTGCTCGGCGCGGTGGCGGGGACGATCGCCACGGTGGTGACCGCCGCGCGGCTCCCGCTGCGCGCCGAGGCCGTCCCGCCCCTCGGAGTGCCCGTGGGGCCGCTCACCGTGCTCGCGGTCACGGCGGTGACGATGCTCGTGCTGCTCGCCGTCTCCGCCGGGGTCGCCGCCGTCGGCGCGGACGGTTCCGGCCGACCGCGCGGCAGCGGCGACGGAGCGGAGCACCGGCGCCCGAGAGACGGGAGGCCCGCACCGTGACGCCATCGCGCTCCACGCCCGTCGCGGACGACGGGTCCCTCCCGGCGTTCCGCGCCTCGGGCCTCGTGCACGTGTACCGGGAGGCCGAGGTCGACGTGGCCGCCCTGCGCGGCGTCGACCTGACGGTGCCGCCCGGGCAGCGCGTCGCGCTGCTCGGCCCGTCCGGTTCGGGCAAGTCGACCCTGCTGTCGATCGCCGCCGGCCTGATGCGACCGAGTGCCGGCACGGTGACCATCGGCGCGCAGGACCTCGGCACCGCCGACCGGCGCGACCTCGACCGACTGCGGCGTGACGTCCTCGGACTCATGCTGCAGGGCGCCGACGTCAACCTCATCGGCCACGAGTCGGCCCGCGCCAACGTCGCCTGGACGGTCCGCGGGATCCCCAGCCGCGACAGCGCTCTCGGCGAACGCGTGCTGGCAGCCGGCGGGGTCTCCGACGACGGCCGTCCCGTCGCCGAGCTGTCCGCGTCGCACCGGCAGACCACGGCACTGGCGGTGGCGCTGGCGTCCCGCCCACGGCTGCTGCTCGCCGACGAACCGACGAGCCGCCTCGACACCGCCGCGCGGGATGCTCTGCTCGACCTGCTCGTCGCCGAGACGGAGCGGGAGGGGATCGCGGTCCTGCTCGTCACCCACGACGAGGCCGTCGCCCGCCGGATGCAGCGGATGATCCACCTCCGCGACGGCCGGGTCGGCGAGGAGGACTCCGGGTCGGGGCGCCGCGCCGTCGTCGCGGCCGACGGTTCCGTGCCGATCCCCCAGCACCTCCGGGGCGACTGGCCGACCGGTGCACTCGTCACGGTCGAGCCGGACAGCGCGGGCGGCCTGCGCATCCGACGGGCGGACGAGGAGGCGACGGCGTGACGGCACTGGTGTTCGAACGGTTCACAGTCGGGTTCGGCGACCGGGAGGTCTTCGCGGTGGACGGCCGGGTCGACGCCGGCGCGGTCGTGGTCGTGACCGGGGACGACGGCGCTGAGGTGTCCGCGGTGCTCTCGGCCGTCGTCGCCGCGCTCGACCCGGACGCGCCCCCGCTCGACCGGTCGGCACGCGCCAGGAGCACGGGCTCGGTCCGGATCGAGGACCTCGCCGCCGGACGGCCACCGCTCGCGCTCCTGACGCGGGACCACGATCTGCTCGGAGCTCTGACCGCGACCGAGAACGTCGCACTCGGCCTGCTCGCGCACGCGCCGTCCCGCCGTCGCGCGGAGCGGGGACGTCCTGACCGGGACGACCGCATCGCGGAGGCCCTCGACGCCGTCGGGGTACCGCCGGCGGTCCGCACCAACCTCGCCGAGCAGCTCTCCGGCGGGCAGCAGCAGCGCGTCGCACTCGCTCGGGCGCTCGCGGTCGATGCCGGTGTCACGGTGCTCGACGACCCGACGAGCGAGCTCGACCCGGCATCGGGGCTCGTCGTTCTCCACGCGCTCGAGGCCGCGGCCGACCGGGGCGGGATCGTGGTCGTCGGGCGCTCGTCCGACGACGAGGTACCGGCGTCCGCGATCCTCTTGCGGATCGGTCACCGCGGCCGGCACGCTCCGGCCTGAACGGGTCACCGTCGGCCGCGGTACCCCGTCGATCCAGGAAGCGCGACCCCCGGGAGCGTACGGTCCTCCGCATGACTGACGAGCACGGCAGCACCCCACGTCCGGAGGACGACGCCGCACGACTCGGACTGGTCGTCGTCGGCGAGGCAGCAGCACTGCACTCGGGCGACGAGGCGGCCCTGGACGCGAGCGAGCAGAACATCCGCGACACCATCGACGAGATGATCGACGAACCGTTGACCGAGCGGCAGGAAGAGGTCGTCGAACGCCTGGCCGCCGCGGGTGGGACGCTCACCGCGGGCCTCAGTGGAGCACTCGCCGCCCAGTCCGGCCGCAGCGTCGACGACATCCTCGAGGGTGCCGCCCGCAGCGTCGTCTGGCAGCAGCGGCTGTCGCAGCAGCGTGACGACGCCGAGCACGACGTCCGCCACCAGCACGACGGCCGCCACCCGCACGATGCCGACCACCAGCACGACCGCGCCGAGCGCGAGGACCACGGCGGGCAGCGCGAGGACGCCGGTGGCCAGCAGCGCGAGCGCCGCGACGACGACGGGCGCGACGAGGCCTGAGCCCGTCGCGCCCGCACCGAGCACCGACCCCTACTCGGCGGCCAGCGGCTCCTGCGCCTGTTCGCGCACGACGGCGCGGGCCGCTGCCTGGCCGGTCGTGGTGCTCTTCACGATGTCGCTCAGCGTGAACCCGGCCGTGGTGCCGAGCAGCGCGTCGACCTCGCTGAACTGACTGACAACGCTCTTCGACAAGGCACCGGCGCCGTCGGACGACACCACCGTGAGCTTGTCGATGTTGCCCATCGGGGCGGCGAGCTCGCGGGCGATGCTCGGCAGCGTCTCGATCGCCTTGACGCGGAGCACGGCGTCGGAGTGCTGTGCAAGGGCGTCGGCCTGCGCCTTCGTGGCGTCGGCCTCGGCCTGCCCCTTGGCGCGGATCGCGTCGGCGGCCGCTTCGCCCTCGGCACGCGATGCGTCGGCGGCGAGCTTGCGGGCCTCGGACTCGGCCTTCGCCTCGGCCGCGATCGCCTCGGCGGAGATCCGCCGGGCCTCGGCCTGGGCGCGGGCCGTCTCGACCTGGGCCGCAGCGGCGGCTTCGGCCTCGACACGGGTCTTCCGCGCCTGCGCCTCGGCGACGGCGCTCACCTCGGACTCGAGCTCGGCGCGACGGAGTTCGGCACGCTTCTGCGCGGTCAGCTGCTCCTGCTCGACCACGCCCTGCGCCGCGCGGGCCTGGGCGAGCGGACCCGCCGCCGCGGCCTCGGCCGAGGCACGGTCGGCGTCGAGCTGCAGCGCCGCACGTCGGATGGCGAGCGTGTTCTCCGCCTCGGCGATGGCCTGGTCGGCGGTCGCACGCGCCTCACGCGCTTCGCGGTCGGCCTGGGCCTCGGCGTTCTCGGCCTCGAGCCGAACGCGAGCGCGCTCGGCACGACCGAGGTCGCTGATGTACTCGTTGCGGTCGGAGATGCCCTTGATCTCGAACGAGTCGACGTCGAGCCCCTGGCTGTGCAGGGCGTCCTTCGCGACGTCGAGCACGGCGACGGTGAGCTGGTCACGGTTGCGGATGATCGTGGAGACGTCCGTCGCGCCGATCGAGGCGCGGAGCGAGCCCGACAGGACTTCGCGCGCGAAGTCGTCGATCTTCTTCTCCTGTCCGAGGAACCGCTGCGCGGCCGCCCGGATGGAGGCGTCGGTCTCGCCGACCTTGACGAGGGCGACGGCCTCGACGTCGATCGTCACGCCGCGGGAGTCCTGCGCGTTGACGTTGATGTCGATCGCCCGGGAGCTCAGCGAGAGCTTCGCGACCTTCTCGAAGAACGGTCGGACGAGCACGCCGGCGCCGAGCACGACCTTGATGCCGGACTCGACCGTCTCGGTGCCGTCCGCGTTCTTGACCTTGCGTGAGCGCTTGCCCGTGATGATGAGTGCTTCGTCGGCACCCGCGTTGCGGTACACGACCTTCGCGTAGATCAACGCGATCACCGCGAGGACGATGATCCCGCCGACGATCAGCGGGACGGCTCCGAGCGCGAACAGGACTTCCATGACTCCCCCTCCGGTCCAGGCCGCAGCCTGGATTCCGCATCTGTTGTTCCGTTGGCTCTCATCCTACGAGCCGTCCGTGCGACGACGACAGCGAGGACGGTAGAGCGACAGGACTTCCGGTCAGAACGGGCCGATGTTGACAGGATTTCCTGCCAACGGAACGTTCCGGAAGCCGAGTAGACGGGAGGCGCGGTGCGGGTCGGACCCGCACCGCGCCTCCAGGACGGTGTCGCGTGGGCGCCTACGCGCCGGCACGCCACCAGTCGTCGAAGGGCGTCGCCGGGACCTGGCGCTTGTGCTCCGTCGCGCGGTAGCGCGTCTCGATCGCCTCGGCGACCTCGACGGGCACGTCGTGCCCCTGCAGGTACGCGTCGATCTCGGCGTAGCGGAGCCCGAGGTTCGCCTCGTCGGTCTGGCCCGGCGTCTCGTCGAGCAGGTCCGCCGTGGGGGCCTTCTCGTACAGACGTGCCGGCGCGCCGAGGTGCTCGAGCAGCTGCCGCCCCTGGCTCTTCGTCAGACCGGTGAGCGGCGTGAGGTCGACCCCGCCGTCGCCGTACTTGGTGAAGAAGCCGGTGACGGCCTCGGCCGCGTGGTCCGTGCCGACGACGAGCAGCCCGCGCTGCCCCGCCACGGCGTACTGGGCGACCATGCGCATCCGCGCCTTGACGTTGCCCTTCACGAAGTCGCTCAGCGGGACGCCCGACGCGGCCGTGTCCTGCACGACCCCGTCGACGCCGTGCTCGATGTTGATCGTGATGCCGGGGTCAGCGGCGATGAACTGCAGGGCGAGCTGCGCGTCGTCCTCGTCCGCCTGCACCCGGTACGGCATGCGGACGGTGGTGAACTCGGCGGCGTGGCCCTCGGCGCGGAGGGACTCCACCGCGAGCTGGGTCAACCGGCCGGCGAGCGTGGAGTCCTGGCCGCCGCTGATCGCGAGCAGGTAGCCCGCGGCGCCGGTGGTCAGCAGGTAGTCGCGGAGGAACCCGACCCGACGGGCGACCTCCTGCTCGGGGTCGATGGTCGGCTGGACGTTGAGGTCCGCTGCGATGGCGGCTTGGAGTTCACGCACCACCTCAGTATCCCGCTGCGACCGCCGGCGCGCACGGGTTCAGTGGACGGGTTCGGTGCCGATCGGCCGGACCGTGTTGTCGTGGTCGGCACCGATCGCACACGTGCAGACGACGCCGATGGTCTCGGCGGAGCGGGTCAGCCGGAACCGCTCGACGTGCGGCGGTCCGACGTGGCGGTCGAGGGGGTGCGTGTCGTGGTCGTGCACGGTGGTCCTCACGGCTCGAGAGCGAACGGGCGAACGGGCGAACGGGCAGGGAACGGGGGAAAGGCGGATGCCGGTGCGGCGGTGGCCCGAACCACCACCGCACCGGCCGGGGCCGCGGCGACCCGAACGCGCCGCGACCCGGGGAGACGGGCGCCGGTCCCCACCGACGCCCGTCGGGGCCGTCCGTCTGGTCAGACGCGGCGCATGCGACGCGCGACCAGGGTGCCGCCGCCGGCTGCGAGGAGCAGTCCGGCGAGGAGCATCAGCGGCAGGACCTCGGCACCGGTGAAGGCGAGGGATCCCGTGCCGGCACCCGCGCCGCTCCCGGCACCACCGGCTCCGGCACCACCGGCTCCGCCGACGCCGCCGGCACCGCCGTCACCCGGGGTCCCCGGGGTTCCGGGGTCCGTCGGGTCCGTCGGGTCGACCGGCGCCGCGGCGACCGCGAAGGTGACCGAGTCCGGGTCGCTGACCAGGGTGCCGATGGTCTCGACGGCCTCGGCCTCGTGGTCGCCGACCGCGACGTCGGGGAACGTCACCGTCCAGGTGCCGTCCTCGTCGGCGACGGTCGACTGGACGCCGTCCGCGTCACCGTCGAGCGTGACGTCGACGTCCGCGCCGGGCTCCGCCGTGCCGGTGACCGGCACGTCGGTGGTGTCGTCGTCGCCCTCGACCGCGTAGTCCGTGCCGTCTTCAGGCGACGTGATCGCGATCCCGGCGAACGGGTCCGCCTGGACGGTCGCGGTGGCGAGGTCGACCGTCGCGAGATCCGCCGCGGGCAGGAGCTGCAGACGGACCGCCCGGACCGTGGTGGCTCCGGTGTCGTCGGCGGTCGGCTCGGTGAAGGCCGGTGCGGTCTGCGAGTTGATCGTGATCGACACGAGCTCGTTCACGATGTCGAGCAGCGGGTCGAGCGCCGTGACCGTACCGGTCACCGCGGTGAGGAGCGTCGCCACGGTGTCCGCGACGAAGTCACCGCCGAGCACGTCGCCGACGATCCCGGTGAGCGCCGGCACGACGGTGGAGCCGAGCAGCGGCTGGAGCAGCGGGTCGAGCGTCCCGAGCACCGGGCCGAGGATCCCGTCGCCGGCCACCGTGAGGGTGGCACCGTCCCCGGTGCCGAGCAGGTCACCGACGGTGGTGTCGACGGTGAGGGTGAGACCCGCGACGTCGAGCCCGGCCAGGTCGACGCCCGTGTCCACGACGAGCTGCACCGCGGCCGCGTCGAGCGCGTTCGTGATGGTGCTCGTGAGGAGCGCCGGCAGCTGCTCGGTGAGGATGTCCGAGATCGCGCCGGTGATCTGCGCGTTCACGGTGTCGCTCGCGAGGAGCGTGGTGTTCGCCGGCAGGTCGTTCAGCGTGTAGAGCTGCCCGAGGTCGATCGAGACGACACCGGTGGACAGGTCGAGCGTGACCGGACCGTCCGTCAGCGGCTGCTGCGTGACGGTGGCGAGCGCTCCCTGCAGGTCGACGTCCGCGGTGAGCTGCGCCGTGGTGTCGTCGAGGGTGAGCACGCCGAGCCCGAGGGTGTTGACGGCGTCGGTCACCGGGCCCAGCAGCGAGGCGGTCAGGTCGGTCGTCAGGCCGTCCTCCCCGAGTGCCGTGTTGACGGTCGTGTCCGTCGTGCCGAGCGTCGTGTCCAAGCTCGTCACGAGCTGCTGCACCGCCGGGCTGACCAGGCGGACCTGCGCTCCGGCGACCTGGTAGTCGGTGGTGACGTCCGCGCCGTCGAAGGTGCGGTCCGCCTCGGCCCGGGCCGACAGCGCGCCGAGCCCGACGGAGAGTTCGCTGACGACCCCGTCGACGTCGAGGTCGCCCAGGAGCGGCGTGAGGTTCACGGTGGCGCCGGTACCGGGGGTCCCCGGGCCGACCTGGATCGCGCCGTCCGCGCCGACCGCACCCGAGGCGGCGACCGCCGAGGTGGTGTCGGTGGCGGCGACCTGCCCGGCGACCCCGACGTTCACGAGGCCGTTCTGCCCGAGCAGCTGGATCCCGCCGGGGACGTTGATCCCGATGCTGTTGAGCACCGTGAGGTCGAGCGGGTCGGACCCGCCGTCGGCCGGTCCGCCCGGTGCGGTGGCCCCGAACGACCCGGCGAGCGCCGCGACGTCGTCGAGGTCGATCGTGCCGCTCCCCGCGATGAGCCGGCCCTCGGCCTGGGTCGCGTCGGAGGCGGCGGCGTGTGCGGGGAGGGCTGCTCCCCCGATGATGACCGCCGCGACGGTGGCCGTGGCGCCCGCGCGGAGCGCGATGCGTGTTGCTGTGCGTGGCATGGTGCCTCTTCCTCCGGCGGAGGGGTGCTCCGCCGCTGATCCATCCCCCGGTGGTTGGCCGTGGGATCCGACGAGGTCACTGGTGAGGCGACCCCGGAGTCACGTGTGCGCGTCGTGCTGCGCGCGGGCGCGGCTATCCGGCGTGACCACCTCCGGCGAGGAGGGGTCGGCGGGCCGTGGTCTCCACGAACGGGCGCATCGAACGTGCGCGCGTGGTTCGTCCTCGTGCCATTCCTGATCCCCTCGGGTGAGCCCGGCGACGTCGTCGAGCTGAGGATGAGCGGTTGGTGAGACCGCGTTCCTGTGCAATCTACAAGGGGCCTCGGGGGTGCTGGCGATACCCCCGTTCGGGAGGTACGCGCGTTGGACGCGCACGACAGTTCGATCGTTGACAGTTAGATATCGAACGGTTAGTGTTCTGAGCATGACGAAGCAGGACCCCCGGACGTCGCAGCAGCCCCAGCCGCAGCAGGCACCCCGCATGGACTCCCCCCTCCAGCAGATGCGCTGGATCGGGTGGGCGCAGCGCAAGGCCGCCGAGGAGTGGGTGCGGGAACGCGACCTCACCCAGGAGCAGTCCTTCGTGCTCGGGTACCTGCAGCGCACGCCCGGGGCGATCCAGCGGGACATCGCCGACATCACCCGGACGAGTGCGGCCAGCGTCTCGAGCCTCCTGCAGGGACTCGAGCGCCGCGGCCTCGTCGAACGACGCGCCGACGCCGAGAACGCCCGGACGAAGCGCGTGTACGCCACCGACGAGGGGATCGCCCTCATCGCCGGGTTCGAGGACGCGATGATCGCCCTCGACGACGTCCTGCTCGCCCCGTTGAGCGAGGACGAACGGACCACGCTGCAGGCGCTCCTGCAGAAGGTGACGGCCGACCTGCCGGAGCCCACCCGCTAGCGCCCCCGCGCCGCACCCGCGCACCGCCCGCGGCGACACGACCAGCGCGCCCCGCGCGCCGCACCCGCGCACCCAGCGCACCCCACGCCTCCAGGCCACCGCCGGAGGCCCACCCACGCGACCGCACCCGCGGCCGTGCGCTCCGTCCTGCCCGGAAGGGCCGGCGGAGCCCTGCCCTGAAGGAGGCAGCCATGAGCACCACGACACCGTCCACCACCGAGCCCACGCCCGGCACCACGCCCGGCTCCGCAGCGGCGAAGAACCGCTGGTACCTCTCCGCCGCCCCCATCGGACGCGCGCTCGTGCACCTCTGCGTGCCGATGGCCGCCGCGATGGTCGTCAGCGCCGTCTACAACGTCATCAACGCGGGGTTCATCGGCGCCCAGCACGACACCTCCCTGCTCGCCGCGATCACCTTCGGCACCCCGCTCCTCGGCCTCATCATGGCGGTCGGCGGCGTGTTCGGCGTGGGCGGCAGCGCGCTCATGTCCCGCATGCTCGGCGCCTCGGAGCACGACCCGGCCAAGGCGCAGGACATCAAGCGCGTCGCCTCGTTCGCCCTCTGGGGAGCGGTGGTCACCGGGGCCGTCCTCGCCGTCGTCGGCCTGGTCTTCCTGCAGCCCCTCGTCGCCGTGCTCGGAGCGGACGCCGCCGCGGTGCCGGCGACGAGCGCCTACGTGGCCGTGATGCTCGCGTTCGTGCCGGTGCTCGCCGCGTCGTTCGCGCTCGAGCAGATCGTCCGCTCCGAGGGCGCCGCGCGGCAGGCGATGGTCGGGCTCATCCTGTCGACGATCGGCAACCTGGTGTTCGACGTACTGTTCATCCTCGTCCTGCACTGGGGCGTCGCCGGTGCCGCCCTCGCCATCGGCCTCGGGAACCTCGTCGCGATCGGGTACTGGATCGTGTGGCTGCAGCGGCACAGCGAGAACGTGAGCTTCGCGCCGAAGTGGTTCACGCTGCGCCGCGACATCCTGGCCGGCGTCTTCGGCATCGGGTCGAGCGAGCTCCTGCAGTCCGCGTTCCTCATCGTCACGACGCTCGTCCTCAACAACCTCGCCGCCGCCTACGGGGACGACCCGCTCGCCGCGATGGGCGTCGCCGTCCGCATCGCCCAGGTGCCGGAGTTCCTCGTGATGGGCGTCACGATCGGCGTCCTGCCGCTCCTCGCCTACGCGTTCGGCAAGGGCGACGCCGCACGACTCCGGGCAGCCCTCCGCGGAGCGGCGTTCACCGTCGGCACGATCGTCCTGGTGTTCTCGGGCACGGTGTTCGTCTTCCGCGAGCAGGTCTTCACGATCTTCTCCGGTGACCACTCGGTGCTCGCCATCGGCCTGACGATCCTCACCGCGCAGCTCGTCGCGGCCATCGTCAACGGCTTCACCGGACTGCTCACCTCGCTGTTCCAGGCGACCGGGATGGTGCTGCCCGCGATGATGCTCTCGATGGCGCAGGGCGTGCTCTTCATCCCGATCGTCATCGTCGGCAACCTGTGGTTCGGGCTCGCCGGGATCATCTGGGCGCTGACGGTCACCGAGGTGCTCGTCTTCGCGGCGGCACTCGTCCTGTGGGTCGCGTCACGCGGCCGGATCGCGCGCGGTCTCGCCGAGGGGTCGCCCGAGCGTGCGGACGCAACGCTGGAAGCGGCAGCCGTCTGACGCCCTGGACCTGCGTCCGGACGGACTGGAGGCGCGGTGCCGGCTGGCACCGCGCCTCCAGTCCGTCAGTGGGTGCGCTGGTGCGCGACGGGCGGGGTGGTCCTACGAGAGGACGAGTTCCAGCAGCGAGCCGGCGACCGGGGCGGCCGGGGAACGGGTGGAACTCACGAACAGAACGGTGGCAGCGGTGCACGGAACGGTGACGGCGGTCATGGCGACCAGCCCTTCGTCGGAGTGATGCGCACTCCGGATTCGACCAGGCCGTCCCGCCGCGCCAGACCTCGCAGACCGCGAGGAGCATCAAGACCACGAGACCTGACTTCCGGCCTGGTCCCCTCACCGTAACGGCGTTCCCGATCGGGAACGAGAAGTCTCCGCAAACCGCATCGCACCGGGCCAGCACAAGTCCCCCGAACTGGGGAGACCGATCTGTCTGTCCACATTTGTGCGGACCGCCTAGAGTGATCATCGTCAGCGAGTCACACCCGACCGGCGCACCCTCGCCGGGACCCGCTGCGAGCATCGACGCTCCGGCCCTCGAGCACTTCCCTGCAGCTCGGGCCGGAGCGCGATGGCACCGCCGATGCGGGTTCCGACCGGCCCGGCCCTCGGGGCGACGTCCCCGGTACGGTGGGCGGGCACACCCGCACCCCGAGGAGCCAGATGCCCCTGTTCGGCAACACCCCCAGCACACCGTCCGCCCCCGCCACCCGGTCCGAGGTCTCGAAGCAGTGGTCGGACTCGTTCGGCGGCATCGCGACCCGGTGCCTGCAGCTCATCATCGTGCTCGTCATCGCGATCGGCATCGTCTACGCCGCAGCGACCCTGAGCGTCGTCACGATCCCCGTGCTCCTCGCGCTCATCATCGCGTCGGCCATGCACCCCGTCGTCTCGTGGCTCCGCCGCCACCGGGTCCCCTCCGTCCTGGCGACGCTCGCGGTCCTCGTCGGCGTGCTCATCGTGCTCGGCCTGGTCGGCTGGCTCATCGTCGTGGCCGTGGTCTCGCAGTGGCCGGACCTGCAGAAGTCGGCGCTCCGCGGCTTCGACCAGCTGCAGGACTTCGCGTCGACGCTCCCGATCTCGATCGACCAGTCGCAGATCGACGAGGCCGTGAAGGGCATCCAGGACTTCGTCACCAGCTCGCAGTTCGGCTCCGGAGCCCTCGCCGGGGCCTCGGCCACGGCGAACTTCCTCACCGGCCTCGTGCTGATGATCGTCGTCCTGTTCTTCTTCCTCAAGGACGGCCCGCGCATCTGGGAGTTCCTGCTCCGCCCCTTCACGGGCGAGCGCTACCAGCGGGCCCGTCGCGTCGGTGACCGGGTCGTGCAGACCCTCGGCGGCTACGTCCGCGGCACGGCGACCGTCGCAGCCGTCGACGCCATCGGCATCGGCGTCGGCATCGCGATCGTCGGCGTCCCGCTCGCGCTCCCCCTCGCCGTCGTCGTGTTCATCACGGCGTTCATCCCGATCGTCGGTGCGACCGCAGCCGGCATCCTCGCGGCCCTCGTCGCCCTCGTCGCGCTCGGCCCCGTGCAGGCGCTGATCGTGGTCGGCATCGTCGTGCTCGTCAACCAGCTCGAGGGCAACCTGCTCCAGCCGGTCCTGATGGGCAAGACGCTCAAGCTGCACGGGCTCGTCATCCTGATCGGCCTGACCGCCGGTACCGTGCTCGCCGGTATCACCGGGGCGATCATCTCGGTGCCGCTGCTCGCCGCCGCGTGGGGCGCGATCCAGGTGTGGGACGGGCCGGACAAGCCCGCTCGTGCGTGGCGGCAGAAGCGCGTGGAGACCGCCGAGGCGCGCTGACGCGGGACGTCCGGACTCTCGACGGGGGGCGCGGTGCCGGCTGGCACCGCGCCTCCCGTCCGTCTGCGGGCGGGCGGGCGCGGGCGGTCGCGGTCGGTCGCGCCCGTCGCCTGCGCTCTGACGCGACAACGTCGATGTCGTACGACAACGGATGTGTCACTTGCGCGCGGACGCAACCGTTGCACGCGCCCCCAAGCGACAACGTCGACGTCGTACGACAGCGGATGTGTCACTTGCGCGCGGACGCAACCGTTGCACGCGCCCCCAAGCGACGACGTCGACGTCGTACGACAACGGATGTGTCGCTTGCGCGCGGACGCAACCGTTGCACGCGCCTCCAGTTGCACACGCCCCGGAGCGACAACGCCGACGTCGTACGACAACGGATGTGTCGCTCGACGCCGGCGCAGCACGACGAAGGGGGCCTCCGCACGACGCGGAGACCCCCTTCGAGTGCGCAGCGGTCAGTCCGTGCCGGAGTCGAAGGCCGCGCCCTCGGACGCGGCGTCCGTCGCACGGCCGAGCGCGTCGTCGGCATCCGACGTGACGACGGCGCCGCCGAGGATCTCCTCGGACTCGCCCGCCTCGAGCCGGCCAACCAGGTCACCTGTCGCGCCGCCGATCAGCCCGGCGGCGGCGTACTGCTCGAGACGCGCACGGGAGTCCGCGATGTCGAGGTTCCGCATCGTGAGCTGGCCGATCCGGTCGTCCGGGCCGAAGGCCGCATCGCCGACGCGCTCCATCGACAGCTTGTCCGGGTGGTACGACAGCGCCGGACCCGTGGTGTCGAGGATCGTGTAGTCGTCGCCGCGACGCAGACGCAGCGTGACCTCGCCGGTGACCGCCGAGGCGACCCAGCGCTGCAGCGACTCGCGGAGCATGAGGGACTGCGGGTCGAGCCAGCGCCCCTCGTACATGAGGCGGCCGAGACGGCGACCCTCGTTGTGGTACGACGCGACGGTGTCCTCGTTGTGGATCGCGTTGAGGAGGCGCTCGTACGCGATGTGCAGCAGTGCCATGCCCGGGGCCTCGTAGATGCCGCGGCTCTTCGCCTCGATGATGCGGTTCTCGATCTGGTCGGACGCACCGAGCCCGTGGCGACCGCCGATGGCGTTCGCCTCGTACACGAGCGCGACCGCGTCGGCGTACTCGACGCCGTTGATCGCGACCGGGCGACCGGCCTCGAAGCGGACGGAGACGACCTCGGTCGCGACGTCGACGTCGTCACGCCAGGCGGCGACGCCCATGATCGGCTCGACGATGTCCAGGCCGCTCGAGAGCTCCTCGAGGCTCTTGGCCTCGTGCGTGGCACCCCAGATGTTCGCGTCCGTCGAGTACGCCTTCTCGGTGGAGTCGCGGTACGGGAAGCCGCGTGCGACGAGCCACTCGCTCATCTCCTTGCGGCCGCCGAGCTCCTCGACGAACTCGGAGTCGAGCCACGGCTTGTAGACGCGCAGGCGCGGGTTCGCCATCAGGCCGTAGCGGTAGAACCGCTCGATGTCGTTGCCCTTGTAGGTGGACCCGTCGCCCCAGATGTCGACGCCGTCCTCTTTCATGGCGCGGACGAGCATCGTGCCCGTCACCGCGCGGCCGAGGGGCGTCGTGTTGAAGTAGGTCTTGCCGCCGGAGCGGATGTGGAACGCGCCGGTCTGCAGGGCGACGAGGCCCTCTTCCACCAGGGCGCTCTTGGCGTCGACCAGGCGGGCGATCTCGGCGCCGTACTCGTGGGCGCGGCTCGGGACGGCGTCGATGTCCGGCTCGTCGTACTGGCCGATGTCGGCCGTGTACGTGCAGGGGATCGCTCCCTTCTCGCGCATCCAGGCAACGGCGCAGGAGGTGTCGAGACCCCCTGAGAACGCGATGCCGACTCGTTCGCCGACGGGGAGACTGCTCAGGACCTTGGACACGGGGTCAATCGTACGGGGAGTCCGGGGCGTCCTACCGTCCAGCGCGACGGTTGTGGAGAACCGAGGCGACCCGATGTCGCAGAAGTGCCCCTGGAGGGTGCTGCAGGGACTCGAACCCCTTCGACCTGCGAAGTGCCCCTGGAGGGACTCGAACCCCCAACCGTTTCCTTAGGACGGAACTGCTCTTCCATTGAGCTACAGAGGCTGGCCCGACCACTCTACCGGCGGAACGGCTCCAGGAAGGTGCGGAGCTCGTCGACGAACACCTCCGGCTGCTCGAACGCCGCGAAGTGCCCACCGCGCTCGAGTTCGTGGTGGTACACGAGGTTCGTGGTCCGCTCGAACCACTCCCTCGGCGCCCGCACCAGGTCCCCCGGGAAGATCGAGAACCCCGACGGCACCTCGACCCGGCGTGCCATCTGCTCCGCCGGCACCGCGGCGTTCGCGTGGTACATCCGCATCGACGACCCGATCGTCTCGGTCGCCCAGTACTCGGTGAGGAGCGCGAGCACCTCGTCCCGCGTGTACACCGACCAGAGGTCCCCGTCGCAGTCGCTCCACGACCGGAGCTTCTCGACGATCCACGCCGCGAGCCCGGCCGGGGAGTCGTTCAGCGCGACCGCGACGGTCTGCGGTTTCGTCCGGTGCAGCATCGCGTAGGCGCCCTCGGCCGTCCGCCACCGATCGGTCTCGGCGACGAACGCCTGCTCGGCCGCGGTCAGCGTCGACGGATCGAGCCCCGGCCACGCGAGACCGCCGTCGATGCGGTGCACGGCCACGACCCGGTCCGGGTGGTCGAGCGCGAGGTACCGGACGACGTGCGTGCCGATGTCCCCGCCGGACACCGCGAACCGGTCGTACCCGATCTCGGTCATCAGCGTCGCCCACATCCCGGCGACCCGGCGGGCGTCGATCGGCTGCGGCGGCGCCTCGGAGAACCCGTAGCCGGGCATGTCCGGCACGATGACGTCGAACCCGGCCTCGACGAGCATCGGCAGCACCTTCCGGTACCGCCACCCGGAGTCCGGCCAGCCGTGGGCGAGCAGGAGCGGCAGGGCGTGCGGGGTACCGGCGCGGGCGTGCAGCACGTGGACGCGGATGCCGTCGACGACCACCCGGCGCGAGGGCAGCGCCGCCAGCGCGGCACGGTGCGCGTCGAAGTCGAAGCCGTCCGCCCAGTACTCGACGAGGGGCCGGAGCTCGTCGACGTCGACCCCGAGCGACCACCCGACCCCGGACGGTGCGTCGGGCCACCGGCTGGCACGGAGGCGTGCGCGCAGGTCGGCGATCGTCTCGTCGTCGATGAACGGGGTGTCTGCCATGGCCCGACGCTACGACGCACCCCCGACGAACGCACGCCGTGGAAGCACGGGCACGGACACGGCCAAGGCCCCCGGCATCCTCAGCCTGCTGATAGTTTCAGCATCATGTCGCGACCCCGGGGGACCGCACCGCTCATCGTCGGCCTCGGGGGCGCTGTCGTCGGTGCTCTCCTCGGGTACTGGGGTGGCAGCCTGATGCTCTCCGGCGGCCGCGAGGCCACGGTCGGGGACGGCCTGCCGCCGTACTCGCTCGTGGTGGTGGTCCTCGCCGCGATCATCGGCATCGGCGTGCCGCTGGTCGCGATCGCGTGGTACTTCCGGCAGAAGGTCTCGCTGACCGGGCACCCCCACCGCGTGCAGGCGCTGTGGATCGGCCTCGCCTGGGGAACCATCGCGATGCTGCTTGCCGGCGCCCTGAACGGCCCGGCCACGATGCTGCCGGGCGGCGCGATCTGGCCCGGCCTGGTCGAGGAGTTCCTGAAGCTCCTGGTGCCGGTCATCCTGCTGCTGTCCTCCCGCACGTACCGTTCGCCGCGGCTCGGCGCCTGGCTCGTGCTCGTCGCCGCAGCCTGGCTGGGGTTCCTCGAGGGGGTCAGCTACATCATCACCTCGCTGGACCCGATCCTCGACGGTGGCCCGGCGCCGTCCGACGCACCGTTCGTCATGATGATGGACGTCGTCGTCCGCATCATCGCCGAGGTCTCGCACCCGCTGATGACCGTGGGGGCCGCGGTGATCATCTGGCTCGCTGCGAAGACGCTGACGGCGGGCAGGGCGGTCGGTGTCGGCCTGCTCGCGTACCTCGGCGCCGCCGCGATCCACGGCCTCAACGACGCGGTGATCGACGGACCCATCCGCGACTGGAGCGTGCCGGCGAGCATCGTGCTCGAAGCCGTGTACGCGGTCGCCGTCTTCGTGTTCTGGTTCCGACCGCAGGTGCTCCGGCTGCAGCGGGACCGGAGCGACGCGCGGTGAGACCACGACCGGGACACCGCACGACGAACCGACCGAGCCAGCGCCCGACGAACCGACCGAGACACCGCACGACGAACCGACCGAACCAGCGACCGAGCCACCAGGGGATCAGATGACGGACCAGACGACGGACCAGACGCACGCGAACGCTTGGCAGCGGTTCTGGCAACGGGGCGGCTGGTGGCGCGCGGTCCTCCTCGCAGCCCTGTACCTGGCCGTGTACCTGGGCCTCGGCCAGCTCCTCGGCCTCGTCATCCGGCCGTACATCGACCTGGACGACCCGTACGGCGACACGACGAGCGTGCTCCTCGGGTCGATCCTGCCGATCGGCCTGATGGGGCTGCTGCTCCTGGCGTTCGCGGCGACGCTCGGCTGGGTGCCGCGGCTGTTCCACCGCCGTGCCGACCGGGCGCCGCGGTGGATGTGGATCGCCGTCGTCATCACGATCGTGCCGCCGGTCCTCAAGGTCTTCGGAACCGACTGGTCCCGCTTCACGCCGACGCTGGTGCTCGCGATCCTGTTCTTCGGCCTCTGCGTCGGGTTCGCCGAGGAACTCCTCACCCGCGGCTTCGCCGTCGAACTGCTGGAACGTCACGGGTACAGCGAGCGAGCGGTCTTCGTCCTGTCGTCGCTCGTCTTCGGACTGATCCACCTGCAGAACCTGCTCGGCGGCGGCAACCCGCTGCTCGTCTTCGCGACCGTCGGCTACGCGATGGGCTTCGGCGCGATGATGTTCCTCGCGCTCCGCGTCAGCCGCTGGTTGATCGCACCGATGCTCCTGCACGCGCTCACCGACCCGACGACCCTGATGGCGGTCGGCGGCCTCAACGACGCGCACGCGGTGGTCACGGGTGGCTCACACGCCCTCGTCACCTTCGCGTCGCTCTTCAACTTCGTCTACATCGTGTTCGGGATCGTCGCGATCTTCCTCCTGCCGGGCCGCCGGGCGCGCGCCCTGGACCGGACCAGCTGACGGACTGGAGGCGCGTGGCGAGCCCGCCACGCGCCTCCAGTCCGTCACGGCGACAGCCGCGACGACCGCGACAACCGCGACGGGCCGCTACGCGGCCACCAGGTACTCGTCCCACTCGGACTGCGGACGCTCGATGCCGCGCACCACCCACGACGACCCGTGCGGCGCCTTCGGGCGGAAGCGCAGTCGCCAGCCCATCTCCTGCGGGGTGCGATCGCCCTTGGTGTTGTTGCAGGCGAGGCAGCAGGCGACGAGGTTCTCCCACGAGTCCTCACCACCCCGGGAACGCGGCTGGACGTGGTCGATCGTGGTCGCGTGCCGGTCGCAGTACGCGCACCGGTTGGCGTCCCGGCGCAGGACCCCGCGCCGGGAGACCGGCACGAGCCGGGAGTGCGGAATCCGCACGTACCGGGTCAGGATGATGACGGACGGACGGTCGTAGGAGGACGTCGAGCCCGTGACCGGGTGTTCGAGGTCCGCGGCGACGATGGCGGCCTTCTGGTTCATGACGAGCACGAGGGCCCGACGGAACGAGATCACCGCGAGGGGCTCGTAACCGGCGTTGAGGACGAGAGTGCGCATGGGTTCCCTTCCGACGTGCCTGGACGGCTTCCAGGCGGTGCGGGTGCGTCGGGCCGGGGCGCCGCTCAGGTGACCGTCGCTCGCGTCCACGACCCCGGAACCACGAAGAGCACCACCCGGAAGGGCAGTGCTCGCGTCATGCGGGGGTGTGCTCGTGCACGCAGGCGGTGGTCGACCATATGTCGACGTGCGCGCGCCGACCCATGGTGCGGGTCGTGCGGAACGATGACATGAGGTCTCCCTGGGCGGACCGGATCGGACCGGTGCAGCGTCAGGGTACGTCAGAAACCGGCCCGGCACGAGGGTGTGCGGGCCGGTTTCGGCGATGTTCACGGGATCGACGCACCGCGGTCGTGCCCGGCGGCGGGCAGCTGGTGCGCCGGGCAGCGCTCGGCCGGGTCAGATGCCGAAGCGGACGATGTGGTAGTCGCTGGTCCAGATCGGGCGGATCGACACGGAGCCGCCGGGCTTCGGGGCGTCCATGATCATGCCGTTGCCCATGTAGAAGCCGTCATGCGCCTCGTTGTTGAAGATGACGACGTCACCCGGCTGCGCCTCGGACTCGGGGATCGTGGTGCCGGCCTGGTCCTGCAGCGGCACGGAGTGCGCGAGGTTGATGCCGTACTGCGCGTAGACGAACATGACGTAGCCCGAGCAGTCGAAGCCCGACGGGTCCGCGCCGCCGAAGACGTACGGGGTGCCGATGTACTGCTTGGCGGTGGCGACCACGGCCGGCAGCGAGAACGGCGTGTTCGCGGCGGTCGAGGACGCGACGTAGTCGGACGCGGTCGGGCCGGTGTAGGCCGCGTACTGCGACGCGGTCTGGGCACGCGCTGCCTGCGTGGCGGCGGCCTGGGACGCGGCCTGCTTGGCGGCTGCCGCTGCGGCCTTCTGCGCGGCCTCGGCGTCGAGCGTCGACTGCGCGGTGGCGCCGTAGCCGTCGCGGCTGGTGCCGGCGAGGGCGACCGCGTCGGACACGGAGAAGTTCTGCGCCTCGGTGGTGCGGATCGCACGCTGGGCGTTCGCGGCGTCGGTGGTGCTCGACTGCTGCGTGGCGGCGAAGGCCGGGGCGACCGCGACGGTGCCGAACATGCCCGCGGCCACGGTCAGGACGACCGGTGCGAGGAAGCGACGCTTGCGGGCCGACGAGCTCGCCTTCGTGGCGGCGGCGGTGCGAGCGGCCTGCGCGGCACGACGACCACCGGGGAGCGGTGCGTCACGGACGGGCGTCACGCGCGCCGTCCGGGTGCGGGTCGCGTCGGTCTCGCCCTGCCGGGCTGCGCGGCGCGAGAGCGGGGCATCGGTGGCGTTCGCGGTATTCGTCGGGTTCACGGGCGTCTGTGCGTCCGCGGCGGAACCGGTCTGCGTCAAAGGGGTGTCTCCGGCGTCTCGTCATCACGTCCGCGTGGGTGACCGCGGCCGCGCAACCCCATCCGTTCGTCATCGTTTCCGATCGAGACAGGAGACGGGTTCGAGACGTCCTGTCACGGGTCCTGGGCCTCGTGGGTGGCCGGCGGACTCGTCGAGTGTACGTGCCGACCGTTACCTTGTCGAGATGAAAACGCCGCTTTGTAACGGTTCGGTCAAGAAGCCCTGATCAGCGGGCAGAACGAACCGTTCCCCCAGTTGCGGGGGCGTTGCGGCCGGAACCGCTACGAGCGCTCGATGTAGACGTGCTGCGCGACCTCGCTCGGCAGCTCGATCCCCGAGTCCTCGCCGTCGACGCGGACGGCCACGTAGGCACCGGCCCGCTGCACGCTCGCCAGGCGACCCGGCATGACACCGGCCGACCGCAGCTGGTGCAGGAGCTCCGGCTCGAACTGGACGGGCTCGCCCAGGCGGCGGATGACCCCGGTCGCGACGGCGTCGGTGCCCTCGGTCGCGGCGACGATGTTCTGCACGCCGTCGAGGAACCCGGCGGCTGCGGGGCCGCCGATCTCGGCCAGGCCGGGGATCGGGTTGCCGTACGGCGACTCGGTCGGGTTGCCGAGCATCTCGAGCAGGCGGACCTCGACCTGCTCGCTCATGACGTGCTCCCAGCGGCAGGCCTCGTCGTGGACGAACGCCCAGTCGAGTCCGATGACGTCGGAGAGCAGCCGCTCCGCCAGGCGGTGCTTGCGCATCACGTGGGTCGCGCGGGAGCGGCCCTCTTCCGTGAGTTCGAGGTGCCGGTCGCCGGAGACGACGACGAGTCCGTCGCGCTCCATGCGGGCGATGGTCTGCGAGACCGTGGGGCCAGAGTGCCCGAGGCGCTCCGAGATGCGAGCGCGCAGCGGAACGATCGCCTCCTCCTCGAGGTCGAGGATGGTGCGGAGGTACATCTCCGTTGTGTCGACGAGATCGGTCACGGTCCGCCTCTCATGTCTGGGCCCAGCGCGCCCCACCCTACTTGTTCGAGGCGTCCAGGACTGACCAACACTTGCGTGGTGCAAGAAACTCCCGTCCGACGCGGGTCGGGGACGGCCTGGAGGCGCGGCGCACGTCCGCCCCGTCCGGCCGGTGCACGGTCACGAGCGCTGGGATACCGCTCGTTAGGATCGGTGCATGGCAGACATCGTCATCCCCGCCGACCTCCTCCCGACCGACGGACGATTCGGCTGCGGCCCGTCCAAGATCCGTGGCGCGCAGCTCGAGTCCCTCGTGACCCGCGGGGCGACGATCCTCGGCACCTCCCACCGCCAGAAGCCCGTCAAGGACCTGGTCGGCAGCGTGCGCGCCGGCCTCGCCGACCTGTTCGACCTGCCCGAGGGCTACGAGGTCGTCCTCGGCAACGGCGGGTCGACCGCCTTCTGGGACGCCGCCGCGTTCGGGCTCATCGAGCGCCGCGCCGAGAACCTGTCCTTCGGCGAGTTCGGCTCCAAGTTCGCCAAGGCCGCCGCAGCCCCGTGGCTCGAGGCGCCGCACGTGCTCGAGGCCCCCGGCGGCTCGCTCGCGTCGCTCGAACCCGTCGAGGGGGTCGACGTCTACGCCTACCCGCACAACGAGACCTCGACCGGCGTCATGGCGCCCGTCGTCCGCGCCGCGGGTGACGACGGCGCCCTCACCGTGGTCGACGCGACGAGCGCTGCCGGCGGCGCGGCGTTCGACGTCAGCGCCACGGACGTCTACTACTTCGCGCCGCAGAAGAACTTCGCCTCGGACGGCGGCCTCTGGCTCGCGCTGTTCTCCCCCGCCGCCCTCGAGCGCGTCGAGCGCATCGCGGCGAGCGGTCGGTACATCCCCGAGTTCCTGTCGCTCAAGAACGCCGTCGACAACTCGCGGCTCAACCAGACGCTGAACACCCCGGCGCTCGCCACCCTGATCCTGCTCGACGACCAGGTGCAGTGGATCAACCAGTCCGGCGGGCTCGCGTGGGCCGACACCCGCACGAAGACCTCGTCCTCGACGCTGTACGACTGGGCGGAGTCGGTCGACTACGCGACGCCGTTCGTCAGCGTGCCGGAGCACCGGTCGCAGGTCGTCGCCACGATCGACCTCGACGACTCGATCGACGCGAAGGCCGTCGCCGCGACCCTCCGCCAGAACGGCATCGTCGACACCGAGCCGTACCGGAAGCTCGGCCGCAACCAGCTCCGCGTCGCGACCTTCACGGCGATCGACCCGGACGACGTCGCCAAGCTCACCCGCGCGATCGACTACACGGTGACCGCGCTGCGCTGACCCGGCGTCGCGCGCACGAACGCCGACAGCCCCACGGGATCCCGTGGGGCTGTCGGCGTTCGTGCGTTCGCGGTGTGTTCGTGCGTTCGCGGTGTGCTCGTGTGTTCGCGGTGTCAGGACCGGTGGTGGTCCGGGTCGGTCTCGCCGGCGTCGAGCTGGTCGACCTCGAGGTCCTCGTCCGGGTCCACCGGACGGACGCGGCGAGCGCGGCGGCGAGCGCCACGGGACGGCTGCGGGGCGTCGTCGGTGTCCGTGTCGTCGTCCGCGTCGGCGTCGTCCTCGTCGGCGTCGAGTTCGTCGACGTCCACGCCGTCGATGTCGTCGTCGTCCGACTCGTCGAGGTCGTCCTCGTCGGTGTCGAAGTCGTCGTCATCGTCGGACTCGTCGTCGTCGGACTCGTCGTCGTCCGAGTCGTCGTAGTCGGCGTCCTCGTCGTCGTCGGCCTCGTCGTCGGTGTCGTCGTCGTCGGTGTCGTCGTCGTCGGTGTCGTCGGTGTCGTCGTCGCCGTCGAAGTCGTCTTCGTCGTCGGTGTCGTCCTCGTCGTCGTCGTGCGCGTGCTCGGCGTCCTGCCCGGCCCGGTACTCGGCGAGCCGGTCGGACCACGGCACCCACTCGGGCGCGACCAGCGAGCCGTCGCCCGGCATGAGCTCGACCTCGAGCACGCTCGGCTCGTCGCCCTCGACCTGGGCGATCGAGACGGTCCAGCGCCAGCCCGGGTAGCCGGGCATGCGGTTGGCGAACAGGACGGAGACGACGCCGTCGCCCTCGTCGACGGTGCCCGCGGACGCCCCGACCGTCGATTCCGGGGTCACCTCGAGCAGGGCCTGCCGCGCGAGCGCGGTGAGGTCGGGACCGGGAACCGGTGCAGTGGGCTCCGAGGCGGAGGAGGGATCGATGTCGGTCATCACGCGTCCAACTGGTCAGCGACGTGCCGCAGGATCGCGGCGATACGGGTGCCGTTCTTCGGGTACCGGCCGTGGCGGAAGTCGCCGCTGATCCGGTCGAGCTCCTTCACGAGGTCCTCGACGATCACGGCCATGTCGTCGGCCGAGCGCCGGGACATCTTCGCGAGGGACGGCTGCGGGTCGAGGAGCCGCACGGACAGCGCCTGCGACCCCTTCTTGCCCTGGACCACGCCGTACTCGAGGCGCGATCCGGCCTTCACCGACGTGACGCCCTCGGGCAGCGAGGACGCGTGCAGGAAGACGGGTTCGCCGTCGTCGCCGGTGATGAACCCGAACCCCTTCTGGTCGTCGTAGAACTTGACCTTGCCGGTGGGCATTCGTCGGTCTCCTCGTGGTCGTGGTTCGGCCGTGGTGCGTCGGATATCCTGGGTCGATGGCCAAGCCGACCCGATCGACCGGGAACCCGCAGGACTCCGCGGATTCCCCGGTGACGTTCAATCGTACCGAACGCGCACTCGCGTTCATGGTCGGCGGGATCTTCATCGCCGCGTTCCTCTGCATGGCAGCCATGATCGTCATGTGGCTGACCGTCCCGAGCGCCCAGGGTTCGATGCCCTGGCCCGTCATCATGGCGATCCCGCTCATCGGCTTCCCGATCGGCATGGTCCTCGTGTTCACGTTGCTCGGCATCACCTGGACGCGCCGGGCGCGAGCGAACCGGACGGCGCGCTGAGGCCCGCGCCGGACGATCGCGGCGGACGATGACGACCACCGCAGACCTCGCCGCCCGGCTCCGGGCGATGCCGGACGACGCCCTCGAGCGGCTCGTCCTGGCCCGACGACTCCCGACGGCGGTGTTCGGCGAGACCGGTCCGTTGCGCATCTCGGACTTCTTCGACCTCGCCGAGGCGCTCCGCACCGACGACGCGGTGGACGCCGCGATCGAGCACCTGCCGCGCGCCACGCTCCTGGCACTACGCGACGGCGCCGGTGACGACGGCGGAGTGGACGCCGACGCGCTCGCCCCGGCGGTCGCACTCGGTCTGGCCGACGACGACGGCCAGGTCGACGATGCGGTGACGGCCCGTCTGGCCGCCCACCCGGACCTCGTGGGCCTGTCTGGAGGCACGGCTCCCCTCCGGCCCGCCGCCCCGGTCTCGCAGGCGGTCGCCTCGCAGGCGGCCGACCCCACGACCGCACGGACGGTCGGCGCCGAGCACGCGTTCGCGACGATGACCGTGCTCGCCGAGCTCCTGCGCGCCGTCTCCGAGGGCGCGGTGCGCGAACTCGTGAAGGGCGGCATCGGCACACCGCTGGCGAAGGCGCTCGGCGAACGCGCCGGCGCCGATCCGCAGGTGGTGCCGCACCGGCTCGCACTCCTCGAGCGGATCGGCTTCGCGGACCCGGCGGACGGCACGTGGACGACGACGACCGCCGGCGACGCCTGGCTCGTCGCGAGCTGGCCTGACCGCTGGTCGTCCCTGGTCACGGCGTGGCGGGACGCGCTCGACCCCGCCGTGCAGGACGTCCTCGCCGTCGCGGGTGACGACCTCCGCGACCTCGTCGGCGTCGGCCGCTGGGCCTTCCCCGCGGGGGCACGGTGGCTCGACGCCGTGCTGCTCGACGTCGCCGGGACGGCCGACGCCCTCGGTCTGACGGTCGACGGGCTCGTGACGAGCACCGGTCGCGCCCTGCTCGACGGCGATGCGACCCCGGCCACGGCGGACCTGCCGCCGACGGTGGACGGCGTGTACCTGCAGCACGACCTCACGGTGATCGCCCCCGGGCCGCTCGCGCCCGTCGACGACGACGCGCTCCGGAGCGTCGCCGTGCTCGAGGCACCCGGGCTCGCCGCCCGGTACCGCATCTCCGAGGACTCGCTCCGACGCGCCTTCCGCGCCGGGCTCACCCGCGACGAGGTCGTCGCGCTGCTCGAACGCCTCTCGGCGACCGGGCTGCCCCAGCCCCTCGCCTACCTGGTCGACCAGGTCTCCTCGCGTGACGGCAGCATCGTCGTCGACGTCGGCACGGACGGCACGGGGACCCGGGTGCACGGCACCGCCGACCAGCTCGACCTCATCGGGGTCGACGCCGAGCTCCGGCAGCTGGCGTGGGAGCGCAGCGACCTGACGACGCTGCTGACCCGCTACCCACCGCACGTCGTCCACACGGCGCTGGAGGACCAGCGCTACCCGGCCGTGCTGACGGCCGCAGCCCGCCCCGCGACGGGATCCGCGCCTCCAGGCCGTCGACGCGGCGGCGGACGCAACCCGGAGCAGGCGGCGCACGCACTCGTGGAGCGGCTGCGGGTGACCACCGAACGCGGCGACGCCGAGCCGGAGCAGGAGTGGCTCGGGCGGCAGATCGACCTCGCCGTCCGCGGGCGCACCCCGATCCGTCTCACCGTGCGGATGCCGGACGGCACGGAACGGCCGTTCTCGATCATCCCGACGTCGGTCGCGGCCGGGCGCGTCCGCGGGCGCGACACGGCCGTCGACGTGGAGCGGACCCTGCCGCTCTCCCTCGTCGTGGCTGTGGAGAGCGACGCCTGATTCCACAGTCTGGCCGGTCCGCGCCGGTTCGCAGCCGCGCGGCATAGGCTCATCCGTCATGAACGGACCGCTGATCGTGCAGAGCGACCGCACCGTGCTGCTCGAGGTGGCACACCCTGACGCCGAGGACGCGCGGCACGACCTCGCGGTGTTCGCTGAGCTCGAACGCGCCCCGGAACACGTGCACACGTACCGGATCACGCGGCTCGGTCTCTGGAACGCGCGCGCGGCCGGACACGACGCCGAGAGCATGATCCACACGCTCGAGCACTTCGCGAAGTTCCCCGTCCCGCAGAGCGTCACGGTGGACATCCGCGACACCGTGGCCCGCTACGGTCGGCTCGTCATCCGGCGCGAGGAACGCCCGGACGCGCCCGCGATCGCGAACTCCCCGTCCGAAGAGCTCGAGCTCCAGCCGGTGCTGCTCCTGACCGCGACGGAGCCGTCGGTGCTGGCCGAGGTCATCCGGTCGAAGCGCATCAAGCCGCTGCTCGGCAACATGCGCTCCCCGGAAGAAGTGGAGCTGCTGCCGTGGGCCCGCGGGCAGATCAAGCAGGAGCTCGTGAAGCTCGGCTGGCCGGCCGAGGACCTCGCCGGCTACACGCCCGGGCAGCCGCACCCGATCGACCTCGACACGTCGGAGTGGAGTCTCCGGCCCTACCAGGAACAGGCCGTCGACACGTTCTTCGCGCAGGGGTCCGGGGTCGTCGTGCTGCCCTGTGGTGCCGGCAAGACCCTCGTCGGCGCCGGGGCGATGGCCACGGTCAAGGCGACGACGCTCATCCTGGTCACGAACACCGTCTCCGCCCGGCAGTGGCGGTCGGAACTGCTGCGCCGGACGACCCTCACCGACGACGAGATCGGCGAGTACTCCGGCAGCGTGAAGGAGATCCGGCCGGTCACGATCGCGACCTACCAGATCCTGACGGCTCGCCGGAAGGGCGAGTACACGCACCTGTCGCTGCTCGACGCGCTCGACTGGGGCCTCATCGTCTACGACGAGGTGCACCTGCTCCCCGCGCCGGTGTTCAAGCTCACCGCCGACCTGCAGGCCCGTCGACGTCTCGGCCTCACCGCGACCCTCGTGCGCGAGGACGGGCGCGAAGGCGACGTGTTCTCGCTCATCGGCCCGAAGCGCTACGACGCCCCGTGGAAGGAGATCGAGGCGCAGGGCTACATCTCCCCCGCCGAGTGCTTCGAGGTCCGCATCGACCTGCCGCACCAGGACCGTCTCGAGTACGCGGCGTCGAGCGACGACGAGCGCTACCGGCTCGCGGCGACGTCCCCGGCGAAGACCCCGGTCGTCCGCGAGCTCATCGAGAAGCACCGCGGCGAGCAGATCCTCGTCATCGGGCAGTACATCGACCAGCTCGACGCCCTCGCCGAGTCGCTCGACGCGGCGGAGATCACCGGCGCGACCCCGGTCGACGAGCGCGAGCGGCTCTACCAGGCCTTCCGCGAGGGCGCGATCGACGTGCTCGTCGTCTCCAAGGTCGCGAACTTCTCCGTCGACCTGCCAGACGCGACCGTGGCGATCCAGGTGTCCGGCTCGTTCGGCTCCCGGCAAGAGGAAGCACAGCGGCTCGGGCGTCTCCTCCGCCCGAACAAGGACGGCCTGCCGGCGTCGTTCTACACGCTCGTGACGCGGGACACCGTCGACCAGGACTTCGCGCAGAACCGGCAGCGGTTCCTCGCCGAGCAGGGCTACTCGTACACGATCCTCGACGCGGACCAGATCCAGACGCCCGTGGGCTGACGTACGCACCGCTCCCAGGAAACCCCGAGGGAACGGTCAGAAGATAGGACCATGAGCGATGGCCCCAAGATCCTGATCGTCGACGACGAGCCGAACATCCGCGACCTCCTGACGACCTCGTTGCGCTTCGCCGGCTTCGCCGTGCGTGCGGTGGGCAACGGTGCACAGGCGATCTCCGCCGTGCTGGAAGAAGAGCCGGACCTCATCATCCTCGACGTGATGCTCCCCGACATGAACGGGTTCGGCGTCACGAAGCGCCTCCGCTCGTCGGGCTACACCTCGCCGATCCTGTTCCTCACCGCGAAGGACGACACCGAGGACAAGATCACCGGCCTCACCGTCGGTGGCGACGACTACGTCACGAAGCCGTTCTCGCTCGACGAGATCGTCGCCCGCATCAAGGCCATCCTCCGTCGCACCATGAACGACGAAGAGGACGCGATCATCCGCGCCGGCGAGCTCACGATGGACCAGGACACGCACGAGGTGACCATCGGCGACGCGCAGATCGAGCTCTCCCCCACCGAGTTCAAGCTGCTCCGCTACCTCATGCTCAACCCGAACCGCGTGCTGTCGAAGGCGCAGATCCTCGACCACGTGTGGGAGTACGACTTCAACGGCGACGCCGGCATCGTCGAGTCCTACATCTCGTACCTGCGTCGCAAGCTCGACCAGTACTCGGCCGAGCCGATCATCCAGACCAAGCGCGGCTTCGGCTACATGCTCAAGGCATCCAAGGCCTCCTAGTCACCGCTTCACGGCGGCCGTCCGGTTTCACCGGGCGGCCGCTGTCTATCGTTGGGGCAGCATGCACACGCGAATGAGCCACTGGTGGGACGGGATCTCCCTCCGCACCAAGATCACCGGGATCACGGTCCTGCTGGTCGCGCTCGGCCTGCTCGTCGCCGGCCTCGGCACCATGACGGTGCTGTCCACCTACCTCATGTCGCAGCTCGACAACAGCGTGAAGAACACGACCGAGCAGCTCGAGGGCCAGAACATCAGCGACGGCGAGCAGTACTGCAAGCTCTCGGTCGTGCTCTCGCAGAGCGCCTACGTCGCGGCGTACAACTCCGACAGCGACCGGATCTGCCAGACGAAGGCGTCCAGCCGTCCGGACATCCGCCAGCTCGACTTCTCCGCCGCGGCGCAGAGCGGGGTGCGGTTCTCGCTGTACGACAGCCAGCACAACCACGAGTGGCGCGCGCAGGTCATCCCGGCGTCGCTGCAGGACCAGACGAACGGCAGCACCGAGACCGGGTACGTGCTCGTCGCCGTGTCGAGCGCCGACACCGACCAGACCATCGCGCGCTTCACCGTCATCTTCCTCGGCTTCGGCATCTCGGTGATCCTGCTCGGGGCGATGCTCACCCGGCTCCTCGTCACCGCCACGTTCGACCCCCTGCGCGACGTCGAGGACACCGCTGCGCGCTTCGCGGCCGGCGACTTCAACCAGCGCCTCGAAGCGGACACCCCGAACACCGAGGTCGGCCGCCTCAACCGCTCCCTCAACTCCATGCTCGAACGGATCGACTCCGCGTTCGAGGACCGGCAGCGCACCATCGACCAGATGCGCCGGTTCGTCGGCGATGCCTCGCACGAGCTCCGGACGCCGCTCGTGTCCCTCCGCGGGTACGCCGAGCTGTACCGCATGGGTGCGCTCCGCAAGGAAGAGGACGTCGCCCAGGCGATGGAGCGCATCGAGAAGGAAGCCCAGCGCATGGGCCTCCTCGTGCAGGACCTCCTCCAGCTCGCCCGCATCGACGAGTCGAAGCCGCTCGAGCTCGGCCCGGTGGACCTCGTGGCCATCGCACGCGACTCCGCGCTCGACACGATGGCGTCCAACCCGGACCGCGAGATCCAGGTGCTCGTCGAGGACTCGGTGACCGGCGAGAGCGTGGCACAGGCCGTGCGTCCGCCGATGTCCGCGTTCGGGTCGGCGGCGTCCACGTCGCCGTTCTCGGAGACCGGCGAGGTCCCCCCGACGTCACCCACGTCGGCGAACACCACCGGTCCGATCGCGTTCTCGCGGCAGACCATCGCGCGGCTCCGTGCCCGCCGGACCCGGGCGATGAGCGTCGACGCCCTCGCCCCGACCGACGAGACCACACCGCTCCCCACCGTCGTGCTGCCGAAGCGTCCGCCGATCGTCCTGGCAGAGGAGAACAAGATCCGGCAGATCGTCACGAACCTCATGGGCAACGCGATGCGGTTCACCGAGCACGACGACCCGATCGAGATCGGCATCGGCGTGGACGACGACCGCGGCATGGCGCACCTCGACGTGATCGACCACGGCGAGGGCATCCCCCCGCAGCTCCGCGACAAGATCTTCCAGCGCTTCTGGCGTGCGGACACCTCGCGCGCCCGTGACACCGGCGGCTCGGGGCTCGGCCTCGCCATCGTGTCGGGCATCGTCGCGGCGCACAACGGCTCCGTCGAGGTCTTCGACACCGAGGGCGGCGGCGCCACCTTCCGCGTCTGGCTCCCCCTGCTCCCGCGCGACTACGCCGCCCCCACCCCGCCCGCTCCCCCCGCCGCCTGACCCGCGAGCTCCCTCGGCCCGCCGCTGCCGGCCCGCCGCGCCGCGCGCCGGCCCGCCGCGCCGCGCGCCGGCCCGCCGCGCCGCGCGCCGGCCCGTCTTCCGCCGAGATCGCATTTCGTGCCGCATCGCCGCCGCGCGAGTCCGCCGAAGTGCGATCTCGCCGCGGCCGAAGCTGCGCTCAACCGACACAGACTGCGATCTCGCGAGTCCTCCACAGGGGGCGCCTGCTGACACCTCGTCCACGACGAAGGCACCACTCGGCGGCGCGTGTCGGACCGTGTCCAGGCTGGACCCCATGGCCCGCCGACCCCGACCGCTGCCGAGCAGGTTCGCGAACACGCCCTTCCTCGTCCGGGATGCGCTCGCATCGGGCGTCGCGAAGGACCGGCTCCGCCGCCGCGACCTCATAACACCCGCACGTGGCGTCCGTCTCCCTGCCGGCGCGGACGAACTCCTGCATCGGCTGATCGCCATCGGCCTCCTGCTCCGCTCCGACCAGCACCTGAGTCACGTCTCGGCCGCGGTGCTCTGGAACTGCCCGCTCCCGCAGGCGCTCACTCGTGTCGATTCGACGGCCCACGTCTCGACCGTCGGAGCGGGGCCGATCGAACGACGCCAGCAGGTTGTCGGCCACCGTGTCGCTGCCGACCGAGCTCGCTCCACAACGGTCTTCGGCACCAGGGTCAGCACGCCCGCTGCGGCCTGGTACGAGTGCCGGACGGTGCTGAGCACACGTGACCTGGTGATCCTTGGCGACCACATGGTGGGCGTCGGTCGCCTCACCACCCTCGAACAGCTCTCGGTGACGATCAGAGCGGGCGACCGCGGCGTCGTGCGCGCTCGATCAGCGGTCGAGCGGATCCGGACCGGCGCGGAGTCGCCGACGGAGACGAATCTGCGGCTGATGGTCGTCGATGCCGGCTTTCCCGAGCCCGCCCTCAACGTCGACGTGCACGCCGCCGACGGTCGGTTGATCGGCCGCGCGGACATGGCATGGCCGGATCTGCGCATCGCTCTCGAGTACGACGGTGATCACCACCGAACCGACCGGGACGCATTTCGACGAGACCGGAGCAGGGGCAACGACTTCACCTCCGAAGGCTGGGTCGTGATCCGGGCGACATCCGTCGACCTTGCTCGACCAGCGACGGTGTTCGAGCACCTTCGTCGCGCGTTCGAGCATCGACGCCGGTCGTCCTGACGGCATCGGCCGACGCCGAAGTCGCACTTCCGCTGGTGATCGGCCCGCCGATGGCCGCCGAAGTGCGATCTCACCGGAGCGTGTGCGCACGAAGTGCGATCCCGGGCCCGGCACGCGGAAGAGCCCCGCACGCGCAGCGTGCGGGGCCCTTCCGGTACGACGGACTAGAAGTCCATGCCACCCGTGGGGTCGCCGGCCGGCATGGCCTGCGCCTTCTCGGGCTTGTCGGCGACGACGGCCTCGGTCGTGAGGAACAGGCCGGCGATCGACGCAGCGTTCTGCAGCGCCGAGCGCGTGACCTTGGCCGGGTCGATGATGCCCGCGGCGATGAGGTCGACGTACTCGCCGGTCGCGGCGTTGAGGCCCCAACCCGACTCGAGCTCGCGGACCTTCGCAGCGACGACACCCGGCTCGAGACCGGCGTTCAGCGCGATCTGCTTGAGCGGCGCGTCGATCGCGACGCGGACGATGTTCGCACCGGTCGCCTCGTCACCCTCGAGCTCGAGGGCCTCGAGTGCGACGGCACCGGCCTGGATGAGGGCGACGCCACCACCGGCGACGATGCCCTCTTCGACGGCAGCCTTCGCGTTGCGGACGGCGTCCTCGATGCGGTGCTTGCGCTCCTTGAGCTCGACCTCGGTCGCGGCACCCGCCTTGATGACGGCGACGCCACCGGCGAGCTTCGCGAGGCGCTCCTGGAGCTTCTCGCGGTCGTAGTCGGAGTCGGTCGCGTCGATCTCGGAGCGGATCTGACGGACGCGGCCGGCGATCTGCTCGGCGTCGCCGGCACCCTCGACGATCGTGGTCTCGTCCTTGGTGATGACGACCTTGCGGGCACGACCGAGCAGGTCGAGCGTCGCGTTCTCGAGCTTGAGGCCGACCTCTTCCGAGATGACCTGGCCGCCGGTGAGGATCGCGATGTCCTGCAGCATGGCCTTGCGGCGGTCGCCGAAGCCCGGGGCCTTGACGGCGACGGACTTGAAGATGCCGCGGATCTTGTTCACGACGAGCGTGGCCAGGGCCTCGCCGTCGACGTCCTCGGCGATGATGAGGAGCTGCTTGCCGGCCTGGATGACCTTGTCGACCACCGGCAGGAGGTCCTTGATGTTCGAGATCTTCGAGTTGACGATCAGGATGTAGGCGTCCTCGAAGACGGCTTCCTGACGCTCGGGGTCGGTCACGAAGTACTGCGACAGGTAGCCCTTGTCGAAGCGCATGCCCTCGGTGAGCTCGAGCTCGGTGCCGAAGGTGTTGGACTCCTCGACGGTGACGACGCCTTCCTTGCCGACCTTGTCGATCGCCTCGGCGATGAGCGCGCCGATCGTCGGGTCAGCAGCGGAGATGGACGCGGTCGCGGCGATCTGGTCCTTGGTCTCGATCTCCTTCGCGTTGGCGAGCAGCTGCTCCGAGACGGCCGCGACGGCCTTCTCGATGCCGCGCTTCAGGGAGATGGGGTCCGCACCGGCCGCGACGTTGCGCAGACCTTCACGGACGAGCGCCTGGGCGAGGACGGTCGCGGTGGTCGTTCCGTCACCGGCGACGTCGTCGGTCTTCTTGGCGACCTCCTTGACGAGCTCCGCACCGATCTTCTCGTACGGGTCGTCGAGCTCGATCTCCTTGGCGATGGAGACACCGTCGTTCGTGATCGTGGGGGCGCCCCACTTCTTCTCGAGGACGACGTTGCGGCCGCGCGGGCCGAGCGTCACCTTCACGGCGTCAGCCAGCTGGTTCAGGCCGCGCTCGAGGCCACGGCGGGCCTCCTCGTCGAAAGCAATGATCTTAGCCATGTGAGTTCTTCGTCCCTCCCGGACGTCGTCATGGGGGTCGTGCTGGCACTCAGCGTGAGCGAGTGCCAACGCCGATTCTGGCACTCGGAGGGTGCGAGTGCAACACAGGACGGAGGCGCGGGTCGAGTTCCCAGGACTTCGCCCGACGCACGACGAACGCGCCGCCCCTGACGGGACGACGCGCACGACGAACGCGCCGCCCCTGACGGGACGACGCGCACGACGAACGCGTCGCCCCTGACGGGACGACGCGTTCGCGAGGTGGTGCTGCCGGTGTCGGCTCAGGCGGGACGGACGGACTCGGCCTGCGGGCCCTTCGACCCCGTACCGACGTCGAACGTCACTGCCTGGCCCTCTTCGAGGACCTTGTACCCCGACATGTCGATTGCCGAGTAGTGCACGAACACGTCCTGGCCCCCTCCATCGACGGTGATGAAGCCGAAGCCCTTCTCGGCGTTGAACCACTTCACGGTTCCGTTGGCCATGATCTCTTGCTCCCTGCGGTGGTGCTGTGCGGACGGCGCTGTCGCCGTCTTGGCACGACTCTTACCGAACAATGCCGACAGGGCAAGAGGTGTGACGTTCTTTCACGTCGATTCCGTCAGAAATCAACGTGCCGGAAACACGACCGTCACAAATGCACCCGGAACCGGCACCCGAGCCACCCCGGAACGTCGACGGAACCGCCGCAGGAATGCGTCAGCCGGCGTAGTCCGCGCCGAGCACGACACTGATGTCCGCGTTCGGGAACGCCGCCGACTGCTGCACCGCGGTGACACCGAGCGACTTCGCGATCCCCTGCGCGACGGCCGCCTGGGACGCCTGCTGGTAGTAGACGATCGTCGAGGTGCTGCCGGTGGTGCCGGCGTCGCCCGTCGAGGTGACCTTCCACCCGGCGGCGGTCAGCGCGGCACTGCCCTTCGCGGCGAGGCCGGTCGTGGTCGTGCCGTTCAGGACGACGAGCGTGCTCGACCCCTGGTCCGCCGGGGTGCCGGCGGCCGGCGCCTGCGACGCGGGAGCGGAGGGGGTCGACGACGCCGACGGCTTCGCGGTGGCGGACGCCGACGACGACGCGGACGGCGAGGTGGTCGACCCGGGGAAGGAGTAGCTACCGTTCAGCAGGGCGAGGGCGAGCACCCCGAGGCCGACGAGCACCCCGGTGGCGAGGGCGGCCCAGGCGAACGCGATCCAGCCGCGCCCACGCCGCTGCGCGCCACGGTGTGCGCCGACCCGCGGGCCGACGGCGACGTCGTCGAACCGGTCACGGGGGTGTCTCGTGCTCATCGTTCCTCTTCACGTCCTTCGGGAGCCGCGCCGGGGGCGACGAAGCTGCGCGCCGCCCGGGCACTGGTGCGCGCGTGCCGCAGCCGCTGCAGCCGGGAGACCAGCTGCGGGTCGTACGCGAGCGCCGCGGGCGAGTCGATCACACGGTTCAGCACCTGGTAGTACCGCGCCGGCGACATCTCGAACTCGACCCGGATCTCCGCTTCCTTCGTGCGGTCGTGCCGCGAGCGGTCCTGCCGTGCCCGTTCGTGCTCGAACGCGAGCACGTGCACGGCGAGTTCGCTGAGCTGGTCAGCACTGCGCTCGTCGGCGGGGGTGGCGGTCACTGCGGTTCCGATCACGGTCGGGTAACGGGTCTCGCACATCGTAGGGGTGGAGCGCAGCACGACCCTGGCACGCCGCTGGACTGTCGCGAAGACGGGTCACAGGTTCGGGTCGCGGAGCCACCGGACGCGGACGCCGAACGGGTCCGACACGGCACACGCGACACCGTCGAGCGACGCCGTCGCGAAGGCGTCGGGGTCGCCGGGGTCGACGTCGGTGGGCAGGGTGTCGGCGACGGCGGTCACGATGCCGGTGCGTTCCAGGGCGATCCAGTGCACGCCGCGGTCGCGGACGCGGTCCACGAACCGCTGCCGCTCCGCCCCCGGCACGTAGACGAGGGTGCCGGTGGTGAGGACCACGGGTTCCGTGCCGTCCGGCAGGGCGTCCAGCGCACGATCCAGGTCACCGGGCAGCGTGCCCGTGATCCGGACTGGAGGCACGGCGAGCGTCGCGCGCGCCGCCTCGCGCATCAGGGCGGTCCGGTCCGTCGCCTCGGGCGGGACGGCCTCGACCAGCCGGTCGAACGCGTGCGGTGCCGCCAGGTCGATCGGGTTCGGGTCGAGGGCGATCCGCGCCGCGATCCGGATCGGCGTCGTCGTCGGCCCGATCGGCACCCCGGTGACGTCGGCGGTGAGGTGGAGCGACGGGTCGGACGGCGCGGTGTGCACCCGGACGACGTCCTCCCCGGAGCGGTGGTCGAGCGTCACGCGGTCGGGGATCGAGCAGAGCCCCGCCGCCGCACCCGCGTCGACGAGGCCGAGCGGTCGGCCGACCCGCGCCGCGAGCGCTGCGAAGAGCGGGACGACGGGACCGAGCCGCCGCGGGTCGTTGGCCTGCACCGTGGCGGAGGCGAGGGCCGCGACCAGGGCGGGTCGCGCCTCCAGGCCGACGGCGCGGAGCGCACCGGGGTCCGCGGGGTCCGCGCCCAGCCGCCGGGCGACCGCGAAGAGGAGTTCCGGCTGCCGCTTCGGTTCCGGCACCTCGCCGAGGAGCGCGACCAGGTCGTCGTCGAGCGACCGCGCCCAGGCGGCGTAGGAGGGCGAGACGGACGCGATGCGCTCGGCGTACGCGGCGTACCGCTCGCGGGTGTCCATCAGCCGGCCGCGCGGGCAGGACCCGTGCGCGCCATCCCGACGTGCCGGATGCCCGCTTCGTCGTAGGGCTCGCCGAACCGGACGAAGCCGTGCCGCTCGTACAGGCCTGCGACGTACTCCTGGGCGTGCAGGACGATCGGCTCGTGCCCGTGCACCGCGAGCACCGCGGCGACGAGGCTGCCGGCGATGCCGTGCCCCCGGTGCGCCGGATCGGTGGCGACGCGTCCGATCACCCATGCGGGCGGCGACGCTCCGGCCGGGTGGTCCTCGTCCGGAGCGGGCCGGATCAGACGCAGGTACCCAACCGCATCGCGGTCCGTGCCGAACCACCAGTGCTCGGTGTCCGGCGCACGGTCGCGGCCGTCGAAGTCCTCGGCGGTCACCCGCTGCTCCAGCGCGAACACGCGGTTCCGCAGGACCACGATGCCGTACAGTTCGTCCGTCGTCAGACGGTCCCAACGAGCGTGGTGCACGGAATGTTCGGACATCGTGGCGAGTTTAGTGGAGTGGTCGGGAATGCCCCGTGATGAACCCGGCCGGAAGCAGGAGGAAACAATGGCATACAACGTCGACAAGTCCGACGCCCAGTGGCGCGAGGAGCTCTCCCCGGACCAGTACGCCGTCCTCCGTCAGGCGGGAACCGAGCGCCCCTGGACCGGTGAACTCCTCGACGAGGAGCGCGCCGGCGTCTACACGTGTGCGGCCTGCAACGCGGAGCTGTTCAAGAGCGGCACGAAGTTCGACTCCGGCTGCGGATGGCCGTCGTTCTACGAGTCGGTGAACCCGGAGGCGGTGCAGCTCATCGAGGACAACTCGCTCGGCATGGCGCGCACCGAGGTCCGGTGCGCGAGCTGCGGTTCGCACCTCGGGCACGTGTTCCCCGACGGGTTCGGCACCCCCACCGGTGACCGCTACTGCATGAACTCGATCTCACTGAACTTCGAGGCGAAGGCCGCTGCCGAGACCGACGCGTGAGCCCCGGCCCGCTCGTCGGTAGGATGAGCGGGTCAGCCGGCATGGCGCAATTGGTAGCGCACCGTACTTGTAATACGGGGGTTGCGGGTTCAAGTCCCGCTGCCGGCCCGAAAGCCCCGATCAGAGGCCGCTTACCTCGGCCTCTGATCGGGGCTTCTTCGTTTACCCCGCGGTTACCCCGCAGATTGCGTTCCGTGCGTGAGCGCCGACAGGGCTCGCGCCGCGGCCGCGCTGCCCGTGTTGCGCCCCATGTACCTGTCCTGTGTCATGGACGGGTTCTTGTGCCCGAGGTACTCCGCGATGTCGCGCGCCGACAGGCCAGCACCGTCAAGGAGCGTTGCGACAGTCTTCCGGAAGGCGTGAAGCTTGACGCCGGGGAACCCGAGGGACTCGCGAACGCCACGCCAGTCGGCCTGGGTGTTATTCGGGTCGCGAAGATTGCCGAGGACGGACGGGAAGACGAGGGTCCCTACCCCGCGATCGGCGGCCCGGCGCTTGAGCATCTCATCGACGTGCTCTGGGATGGCAATGCGGCGATCGGATCCCTGCGTCTTACCGTGCTCCTGGCGGAGTAGTCCCTGCCCCCGAAGCCGGACCACGGTCGAGTGGATGTGGACCGCGCCGGGGTAGACGTCTTCCCAGACCATCGCGCAGGCCTCGCCGATGCGACAGCCGGTGCCGGCCATGAACCGGAGGAGGTCGGCGAGGTCGAGGGCCTGCACCCGCTCGTCGAGGTCCGCCCGCGTCAGCAGCGCCTGCAGCTGTTCCGCGTTGAGCGCAGTTGCACCATCACGGCGCTGCGAGACGCGCTCGAGCTCGCGTACCGCGTTCGTGCGTGCAGCGTCGTTGCGGACCGCCAGGCCGAGCATTCCGCTGAGGACGGCGCGACACATCTTCGCGGATGCGGGGCCATGCTTTGCGATGACCTGGTCCATGAAGCGCTGCAGTCGCTCAGGGGTCGCCTCGAGCACGGCCAACTCCCCCAGCGCCGGCAGGACGATCTTGCTCAGCGTCCGTTCGTAGGCAGCCAGCGTCGTCGGCGCGACTCCGCCAGTCCGCTTGTTCTCGACGTAGCGATCGGCCAGCCGGTTGAGCGGGGTGTGCTGATTGATGGTCCCGCTCGTCGTCGCCTTGATCGTGGTGAGGGCTGCGAGCAGCTTCCGGCGAGCCTTGGGACCGCTGGTGTCGAATCGCTCGACCTGGCGTAGCCGGCCGTCCTCGAAGCGGAAGCGAGTTCGCGCTCGCCAGGGCCCGTCATCCAACTGCACGACGGAGATGGCTCCGTGCGCGCCGATGGGTGTCCTAGGCCTCGCCACTGATCCCCCCTTCGAGCAGCTTCTTGCGCGACACCTCGAGCTGGTCCAGCTGCCCAGACGAGTCAGCACGCTGCTGAGGGGTAGCCGACTGGTCACGAAGAGCAAGTCGCAGCTCATGGTCCGTCGTGAACTCCGCGAGGGGCAGCGCGGGCCAGTTGCGCTTCGGCTGGTCTACAAACGCGAGTGCCGGCCGAACGGTGGGTAGCGCGGCTTCGGGGTGAAAGACACGGAGGTAGCGCCGGCGCTCCGCCAGGGCTTCGAGGGCAGCCTGAGCTTGATCGAGCGTCGATGCGACGTCATCCCCGCGCTGCTCGGCGGCGAGCAAACCAGCGTGCAGGTCCCGGAAGGCGCGAGCAGCCTCGTCGATCTCCTCGGTGCGCGCCACGATGTCACCGACCTCGTAGTAGTCATCGGCCAGGTCGACGAAGTCATCGTCGAACGCGGCGAGCGGAAGCGCTGAGGACCCGGAGAACCACTTGACGGCCTGGTACGGCGGAACCGTTCGGGTGGCCGCCGGGTAGAGACGCAGCTCTTCACCCCTGTGAGTCGAGAACAGCAGCGCCGCGGGTGGCACGTTGAGCGCCGCGGCGAAGAGCATCACGTCAGTGACGGGCATACTCGTGCGCTTCTTGCTGAGGATGCCGGCGAGGGTGTTGGAAGTCACTGTCCAGCCGAGTTGATCAAGACGCGCCATGAGGTCGGAGTTCCTCATGCCCCGTTTGTCGCGGTAGTGGAGAACGCCGTCGACGACGGCATCGCTGTACGCCTTCGCCCACGCCGCTAGGCGCTCACGTGCGGCGATGTCTTCGGGCTGCTGCGATCGCGCGCCGCGTCCAGTCGGGGGTGTCATAGAAAGACCATACAGCAGATTCCGCCGTGTTGTGTTGACACTCACCGACTCTTGTGCGTAACATCCAGACACGGCTTCAAACGTTGACACCGTCAGCGGCCCTAGTGTCAAAGAAAGACTGATATGACGATGCAGGCGATTCGGCAGGTGGAAGACCTTCCCGAGTGGTCCACCCGTGTGCAGCTCTCCCAGTTCATCGAGGTCTCGGTTCAGACGCTGGCTCGATGGAAGGTCGAAGGACGGGGGCCGCGCGTCACGAAGATCGGGCAGGCCGTCCGATACCGCAAGGCCGACGTCCTCAGCTGGCTCGATTCGCTGAGCGAGGCGTCTTGATGCCGCTGTCCGCAACGAAAATCGCCCCCGAAGCCGGCCAGGGCTTCGAGGGCACCGCCCACAACATCCCCGCAGGAGACACTATGAACAAGACGATTCTGACCGTAGCAGACGCCCACGACATCCGTTGGCACGAGATCGACAGCGACGTCGTCGTCCTCGTCCCGTGCAATGAGCCCGGCTGCTACATCTACGGCACCCAGCACCTGCTCACTTGGGGCGACCTGCTGCAGCACAAGGCCTCCGTCGTGACCGCCCAAGACACGCGCATCGAGGTCGCCAAGTTCGCCGCGTCCGACGAGGTGCCCGAATCCGAGTCCCGTTGGTACGTGTCGGGGTTCCTCTGCGACGACGACATCCGCCTCACGCCCGAGCGCGTCGCGTTCTTCACCGCCCACTACAACAGCGCCGTGGCGCTCGCGGCCGAGCTGAACGGGGAGTCGCACTGATGGGCGACGTCACCAAGCTCGTCGAGGTCGAGAGCACCGCCACCGGCCGATCGGAGATCCTCATCGACGCACAGCCCAGTCAGTTCAGCGATGGCTACTCGCTCGTTCTCACCCCCTCCGAGGCGCTGCGCCTGGCGCACGCGCTCATCGCCCGGGTCACAGACATCCGGACGGCCCCGCTCGCTGTTCCGCTGCTCGCGCCGACTCTGCAGGTGGCCGCGTGATGGACAAGAGCACTCAGGCCCGATGCCGGCAGCGCGGATGTGTGCACTACGGGCTCTGGCACTCCGCAACCGACTACGCGCACCGCTTCCGTACCGTCCACACGGCGATCGCCACCGTGACGATCGAGAAGCGTGCGGAAGACGACCCGTGGTCCGTGTGGATGACCCGACACGGCGAGCAGCCGGAACAGGTGAACGGGCCTCCAGAGCCCTCGACGGAGACCTCACACCCCGAGTACATGGAGCTCCGTGCCGCAGTCCTCTACGCCCTCCGCAGTGCCGAGCAGTTCAACGCCGCCTGACATGAGAGAGGGCGGGGCCGACACCACGCGGCCCCGCCCGAAGGGGAACAACTCAATGGTCACACACACCACCGACAGATGCCCGGAGGCCACGTGAGCTTCAACGCGATCAAGTGGGCTGTCGGCCAGGAGACCTCCCCCACGCAGAAGTCGGTACTCATGATCATCGCCTTCCACTTCAACGACGCAGAGCACTGCGCATGGCCGTCGCACAACCTCATGGCGGCGGAAAGCAACCTGGGCCGCTCGACCGTCATCCGTACCGTCGCGTCGCTGCAGGACGAACTCGGACTCGTCGAGATCGAGGCTCGCGAGGATCCCAGCGGCCGGAAGACGAGCAACCGGTACTACCTGCCCGACTACGACTCAGCGTCCCGAGCGCCAGCCCTCGAGCCTGCAGCGTGAGGGTCCCGGAGCGAGACCTACCTAGTCCCGCTCCGGGACCCTCCCGTCCCGGAGCGGGACAGAGGTGGTCCCGTTCCGAGACGTACGTAGGTCCCGGAGCGGGACCCGAATGGAAAGAAGAACCACAAGAGAACCGCAACAGAACCGGAAGTGAAGTCGGGGCGGTCGGTTCGAGCTCATCGGCTCGCGTCGGTCGCGTCCCTCAGCATCACCCTCAACCGCATCCAGTGAAGGAGAACACTCGTGACGAATACACCACCCGAAATCGCGCAGTGGCTGCAGGAGCAGTTCACGAAGATCGAGGGCCTCGGGAACGAGCTGCTCGACCCGCAGCTCTACACCGACGCCGACAACATCCCCACCGCGATCGCTGGCACAGGAACCGTCAGCATCGCCGGCTTCTACCTCGCCGCCGAGCTCGCCGCACGCTCCGACGAGCAGGTGACCGGCCTCGCGGAGATCCTCGCCCGCCACCAGAACCACATCGAGGGCTTCATCGGCCCGGAAGCGTGGCCGAACGTCCTCCTCGCAACCGTGCTGTACCTGACCGTCCAGCACCTCGAGCCGGCGCTGGCCCTGCTCGACGACACCAGCACACCGATGCGCGTCGTCGAGCAGGACTACCTCAAGGCCATCCGAGCTGCAGCCGCCACCGACAGCTAGTAACCGCGGCACCCCGCCGACGACCAGCCACCAGACCCGAACACACCGAAGGAGGACGCGTGCACCGCCCCCCAGAGCATCTCGTCCTCGGCGGTCGAGGGCCCGAAGCAGTAGTCACGGGAAGAGTCGCCGCCTACCTGCTTCGGCACGCCGGCCTCGACGACTACCGGCGTCGGCACCGCGGCGAAGACCCCGAGGTCGACAACACGCTCGTCGCCCTCACCCTCGTCGCGCTCACCTGGCGCAGTTCCGCTACCGGAACGCGACAGGCCGCGACCCCGGAACTCGATCACACTGCGGACTGGATGAGCACCCGACAAGCAGCCGAAGCCCTCGGACTCTCGGACCGCGGCATCCGCAAAGCAATCCAGGAACGTCGGCTCCACGCCGTACGCGTCGGACGCGCATGGCGTGTGGACCGCGAACAACTCGCCCAGTACACCGAACGAACGGACAAGACATGATCACCCCAGAACTCGAAGCAGAAGTGCTCGGTCTCCGCGCCGAGGCCGCCGAGATCCAGAAGGACTACGGCCGACAGCGGAAGAACATCGAGAGCGACGGCAACCTCAGCGACGCCGGCAAGGTCGCCGAGCTCGCGGACGCCAAAGCACAGGCCAAGGCCGAGGCAGCGCAGCTCCGCGACAAGGAGATCGGGCTGGTCAAGGGCCGGATCCGCAACCTGCAGACCAAGCTCGACGCGAAGATCGGGTACGGCGCAACCGACATCATCGCGTTCCGCGACGCCCAGGACCGTGCAGAGCGAGTCGCGGACAAGGACATGGCCGCTCGGCTGATGGGCCAGGCACTCCGAAGTAACGACCGCACCATGGCCCACGCGCTCTTCCGCAAGGCCTCCGAGAACGGATGGTCGGAAGCGGTCAAGCAGTTCGCCGCCGAGCACCCCGACTCCGCCGCCGCAGCCGAGGAGATCGAAAGCCTCGAGAAGGTGCTCACCTCCGGCAGCTTCCAGCGCACGCTGTCCTACCTGATCGCCTAAAGCAGGACGGCAATGACGGACACGGAACCTTCGACCCCTGCCGAACTACAGGCTCAACTCGCGGAGATGCAAGGGCGCCTAGCGGACTCCGAAGCGCAGGCCCGAGAAGCAGAGCTCAGCACACTCCGGGCTCGCATCGCCGGCCAGCACGGCATCAAGGCCGAGTACCTCGACTTCCTCAGCGCGACCGACGAAGAAACCCTCCAACACCAGGCGGAACGTCTCGTCGTGCTCGGCGGCGGACCCGGTGCACGGCTCGGCAACGTCGCCCCTCGCGAAGGCTCGACGGCTGTGATCCACACACGCCACTCACCTCGGGAGACGAAGCGATTCGTCAACGAGCTCTTCGGCCGCGACCCCGATCTGTACTACGACTGACGACCCCCACCCCGGGGTCCCCCCACGCCACACCTGGAAGTACCACAGGGGATAGGCACCGTCTCTCCCCGGCTCAGAAAAACGAAAGGAGGACACCGTGCCCAGAGCCCAGAAGGTCAAGATCGCACCAGCGGTCGAGGGCAGCAGACGGGGGGTTCTCGAGGCTCTCCGGCGTCGCATCGCGGAGGAGATCGACGGCGGCACCGTAGCGTCGCACGCTCTCGCTCGTCTGATCGCGGAGCTGTCTCGGATCGACGCCGAGCTGCGGACGCCGATCGTGGATGACGTCAACGACGAGGAAGAAGTGGAGGACGGGGTGTTCGATCCGAGCACGATCTGACGTCCCGAATCGGAACCGCGGTCCGCCCTGATGGGTGGCCGCGGTTCCTTCGTTTCGTCCCCAGTCACCGGTAGAATAAAGGTGACGGACACCACTGCCGAACACGTCGCGGGTGGGTCAGACAGCATCGCTGGCTGGCCGGAGGACAACCCCTAGCAACTCCCGGGGGAAGCGCTAGGAAGCGTGTCCTCCGTTGGCGAACCGCACCGTCAAGACTTCCCTCGTAGCCGAGGTTTCCGGCTACCTCTCCGGCATGGATGCCGCCGCGCGCAAGACGCGTGAGCTCGGCTCCGAAGCTGAGAAGCTCGGGCAGAAGCGCGAGGCCCTCGACGGCCTCGGGCGCGCATCGTTCGCGTTCGGCGCGGTCGCGGCGACTGCTGTGGCGCTGGCGGTGGCGAAGTACGCCGAGTTCGACCAGGCGATGTCGTCCGTTCAGGCGGCCACCCATGCCTCCGCCGGTGAGATGAACCAGCTCCGCGACGCTGCGATCGACGCCGGCGCGCGGACCGTGTTCTCCGCCACCGAGGCGGCGAACGCGATCGAGGAGCTCTCGAAGGCCGGTGTCGGCACGAAGGACATCCTGGGCGGTGGACTTGCCGGCGCGCTCGACCTCGCCTCCGCAGGTGAGCTCAAGGTCGCCGACGCGGCCCAGATCGCCGCGACTGCGATGACCCAGTTCAAGCTCGAGGGCAGCGAAGTCCCGCACGTCGCCGACCTCCTCGCCGCCGGAGCAGGCAAGGCGCAGGGCTCCGTGCAGGACTTGTCGCAGGCACTCAACCAGGGCGGCCTCGTCGCTTCGCAGGCCGGGTTCAGCATCAACGAGACCACCGGCGCGCTCGCGGCGTTCGCGTCCGCGGGCCTCCTCGGCTCTGATGCTGGTACTTCGCTCAAGACCGCCATCATCGCCCTGCAGAACCCGTCGAAGAACGCTGCTGGGACGATGAAGCAGTACGGCATCGACGTCTACGACTCGTCCGGCAAGATGCTGTCCTTCGGCGGCATCGCCGCGCAGCTGCAGGACAAGCTCGGCGGCCTGTCCGATGAGCAGCGGAACGCTGCCCTCGCGACGATCTTCGGCAACGACGCAGTGCGCGCCGCGAACGTCCTCTACGCCGAGGGTGCAGACGGTATCGCGGAGTGGACCGGCAAGGTCAACGACAACGGCTACGCCGCGGAGACCGCCCGCATCAAGCTCGACAATCTCAAGGGCGACGTCGAGCAGCTCGGCGGCGCGTTCGACACCGCGCTGATCAAGACCGGGTCTGGCGCGAACGCGAGCCTCCGCGACATCACCAAGACCGCGACCGGTCTCGTGCAGATGATCGGTGACCTTCCCGAGCCTGTGCTGAGCGCCGGGCTCAGCGTGACGGCTCTCGCTGCCGGCGTGACATTGTTCGGCGGTGCCGTCTTCACGGCCATCCCGAAGATCGGCGCGATGAAAGTACAACTCGCGTCGATGGGGACCTCGTTCCGTTCCACGGCGGCGCTGTCAGGGGTGGCGGGCGCAGCGTTCGGTGCCCTCGCGCTCGGTGTCTCCACTTGGGTGTCGATCGCTGCGGAAGCGAAGGCCAACACGGAGGAACTGACCGAGACCCTCGACAAGCAGACCGGGGCACTCACCAAGAGCACCCGGGCGGTGATCGTCAAGAACCTCGCCGACAAGGGTCTGTTCGACGACGCGAAGAAGGCAGGCGTCTCTCAGAAGGAGCTCACCGACGCTGTCATCGAGGGTGGGGACGCCTTCGAGCAGATGCGCGACAAGCTCGGCGGCACGTCGAACCTGATCGCCGCCCTGCAGGGCTACAACATCGTCAGCGGCAAGTTCAACAACGCTCGCGTCTCGCTTTCCCAGATCCGCCAGGAGCTCGTGGACTCGCAGGGGGACTGGAAGAACGCCAGCGCCGCGAACGGTGAGGCGGGCGATACCGCCGCGACCGCGTCGCAGCAGTACCAGCAGGAAGCGACGACGGTCTCCGATCTCGCGTCCGAGCTCTCGGATCTGATCGCCCAGTTCGACAAGGTCAACGACGTCAACCAGGACGCCATCAGCGCGAATGCCTCCTACCAGGAGTCCCTCGCTGGCCTGTCGGATCAGGTGAAGCAGCAGCGGGAGAACACCAAGGGCTACACGACGTCGCTCGACGAGAACACTGCGGTCGGTGCGGGCAACGCGTCGATGCTGTCTGATCTCGCCGGGAAGGCGCAGGAGGCTGCGTCGAAGCAGTACGCGGTGGACCAGTCGACGATGGGTGCGAAGGAGGCGGCGGAGAAGTACGCCGGTACCCTGGCGGCGCAGCGGCAGAAGTTCATCGAGTCCGCGACTGCAGCTGGTTTCAACGCCGGTGAGGTGCAGAAGCTCGCGGACAAGGTGTTCCAGCTGCCGTCGGCGAAGCAGATCAAGATCCTCGCCGAGACGAACACTGCTGGGTTGGCGCTCGACGAGATCAAGCGCCGGCAGGACCAGATCCAGCGGAACATCGACATCTCGATCAACGTGCACAAGATCGACCCGGAGAACCTGTACACCACGGGTGGCCTCAAGGTGCCTCGCGCGGGTGGCGGTCCGGTCTACGGGCCGGGGACGTCGACCTCGGACAGCATCGACGCGAAGCTCTCGAACGGTGAGTTCGTCGTGAAGGCGTCGGCTGCCTCCAAGTACGGCATGGGGTTCCTGCATGCGGTCAACCAGGGACTGTACAACCCGGCTCAGTACGCCGGTGGAGGGCCCGTGCAGCGGGAGACCTACGTGCCGACGCCCCCACAGATCGTCTACGCGCAGCAGGGCGTCGCTACGGGCAGCACCGGCGCGGGCGGCTTCCACGTGCACCTCGAGAGCAAGGGCAACACGAAGCGGGACCTGGAAGAGGCCCGCTGGACCTACGACCGGTACGAGAGCAAGCGCAGTGGCGGACGGTGAACGTCAGGGATCATTCCTGATGCATCGACGCACTTGTCGGCACGACAGCGTCCGTGTACTTCAAGGGCGTGTGACCACACCCAACGATGGAAGACCCCCACCAGTCTCCTGGTGAGGGTCTTCCGTCGTTGGGTCACCCGACTTGGGGCGAGCGACGTACGTGAGGCAGACGTCAGCATGATCGGGTGCACCCGAACCTTTGCCCCGCCTGCGAGCGGCACGTCCCTGCCCACGGGGCCGATTCGCTCGTCCTCGACGACGGGCAACGAGTGCATGTGTCTTGTACCGCAAAGTGGCTGGGCCTGCCCTGGCCAGACCGTGCTGACTGATCGGCCGCGGGCGAATAGAAGACCCTTCACCGATCCCTGCGGGAGCCCGGTGGCGGTCTCTCGTCATCGGTGACTTCTGGATGCGGTTCCAGGAGCCGAGCTGCACGACTCTCGCGGAACAGTGGGGCATACTCAGGTGTCAGAGAAGGCGGGCGCGGGCGGGGACGTGGCAAGAGACATTAGGCCAGTTGGGTCCTTCGGCAGCAACAACATGCATGCCGCGTTCGAGAAGGCTCGCGCTCGCGGGGTCATGACTGCGGACCTCTCCGACTTGGGATTCGTGACGCCTGCGGGGCTCGTGGCAATCGCGGCCTACGCGCACAAGGCACGGACGCGTGGCCGGGCAGTTCACGTGCTGCGTCCCAAGAGCGACGACGTTGCGAACTACGTTGCTCGGGCGCGACTCGGCAAGCAGCTTGAAGACGTGGGCGCTACGCATGATCTGCCCTCGGTTCGGGAACATGAGGTCGGCGACAGCTTGCTCACTGTGACGCCGTTCGTCGACGCACGAGGCGCGGAGGAACTGGCGACGCGTGTCTGGGAGGTGGTTCACGACCAGGACGAAGACGCCGCCGCGATCATGTTCATGAGCCTCACCGCGATGGGAGAGAACGTCCTCGAGCACTCGCGGTCCCCGCGCGGCTACGCAGCCGCCCAGAAGACGCACGGGGGGACGGTCTTCCGTTTCGCTGTGGCCGATGCGGGCCGGGGCTTTGCGCGCGCGCTTCGCCGACACAAGCCGCGCGATGACAGCCACGCCCTCAAGATCGCGCTGGAGCCTGGCGTGAGCGGGGTCGATGAAGAGAACCGCGGGTACGGGTTGACCGAACTCAGAGACAAGGTTCGGGACATGGGCGGTACGCTTCGCCTACGATCCGGACGCGGTCAGTTCCTCGTCTTCCCGAGAAGCACGAGCGAGACGCTCTTCGACGAGCCGCTACCGGTCTCCGTTCTCGAAGGAGAACTGCGGGTACGGAACCGCCGAAAATGAGCCGTACACGCTGCGGATACTGTGGAAGACTCAACGCACTAGAGGCGTTGAACTCGGGTGAGGTGAAGGGATCATGACTCTGAAGATCACACTGCCCCGGTTGGTTGGCACGCGCGAAGCGGCAGACGACTTGGTGGAGAACGCCAGCGGCACGCCTGAAGGCGGCGTCGTGTACGTCAACGGTCGGGCGCTCGCAACGTCGACGATCTCGTTCGCGGACGAGCTAGTGAAGAAGCTCGCTGAGCGCGGCGCGAGCAACATCCTGCTGGTCTCAGCTCCGGAGCGGTTTGAGCGGCAGATGACCGACGCCAGTAAGCACCACAATCACGTCGCGGTAAACATCGCTAGCGCTGCGGATCTAGCGGCGATCTAGCGCACTGACTTCCGGCTCTGCGCGATCTTCTTCATGAGGATGTTGAAGGCCTTGATCTCAGCATCGGCCGTTGTCTCCTCATCGTGCAGCGCGAAGAGGTCCCCTGTGTCCACGTATGCCTGCGCGGTATCCGAGAGTTCTCCGGCCCCAATCAGGGAGCACGCTATGAGGAGAGAACTGCCGCGTCGAGCGAGTTCACGGTCGCGCTCCGGGTCATTGGTGCTGTTGTCCCCCTGGCCGTAGCGCAGAACGAGGCGGCGGTACTTGCGGAGCGCTGCCGCGGCGTGCGACGTCTCGTCGTAGCTGCGCGAGCGGCGCAGGGCTCGCTTCTCTCGTGAGCCTACGATCAGCGCCGTGCTGAGCGCGCTGATTGTGCCAGACGTCAGGATCGTGGCCACAGTTGGGCCAGCAGAGCCCACGAAATCGCCAATCGCTGTCCATCCGTCTGCCATTCCTGCAGACTACCGACAGCCCGCAGGCGACGATGATCCTGGTGGTCCCTACGGGTGACGGACTGCATCCCGCCACACCCAAGCGCAGTTAGCCACCTGCCCGAACCCCCACTCGACGAGCACCGCGCGTTCCGTGTACGCGATGACCCGCCCCTCCACCTCGAGGATGCGGTCGGGGAACTGCAACCAACAGAGAACCGGGTCCGGAGCGGGCAGGTCGACCTCGGGCCCGCCGCGGGCGAGCTCTGGCAGCGAGTACGCCGGTCCGAGCGTCCAGCGATCGCGTCGCCGGTGGGCCATCAGTCGCGTCGCGGGGTGAGCCGTCGGACGGTCACGCTCGAGCGGGGAACCCACGCGCGCTGCGGGCGGCCCTGCCAGGCGATCTCGACGAACACGGCGACGTCGGACCGTGCCACGGCAAACGCCTTCACCTTCACGAGCTGGCCGATCTGCTCGAACTCGAGCCGGTCGATCCACACGGGCTGGGGCGGGTCGACGGACTCGGGGCTGCCGATCTCGTCGAGGGGCAGCGAGTCGGCTGCGTAGATCGGGACGTCCTGGTGTTCGGGCGGCCCCCACCGGTGTTCCTCGCTCACCTGCGAGGTGCCAGCCCGACAAGTCGGTATCTCACCAAGTGGTGCTGGTCTTCTTCGCCCCAGCGCTCGAAACGGTAGGCGGGGCCGCCGGTCGCCAGGGGTGCGTCAAGAACCTCAGCAGGGTGGCCGAGTGATGAGCGGGGCCAGCAACCCCAGCCTTCGGGCGTGATGTCCACTCCTCCGTCGAATACCCGAGCGACGTAGTGGGTCGTGAAGTCCATGACGAACATGATCACGGGATCCGCTGACATGCCCCGGACGTGGGCTTCCGAACAGGGTTGGCCGCTCGATACGCTGCGGTCAACTCGAGAGGAATGACGATGACCGACACCGCTCCGCCGCCGGCTGGCTGGTACCCAGACTCGCAGGGCACGACTCGCTGGTGGGACGGTCAGCAGTGGACCGAGCAGACGCAGACTCCCGCCTCGCCTCCTACCGCTCCGCAGCGCACCGGGCTTGGCTCGAAGATCGCTGACGCAGGCCGGAACCTTGTTACCCGCACCGACCCCGCAGCTCGAGCGGACGTTCTCTGGTCGGCGGTCGGGAAGCCAATCACGCAGATCGGCGGCGGCCGGTACACGTTGACGCCGGAGTACCTCCACTTCGAATCCGGGACCCTCCGCACCAACGCGCAGCAGATCCGGACGCACGAGATTCACGACGTCGACGCGAAGCAGTCGATGGCGCAGAAAGCCCGCGGCCTCGGCACCATCACGCTGTGGGCGGAGCGCTCGGGCGGCGGCGAGCAGGTGCGGCTTGAAGACATCCCGAACTTCCGCGAGGGCGTCAACGCGATCAACGACGCCGCGTTCAAAGCACGTGAGGGGCTACGCGTGCGCGAGCAGACCTCGCACGTGAACTACCAAGGCACACCGTTCCCTGCAGCAAGTCCTGCGAATCCCGTGACGGCGGCCGCTCCGGCCGCACCCGCTTCCACGGCGTCTGACCTGAACGGTGAGCTCGAGCGTCTCGCTGGATTCCACCAGGCAGGCATCCTCACAGACGAAGAGTTCACCGCCGCGAAGCGGAAGCTGCTCGGGCTTTGAGACCGACCCGCTCGCCTGTTCACGCTACAGCTTGCGTTTCGGTGCCGAATGGCTGAGCGTGCCTCCGAGCAGGACGACATCCTTCAGTCGAATACCGCGGCGCTCAAACGCCTGCGAGGGCAGGAGACTGAAGACGAACTGCGATCCGCCGCGGAACTAATCCGGCTGCTTGAAACGATCCCCGACCTGTTTGCGAAAGCCGAGCAGCTGTCCAAGGTCCGGTCGGAGCGCCGCAGCGTCATGTCGGCCGACGACGCGCGCTCCAACCCCCTGCAGCTTAGCCACATGGTGCAATTCTGCATGCTGGTCGGCATCGACAACCTACAAGCGCTGCGGCAGCTGATGCACCCGGATGATGCCGAGCAATTGACCGTCCCAATCGTCGCGATGTACCCGCTGCTCCGGAGCGTCATCGAGTCCGCTGCGCAGGCTTTGTGGTTGCTCGACTCCGAGTCGCAGCGCGAACGGCTCACGCGATTGGTCCGTGCCCGATCGACGGAACTCGCGTACGAGCAGGAACTGGCGCGGGAGATCGCCCGATCGTTACCCGCCGGCAGCGAGCGGCAAGAGATGGAGAAGAAGGCGAAGCAGAATCGCCGGCGCGGCCGGTCGTACATCGTCGACGTGATCGAGCGCAATGGGCTGGACCGCTCCGAGTGCGACGTCACGATGCCGGGGTACGGCCCTCTCGTGGAGGCGGCGGGCGACCGGGTAGGGATCAACGGCAACCTCCTGCGGTCCGTCTGGCAATACGTCAGCGGGCTCACACACCCATCCACCGCTCGCGCGACTAGCGCGGCAACCCTCATCGAGATTGCCCCACCCCGCGGCAACATTCGCAGCACTCGGATGGAGGCAAACGTCGGCCAGCTGACCATCATCCTGCCGATCGCACTGAAGATGTATCGATCAGCTGACCGGCTCCGCCGATTCAGGATGCTGCAGGTGCCACGTGCTGACTCCTGACCGACACTTCATAACCGCTCTGCACTAGCGCCTCCGTCCGCGCTTCATCTTGTCCGCAGTCAACTGCTCCGTGTACGCCTTGACCCGCCCCTCGACCTCGAGAGAGCGATCGGGGAACGTCACCCACACGAACACCGGGTCGGGCGCTGCGAGGTCGTACACGGGCCCCCATAGGCCGCCTCCGGCAGGCTTAGCGCTGGCCCGAGCGCCCACCTGTCACAACGTCTCCGAGCCACCCGGTGACGGTAACCGAACCTCCGACATGCAGGGCTACAGACATCGTGGCTCATCGGGGAGCGACTGCAGCCAGCGCTCCCCCTCCTCACGCAGGATGAGCGCCTTCTTCTTCCCCGGGAACTTCGGCACCAGCTCACCCCTCCGAATCGCTTCGCGGATCGTCCAGTCGGATAGGTCGCAGACTGCTGCGAAGTGATCGATCGAATACGCGAGTTGCCCCTTGTCTTCCATGCATCGATCGTCGCCCCCTCGACGCTGACCGGCAATCGACAGATCTGAGGAGGCGGTCGAAGACATGCGCGAACTCTTGGACGTCCCGCGCACCGGTAGCTACGCACGTACGGTTCACCCGTGAAGGACGCACCGGACGACAGCCATGCCCTCGACGTACCGGAGCTCGCGAAGTGGCTCAACATCTCCGAGTGGAAGGCCCGCGAGCTCGGCAACGACCTGCTGTTTCCCTCGTTCCGGGTCGGCAGGGCACACCGCTTCTGGCCGTCGGAGGTGCGGGCGTACCTGTCGGAGCCGAGTGATCCGTGGAAGCAGTCACCGCAGTCGCGAGGTCGGAAGCGCGTTGGACGCGCGCAAGCGGCGGGGTATCGCGGTCAGTGGCCGTCGCCGAGGCCACCTCACCCGATGGAGTGACGAACCCGCACTTACCCCGCAGATTCTCCGCCATAGCGCGGAATTTGCCGGAACCTCACGAGCAGGAGAAGCCCAGTTGAACGCACAAGTCGCCATCTAGGGGAAGTAGCTGGAATGCACCGTCAGGTAATACGGGGGTTGCGGGTTCAAGTCCCGCTGCCGGCCCCATATACTGAGCCCGCAGGCCGCGACATCGTCGCCGCCCGCACCGCCTTCAGCCCCGCCGCGAGCGGGGCTGTCGTGCATCCGGTGCCGGTGCCAGTGCCGGTGCTCAGGGCCACGTGCCCGCCCCGGACGCGCACCCCTGGATGTCCGCGACCAGCGACGCCATCACCCGCGCCTGCCGAGCATCCTGTTCGGTGACGGTCTGGGAGCGCACCCACACGAACGCGATCAGGTCCGCGATCTGCAGCATCCGCGAATGGTGACTCGGAGCGAAGTGCACGGTGTCGAGGAGGCGCTCGAGCCGCGTGTGCATGTACGTGCCCGGCGTTCCGTACGCCTGGTAGACGGCGACGCGCTCGCGGTGCCGGTCGCGATCTGATCGCTCGTCAGCGATGACGAGCGCGTACGTCTCGTTCGCCGCGGCCGTGCGGTCCGCACGCTGCAACAGGTGCTGGAACGCCACCTGCTCGGGCGCGTGCCGGTCGGGGTACGCGCGCGCGTCCTGGTGGCGACGGAGTCGCTCCGGCCGGACACCGCGCAACAGCACCGTCGCACCGGAGGCGCGCACGGCTTCGACGACGTCGATGAACACCTTCGCCCGCACCCGCGGCGGAACGCCGGTCCACGCGTCCTTGCCGTGGAAGAGGGGATGGGCGTGGATCTCGGTCCGCGGAGCGACCCCGTACCCGTCGAGGGCCGCGACGATGCCGTGCACGTGTGCGGTGAGGGCCCGGGTCTGCTCCGCATCGGCCATCACCGCACCGAAGCCGTAGAAGTCGGCCTTGAACGATTCGTCGACGAAGCAGAGGAGCACGGTGGAATACTGCCGTACGCATGCGCGGGATGCACGGCGGCGCTCCCGGACGTGCGGAAGCCCCGGGCGAGTGATCGCCCGGGGCTTCCGGCGCGTGGAACGCGGATCAGGGGGCGTTCCGAGCGCTCGACGCGGTAACCAGCCGGTCGTGCAGCGATGGTGACACCTCATCGAGCACCGTGTCCAGGCGCGTGCACATCCTCGCGGAAAGCCGCAGAAGGCGGACAGCGGGCGCCCAGTGACCGGGCCGTCCCCTGCCCGTCCGTTCAGCGTCCGCCGGTGATCTTGCGCTCGCGCTGCGCGACGCCGGCCGTGCCGTACGGGTAGTCGTCGACCCGCGGGGCGCTCACGTCGGTCAGGGTCTGCAGTTCGGACTCGTCGAGCACGAGGTCGGCTGCGCCGAGGTTGTCCTCGAGCTGCGAGAGCGTGCGGACGCCGAGGATGACGCTCGTGACCGCCGGACGCGCGAGGAGCCACGCGAGCGCGACCTGCGAACGGGAGACCCCGTGGGCGTCGGCGATCGTCGACACCGCGTCGAGGACGGCCCAGGTGCGTTCGTCGCCGTTGCGGGCCTCCCACGCCTCCATGCCGCGCTGCGGGTTCTCGCCGAGGCGCGTGGTGCCGGTGGGGGCCTCGTCGCGCTGGTACTTGCCGGTGAGCCAGCCGCCGGCGAGGGGCGACCAGGGCAGCAGGCCGATCCCGGCGTCGAGGCAGGCCGGTACGACCTCGTGCTCGATGTCGCGGACGAGCAGGTTGTACTGCGGCTGCAGGGTGACGGGCGGGGCGAAGTGGTGCGCCTTCGCCTCGTACACGGCCTTCGTGATCTGGTAGCCGAGGTAGTTCGAGAACCCGTAGGAGCCGATCTTGCCCGCGGACACGGCGTCGTCGAGGAAGCGCAGGGTCTCCTCGATCGGGGTGAGGGCGTCCCAGGCGTGCATCTGGTAGAGGTCGATGTGGTCGACGCCGAGCCGTTCGAGCGAGGCGTCGAGGGCGACGCGGAGGTGCCGGCGCGACAGCCCGAGGTCGTTCGGTCCGTCGCCCTGCGGGAAGCGGCCCTTGGTGGCGAGGACGACCTGCGCCGCCTCGGTCGGGTGTGCTGCGAGCCAGCGGCCGATGATCCGCTCGGACTCGTTGCCGGAGTACACGTCCGCCGTGTCGACGAGCGTGCCGCCGGCCGCCACGAAGGCGTCGATGATGGCGTGTGAGGTGGGTTCGTCGGCTTCGCTGCCGAACGTCATGGTGCCGAGGGTCAGCGTCGACACCGATGTCCCGCTGTTGCCGAGGAGTCTGTAGTCCATGGGCGGGACGGTACGCGCGTCGCGCCGGAACAGAGGGGACCTGCCAATACCCGTCAGGGTTCGGGCGGCGCGGCCTCGTCGGCCCGCGGTGGACAGGTCGCGGCGACCAGCGCCCGACGGCTCAGGCCCGCAGGAACGCGATTCAGGCCCGCAGGAACGCGATCGCCGCCTCGCGGAACGCCCGCGACGTCGGCGCGTTGAAGTGGTTGCGCCCCGGGATCTCGAAGAACGACGCGTCGGGCGCGGCCGCCGCGAGCCGCACGGCGCTGTCCCGGATGCCGTCCTCGCTGCCCGCCGCCATCAGGATCGGCTGCGTCGGGGCGTTCGAGGGCGTCGGCTCGATGCTGTCGCGCATGCCCTCGACCATCGCCACGAGCGCCGCGAGGTCGTTCCCCTCGACGTTGCCCGCCATCGTCAGGTACCCGTTCGTCACCCGGTCCTCGATCGGGGTGCCGTCGGCGAGGTACGCCTTCGCCTGGTCCACCCGCACGCGGCGCATCGGGTCGGCGTCCGGGATGCCGCCGAAGACGGCGCGGGTGATGCGGTCCGGCAGCCGCTCGGCGGTGTGCCAGCCGACCCGTGCGCCGAGCGAGTAGCCGAGGAACGCGACGTCGTCGAGCAGGTAGGTGTCGATGACGGTGGTGACGTCGGCGACGAGGAGGTCCATCGAGTACGCGCCCGGGTCGCGCGGCTTGGCGCTGGCGCCGTGTCCGCGCTGGTCGAGCGCGACGACGCGGTACCCGGCACGGACCAGGTCGCGGGTCCAGCCGGAGGCGTGCCAGTTGAGCACGGCACCGGAGGCGAAGCCGTGCACGGCGACGACGGCCGGCGCTTCGGGATCGCCGAAGTCGTAGGTCGCGATCGGCAGGCCGTCCGGGGACATCACGGCACGGGGTCGGGGCGCTTCGGGGACGAGTGACATGTCCTCTCAAGGCTACCGGGGCACTGTGGTCGTCATGGACGGCTACGGCGGCGATCAGATCCGGGCGGCGGAGCGGCCGCACCTCGACGCGGGGGAACCCCTCATGCAGCGTGCGGCCGACGGGCTGGCAGCGATCGTCGGCGACCTGCTCGACGACCCGGCCGTGCGGCCCGGTGACGGACCGGGGTCGGTCCTGGTGCTGGCCGGCAGCGGCGACAACGGTGGTGACGCCCTGTTCGCGGGTGCTCGCCTCGCGGCGGCCGGGAGGCACGTGGCGGTCCTGCGCGTCGGCGCACGTGTGCACGAGGCGGGCCTGGCAGCGGCGCTGGAAGCCGGCGCGCGCCTCCTGGCCGGCCCGTCCGGCACCTCGGGACCGGAGCCTCGCGCAGGTGCCGGTGCTGCGGACATCCTGCGCGCCGCGGTCCCGCGCGACGGCGAGCGGCTCGCCGCGGTGGCGACCGAGGCCGCGCTCGAGGCGGACCTCGTGCTCGACGGCATCCTCGGCATCGGGGTGCACGGGGCGTCGGCCCTGCGGTCGCCCGCGCGCGAGGTGGTGGAGTCGATCCGCGAACTCGCCCGTGACCAGCGCGCGCCGTTCGTCGTCGCGGTCGACGTGCCGAGCGGCATCGACGTGGACACCGGCGGGATCGCCGACGACCACGTGCTGCACGCCGACGTCACGGTGACGTTCGGCGGTGTCAAGGCGGGTCTGCTGGCCGGTCCCGCCGCGACGCTCGCCGGGCGGATCGAGCTCGTCGACGTGGGGATCGGCGAGGACCTGGCGGCCGTGGAGCCGCTGATCCGCACCTGAGGGGCTGATCCGCGCCCGGGGCTCAGACCGCTCCGGCGTCCACCCCGTGCTCGACCCCGCCGCGGGCTTCGAGCCACGTGTCGACGAAGTGCCGGTAGTTCGCCGCGATGAGCTGTTCCGCGGCCTCGGTGTCGAGGTGCTCGCGCACGACGTCCTCGAGCGGTTCCTGCCAGTTGCTCCGGCCGATCGCGAACCCGACGAAGCCGTCGACCGGTGCCGCGGTGCGCAGCCAGTGGTCGAGCTGCTCCTCGGGGGCGTCGCGACCGAGGACGATGCACTGCACCGCGTCACGGCCGCCGCGTCGCGCGGTGGCGACGACCCGTTCGGCGTCCTCGCGCGTGTCGAGGCCCTCGAGCTTCCACACGTCGGCCTCGACCCCGCGGTCCTGCAGGTACTCGAGCACATGCACGACCAGGTCGGGGCGCAGGTCGCGGTCGTAGTCGTCGACCGAGGCCTGCTGGTCGTCGGTCCCGGGGACGAGCAGTTCGACGAGGAACGGCCGCCCGGCGTCGTGCAGCGCGGCCGACACCGCAGCCAGGTCGCTCGCCTGCTGCTCCCGACGGTCCGCGTCGAAGGCGGGGTTGTCCCGCACGAGCACCTTGACGAAGTCGGGGTCGAACGCGTCGACGTGGGCCAGCCAGTCGTCGCCGTACTCGAGCTCGAACCACTCGCGACCCGAGCGCTCGACCGGCATCGCGAGCTGCAGCCCGGCGTCCTTCGCGAGCCGCGCGACGTCCGCGCCGTACCGCTCGTCGACCAGGACCCCGGTGCGGTCGCGGGAGGCTCCGGCGGCGAGTGCCGTGAGGACGCCGCGGTACACGAGCTGCTTGCCGGCACGGACCCGTTCGGCCTCGGCCTCGTCGACGGGCTCACCACCGGACTCGTCGTACGTGTGCTCGAGGAGCGACGAACGCTGGTCCATCGCGAACAGGAACAGGGGGTGTGCTTCGTCGAGGTTCGCCATGTGCCCGTGTCTACTCGCCGTGCCGGGCACGTCGCTCGGAGCATCCGTACATTCGGGGCATGACGTTCAACGAGGACTCACAGCTCAAGGGCGGCAAGGTCACGCGGCGGGGCCGGGGCGCGGCGATCGGCGGTGGCGCGGTCGGCGTCGGCGCGATCCTGGTGTTCCTCATCGCCCAGTTCACCGGTGTGGACCTGAGCGGCATCGTCGGCGGCGGGGGCGGCACGACCGAGATCCAGCAGACGGGTGAGACGGCCGATCCCGCGGCGGAGTGCCGCACCGGGCGGGACGCCAACCTCAAGGTCGAGTGCCGCATGGAGGGCGCGGCCGAGTCGCTCGACGCCTACTGGACCACGGAGTCCCGGCAGCTCGGCATCGCGTACACGACCCCCGGGTTCGTCCTCTTCACCGGGTCGACCGACACCGGGTGCGGGCAGGCATCGGCCTCGACCGGGCCGTTCTACTGCCCGCCGGACCGCTCGATCTACCTCGACACCGCGTTCTACGACGACCTGCAGTCGCGGTACGGATCGTCCGGCGGCCCGCTCGCCCAGATGTACGTCGTCGCGCACGAGTGGGGCCACCACGTCCAGCAGCTCCAGGGCGCCTTCGCCTCGACGGACCGTTCGGGCACGGGAGCGTCGTCCGGCAGCGTCCGCGTGGAACTGCAGGCCGACTGCTATGCCGGCGCCTGGGTGGGCGACGCCGCGACCACGAAGGACGCCGACGGCGAGACCTTCTTCGAGCCGATCACCCGCGCGCAGATCGACGACGCGCTGTCCGCCGCGAGTGCCGTGGGCGACGACAGCATCCAGGAGCGCTCGAGCGGCCGGGCCGACCCGGACTCGTTCACGCACGGGTCGAGCGAGCAGCGCCAGAACTGGTTCCTGCGCGGCTACCAGCGGGGCGCGACGTCCTGCGACACCTTCAGCATCCCGGGTTCGTCGCTGTAGCCGGCCCCGAGTCCATCGGTCAGCTGGACGGCGTCGCGCTGACCGATGCGGTCGGCGTCGGCGTCGGCGTGGTGTCGGTCGCACCGGCCGCGGTCACCACGAAGGTGCGGAAGTCGTCGTTCGTGATCGGCGACGTGAGCTCGTAGCGCTGTCCGTTCACGAGCACGAGCGGCACCCCGGGGAACTCGTTCAGCGTCGAGCCGGGGATGTCCCCGCTGGTCACCGAACTCGTCCGCTCGTCCACCCACTTCGCGTACGTCTGGTCCTGGATGCAGTTCCGGATCGCGCTGCGCTTCGTGAGTCCGTCGACGCCGGTCACCACGCGGGTGAGCTGGGCGTCGGTCAGGCCGGCCGTGTTCTGCTCGGGCTGTGCCGCGAAGAGCGCCTCGTGCACGGCGAAGAACTGGTCGGGGGAGTCGTTCGCGACGCAGGCGGCGGCGTTGGCGGCCCGAAGCGAGTACTTCGTGCCCTGCGACCGGTTCGACAGGGTCGCGATGGGGTGGATGTCGACCGTCGCGGCGCCGGACTCGACCAGGCTCTGGATGTACTCGCCGTTCGCCTTCTCGAACTGCCCGCACGTGGGGCAGAGGTAGTCGACGTACATCGTGATGCGCACCGCGCCCGAGCCGTCGGTGGCGCTCGGCGACGGTGCGGCGCTGACCGCCTTGAGGTCCTGCCCGATCGTGATGCCGCCCTGCGAGGTGTTCGCGGGACCGGGCCCGGCGGGCTGCACGGAGTCGACGAGCACGAGCGTGACGATGGTCGCTGCGGCGAGCAGCACGACGCCGAGGCCGATCTGCAGGCCGAGACGCACACCCCGCTGCCGGCGCTTCTGCTGCGTGCGTGCGCGCTGCGCCCGCTGCCTGGCTGCTTCTCGTCGCTCGTTCCGCGCGGCGCGGGCGTCACCCTCGGGGCGGTTGGTCATCGAGTGGTCCTCCTGGTTCGGCGTCCGCCGTACCTCCCCCGAGCGGCGGACGGACCCGGCGATTGTAGTGGGACGCTCTGGGAACCAGCCAACCAGCGGCCCAGCACTGGCGCATCGCAGGGAACTCGTGTTGTATGAACACCGATGGTCGACGACGACCATCCGGGGCCCCCACGGGCACACCGCTTCACTCGGATCGTCCGGCACGTACCTGCCGGTGAAGAAAGGACCGAACGCTCATGGCGTCCGTCACCTATGACAAGGCAACCCGTCTCTACCCCGGAGGCAACCGTCCCGCGGTCGACTCCCTCGACCTGGACGTCGCCGACGGCGAGTTCCTCGTCCTCGTCGGCCCCTCGGGTTGCGGCAAGTCGACCTCCCTCCGCATGCTCGCCGGCCTCGAAGAGGTCAACTCCGGCGCGATCCGCATCGGCGACCGCGACGTCACCGACGTCCCGCCGAAGGACCGCGACATCGCGATGGTGTTCCAGAACTACGCGCTGTACCCGCACATGACCGTCGCCGAGAACATGGGCTTCGCGCTCAAGATCGCCGGTGTCGGCAAGGACGAGCGTGCGACCCGCGTGCAGGAAGCCGCGAAGCTCCTCGACCTCGAGGACTACCTCGGCCGCAAGCCGAAGGCGCTCTCCGGTGGTCAGCGTCAGCGCGTCGCGATGGGCCGTGCGATCGTTCGTCAGCCGCAGGTGTTCCTCATGGACGAGCCGCTGTCGAACCTCGACGCCAAGCTCCGCGTCCAGACCCGCACCCAGATCGCCTCGCTGCAGCGTCGTCTCGGCGTCACCACGGTCTACGTCACGCACGACCAGACCGAGGCCCTGACCATGGGTGACCGCATCGCGGTCCTCAAGGACGGCATCCTGCAGCAGGTCGGCACGCCGCGCGACCTGTACGAGAAGCCGAACAACGTGTTCGTCGCCGGCTTCATCGGTTCGCCCGCGATGAACCTCCTCCCGGCCGACGTGGTCGAGGGTGGCATCAAGTTCGGCACGCTCAACCACGCGATCGACCGCGACACGCTCTCCAACGCGCGTTCGGCCCAGATCACGGTCGGCATCCGCCCCGAGGACGTCGTCGTCGCTCAGTCCGGCGAGGGTCTGCCGGTCACGGTCGACGTCGTCGAGGAGCTCGGCGCGGACGGCTACCTCTACGGCCACGCTGACGTCAAGGGCCAGCGCGTCGACATCGTCGCGCGCGTCGACGGCCGCTCGCACCCCTCGATCGGCGACACCATCGTCGTGACGCCGAAGTCGGGCCACGTGCACGCCTTCGACACCGAGTCGGGCGAGCGCCTCGACGACAAGGCCGTCGTCAGCGCGTAACGGCGGAAGGTCACTCACAGGAGGCGCGGTGCCAGCGGGCACCGCGCCTCCCGTCCGTTCGCAGTCCGGTCCCGATCCGCACTCCAGCACCCCGCGCTCCAGCACTCCGCCCTCCAGCACCCCGCGCTCCAGCACCAAGAGGAACCCTCGTGTCCGACTCGTTGTCCATCACCGCAGCCACCGTCGACCCCGGACTCCTCGACCTGCCCTGGGACGTCCCGCTCGCCGACTGGCCGGACGACGCCATCGTGGCGCTGCCGAAGGGCATCTCGCGGCACCTGGTCCGGTTCGTGCACCTCAGCGGGTACGTCGCCGCCGTGAAGGAGACCGGGGAAGAGGTCGCCCGCTCCGAGTACGAGATGCTCCGCACGCTGCAGCGCATGGACGTGCCCTGCGTCGACCCGGTCGCGGTCATCACCAACCGGGTGAGCGCCGACGGCGAGCCCCTGCACCCCGTCCTCGTGACGCGGCACCTGCGCTTCTCGCTGCCGTACCGCGCGCTCTACTCGCAGACCCTCCGACCGGAGACGGCAACGCGCCTGGTCGACGCCCTCGCCCTGCTCCTCGTGCGCCTGCACGTCATCGGCTTCTACTGGGGCGACGTCTCACTGTCGAACACCCTGTTCCGTCGGGACGCCGGCGCCTTCGCCGCGTACCTCGTCGACGCCGAGACCGGCAAGCTCTACCCGGGTGGCCTGTCGAACGGACAGCGCGAGAACGACCTCGAGGTGGCCCGGGTGAACATCGCCGGCGAGCTCCTCGACCTCGAGGCCGGCGGCCGGCTCGACGAGAACGCCGACGCGGTGGACGTCGCGAACCGGATCGTCGCCCAGTACCGGATCCTCTGGAAGGAACTCACCGGCACCGAGCAGTTCGACATCAAGGAGCGCTGGCGCATCAACGACCGCGTGGAGCGGCTCAACGCGCTCGGGTTCGACATCGAGGAGCTGTCGATCCACACCACCGAGGGCGGTTCGCAGGTGCGCATCCAGCCCAAGGTCGTCGACGCCGGGCACCACCAGCGGCGGCTGCTGCGGCTCACCGGCCTCGACGCCGGCGAGAACCAGGCACGGCGGCTCCTCAACGACCTCGACTCGTACCGGGCCCGCAACGGCCGCGACCTGCTCGACGAGGAGATGGTGGCCCACGAGTGGGTGTCGAAGGTCTTCGAGCCGGTCATCCGGTCGATCCCGCGGGAGCTCCGCGGACGACTCGAGCCGGCCGAGGTCTTCCACGAGCTCCTCGAGCACCGCTGGTTCATGTCCCAGCAGGAAGAGCGCTCGGTCTCGCTGCCCGAGGCCACGACCGCGTACATCAACGACGTGCTGCGGCACCGTCGTGACGAGCGGCTGCTCATCAACCCGCCGACGTCGTCGATGACGCTGCCGATCCCCGTCGTCGCGGACGCCGAGGTGGACGACTCCGACACCGACGACGTCGAGGACTGGCGCGCCAGCGTCTGAGTGCCGCCGGCGGCTGCGGGCGCCAGCGTCTGCGTGGGCCAGCGGCTGCGTCTGCGTGCGCCAGTCGCTCGGCGTTACGACGCGCGACGGCGCCGAGCCACCTCCCACAGGGTGACGCTCGCGGCGATGCCCGCGTTGAGGGACTCGGTCGCACTCGAGATCGGGATCGACACGATCGCGTCGCAGGTCTCGGTGACCAGGCGCGACAGGCCCTTGCCCTCTGACCCGACGACGATCACGATCGGGCGGTCGGCGAGCTCGAGGCCGTCGAGCTCCACGTCGCCGTCGCCGTCGAGGCCGAGGACGAAGAGGCCCATCGACTTGAGCGACTTCAGCGTCTGGGTGAGGTTCGGCGCCATCGCGACCGGCGTGCGGGCGGCGGCACCGGCGGAGGTCTTCCACGCGCTGGCGGTCACGCCGACGGAACGACGCTGCGGCACGATGACCCCGTGACCGCCGAACGCCGCGGTGGAGCGGATGATCGCACCGAGGTTGCGCGGGTCCGTGATGCCGTCGAGGGCGACCATGAGCGGCACCTGGTCGCGCGAGAACGCGCGCTCGACGATGTCCTCGGCGACGGCGTACTCGTACGCCGGCACCTTGAGCGCGACGCCCTGGTGCACGCTGTCGTGCCCGGTGATGCGGTCGAGCTCGGGGCGCATCAGCTCGATGATCGGCAGGCCGCGGTGGTTGGCGAGCGCGAGGATCTCCTTCACGCGGTCGTCGACCTCGATGCGGGTGGCGATGTAGAGCGTGCTGGAGGGGGTCTTCGTGCGCAGGGCCTCGAGCACCGAGTTGCGACCGGTGACGAGCTCGTGGTCGTCGGTCTTCCGTGTCGGCGGACGACCGGTCCGCTGCTGCGGCGAGCTCGACGCACCGTGACGACCGCGCGCGGCTTCGAAGCGCTCCTTGGCGGCCTTGCGCTTGCCGGCCGGGTGGTACGGCCGGTCCTCGGCCTTCGGTGTGGGCTTCCGACCCTCGAGCGCCTGCGCGCCCTGGCCGCCGGAGCCGACCTGCTTGTTGCCCTTGCGGCCGGAGCGGACGGCGCCGGGCCGACCCTTCTTGCTCCCCGAGACGTTCTTCATTGCTCTCTCCTGTCCGGCACTGCCGTTGTCAGGCGATGCTCCAGCGTGTACCTGCTGCGGTGTCTTCGATGGTGATGCCCGCGGATGCGAGATCGTCTCGCACGCGGTCGGCCGTGGCGAAGTCGCGTGCTGCCCTGGCGTCGGTCCGCTCCTGCACGAGGCGTTCGACGAGGGCTGCGAGTGGTGCGGCCGATGCGTCGTGGCCACCGCCAGACCAGTGGGCGGCCCGCGGGTCGATGCCGAGCACCTCGACCATCGCGGCCACCTGATGGTACGCGGTTCCGAGCGCTTCCGCATCGTCCGCGTCCAGCGCAGCGTTGCCGGCACGCACGGTGTCGTGCAGGACGGCGAGTGCCTGGGGCACCGCGAGGTCGTCGTCCATGGCGTCCGCGAAGGCGTCGGGGACCCCGGGGGCGTCGGCCAGCCGGACCCCTTCGAGGCGCGTGGCGGCACGGGACAGGAAGCCGTCGATGCGGTCGAGCGCCGCCTCGGCCTCGGCCAGGGAACCGTCGTGGTGGTCGATCGTCGAGCGGTAGTGGGCGGCGCCGAGCGCGTACCGGACGACGATCGGTCGCGCGGACCCGAGCATGTCGGCGGCGAAGACCGAGTTGCCGAGCGACTTCGACATCTTCTGGCCGCCGACCGACACGAGCCCGTTGTGCAGCCAGTACGACGCGAAGGGGTCACCGGCCGCCGTCGACTGCGCGAGCTCGTTCTCGTGGTGCGGGAACCGGAGGTCGAGTCCGCCGCCGTGGATGTCGAACGCCGGTCCGAGGTAGCGGCGCGACATCGCGGAGCACTCGATGTGCCAGCCGGGGCGCCCCGGCCCCCAGGGCGAGTCCCAGTTCGCGGTCGACGGCTCCCCCGGCTTCGCCCCCTTCCAGAGCGCGAAGTCGCGGGGGTCGCGCTTGCCGCGGGGGTCGGCGTCGGCGGCCTCGACCATGTCCTCGCGACGCTGGCGGGTGAGCGCGCCGTAGGACTCCCAGCTGCCGGTGTCGAAGTACACGTCGCCGGAACCGTCCGCCGCGGCGTAGGCGTGCCCGCGGTCGATGAGCTTCGCGATGATGTCGTGCATCTGCGGCACGCTGGCGGTCGCACGCGGCTCGTAGGTCGGGGGCAGGATGCCGAGGGCGTTGTAGGCGGCGGTGAACTCGAGCTCGACGCGGTACGCCCGGGCGAACCACTCCTCGTCCGTGGTGGCGGCGAGGTCGAGCACCTTGTCGTCGATGTCGGTGACGTTCCGCACCAGGGTCACGCGCAGCCCGCGGTGGGTGAGCCAGCGACGCCAGATGTCGTAGACCAGGGCGGACCGGAGGTGGCCGATGTGCGGCGACGACTGCACAGTCGGACCGCAGACGTACATGCTCACGTGTCCGTCGACCAGCGGGACGAGGTCGACGACGGCTGCGGCGCGGGAGTCGTAGAGGCGTACGGTCACGCCCCAAGCCTAGGACGTCAGGCCGGTCGGACGAGGGCTGTCGCGATCGCGGCGAGCCCTGCACTGCGTCCGGTGAACCCGAGCCCGTCGGTCGTCGTGCCGGACACCGCCACGGGAGCCCCGACGACCGCCGACAGCGCGTCCTGCATCTCCGTCCGGCGACCGCCGATGCGCGGGCGGTTCCCGATGACCTGCACCGTCACCGACGTCGGGACGAGCCCGGCCGACGCCAGCGCGTCCACGGCCCCGCGGACGAAGACGTCGCCCGCTGCCCCGGCGTACGCCGGGTCCGAGGTGCCGAACCGACCGCCGATGTCCCCGAGGCCACCCGCCGACAGCAGGGCGTCGCACACCGCGTGCGCGACCGCGTCGCCGTCGCTGTGCCCGGAGAGCCCGGCCTCGCCCGGGAAGTCGAGGAGCCCGACCCGGCAGGGCGCGTCGGCGTCGAACGCGTGCACGTCGACACCGAGCCCGACCCGGATGCCGTCCGGGGCCGGGGTGCGCGACCGCACGACCGACTCGGCCCGTGCGAGGTCCCACGCCGTGGTGATCTTGAACGCGTCGGCGTCGCCGGGGACGAACCGCACGGTGCCGCCGGCCGCCTGGAACACGCCCGCGTCGTCGGTCTCGGCCCGCTCCGCCACCGCGTACGCCTGCCGGAGTGCGGCGAGCGGGAAGCCCTGCGGCGTCTGCACCCCGACCAAGGCCGCGCGGTCGACGGTCTCGACGACGGCGTCGCCCTCGACGCGCTTCACGGTGTCGGTCACGGGCAGCGCCGGGACGAACCCGGCGGGGCTGCCAGCGGCGACCGCCGCGGCGACCGCGTCGAACACCCTCGTGAACTGGCCCGCCGGCGTCAGGCACCGTGCCGCGTCGTGCACCAGCACCGAGGTGACGGAGTCCGGCAGGACGGCCAGGCCGGCCTCGACCGAACCATGGCGATCCGTGCCTCCCGGGACGACCGCCGTGTACGCGACCGCGGCGCCCGCGACGGACGCGACCAGCTGTCGGCACTCGTCGACCAGCGGAGCCGGGGCGACCACGACGACGAGCGTCGGCGACGGCAGGGTGAACAGCGGCTCGAGCGCCCGCGCGAGCATGAGCGAACCGGCCACCGGGACGAAGGCCTTGGCGGTCCCGATCCCGAGCCGCGTGCCGGAGCCGGCTGCAACGACGACGACCGCCCGGTCCACCCCGGAGGGGAACCGTGCGGTCGTCGTTCGTGCTGCTGCGTTCAGTGCGCTGGTGTCGGGCTCAGGAAGCCAGGACCTCGTCGAGGACGGTCGATGCCTTGTCCTCGTCGGTCTTCTCGGCCAGTGCCAGCTCGGAGATGAGGATCTGCCGCGCCTTGGCGAGCATCCGCTTCTCACCCGCGGACAGGCCGCGGTCCTGGTCACGTCGCCAGAGGTCGCGGACGACCTCGGACACCTTGATGACGTCACCGGAAGCGAGCTTCTCGAGGTTCGCCTTGTAGCGCCTCGACCAGTTCGTGGGCTCTTCGGTGAAGGGGGCCCGGAGGACCTCGAACACCTTGTCGAGCCCTTCCTTGCCGATCACGTCGCGGACACCGACCAGGTCGACGTTGTCCGCCGGTACCTCGATCGTCAGGTCACCCTGGGTGACCCGCAGCTTCAGGTAGACCTTTTCCTCGCCCTTGATGACGCGCGTCTTCACTTCAGAGATGGTTGCCGCCCCGTGATGGGGGTAGACCACGGTCTCGCCGACCTCGAATTGCATGTATCAGGCTCCGTTCCGAGACACCCAGTTTACCACAAGCGAAATTGGGGTAAGGGGTACCTAACCACGACGGCCTCCAGGTGATCGCTAGGATGGTGGAGTTCGGACCGTCCGGTCCACATCGTGATCTTCCGGAGGAATCTCTTGCGAGCTCGGGTACTCGTGTCCGTCGCCGTTGCGGCAACCATCGCGCTCGGCGCCACCGGGTGCGAGTTCATGTCGCCCGCCCAGACCACGGAGATCAAGCAGATCACCGACGGTGTGGACGTGTCGACGGGCAAGATCGACGTCCGCAACGCGCTGCTCATCTCGGACGACGGCGAGCAGGCCCGCTTCATCGGCACGCTCGTCAACAACGCCGAGAAGGACGACATCACCGTCTCGATCGAGATCGGCGGCGACACCCAGACCGTCGAGGTCCCGGCGAACACGCACGTCGACCTCGCGATGACGACCGACACCACGGCTGAGGGCGCCACCGAGGACACCGGCTCCACCACGCAGGGCACCGAGGCCGGCGCGGGCACCGACGTCATCTTCGACAACGCCGACGCGAAGCCCGGCTCGCTCGTCAAGGTCTACTTCTCGTACTCCGGCGCCGAGGGCGTCTCCGCCAGCGTGCCGGTGCTCACCAGCTCGCAGGAGGAGTACCAGACCCTCGCGCCGACGCCGACCCCGACGAGCACGTCGACGTCCCCCTCCGAGAGCGGCTCCGAGCCGACGGGCGACGCGACGGACACCCCGATCAACCCGTAGCGCACAGCGCAACGCCTGGAGGCGCGGGGGGGGGGGCCGGGGGCCGGCCCCCCCCCCCCCCCCGGGGGGGGGGGGGGGGGGGGGGGTGAGGGGGGGGGGGGGGGGGGGCCGGGCGGGGGGGGGGGGGGGCGGGGGGGTGGGCGCCGGGGGAGGGAGGGG
>NZ_SNVW01000010.1 GCF_004361695.1 Curtobacterium flaccumfaciens | reverse complement strand
GCCCCCCGGCGCGGCCTCCCGCGGGCGAGCCCGGGCGGGCCTTCCCCGGGGTTTCCGGGGGGGGGCCCCCCGGGGGGCCCCCCCCCCCCCCCCCGCCCCCCCCCCCGGCGGGGGGGGGGGGGCCCCGCGCCCCCCCCGCCTCCAGGCCGTCGAGCGGTTGCGTCTACGCGACCGCGGCCTGCAGCTTGACCTGTCGCTGGACCCGGCCGAGCATGCCGACCATCCCGCGGATCCGCAGCGGGCTGACCGCCTCGGACAGTCCGAGCGTCAACGGGTAGTCGGCCGGTACGGCGAGCACCTGCTCGACGGTCAGGCCGGACAGGCCCTGCGCCAGGATCGACGCGAAGCCCCGGGTCGTCGGCGCCTCGCGCGGGGCCGTCGCGTGCATGCGGACGACGTCGTCGGGGTCGCCGTCGTCGCCCACCGTCACCGTGATGAAGACGGGGGACTGGCACTCCTCGACGCGTTCGAGTTCGTCCTCGTGCCCCTGCAGTCGTTCGGGCAGTGCCGGGAGCTCGTTCGAGAACTCGAGGAGGAGCTGCAGCCGGTCCTGCTGGGACAGCTCGAGGAAGTCGTCGCGGATCTCGGCGAGGGGCTGGGGGAGTGCGTCGGTCATCGGTTCGGCAGCGTACCCGGCTCGGTGCCGACGGCGATCGGGACGCGGACGGCGCTGCCCCACTCGGTCCACGAGCCGTCGTAGTTGCGGACGTTCTCGTATCCGAGCAGGTGCTGCAGGACGAACCAGGTGTGGCTCGACCGCTCGCCGATGCGGCAGTAGGCGATGACCTCGTCGGCGTCGCCGATGCCGGCGCCGTCGCGGTAGATCGCGTCGAGCTCCTCGCGGGACCGGAAGGTGCCGTCGGGCGCGGCGGCCGTCGCCCAGGGGATGTTGACCGCGGTGGGGACGTGTCCGGCGCGCAGGGCGCCCTCTTCCGGGTAGTCCGGCGCGGTGGTCCGCTCGCCGCTGTACTCGGGCGCGCTGCGGACGTCGATGAGGGGCTTGCCGAGGTGCGCGAGGACGTCGTCCTTGTAGGCGCGGATCTCGGTGTCGATGCGGTCCACGATCGGGTACTCGACCGGCGTGACCGGCGTGGCGTCGGTGGTGATGGCGCGGTCCTCGGCGATCCACTTCGCCCGGCCGCCGTCGAGCAGACGGACGTCCTCGTGGCCGAACAGCGAGAAGACCCACAGGGTGTACGCGGCCCACCAGTTGTTCTTGTCGCCGTAGATCACCACGGTGGTCTCGCGGCCGATGCCCTTGCTGCCGAGCAACGCTGCGAAGGCCTCGCCGTCGACGTAGTCGCGCAGCACCGGGTCGTTGAGGTCGGTGTGCCAGTCGATCTTCACGGCACCGGGGACGTGTCCGGTCTCGTAGAGCAGGACGTCCTCGTCGGACTCGACCACGACCAGGTCGGGGGTGTCGGCGTCCAGCTGGTCCTGCAGCCACTCGGTGGAGACGAGGCGCTCGGGGTGGGCGTAAGCGGTGAACTTCTCGGACGGGTCGACCGGTGCGGTCATGGTGGGGTACCTCCAGGGTGCGGGCGACGTGCTCCGACGGATCGTCGGTGCGGCACCGGGACTAGGATCGGTCGTCGGTGCCTCTGGGCAACGGTACGCGGACGTCCCGTCGCCTCCTGCAACGTGACACCGCACGACATGCTTCCCGGAGGGCCTCGCAGTTGCCACAGCCAGCTCGTCTCGTCGACCGTGACCCGCAGGTCACCCCGCAGCAGATGGCGGCGTCGCTGGTCCCGCCGCCCCAGTTCGCGGACGCGTCGTTCAGCTCGTACCGGCCGGACCCGGACTACCCGTCGCAGGCCTCGGTGCGTGACGCGGTCGAGGCGTTCGTCGCCGCCGGACCGACCGAGGCGCCCCGCCGCGGGCTGTTCGGGCGCCGCAAGCAGGCGAGCGAGCCGGCCGCCACGTCCGGCGTCTACCTCGACGGCGGCTTCGGCGTCGGCAAGACCCACCTGCTCGCTGCCGCGTACCACGCCGCCACCGGCCGGAAGACGTTCGGCACCTTCATCGAGTACACGGCGCTCGTCGGGGCCCTCGGCTTCCAGGGCACCGTCGAGCTGCTCCGGGGCACCGCGCTCGTCTGCATCGACGAGTTCGAACTCGACGACCCGGGCGACACGATGGTGATGACCCGGCTCATCAAGGAGCTGTCCGAGTCCGGCACCCGCTTCGCCGCGACGTCGAACACCCCGCCGGGGGCCCTCGGCGAGGGACGCTTCGCCGCGCAGGACTTCCTCCGCGAGATCCAGGCGATGTCCGACCGGTTCGACACCCTGCGCATCGACGGCCTCGACTACCGCCGCCGCGCGGTCGACGAGTCGGCCCGGGTGGTGTCCGACGTGCCGGGTTCGCTGCCGTCGGGCACCGTCACGCTCGACGACTTCCGCACCGTGGTCGAGCACCTCGGCTCCGTGCACCCCTCGAAGTACGTCGCGATGGTCGAAGGGCTCGACGCCGTGGGACTGACCGACGTGCAGGCGTTCACCGACCAGACCGACGCGCTCCGCTGGGTGGCGCTCGTCGACCGGCTGTACGACGCCCAGGTCAGGATCGTGGCGTCCGGCACCCCGCTGGACCAGGTCTACCCGGAGTCGATGCTGGGCGGCGGGTACCGGAAGAAGTACCTCCGCGCCGCCAGCCGCGTCGTCGCGCTGTCCCGTGCCTGATCGTCTGCACGCCCCTCGTTCAGGGGACTGACCGGGGTACGAAACACGACGTTTACACGGAGCGCCCTCGCGTTACACCCGCGAAACACTTCGTGCTCCCTCGTGAAACCTCACGTCGCCAGACTCGTCACACCCGAAGCGGTCCAAGAGCCGTTGGTGCAATCGAGAGGTGAACAGATGCTTGATCAGGGCAACACGACGTTCGTGTTGGTCATGGCGGCGCTGGTGTTGTTCATGACACCCGGCCTGGCCTTCTTCTACGGCGGTCTGGTGAAGGCCAAGTCCGTCATCAGCATGATGATGATGTCCTTCGGGGCGATCGCCCTGGTGAGCGTCCTCTGGGTGCTCTACGGCTACGCGATCGCCTTCGCCAACCACGGTGACGGCACGGCGGTCTCCGGTGTCGTCGGCTTCTTCAGCATCGACTGGAACCAGATCGGCCTCGGCCAGGCGTTCGAGGAGGCCAAGGCCTCCACGATCAACGCCGCGTACCCCTCGATGGCGTTCGTCGGCTTCCAGGCCACCTTCGCGATCATCACGGTCGCGCTCATCTCCGGCGCCATCGCCGACCGCGCCAAGTTCGGCGCCTGGATGGTCTTCGCGGGCATCTGGGTCACCGTCGTCTACTTCCCGGTCGCCTCGTGGGTCTTCAACCTGACTTCGGGTTGGGCCGCCACGTGGGGCGTCATCGACTTCGCCGGTGGCACCGCGGTGCACATCAACGCCGGTGCAGCGGGTCTCGCCCTGGCGATCGTCCTCGGCAAGCGCGTCGGCTTCGCGAAGGGTGCGCACAAGCCGCACAACCCGCCCTTCGTCCTGCTCGGTGCCGCGATCCTCTGGTTCGGCTGGTTCGGCTTCAACGCCGGGTCCGAGGGTGCTGCTGACGGCATCGCCGCGATCGCCTGGGTGAACACGCTCGCCGCCCCGGCCGCCGCGATCCTCGGGTGGCTGCTCGTCGAGAAGCTCAAGGACGGCAAGGCCACCTCGATCGGTGCCGCCTCGGGTGCCGTCACCGGCCTCGTCGCGATCACCCCGGCCTGCGCCACCCTGACCCCGGGCTGGGGCATCCTGCTCGGCTTCATCGCGGGCATCATCTGCTGCTTCGCGATCGACTGGAAGTACCGCCTCGGCTTCGACGACTCGCTCGACGTCGTCGGCGTGCACCTAGTCGGCGGCATCGTCGGCACGCTGTACCTCGGCTTCTTCGCCAACGACACCGGCCTGATCTACTCCGGTTCGTTCGCCCAGCTCGGCAAGCAGGCCGCTGCTGCCGGTGCGGTCGGCGCCTACTCGTTCGTCCTCGCGTTCATCATCGGCATGATCATCGAGAAGACGATGGGCTTCCGCGTCAAGACCGAGGACGAGGTCGCCGGCATCGACACCGCCGTCCACGGTGAAGAGGGCTACGTCCTGTACGAGGACCGCGACGAGACCCCGGTCTCCGTCCGCTAGCACCAGCACCACCCGTCCGACGGGCCCCGCGCAGACAGCAGCGCGGGGCCCGTCGTCGTGCCGGGAGGGTTCCGTCGGACGCGTTGGCGGGGTGTGGGGCGGACTCGGGGTGTGGGGCGGACTCGGAACGACATCACCGACGTCGTGCGACATCGGAAGAGTCGCTCGTTCACGTCCGCAGAGGTCCGCGCGCGCAAGCAACGACGAGACCGCGGTCGTGCGACAACGACGCTGTCGTGCTGAGTCCGCGTCCGCCGGGCGGCCGGTGCCCGGTAGGGTTCCGGCGTGGACGACGTCACCCTCGCGCACCCGCTCGTCGACGCCGTCGGGCCCGGCTTCGTCGTCTCGGAGACCGACGCCGCGATCGTGTCGTTCTCCTCCGCCCGCATGGGCCTGGTCCTCGAGACACGGGCCGCCGACCTCGCCTTCGTGCTGCTCACCCCGCCCACGAGCCGCCTCACCCCGGCGATGCTCGCGATGCTCCGGCGCACGAGCAGCGCGTGGGTCGTCCGCGAGGGCGACCGCTACCGCGCCGCCGGTTCCGCCGAGGTCGTCGACGACGTCGCGACCGCGATGCTCGCCCCGCAGGCCTCGCCGCGCACCACCCGGCTCGGCGCCGACGAGGTCCCCTGGGTCGAGCTGATCGTGTCCGTCCACCACCCCGCCACCGAGCAGGCCGGCATCGGTCGCACCGCGGAGCTCCTGCTCGAGGGACTCGCCGGCAGCGCGCCGACCGCCTGGGGCACGGTCGAGCCGGCCACGCTCGCCTGGAGCGTCGGTGCCGTCACCGACTTCGCCCGCGGCCGCGCGCCCCGTCCGACCCGGCTCGTCGCCGTCGCCCCGGTCGGCGGCGGGTTCGCCGCGGTGCAGCTCCGCATCGAACGGTCCGCGACGGGCGTCACCGAGGAGACACGGTTGGCACTGCCACGGCCGGGAGGCACGGTGCCGGTCCCCGGGAACGACTCGCCTCCGGTGGACGGTCCGGTCGTCGACGTCCTGGCCGACCTCGCTCGTCGACAGCGAGTGCTGCTCGCGACGGCGTGGCGGTCAGGCGGGCACCCGGATGCGACCCTCGCCGCTCGGCAGCGCGGCATGCCCGTCCCCCTCGGAGCGGTCGTCGGGGCCGCCGCCGTGCGGGACCTCGGCGTCGACGTCGGTACGTTGCCGGTGGGTGCATCCACGGTCGGTCCGCCGCGCGTGCCGTCGCTGCTGCTCGACTTCGCGCCGCCGACCGCAGGGCTGACCGGGGGCGCCGAGGTGGAGGCTCGCTGGCGGCGGCTGGCCGAGCTCGGCACCGCGCTCGGCCCCCGTGCCGTCGAGCTGCTGGGATTCGGGGCGGAACGATGAGCGCCGAGTGGACGATCCTCAGCGCCGACCACGTGGACGCTGCAGCCGTGCTCACCGGTGCGGCCGCGGTCGACCCGGCGATCGGCATCCGCCAGCTCTGGGCGGGCGATGCGCTGCAGCTCGTGTCGGACGGTGGGGCGGTGCTCCTCACGCTCTTCCAGTCCCGCCGGCTCGACAGTGCCACCGATGCCGAACGGTTGCTCGGCCGGCCGTTGTCGGTGGCGGGTGATCGGCTATGGTGGACCGAGGTCCACGCGGCCGCGCAACCCCCGTTCCGGGGGACGGCCGAGCGGATCGTGCGCAGCATCGCGGACGCCGCCGGGGGAACGGCGGAGTCCCGAGCCGCGCAGTGACCACGCGATCACACTGACCGAACGGGACGACCACCAGGGGGAGCCATGGGGAACGGCTGGCAGATCGAGCCCGCGGGCGTGCAGACGACGCTCACCGACACCGAGACCGCGGCGACGAACCTGTCGACCGCGTTCGACGGTCTCGCCGACGCGCACGCCACGCTCACGACCGCGGTCGGGGACGACCAGGCGGTCGCCGGTGCCGTCGCCGCGCTCATCGAGAGCCACTCGGCCCTCCTACAGCGCGTGGGCAACCACATCACGGCCGGTCTGGCCGGTGCTGCCAGCGCGACCCTGGCCTACTACCACGGTGACGAGGAGATGGCCGCGACGGCGCAGACCAACGCGATCCGTGCCTCCAGTACCGGCGATTTCTCGGCCTTCGACCTGGACGGTGACCAGTGAGCGGCCAGTGCCGCGCCGACGGCCTGATCGACCCGGACGCGATCCCCGGCGCGAACATCGACGCCGCGCAGGTCGAGACCGCCGGCACGGCGTTCTCGACGTCGGCCACCGACGTCGAGACGCGCGGCGGCGAGGTGAAGACCGCATGGGCGAAGCTCGGTAGCAGCTACACGACGCCGGACTCGGCCGACCTGCTCGCGGTCATGGACGGCGTCGAGACCGACACCGCTTCGCTCGCCGCGACCCTGCAGAAGGCGTCGACGTTCATCGGCGACTACGCGACCGCCGTCGCGCCCATCGCGAAACGGCTCGTCGAGCTGAAGGCCGAGGCCGCGACGTTCGTCGAGAAGGCGCTCAAGGGCAAGACGGTCGGCCCGTGGGACCCGGAGCACCCGGCCAACCAGGGCATCGTCGGGCTCGTCGAGAACTTCGGCCAGGTGCTCGACGACGTGCACCTGCCGTGGGACCAGTACACGCCGTACGTCGACGAGAACAACGAGCTGCTCACCAAGGTCGCCGCGCAGGAGACGAAGCTCTCCGCCGCCTCCGCCGAGTGCGTCAACGCGATCAACGGGCTCCGCACCGACATGTGCCTCGCGCCGGTGCAGGCGGTCGACTACACGGCAGCGGTCAAGGCGAACGAACCGATGCCGTGGGGGAGCACCGGGCGGGGCGACCAGTCGTGCCAAGAATCGTTCGACTCCGGCGTCTACGACGCCGCGAAGGGCACCGTCGAGGGACTCGGCGGGCTGATCGGGTACAACTCGCAGACCGGCGAGTGGGGTGACGGCGACTGGGCGGCGCAGTCCTGGAAGGGCTTCGCGGAGTCCCTCGGGCTGATCGTCCTGATGGGCAGCCCGCCGCTCCTCATCGCCGCAGCGCTGCCGAAGGGCGTCCTGCCGGACGTCGTCGGGGACACCGCCCGCAGCATCATGGACCAGCAGAAGACCCTCGTCGAGGGCTTCGTCGGGTCGCCGGAGGACTGGCGGGACGACCCGGCCCACGCCGCCGGTGGTGCCGCGTTCAACATCGGCACGCTGTTCATCCCCGGCGCGGGCGAGGTCGGCGCCGGGGCGAAGGTCGCGGCGCTCGGGTCGCGGCTCGCGGTGCTCGGGGCGGACGGCAGCAAGCTCGCGCTCATCGGGTCCAAGGTCGCGGCTGCCGGTACCACGATCGTGCGCGTCGGGGATGCGCTGTCGAGCCTGCCGGGCAAGGCGTTGTCGGGGGTCTCGGACCTGCTGGCGCGGGGGCGTGGCGGGTTCGCGGATGCGCTCCGGGGGCTCGGGGACAAGATCCCCACCGTGAAGGTCAGCGTCGAGCACGCCATGGCGACGCCGGACGGGTTCGGCGTTGGGGTCGGGCGCCCGCACATCGAGGTGGGGAACCCGGGGTCGGGTGGGCACTGGTTGCACTCGGTGGCGGATCGGGTGGATGGCACCAATGGACACGGAGTGGACCCGGAACCGCTCGGGCAAGCATCGCACGGGCACACCTCGACCGATGTCGGACCGCTCGGAACCGATCGTCCGGGGCGGGACGGGGCCGGCTGGCACCGTCTGCCGGTCGACCCCGATCAACCCGTCAAGCGCCTGGCCTTCGACGATCCGGCGCTCAAGCGTGCGAACCTCGAACCGAACACCCGCTACGAGTTGACGGACCGACGCGCTGTCTACATCACGGACGAGTACGGCCGCCCGAGTCGTTTCGAAGCGATGATCGACCGCAACTACCCGCTCAGCGAGCGCGTGCGGGACGCTGATGAGCAGCGGCTGGCTGGCGGTCCGGACCGACTCGCCGAAGACCATGGCGGGCACCTGCTGTCGGCCGGCCATGGCGGTTCACCGTACGGAGTGAATCTCACCCCGGAACACGGCCGAAGTGTCAATCTGGGAGCAGTCCGGAGGGTGGAGAACTCCATCTCCAAGATGCTGCGGGAAGATCCGAACACCTCGGTGTACCTGAGCCGCGAGATACAGTATGTTGGTCGCGCTGATCGTGGGTCGATATTCTTGATCCACTGGGGACGGGACGGTGTCGAGCACCTGCAACAAGTCCGCGTCACGAACCACGTCTCGCATGAGGCGGCAACAAGGGCCGGAGGCCTCGCCGATTGAGTTCTGTATCTGACGTCATCGACCAACAGAATGCGCTCGCGATCCTCACGTTCGACCGGCTGGGATCAGGGTGGCAGCGTTCGACGAGTGTCTTCGTCAGTCTCGGCGTGACTGCGCGGATCGAGCGGGCCGTCGACACTGGTGTTGCAGTCATTCACACCCCTCCCGCTGACCTCGCGGAATTCGAGGCGTGGAGTCGTCTGCGCGAAGTCATGGCCGAGCCAGAACAGGGTGCCTGGTTCACAGGGCGCCTGCGCCTCGATTCAAGTGGTGCTTACCAGTTCGAGTTCTCCTGGGACGACGAGCCCCGATGGCCACTGCTGATCGACATCGATGGACAGCTCGTGGACTCATTGCCGGTGGAGAACTCGGAATTGCGAGAAGACATGGTGATGCATCCGCGGCCGGCGGCTACGACACCACCATGGCTCGTCGAGCGTCTCGGCGCATCTCCGCTGCACTTCTCCGACAGGTGGGACGCCCGACTCGAGCCGCTCGGGAGCAGCCCGAACTGGTCGATCGTCCGGGAAATGGTCCGTGACACGATCCAGCTGCTCGGCGATGATCGAGATGCCGTACTGGAACGTGATGTGATCACCGAAGCGGTTTACAGTGAGCTGCTGGCATCGACACGGGTGAGTCAGATGATGCGCTTACTCCGAGATGCAGCGGCAGCTGGTGTGGTCGACGAGCCGGCGCAGCTGAATTCGGACGAGGGTGGCCCGTCGCGGGACGCGATCAGCAACGACCAAGCTTTCCATCGCAACGTCGTCGTGCTGCTGTCGCTCATCGACCAGCTCGCGGACCAGGAGATCGCGAACGTCGTGAAGTCTTGAGGAGAGCTCCGGGACCACTCCTTCTGGTACGACATCAGGAATTGGTCGCCTGAGAAACTTGCTGTCAAGGACCGCGGCGAGATCCTGAGCACTGTCAAGCAGACACGTCGGCAAATCGAGGCCATCGATCAACTCGGAGGCGGTGAGCCTGACTGCATTGTGACGGACGAGCGCTTTGCCGCACTTCTCGACGATGCCGTCGATCATGCGAACCTCGACCGGGATGTAGGGGATCAAATCGCTGCCCGACGGGCGGATCCCGGAGTACGAGGTGCCGAATCAAGTACATCCGACTCACCCGTTGAAGCTCGATGACTTCAGCATTGTCGATGGGCCCCCGGCTGTCACCGAGGTGAAGGGCAACTACGGCTGGTTGCAAAGCCTGTCGCCGGCCCGGAAGGCAGAGATGATCGAGGGATGGGCCAAGTCGGCCATGGCCAAACTTAACGCGCTTGAGGACCCAAACGTGCAGTTGCGATGGGTATTCACTCGGGATCCGGATATCGCAGCAGAATTCGCCCACGCGATTCGACGACTGAGGAATGTATCGGTAGAATACATCGAGATGCCTCGCGATTTCAAGGGATGGTAAGCGTGCAGACCAATGTCACCGACTGGTACCTCGTGGCAGACTGGGATGCAAGGCCCGAGTCTGCGGACGTGGTCGCTGCTCGTCTGGTTGAGACTTCCGCCGCGATCAAAGTTGCGCTGCCTGTGTTCGATGGAATGTGGACGTTCCACGATCGGAACATCGATAGTGCAGATGAGAGGTCATGGTCGGGACTCGTCGCTTCGTCGCCGTACAAAGTCGACGGCGTTGCGGAACCGGCGCGGGGATTCACGCTTTCATTGGCTTCAGCGATTCCGGGTGGGTCAATGCTGCATGCATCGGTAACGGCTGGTGCGACGTTCCAGACCATCATCAACAAACCGAACGAGTTCGTCGTAGACTTTCGTGCTCGCCGCTTCGGTGAGGCGGTAGAAATCGATCTGCCGATACCCGCGGACGAACGGTTCCGAGACCTTGGCATGAGGATCAAAGATATCTGGGATGCCTCGGATCTCCGCATCGAGTTCGGCTGAATTAGACGGTACCGCCCAGGTCGTTGTGAAGCGATGATCGATCGCCACTATCCGCTCAGCGTGCGCGACGCTGATGAGCAGCGGCTGGCTGGCGGTCCGGACCGACTTGCCGAAGGCCATGGCGGGCGCCTGCTGTCGGCCGGCCATGGCGGTTCACCGTACGGAGTGAAGACCACTCCGGAACACGGCGAAGTGTCAATCTGGGAGCAGTCTGGAGGGCGGAGAACTGCATCTCCGAGATGCTGCGAGAAGATCCGAACACGGTTGGGTGGGCGGGTGTTCCTCAAGGAATTCGCGAACGCAGTCGTAACTCACGTGTTTCGGCCGTCGGCTTAGCGGCATTCATCGAGGCATCGATAGCAACGACTTCTTAAGTTTTTCGACACGGAGGCCGATTCTTGGGATCGATGGAAGCTGAACTCGCTGCGCAGAATGAAGTAGCTGCGCTGACGATGCGAACGCTTGGTGAAGGTTGGGCGACCTGTCATGACGTTTTCGTCGAGGTCGCGAACACCCAGCAGCTCAACGGCATTCTTTCGACTTTTGACGGTCAGTCTGTGCAGCGTCCCACGCCCGCAATCGAGCTCTACGGTGCTTGGTCGCGGCTTCGCGGCGTCATGGCCGGTGCCGACCGTGGAGCATGGTTGACGGGTCACTTGAAGGTGTCGAGCGACGGTCGGTACAGCATGGATTTCGAGTGGGATGAGCGCCCTGTCTGGCCGAGCAGTGTGGGTACGGGCGGGGCAGTTCAGCAGGGCCGAGACATCGAGCGCTCCGCGTTGCTTGCTGATCTCCTTCGGTACCCGCGAATTCCGGAGATGACGCCGCGATGGCTCGAGGAATTGCAGTCCCTGCCGGCTCCGGAATTCCGAGACGCCGTGTGGCCGAGCGCGATGCTGAAGATGCAGGAGAATTCCGACTGGATGGTCATCGCTGAAGGCGTGAAGCGGCTTCTACGTGAAGCGATCCTCGACGATGAACTCGACCTGCTGGATGACGATGAGGTTGCTGATGGCCTCCTCCAGGACGTCTTGAACCAAGTCGATGCGGGCCGGCTTCGATCCATCGTGTCGGTGATTCCGAGCGAGGGAACCACTCAAGATCACGTGTGGAGTGGAATCGACCCTTCTGTCAACGCGGGCCAGGCACTGATTGAGTATCCGCAGCTATCACCGCAGATCGCCCAATTCCGCGACGCGCTCGAGGGGCTGGTCGGGTTCGAGCGCAGCGTGGTGCGTTTGCCCGGCGTCGATGGGGATCGCTCACCGGGGGTGGATCGTGACTGAAGACCGGCAGCAGATCCTCGCGCCCGACATCGCGCCCGATGACGCGCATGCCACGGCGGAGCGTCTTCGCAAGAGGTTCCGAGACCGCCGGTTCGCTCCACGAAGCACGTGGAGTCGCAGTCCCCGCTGACTTGCTCGGTCCGGGCTTCGTAGCGACGCCGTACGGTTCCGAGCTCCCCGGGTACAACCCGCTGTGATGCTTCATCGATCATGGGTAAAGACCCAATGCCGAAGAACGGTCACGGCGCGTTCCGGCTGACTGTCGACGATCTCAATAGAGTTCTCGGTGAGACGCTCGATGCGAACAAGGGCTCCGTGGACGGGTGGTTGGCGGGACCCGACAAGGTTAGAGCGTTCAACGCGACGTTCCGGTACCCGATTGGTCGGTACTACCTCCATGAAGTCGTGGATAGCCGCAGGGTCACAGTGATCCTCAGACGCGACACCTCTGCACCGCAGGGCTTCTTCACCAAGACCGCATTTCCAACGCCTCCGCAGGTGTGATAGATGCCTGGCATCGACGATCTGGGTACAGTAGAACTTCGTCGGACCTTTCCTGCGCTTTCGTCTCTTCTCCCTGCAATCTTCTACCCAACCTGGGAGATGGACTATCGTGATGCTTCTGAAGCATTCGATGATGCTCTTGAAGGATTTTCTGTGCAGTCCGCAACTGATGTACGAGCAGAGACCGACTCAGTACTCAGTACCGACATGGACGATGCGGCCGTGTCGGCTCTCATCCTCAAGCTGAACGCCAGCGTCGACCCGATGACCCACACCGGGTTGGGCGGGCGAGCGTTCCTCAAGGAATTCGCGAACGCAGTCGTAACTCACGTGTTCCGACCGTCGGTCTAGCGACATCCGTTTCGGCCGCGGTAACAACAACTGCTTGCGTTCGCTCCCGGGGGACCAGCCGGTCACCGGACACGGCGAACTGCAGTCTGACCACGCCACCGCGACGTGGGAACTGGTGAAGCGCAACAATGCCGGGAAGGCCGAGCAGCAGTACTTTACGGGTATCCAACAAGCTGGTGACGGCATGGTCCCCGAGCTGGTCATCCGCACCGAACACGGCCGATAGACCGCGCTCGACGGCTTCCGCGTCGAGGCCGGTCAACGAGTCTTCATGGACACGACGGGCGACTACCCGATTTCATGAAGGAAGATCAATGACTGATTCAGTTCCGTTCGGTGGTGAGCAGCACAGTTCGCTCGACTCGCCGCCGACTACGATGTACTGGTCGTGGAATGCCGGCCTCTACCGGATGGGTTTGCAGGATGGTGAGCAGCGTCATCGACGTTTCGGGTTGGCAGATGAAAGTGCAGTGGGCGGCGCGGCAGCAGTCCGCTGACGAGATCGCGGATCTCGCATCGCAGAGTCGCGATCGGTTCGTCCGAGCGTTCCCGGAGTTCGAGGGAGCTTGGAAGGTGAGCAGCGAGGTCGGCTCGGTCGACTACAGGGACAGCGGAGCGCCCGAACTCGTGCGATCGAGCGTGCTGCGTGTCGACGGTGAGCCGGATCCGGCTCGGGGGGTCAGCTTCTTGTTGCTCTCGCCAGTGGTTGACGGCACCTATGCGGCCATCCGCGTGCGTGCCGGTGCCACACATCAAACGCGACGGGTGGCACCGAACTCGGTCTCAGTGGACTTTTCTTCCGAGGAATTCGGCGAGCCGGTGACCCAGAGCACGTCGGATCCGAGTTTCGAAGCATTCGTTGACCTCGCAAAGTCCCTCCAGGTGCTCTGGGAGGCAGAGGGCATCAAGGTTGCCGACCGTGCGCCTGAGGACTGAAAGGTCGAACTCAGTGGAAGATCTGCACGGCTTGCAGAATCGCCTTGCGATCTTGACCTTCGACCGCATGCCGAGAGGGTGGTCGCGCGCGACTTCAGTCTTTGTGAACCTTGGTGTCTCGTCGCGACTGCAGCGCGCGGTGCTCACCACGAGCGGGATGACTTTCGGCCCTCCCGCCGACCTGGCGGAGTGGCAAGCCTGGAACGATCTTCGAGCCTTCATGTCTGAAGCGGACCACGGCGCTTGGTTCACGGGGCGACTCCAGGTCGAGAGCTCCGGAGCCTATCGGTTCGATTTCGACTGGGAAACTGAGCCGCAGTGGCCGGTCCAGGTCGACCTCGATGGCAGCATCCTGCAATCTGAGCGCGTCGAGACCACGCAGCTTCGCGAAGATCTCAAGCAGTACCCGCGGGATGCCACGACCACGCCGGAGTGGCTCGTCCAGCGCCTCGCAGCCAATCCGCTTTGTTTCGTGGATGCTTGGCAGCCAGTGCTCGCGCCGCTCGCGAGCAGCGAGAACTGGATGATCGTTCGAGACATGATCCGCGACGCCATCCAGGCTGGTAGCGATGACGACGGTGTTGCAGTGGAAGCAGATCAAGTTGCTGAGGTCGTCTCCAGCGAACTCGTCGGCTCGACGTATGTCGGGCAGGTCTCGCGCCTCTGTCGTGAGGCGTCCGAGGGCGGACTGATCGAGTTCCGACCGGGGTCGACTGCGGATGCAGCGGAGCCAACGAGCGCGGCGCTCGACGATGACGAGGTCGTCCGGGTCAATGTCGAGGCCCTGATGCGTCCGCTCGTAGCTCTTGCCAGGCAAGAACTCCTCAACGCGCAGTCGGCATCCTGATCAGCGGACGGCTGAGCTTCGGGTGTGAACGCCGAGCCCGACGGGACGGATTCCGTCTCCCTGGGGACGATCTCAACCGATTGATCGGCCGCACCCTGGAGAGCCGAGCCGACGAGATCTCGAACTGGTTGAACATGGAGCCCAAGCCCAAGCCCAAGCCCAAGATCGTCACCATCAACGGGACGTTCGATCAGGTGATCGGACGGCGGTTCAGGGATTGGGTCTTCACAGACGAGGAGCAGATGTGGATGCAGTTGTTGTGGGACAAGAACAGTCCAGGCGGTTTTGTGGTCCGGACCGCGTACCCGACACGTCTCGGAGGGTGACATGACTGGATTGACCGAGATCGGGTACGAAAACTACTCCGAGGCTATTCCTCTCCTCGGGGGCTTCCTGGAGAACCTCTACCAATACTGGTGGGATGACTACTCGTCCGTTGCCGACTACGTCGACTTCTACATCGACGGGTTCAGCCGCGAAGAGCTTGCTGGCATGTCGAAGGAGTTCGTTTCGCTGGAGGCTGACGGCGCCGGGGACCGGGAGGTAGACGCATTTCTTCGTCGGATGAACGCGAACTACCGCCTTGGTTCTGGGTCAGGTCGGGCGTTGTTGCGCGAAGTCGGCAAGCGAGTAGAGGAGCTCGCCGACGGCGCGGTTCCAAAGGTCTTCGACTGAATGGTGAGCACTCGGACTCGACCGAGTTCCGAACACGACCTCCCCTTCGTACTCGCGACGTTCTCAGGCATTGAGCTGAACGTTGCCATCACGGCGCTCGGACGGTCACGGGGGCGGCGAGGAGCGCTACCGCCCTCCGCGTGAGCGCCGGGACGACAGGGCCACGCCAGTTCCGAGATGAGGTCACCGTTGGCGGTGCACGTAAGCCCATCGGTTCGCGAATGATCCACGGACCTCGGTCAGCAGCCGCCGCGCGAGGGCAATGCCGTCGTACCCGAAACACTGGATCGTGATTCCTGGGTTCCCGAACACGACACTGCTCGCCACGTTCATGTCGCCGGCGAGGGCAACTGCTCCACACTGGCCGCACGTGAACACCGGTTCTGGGCCGGACATCCAGTCGCCGAGGTGCGAGATGTCCTCGTCGGCGATTTCGCTGTCGCACTGCCAGCAGCGCGGACCTTCCATGTCGCTGACCGCGTCCCACATCGAGTCCTCGACGGAGCAGAGGATCGCGCCTGACGGTGCGCTGCTCCACGTCGACTCACGGAACGAGTCCGCGTGCGCACCGAGGGTATCCGGCCCGTTTGCGGACGCCGATCGGACGCTCCAGCCGGACGCGCGGAGCCAATCGTTCACGTCGGCGGCCATTCGTCGCTGATCACGCTCGGCGATGTCGAGGGCGACGATGAGTTCGGTGTGTTCACTCATGGTTCGATCCTCGCAGACGGCTCGTTCCCGGCAGAGTGGAAGCATGACCTCGACGACGAGCATCCTCACCAACCTCCGCCCCGTCGGCGGTACCGCCCTCCAGGCCGACCACCCCCGCACCGTGTACCGGGCGAACACCGAACCGGTGGGGCCGGACGCCTACCCGCCCGGTCTCGCCGCGGTGATCGACCTCCGCCGGGTCGACGAGACCGCCGCCGTGCCGCATCCGCTCGCGGCATCGCCTGGCTACCGAGGTGTCCCGATGTTCGATCCGTCGTCGGGGCTCGAGTCGGCCGCCGAGGCGATCACCCTCGAGGACCAGTACATCGACTGGCTCGACCGGCACCGCACCGGGATCGCCGAAGCACTCCGCGCCGTCGCTGCCACCGACGGTGACGTGCTGGTCTGCTGCTCGGCCGGGAAGGACCGCACCGGGATCGTCAGCGCGCTGCTCGCACGGCACTGGGCAGCCGACATCGACGCGATCGGCGAGGACTACGCCATGAGCGCCGAGCGGCTCGTCGACCGCTTCGCACGGGAACGCGCGGCGAGCGCCGACCCCGAGGCCACCGCGATCGCGCAACGGTGCGTTCCGGAGATCATGACCACGGTCATCGACCACGTCGAGCGTCGCTGGGGTTCGGTCGACGCCTACCTGCGGGCGATCGGCCTGCAGGACGACGAGATCGCGCGCCTCTGATCGCGACGTTGGTCGCGTTCTGGACGTGACCACGCACTGGAGGCGCGGTGCGGGTCCGACCCGCACCGCGCCTCCAGGCAGATGGTCGCGTCAGCGACCCGTTGGTTCCGTCGGCGACGTCACCAGGCGTAGTCCTCCGGCGAGGTCTTGTGCCCCGGGAAGATCTCGTCGAGCCGGTCCAGCGCACGCTGGTCGAGGCGGATGTCGACGGCGCGGACCGCGGACTCCCACTGCTCCATCGTGCGCGGGCCGGTGATCGGCGCGGTGACGCCGGGCTGGTGCAGCAGCCACGCGAGGGCGAGCTCGCCGGGAGTGGGGCCGAGCTCCTTCGCGAAGGACTCGTACGCGGTGAGCTGGTCACGGTGCGAGTCGACGTACTCGGCGCTGCGGCCCGAGAGGCGACGCGAGCCGTTCTCGGTCTTCTCGATCACGCCACCGAGGAGCCCACCCTGCAGGGGGGACCACGGGATCACGCCGAGTCCGTACTCGCGGGCGGCGGGCAAGACCTCGCGCTCGATGTCGCGGACGACGAGGTTGTAGATCGACTGCTCACTGACGAGGCCGAGCGTGTGGCGGCGCTTCGCGGCCTCCTGCGCCTGGGCGATGTGCCAGCCGGCGAAGTTCGACGAACCGACGTAGAGCACCTTGCCCTGCTGCACGGCGACGTCGATGGCCTGCCAGATCTCGTCCCACGGGGTCGCACGGTCGACGTGGTGGAACTGGTACAGGTCGATGTGGTCCGTCTGCAGGCGCTGCAGGCTGGCGTCGAGGGCCTGGCGGATGTTGAACGCGCTGAGTTTGCCGCCGTTCGGCCAGTCGATCATGTCGCCGTAGACCTTCGTCGCGAGGACCGTCTTCTCGCGACGGCCGCCGCCCTTGGCGAACCAGCGGCCGATGATCTCCTCGGTGGCACCCTTGCCCACCGAGCCGCCGTAGCCGTTGGCGGTGTCGAAGAAGTTCACGCCGAGCTCGTGCGCCCGGTCCATGATCGCGTGCGAGTCGTCCTCGCTGGTCTCCGGTCCGAAGTTCATCGTGCCGAGCACTGCGCGAGAGACCGACAGCCCTGTCCGTCCGAGGTGTGTGTAGTCCATGGCTTCGGTCTACTCGTGACGCGCTGGGGGAACCAGGCCCTGTGAGTACCGGTCGGGGCGGGGGGAGTAGTCAGGATGCGTCACTCGAGAGGAGCCAGCCATGCCAGCGAAGGACGAGATCCCGAGCACCCTGCAGCGGTCGCCGGAGCACGCGCAGGAGATCTTCGAGAAGGCGCTCGACTCGGCGAACGAGTCGTACGGGCCGGGCGAGCGGGCGCACCGGACTGCGTTCGCCGCTGTGAAGCACGAGTACGAGAAGGTCGGTGACCACTGGGAGGAGAAGGAGTCCTCCCGGCCGTCCGACGCCGGGGCTGCGGGGTCGGGTTCGCGGTCGTCGGGTTCGGGTTCGTCGGGGTCGGGTTCGTCGGGTTCGCGTTCTTCGGGGAAGACCGCGGGCGGCGTCGACGCGAACGCCTCGAAGGCGCACCTGATGGAGATCGCGAAGCGCCTCGACGTCAGCGGCCGGTCGAGGATGAACAAGGGCGAACTGGTCGAGGCGATCGGGAAGGCGAACGACCGGGCCACGGCTGCCGCTCGGAAGTGACGTATGCCGCGCCGCGCATGACCGCGTCGCGAGGCGGAGTAGCGTGCGGAGGATGAACACCCCAGCACTCCGTGGCAGCCGGATCCTCGGGTTCGGCCACCACCAACCCGCCAAGGTCCTCACCAACGACGAGCTGTCGACGATGGTCGACACGAACGACGAGTGGATCCGCACCCGCACCGGCATCGAGACCCGGCACATCGCCGGACCGGACGACACCGTCACGTCGATGGCGATCGAGGCCGGCCGCAACGCCCTGGCCGACGCCGGTGTCGACCCGTCTGAGGTCGGTCTCGTCATCGTCGCTTCCACCACCCACCAGGACCGCGCCCCGTACACGGCCGGTCGGGTCGCCGCGGCGCTCGGGCTCTCCGCTCGCACGGCGCCGATCGACATCAACACCGCGTGCTCCGGTTTCGAGTACGCCCTGGGGCTCGCGGACCAGTCCGTCCGGATGGGGTCTGCCGACGTCGCGCTCGTGATCGGGTCGGAGGTCCTGTCGAGCATCGCCGACTGGACCGACCGCTCGACCTGCGTCCTGGTCGGGGACGGTGCGGGCGCGGCCGTGGTCGGGGTCTCCGAGACGCCGGAGATCGGGCCGATCTCGTGGGGGAGCGTGCCGCACCTGCTCGACGCCGTACGGGTCGAGGGTGATCCGGGCCACTTCAACCAGGAGGGTCGCTCGATCTACCGCTGGGCCATCACCGAGGCGGAGGGGCACGCCCGTGCCGTCGTGGAGGCCGCGGGGCTCACGCTCGACGACATCGAGGTGTTCGCGTTCCACCAGGCGAACCTGCGGATCATCGAGCCGCTCGTCACGGCCCTCGGAGGCGAGTCGAAGTTCGTCGTGCGGGACGTGGTCGAGTCCGGCAACACCTCGGCTGCGAGCGTCCCCCTGGGGTTGTCGAAGGCGTGGGCACGGGGCGATCTGCCCGAGGGTGTGCCGGCGCTGCTGTTCGGGTTCGGTGGGGGCTTCGCCCATGCCGGGCAGGTGGTGACGACGCCGGTGCGTCGCTGACGCGTTGGTCGCGAGTGGCCGTCGGACTGGAGGCGCGGTGCCAGCTGGCCCCCCGCCTCCAGTCCGTCACGGTGGCGGTCCGCAGGCTCGCTCGCGGTCCGTCTGGTCGCTGGCGGGCCGTCAGCTGCTCTCGCCGGAGCGGTCCGGGGTGTCGGCCCAGAGGTCCTCGCGACCCTTGCGACGGGTGAGCGCACGGCGCTCCTTCGGGGCCTTCGCCGACTTGACGGCCTTCGGCTGCTTCGGCTGCTTCGGGTCCTTGGCGTCCTTGGGCTCGAGCACGATCGGGAACTGCGCCGGCGGCATCCCGAAGCCCGTGCGGGACGCCTGGATCACCTTGCGGCCGAGCGCGTGGTTGCCGAGACCGCCCACGGCGGCACCGATGCCGAACGGGAGGGCCCGACCGACGATCGTCGTGCCCTGACGAGCGGCGAAGCGCTTGATGAACTGGTCGCGGACCTGGCCGCCGATGCCCGTCACCACCTGCTTCGGCAACGACGAGGTCACCATCTCGCCCCAGAAGGCCGTGCGCACCTGACCGCCCGCGATCTGGCCGGCGAGCTGGTTGATGAGCTGCGTGCCCGGGGTACCGAGGATCATCGCCATCACGAGCATGCGGGCGCGCTCCGGGTCCTCGAGCGCGATGCCGTGCACCTCGGTGACGGACTGTGCGAAGAGCGCCGTCGTCTCGAGGAAGCCGAGAGTCTCCACGCCGCTCAGCCCCAGCGCCGCGGCCATGCCGACGCCCGGGATCACGGCGCTGGCGCCGACTGCGGCTCCGCCGCCGGTCACCGCCGTCAGGTACTGGCGTTCGAGGATCTGGATGATCTCCACGGGAGTGGAGTCGGGGTGCCGTCGACGGAGGCTCCGGACGTGCGCGACCACGACCGGGCGCTGGACGCTGAGCACGCGGTCGAGCATCTTCACCCACCCAGCGGGCTGCTCCGACACGGGCACCCGTGCGCTGGGATCGTCGGATCGGGACGTGACGTCGGAGACCGGCAAGGGCACGATCGCCTGGTCCTTCTGCTGTCGGGCCATGAGGACGACGGTACGCCGCGCGGATGGGAGCGGCGTCGGATCGCGTCCCCCGGCTGCCGCGGCCGATGCGGCTCATCGGCACGGCACACCCGCGCGCACGAGTACCGTCCGGACGCGTTCGGGGTCCATCAGGTCCGACCAGCTGAGGCGGACGACGAAGCGGACCTCGGGGAAGGAGCGGATGTAGTCCTCGCGCCGTTTTTCCTGCCAGTGGGCCTCGGCGGTCGATCGGTCGGGGTCGTCCGAGTACTTCGATCTGCCGTCGACCTCGACCACGACACCCTGCGCGGGGAACCAGAAGTCGACGATCGCGGTCCGCTCGCCGTGCCGGGCGAACACGTGCTGCTGCTCGGGCTCGGGAGCGCCGACCTGCCGGAAGCGGACGCGGCACACCGACTCCGCCGGTGACTCCGACAGCGCCGACCCCATCCCGATCGCCAGCGCCGCCTTCGCGTGCCCCTTCCGCCACCGGGTTTCGAGCTCGGTCGCGAGCATGTCCGGGAGCAGACGGCGGTGGTGCAGCGCTGCGTCGATCATCGGCACGACGTCGAGGAGGGGCGCGGCGGCCGCGACGTCGACGAGGGTCTGCACGAGTGATGTGGTCGTCGCCCCACACAGGTCGATCGTCCTCGTCGGCGGGAGTCCGGACCAGCGGTCGCCGATCTCGTCCGGGAGCCCGCTCGCGTGGACGTGGAGGAAGGCGGACGTCCCCGTCCGATCGCGACGCGGATCACTGACCTCGACTTTCGCAGGCGGTGTCCCGACGAACGGGAGTCCGTGGACGGCGGCGGCTGATCGATGTGAGATCACGATCGGCGGTCGGATCGAGGGGGCGGTCGCACGGACGAGCAGGAGGTGGCGGTGTTCGGGGTGCAACCCCTCGAGGTGCGCCGGCTCGACCAGGACCCCCGGGCGGATCGCTGCGAGGTCGCCGCGGCGCACGCGGCGTTGCAAGGAGCGGCGTTCGGCGCTCGGGTAGTCGCCCGTGCGGATCAGCGGGATGGTGAGGACGCGTTCGTGCATGCAGCAACGATGGATCGCCGGGCGCTGGTGCCGAGCGGACGGAGGCCGATCTGTGGAGAACGAGCCGCGCCTCCAGGCTGTGGAGGGGTGAGTGCGTGCGCAAGGTGCGACGGCGTTGGTGTCGTACGACATCGACTGTGTCGTTCGGCGTCGGCGTCGGCGTCAGCGGTGCGGGGAGCGGGCGAGCCGGGCGTGGCGACGCCCGCGCTTCGTGCGCGCGTGCAACCTGCGACAACGGTGACGTCGTACGACTGCGGGTCTGTCGGTGGTGCGCGTGTGCAACTGTTGCGGACGCGGGACTGCGACATGAGTGATGTCGTACGACGTCGAGCGTGTCGTTCCGCGTCAACCTTTGGGGCCGGCGTGGCGGCCGGCGGGCGGGGCAGCGCGCGCGCGGCGCTCAGCGCCGGGCGAGCTCCGCGCGCAGGGGGAGGTCCTGGTCCTCCAGGATGAGCTGGGCACCGGCGGCGGTGCGGGCGTTGACGACGATCGGCGCGAGCAGGTTCACCGTCGTGCCGGACGCACCGGGGTTGGCGACGACGAGGAGCATCGCGTCCGCGGGGTCCGTCAGCGCGAGGCCGGCGGCCTGCTCGTCGGTGAGCTCCGGCGCGTACGACGGGAGGTGCACCGCGGCGTCGAGCACGAACAAGCGCGAGGAACCCCCGACGAGGGTGAACAGGCCCTCGGCGCCGTCCACCGGGGTCAGCGTGAAGACCGGTGCGGGGGAGAGGCCGAACGGGGGGACGGCGAAGGTCAGGTCGATGCTCATCGGAGGTAGTCCATCAGGGTCGGCTGCAGGACCTTCGCGGTGACGGCGAGGGCTGCCTGGTAGTTGGTCTGCTGCACCTGCAGGTCGAGGACGGCCTTGGCGAGGTCCTTGTCCTCGATGCCGGCGCGTCGGTTCTCCAGCGAGACGGTCGCGGTCTTCAGCGAGTCCTGGGCGGCGAGGGCGGCGGCGTGCCGCACACCGACGTCGGCCTGGGCGCCGCGCACGGTGGTGATCGCCGCGTCGACGTCGGTGATCTTGGCGTTCACGTTCACACCGCTCTGCAGGTCGCTGACGATGGAGTCGATCATCCCGAAGACCGAGCCGGCGCCGGAGCCGAAGACGTCGGCCCCGGAGGTGTCGACGCGCACGGTGGTGCCGTCGCCGATGCGCCGGGTGACGTCGGTGCCCGAGGGCGCCCAGCCGGTCGCGGGGTCGTACGGGGTGCCCGAGGTGGAGGACCCGGCGAAGACCGAGCGGGTGCCGTAGGTGGTGTTCGCGCGGGACTCGAGGTCGGTCTTCAGCGACTGGAACTGCGTGATGAATGCGTCGCGGTCGGTGTCGCTCATGGTGCCGCTGTTCGCCGCCCGCACGGTGAGGTCCCGCACGCTGTTGAGCACCGAGTACACGCTCGACAGGGTGCTGTCGGTCGTGGCGAGCCAGCCGACGGCGTCGTTCGCGTTGCGCGTGTACTGCGCGGCGGCGGCCTGCTCCTTGCGGACCTGCATCGACGACACGGTCCCGACCGGGTCGTCCGAGGGGCGCTGGATGTTCTTCAGGGTGGTGGCCTGCTCGGTGAGCTGGGCGACCTTCGCGGCCCCGGCCTGCAGCCGCGCCGACGCGGCCGCCATCGACATCTGGGTGGTCACACGGGTGATCACGGTCAGCCCCTCCCGACGAGTCCGACGCGGTTGATGATGGTGTCGAGCATCTCGTCGACGGCGGTCAGGACGCGCGCCGCGCCCTGGTACGCGTGCTGGTAGCTCAGCAGGTTGACGTTCTCCTCGTCGAGGTCGACGCCGGCGCCGGACTGCTGCTGGGACCGCGCGTTGGTCAGCGCCAGTCCGGTGAGTGTCGATTCCGACGCGGCCGACCGGGAGGCAGTGCCCACCCCCGCCACGAACGTCGCCCAGGCGCGGTCTGCGCCGTCGGACGCCGTGCCGAGTCGCGAGAGTGCGTCACTGAACGAGTCGTCCAGCTGGCCCGCCGCGTTCCGCGTCGCCAGGCCGCTGCCGTCCGTCGGGACGACCGTCAGGCCCTGCGCCGCGGGGACGCCGGCGGTGAGGGCGAAGAAGGCGTTCCCGGTGGTGCCGGCGGGCGTCGTGCCGGTCGCGTGCACGGCGTTGACCGCGGTCGCGAGCTTCGTCGTCACCTGGTCGTACGAGACCGAGGCCTCGGCGAGGGCACCGCCGGTGCCGTTCGCGGTCGCCGGTGCGAGGAGCGAGAGGTTGCCGCCGATCGTGCCGCCGGACATCGACACCGCACCGGCGGTGCCCGAGGTCCACGTCAGCGTGACGGGAGCGCCGTCGGCCAGCCGTGCGCCGCCGCCGAGCACGACGGAGCGCGCGTCGGAGCCCTGCACGATGGCGTTGCCGCCGATGAGGACGTCGACGGTGCCGTCGCTGTTCGCGCGGACCGTGCCGCCGGCGAGGGTCGCGATCTGCTCGGTGAGCTGGTCGCGCTGGTCGAGGAGCTCGTTCGCGTTGCCGCCCGAGGCGAGCGTCGTCCGGATCCGGCCGTTGAGGTCGGCGACCTGGGTGGCGGCGGCGTTGAGCTGCTGCACCTGACCCTGCACGGTGCTGTGCACGGAGGACCACTGGGCGTCGACGGCCTTCGAGCCGGTCGCGAGCGCGCTGGCGACCGTCTTCGCGGCGCCGATCACCGCGCTGGCGGCTCCGGGGTCGTCGGGGTGGGTCGAGAGTTCGCTCCACGACGACCAGAACGCGTCGAGCTTCGCCGAGAGGCCGTCGTCACCCGGTTCGTTCAGGCCGTTCTCGAGTGCCGACAGGGCGGTCGCGCGGGCATCGGCGTAGGCCGAGGACCCGGCGGCGACGCGCACGCCGGCGTCGAGGGTGAGGGACGCCAGACGGGCGATGCCGTCGACCGAGACGCCCTGGCCGGCGAGGGCTGCGGTGCCGCGCATGAAGCCGGTCTGCGCGGCCGGGATCGAGGACTGCGTGACGCGCTGCCGCGTGTACCCGGCGGTGCCGGCGTTCGCGATGTTCTGCCCCGTGACGTCGATGCCGGCGCGGGCTGCGGCGAGCCCGGAGTACGCGGTGGCGAGGGAGCCGAAGGTGCTGACCACGGTTACAGCGTCCCCTCGAAGAGCCGCGCGCCGTCCGAGCCGGAGCCCGAGGTGCCGGTGGCGTCGTACGTCGCGGCGCCGGTGACCGAGCCGGCGAGGGTCTCCTCGGTCGCCTGCGCGGCAGTGCGGAGGAAGCGGTCGTTCTCGTCGCGGAGGGCACCGATCTGCGTGGTCAGCTCGATCATCGCGGTGAGGTGCGCCGCGAGGATCTCGCCCCAGGGGCCGTTCGGCGCGGCGGCGACGACGTCACGCAGGGGAGCGTCGGCGGGGACGCCCCACTCCTCGGCGACCTCGGCGCTCGACGCGGCACGTTCGAGACCGGCGCTGCGGAGACGCTCGAGGACCTGCTCGACCTCGCGGCTGGCGTGGGACACCCAGCGGGAGCGCCCGGCGGCGAGCAGCAGCTGCTCCTCCTCGAGCTTGAAGGTGAGCAGCTCGAGCAGTTCGCGTTCGCGCCAGAGCACGGCGGACAGTTGGTTCACGCTCATCAGCTCCTCCCGTGGGGGTGTGTGTCGGTCATCCTGCGGACACCGGGACCTATCGGCGCGGGTCTGCCGGGCGTAAGTGCGGGATCCCGCAAGCCGGCCGACGGAAACGAGCCGCGCCTCCCGGCAATGACCCAAGACGGGGGACAAGAACGACCGTTCCCGACCCGGGGTCCCCCAAAATGACGACCGCGAAACGGACCGCACACCCCCGCACTGGGGACGGATGTGCACGCGTACAGGGCTTTGCCAGCCGATACATTCGAACCGCACCCCGGGGGACACCCCGAGGCCGCGTCTCAGGGGCGCGGAGCGCACCACCCGGAGGGACCCGGGTGGTTCTTCGGCGTACACACCGGCCAACCGAGGCCGGCGTCAGCCGTGCCCACGGACGGGGCAGTCATGCCGGGATGACCAGGGGAACAACATGGACCGCACCGAACGCAACGCGATGATCGTGGAGCACCTGCCGCTCGTCGGCTACATCGTCGCCGACGTCCGCGCACGTGCCACGCACCTCGACCGTGACGACCTCGCGGCCGTCGGGTCGCTCGCCCTCGTGGCGGCGGCCGAGGCCTTCGACCCCGACCTCGGAGTCCCGTTCGGCGCCTACGCCCGCACCCGCATCACCGGCGCCATCGCCGACGACATGCGCTCCGCCGACTGGGCCTCCCGCGGCACCCGGAAGCGGATCCGCGAGACCCTCGCCACGCAGGAGGCACTGTCGGCCCGGCTCGGCCGCAGCGTCCGCGTCGAGGAGATCGCCGACGCGATGGGGGTCGACCGCCAGACCGCCGCCGACGCGATGACCGACGCGGCGCGCACCGTCAGCCCCCTCGACGAGACCGTGCACGACACGCTCGCCGCCGAACTCCCGCTCCCCGGCGAGGACCTGCTCGAGGCCGAGAAGCGTCGCTACCTGCGTGCCGCCGTGCACGCGCTCCCCGAGCGGATGCGCTTCATCGTCGAGAACGTGTACTTCGGCGACCGGTCCGTGACCGAGGTGGCGGCCGAGCTCGGCATCACCCACTCGGCCGTCTCGCAGCAGCGGTCCGAGGCGATGCGCCTGCTCCGCGACGGCCTCGCGGCGCACTACGGCGACGAGGGCGCGGCCGTCGAGCCCGCCTCGCGCACCACCGCCGCACGCCGGAGCGCGTACCTGGCGCGGGTCGCCGCGAACGCCACCGCGGGCGTCGCACGGGCCGTGCACGACGTCGCCGCCCCCGTGGTCGCGGCGAGCTGAGACCTCGACGGGGCCGCTCGCGCTCGTCGCGTCCGGAAAAACCTCGTCGAACCCCTAACGGCTCCGGCCAACCGGTCGAGAGTCACCCATGTCAGCCCACGGACGGGCCGACGCAAGACCCAGATTTCACGGAGGAAACCACCATGGGTATGTCCATCAACACCAACCTCTCGGCACTCAACACGTACCGGAACCTCAACTCGACGCAGAACGACCTGTCGAAGTCCCTCGAGAAGCTCTCGTCGGGTCTCCGCATCAACCGTGCTGCCGACGACGCGGCCGGTCTGTCGATCTCCGAGGGGCTGAAGTCCCAGGTCGGTGGCCTCACGGTCGCCGCCCGCAACGCGCAGGACGGCATCTCCGTCGTGCAGACCGCTGAAGGTGGCCTCACCGAGACCCACTCGATCCTCCAGCGCATGCGCGACCTGGCCGTCCAGGCCGGTAACGACTCGAACAACGCGGATTCCCGCACGGCGATCTCCACCGAGGTCACCGAGCTGTCCAAGGAGCTCACCCGCATCTCGCAGTCGACCAACTTCAACGGCATCAACCTGCTCGACGGCTCCGCCGGCACCGCAGGCGTCCTGAAGTTCCAGGTCGGCGCCAACGGCGACGCGGCGAGCCAGATCGACGTCGACCTGTCGGGTGCGAACGTCAGCACGGTGGCGACCGCCGTCACCGGGCTCGACTTCACCACCGCCACCGGCGCGCAGACCGCGATCACGACGATCGACGCGCAGATCAAGAGCGTCTCGACCGCCCGTTCCAACATCGGTGCCATCCAGAACCGCTTCGACCACGCCATCAACGTGACGAACGTGGCCAAGGAGAACCTCACCGCTGCCGGTTCGCGCATCACCGACGTCGACATGGCGGAGGAGATGGTCAAGTACACGCGCGACAACATCCTCAGCCAGGCCGGCACGTCGATGCTCGCGCAGGCGAACCAGAGCACGCAGGGCGTGCTCTCGCTCCTGCGCTAGCACCCCTGACGCCGCCGCCCGGGACCGTTCAGGCGTCCTGGTCGGCGGCGTCACCCACACCCGACCACCACCACCGACGGCAGGGAGCCCTCGATGTCGTCCGTGTCATCGGCCAGCAGCCTCGCGATCGACGGCCTCGTCAGCGGCCTCAAGACGACCGACCTCATCAACTCGCTGATGAGCGTCGAAGGCGTCCCGCAGACGCTCCTCAAGAACAAGCTCACGAGCACCAACTCGTTCATCTCGTCACTGCAGACGATCAACGGGCTGGTGCAGGCGCTCGCCACGAAGGCGAAGGACGCCGCGAAGGCGACCTCACTCGACGTGTTCGCCGCCACGAGCTCCTCGACCGCGGTCACCGCGGTGACCGGCGCGAACGCCACAGCGGGCTCGATCACGTTCTCGGTCGGTTCGACCGCGTCGGCCCAGGTCGGCGTCACCGCCGCGATGTCCACGTGGTCCGCTGCCGCCGAGCCGCTCACCCTCGTCGGAGCCGACGGCACGAAGACCACCGTCACGCCGGCGTCCGGGTCCCTCGACGACACGGTGTCCGCGATCAACAAGTCCGGTGCGGGCGTCACGGCGACGAAGGTCGCCGCCGGGACCGACACCGACGGCACGAAGCTCTACCGCCTGCAGCTCACGTCCGCGAAGACCGGTGCGGCCGGCGCCTTCCAGGTGTACCGGGGGACCGGCGACCAGGTGACCGCCGGCACGGCCACGAACGTCCTCACCGAGGTGGGCGCGGCCGTGGTCGGGCAGGCGAAGGACGCCAGCGTCACGCTCTGGGCCGGCACCGCCGCCGAGCAGACCGTGACCAGCGCGACGAACACGTTCACCGACCTCGTCCCCGGGCTCACCGTCACGGTGACGAAGCCGACGACCGAGGCCGTCACCGTCGGCGTCGCGCAGGACACCACCAAGGCGCAGGCCGTGGCGTCCGGGCTCGTCGACGCGATGAACGCCGTCACCGCCTACTACGGGTCGAACACCGCGGTCACGAGCACCACGAGCCCGACCACCGGGACGACGAGCACCACCGCGGGTGTGCTGTCCGGCGACGGCACCACCCGCGACGTGGTCCAGCGCCTGACGAGCACGATGTCCGCCCCCGTCGGTGGGAAGTCCCCGTCGTCGATCGGCATCGCCATCACCAAGGACGGCGACTTCACCTTCGACGCCGACGTCTTCCAGAAGGCCCTCGCCACCGACCCCGAGGGCACGCAGGCGATGCTCTCCGGCGTCGCCGCGAACGTCGGTGCCGCCGCGACCGCCGCGTCGGACAAGTACGACGGCTCCATCACGACGAGCATCACCGGGCAGCAGGCCGTCGCGAAGGACCTCAACACCCAGATCGACAGCTGGACGGACCGGCTCACCGCCCGACGCGCATCGCTGCAGACGCTCTACTCGTCGCTCGAGACCAGCCTCAGCAAACTCCAGTCCCAGTCGAGCTGGCTCGCCAGCCAGCTCGCGTCGACCTCGAGCTGACGGGAACGACCGTGAACGCCTTCGACCTCCAGGCCGCCGCCTTCCGGCAGGCCGCGCAGCCGCGCACCGTCACCGACCAGCGCCGCGCCCAGTACACCAACGAGGCCGTGCTCTCCGCGACGCCCGCACAGCTCGTGACGATGCTCTACGACCGGCTGCTGCTCGACCTGCACCGCGCCGAGGCCGCGCAGACCACCGCCGACTGGGACGCCGCCCGCGAGCAGCTCCTGCACGCGCAGGCGATCGTCGGTGAGCTGTCCTCCACGCTCCGCATCGACGCGTGGGACGGCGGCGAGGGACTGCTGGCGATCTACAACTACGCCTCGACCTCGCTGATCACCGCCAACGTGCACCGTGACGTGCAGGCCACCCGCGACTGCATCCGGATCCTCGAACCGTTGCGGCAGTCGTGGCACGAGGCCGCTGCGGCACTGCCGGCGGTCACCGCCGCCGAGCGTCCGGTGGGCGGTGCGCTCGGTGTCGCCTGAGCCGTCCGGGGACCTCGTCGCGGACCGTGCGCGCTGGGAGGCCGTGCTGGACCAGCTCGAGCTCGACGCCGGGCAGACGGCCGATCCCGCGACGGCGGCGGGGTGGTCGGAGCCGAGCGGGCTGGGACCGATCCCGCGCGAGCTGGTGGGGCGTGCCTCCAGGCTGCTCGCCGCGCAGCGGGACCGCATCGCGGCGCTCGAGGCGGGACGGCGTTCGGCGGGGGAGCACCTCGGGGCGCTCCGTGCGGTGGACGCGACGCGGGAGCCGCGCGGGTCCGTGTACCTCGACGCGTCCGCCTGACGCGGGCGCGCTGCGGCGGGCCGCTGGGGCTGGGGCTGGGGCGGAGGCTGGGGCGCTCGGTGCGTGGCGGTGCGCCGCGTGTGCAGGGAGCGACTGCGTCGATGTCGTACGACGTCGGTGTTGTCGCAGGAGCGCGGCTGCAACGGTGCGCGTGAGCAAGGAGCGACTCCGTCGATGTCGTACGACGTCGGTGTTGTCGTAGGAGCGCGGCGGCAACGGTGCGCGTGTGCAAGGAGCGACTGCGTCGATGTCGTACGACGTCGACTGTGTCGTTCTCCGTCGGCGTTCCCGCTGCGGGCCGCACGCGCCCCGCGCGCACCCGCCCCCCGTTCGGGGCGACGCCTAACGCGCCCCACGGCCCGGCCGACAGCGCACCACGAGCATGGATCGCTCACCAGTTCGGCCACGGATCGGCCACCGCCATTCGGCGACATCGACAGGGGATGTCGCACACCGAGGGGACGGTCCACCGTGTTCGATTCCGTGACGTCGGCAGCGCTGCAGAGTGCGCTCGACGGGCTCTCCATGCGCCAGAGCGTGATCGCGAACAACGTCGCGAACATCAACACGCCGAACTACCACGCCGAGAAGGTCCAGTTCGAGGACGCCCTCGCGAAGTCGATCGTCGACGGCAGCGGCAGCACCACGCCGACCGTGGCGCGTAGCCTCGAGCCGACGAACACGAACGGGAACAACGTCAACCTCGACGAGGAGACGCTCTCGAACGTCGACACCGTGCTCCGCTACCAGTTCGCGTCGCAGGCGATGAACTCCGAGCTGACCAGCGTCCGCGCGGCGATGCGGACCACCTCGTGACGACCTTCGACGCGATCGGCATCGCGAGCACCGGCATGACCGTGCACCGCAAGTGGCTCGACGCGGTGTCGGACAACATCGCCAACGTCAACACGGTGAAGTCGATGGACGACAGCGCCTTCCAGGCCCGCTACGTCGAGGTGCAGGAGGGCAACGGCGTCTCCGGCGCCTACGTCAAGGGCGCCGCGTTCGGCAGCGCCGCCGGCCGTGTGACCTACGACCCGGACAACCCGCTCGCGAACGCCGAGGGCTACGTCCGCATGCCGGACATCGACCTCGGGACGCAGATGGCGGACCTCATCATGGCCCAGCGCGGCTACCAGGCGAACGCCGCCGTGGTCGACCGCGCCAAGACCGCCTACGAGGCGGCACTGCAGATCGGGAAGAACTGATGCCCATCGACGCCGTCAACGGTGTGACCACCAACGCGATGACGAACGCGCTCACCTCGGTGTCCGGCACGTCGAGCGACGTCGGCACGAGCGCGACGAGCAGCACCGGCGCGACGACCGGCACCGGCGCGACCGGTGACGGCTTCGCCGCGTCGCTCGGCAACGCCGTCGACGGCCTCCAGCAGCTGCAGAGCGACTCGAAGACGCTCGCGCTCAAGGCCGTCACCGGCAACCTCGACGACATCCACGACGCGACGATCGCCTCGACGCGTGCACAGGTCACCCTCGAGCTCGTCGCCGCCGTCCGCAACAAGGGCGTCGACGCCTTCAACGAGATCATGAGGATGCAGGCCTGATGCCCGTCGCCGTCAAGGACCTGTTCGGTCGTCTCGCCGCCTACGTCAAGGGCTTCAGCGCCGCCCAGCGCACCATCGCCATCCTCGTCATCGCCGCGCTCGTCCTCGGCGGCATCGCCCTCGCGAGCTGGCTCGGCAAGGCGTCGTACGCGCCGCTGTTCACCGGCCTCGCCGCGACCGACGCCGCGAGCGTCACCGACCAGCTGCAGACCGACGGGGTGCCGTTCCAGCTCACCGACGGCGGCGCGACGATCCTCGTGCCGCAGGGCTCCGTGTACTCGGAGCGCCTCAAGGCCGCGTCGAACGGGCTGCCGTCGTCGAACGAGGGCGGGTACTCGCTCCTCGACAAGATGGGCGTGACGAGCTCCGAGTTCCAGCAGGACGTCACGTACAAGCGCGCGATGGAGGGCGAGCTCGCCAAGACCATCGGCGCGATGGACGGCGTGCAGACCGCCACCGTGCAGCTCGCGATCCCGGAGAAGACGGTGTTCGTCTCCGAGGAGAAGGACCCGACCGCGTCGGTGTTCATCGCCACGAAGAACGGCGCGGAGCTGAGCACCGACCAGGTCCAGGCGATCGTGCACCTGACGAGCGCGGCCGTCGAGGGCATGCAGCCGACCGACGTCTCCGTCGTCGACGCGAAGGGGCAGACCCTGTCCGCCGTCGGCACCGGCGCGACGGGCAGCGGCGCCGACCAGGCGGCCGACTACGACGCGGCGACGAGCAAGAAGGTGCAGGACCTGCTCGACACCACGCTCGGCGTCGGGAACGCGAGCGTCGTGGTGTCCGCGACCATGAACCAGAACTCCGGCACCCGGACGTCCGAGTCCTACACGTCGCCGACGACCGGCCCGGTGGCGCTCAACGAGTCGTCCTCGACCGAGCAGTACGGCTCCGGCTCCGCCGCCGGCAAGGGCGCCACCGGGGTCCTCGGCCCCGACAACATCGCCGTCCCGAGCGGGACGAACGGGACGAACGGCACCGCGAGCGGCACCGGCGACGGCGGCTACACGAACGAGTCGGCGACGAAGAACAACGCCGTCGACCACACCACCGAGACCACGCAGCTGCCCGCCGGCGGGCTCGACCGGCAGACGATCTCGGTCGCGTTGAACGCGAAGGCCGACGCGGTGCAGAACGCGAACCTGCAGAGCATCAACGACCTGGTGTCCGCTGCCGCGGGCGTCGACGCCGCCCGCGGCGACCAGGTCCGCGTCGCGACGATGGACTTCGACACCAGCGCCGCCGACCGTGCGACGAAGGCGCTCGAGGAGCAGCAGAAGGCCGACCAGCAGGAGTCGCTGTGGTCGTCGATCCGCACCGCCGGCATCGTCCTCGGCGCCCTGCTCGCACTCATCGCGATCATGGTCGTCCTGGTCCGCCGCAGCCGGAAGCAGGAGCGCGAGGCCGTCGACCTCGGCGAGCTCGACGCCTTCGCCGGCGAGACCTTCCAGCTGCCCCTGGCGGTCGACGGGGCCGACGACCGTGCCACGCTCGGCGCCGGGGACGCACCGACCGTGGCGCTGCCGAGCATCCCGCACGACGACGCCCCGACCGAGGTCCTCACCACTGAGGAGATCTCGGCCGAGCGTCGCCGCCAGGACATCTCCGCCCTGGCCGAGCGGGACCCGAAGCGCACCGCCGAGCTCCTCCGCGGGCTCCTCGACGACCGGGCGAGCGTGTGAGCGCCCTGACCCCGGCGCCCGCCGCCGGCAACGCCGACCGACCGCTCAGCGGTGCCCAGAAGGTCGCGCTCATCCTCATGCAGATGGAGACCGAGCGTGCGGCCGAGGTGATGAAGCAGTTCACAGAGATCGAGGCGGAGGAGATCTCCGCCGAGATCGTCCGGATGCGTCGCGTCGAGGACACCGTCGTCGACCGCACCCTCACCGAGTTCCACCGGATGACCCTGAGCGGCCGGCTGCAGAAGCGCGGCGGCAAGGAGACCGCGCTCGGGCTCCTCGAGGCCTCCTTCGGGGCCGAGCGCGCCGCGGGCGTGATGGACCGTCTGGCCTCGAACCTGGCGGGGCAGTCGTTCGACTTCCTCGACGACGCCGAGCCCGGGCAGGTCATCACCCTGCTCGAGGGCGAGCTGCCGCAGACCATCGCCCTCGTGCTCGCCCACCTCAAGCCCGCCCAGGCCAGCGCCGTCCTCGCCGGCGTCGACGAGCGGGTGCGCACCGACGTCGCGCAGGCGTTCGCGACCATGGGCAGCGCAACCCCGGAAGCGGTCGGGATCGTCGCCGGGGTGCTCCGGCAGCGTGCCGGCGCAGTGGTGTCCCCGCGCGAGAGCGTCGAGGTCGTCGGCGGCATCGCGCCCCTGGTCGAGATCATCAACCGCTCCGACGTCGCCACCGAGAAGGCCGTGCTCGACGGCCTCGAAGCGCGCGACCCGGAGCTCGCCGAGGACATCCGCTCGCGCATGCTCACCTTCGAGGACATCGTGAAGCTCGAGTCCCGCGACATCCAGCAGGTCCTGCGCGGCATCGACTCGAAGCTCCTCGCGACCGCCATGAAGGGCGCCGCCGCTCCGGTGGTCGAGACGATCCGCGCGAACGTCTCCGAGCGCAACCGCGAACTCCTCGACGACGAGCTGCTGGCGATGGGCCCGGTCCGCGTCTCGCAGGTCGAGGAGGCGCGCGCCGAGGTCGTCCGCTCCGTCCGGGAGCTCGAGGCGCAGGGCGTCATCACGGTCCACCGCGCCGAGGAGGACGAGCTCGTTGACTGAGTCCACCAGCGCCGGCACCGCCACCGTCCAGCGCGTCGCGTTCCCCGTCATCGAGCGCACCGGTACGCAGACGCGGAGCACCAGCGCCGACGTCCGCGGACACGCCGCCGGGTACGCCGCCGGCCTCCGCGCCGCGCAGGCCGAGACGGACGCCCTGCGCGCCCGGCTCGAGGCCGAGCACGCCGCCCGCGTCGCCTCGATGCAGGCCGACACCGCGCGCCGCATCGCCGTGCTGGACGCGGCCACGAACGCGATGCTCTCCCAGGTGACGCCGGTCCTGGAAGCCGCAGAGCAGTCCGTCGCGGCCGCCGCCCTCGACCTGGCGGAAGCCGTCGTCGGGTACTCGATCCGTGCCTCCAGGCCGTCCGACGCAGCGACCGCCGGACCGGCGGACGCCCACAGCCTGGAGGCGCGGGGTGCGTCCGGCGCGGAGGCGACCGTCATGCGGGCACTCGCGTCCGTCGATCGGACGGTCGCCGTCGCGATCCGGCTGAGCGTCGGCGACGCGGCCCGCGTGGCCGCCCTGGACCTGCCCGTCCCGGTGGTCGCCGACCCGACCCTGTCGGACGGCGACGCCGTCGTGGACCTGCCGGACGGCCTGCTCGACGCCCGCATCGCCACCGCGCTCGACCGCGCCCGCACCGCCCTGGGGGTCACCTCGTGACCGCCACGCTGCTCCGGCCCCGTGGGCTCGACGACGCGCTCCGCCGTTCGGCGCCGCAGCGCGTCGGCGTCGTCACGAGCGCCGTCGGACTCGGACTCACCATCGCCGGGCTCGACGCCCGTGTCGGCGAGGTCGTGACGGTCGGCGCCGAGGACGGACCGCAGACCGCCGTCGAGGTCGTCGCGACCGACGTCACCGGCGTCCGCTGCATGCCCCTCGGTCGCCTCACCGGCGTCACCGCGGGAACGCCCGCGCGGCCGACCGGACGCCCCGTGCTCGTGCCGACCGGCTCCGGGCTGTTCGGCCGGGTGCTCGACGGACTCGGACGGCCGATCGACGACCGTGGGCCGCTCGCGGGCGCCAGCGGTGAGCCCGTCGAGTGGGTGCCGCTCGACCACGAGACGCCGAACGCCATGGCGCGGACCCGGATCGACACGCCGCTGCAGCTCGGGGTCCGGGTGCTCGACACCCTGACCACGGTCGGCCGGGGGCAGCGCATGGGCCTGTTCGCCGGCTCCGGCGTCGGCAAGTCCTCGCTGCTGTCGATGATCGCGCGGGGGAGCGATGCCGCCGTCAACGTGATCGCCCTGGTGGGGGAGCGCGGCCGCGAGGTGCGCGAGTTCCTCGAGGACGACCTCGGCGCCGAGGGACTCGCCCGCTCGATCGTCGTGGTGTCCACCTCGGACGAGCCCGCGCTGATGCGCCTGCGTGCCGCGTTCGTCGCCACCCGCATCGCGGAGTCGTTCCGCGACGCCGGCCAGGACGTCGTCCTCATTATGGACTCGCTCACCCGCGTCGCGATGGCGCAGCGGGAGATCGGGCTGTCCGTCGGCGAGCCGCCCGCCACCCGTGGGTACCCGCCGTCGACGTTCTCGGTGCTCGCCGGACTGCTCGAGCGCGCCGGGACCGACCGGGTCGGCAGCATCACCGGCCTGTACACCGTGCTCGTCGACGGTGACGACCACAACGAACCGATCGCCGACGCCGCCCGCAGCATCCTCGACGGACACGTCGTGCTCGACCGGAAGCTCGCGATCACCGGGCACTTCCCCTCGGTCGACGCGCTCGGGTCGGTGTCCCGCGTGGCCTCGAAGGTGACGACCCCAGGCCAGCGCGCTGCTGCGACGACGCTCCGGAAGGTGATGGCCGCGCGGAAGGCCGCGCAGGACCTGCTCGACGTCGGCGCGTACCAGCGCGGCACGAACCCGCTCGTCGACGCCGCCGTGGACCACCAGGACGCGATCGACGCGTTCCTCCGGCAGGGCATGGACGAGCGTGCGACGGCCCCGGCGTCGTGGCACGCCCTCGACGCGCTCGTCGGGACCCTCGGTCGCGGAGGGGTCGCCTGATGGCCCGCCGCTTCCCGCTCGCCGGGCTCCTGCGCCTGCGGCACACCGAACAGGACCGTGCCGCCGCTGCCCTCGCCACCGCGAACGAACGGGTCCGCGACGCCGCCGACGCCCGGATCGCGGCACGGCGCAGCCTCGCCGACGCCGAGGGGACGCAGCCGATCCAGGACGCCGCCACCCTCAGCGCCGTCGCCGCCGCACGTGCGGCCACCCGCGGCATGCTCGAGGAACTCGACGCCGTCGTCCGCTCCCGCCGCTCCGACGCCGACCAGGCGCAGGACGTGTACAACGGCGCCCGACGCTCGGCCCTCGGGCTCGAGAAGCTCGAGGCGCAGCACGTCGAGCAGCAGACCGCCGAGGAGCTCCGCACCGAACAGAACGCCCTCGACGAGGTCGCGGCCCGACGCCGCGCGGAAGGTGGTGCCCGATGAGCGTGGACGCCGTGCTGTCCCGGATCTCCGAGATCCGGACCCAGATCGACGCACTCCGCACCGGCACGACCGCTGCGGTGTCACAGTCCTCGACCGCGTCGTCCGGAGCCGACACCGCGACGTCGAGCGCGTTCGCGGACGCCCTCGCCACCGCGACCGGCTCGACCGCCGCGACCCCGGCGGCCTCGTCCACCCCGGCCACCTCGGTCGACGCCGGCGCCGGCACCCTCGCGACCGGGAGCGGTGCCACCGGCTCGGACGTCGTCGCGGACGCGAAGAAGTACCTCGGCGTGCCCTACGTCTTCGGTGGCACGACGACCGCCGGCATGGACTGCTCCGGCCTCGTCCAGACGGTGTTCAAGGACCTCGGGGTCACGATGCCCCGGGTGGTGCCGGACCAGGCGAAGATGGGCGTCGAGGTGGGCTCGCTCAAGGACGCGCAGCCGGGCGACCTGATCATCCCGAAGGGCGAGGGGCACGTCGTCATCTACGTCGGCGACGGCAAGGTGCTGCACGCGCCGCGACCGGGCAAGGACGTCCGGATCGTCGACAACTGGTACAAGGACTCGGACATCGCCACGATCCGGCGCATCGTCCCGGCGCAGGCAGCGCCCACCGCCGCGACGGCCGTGCGCGCCCCCGGCTCCACCGACCTGCAGACCGCGGCGCTGATGTCGCTGATGAACTCCGGGAGCGCCGCATGAGCGTGACGATCGCCACTCCGATGCCCGCCGCGCCCGCGGTGCCGAAGGCGTCGGGCGGGCCGGCCCAGCGCGGGAGCGCCGACTCGTTCGGTGCCGCCCTGGCCGCGGCCGCGCCCGCTGCGCCCGAGCGCCGCGACGCGCCCGACCGCCGCGACGCGCCCGACCGCCGCGACATGCCCGACCGCCGCGACGCGCCGGACCGCCGCGACATGCCCGACCGCCGCGACGCGCCGGACCGCCGCGACGCCGGTCGCCGTGCCGGTCGGGACGCCGGCGAGATCGCACTCCGGGACCGTTCGGTCCGCGACCGTGCCGCCGAAGTGCGATCTCACCGAGGGGGTCGCGCGTCGGACGCTGCCGGGAGCGCCGACGCGTCGGACGCGTCCGGCGCGAACGAGTCGGCGGCGGCTGCGGGTGCCGTGAGCGCCGGTGCCGTGGTGATCGACCCGGCGACGAGTCCGCCGGCATCCGGGACGACCGGGATCAGCGCGACGAACGGCGCCGGGGCGGACAGCGCGGCGACCGCGGCGGCAGCGGCGGCGGCTTCCGTGGTGGATGCCCTGTCCGCAGCCACGTCCGTCGGATCGGCCCCCGCGACGGCGGCCGACGCCCTGGCGGCCGGGGCATCGGCACCGCTGCCGACCGCGTCGGCCTCGACGACGAGCACGTCGGCTTCGACGACGGGCACGACGACGAGCACGACGGGCGCGACGGGCGCGACGACGAGCACGTCGGCCACGGCCACAGCCCAGGCAGCGATGGCGAACGCCGCGCGCACCGGGACGGACGCGTCGGCCACGAGCACCGCGGTACCGAGCACAGGCATGGGCACGGGCACGGGCGCCACGCCTACCGTCACGGCACCCGCCTCGGCGACGGCCCCGACGACGGCACCCGCCGCCGCGCACGCCACGGCGTCCACCACCACCGCGCCGGCCGCGACACCTGCGGCCGCCTCGGCGACGGTGACGACTCCGACGACGACGCCCGACGCCAGCGCCACGCCCGACACCAGCGCCACGCCCGGCGCCACCACGGCCGGCGCCACCACGACCGGCACCCCCGTGGTCCTGACCACCGCCGCCGCCCGCGCCGACGCCGCCCCCACCACGTCGAGCACGACGCCGACCAGCACCGCGAGCACCTCCGCGACCGCGGCCGCAGCGGCGGGCGTCGCAGGCGCGAGCGGGCAGTCGGACGCGACCACGGGGAGCGGAGCCCAGACCGGCCACGGGAACGACGGGGGTCGAGCAGGGCAGGGCGATCCGGGCCTCCAGGCCGTCACCGCACCGCGCAGTGCCGAGACGCCCTTCGCCGTCCCGACCACGTCCGCGACGGCGGCATCCGCACCCGTCTCCGGGGCGGCCACCGCGAACGCTCCGGCGCCCCTCGCCCAGCAGCTGAGCCGCCCCGTGTTCACCTTGGCGCAGGCCGGTCCGGGGGAGCACGTCGTCACCGTCCAGCTGACGCCGGACGCGCTCGGCCCGGTCACGGTCCGTGCCCACGTGACGGCCCACGGGATGCACGTGGAGCTGTTCGCGGCCTCTGACGCGGGTCGTGACGCGGTGCGTCAGGTCCTGCCGGACCTGCGCCGCGACGCCGCGGGCACCGGCCTGTCGACGACCCTCGACCTGTCCTCGCAGAACCAGCCGGACACCCGCTCCGGTCACGACGACCGGCCCGCCCCGGCGGCGCCCCGCGTCGACCCCGGCCTGGAGGCGCGGCTCACCCCGCGTGCACCCGGCACCGCCCACACGCCCACCGTCCGCAGCGTCGGACTCGACGTCCTCGCCTGAGCGACGACACCTCGCACCGGCGACACCTCGCACCGGCGAGACCGAAGGGAACGACCATGCCGATCGACGGCATCACCGGCACCGTGGACCAGGCCGCCCAGGCCGCGGCCCTCGCCGCGAACAGCGCCTCGCAGAAGTCCCAGACCATGGACTCCGAGGTCTTCATGAAGCTGCTCGTGACGCAGCTGCGCAACCAGGACCCGTCCTCGCCGATGGACACCAACCAGATGATCAGCCAGCAGACGCAGCTCGCGATGATGGAGCAGATGACGAACCAGACCACGACGGCGAACGAGAACTTCTCGCTGCAGATGCGGATCGCCGCCGCCAACCTGGTCGGCAAGCAGGTCACCTACACCGACGCCGTCAGCGGGAAGTCGATCACCGGCACCGCCTCGGCCGTGTCCTACGCGAACAGCGTCCCCACGGTCACCGTGAACGGGAAGGAGGTCGCTCTCGACGTGATCTCCGGCATCACCACCACCGCTCCGGCGGCCTGACCCGTTCCGTTCCCCGTTCCTCGCTCCTCCTCCTTCATCTTCTTCTTCCTGCTCTTCCTGCCTCTCCGAAAGGACGCACCATGCTCCGCTCGCTCTACTCCGGGATCTCCGGCCTCCGCTCGCACCAGCAGATGCTCGACGTCACCGGCAACAACATCGCCAACGTCAACACCGTCGGCTTCAAGTCGTCGTCGACGGTCTTCCAGGACACCCTGTCGCAGATGACCCAGGGTGCCGGCGGACCGCAGACCGGCATCGGCGGCACCAACCCGGCGCAGATCGGCCTCGGCGTGCAGGTCGCCGGCGTCTCCACGAACTTCGCGCAGGGCTCCGCCCAGGCCACCGGCAAGGCGACGGACCTGATGATCTCCGGCGACGGGTTCTTCGTCACCCGCCTCGGCAACGACACCGTCTACTCCCGCGCCGGAGCCTTCGACTTCGACGCCGACGGCCGCCTGGTCTCCGCCGACGGCAAGATCGTGCAGGGCTACCCGGCCACGAACGGCGTCGTGAACGAGAACGGCCAGCTCGGCGACGTCGTGCTCCCGCTCGACGCCGCGGCCCCCGCTGTCCGGACCACCACCGCCGGGGTCACCGGCAACCTGCCGTCGGAGACCGCCGTCGGTGCCGTCATCACCCGCGACGCGACCGTCTACGACGCCTCCGGCGCGAAGCACACCATGTCCCTCGCCTACACGCGCACCGCCGCCGGCTGGGACGTCGAGGCGACCGACGGGCAGGGCACGAAGGCGACCTCGTCCCTCGCCTTCGGTGCGGACGGCAAGCTGACCGCCGGCGGGACCGTGACCGTCGGGAACATCGCCGTCGACATGACCCAGCTCACCGGCTTCGCGACGCTCAACACGGCGTCGATCGCGTCGCAGAACGGCAGCTCGGCCGGGTCCCTGCAGGGGTACTCGATCTCGAAGGACGGCACCGTCGTCGGTACCTTCTCGAACGGCGCCTCGCTCGCCATCGGCCGGATCGCCCTCGCCACCTTCGCCAACCCGGCAGGCCTCGAGAAGACCGGTGCGTCGGGCTACCGTGCGACCGCGAACTCGGGCAACGCCTCGGTCGGCGCGCCGGGCTCGCCCGGGGTCGGCCAGCTCGCCTCGGGCACGCTCGAGATGTCGAACGTGGACCTGTCGCAGGAGTTCACCAACCTGATCGTGGCGCAGCGCGGGTTCCAGGCGAACGCGCGCATCATCACGACCTCGGACGAGGTGCTGCAGGAGCTGACGAACCTGAAGCGGTAGGTCCGCATCGTGTACCGGGGTGCTCTCGCGAACCTGCGGGGGCACCCCGTCGACCCGCATCGTTCGAGATCTCACACGAACAGGCGGACCCGGGCATGGTTCGCTGAGACCATGAGCACCTCGGAGCCGCATGCGGGCGAAGCACACACCGGTGACCTCGCGGCACGCTTGAACTGGCTCCGCGCCGGAGTCCTCGGTGCGAACGACGGGATCGTGTCGACCGCGTCGATCGTCGTGGGCGTCGCCGGCGCATCGTCCTCGGTCCCGGCGATCGCGACGGCCGGCATCGCGGCGCTCGTCGGCGGTGCCGTGTCGATGGCACTGGGGGAGTACGTGTCGGTGAGCAGTCAGAAGGACAGCCAGCGATCGCTCATCGAGAAGGAACGTCGCGAACTGGCGGACGACCCGGTCGCCGAGCTCGAGGAGCTCACCCAGCTGTGGCAGGGCCGTGGTCTCCGCCGGTCCACGGCCGAACGAGTGGCGTCCGAACTGACCGAGCGCGATGCACTCGCCGCCCACCTGAGCACCGAGCTCGGGATCGACGAGGACGAGGTGGTCAGCCCGTGGCACGCCGCGTTCGCGTCGGCGGCCGCGTTCTCGATCGGTGCCGTCCTGCCGCTGCTCGCGATCCTGCTCTCGCCCGAGGCGGTCCGGGTCCCCGTGACCTTCGTCGTCGTGCTCGTCGCACTCGCCCTGACCGGGGCGACGGGGGCCCGGATCGGCGGGGGTTCGGTGCCGCGAGCCACCGCCCGCGTGGTCGTCGGCGGAGCCCTGGCCCTCGCGGCCACCTTCCTCATCGGGTCCCTGCTCGGCACGAGCGGGGTGGTCTGAGGTGGCGAACATCCTGGTGGTCGAGGACGATCCGGAGATGGGTGCCCTCGTCGAGCGCGGTCTGACCGGCGAGGGGCACGCGGTCACGGTCGTCGGGGACGGCGTCGCCGCACTCGTCCAGGCTCGTTCGCAGTCGTTCGACGCCGCAGCGATCGACGTCATGCTGCCCGAGATGACCGGCTTCGAGGTCTGCCGACGGCTCCGTGAGATGGGGTCGGACTTCCCGGTGATCCTGGTCACCGCACGCGACGCCGTCGACGACCGGGTGTTCGGGTTGGACTCGGGGGCCGACGACTACCTGACCAAACCGTTCGCGATCGCCGAACTCAACGCGCGGATCCGGGCGCACCTGCGACGTCGTGCCGCCGGTGGGACGACCGTCGTGGAAGCCGGCGCGGTGCGGCTCGACACCGTGACCGTGCGCGCGTCGGTGCACGGACGGGACCTGCCGTTGAGTGTCAAGGAGTTCTCGCTCCTGCGGTTCCTCATGCAAGGGGCGCCCGACGCGCGCACCCGGACCGAGGTGCTCGAGGAGGTCTGGGGGAGTGCCGAGCACTTCGACCCGACCATCGTCGACCAGTACGTCAGCTACGTGCGCAAGAAGCTGCAGGCGTCGGACGCCGACATCGCGATCCGCACCGTGCGCGGTGTCGGGTACGCGCTCGAGGTCGTCCCGACGAGATGAGGTTCCTGCGTCGCTTGTCGATCCGCGCGCGGATCACCCTCGGGAGCCTGCTCGTCGGCGCCGTCGTGCTCTCCGGGGTCGCGGTCGTGCTCCACGTCCAGATCGAACGAGCGACGCTCGCGACCGACGAGTCCCTCGCGGCCGCCGACGCAGCGCCGTTCGTCTCCGACCTCCGGCACAACCCCGACGAACCGCCCGACCGGCCCGCCGAGGGTGTCCTCATCGGGATCCGCTCGGCCTCCGGCGACTGGGTCGTCGACTCCCTGCCCCGGGACGTCCGTGCCGTGCTGCCGTCCTCGGTCCCCGACGACGGCGTCACGCTGCGGTTGCGCACCGGCCACCGCGTCGTGACGGTCGTCGCGGAGCCGGTCGAGAACGACGCTGGGTCGTTCGTCGTCTGGGCTGCGCACGACGGACGGGCCGGACAGGAGACGGTGGCCCGGGTCGACCGGTCCCTGGTCGTCGGCACGGTCCTGGCACTGCTCGCCTTCGCGGCGACCGCCTGGCTGTTGTCGACGCTCGCCCTCCGTCCGGTCGGGCGGATGCGCCGGATCGCCGAGCGCCTCAGCGCCGGGAACGGTGGCGGCCATCTGCCCGTCGGCGCGTCCGACGACGAGCTCGCGGCCCTCGCCCGGACGCTCAACACGTTCATCGACCGGCAACGCGAGAACGCCGAGCGCGAGCGGCGGATGGTCTCGGACGCCAGCCATGAGCTCCGCACGCCGCTCGCCGCACTCACCGCCCGACTCGAACTGGCACACCGCTCGTCGGGCGACGCCGTCGCACTCGAGCGCGAGCTCCGCGCCGCCGAGGGCGATGCGGCACGGCTGGTCGCGCTGGCGGACACCCTCCTCGAACTCAGCCGGCTGGACGAGGCGGAGCGTGTTCCGTCGACGTCGGCCGCTGCGCTCGTCACGGAACTCATGGGGTCGATCGACCGCGCTCGCGCCATGACACACGTCGGGGCGCGCGACATCGACTTCGCCGTCGACCTGACGGCGCCGGAGGAGCACTACGGACTCGACCCCGCGGCGTTCGCGCGGGTCGTCGACAACCTCGTCGCCAACGCGATCGCCGCGGGGGAGGACGGCGGGGTGGTCCGGGTCACGCTCGAGCAGTCCGCCGACGGTCGACTCGACCTGTGCGTCGTCGACGACGGACCCGGTGTCCCGGACGACTTCATCCCGCGCGCCTTCGACCGCTTCACCCGGGCCGACAGCGCCCGACGTGCCGTCCTCGGCGGGAGCGGGCTCGGACTCGCGCTCGTCCGCGGCATCGCCGAACGCGCGGGTGGTGTGGCGGACCTCTCCAACGCGTCGGGCGGCGGCGCCATCGCCACGGTCAGCATTCCCGCGCGCTGACGTCGGTCCGCGTCCACTCCGATCACTCGAGGTCTCGAACGAACAGCATGCGTCGTTCCGGGTCCGTCCACAGGCCGGCTCCTGATGCTGTGAGTCACCCGATCACATGCTGGAGAGGAACGAGACGATGATCGACACCGCTCGCCCCACCCGCCCGCTGCCGACACAACCCAGTGACGGGCGCCGGCGCGGGCACGTCCCACCGGCCGAGTCCCTCGCCGACGCGGCCCGCCGCCGTCGCCGAGCCGGACGCCGCCGCAACGCCGTCACCGACCTGCTCGGGATCCTGGCCTGGGTCTCGGCAGCCGTGGCTGTCATGCTGTGGCTCGTGTCGCCCGGATCGCACACGGTCGTCGGCATCGGCGGCTGGCTCACCGACGCCGGAATCGTCGCCGGACTCGTCGCGACCGACCTCGTGCTCGTCATGCTCGTGCTCGCCGCGCGCGTGCCGCTCATCGACCGGACCTTCGGCCAGGACAACGCCATCGCGGTGCACCGGTCACTCGGGAAGCCCGTGCTGTACCTGCTGCTCGCGCACGGCGCGCTGCTCACGCTGGGCTACGGCGCATCGGCGGGGACCGGCCCGATCGCCGAGACGATCGCGCTCTTCTCCACGCCGGACATGCCGCTGGCCTACCTCGGACTCGGGCTGTTCGTCGCCGTGGTCGTCTCGTCGCTGGTCGCCGTGCGGCGTCGGCTGCCGTACGAGGCGTGGCACGTCATCCACCTGCTCAGCTACGCCGCGGTGCTCGTCGCGTTGCCCCACATGCTCAGCGTCGGCAGCGTCCTCGCGCAGGGAACCTGGCAGCGTGTCTACTGGATCGGCCTGTACGTCGTGTCGCTCGGACTGATCGCGGTGTACCGCTTCGCGATGCCGATCGTGGTGACCTTCCGCCACCGGATCCGCGTGGTCGGAGTGGAGCCGATCGCACCTGGTGTGGTGTCGATCCACCTCGCCGGACGTGACCTCGACCGTCTGGGCGCCCGCGGAGGACAGTACGGCGTCTGGCGGTTCTGGACCGCGAAGACGTGGTGGCACGCGCACCCGGTGTCGTTCTCGGCCGTCCCCGGCCGCGGTCGTGCGCGGATCACCGTCCGCGACCTCGGCGCAGGGTCCGCACGACTCGGACGCATCACACCCGGAGCGTTCGTGTCCCTCGAAGGTCCGTACGGCTTGTTCACCAGCCGCGCCCGCACCGCCCCGTACCTCGCGCTCGTCGCCTCCGGCATCGGGATCACACCCGTTCGTTCGCTGCTCGAGGACACCGATCTGCGACCTGGCGAGGCAACCGTGCTCCTGCGCGGGACCGACGCCGACCAGCAGTACCTGTGGCACGAGACGGGCGCCCTCGCCGAGTCGACCGGCAGCGTGCTGTACACGATGGTCGGCCACCGAGCGCGGTCCCGCGAGAGCTGGATGACCGAGCGGGACGTCCAGCGCGGGGTCAGCCTCCGATCCGTGTTCCCGAGGCTGCTCGAGTCGGACCTGTACGTCTGCGGGCCCCGTGCATGGTCCGACCTCGTCGTCCGCGAAGCACGGCTCGCCGGTGTGCCCGAGCACCAGATCCACCAGGAACGGTTCGAGTCATGAGGCCACGCGTCGTCACCGGCGGCATCGTTTCGTCGATCGCCGTCCTCGTCATCGGGTGGCAGCTCGGTGGGCAGCCCGCGGTCACGGCCCCGGCGCAGCAGCGCACGACGTCGGATTCCGGAACGAGCGGCACCGGCACCGGCACGAGCGGGAGCGGGTCGACCGGCACCGGGTCGACCGGCGGGCCCAGCACCGGCAGCACCGGGTCCGGCACGGGCGGGAGCTCGGCCGGTGGGTCCACCACCTCCGGTACCTTCGCCGGTGACACGACCCAGACCCAGTACGGTCCGGTGCAGGTCCAGATCACCGTCGCGAACGGGACGATCACCGACGTCACGGCGCTCCAGCTGACCGACCAGGGCGGTCGTTCCGTCCAGATCAGCCAGCAGGCGGCCCCGATCCTCCGCCAGGAGGCGCTGCAAGCGCAGTCCGCACAGATCCAGTCCGTCAGCGGTGCGACCTTCACCAGTCAGGGCTACACGACGTCGCTCCAGTCCGCGATCGACAAGGCCGGGCTGTGAGGGTTCGGACGTTCGAGACGATGGGCACCGTCGTCAGCCTCCGGGGAGCGACCCCGGAGGCTGCCGACGAGGTCCGTACCGTGTTCGCAGGCTACGACCACCGGTACAGCCTGTACGACCCGGCGTCGGTGATGAGTCGCGTCGCCGCCGGCTCGCTCCGCCTGTCCGACACCCCGGCGCCGGTCCGCGACGTGTACGCGCTCGCGCTCGACTGGCGTGAACGGACCGGCGGCGCCTTCACCCCGCACCGGCCGGACGGCGTCATCGACCTGTCCGGAGTCGTGAAGGCCCTGGCCATCCGCGATGCCGGAGCCGTCCTCGACGACGTCTCCGCCGACTGGATGATCAGCGCGGGAGGCGATGTGCTCGTCAGGGGTCACCACCGCGACGACGAACCGTGGAGCGTCGGGATCGTCGACCCGGTCCGCCGCGACACGGTCGTCGGCATCGTCCACCTCGACGCGCCCGGCCGTGCCGTCGCGACGTCGGGGACCGCCGAGCGCGGTGAACACATCTGGCGGCGCTCGGCGCCGGCATTCGTGCAGGCGAGCGTCATCGCGGACGACATCGTCACGGCGGACGTGCTCGCGACCGCGGTCGTCGCCGGCGACGCGGACGACCTCCGCAGGCTCACGAACGACGCGGGGGTCGATGTGCTCGCGTTCGCGGCCGACGGGACGGTGTGGGCGACGCCGGGTGCCAGGGCGCACGTGCGAGTCGTCGCGTGATGTGCTCCCTGCGTCGGGGGACTTCCTCACGGTCGTCGCGCCGGGCGACAGCGCACCGTCCGATCTCACCCGCTCGGGGTGGCCCGTCCCGGCCGCTGATCGCCGAGCATCGCCGCAGGGCCACGTGCACGGGGTGCGGGCTCCGCGACCGAGGAGGACAGCGATGCCCAAGGACAAGCCGAACATCCTGGTGATCTGGGGCGACGACATCGGGATCACGAACCTGAGCGCGTACAGCGACGGACTGATGGGGTGCCGGACGCCGAACACCGACCGGGAGCACGGAGGCTGCTCGGCATGACAGAGCTCCCTTCCTGGCGCGACGGGCGGGCCCGTGACGCGATCCTGCAGTACGTGGCCGACGTCACCGGCGGCCCCGACCCGCTGGCCCCGGCCGAGCGGGTCGCCGTGTTCGACAACGACGGCACGCTGTGGACCGAGAAGCCCGTCCCGACCCAGCTGCAGTGGCTCGTCGCGCAGTGGGCCCAGGCCGCCCGGACCGACCCGTCGCTCGCCGCGATCCAGCCGTACGCGGCCGCCGCGGCCGGCGACCTGGCCTGGATCGGTGGAGCGATCGACCGCCACACCGCCGGTGACGACAGAGATCTCGGCCTGCTCTTCGCAGCGGTCACGCGCGTCACGGCCGGTCTCAGCGTCGAGCGCTACGCCGAGATGGTCGCGGACTTCTACGCGTCGAGCACCCACCCGGCGCTCGGTGTGCCCTACGCCGAGACCGTGTACCAGCCCATGGTCGAACTGGTCGACCTGCTGCACCGGAACGACTTCGCCTGCTACGTCGTCTCGGCGGGGGAGCGGGACTTCATGCGCTCGACGATCTTCGACGCCTTCGGCATCCCTCCGGAGCGCGTCGTCGGCACCGCGTTCGGCCTGGAGTACGTCGACGGCGAGGTCCGGTACGGCAACGCGCTGGCGTTCTTCGACGACGGCCCCGAGAAACCGGTCCGGATCTGGTCGCGCATCGGGCAACGTCCGGCGATCGCGGTCGGGAACTCCGACGGCGACCGCGAGATGCTCGAGTACGCACGGCCGGGGGCGTCCGGGCTGCGGCTGACCGTCCACCACGACGACGACACCGGACGCGGCGACGCCCCGTACGACAAGGGAGCAGAGCGGCTCCTCGGCGAAGCGGCCGAGCGGGAGGTCGTCGTCGTGAGCGTGCGGGACGACTGGGACCGGGTGTTCCCCGGCGCATCTCCGGCCGGCGCCTGACCGAGGGGACGACGACGCCATGTCGGAACTCATCATCATCGCGTTCGACGACGAAGCACGTGCCCTCGCGGCCTACGAGGGGGTGCAGCTCCTGCAGGACCGCACGGTCGTGGAGCTCGGCGGGCTCGCCCTCGTCCGGGTCGACGAGCGTGGACACCTGCACGTCGAGACCCCGGGCAGATCCGCCGAGCTCGGGGTCCGCGCCGCGTCGAGCGCGGTCTTCGGCACCGTGCTCGGTGCGCTGTTCCTGATGCCGTTCCTCGGCTTGGCCGTCGGCGGGGTGATCGGTGCGCTCTTCGCCGGGCTCGACCGCACGACGATCGACGCCGGGTTCCGCGAACGGGTGGCCGCGGTCCTGGCGCCGGGACGCTCGGCGGTCGTCGCGTACGCCACGGCTATGCGGGACGACGACTTCCGGCGGGCGCTCGACAGGTTCGGCGGCACGGTGGTGCAGACGACGCTCACGCCCGACGACGAGCGCGCCATCGCCCACGAACTCACCGAGCTGCGGTAGGGCGAGCCAGCAAGCCAGCAAGCCAGCAAGCCAGCAAGCCAGCGAGCCAGCAAGCCAGCAAGCCAGCAAGCCAGCGAGTCAGCCCTGCTGCCCGTCAGGCCTGCGGCGCGTCGAGGTCGAGGTGCTCCGACAGCTCCGGGTACGCCCGCGCCTGCGCGACGAGCAGCTCGCCCTTGCGGACCACGCCCCCGACGCTGTCGGCCCCGGCGACGAACCGCACCGGCGGCGCGTCCAACTCGGTCACGGCGAGGAGGGCCCGGGCGAGCTTCGCGGGGTCGCCCGACTGCCGTCCCTCCATGCCGCGGAAGAACTCCCGGGTCTGCGCCGAGGCCTCCGCGTAGTCGGGCACCGCGACGTCGCCCCAGAAGGTCGAATCGCCCTCGGCCAGCAGGTCGGTGCGGAAGAACCCGGGCTCGACCACGGTGGCGTGCAGGCCGAACGGTGCGATCTCGTCGTGGAGCGCCTCCATCCAGCCCTCGAGCGCGAACTTCGACGCCGCGTACGCGCTGCCGCCCGCACCGGCGACGATCCCGGCCGTCGAGCTGATGCTGACGACGTGCCCGGAGCGCTGCCGCCGCATGACGGGCAGGACCGCTCGGGTGACGTTCAGCGCGCCGAAGAAGTTCGTCTCGACCTGCGTTCGGAACTGCGCCGCGGAGACCTCCTCGAAGTACCCGGCCTGGAAGCTGCCGGCGTTGTTGACGAGCACGTCGATGCGGCCGAAGCGCTCGACCGCCGCGTCGACCGCGGCACGGGCGGCGGCCTCGTCGGTGACGTCGAGGGCGACGGGGAGGAGCGCTTCGTGGGACCCGACCGCGGCGACCACCCGGTCGGGGTTCCGGGCGGTGGCGACGACGTGGTGGCCGGCCTCGAGCGCGGCGCGGACGAAGTCGACGCCCATCCCGCGACTGGTGCCGGTGATGAGGAAGGTCCTGGGATCGGTCATGCGCCCATCGAACCGCGAAGGCGTCCGACCTGCGAGGTGCGCTCCAGACGGGTCACGTCAGAACCCCCGTCAGCGCGCGATCCCGAGCACCACGTCCCGCACCACCCGCGCCGCGCGGCCCGCAGCGCCGTCGAGGTGCTCACGGAACTCGTCGCCGTCCGGCGCGCACAGGTCGCTGATGGCCCGCACTGACACGAACGGCATGTCGTGCACGTGTGCGAACTGCGCGATCGCCGCCGACTCCATGTCGACTGCGGCGACGGTGGGGAACGCGTCGCGGAGCAGCCGCGCCCGGCCCTCGGTCACGAAGACCTCGCTCGACCCGATCGTGGCGGACCGCAGGCGGTACCCGGCGTCCGAGCCGAGCGCCAGGTCGACCAGTCGCTCGTCGGGCGCGTAGCCCGTCGGCATGCCCGGCACCTGGCCCAGCGCGTACCCGAACGTCGTGGCGTCCGCGTTGAGGTTGACGTACCGGTCGCCGACCACGACGTCGCCGATCTCGATGCCGTGCATGAGGCCGCCCGCCGTCCCGACGTTGACCACCGGTACGCCGGCGCCGAAGTCGTGGAAGCAGTGCGCGACGGCGGCCGTGGCGTTCGTGAAGCCGATGCCGCTGCGGCGGACGGCGACCGTCGCGCCGCCGATGTCGAGGAGGTGGTGCGCGTCGTGTCCGCCCACCGGACCGTCGAGCGCCGGGACGCCGCCGAAGAGGTCCGCGAACGCCGCGACCTCTTCGCTCATGGCGGCGATGACGACCGCGATCGGAGGATGTTGGGGCTGCACCGATCGATCCTCGCACGTCGGCGGAGCACGGCGTACCGTCTGCGGCACCGCGCCCGTCCACGACGACGGGCACCCCGGACCCGGACGACCTGGAGGACCACATGAACTCGCGACACACCACCGCTTCGGTCACCGCGAAGACGCTGCTCCGCATCGCGCTGGGCGCCGTGCTCGTCTCGCACGGCTCACAGAAGCTCTTCGGCGCGTTCGGCGGCGGCGGCATCGAGGGCACCGCCCAGGGCATGCAGGCGATGGGCTTCCGGCCGGCCCGTCGGAACGCCGTCCTCGCCGGCATCGGCGAGGCGGGTTCCGGTGCTGCCCTGGCACTCGGCCTGGCCACGCCGATCGCCGGCGCCGGAGCGGCGACGACCATGGGGGTCGCCTCCAGCGTGCACACCCCGAACGGGTTCTTCAACGCGGACGGCGGTCTCGAGTTCCCGGCGTTCCTCGGCTTCTCGGCTGCGATGTTCGCGCTCGGCGGCCCCGGCCCGGTGTCCCTCGACCACGCCACGCGCCACGTGTTCGACCGGCCGTGGCTGCGGGTGCTCGCCCTGGCCGCGGTCCCGGTCGCGATCGCGGTCCAGGTGTCGCAGCGTCGGAAGGCCCTCGCCGCGGACGCGACCGCACCCGACGCGGCCACACCCGAGGACGCGTAGCGACCGCACCCGACGCGCCCGAAAGCGCATAGGGACCGCACCCGACGGCGACCCCGCGCCCGGCCCGCTCAGACCGGCGTCGACCCGTCCAACCGCGCCTCCTCCGCGTCGTACCCCGCGCGCACCTGCCGCAGCACCAGGTCGTCGATCTCGTCGGCGTCCCGCAGCCGCAGCAGCGTGGCGGCCTTGTGCTGCACGAGCGCGAGCTCGAGGGCGACCGCACTGTCGTGCCGCTGCAGCGCCGGGTGGTCGTCGTCCTCTTCCTCGCGCGCCTGGATGACGTCGAGGTGCGCCTCGTAGTCCTTCCGCACCCGCTCGACGGTGGCACGGTCGGCGCCGGTGGACCGCGCGAGCCGGGGGAGGGCGTCGAGCGCCTCCTGGATCGCGGTCCGTTCGGCGTACCGCCGTTCCTCGCCGACGGACTCGTCCTCGGGAAGCGCGGCGTACCTCAGCACAGCCGGCAGCACGAGCGCCTGGCCGACGATCGTCACGACGACGACCCCGGCGGTGACGAAGACGATGAGGTCGCGGTCCGGGAACGCGGCACCCGACTCCAGCGTGCGCGGCACGGCGACCGCCATCGCGAGGGACACGGCGCCGCGGAACCCGGCGAAGCCGCTCACGAGCCGGTCGCGGTGGCCCTCCCGCGGCGCACCGCCGGTCCGTCGGGTGACCAGCCAGACCGCGCCCCCGGCCGCGTTGAGGAACGCGAACCGCACGAGCACGAGCGCGACGGCCACCGCGGCGATGATCCCGGTGGCGCGCAGCAGCTCCGACGCGTCGAGGGCGCGTGCCGCGACCATCGCCTCGATTCCGACGAGCACGAACAGGGACCCGTTCAGCAGGAACGTCAGGAAGGACCAGAACGCCCGGACCTGCTGCCGGGTCTCGGCACGGTCGAGCTTCGGCGCGACCTGGCTGACCACGATCCCGGCCGCGACCACCGCCAACACCCCGGACGCGCCGATGGCCTCGGCGGCGAGGAACGCGGCGAACGGCACGAGCAGCGTCACCATGTTCTCGAGCACCACGGTGTCGACCCGACGGAGGACGAGCGTGCCGAGCCACGCCGCGGCGAGCCCGGCCGCGACCCCGCCGAGGTAGGACAGCACGAGCATGCCGGACACGCCCCAGAAGGTGAGCTCCTGCGTGCCGACGGTCACCGCGACGGCGATCCCGTAGACGACGAGCGTGGTGCCGTCGTTCACCAGGCTCTCCGCCCGGAGCACGGTGACGTTCCGCCGCGGGAGCATCTTCGTGAGCACCCCGACGGCCGTCGCGTCGGTCGGCGCGACCGCGGCGCCGAGCACCCAAGCCGGCCCCCACGGCAGTCCGAGCAGGTGGAGCAGCACCGCGACCGCGCCGGCGGTCACGACGACGAGCAGGGTCCCCATCAGCACGATGCCCCGGAGGTTCTTGCGGATCTCCCGCAGCGACGTCGTGAGGCTCTCCCAGTACAGCAGCGCGGGCAGGAAGAGCAGCAGGACGGCGTCGGCGGGCAGCTGCACGTGCGTGAACTCCGGCACGAGCGCCAGCCCGGCCCCGATCACCAGCAGCAGCACCGGCGGCGCGACCCGGATGCGGTCGGCGATCCCCGCCGTCACGGCGATGGCGAGGCCGAGCACGACCACCAGTTCAGGTCCCAGCACACGCACTCCTCGTTCGGCCGACACTCCAGTCAACGCGCCGTGCGCTGTGCGCGCCCACCCGGTCGCGTCCTGCGGACCGGTGGCGAGCCCGAGACGGTACCGACGACGGCCTGGAGGCGCGGTGCGGGCTGGCACCGCGCCTCCAGGCCGTCAGTTGGGCGCGTCGAGAGCGCACGACGCGTCACGCGCATTCCGCCCAGCGGGCGGAACCGGCCGGTCGCCGGCGTCGAGCGTGACGAACCCTGCCCGCTCGGGTGCTTGGGCGGCGGGGTGCGCCTCAGTCGTGGAACGTCTCGATGGACGCGCCGAGCGAGTTGAGGCGCTCCTGCAGCTGCTCGTAGCCGCGGGCGATGATGCCCACGTTACGGAGGACGCTCTCGCCCTTCGCCGCGAGCATCGCCAGCAGGATCACGACCGCGGGCCGGAGGGCCGGCGGGCAGCTCACCTCGGCACCGGAGAAGTGCGTCGGACCGGTCACGTCGAGGCGGTGCGGGTCGCGGAGCGTGACGCTCGCACCGAGGCGGGTGAGGTCGAGCAGGTGGATCGCCCGGCCCTCGTAGACCCAGTCGTGCACGAGCGTGGTGCCCTCGGCCATCGCGGCGATGACGACGAAGAACGGCAGGTTGTCGATGTTGAGACCCGGGAACGGCATCGCGTGGATCTTGTCGATCGGGGCGTGCAGCTCGGACGGGTGCACCGTGATGTCGACCAGGCGGGTGCGGCGGTTGGCGGCGGGGTACTCCTCGGACACGTCGAACCGCAGGCCCATCTCGGCGAGGGTCGCGAGCTCGATCTCGAGGAACTCGATCGGCGCGCGGGTGACGGTGAGCGTCGACGCGGTGACGATCCCCGCGGTGAGGAGGCTCATCGCCTCGACCGGGTCCTCGCTCGGCCAGTAGTCCACGACCTCGTCGATGCGGCTCTTGCCGGTGATCCGGAGGGTGGTCGTGCCGATGCCCTCGATGCGCACCCCGAGCAGCTCGAGGAAGAAGCAGAGGTCCTGCACCATGTAGTTGGGGCTGGCGTTCCGGATGACGGTCTCGCCGTCGCGGGCGGCCGCGGCGAGGATGGCGTTCTCGGTCACGGTGTCGCCGCGCTCGGTGAGGACGACGGACTTCGTCGGGACGGCGGTGTTCGCGACGCCGACCTCGTACCAGCCGGAGGTCGCCTCGACGTCGACGCCGAAGGGCCGCAGGGCGATGAGGTGCGGTTCGACCGTGCGCGTGCCGAGGTCGCAGCCGCCGGCGTAGGGCAGGCGGAAGGACTCGTACCGGCCACTGAGCGGGCCGAGGAACATGAGGACGCTGCGGGTGCGGCGGGCGGCGTCGGCGTCGATGGCATCGAGGCGGAGGTCGGCAGGGGCGACGATCTCGAGGGTCTCGCCGTCCTCCGACCAGGTGACGGTCGCGCCGAGGCTGCGGAGCACGTCGATGATCCGGTCGACCTCGACGATGCGTGCGACCCGGTGCAGACGCGTGACGCCGCGGTTGAGGAGCGAGGCGCAGAGGAGCGCCACGGCGGCGTTCTTGCTCGAGTTAACCGCGATGGAGCCGCTGAGCTTCCGGCCGCCCTGCACGCGCAGGTGTGCACGCTGCGGTGCTCCGCCGATCGAGACGATCTGCTGGTCGAGGGCGTCACTGATGCGGGTGAGCATCTCGAGGGACAGGTTCTGCCCGCCCTGCTCGATGCGGTTGATCGCGCTCTGGCTGGTGCCGACCCGTTCGGCGAGTTGCGCCTGGGTCATGCTGCGTCCCTTGCGGGCGCCCCGGATGAGGGCGCCGACCTCGCGGAGGGGTGCCGTCGTGGCGGTGACGGCGGGACTGACGACGGTGGTGGTGTCGGACATGGCGTCACGCTAACACGCTGGTGAGATAAAGCAGCGGTGCGGATCACCCGATTCACCGGCTTTGCAGGTTGAATACGTCGTATCTGAGAATTCGGGGGACGCGAGGGACCCGCGAGGGTCAGGGCCGTGACAGGGTCCCGCGCACGATCGAGTCGCCGGAGTGCGTCGGATCGCCGTCGTCCGCCTCGGCCGACACGTCGACCACCGGGAAGGCCGCGGTGTCCATCGCCGCCGGCACCGTGAAGCGGCCGCGGTCACCGTCGAGGAAGCCGACGCTCACCAGGCCCTTGAGGTCGGCACGCATCATCCAGACCTCGCGGAGGCCGCCGGCCTCCGGTTCGTCACGAGCACCGCGGAGGTCGACGACGAGGGTGGTGCGACCGTCGCGGTCGCGTTCGAGCTCGGCGGTGCCGCTCGAGCCCTTCCACGACGGCAGGGCGTCGAGCTGGGCGCTGGCCAGCACGGTCTCGGAGCCGCCGCGGGGGAGTCCGGGCACGACGCCGGTCACGACGCCGATGCCGACCAGGACCGCCAGCACGCCGACGCCGGAGAGCACGGCGGCGAGGACGCGACGACGGTTGCGGGGCCGGTTGCGGTCGGCGCTGCGGGGGCGGTCCTGGTCGCTGCCGCGCGGCCGGCTGCGGTGGGGCGCGGTGTCCGCGCGCGGTTGCGTCGGCGCCGCAGGACGCCGAGTGTCGACGGCGTCGACCGGCGCCCGCTCGGTGTCGGCGATCTCCGCCGCGATCCGGTCCCACACCCGCTCCGGCGGCGCGGTCAGCCCGACGTCCGCAGACGACCGGGTCACCGCCGCGACGCGCTGCAGTGCCGCGACCTCGTCGCGGCAGAGCTGGCAGGACGCCAGGTGCGCGGCGACGTCGTTGTCCGCCACCTCGTCGGAGACCGCGAGCATCGCCAGGGTCTCGTCGTCGACGTGCTTCATTCGATCACCTCCAAGCGTGTTCGGAGCCGAGCCAGACTTCGGTGGATGTGACTCTTGACGGTGCCGAGGGGCAGGTCGAGTCGTTCGGCGATCTCACGATGGCTGAGGTCGTCGTAGAACGCCAGTCGCATGACGCGCCGCGGGACCTCGCCGAGCCGGTCGAGCTCCCCGGCGACGAGTGCCAGCTCGGCGATGTCGAAGGCCGGTTCCGGCGCTGCCGTGGTCTCCTCGACGACGTCGGGGTCGGCGGCGCTGGCGTGCCGACGGCGTTCGTTCAGGGCGTCCGCGATGCAGTTCCGGGTGATCCCGACGAGCCAGGCGCCGAGCGGGGCCCGCGATGGGTCGTAGCTGGCGCTCCGTTGCCAGGCCTTCACGAACACCTGCTGGGTGACGTCCTCGGCGGCGGCGGGCTCCGCCAGCGCACGGAGGGCGAGGGAGTAGACGAGCGACGACCACCGGTCGTACACCGCGCGGAGGGCGTGCTCGCTGCCGGCGCTGAACGCGTCGGAGAGTTCGCCGTCGTCCGGGAGGGTGGTCGTCACGTCGTCCTGTCGCTGCTGCGGTCCTCGTCGACCACACCCTGATCGTACGGCTCGGTCCGGCGTGTCGCCCATGGTCGTCCCGGTCTCCTCACGCCGGGTCGGCGGTGATGACGAGGTTGCTCTCGTAGTGGTGGGTGGTGGTGTCGAACGCGCCGCCGCAGGTGACGAGCACCAGCTGTCGCGGTCCGTCGTCGCGGAACACCGAGGCCCAGGGCAGCCCCTGCTTCTCGAGCATGCTGACCGAGGTGATCCGCCACCGGGTCCCGGCCCCCGCACTGTCGGTGAGGGTCACGGTCGTGCCGTCCGGCACGTCCTGCAGGTGGGCGAACGGTCCGGTGCCGTAGCCGACCGCGTCGACGTGCGCCGCGATCACGACGGTGCCATCCGGCGAGGACGGTGCGGCGCCGAACCGGTACCAGCCGGCGACGGCCGGGTCCGGGGGGAGCGCCATCGCGCCCGCGTCGTCGACGCCCTCGGGGCGGACGGCGGCCGAGACGCCGGCCCAGTCCACGTCGATCCGCGTCGGCGCCGCGAGCTGCCGGACGGGCGGGAGCGTCGCCGCGGCCTGCGGCACCGCGGTGGAGAACGCGGACGGCACCGGGGTCGGCGTCGCCGTGGGGGCGAGCGAGGGGTGCCCGCCGGGGGTGGGGGTCCCGGCCGGCGAGCACCCGGTCAGTGCGGCGAGGGCCGCCGCGGCGACGACGAGCGTCGTCGCGGCGGACCGCACCGTCCGGAGCGTGTTCAGCGCCCCGAGTCCTCGCGCTCGGCGGACGCCGTCAGGTGGTGGCGGCGGAGCACCACGGCGCCGACGGCCACGGCTGCGGCGATCGCTGCCGCGGCGATCCCGGCCGCACCGCCGGCGAGCGGCGCGGTGTTCGTCGCGACGAGTCCGGCGTTGCCCGCCGGGACGCCGTTCGGGGTCCCACCGAGGCCCTCGATCGTCTGCGTGGCGAGGGCGAGGTTGCCGTCGTCGAGGCTGCCCCACGCGTACACGATGGTGTCGGCGCCGGCCGTCACCGCGACGTCCGCCGGGCCGATCACCGGGTCGGTGGTGCCGGTCGCCGCGACCGCGGCAGAGACGGTGCCGGCAGGCAGCACGAGCGCCTGCTCGTCCGGGTTGGCGAGGTTCGAGACCACGGCCTTGCCCCCGGCGAGGACGTCGACGGCGGGTGCCGCTGCGACGTGCCGGACGATCAGACGCCCCTGGCCGGCGGGGACCGCCGACGTGTCGTTCGTGAAGAGCGTGGCGGTGGGCGAACCGTCCGTCTTGTCATGGGCAACCGCGGTGTAGTTCGCGCCGCCGTCGAGCGTCACGTCCACCGGGCCGATGATCGGCTTCGAGGCGTCCGCGGCGTCGGACGCCGTGATCGCGAGCTGGTGGGCACCGGCCGGCACCATCATCGGGCCGGCGAGGGAGCCCGGCGTGAAGTCGTCGAGGGCGCGCTTGCCGTCGAGGTACACGTCGACGGTGACGGCGGGCACGGCGTGCAGGACGGAGAGCGTGGCGTCGCCGGTGGCGGCGGTCGCAGCGGTCGCGGGCATCACGGCCGCAGCCGCGGCGAGCAGGACGCCGGCACTGAGGCCGGTGGCGATGGTCTTGCGCATGGTTGGTCTCCTTCTCCCACGACGTCGTCGTCGACGTCGTACCCCCACTACCGGCCGGGGACCCCGATCGGATGCACCCCGACGTGACGGATTCCGGCGCGCCACGACGGGCGGCCACGACGGGCGGCCACGAACGGCACCCCGGCAGCCGCTAACGGCATCCGCACGGCCGCCGATAGTCCTCCGTGCAGGCCCACGGACGGGCCGCATCCCGCCCCACGGACGGCGGCGGGACGATCGAGAACCAGGACGGGCCATGATCGTCGTCACACGACTCAACGGCAGCGGATTCGCTGTCAACCCGGACCTCGTGGAGCGCATCCAGGAGACGCCGGACACGACCCTCATCATGGTCGACGGCGCGAAGTACATCGTGCGCGAGTCCATGGCCGAGGTCATCGACCGGATCGCCGCGTACCGCGCCCGGATCGTCACCATCGCGTACGGGTCGGAGCCGCGGAACGCCACCGGCCCGCAGCCCACCCTGGCGGCCGTCGCCCCGATCCACGGGCGAGCGACCGGCGCCGACCGCGCACCCCGCACGCAGGACGGGGGCCGCTGAGATGGACATCGCGACGATCATCGGGATCCTGCTGGCCTTCGGCGCCCTCTTCGGCATGGTCGAGATGGAGCACGTCGAGCTCGCCGGCCTGTTCCTCCCCGCGCCGATGCTGCTCGTGTTCGGCGCCACCATCGGCTGCGGCATCGCGAGCACCACGCTGAAGGACGCGATCGCCAGCTTCAAGGCCGTCCCGAAGGCGTTCACCGGCAAGGTCACCCCGCCCCAGGCGGTCATCGACGACGTGGTCGGGCTCGCCGAGACCGCCCGGGCGAACGGCCTGCTCGCGCTCGAGCAGGAGGCCGACAAGCACGACGACCCGTTCATGAAGAAGGCGCTGCAGAACATCGCGGACGGAACCGACGGCGACGAGCTGCGGATCCTGCTCGAGGACGAGATCGAGTCGAACGCGGCCCCGGTGCGGAGTGCGAGTGCGTTCTTCATGGGTCTCGGCGGTTTCGCCCCGACCGTCGGCATCATCGGCACCGTGGTGTCGCTGACCCACGTGCTCGCGAACCTCGGCAAGCCGGACGAGCTCGGGCCCCTCATCGCGAGCGCCTTCGTCGCGACCCTCTGGGGGCTCCTCACCGCCAACTTCATGTGGCTGCCCATCGGCGGCAAGCTCCGGAAGCTCGCGCAGCTCGAGGCCGACCGGCAGACGCTCCTGATGGAGGGGCTCCTCGCCGTGCAGGCCGGCAGCCAGCCGCGACTCCTCGGTGAGCGCCTCACCGCGATGGTGCCGCCGTCGGCCCGGGGCGATGCCAAGGGCGGCAAGGCGAAGGCCGGCAAGGGCGACGCCGGACTCGACGACCAGCAGCTGGCGGCCTGACGATGAGCGCCAACCCCCGCGGCCGCGGCCGCGGTCGTGCGAAGAAGTCCCACGACGACGCCGAGCACCCCGACGAGCGCTGGATGGCGTCCTACATGGACATGATCACGGTGCTGATGTGCATGTTCCTGGTGCTCTTCGCGATGTCGACGGTCGACCAGCAGAAGTACATCCAGCTGAAGAACTCGCTCGCGACCGGCTTCGGCGAGGTGAAGTCGCAGAAGGTCGACACCGCGTCCGGCACGGTCGTCACGAAGGACGAGGTGAAGGACGGCTCCGGCTACTCGGTCGACAAGTCCCAGGCGGACCACTCCACCGCCTCGTCCGGCACGAAGGACACCAACGTCGACCCGGCGTCGACCGTGGTTCCGACGACCGCGACCAAGGCGGACCTCGCCGCGGCGCAGAAGGAGCTCGACGACCTCAAGGCGATCGAAGCGGCCATCAAGGGCAACCTCGACAAGGCCGGGCAGACCGCGAACGTGCAGTTCACGGTCGACGCCCGCGGCCTCACGGTGCGGCTGATCGGCAGCGAGACGTACTTCACGACGAACAGCGCGGACCTGTCCGACCAGGCGAAGCGGATCATGGACGCGATCGCGCCGGTGCTCCGGACGAGCAGCCACGACGTCAGCGTCGAGGGCCACGCCGACCAGCGGAACTCGACCGCGCCGTACGCGACGAACTGGGAGCTCAGCGCCGCGCGGGCGACGGGCGTGCTGCGGGACCTCGTCGAGCGGGGCGGGATGCCGGCGGAGCACGTCCAGAGCGTCGGGTTCGGGTCGAGCCGGCCCCTCGCGAAGGGCGGGACGGACGCCGACCTCACCCTGAACCGCCGCGTCGACATCGTGGTGCTGTCGAACCAGGACCAGGACGTCAGCGCGCTCATGCCGGCACTCGCGAAGGCGCAGGACGGAGCACGCCAGGGCTGACGCCCGACCGACATCGACACCACCACCGATACTGACACCGACTTGGGACACGACCGCGGCCTCCCCAGAAGTGGGCACAGCGGGGGCACGGCACTGACGGGTCCGGCACGGCGGACCGATAGACGCACCCGTGACCGAGACCCTGCCAGCGCCCGAGGTGTACGACTTCGCGCGCCCGTCGACGCTCGCCCGCGAGCACGCCCGGGTCCTCGAGCTCGCCTTCGAGACCTTCGCGCGCCAGTGGGGCACCCAGCTGACCGCGAAGGTCCGCGCGGTGAGCCAGGTCACGTGCGAGCAGGTACAGATGACGACGTACGACGAGTACGCGGCGTCGCTACCCGCGCTCACCGGCATGGTGCTGCTCCCGATCGCGGACGTGATCCCGAAGGGCGTGCTGCAGGTCCCGCTCGACGCCGCCCTGACCTGGGTCTCGCACGCGCTCGGCGCCTCGAAGCCGCTGCCGACGCCGGACCGCACCTTCACCCCCATCGAGCAGGCCCTCGTCCGTCGCATCGTCGAGGACGCCCTCGACGACCTCCGCTACTCGTTCGGCGGGCTCCTCGCGCACGACGTCACGGTCGGCGGCTTCCAGTTCAACTCGCAGTTCGCCCAGGCCGCCCAGAAGGGCGACCTGATGATCGTCGCCTCGTTCACGATCCGCGTCGGTGACCGGGTCTCACCGGGGACGCTCGCGCTGCCCGCCGACGCCGTGCTGCCGCAGCTCGGCGAGGCCGCCACCCACGTGTCGCCCGCCGACGCCCGCGCCCTGCTCGACGCGCAGCTCGCCGGGGTGCCGGTCGGCGTCAGCCTCCGCTTCGCGTCGGCGCCGGTCCTGCCCTCGCAGGTCCTCCGGCTCGCCGTCGGCGACGTCCTGCCGCTGCCGCACCCGCAGCACCGTCCCCTCACCATCACGGTCGACGGCGAGCCCGTCGGCACGGCCGCGGTCGGCGCGAACGGCTCGCGCCTCGCCGGCATCGTCGTCACCACCACATCGGAGCCCAGCGCATGACCGTCACCACCACCCTCCACACGCAGGCGGCCGAGTCCCTCGTCGCGCAGCTCCCGACGGCCGCTCCGTTGACGGCGGTGCTCCAGCCTGGAGGCGCGACTCCCGTCGCCCTCGAAGCGGCCGGTGACGCGGTGGTCGCGTCGTTCGTCGGCGGCCTGTCGGCCGACCTGGTGCTCGTGCTCACCGACCTCGAGTCCGTCGCGGCCGCGGGCGGCACCGAACACGGGATCGTCGACGTCACCGACGTCCTCCGTCCGTCGCTCGAGGCCGCCGCGGGCGTGCTCGGCGTCGGGGTCCTCGGCGACGCCCGCCGCGAGTCGGCGTCGGCGCTCCTGGCGGACCCGGACACCGTGGTGTTCGAGCTCACGGCCGGCGGCGTCCCCGGCGGCTGGTTCGCGCTGCGCGTCCGCGAGAACGGCACCGTGTCGGCACCGGCCACCCCCGCGGCGACCATCCCGACCGGCAACCTCGGGCGCATCAACAACGTCGAGATGACCCTGACCGTCGAGATCGGCCGCACCCGGATGTCCGTCCGCGACGTCCTCGGCATGGAACCGGGCGCCGTCGTCGAGCTCGACCGCAGCGCCGGCGCCCCCGCCGACGTGCTCCTCAACGGCCGGCTCATCGCGCACGGCGAGGTCGTCGTTGTCGACCAGGACTACGCGGTGCGGATCACGAAGATCCTCGACGTCGCCGAATCCGTCTGAGCCCCGCCGTGGACACGCTCGTCATCGCCCTCCGCGTCGCGCTCTCGCTCGGCGTCGTGCTCGCCCTCATGTGGGTGCTGCACCGACGCATGGCGAAGGGCCAGTTCGGCGCGGGCAGGGCGAAGGGACGCCGTTCGGCCTCGGTCGAGGTCGTCGCCCGACAGGGCATCGGCGGCAAGGCGAGCGTCGTCGTGGTCGACGTCGAGGGGGAGCGCCTCGTGCTCGGTGTCTCCGAGCACGGCGTCGCCCTGCTCACCAGCGGGCAGGCGCCAGCGCCCGAGCTGACCATCGTGACCGGCCCCGTCCAGCTGCCGGTGCGTCCGACACCGTCGGCCGAGCAGTTCCGTCAGGAACTCGCACAGCAGACGGCGGCCGAGCCGCGCCTCCCGGCCGACGCGGCGGAGCCGCTGCCCATGCGCCCGCGGAACCGCCGCTCGCAGCGCACCGCCGTGCCCACCTCGGCGCAGCTGCAGGGCTCGATCCTGTCGGCCGAGACCTGGCGGCAGGCCGCCGCCGCGCTCCGGAACCGGCGGGCCGGGTGACCGCCGCGACGTCGCACCGGCTGGCGCGCTCCGGACGGGTCGTCGCACTCGTCCTGCTCGGGCTCGTCGCGGTCGCCGGGTTCCTCATGCTCACCGCGACCGGGGCGCACGCCGCCGGGGTCGTCCAGCCGACCGCTCCCGCCTCCCCGACGCCGCCGGCGAACGGCGACTTCAGCGTCAGCGTGAACGGCCCGGACGGCACGCCGTCGTCGGCGGTCGTGACCCTCATCGGGATCACGCTCCTGAGCGTCGCTCCGGCGCTCCTGCTCATGATGACGTCGTTCACGAAGATCTTCGTCGTGCTCGCGATGACCCGGAACGCGCTCGGCCTGCAGTCCATCCCGCCGAACCAGGTCATCGCCGGCCTCGCGCTGTTCCTGTCGCTGTTCGTGATGGCGCCGGTCCTCGGGCACATCAACGACGACGCCCTGCAGCCCTACCTCGCCGGGCACATCGACTTCGCGAAGGCCGTCGAGGTCGGCACGAAGCCGCTCCGCACGTTCATGCTGCACCAGACGCGCGAGGAGGACGTCGCCCTCATCACCCGCGCCGCCGGGCAGGGCAACCCGAAGACGATGGCCGACGTGCCGATGACGACCGTGATCCCCGCGTTCGTGATCTCCGAGCTGCGGAGCGCGTTCATCATCGGGTTCGTCATCTTCATCCCGTTCCTCGTCATCGACCTCGTCGTCTCCGCCGCGCTCATGTCGATGGGCATGATGATGCTCCCGCCGGTGATGATCTCGCTGCCGTTCAAAATCCTGCTGTTCGTCCTCGTCGACGGGTGGGGCCTCATCATCAAGTCGCTCATCGAGAGCTACCACGTTGTCTAGCGCCGTCGCGTCAGGGGGACTCGCATGAACCAGCAGGCCGTCATCGACCTCGTGCTGCAGGCGCTCCTCGTGTCGGCGAAGCTCGCGGCCCCCGTCCTCGTCACCTCGCTCGTCGTGGGCTTCGCGATCTCGCTGTTCCAGTCGGTCACGCAGATCCAGGAGGTCACGCTCTCGTTCGTGCCGAAGGCCGTCGCCGTCGCGATCGCGCTGGTCGTCTGCGGCAACTGGATGATCTCGGAGATGGTCGCGTTCACCCACGTCGCCTTCGACATGATCCCGAAGCTGCTCGGGGCCGGCTGATGGACCTCGTGATCAACGGCGACCGCCTCGAGGCGACGATGCTCGCCGGCGTCCGGCTCGTCGCGTTCTTCGTCATCGCGCCGCCGTTCTCGTACCGTGCGTTCCCCGGCACCGTGAAGGTGATCCTCGGCATCGGCCTGGCGATCGGCGTCGCCCCGAAGGTCGCCGACGGCTACCACTCGCTCGACACCGGGCCGTTCCTGCTCGCCCTCGTCACACAGCTCGTCGTCGGGCTCGCCCTCGGCTTCCTGGTGTTCCTGGTCTTCGCGGCCGTGCAGTCCGCCGGTGCCCTCATCGACCTGTTCGGCGGCTTCACCCTGGCGCAGGCGTTCGACCCGCAGTCGCAGGTGAACGGCGCGCAGTTCACCCGGCTGTTCCAGATGGCGTCGCTCGCGCTGCTGTTCGCCTCGGGCGGCTACCAGCTCATCGTCGGCGGACTCGTCCGGTCGTTCGACGCGGTGCCGCTCACCGGCACGTTCGAGCTCGGCGGCATGGCGTCGCTCCTCGTCACCGCGCTGTCGCAGATGTTCCTCGCCACCCTGCAGATCGCCGGACCGCTCGTCGTCGTGCTCTTCCTCGCCGACGTCGGCCTCGGCCTGCTCACCCGCGTCGCACCGGCCCTCAACGCCTTCCAGATGGGATTCCCGATCAAGATCGGCCTGACCGTCGTCTTCGCCGGCGCGCTCTTCATGGCCCTGCCGTCCGTCGTGTCGTCGCTGACCGGCGACGCGGTGGCCGCGATCACGGGACGGGGGTGACCCGGTGTCCGACAGCGGAGAACGGTCCGAACAGGCCACCCAGAAACGGATGCGCGAGGTCCACCAGAAGGGCCAGATCGGGCGTTCGCAGGACCTCGGCGCGTGGATCGGCATCGCCGCAGCGGCCGTGATGATGCCCGCCGCGGTGGGCAACGCCGCCGCCGCCGGGTCCGACCAGCTCCGGGCCGTGCAGCGCGTCATCGCCGACCCCACGATCGGCACGATGAACGAGGTCTTCCACGATGCCCTCGGGTCGATCGGCGCCACGCTCGGCCCGATGCTCGGCGTCGTCCTGGTCGCGGTCGTCGCGGCGGCGGTGGCGCAGGGCGGGGTGCACTTCCGGAAGATGGCGCCGCAGCCGGACCACTTCGACCCGATCGCCGGCCTGAAGCGCGTCTTCGGTACCCAGGCGCTCTGGAACGGCCTCAAGGCCCTGCTCAAGACCGTGGTCGTCGGCCTCGTGCTCTGGTTCGCGGTGCAGGCGCTCGTGCCGGTCCTCATGACGAGCGGGTCGCTGCCGCTCTCCGCCGTGCTCGACGCCGCCGCGGCGGGCACCGGCACCCTGATGCGCGCCGCGATCGCCGCCGGGCTCGTCCTCGCCGCGCTCGACGTGCTCGTCGTCATCCGCCGGAACCGGAAGCGCACCATGATGACCAAGCGCGAGGTCAAGGACGAGAACAAGCACAGCGAGGGCGACCCGCTCGTGAAGTCCCAGCGCCGGTCCCGCCAGCTCGCGATGAGCCGGAACCGCATGGTGCAGGCCATCGGCACGGCCGACGTCGTGATGACCAACCCGACGCACTACGCCGTCGCGCTCAAGTACGAGCCGGGCAAGTCCGCGCCGCGGGTCGTCGCGAAGGGCGCCGGGCCGGTCGCGAGCATGATCCGCGACCGCGCCGAACAGGAGCGCGTGCCGATCGTCCGCGACGTCCCGCTCACCCGGGCGCTGCACGCGACGTGCGAGCTCGGGCAGGAGGTGCCCGTCGACCTCTACACGCCCGTGGCCCGGGTGCTGTCGTTCGTGATGGCGCTCAAGGCGCGGGGAGCGGCGGCCGGCACGCACGCACCGCCGCGGCCGACCACGCCCGACGAGGTCGCCGCGGTCATCGACCCGGCCACGCTCAGCGGGGACCTCCGTCCCCGCAAACTCCGCACGCAACGCACCGAACCCGCACCGCCCACCGCGTCCGCACCGACACCGTCCGCACCGACCCAGGGAGTCCCCGCATGAACCGCAAGGACCTGCCGAAGCTCGCCGTCCCGGTCTTCATCGTCGGCATCATCCTGCTGCTGATCCTGCCGGTGCCGTCGTTCCTGCTCGACTTCCTGATCATCTGCAACATCCTGCTGGCGCTCGTGATCCTCCTCACGACGCTGTTCGTGAAGAAGCCACTCGACTTCTCGGTGTTCCCGTCACTGCTCCTCGTCGCGACCCTGTTCCGGCTCGGGCTCAACGTCGCGTCGACCCGGCTCGTCCTCGGCGAGGGCTTCGCCGGCGACGTCATCCAGGCGTTCGGGCACGTCGCGGTCTCCGGCTCGATCATCATCGGCGCGGTCATCTTCCTCATCCTCATCGTCATCCAGTTCGTCGTCGTGACGAAGGGCGCCGAGCGCGTCGCCGAGGTCGGGGCCCGCTTCACCCTCGACGCGATGCCCGGCAAGCAGATGGCCATCGACGCGGACCTCAACGCCGGCCTCATCACCGACGAGCAGGCGAAGGAACGCCGTGCGTCGGTGTCCGCCGAGGCCGACTTCTACGGCGCGATGGACGGTGCGTCGAAGTTCGTCAAGGGCGACGCGATCGCCGGCATCCTCATCATCGTCATCAACCTGGTCGGCGGCATCGCGATCGGCATGCTCCAGAACGGGCTGAGCGTCACCGACGCCCTGTCGAAGTACGGCATCCTGACGATCGGCGACGGCCTCGTCACCCAGATCCCGGCGCTCCTGATGGCGGTGTCCACGGGCATGATCGTGACCCGGTCGGGCGCCGAGTCCGAGATGGGCTCGTCGGCCGCGAACCAGCTCGGGCAGTCCAAGAACGCGCTGATGATCGCCGGAGTGGCCGCGATCGCGATGGGCTTCATCCCGGGCATGCCGATCCTGCCGTTCCTGCTGGTCGGCGCCACGCTGCTGTTCACCGGCTGGCGCATCGGCCAGAACGCGACCCGTGCCGCAGCCGCGACCGCCGAGCAGGAGGCGCTGGCCGCCGCCGCGCCGACCGCGGACACCCCCGAGGACCTCATCGAGCAGATGCGGGTGCACGCCCTCGAGATCCTGCTCGCTCCGGACCTCGTCGACATGGTGTCGGGGTCCTCCGACGACCTGCTCGGCCGCGTGCGCGCACTCCGCCGGAAGATCGCGATCGACATGGGCGTCGTCGTGCCGCCCGTCCGCACCCGCGACAGCATCGAGCTCCCGCCGTCGACCTACGCCATCCGGATCGCCGGCGTCGAGGCCGGCCGCGGCACCGCCCCGTCGCGCAGCGTCCTCGCACTCGGCGACCACCTCGAGGGACTGCCGGGGGAGACGACCGTCGAACCGGTGTTCGGCCTCGCCGGCAAGTGGGTGCCCGCCGAGCTCCGGCACGCCGCCGAGATGACCGGCGCCACCGTCATCGACCGTGTCTCCGTGCTCGTCACGCACCTGCAGGCGATCATCGGCGACAACGCCGCGCGGCTCCTCACCCGCGAGGACGTCAAGGTCCTCACCGAGGGCGTCAAGCAGGTCAACCCCGCGGCAGTCGAGGAGCTGATCCCCGGCATGCTGTCCCTCGCCGAGCTCCAGCGTGTCCTGCAGGGGCTCCTCGCCGAGCGGGTCCCGATCAACGACCTCGGTCGGATCTGCGAGGCGCTCACGCTCCGCGCGAAGGTGTCGACCGACCCCGAGGGACTCGTCGAGGCCGCCCGCGCCTCGCTCGGCCCTGCGCTGCCCGCCCGGTACCTCGACGCCGGCACGCTCCGGGTCATCATGATCGACCCCCTGCTCGAGCAGTCGATGCTCGAGGGCCTCCGACCGTCCGAGCAGGGCACCCAGATCGTGCTCGACGCGCACCGCATCGAACAGGTCCTCGGCTCCCTCCGCGACGCCGTCCGCGCCGTCGAGGACCAGGGGATCTCCGCCGTCCTGGTGTGCGCCCCCCAGCTCCGCCCGGCCGTGCACCGCATGGTCTCCGCGCAGTCCAACGGCCTGCCGGTGCTCTCCTACCAGGAGGCCACCGCCGCGGGCTCCACCATCGAGACCGTGGGAGTGGTCCGTGCCGCCGACCCGATTGCAGCGTAACGGCGCCACGCTCGACGAGGTCCGCGACGCCGTCCGGGCCGAGTTCGGCGCGGGTGCCCGCATCGTCGCCGCCGAGCGCGTCACCACGCCGGGCATCGGCGGCCTGTTCCGCAAGGCGCACGTCGAGGCGACCGTCGAGGTCCCCGCACCCGACGAGGTCCCGACCGCGCGGGTCGCCATCGCGGACGGCGTCGTCAAGCGCGTCGGCATCGCGGCGCTCCTCGCCGACGCCGAGGAGGCCGAGGCGCGCATCGCCGGCGGCGACGGCACCGCGACGACGCGCGCCGACGCGTTCGCGTCGGTGCTCGACGGCTTCGTGGCGGACGGGATCACGGGGAGCGCCCCGCGCCCGACCGGACCGGTCGCCGAGGCGGGACGGCCCGCGGATGCCGTGTCGCGCCTCCAGGACGCCATCCTGCCTGGAGGCGCGGATCGCCTCCGCGACGAGCGCCCGGACCCACGCGTGGCGGCTCCGACCGCCCCCGTCGCGTCCGCACCGTCGGTGCGGTCCGCCGACGGCGACCTCGTGCTGCTGGTCGGCCGCCCCAACGACGTCGACGCGGCCGCGGGGATCTTCGCGACGCGGTACGCGCTCCGACCCACCGACGCAGCCGACCGGCGGAGCGGGATCCTCGCCCGCGCCGAGGGGGTGCGCGACGGGTACGCGCTCCTGGCGGTCTCGGCGTGGGACGACGCGGCCACCGTCGCGGGCCTCGCACCGGACCAGGTGTGGGTCGTCGTGGACGTCGGGCGGAAGCCGTCGGACTCCGCGGCGATGCTGTCCGCGGTCGCCGGACGGGCCGGCGTGGCCGGGGTCGTGGCCATCGGGGCGGGGGAGACCGCCACGCCGGAGTCGGTCCACCTGCTGGGGGTGCCCGTCCTGTCGCTAGGCTGAACGGGTGCTGGTACTCACGCGGAAGGTCGGCGAGCGGATCCTCGTCGGTGACGACATCGTCATCACGGTGCTCGACAGCCGCGGGGACGGCGTCCGCATCGGCATCGACGCACCGCGCGGGGTGAAGATCCAGCGCGAAGAGGTCGTGCGGGCCGTCACCGAGGCGAACGCGTCGGCGTCCGCGACGGCTGCGGACGACGACGCCGAGGCGCGGTTGCGCAAGGCGCTCGGTTCGCCCGGGGCCGACGGGGCCGACGGGGTCGCCCCGCAGGACTGAGCCGCCCCGCAGGACCGAGCCGCCCCGCACGACCGCTCAGGGGCGGGGCTTCTTCTCCTGCTCCGGGAGGCGTCCGGCGGCTGCCTCGGCGGCGAACCACGCCCGTGCCTCGTCCTGCCGCGCCTGCTCGTCGCCGAGCGCGATCGGCGCGCGGACGTGCCCGGGCTCGTAGCCGAACGAGTCGAGCAGCTGCGGGATGACCGGGCGCACCCGGGCGACGAGCCGGTCGATGTAGGCCGACACCGCACGCGCGCGCTGCGCGGTGATGCGGCCGTGCAGCAGGTACCAGTCGAGGTGCTGCTCGAGCAGACCGAGTGCGAACAGGTCGCGCAGCCAGACCAGCACGCGGCGGGTGTCGCCCTCGGGGACCTCGTCGATCGCCTCGGTGAAGGCGTCCCACTGCATGAGCTCGGCGTGCGCCTTCGCGGCCTCGATGAGCTCGTGCTGGGAACGGTTGAGCAGGAGTGCTCCGCGCGCGCGGTCCTTGCCGGCGGAGGCGAGACGCATCCCGATCTCGGTGACCATCGTGTCGACACGGCCGGCGAGCAGGTCCCGCTGCGTCCGGGCGTCCTGCAGGTCGGTCACCGAGGCCGCGAGCGAACCGCGGTCGGCGACCGTCTGCCCGATCCGGCGGAGTCCGGTGGCATCGGCGAGCTTCGAGGCGGCCTGTGCCGCGACGAACTTCGCGGTGGACGCCGGGTCCTTCGGCGCCTTCGCGCGGAAGTCGGTGAGGAGCCGCTTGCCGACGAGCTGCAGCAGCACGGTGTTGTCGCCCTCGAAGGTCACGTAGACGTCGAGGTCCGCTCGGAGGCCGGTGAGCCGGTTCTCGGCGAGGAAGCCGGCGCCGCCGCAGGCCTCACGGGCCTCCTGCAGGGTGTCGAGGGCCGACCAGGTCGACATCGACTTGAACGCCGCCGCCTGGGTCTCGAGGTCCTCGCGGCGCTGCGGGGTGTCCTCGCGACCGCTGAACACGTCGTCGAACGTGCGGAGGAGCTTCTCGTGCGCGAACGACTGCGCGAACACGGTGGCGAGCCGGGGGATCAGTCGGCGCTGGTGCCGGCCGTAGTCGAGCAGGACGCCCTCGGTGCCGTCGCCGGTGGGGAACTGGCGGCGCTGCGCGGCGTACGTGAGCGCGATCTGCAGCCCGATCTTCTGCGCCACCACCGCGGCGCCGTCGAGGGACACGCGGCCCTGCACGAGGGTGCCGAGCATGGTGAAGAACCGGCGACCGGGCGAGGCGATCGGGGACGAGTACGTGCCGTCCTCGGCGACGTCGCCGTAGCGGTTCAGCAGGTTCGTGCGGGGGACCCGGACGTGGTCGAACCAGAGCCGACCGTTGTCGATGCCGTTGAGGCCGCCCTTGACGCCGTCGTCCTCGCCGCCGACGCCGGGCAGGAACGCGCCCGCGTCGTCGCGCAGCGGGACGTAGAACGCGTGGACGCCGTGGTCGACGCCGTCGGTCACGAGCTTCGCGAACACGACGGCGGCCCGGCCGTGCAGCGCCGCGTTGCCGATGTAGTCCTTCCACGCACCGCGGAACGGCGTGTGCACGACGAACTCCTCGGTCGTCGGGTCGTACGTCGCCGTGGTGGCGATGCTCTGGACGTCCGAGCCGTGCCCGGTCTCCGTCATCGCGAAGCAGCCGGGGACGTCGAACGAGACGATGCCGGGCAGGAACTCGCGGTGGTTCCGCTCGGTGCCGAGGTGGTGCACGGCCGAGCCGAACAGGCCCCACTGCACGCCGGCCTTGATCTGCATCGAGGGGTCGGCGGTGACGAGCTCCTCGAACGCGGCGAGGTTGCCGCCGTGGTTGCTCTGGCCGCCGAACTCCGCCGGGTACGGGCGCTGGATCGCGCCGGCGTCGACGAGGACCCGCAGCTGGTCGAGCGTGCGGGCACGGTGCTCGGGGACGGGCTGGCCCTCGATCTTGTGCAGTGCCGGGTCGAGCGCGAGCCGGCGCGAGATCCGGCGGTCCTCGGCCCAGCGTCCGAGCAGCAGCTCGGCGAGCAGGTCGACGTCGATCCGGACGTCGGTGTCCGTCCCACCCGTCGGCGTGCCTGCGGCGGGGTCGCCGGCGGCGTCGGCCTTCGGCGTGTTCGTGCTGTGGACGGGTGCGGTGTCGACCATGGGCGGAGCCTTCCTGAACTGCGGTGTCCGGTGTTGCAGAAGCCACGCTACCGACGGCGCTGCGAGCCGCCCGAACGCGGTCCGGCCCGCACAAGCCGCCGTGCTCTCGCACGCCGACCGGTGGTGGGAACCCTCCAAAGACGCGCGCTGGCGATTCGTGAGAGAGATTCGACGATTGGGCACGGGTCTGGCCCGAGGGGCAGACTGTCGGGCATGTCAGGCACCACCGCACCACCGGAACGCAAGCGAACCTTCTTCGGGCAGCCGTTCGAACTGTCCACACCGTTCGCGGTCGAGCTCTGGGAGCGGTTCTCGTTCTACGGGATGCAGGGCATCGTCCTCATCTACATGTACTACACGGTCTCCCAGGGCGGCCTGGGGATCGACAAGGGCATCGCCAGCGGCATCATGGGCGCGTACGGCGGCGCCGTGTACCTCTTCACGATCATCGGCGCGTGGATCGCCGACCGGCTGATCGGTGCCGACCGCACCCTGTTCGGCAGCGCGATCGTCGTCATGCTCGGCCACATCGCCCTCGCGCTCATCCCCGGCGTCGCCGGGGTCGGCGTCGGCCTGGTGCTCATCGCGCTCGGCTCCGGCGGGCTGAAGGCCACCGCGACCACCATCGTCGGCGGCCTCTACAGCCGCGATGACCCGCGCCGCGACGCCGGCTTCTCGCTCTACTACCTCGGCGTGAACCTCGGGGCGTTCTTCGGGCCGCTGCTCACCGGACTGCTCCAGACGTCGCTCGGCTTCCACTACGGCTTCGGCCTGGCCGCGGTCGGCATGGCCGCCGGTCTCGTGCAGTACGCGATCCGCCGTCGGAAGCTCCCCGAGTCGGTGCGCCACGTCGCCAACCCCGTCGACCGTCGCCGGCTCCCGCTCATCGGCGTGCTCGTCGTCGTGGCGCTCGTCGTCATCCTCGTCGCCGTGCTGACCGGGCTGCTCAACGTCGGGAACCTGCCGACCGTGGTGGTCTCGATCGTGATCCTGGCGACCATCGGCTACTTCGTGGTGATCCTGACGAGCGGCATCACCGCGCAGGAACGCTCGCGGGTCCTCGCGTTCATCCCGCTCTTCATCGGCAGCGCCGTGTTCTGGTCGCTCTACCAGCAGCAGTTCACCGTCGTCACCGTCTACTCCGACGAGCGGCTCAACCGGTCGCTGTTCGGCTGGGACATGCCGGTCTCGTGGGTCCAGTCGATCAACCCCGTGTTCATCATCGTGCTCTCCGGGGTCTTCGCCGCCATCTGGACGAAGCTCGGCCCGCGCCAGCCCTCCACCCCGACGAAGTTCGCCTTCGGCACCGGCATCATGGGCGTCGCGTTCCTGCTGTTCCTGCCGTTCGTGAACAGCGGCGAGAACGGCACGCCGCTCCTCGCCCTCGTCGGCATCCTGCTCGTCTTCACGATCGCGGAGCTCCTGCTCTCGCCCGTGGGGCAGTCGGTCGCGACGAAGCTGGCGCCGCCGAAGTTCCAGACGCAGATGGTCGCGCTGTTCTTCCTGTCGGTGTCGCTCGGCACCGCGGTGACCGGCGTCCTGTCGCGGTACTACGACCCGGCCGACGAGGCGCCGTACTTCACGATCCTCGGGCTCGTCGCCGTGGCGGTCGGCGTCGTCCTGCTCGTCCTGGTCAAGCCGGTGCTGAAGCTCATGCGCGGCATCCGGTAACCTGAGGACAGCCACACCGGCCCCGTCACCAAGGAGTCACCAATGCTCGAACTCATCGCAGGCATCATCATCGGCATCGGCGTGCTCGGGGGCGTCGGCATGTGCATGGCCGTCGCCGCGATGATGAAGAGCGGCTCGGAAGAGTACTAGGCCGCTACTCGGCCCCTGCCGGCTCGACCGGCACCAACTGACGACTCAGGACGGTCGCGCGCTCGAAGGGGCCGCGGCCGTCCTTCGTGTACACGGGTTCCTCGAAGGCGACCGTCCACGACAGGGGCTCGCCGACGCCCGGGTAGCCCACGAGCTGGTTGCCGCCCGGCGCGACGATGACGCCGATCGGATCGCCCGCCCAGCGTTCGCCGCCGCGGTCCGTCTCGACGACCCGCACGAGCGCACCGATGCCGAGGCCGGGGCGGTCGTCGGGCTGGGGGCTGGGGGAGCGGCGGCGTCCGAACACGCCCTCACCGTAGCGTGCGCGCCCGCGTGCGCAGCTCGAGTCTCGCGAGATCGCACTTTCGCGGCGCACTCCCGGGCCGTTCCGTGACGGATTGCGATCTCGGCGGTCCCGCGCGCGGCCCGCGCGCCGCCGCGCGGGCGGGACGCGCCGCGCGCGGTACGAGGAGCGGGCGCAACGCGCCGCTTCGGAGTGTCGAGCGTGACGAATAGTGCTCGCTCGGGCGCGGGGGTCGAACCGGGGACGCCACCGGCCGGGAGGCGCGGGGCGGGCTGGCACCGCGCCTCCAGGCCCGCAGATGCGGCGCCGAGGGGGCGGGACGTGCCCGCGCGGGCAGGACGCGCGTCGAGATCGCACTTTCGCGCGGCAGCCCCCGGCCGCTCCACCACGAAGTGCGATCTCGGCGGCCCGCGCGGCGCGACGCGGCGTCGCGCGGCGCCGAAGGGGCGGGACGCGCCGCGTGCGGCACGCCGAGCGGGCGCAACGCGCCGCCGGCGGGCGCCGAGCGTGACGAATAGGGCCCGGCCGGCGGGCGCCAGCGCACGCCCGCGGCGTCAGGCGCGCGCGATCTCGGTGATCGACGAGTGGCCGGTGTCCGGGTGTTTCCGCATCGACAGCAGCCGCTCCATCGACGGTTCGAGCGCCGTGACCTTGTCGAGCGGCGCACTCACCACGAGCTGGAACCCGAGCCGGAGCCACGCCGTGACCGCACGACCCGCGAACTCCGAGTCCGCCTTGATGAACGCCTCGTCGAGGAACACCGGCGCGAACCGGGGCCGCGGACGGGTCTCGTCGCCGAGCTGGTAGCGGAGCGCCGCGCCGACGATGAACGCCACGAGCTCCTGCGTCTCGCCACCGGACTTGTCGCCGAGGGACGAGTACACGCCGAGGTCGTTGCCGTCGGTGTCGTACCGGACGGCGGTGATCTCCATGTGCCGGCGGACGTCGAGCACGGCGTCGCGCTGTGTGGTCCGCCCACGGGTCGCGTCGGCGTCCGGGCGGATGACGGCCATGAAGCGCCGGAGCCGGCGGAACCGGGTCTCGAGCACGTCGTCGGTCAGTTCGGTCTCGACCGAGGCGGACAGGGCGCGGAGCTCCCGGCGGAACTGCGTGACGTCCTCACGCGTGACGCGGCGGATCTGGATCTTCAGCCGGTCGCGGTTCGCGCCGAAGGGCAGTTCGCGGAGGATCTCGTTGACGGGTTCGAGGCGTTCCTCGATCTCGACGACGGCACGGTCGAACGCCCCGGCGAGCGGGACGAGGTCCTCGCCGCTCCACTGCGACAGCCGGCGACGCCACTCGCTGCGGCGGGCGTGCAGGCCGGTGGCGACGATCTGGTCGAGGATCGCGTGGTAGTCCGGGTACGAGGCGACCCCGGTGCCGAGGTTCGGGTCGGGCCAGGCGTCCTGGTAGCGCTGGAACGTCAGCGTGAGCGCGGTCGAGGCCGACGCGGCACCGTCGAGCGCCTGCGAGAGCCGTTCCTCGAGGCGTCGCCGGAGCCGTCGCGTGGCGTCGTCGAAGCCGTCGATGCCGTCCGGGGCGCCGACCTCCTCGAACGTCTCGGCGAGCAGCCGCTCCTGCGCAGCGTCCGGAAGCGACTCCGGGGTGTCGTCGAAGCGCGAGAGGATCTCGGCCGCGGCGTCCTGACCGTCGACCAGGACGGCGTGGCGGTCGTCGAGGCGCGCGACGGTGAGCCGTGCACCCGAGCGGCGGTCCGCTGCCTCGTCGAGCGCCTTCCGGAGCCGGGCGACGGACTCGCGCAGCGTGCGGAGGCCGTCGTCGGCGGCGAGCAGCGCGTGCCGTTCCTGGTCGAGGCGGGCGAGCGAGGACTCCAGGCCGTCGACGTCGATCGCCTGCCACGTGGCGTCCACCACGTGCTGGTGCGCGGCGCGGAGGGTGTCGAGCGCCGCGAGGTCCTGCGCGACGTCGGTGCGTCGGGCCTCGAGCGTGGCGAGGTCCTGCGCGATCGACGCCAGCTCCTGCTCGACCGAGGCCACGCGGGCTTCGTTCGTGAAGCCGATGACGTTGGCCTGCCGGCGGTCGCCGTGCGCACCACGTCGGCCGTCGCGGAGCTGGCCGGACTCGGTCACACGCCGGCCGCCGCGACCGAGTTCGTCCGCAGACGAGACGCAGCGGGCGTCGGTGCGGTCGGACTCGATCCGTTCCCGCACCCAGGTGCTGAACGGCGACGACTTGATCGCGAGCTTGCCGGACACCATCGACGGGTCGCCGTCGAGGTCTATGTGCGGTCCGGTCGGCACCCCCTCGAACTGGATGCGGACCGGCAGCCGGAGCGCGTCGATCGCCTCGCTGAAGGCGGCGAGGCGGTCCTGGTCGACGAGCAGCGTCCGGGCGACGGGCGCGAGGACGGACTCGATCGCGGTGCGCCAGCGCTCCTCACCGGGCAGGACGTCGAGGAGCTCCGCGACGAACGGCAGCGAGTCCGGGTCGATGCCGGCGGCGCGGGCCATCTGCAGCCGGGCCTCGTGCATGGGCAGCGGCATGGCGCCCTGCCGGTGCTCGAGCGACTGCCGTTCCTGGCGCAGGGAGCGTTCGCGGTCGAGGAGCGGGTACTCCTCACGCGTGAGGGCGTCGCGGCGGTCGTCCAGGTCGGAACGCGAAGCAGCGTACGTCCCGAGGAACTCGTGTGCGGTGCGCTGGAGCGCGGTGAACGACTGCTCCGAGGACACGGGCGACCCGAGGACCGCGGTGCGCTCCTCGAAGACGGTGCGGGTGCGGACGACGGCGTCGCGCTCCCGGGTCAGCCGCTCGATCCGGTCCTCGAGCTGGCCGAGCGCGTTGCCGCCCTGGTCGCGGAGGCGTGCCTCGGCGTCACGCAGCTCGACCTCGACGGCGGCGTGCCGGGCTTCGGCAGCGGCGACCTCGGCGCGTGAGGCCGTGCGCTCCCGTCCGTTGCGGTCGACCTCGGCGTCGAGCAGGGCCCGCTTCCGCGACGCCGTCCAGTGCGCGAACGGCGACACCTCGGCGCCGGTCGCGATGCCGTCCAGGGCTTCGGCGGCCGCCGTGGCGCGGGCGATCTCGTCGTGCAGCTCGACGATGGGCGAGAGGATGCGGACCTTGCGCTCCTCGGTGTCCATCGCCTCGTACGCCTCGTCGAGCGCGGAGAAGTGCGCGAGGGCGCGGTCGGCTGCCTCGTACGTGCCGGGGGTCTCGAGCACGAGCGACTTGTAGAGCGCGTCGACCGTCGGCAGGTGCTGCCCGGCCTGGATGCGAGCGAGCAGGCGCATCGCCCGGTTCCCGCCCCCGGAGTCGCCGATGCCGAGCCGCGTCTGCAGCGTGTACGCGAGCTCCTGGTAGGTGTCGCGGATGACGAGCCCGGGCACGCGGCCGGTGAGCTCGAGGTGGTGGAAGCGGGACGGCACGAACTCCTCGAGCCGTCGCAGGTCGAACGTGTCGTCGACCGTCGCCATCGTCATCTGGATGTCGCCGACGCCCCGCGCACGCTTCGGCACGATGTACGCCCGCAGCACCGTGAAGCGGCGCTCGTCGTCGTTCCGGAACGTCACCGCCGCGGCGCCCCACGTCGTCTGGTCGTCGCCGCGCAGGTTCACGTCGCGCAGCGCGCCGGACTCCGGGTCGCGCCGCGTGTCCACCTTGCCGCGCAGGTAGGTCAGCAGGTTCCGCTGGTCGGCGCTCCGCGCACGCCCGGTGGTCGCGTCGTTCGAGGCGCCGTTGAAGGGCACGTCGGACGGCATCATCACGGCCAGGTAGGCGTCCATGAGCGTCGACTTGCCGGTGCCGGACGCGCCCGAGATCAGGGTCGCGGTGCCGGAGAGCTCGACCTGGCGGTGGCCGTGGAAGCCACCCCAGTTCACGACCTGCATCGACTCGGCCCGCCACTGCGCGACGGTGTCGAAGAGCGCGGCCATGCCGTAGGCGTCGGTCACGGTGTCGGTCATGCGTCCGTCTCGCCTTCGTCGTCGGTGTCGGTCTCGTCGGCCTGGAGGCGCGGGTCGTCCCCGTCGATCGGCGCACCGCCCGGGGTGGTCGCGTCCTCGTCCGTGGTCGGCTCGTCGTCCGTGGTCGGCTCGTCGTCCGCGGTCGCGTCGTCGGTGGTCGCGTCGTCGGTCGTCGCGTCCGGTCGCGAGGCGTTCGTCCGCAGCCACGTGTCGAGTTCGAGCAGCCGCTCGAGGGGGAGCAGCACCTCGACGACGCTCGCCACCCGGAAGCGGTCCGGGTCGGTCGTCTTCAGCAGGATGCGTGCGGTGACGAGACGCTCGATCGCCTTGGCCACACGGCCCTCGTCGCGCGTGCGGTCCGTGGCGGTCGCGGGGCGGAACCCGGCGACGTGCCCGAGGATCTCGGAGCGGTCGACGACGACCTGGTCCGGACCCGGACGGGTGTCCGCACGCAGGCGCATCCGCAGGTAGACGAGGACGATCGTCTCCTCGCGCGTGTACGGCACGTCGCGGAGCAGCGTCGGGAACCCACGGCGCTGGCTCTCCGATCGGGCCTGGCGCTTCCAGGCGACCTCGCGGTCACGGTCGACGTGGAGTTCGAGGAACAGGTCGTTGAGGCGCGAGCGCAGTTGGTACTCCGCGTCGAGCACCGCCCGCCACTCGTCGGCGTGCGTGCGGGCGCTCACGTACGAGTTGCGGAGGAGCGCCACGAGGGCACGGCGCTGCCGGTCGTCGAGGCGGCCCTCGTCGCCCTCGAAGAGGGCGAAGCTCGTCTCGTCACGGTCGTCGTCCTGCAGGACGGTCGTGGGGTCCTCGAAGGGGACGGTCTCGTCCACCGGTGCCGGCGTCGTGTCGCTCACCGTGCCTCCTGTCCGTTGTGGTCGTCGTTCGTGTCGGGGGTGGCCGCTCGGCGCTCGTCACCGAGCACGGCGGTCGGCATCCGGAAGGCGACCGCGCTGCCGTCGGGCCGGACCGTGTGGTGCAGGGCGACGGTCGCGGCGGCCTCGAAGTCCTCGTGCCCCGTGAGGAGGTGTGCCAGGCCGAAGAGCTCGACCGGACGGCGCTGCTCGGGCGGCAGGCCGTGGAAGGCGTCGACGCTCGTGTCCGTCTCGGCGAAGCGGAGGGCGGCGCGGAGCTCGGTGAGGAGCGGCCCACCGTGGCGGCGGAGGGTGTCGACGTCGAGGTCCTCGAAGACGTCGTCGTCCGGCTCCTCGATGGGCGGCGGCACGGACTCCGCGTCGGGGTCGTAGAAGCGCTCGCGGAGGGTGCCGACCTCGGCCGTCGCGGGCAGCAGGCCGAGCGGGAGCCGGTCGCGCGCGGACCCCTCGTCCATCCACGTCGCCAGCCCGCGGTTGATCGACCGGATGACGGCGTCGAGCTCGCGGTCGCGGACGACGTCGTGTGCCACGATCTGGTCGCGGAGCGTCGCCGTGAGCTGCCGCCGCTGGGCGAGGACGTCCTCGATGCCCTGGCGGAGGATGCTCACCGTGTTCCGGAACGCCCGGCGTTCGGCAGACCCGAGGGAGTCGGCGAACGGGTGGGCGAGGATCGTGGCGATGTCGTCCCGGAGCCGCAGGAGCAGGGCGTCGTCGCGGAGCAGCTCGAACGCACCCTCGAAGGCACGACCCTCGGGCGTCGCCTCCATCAGGTTGTCGGTTCGGGCGAGGTAGTCGTCGAGGATCTCGCCGATCGGGCGCACCTCTTGGCGGAAGTCCTCGACGATGGAGCGGTGCATCGTCGCCACCGCCTCCTCGACGCGCTTGAAGTCGCTCGGGAGCTGCCGGATGAGGTCGGAGATGTTCGTGTAGCCGTCGCGCATCCGGGCGTCGTCCACGGTGTCCACGTCGCCCTGTTCGAGGCGCTCCCGCTCGGCCTGGAGCTCGGCGATCTGGGCGTCGATGCGCCGGATCTGCACGTCGGGGTCGGGCTCGGCGCGGGCTGCCCACCGGTGCACGGCGTCGACGATCATCGCCAGCCGGCTCTCGCTGATGAGCGCACGGTCAGAGGAGAGGGCGTCGACGAGGGACAGCGCCTCGAGCGCGTGGCTCGTCAGGGAGTACTGCTCGTCGCCGTCGGGGGAGTTCGAGCGGACGAGCCACTGCGCGGCCACCCACTCGCGGCAGAGGGCACGGCCGTTGGGTCGGGCGTCCGGCTCGCCGGGCTGACCGGGCTGCCTGGGCTGTTCGTTCTGGGCGTGCTCGCTCGCGGGCACGCGTGCGCCCGTGGCCTGCAGGCGTGCGACGTGCTCCTCGACCTGCAGGTGCATCCGGTCGGCGGGGACGTACTGCACGTCGCGGTCGAACACCGTGCGGAAGACCGCGAGGACGGTGGCGCTCGTGGGGCGGGACATCAGCCGCAGGGTCGGACGGTCGAGGACCGCTCGGACCCGTGCGAACTCGAGGTCGACGTCGGTCATGGGCCCCTTCGTCCGGTCGGGTCGGCTGCTTCGTGTTCGTGTCCTGCGACACACATGACGAGAGCCCGACGCTGCTGCGTCGGGCTCTCGGTGAAGGGTGGGCGATACCAGACTCGAACTGATGACCTCTTCGGTGTGAACGAAGCGCGCTACCAACTGCGCCAATCGCCCCAAGCACTTGCGTGCGGATCGATAGTAGCGGATGTGGCGAGGTGGATCGAACACGGCGCGCCTCCCGGGTGTGGCGAGACCGCCCGATGCCCCGACTGACGCGCATCACGGTGGCTCGATCCGCATGAACACGGGGGACACGCCCGGTGAACGGGAACGATTTTGGCGGAACGGCGCGGGTTCGTATAGAGTTTACGACGTCGCCGCGAGAGCGGGGGCAGACGGACGTGACTGTGGTCACGTCTTGCGGATGTGGCGCAGTGGTAGCGCATCACCTTGCCAAGGTGAGGGTCGCGAGTTCGAATCTCGTCATCCGCTCGAGTGTGGGGCTCCTCGGAGTCCCGCGACTCACCAGAGGGTATCCCACCGTTCGGGTACTCACGGAGACGTGAACCTCGATGGTGGGGTGGCCGAGAGGCTAGGCAGCGGCCTGCAAAGCCGTCCACGCGGGTTCGAATCCCGTCCCCACCTCCAGTTCCACCCTCCAAGCCCCTGCACGGACTCCGGTCCAGACGGGGACCTGGGCGATTGGCGCAGCGGTAGCGCGCTTCCCTGACACGGAAGAGGTCACTGGTTCGATCCCAGTATCGCCCACCACGGAAAGCCCCCGGCAGGACCACCAGGTCCGGTCGGGGGCCTTCGTCGTTCGCGGCCAGGCACGCCGAGCGGCGCGACTCCGGATCGCGCGGCACTCCCGCGCCCCGCACATCGCACAACGAAAGCTCGTCCGAACCACGTGATCGCGCGGCTCGGACGGGCTTTCGTTGTGCGCGGGCCACCCGAGCCGCGCCGCGCGCCACGACCGTGGACGTCGCGGGGCAGTGACATCGGGCGGCGCCGGTGGCAGGATGACCGCGCATGGTGACCTCGCACGTGATCAAGCCCCTGACACCGGAGACGTTCCCCGCGTGGCAAGCCCTCGCCGCGAAGCACAACGGCGTGTGGGGTGGCTGCTGGTGTTCGTACTTCCACGGTGACACCGCCGACACCGTGAAGCGCGAGCACGACGGTCCGACGTTCAAGGAGCGCCTGATCGGCGAGGGTGTCGCGCACGCCGCACTCGTGTTCGACGGCGACGACGCGATCGCCTGGTGCCAGTACGGCAGTCCCGTCGAGCTCCCGAACATCTACCACCGCAAGCAGTACGACGCGGGGGAGTCCCGTCCGGCGCCGTGGCGGATCACCTGCTTCTTCGTCGACCGTGACCACCGGCGCTCCGGGGTCGCGTACGAGGCACTCGACGGCGCACTCGACCTCATCGGCCGGGCGGGCGGTGGCGAGGTGGTCTCGTTCCCGAACGAGCTGACCCCGGGCAAGCGGACGTCGTCGTCGTTCCTGCACAACGGCACGCGGGCCATGTTCGAGCGGGCGGGCTTCACGTTCGAGCGCCACATCGGGAAGAGCAAGACGGTCATGCGCACAACGGTGCTCCCGGTACCCCCCGAAGCGGGGTGACTTCCGGGCAGGACCGGTGGAACGGACGCCGAGGGCGCATACTGCGAAGACCGGAGATCATGTCAGCGTCGTCGACGCGGACATCGTGCCTCTCCCGCTCAGACAGGTGCCGCCATGGCAACGTCCCCGTTCCTCCGCTCCGTGATGACGGGATGTGCCGGGCTCGGCCTCGCCGCGTCGCTCGTCCTGCTCTCGACGTCGGGGGCCTCGGCCGCGACGGTGATCGACGGTCCCGTGGGGCTCGGCACCGCGGCGACCTACGGCGTCCTCGGCGCGAGCGCGGTCACGAACACCGGTCCGTCGGTGGTGAACGGTGACGTCGGGGTCTCACCCGGCACCGCGATCACCGGATTCGGCGCGCCGTCGCCCGGCGTGGTGAACGGCGTCGTGCACCAGACCGACGCCGCCGCGGCGCAGGCCCAGCGCGACACGACCACGGCCTACGACGTGGCCGCGTCCCTCACCCCGACCCGCTCCGGCCTCAGCCAGCTGAACGGCCTGTCGCTGACCCCGGGCGTGTACTCGGGCGGCGCACTGTCGCTGGCGAACACCGGCGCGCTGACCCTCGCCGGCACCGCTGACTCGGTGTGGGTGTTCCAGGCCGCGTCGACGCTGACGATCGGCTCCGGGACCCGCATCACGATCACCGGTGGCGCGAGCTCGTGCAACGTGTTCTGGCAGGTGGGCAGCTCCGCCACGATCGGCACGGGTGCCCGGTTCCAGGGCACGGTCCTGGCGCAGCGATCGGTGACCGCCACCACGGGTGCCACGGTCGTCGGTCGGCTGCTGGCCCGGACGGGCGCCGTCACGCTCGACACGAACACCATCACCGCCTCGTCCGGCTGCCCCGCCGCGGGGACGCCGTCCGAGTCGCCCGCCCCGACGATCACCTCGGGGGCACCGACCCCCGCGACCGCCGGGCAGCCGTACTCGTTCACGGTCACCGCGAGCGGCACGCCGTCGCCGACCTTCACGGCCACCGGGCTGCCGGCCGGCCTCGTGCTGAACGGGACCACCGGCGTCATCTCGGGGACCCCCACCACGCCCGGTTCCTCGACGGTGACGATCACCGCGACGAACGGGGTCACGCCGGACACCACCACGAGCGTGACGATCACGGTGCGGCCGGCGGCCCCGGTCGCCACCCCGACTCCGACCGCTTCGGCTGCACCGGTCGCTCCGGCCACGACACCCGCGGGCAACGGGGTGCCGACCGCCGTCGCCGCCAGCGGTGACGACCGGAACGCCGGCGGCGAGCTCGCCTACACGGGATCCGACCCCGCGCTGCCGCTCGGGATCGCCGGTGCGCTGCTCGCTGCGGGCGTCGCCCTCACCGTGATCGTCCGCCGTCGCCGACTCGGCGACCGCACGGAACGCACCACCCGCACACGCTGACCATGACAGCGGCCCGGACGAGCGCCTGGACAGGCGCCCGGCCCGGGGACCGGATGGGCGCCCGAGCCAGGACCGACGCCCGCACGAACGCCCGCACGCCCGCACGCCCGAACGCGCGCTACTCCGGCGACGTCCCGGCGTCCTCGGGCTCGCTGAGGACGCTCAGCACGTTGCCGGACGGGTCCCGGAACCAGGCGATCAGCGGGCCGCCCCGCCGGTTGATGCCCCGTTCGTCGGTCATGCCCTCGTAGTGCTCGAACACGACACCGCGGCCGGCGAGCTCGTCGACCTCGGCCTCGATGTCCGACACCGGCAGGTTCAGCACGGTGAAGGACGCGGGTTCGTGGGCGTCGCCCTTCGGGTAGACCAGGACCGGGTGCCCGTCACCGACGTGCAGCAGGAGCATGCCGTGGTCCTCGGAGGTCTCGAAGCCGAGCACCTCCTCGTAGAAGCGGCGGGCTTCGGGGACGTCGCGGACGGAGAACCCGCTGAAGGCGTTCCGGGTGTCGATCACGGTGCACACTCCTCGCACGAGACCACGCGGTCCCGTCATCGCCCCCATCGTCCTCCGTCCGGGCGGACAGCGGAAGGGCGGACAGCGAGAGGGCGGACAGCGGAAGAGCCGCCGTCAGCGGATTGCCCGTCGGAGCCGACGACCCTCAGTACCCGCGGGCCTGCTCGATCTCCCACCGGATCCACGCGTCGAGCTGCGACTTCGCACTCTCGAGACTCGTGTGCACGCCGGCCAGGTCCCCGTCACCGAAGCGGACCACGTACCGGGACTCGAGCGTCACACTGCCCATCACCTCGACACCGGAGACCGCCTGCCAGGTCCACGGGTCGACCTCGACCCACCGCACCTGTTCGGTGAGGGACGGTCCGGTTCGGGGGAGGGACGTCATGGGTACTTCCGGTCGGCTTCGGACGAGAGAATCGTTCCGGCGGCCGGGGGCTCGGGTCACCTGTCGCAGACGGTAGTCCGCTCCGGCTGGGTGCGTCGCGGCTTGGTGAGCACGCGCGGTCCGCAGCGTGGTCGCGGTGGCGAGCCGCGCCTCCAGGCCGCCGTGGTGGCGACCGCCTGGAGGCGCGGCGCACGGCCGACGGGCCGGCCCACCCCCGCAGCCCTCCCGCAGCGGGTCAGCGGAATCGCTCGACCATCGGGCACGCGAACGGATCGCTCGCGGCGAGCCCGACCTCGTTGAGGTAGCGCACCACGATCGCGTAGGAGCGCACGAGCGTGGTCTCGGTGTACGGCACGCCCTGCTCGTCGCAGTACCGGCGCACGATGACCCGGGCGGCACGGAGGTTCGGCCGGGCCATGCTCGGGAACAGGTGGTGTTCGACCTGGTGGTTCAGGCCGCCCATGAAGAACTCGACCCACCGTCCACCGCTGATGTCGCGGGACGTCAGCACCTGGCGGGAGAAGAAGTCGACGCGCTGTCCGGGCTCGATGATCGGCATGCCCTTGTGGTTCGGGGCGAAGGCGATGCCCATGCAGAAGCCGAACACCGCGAGCTGCACGCCGAGGAACGCGAACGCCAGCCCCAGCGGCAGGAGCCAGAACACCGCGCCGAGGTAGAGGGCGAACCGGCCGAAGAAGACCGATCCCTCGGCCCATCGGTGCTTGACGGGGCCGCGGCTCGTGTAGGTGCGGATCGACTGCCAGTGCAGGTTCGCGCCCTCGACCAGCAGCATCGGGAAGAACGCGTACCCCTGCACACGGACCAGCACGTGCAGGAACCCGGTACGGCGTGCGGCGTCCTCGGGGCGGAACGAGATGGCGTCGAACGAGATGTCCGGGTCCTTGCCGACCGTGTTCGGGTTGGCGTGGTGCCGGGTGTGCTTGTTCGTCCACCAGGCGTAGCTCACCCCGGTGAGGAACGTGCCGACGTACCGTGCCGCTCGGTCGTTCCAGTGGTGCGATGCGAACACCTGGCGGTGCGCCGCCTCGTGCGAGAGGAACGCGAACTGGGTGAACAGGAGGCCGAGCATGCCGGCCACGACGAGTTGCCACCACGAGCCGCCGAGCACGGCGAACGCACCCACGGTGACCGCCAGCAGGGCGGTGAGTGCCCCGACGAGTCCCCAGTACCAGCCGGTGCGGGGCCGGAGGAGCCCGGCGCCCCGGACCTGCACGAGCAGGGCGGAGTAGGTGGAGGTCGTGTCGGAGCGGCCGGACCGCGGGACGGTCCTCTGGAATCCCGTCGGCACGACGGTGTCGTCGCTCATGGTGCACTCCCGGTTCGAGCAGGGGTGCGGCACCGTTCCGGGCGTCGCACGCGTCGTTGCGGATACCGAGGTCCGGGGTTCCGTGCTGGTCACGCTACGCGCGCACGGCTGTGCCGATCGAGGCACCGTTCAGGGAATGGTGACCCGTCGTTCGATGACAGCGCGCGCGAGGTCGGCGAGCAGCATCTGGTGGCCGCGGGCGTAGCGCCGCAGCAGGCCGAACGCCTCGTCCGTGCTGATGTGGTGCGTGTGCGACACGAACCCCTTCGCCTGCTCGATGACGACGCGGCTGTCGAGCGCGCGCTGGAGCTGGCGCTGCGTCGTGGTGGCGTGCTCGAGGGTGCGCTGCTGCAGGATGCTGATCGTCGCGACGTCCGTGAGCGCCTGCGCTGCCAGGGCGTCCTGCGTGTTGAGCGTTCCCTCGGACTCGCGGAACAGGTTGAGCGAACCGAGCGTGGTGTCGCGCAGCCGCATCGGTATCGCGTGCACCGACGCGTAGCCGGACGCGGCCGAGGCCTCGGCGAAGGCGGGCCAGCGGCGCGTCATCTCGGCGGGGTCGCGGACGGAGACCGGGCGGCCGGTGGCGACGCACTCGACGCAGGGGCCCTCGCCGGCGTCGAGCTGGAGCAGCCCGAGGAGACCGGATCGTTCACTGGTCGACGCGAGCACCTCGAGGTCGCCGTCGCTGTTGACGAGCAGGATGCCGGCGGCCGATGCGTCGAAGAGGTCGACCGCGCCGTCGACGAGGTTCTGCAGCACCTCGACCACGTCGTAGTCGTCGACGAGCGTGTCGGTCAGCGCGACGAACGCTTCGATGAGCCGGTGTTCCCGCGTGGGTGCCATGGTGCGTCCACCCTAGGCGGCTACGGGCCCGTCGGCGGGGGCCCGCTCCGCCTCCGCGTTCACGGTGTGTCCACTGGTCGGTAGATCGCGATCGGGGGCGCCTGGTCGTCGCCGTCGGCGTGGCTCTCGCCGCTCGACAGCCAGGTGCGGCCCTCGTGCTCGATCGTCGTCGGCAGGTCGCCGTGCACGAGGATGCGCACCGCGGGGTCGTCGCCGTCGATGAGGTCGACGCCGTGGGCTTCGGTTCCGCCGGGGTTGTCGTGCACGTAGCTCATGGTCCGATCGAACTCCGGCGGGCTGGGACACGCCCGGTTCCGGACGGATCACGCTGCGCGGGGTGCTTGCAGGTAGAGTGTCCACGTACGCGGATGTGGCGCAGTGGTAGCGCATCACCTTGCCAAGGTGAGGGTCGCGAGTTCGAATCTCGTCATCCGCTCGGAACGAAGCAGAAGGCCCCGGTCGAGAGACCAGGGCCTTCTGTCGTATCCAGGAGAGCGTGAGCGGGGGTGTCCGGCGTGCGCAGGCTTCGGGTACCCGCGCCCGCCGGACGCGCGGGCTACCGTGCCCACTCGAGGGCGCCGGGTGGGTGGCCCGGCGTCGTCCCCGGGTGAGCATCCGGAGCGGACGGGGGATCGGACTGGTCACTTCGGAGACCTTGCGGGAAACCGCAACGATCCCGCACGATCCCCGCCGCCGTGCGCATCGAGCCCGGTCAGGCCGGCGGTGCGGCGACCGCTCGTGCGCCGGGCAGCCCCACCCAGCGCCGCTCCGGGGTGTCGACCAGGGTGACGAGGACGGTGTCGCAGTCGCGGCAGCGTGCCACCGCGCCCATCGCCGTGGCGTACACGCGGGTGACCGCGAGGACACCGAGCGACCCGCACCCGCTGCACCGCAGGACCGCCAGGGTCGGGTCCGGGCCGAGGACCTCGGTGAGCGGACCGGCCAGGGCGTTGCCGTCGAGGGTGGTCATCAGCTGCCTCCGAACCGTTCGGCGCGCACGTCGGTGGTGTCGTGCCCGAGTTCGCCGAGCCACCGCAGGACCTGCTCCACGAACGGCGTCGACCCGCACACGTAGACGAGGGCGCCGGCGTCGGGCGGGAAGACCGCGGCCGCGAGCGACTCCTTCGTCAGCCGTCCGGCCGGCACCGCGGAGCCCGCCGGGGCCGTGCGGCTGTAGACGTGGGTGATCTCGACCCCGGCCGCCTCGGCGCGGGCGAGTTCGGGGCGGAAGAAGACGTCGTCCGGGGTCCGGACGGCGTAGAGCAACCGGAACGGGGCCGCGTCGCCGGCGTCGGCGTGCGCTCCGGCGATCGCGGCGAGCGGGACGATGCCCGATCCGCCGGCGATGAGCTGCACCGCTCGGTCCGTCGCGCCGGGGTGCCACACGAACCAGCCGCCGAGGGGGCCGTGCACCTCGAGGGCGTCACCGACCTCGACCGCGTCGACGAGGAACGGCGAGACCTCGCCGCCCTCGACCCGGTCGACCGCGAGCAGCACCGAGGTGCCGTCGCCGGACGAGGCGATCGAGTACGAGCGCGATGCTTGGTAGCCGTCCTCGGCGGTGAGCCGCAGGTCGAGGTGCTGCCCGGGGTCGTTGCCCGGCCAGGTCGGCACGTCGAGGACGAGTCGGCGCGCGTTCGGGGTCTCCGTCGAGACCGACGCGACCGTCGCGGGGTGCCAGGCCGGCCGCCTGCGGGACCGGGCGGGCGTGGCCGGGGCGAGCCGTGCCTCCAGGCCGGTGTCCGGGACCGTCACCAGTACCGCTCTTCCTTCCACGGATCGCCGTGCAGGTTGTAGCCCGCGTTCTCCCAGAACCCCGGCTCGTCGTCGGACTGCATGACGATCCCGCGCACCCACTTGGCGCTCTTCCAGAAGTACAGGTGCGGGACGAGCAGTCGGGCCGGGCCGCCGTGCTCGGGCGTCAGCGGTTCGCCGTCGGCCTCGAACGCGATCCACGACTGCCCGTCGAGGAGCTCGTCGAGCGGGACGTTGGTCGTGTAGCCGCCGTAGCTGTGCACCATGCAGTAGTCGAGCGAGGTCTCGACGTCGGCGAACAGGCGGTCGAGGGGCACGCCGCGCCACGGCATGTCGAGCTTCGTCCAGTGGGTGACGCAGTGGATGTCGACGTGCACGTCCTCGACGCCGAGCGCGTGCACCTCGTCCCACGTCCACTGGTGGACGCCCGACTCGGTCGTGATGGAGAACGCCCACTCGGTGGGCTCGATCTCGGGGGTGGCACCGGCCGAGAGCACGGGCCAGTCGCGGACCAGGGTCTGCCCGGGCGGGATGCGGGCGTCGTCGCGGTCGTCGCGGCGACCGCCGAACCCGCGCGTGAACGTGGCCATCGGTGCTCCTTCGTCGGCACGGACGGGTGCCCGTGGTCCGATCCTGCCGCGTCGGGGGAGCGTCGGGCGAGCGCCCGTGTAACGGCTTGGTAAACGTTCCGCCGCCGCGCCGGTGCCGACCGATCCGCGTCGGGCTGCGGATCGGCGTGTCCCAGCGGCACCCGGGCGACGCGTCACGGGGCTTGGGGTGGGCGCAGAAGCCCTCTATCGTTCACCGGAACGATTACAGGAGGGGCCACCCCGAATGCAGCCCATCGTCCCCGAACCCCGGAACGCCCGCGGCCCGAGCCGCCGAGCGCTCCTCACCGGCGCCGCCGGACTGGCCGGCCTCGGCCTGCTCACCCTCACCGGGTGCAGCTCCGGCGCGTCCGCCGGCACCACGACCCTGCCGGAGGCCGCGGCCACCGGCGCCACCCGTCGCGGCGGCCGCCTGCGGATCGCGCGCCCGGCCGCCTCGGCCGCCGAGACGCTCGACTCGGCCAGCTCGCTGTCCGCCTACGAGTACCTCGGCGCGCTCTACAACCGGCTCGTCAAGCTCGACCAGCAGGGCCGGACGATCCCGGACCTCGCCGAGGAGTGGACGGCGAACGACGACGGCACCGAGTGGACGTTCCGGCTCCGGAAGGGCGTCCGCTTCCACGACGGCTCCCGCTTCACGGCCGACGACGCGATCGCCAGCATCCGGCACATCCTCGACGAGAAGACCGGCAGCCCGCAGGCCGGCGTGCTCGGCGAGGTCATGGACGCGCAGTCGATGACCGCGGTCGACCCGTACACGCTCCGCTTCGCGCTGACGAAGCCGAACGCCGAGTTCCCGTCGCTCCTGACGGCGTACCAGTGCTACATCGTGCCGGCCGGCGCCATCGCGGACATCGGGAAGACGGGCATCGGCACCGGGCCGTTCAGACTGTCCTCGTTCACCCCGGCCGGTGCCGGCAGCGTCGAGGCGTTCGACGACCACTTCGCCGGCCGGCCGGTGCTCGACGGCATCGACTTCTACTCGATCCAGGACACCACCGCGCGGGTGAACGCCCTGCTCGCGGGGCAGATCGACCTCATCTCGCAGACGAACCTCGACTTCGCGACGGCCCGGGTCGTCGCGGCGTCCGACCGAGCGACCATCGCGCGGTCGAAGAACGCGCAGTGGTACACGATCCCGATGCTCGCGACGTCCGAGGAGTTCCGCGACCCGCGGGTGCGCCAGGCGATGAAGCTCGCCTACGACCCGCGGAAGATCGTTGACACGGCCCTGCAGGGCACCGGGTCGGCCGGCTGGGACAACCCCGTGCCGCCGCAGCTCGCCGCGTTCGTCGACGACCACCGCGAGTACGACCCGGACAAGGCGAAGGCGCTCCTCAAGGCCGCCGGGCGCGAGGACTTCCGGACCGCGATCTACACGTCGTCGTACGAGTCCGTGTTCACCCCGATGGCCGTCGCCTACCGCGACGCGGTCGCCGACGCGGGCATCACCCTCACCGTGAAGAACGCGAGCTCGGACTCGTACTACACGCAGATCTGGATGCAGAAGCCGCTCATGGTGAGCTACTGGTTCACCGGGCGCCCGATCGACCAGCTGCTCAACCAGATCTTCCGCTCCGGCTCGTCCTACAACGAGAGCGCCTGGTCGAACGAGACCTTCGACGGGCTGCTCGACGACGCCCGCGCCGAGATGGACGACGCCAAGCGCCTGACGTACTACCAGGACGCCCAGCGGCTCATCGTCGCGGACGGCGCCGACATGACCCCGATGTTCGGGGACCGCCTGGTCGGGCTGTCCCGCGACGTCGTGAACTACTCGGAGTACGGCTTCGAGTTCGACTACCTCCGGATCGGACTGCGCCGATGAACGTCCTCGTCCCCGTCCTCCGCCGGCTCGGCATCGCCGTCCTCACGGTGGTGCTCGCCTCGCTGTTCGTCTTCCTCGCCGTGCAGGCGCTGCCCGGCGACGTCGCGCAGCAGCTGCTCGGGCAGAACGCCACGCCGGACGCCGTCAAGCAGCTCCGCGAGTCGCTCGGCCTCGACCAGAACGTGTGGCTCCGGTACCTGCAGTGGCTCGGTGGCGCCGTGCACGGCGACTTCGGCACCTCGCTGGTCAGCGGGGAGCCCGTCGCCCCGACGCTCTTCACCGCGTTCCGGAACAGCATGCTCATCGCCGTCCCCGCGATGGTCGTCGGGGTCACGGTCTCCCTCACGCTCGGGGTCGTCGCGGGCGTCCGTCGTGGCCGTCCGTCCGACCGCGTGATATCGATCGTCAGCCTCGTGGTGATGAGCGTGCCGGAGTTCATGGTCGCGACCGTGCTCGTACTGCTCTTCGCGATCGGCCTGCCGCTGTTCCCCGCCGTCGTGCTGCGGGGGAGCGACGCCACCGTCGCGGAGCTCCTGCCGACGATCTGGCTGCCGATCATCGTGCTGACCCTCGCGATGGCTGCCTACATCGTCCGCACCGCCCGCTCCTCGACGATCGACGTGATGGCGTCGGAGTTCGTCACCACCGCGGAGCTCAAGGGCCTGACCATGCGGCGCGTGGTGTGGAAGCACGCGGTGCCGAGCGCCCTGCTGCCGACGCTCAACGTCGTCGCGCTGAACGTGGCCTGGCTGCTCGGCGGCGTGGTCGTCGTCGAGAACGTCTTCAACTACCCGGGGATGGGCAAGCTCATGCTCGAGTCCGTCTTCAACCGCGACCTGCCGACGATCGAGGCCATCGCGCTCCTCAGCGCCGTCGTCTACGTCGTGTGCAACCTGGCGGCGGACCTCGTCGCCCTCGCGCTCGACCCGAAGCTGCGGACCCGCCAGCGCCGTCAGCGGACCCGGGGCCGGACGCGCCCCGGCACCCCCGCCCGCACCTCCCGGAAGGCAGCAGCATGACCGCGACCACCCCGCGCCCCCGCGCCGTGCTCGGTACGGTCGTCGCGCCCCTCAGGGGTTCGACCGCGCTGAGCATCGGCCTCGGCCTCATCGCCCTGCACCTGGTGCTCGCCGTGCTCGCCCCGGTGATCGCCGGCCACGACCCGGTCGCGACGAACAGCGCCGACGTGCTCGCCGGGCCGACCTGGACGCACTGGCTCGGCACCGACCAGTACGGCCGAGACATCCTGTCCCGGACGCTCAACGGCGGCCGGTACGCCCTGCTCGTGACCTTCCTCGCGACGACGATCGCGGTCGCGGTCGGGACGTTCCTCGGCGCCGTCACGGCGTACGCGGACAACTGGTTCGACGAGGTCGTCATGCGGATCGTGGACGCGCTGCTCAGCGTGCCGTCGATCCTGGCGCTGCTCGTCGTGGTGACGGTGTTCGACGCCGGCCTCTGGGTCATCGTGCTCGCGGTCACGATCGTCTACGCCCCCGCGGTCACCCGGGTGGTCCGGGGCGCCGCGCGGAGCGTGATCACGCAGGACTACGTCACCGCTGCCCGGGCCCGCGGTGAACGCCCCTTGTCGATCGTGTTCCGCGAGATCCTGCCGAACGTGCTCGACGTCGTGCTGGTCGAGTACGCGATGCGCGCCTCGTGGATCGTGCTGCTCGTGGCGTCGCTGTCCTTCCTCGGCTTCGGGGCGAACCCGCCGACGCCGGACTGGGGCCTCATGGTGCAGGAGAACCGCACCGCCCTGACCGTCGTGCCGCTCGGCACGCTGGCGCCGATCGTGGCGCTCGCGACCCTGGTCGTCGGTCTCAACCTCGCGGCCGACGGCCTGAGCAAGTCGCTCGGCGTCGACCGGGCCAAGCAGGGAGTCAGCGCATGACGCACACCGACACCGGGACGGCCACGGCCGCCACGGCCACCGCACCGGACCCCGTCGTCAGCGTCCACGACCTCGCGATCTCGTACGCCGCGGGGCGCCGCACCGTCCCCGTCGTGCGCGGCGTGTCCTTCACCATCGACCAGGGCCGCACCCTCGGTCTGGTGGGGGAGTCCGGCAGCGGCAAGTCCACGGTCGCCCGGACGGTGCTCGCGCACCTGCGCGCCGGGTCCACGATCGAGCGGGGCACGGTCCGCGTGGACGGCGCCGACGTGTTCGCGCTCTCGCCGGCCGGCCGACGAGCCCTGCGCGGCGGTACCGCGTCCGTCGTGGCGCAGAACGCCGGACAGGCGCTCACCCCGTCGATGCGCGTCGGCGAGCAGATCCGCGAGGCCCTCCGCGCCCACGGTGAACCCGACGGCCCGGAGCGGGTCGCGGAACTCGTCCGGCTCGTCCGCCTGCCCGACCCCGACGCGATCGTGCGGCGGTACCCGCACCAGCTCTCCGGCGGCCAGCAGCAGCGCGTCGCGATCGCGATGGCCGTCGCCGCCCGCCCCCGCGTGCTCGTCCTCGACGAGCCCACCACGGCGCTCGACGTGGTCACCCAGGCCGCCGTCCTCGACCTCATCGCCGACCTCGGTCGCGAACTCGGCATGGCCGTGCTGCTCGTCAGCCACGACCTCGGCGTGGTCTCCGCGATGGCGGACGAGATCGCCGTCATGCACGACGGCGAGGTCGTCGAGCACGCCGCCACCGCGGCGCTCTTCGCCGCGCCGCAGCACGAGTACACGCGTGCCCTGTTGGCCGCGGTGCCGGACGGGCGACGGCCGGGAGGCACGGATCACCCGCTCGGGTCGGTGACCGTCTCGGAGACGCTCGCCGCCAGATCGACCGGCACCGCGCCTCCCGTCCCGCACGTCCGTCCCGTGGTGACCGCCGAGGACCTGGTGATCCGGTACGGCCGCGGCCTGCCGGCCGCCGTCGACGGCGTGTCCTTCACGATCGCGCCGCGGGAGACGCTCGCCGTCGTCGGCGAGTCCGGCAGCGGCAAGTCGACGCTCGCGACGGCCCTGGCCGGCCTGGTGCCGGCGGAGTCCGGCACGTTCACGTTCGACGACGGCACCACGAGCGGCGACCTGCGCGAGCCGATCGCAGCGCGTTCCGCGGATCTGCGCCGCGCGGTGCAGCTCGTGTTCCAGAACGCCGACACGTCGCTCAACCCGCGCCGCACCGTCGGGGCGGCGATCGCACGGCCGCTCCGGCTCTTCACCGGCAGCACGTCGCGCGAGCGGGTCGGCGAGCTCCTGACACAGGTCGGCCTCGGCCCGGACTTCGCGACCCGGCTGCCGGCGCAGCTGTCCGGCGGCCAGCGCCAGCGCGTCGGGATCGCCCGGGCTCTCGCGGCCGAACCCCGGCTCGTCGTCGCGGACGAGATCACGACGGCGCTCGACGTGCAGGTGCAGGCCGGCATCCTGTCGCTCCTCGCCGACCTGCAGCGCGAGCGCGGACTGAGCTGCCTGTTCATCAGCCACGACCTCGCCGTCGTGCGCGGCGTCGCCGACCGGGTCGCCGTGATGACGGGCGGGCAGATCGTCGAGATCGGCCCCACCGAGCGCGTGTTCGGCGGACCGAACCACCCGTACACGTCGACGCTCCTCGCGGCGACGCTCGAGCCCGGCAGCACCGTGCTGCCCGACGTCGGCGACGGGGTCCCGCGCTGGCGACACGCCGAGGGTTGGACTGACCGCGGCGACGGACACCACACCCTGAACTGGGAGGACGCATGACCGGCCACACCGCCATCGGGACCGACCCGGCGCTGCCCGACGGCGGCCACACCGCCCTCGGGATCGACCCGGCGTTGCCGGAGGGCGTGACCGTCCGCGACGAGTGGATCCCGATGCCCGACGGCGTCCGGCTGCACACCCGGATCTGGGCGCCGGCGACGGCGGCACCGGACGCGCCGGTCCCCGTGCTCCTCGAGTACCTGCCGTACCGGCTCGACGACTGGACGGCGCCGCGCGACTCCGAGCGGCACCCCTGGTACGCCGCACACGGCTACGCCTCGGTCCGGGTGGACATCCGCGGGACCGGGTCGTCCGACGGGTCCTTCGACGACGAGTACAGCGAGCAGGAACTCCGCGACGGCGAGGCCGTGATCGCCTGGCTCGCCGAGCAGGAGTGGTCCACCGGCGCCGTCGGCATGTTCGGCATCTCCTGGGGCGGGTTCAACGCCCTGCAGCTCGCCGCCCGCGCACCGGCGGCGCTCAAGGCGATCGTGACCGTCTGCTCGACCGACGACCGGTACGACAACGACGTGCACTACGTCGGCGGCGCCGTGCTCGGCATCGACATGGCGGCGTGGGGCGCGACGATGTTCGCGTTCAACTCGCGGCCGCCCCGCCCCGAGGTCGTCGGGTCGTCGTGGGTGTCGCAGTGGCGCGCGCGACTGGAGTCGAACCGACCGATGACGCCGGTGTGGCTGTCGCACCAGGAGCGCGACGACTACTGGCGGCACGGCAGCGCCGCCGAGGACTACGACGGCATCGGCGCCGCGGTGCTCGCCGTCGGCGGCTGGGCGGACCCCTACCGCGACGCCGTCCTGCGGCTGGTGGCGAACGTGCACGCTCCGGTGAAGGGGATCGTCGGGCCGTGGTCGCACCAGTACCCGGACCGCGGCCTCGCGCCCGGGCCGTCGATCGGCTTCCTGCAGGAGACCCTGCGGTGGTGGGACCGGTGGCTGCGCGGGGTCGACACCGGGGTCGAGCAGGACCCCGCCCTCCGTGCCTGGATCAACGAGGGCGAACCGCCCGCCACGTACTACCCGGAGCGTCGTGGGCGGTGGGTCGGCGCCGAGGCGTGGCCGTCCACCGCGACCCACGACCGCGTCGTCGCGCTGTCGGACCTGCGCGGTGGCGCGGACGGGCCGGTCGTGGTGCGGTCGCCGCAGCACACGGGTGCCGACGCCGGACGGTTCTTCCCGTTCGGCAACGCCACCGACCTACCCCCGGACCAGCGCGCCGAGGACGGTCGCTCGGTCTGCTTCGACCTGCCGCTCGACGAACCGGTCGACGTGCTCGGCAACGTCCTGGTGCACCTCGCCGTGACGAGCGACCAGCCCCGCGCCACGGTCACCGTGCGGCTCTGCGACGTCGCGCCGGACGGCTCCTCGACGCTCGTCACGCGGGGGGTCCTGAACGCCGCGAAGCGCAACGGCACGGACGGCAACGTGCCGCTCGAGCCGGGGGTGCCCGCCGAGCTGCCGGTCAGGCTCGTGTCGACCGGCCACCGGTTCGCCGCCGGGCACCGGCTCCGCGTCGCCGTGTCGACGTCGTACTGGCCCTGGGTCTGGCCGCACGGCACCGCCGCGACCGTGACGATCGATCCCGCCGTTTCGTCGGTGTCGCTGCCGGTCTGGACCCGCGACACCGACGACGGGGTGCGCTTCGACGAGCCGCAGCGGTCGACGCCACTGGCGATCGAGCGTGTGGCGCCGACCGAGACCCTCCCGCAGCGGACCGTCACGCACGACGTCGAGACGGGGGAGTGGACGCTCGACGTCGACCCCGGCTACGGCGGCGGACGGGTGTACCCGGACGGGCTGGTCTTCACCGAGGACGCCCGCGAGACGTACCGGATCCGGCAGGACGACCCGACGTCGGCGCGGGCGTCGTCGCGGTGGTCGATCGGGCTGTCCAAGCCGGAGTGGCAGGCGCGGCTCGAGACGACGTCCGAGCTGACCGCCGACGCCGGGGCCTTCCACGTGGTGAACACGGTGCGGGCGTGGGCGCGGGACGGCGGAGCGGACGCGCCGGAGACGCTCGTCGCCGAGCACACGTTCGTCGACGACGTGCCGAGGACCTCGGCGTGAGGGGTCCCGGTGACGGCCCCGGTGGGGGCGCCGGCCCTGGCGGCGCTGGCCCAGGCGTGGGCCCCGGCGGCGCTGGCCCCGGCGGCGGCTCGGAGGGTGGCCGCCGGGCCGCGACGGCCGGCGTGACCCGCCCGCGGCAGCGGCCCGAGGTCCGGCGGGCGATGATCGTCGACGCCGCTCGTGCCGTCATCGTCCGACAGGGGGTGGGCGCGACGGGGCTCCGCGACATCGCGTCGGCGGCGGACGTCTCCGTCGGCACGGTGACGTACCACTTCGGCAGCGTCGCTGAGATCCTCAACGAGGTCGTCGTCCTTGAGACCGAACGCTTCTACGGGGCGATCGTCGCGGCGGTCGACGCCGAGCCCGACCCCGTCACCGCGCTCCGGATGCTCGTCGCGCCCCTCTTCGGCGACACCGAGCAGGTCCGGCAGCACTGGCGGATCTGGTCCGACTACTGGACCGCCGTCGCGCGACGGCCCGAGGTCGCGGCCGAGTACGCCGAGCGCATCCGCGTGTGGGAGGCCTGTCTCGTCCGGGTCGTCCGCCGCGGGACGGAGTCCGGTGTCTTCACGCCCGCCGAGGCACCCGAGGTCGTCGCGCTCAAGCTCGCGGCCTACAGCGACGGCGTCGCGACGCAGATCGCCCAGGGGGTGCCCGCGCTGACGAACACGGTCGCGCTGCGCTGGATGTGGACGTTCCTGGCGCACGAACTCGGTGTGTCGGCTGCGCGTATCGGGGGAACGTCGCCCGACCCCTTGTGATGAGGTAAGGCTTCCCTTACCGTTGCAGCATGGCACGGACCCGGCGACAGCCCAGCGAACGCATCCTCCTCGCCGGTGGCGTCGACGACCTGCCCGAGATCACCCGCATGCTCGAAGACCTGCCCGAGAACGCCTACGGCCAGGTCTTCGTCGAGGTCGCCCTCGACGAGCAGGTCCGTGCGCTCCCGGCGCCGCCGCGTGTCACCGTGACCTGGCTGGTCCGGAGTGCCCGCGAGTCCGCCGTCGCACCGCTGGTCTTCGCCGACCACGGCGAGGCCCTGGCCACCGCCGTCACCGGGTGGGCGTCCGAGTGGTGCGTCGCCGACTGCGAGCCCCGCACCACCGTCTGGATCGGGTGCCCCGACAGCCCCTGGGTCGAGCGGGCCCGCTCGGTCGTGCAGATCGAGCTCACCGACGCGGGGTTCGACACCCTCGTCGGCTGACCCCGCACCGCGGGTAAGGTCAGCCTCTGCTTCCTTGCGGCATACAAAAGAACCGGGCACTGTTGTCACCATCGGTTGCACGCCGCCGGCCAGGACAGGTCCAGCGGGTCGGTGTAGCCACGAGGTAGGAGGAAGCACATGACCACGCAGAGCACCACCACGCAGTCCAGCACCACGACCACCACGTCGCCGTTCTCGACGACGCCGGAGCTCGCCGCCGGGGTGGCACAGTTCCTGGCCCCCGTCGTCATCGACCTCGAGGCACTCGTCGTCAACGGCAAGCAGGCGCACTGGCACGTCCGCGGCCGCAACTTCGTCGGCGTGCACGAGCTCCTCGACACGATCGTCGACCACGCCCAGGAGTGGGCCGACCTCGCCGCGGAGCGCATCGTCGCCCTCGGCCTGCCGGTCGACTCGCGCATCTCCACCGTCGCGGCGAACACCACCATCCCGCCGCTGTCGGAGGGCTTCCAGAACTCCGACGTGACCATCACCGAGGTCATCGCCGAGATCGACGCCGCACTGCTGCAGGTCCGCCGTGCCGTGGAGGGCCTCGACGAGGTCGACCTCAACTCGCAGGACGTCGTCATCGAGATCGAGCGCGGCCTGACCAAGGACCGCTGGTTCCTGCAGGCGCACCTCGCGGCCTGAGTCGCGACCACCGAACGGACGGGAGGCGCGGTGCCAGCTGGCACCGCGCCTCCCGTCCGTCTGTGCGTGGCCGCCTGTCGGGCCGTTGCGTGCGCGTGATGGCGACACCGTCGTCGTCGTCGTCGTCCGACAGCAGCCTTGTCGCAACCCGGCGTCTGCAACCGTTGCGTGCGCGTGACGGCGACACCGTCGTCGTCGTCCGACAGCAGCGTTGTCGCAACCCGGCGTCTGCAACGACGCCCGCACGCCGCCGCTGGCGCCCGCTGACGCCCGCACGCCGCACCCGCCAGCGGCCGGCGTCCGCCGTTCACGCGCCCGCCCCCTCCGGTTCACCCGCCTGTACCCCCGCACAGCCATCCTCGGATGGCACCCGTTCGGGGGCACACACGAGGGAGACCACGCAATGCAGCACACTCCGCAGCGCCGCCGCCGTGCCGCGCTCGCACTCGGCGCCGCACTCATCGCCGGCGCCATCGCCCTGCCGGGCACGGCCGCGGCCGTCGGGCAGCTCGCACTGAACCAGCACGGCGGCGCCCAGCGCGCAGCCGGCGACCAGACCCAGGCCGTCCGCAAGGCGATCAAGAACGCCAACGCGAAGAACGTCATCCTGCTCATCGGCGACGGGATGGGCGACTCCGAGATCACGATCGCCCGCAACTACCAGTACGGGGCCGCCGGGCGCCTGCCGGGCCTCGACGCCCTGCCGCTGACCGGCTCGTACACGACGTACTCGCTCACGAAGGACGGCGCGAACAAGGGCAAGCCGGACTACGTCACCGACTCCGCGGCCTCGGGCAGCGCGTGGGCGACCGGCACGAAGACCTACGACGGCGCCATCTCGGTCGACATCGACGGGAAGCCGCAGCAGACGCTCCTCGAGCTCGCGAAGGCGAACGGCCTCCGCACCGGCGACGTCTCGACCGCCGAGATCCAGGACGCCACCCCGGCCGTGCAGGTCGCCCACGTCGGCTCCCGCTCCTGCTACGGTCCGGACACCGCGGCCTGCGGTACGGACGCGCTGCAGAACGGCGGGCTCGGGTCGATCAGCGAGCAGCTGCTGAACGCCCGCCCGGACGTCACCCTCGGCGGCGGTTCGGCCAGCTTCCAGCAGACCGCGAAGGCCGGGCAGTACGCCGGCGACACGCTCTTCGACCAGGCCGAGCAGCGCGGGTACCAGGTGGTGTCCGACGCCGCCGGTCTGCAGGGCGTCCGGAAGGCCGACCAGCGGCAGCCGCTCCTCGGGCTCTTCACGCCGGGCAACTTCCCGACCCGCTACGCACCGACCACCGCGACGGTGGGCGGCGCCGACCAGGCTCCAGTGACCTGCACGCCGAACCCGGCGCGACTCGACACCGGGCTGTCGCTGGCCTCGCTGACGAACAAGTCGATCACCCTGCTCGACCGTGGCAAGAACGGCAAGGGCTTCTTCCTGCAGGTCGAGGGCGCCAGCATCGACAAGCAGGACCACGCCGCCGACGCCTGCGGCCAGATCGGCGAGACGATCGACTTCGACGAGGCCGTGCAGGCCGCGCTCGCCTTCGCCAAGAAGGACGGCAACACGCTCGTCATCGCGACCGCCGACCACGCGCACTCGAGCCAGATCGTCGACAACACGCCGCCGACCTCGCTCTCCACGGCCCTCGTCACCGCCGACGGCGCGACGATGAAGGTCTCCTACGGCACCTCGGGCGCCGGCGCCTCGCAGCAGCACACCGGCACCCAGGTCCGGATCGCCGGGTTCGGCCCCGGCGCTGCGAACGTCGTCGGCCTGACCGACCAGACGGACACGTTCTTCACGATGTCCGAGGCACTGCGCCTCAACGGCGACCTCGCCGCCCTGAGCCGCAGCGCCCGCGTCGACCTGTCCGTCGGGTCGCCGCGTCCGGGGCAGCGCGTCACGGTGACCGGTTCCAAGTTCGCCGGTGACCGCCAGGTCCGGGTGCAGGTCGGGTCGACCGACCTCGGCACAGTGGACGTCATCGACGGCACCGCGTCGGTGCAGTGGAAGGCCGTCGCCGGCACCGCCACGGTGACCGTCACGGGCGTGCAGTCCGGCAAGCAGGCCGCGAAGCAGGTCCGCGTCCGCTAGCCACCAACGGGCGCACGACACCGTGTCCGGCCTGGTCACCCCCGCTCAGGAGGGGGAGACCAGGCCGGTCTCGTACGCCAGCACGACGGCGTGCACGCGGTCCCGCAGCTGCAGCTTCGCCAGGATCCGCCCGACGTGCGTCTTCACGGTCTGCTCCGCGATGAAGAGCTCGGCAGCGATCTCGCCGTTCGACCGTCCCCGCGCCATCAGCAGGAAGACGTCGCGCTCCCGGTCGGTCAGCACGTCGATGGCCTCGGTCCGCGGCGCGGCCGGCGGGGGACCGGCCACGAACGCCTCGACGAGGTGCCGGGTCACGCGCGGTGCCAGCAGGGCCTCGCCCGACGCCACGGTCCGGACGGCCTGCACGAGCTCCTCGGCGCTGGCGTCCTTGAGCAGGAACCCGCTGGCACCGGCCCGCAGCGCGTCGAACACGTAGTCGTCGATGTCGAACGTCGTCAGCATCACCACGCGGACGGGCGGGTCCGACGCGGCCGCGGTGATCCGCCGGGTCGCCTCGATCCCGTCGAGCTCCGGCATCCGCACGTCCATCAGGATCACGTCCGGTCGCAGGCGTGCCGCCTGGGCGACCGCGTCGGCACCGTTCACCGCCTGGCCCACGACCTCGACGTCGTCCTGGGCCTGGAGGATCGCCATCAGTCCCATGCGGAACATCTGCTGGTCGTCGACCACCATCACCCGCGTCATCGGCTTCCTCCGTCGGCCGCCGGAGGGCGGGTGGGCAGGTGCACGTCGACGGTGAAACCGCCGTCCGGGTCCGCGCCGTGGGCGATCGTGCCACCGAGCGCGGCGACGCGCTCGCGCATCCCGGCGAGGCCGAACCCGCCGTCGTCCGGGGGAGCCGCTAGCACGGTGCCGGCCGGTGGCGCGGTGTTGGCGACCGTGACCCGGAGAGCCGAGCCGTGCCTCCCGACCGTCACGACGGTGGACGCGCCGGCCGCGTGCCGGGCCACGTTGCCGAGCGCTTCCTGCACGACCCGGTACACGGTGAGCTGCGCGAGCCGGTCGACGTCGTCCGCTGCGCCCAGCCGGAGCTCCACCGGGATCCCGGCGGCGCGCGTCGCCTGCACGAGCGCCGGCAGGTCCGCGAGGTCCGGCTGGGGGGCACGCTCCGCATCGGAGTCGCCGCGGAGCGTCCCGAGCAGCTGCCGCATCTCGCGGAGGGCCGTGCGGGAGGTCTCCGCGATCGCGGCGAACTCCGCACGGGCGCCGGGCGGCAGGTCGGCCACCCGGTACGGCGCGGACTCCGCCTGCATGTGCACGACGGACATGCTGTGCGCCACGACGTCGTGCAGCTCGCGGGCGATCCGGGAGCGGTCCTCGACCGATCGGCGCCGAGCCTGCTCGAGTTCGGCGTCGCGGCGGGCGGCGGCGAGTTCCTCGCGGATGGAGCGGCGCTGCCCGATGACGACCGCGGCCGCCGCGAGCACCAGGGAGTTGCCCGCGCTGACCACGAAGCTCGTCGCCCACACGTCCGCGTGGCCCCAGCGCTCCGGTGCGACCGCGACGAGCAGCAGGCTCAGCACGGTGGCCGCGATCCACACCGTCGCCGTGAGCCGCCAGGTGCTGCGGACCCCGAGGACGACGAGCAGGACGCTCAGCCCGATGATGCTCGTGACCGACACGGGCCACGGGCCGGTGGTGCTCGGCGCCGTCATCAGGCCGAGCGCGCCGAGAGCCGCCAGGTGCACGACCGACGCGGTGCGCGGGTACAGCGGTGCGAGACCGATGGTCAGGGAGAGCACCGCGGTGACCAGCATCGCGAGGGGGACCGGCACGCCGTAGTACTCGACCGTGACGGGGGCGGCGACCGCGAAGAGGGTGACCGCGATGACCACGAGGCCGATCCGGACGGCGAGGAGGAACCAGGACGGCCGGGGAGCCGGGGGCTGCTTCGGCGCTGTGGTCACGGGCGGGCGGTCTCTCCGGTCGGGGTGATGCGGGGCGCCGGGCGGGCGTCGCGCCTGCGGGAGATGCTACCGAGCACCCGGTCCACCGCGATCCCGAGGCCGGCCGCGACCACCATCGAAACGAGTGCGGCGACGAGCGGTTCGTGCAGGACGCTGGACGCGGCGAGGGCGATCCCGATCGACGTGGCCGACCACGCGAGGCCGGCGATCGCGCTGATCGCGAGGAACCGGCGATAGGGCAGCGTCGTCGCGCCGGCGGTCATGTTGACGGCGACCCGTCCGACCGGGATGTACCGGCCGACGAGGATGAGACTCGCGGAACGGCGCTGCATCTGCCGCTCGGCGAACGCGAAGGCAGCGGCGATCCTGGGACGCTTCGACCGTGCGAGCCGGGTCAGGCCGATGCGGCGCCCGATCCAGTACGCGACCGAGTCACCGGCGACGGCGCCGAGCGCGGCAGCCACCAGCACGCCGGCGAGGACGGGCTGGCCGGACGTCGCGGCGATGGCGGCGATCGCGACGAGGGCGGACTCGCTCGGCACCGGCGGGAAGAAGCCGTCGACGAAGCACAGGACGAAGAGGACGACGAAGACGAGCGGACTCGCTGCCAGCTCGACGACGAGCGGGGTGATCTGGTCGAACACGGGCGACGCTCCCTCCGCCGACGGACTTCGTCGACGGGAACGACGCTACGGAGGGGACGGGCCGCTGCCATCCCGCCGTGGTCTCGACCACCCCCCTACTGCGGTATGACTCGACCCTGATCGGTCACGGCGCCGGGTCGGGCTCGGGGCGCTGCGCGGCTTCGCGGATGCGCTGGACGACGGCGGTCGTGGAGTGCTCCGGCACGTAGTCGACCATCACGACCTCGCCGCCGTAGCCGCGCACGACCTCGGTCTCGCGCAGCATCTCCGGGGAGTAGTCGCCGCCCTTGACGTAGACCTCGGGTCGGAGTCGCTCGATGAGCGGGATCGGGGTGTCGGTCGCGAAGACCGTGACCAGGTCGACCGAGGCCAGGGCGGCGAGCACGCCGGCACGGTCCTCGGCCGGGTTGATCGGCCGTTCCGGGCCCTTCAGGCGCCGGACCGAGTCGTCGTCGTTGAGCGCGACGACGAGCAGGTCGCCGAGGTCGCGGGCCTGCCGCAGGTACGTCGTGTGCCCGCGGTGGACGACGTCGAAGCACCCGTTCGTGAAGACCACCCGTCGGCCGGCCTGCCGGGCGAGCAGCACCGCGTCGGCGAGCTCGTCGTGGTCGACGACGGTCGCGGCCGGAGCGGTCACGGACTCGAGGAGTGCCGCAGCGGTGCAGACGGAGGTGCCGGCCTCGCGGACGACGACGTCGGCGGCGGCCTGCGCGACCGACACGGCGTCGCGGAGGGGCGCACGAACGGCGAGGGCGACCGTGGCCGTGGCGCAGAAGGTGTCGCCGGCGCCGGAGGCCTGCTGTTCGGAAGCGGGGGTGGCGCGGGTGCGGAAGGCCGGGTCGGCGCCGGGTTCGGTGTCGTGCTCCAGCAGGACCGTGCCGTCGCGGTCGAGCGTGACGACCGCTGCTCGGGCGCCCGTGCGGTCGAGCACGTCACGGCGAGCGGCGACGACGGCGGCAGCCCGGTCGGCACCGGCCCCGAGCTCGCGTCCGAGGAGCGCAGCGGCCTCGCCGGCGTTCGGCGTGACGAGGTCGGGAGCGAGTGCTGCCCAGCGGGTGAGGTCGTGCGCATCGACGACGACAGCACCGGGCCGGTCACGGTCGAGCATCGGGACGACGTCGGACGCCTGCACGCCGAGCCCGTAGTCGCAGACCACGGCCGCGTCGGCGCAGCGGATCGCCCGTGCCACGGCCTCGCCGAGCCGGCTGCCGTGCTCGGCGGTCGGGGTCGCGGCGAGTTCGTCGACGCGGACCACCACGCGGTCACCCCCGACGACGCGGGACTTGGTCGTGGTGGTGGCGCCCTCGACGATGACCAGGTGCGAGGTGTCCACCCCGGCGGCGTCGAGCCGGTCACGGAGGACCCGTCCGGCTTCGTCGTCGCCGATGAGCCCGACGATCCGGACGCGGGCGCCGAGTGTTCGGGCGTTCACGGCGGTGTTCGCGGCGCCGCCGGGGACGGCGATGGTCTCGGTGACGCGGACGACCGGGGCGGGGGCCTCGCGTGAGACGCGTTCGGCCTCGCCGACCGTCCAGCGGTCGAGGATGCAGTCGCCGATCACGACGACGAGGGGTTCGCGGTCGTCGACCGTCGCGACGAAGTCCCGGACGAGTCGGACGTCGGCGGTCACCGGGCACCGCCGGTGGTGTCGGCGCTGCTCGCGGTCGCGCCGGTGGTGTCGGCGCTGCCCGCGGTCGCGCCGGCGGAGTCGGCCGGAGCGGGGGTCGGCGCGACGGCGGCCGGCGCCGACGTCACGGTGGTCGGTGCCGCGTCACTCGGTGCCGGGTCACGCGGCGCCGGTGCCGGTGCCGGTTCGAGGTGGACGACCGTCGTGGTCGTCATCTCGTCGAGCAGGTGCGGGCCGTAGCCGAAGCCGGCGCCGGATGCACCACGGGGCTGCGCGCTCCCGCCGGGTGCACCGCCGAACGCGGCGTTCACCTTGACGGTGCCGACCGGCAGCTCCGCAGCGGCCCGGAGGGCGTGCCCGGTGTCGTTCGTGAGCACCGTCGCGGCCAGACCGTACCGGTCCGCGGCGGCGAGTCGGAGCCCCTCGTCGAAGTCGTTGACGACACGCACCGGAGCGATCGGGCCGAAGGTCTCCTCGGTCATCACCAGCATGTCGTCGGTGCAGCCGGTCAGGACGGTGGCGGGGTAGAACGCGCCGAGGCCGCCCGGGGTCACGCCACCGGTCCGTGCCGAGGCGCCGTGCTGCAGGGCATCGTCGACGTGCGCCTGCACCGTGCGCCGGAGCCGGTCGTCCACGAGCGGTCCGTACTCCGTCGCCGGGGACGCCGTCCGCCGTTCGGCCTCGGCGACGAGCGCGGCGACGAAGGGTTCGGCGACGTCGCGGTGGACGTAGACGCGCTCGACGCTCGTGCAGATCTGCCCGGTGTTCGCGAAGGCGCCGAGGGCGACCTGCGCCGCGGCCCACGCGGGGTCGACGCCGGCGTCCACCACCACGGCGTCGTTCCCGCCGTTCTCACGGATCACGTGGGCGCGGGTGCGTGCCGCGACCTCGCTCAGCCGGTCGCCGGTCGCGGTCGAGCCGACGTGCGCGTAGACGTCGATGCCGTCCTGTGCGAGCAGGAGCTCGCCGGTGGCCGCGTCACCGTCGACGCCGACGAGGACGCCGTCCGGCAGGACCTCGGCGAGGAGCGCGTTGAGCCGTGCGAACGTGCCGGGGCTCCGCTCGCTGCCCTTGTGCACGACGGCGTTGCCGGTGACGATCGCGGCACCGAGGATCCCGCAGGCGACGGCGACCGGGTCGTTCCAGGGGGTGAGGGCGAGGACCACGCCGCGGGGGTGCGGCACGGACCAGTCGGCCGCTCCGAACTGCCCGCGCAGTGCTTCGCCGCGGTGCAGCGGACCGAGCTCGGCGTACTGCACGAGGGTCCCGACGCCGGCCTCGACCCCGCCGAGGGCGTCACCCGGGACCTTGCCAGTCTCACGGGTGTTCAGCGCGGCGAGCTCGTCGGCGTGTGCGCGGACGTGCTCGGCGGCACGGTGCAGCAGGGCACCGCGCTCGGCGGGGGCCGTGCGTGCCCACGGACCTGCGGCCGCGCGTGCACGAGCGACCGCGTTCCGGACGTCCTCCTCGGTGGCACGCGGCACCGTCGACGCGATCGACCCGTCCACCGGATCGGTCACGACCAGGGCGTCCTGATCGGAGCGTGCGGAGGCGTCGGTTGCGGGAGCTGCGAGCGTCATGGGTTCCTTCCGAGCGGGCGGGGGTCGAACGCTGCTCCGGACGGCCTGGGCGCCGACTCGGACTCGCGCTTCTCGTCCATCGGACGTCGGTGCTGGACGGCCGAGCGGCTTCGGACCGGTAGACGGGAGGGGTGCAACTGATCGGCAACGGCGGAGAACGGTTCGAGGACGTCCGGGAGATCGCGGTGCTCCGCGGCGGGGGACTGGGGGACCTCCTCTTCGCGGTCCCCGCGATCGAGGCCCTCGCCGCCGCCTACCCCGACGCCCGGCTCACGCTCCTCGGCACGCCGACGGCACCCGCGGTCCTCCGGGGCCGGACGACGGCGGTGCACGCGTTCGAGGAGCTCCCCGTCTCGCCCGGCGTGCGGGACTCCGGGGAGGGTGCGCCCTCCCTCGACGACTTCGTCGACCGGTTGCACGGACGGTTCGACCTCGCGGTGCAGCTCCACGGCGGCGGCCGCAACTCGAACCCGTTCCTGCTCCGCCTCGGCGCCCGGCACACCGTCGGGACCGCGACCGAGGACGCCGAGGTGCTGGAGCGCTGGGTCCGCTACGTCTACTACCAGCACGAGGTGGTCCGCGCGCTCGAGGTCGTCTCCCTCGCCGGCGCCGCCCCCGTCACGCTCGATCCGCGGGTGCGCGTCGAGGACGCTGAGCGAAGCGCGGTGCGCGAACGTCTCGGCGTCGCCGGCCGGCTCGTGGCGATCCACCCCGGTGCGACCGACCCGCGTCGTCGCTGGAGCCCGGACCGGTTCGCCGCCGTCGCCCGCGCGCGGCTCGAGGCCGGCGACGACGTGGTGCTCGTCGGCGACGCGACCGACGTCCCGGCGGCGGCTGCGATCTTCGCCGCCGTGCCCGAGGGACTCCGGGACCGCGTGCACGACCTGACCGACGCACTGCCGCTCGCCGAGCTCCCCGCGGTGCTCGCCGCCGCGGACGTCATGGTCGGCGACGACTCCGGGCCGCGCCACCTCGCCGTCGCGGTCGGCACCCCGACGGTCGGCGTGTTCTGGTTCGGGAACGTCGTCAACGCCGGCCCGTTCGACCGGGGACGGCACCGCGTGCACCTGTCCTTCGTGACGCGGTGCCCGGTGTGCGGCGTCGACGTCACGCAGGTCGGTTGGACGGCGGAGCGCTGCCCGCACGACCCGTCCTACGTCGACCAGGTCACGCCGGAGGCGGTCCTCGCCGACGTCGCCGAACTGCTCCGCACCACCTGACGCGGTCGCCCGTGCGCAGGTGGTGGCGACCAACGCGCGGTGCGAGGTTGGCCACTCCGTGCGGGTCTGCGTCCCCGCACGGAGTGATCAACCTCGCACCCGGCAGCGGCGCGGCGCGCAGCGAGCGTCTACGGCCAACTGGGTTCCGTCGCCGGCATGATCGAGAGCTCGCGGATCTCGCAGCCTGCCGGCTGCGAGAGCGCGAACAGGATCGCGTTCGCGACGTACTCGGGCTCGATGAGCTGCGCGTCCGGACCCGGCTTGTACTGCTCGGTGCGGTCGGCGAAGAAGTTCGTCCGCATGCCCGCCGGGATGATGTTCGTGACGCCGATGCGACCGCCGGTCTCGGCGGCGAGCGCCTGCGAGAACCCGCGGACGCCGAACTTCGACGCCGAGTACGCGGTGCCGTCGCCGACGCCGCGCAGGCCGAGCGATGACGAGATCGTCACGACGCGACCGTGCGTGGCCTCGAGCGCGGGCAGGGCAGCCCGCACGACCGCGGCGGTGCCGAGCAGGTTGACGCCGACGATGCGCTCCCAGTCGCCGGAGGAGATCGCTCCGATCGGCGCCGGCTTGTCGATGCCGGCGGCGGTGACCACGGCGTCGAGGCCACCGTGGCGCTCGGCGGCCTCGCGGACGGCCCGCTCCGTGGCCTCGGTGTCGGTCACGTCGACCGCGACCGCGTCGATGCCGTCGGGGACCGCGTCGACCCGCAGGTCGAGGACGATCGGGGTGCCGCCGGCCTCGGTGACGGCCGCGACGACCGCGGCACCGAGTCCGGAGGCGCCGCCGGTGACGAGGACGCGGCCGATGGGCGTGGTGGGGACGGGCATGGACTTCCTTCCGTAGGGGTGTGGTTGCGGCTGGCGGCGCGGGACTGCGCCGGGCGGTCAGCCGACCTGTTCGAGCGCCGCGGCCAGACGGGTCGTGGACCGGCCCGGGTGGAACGGGACCGTGACGACACGGCCGCCCCACTCGGCGAGCGTCGCGGTCTCGGGCAGTTCGCTCGCGGTGTAGTCGCCGCCCTTCGCCCAGACGTCGGGGCGGAAGCGCCGGAGGGCCTCGTCCGGCGTCTGCTCGTCGAACACCACGACCGCGTCGACGCAGTCGAGGGCGAGGAGCAGTTCGACCCGGTCGTCCTGGCCCATGATCGGCCGGTCCGGGCCCTTCAGCGCGCGGACCGAGTCGTCTGAGTTGAGGCACACGACCAGGCAGTCGCCGAGGGCCCGCGCCGCCGAGAGCGTGCGGGCGTGGCCGGCGTGCAGCAGGTCGAAGCAGCCGCCGGTCGCGACGACCGTGCCACCGGCGCTCCGGACGTCGTGCACGACGCGCATCGCATCGCGGTCGGTGCCGGGCACCCGGATCGGAGCGGGGCCGTCCTCGGCGAAGAGCGCGGTGACGCCTCCGGCAGCGAGGTACTCGGACGCGGCGGTGACACCGGCCGTGACCGCGTCCGCGACGTCGGCGCCCTCGGCGAGGGCCACGGCGACGCCGGCGGCGAGCCGGTCGCCCGCCCCGCAGGGGTCACCCGCGGTGACGGACGGGGCCGGGACGAACCGGTTCCCCTCGCGAGCACTCGCCACGAGCGCGCCGCGGTCCCCGAGCGTGACCGCGACCGCGCCGACGCCCCAGGTCTCGACGAGCACGGCGGCGGCCTCGGTCGCGAACGGCACGCCGTCGCCCGACACGTCCGTGAGGCGGCGGGCCTCCGCGCTGTTCGGCGTGGCCACCGTCGTCCCGGGCACCGGCGCAGCGCCCTTCGGGTGCGGGTCCCAGACGACCGGAACGCGCTCGGCGACCGCGGTGAGCGCGTCACGGAGCACGCCGGCGGCCGCGACGCCGCGGCCGTAGTCGGCGACGACGACGGCGTCCACGTCCTCGAGGGCGGCGACCATCGCGTCGGTGACGTCCGGCACGGGCGGGGTCGCGCAGCCCTCGTCGATGCGGACGAGGGCGTGGTCGGCGACCCGGACGCGGGTCTTCACCGGCGTCGGGGCTCCGGACGGCCCGGCGACGACCGTGACCCCGGGCAGGAGCGCACGGATCTCCGCCGCGCGGGCGTCGTCACTGAGCACCGTGACGAGGGTCACGTCGTGGCCGTCCCGGGTGAGCATTGTCGCAACGAGGCCGGCACCACCGGCCCGGCGGTCGTCGGTGCGGACGTCGACGACGGGGACCGGAGCGTCGGGGCTGAGGCGGTCGCTGGTTCCCGACACGTCGACGTCGAGCAGGGTGTCGCCGACGACGGCGATGCGGAGCGGACGGCCCGTCGCACGGTGTCCGCGCACCGGCCCGACGGCCGCGGCGGTCATCGGCGACCTCCGCGACGCAGCGCCGGCTCCATCGCCCGGCAGAGCGCGTGCACGATGACGAGCTGCGCCTCCTGCACGTTCGCCGACGGCCCGTCGATGCAGATCGCGTCGTCGACGGCCTCGGCGAGCGGGTTCGGTCGCGGCCCGGTCATCGCGATGGCACGCGCACCGACCGCCCGTGCGGCCTGTGCGGCACGGAGCAGGTTCGGGCTCTTCCCGCTGGTGCTCAGCAGGACGACGACGTCCCCGGCGCGGGCGTGCGCCGACACCTGGCGAGCGAACACCTCCGCGTAGCCGTAGTCGTTCCCGATGGCCGTGACGGCGGAGGACTCCGCGTGCAGCGAGATCGCCGAGTACGCGGGGCGGTCGCCGTCGAAGCGGCCGGTGAGCTCGGAGGTCAGGTGCTGCGCCTCGGCAGCGGACCCGCCGTTGCCCGCGGCGAGCAGGCGCCGGCCGGCCACGAGCCGCGCGGCGATGTCGTCCGCCCAGGCCGCGATGTGGTCCGTGTGGTCGACGAGCGAGGCGATCACGGGGACGGACGCCGCGACGTGGTCGAGTACGACGCGCGCACTCGCGGTCGTGGTCTCTTCCCCGACGGTGTCGGTCTGCTGCTCGATGGTCATCGTGCGGTCCTCTCCGTCGGGTGGGCGGACCGGACGGACCGTCCCGATCGTGCGGTGACGGCACTGCCGGTGCCGTTCCCGGCACTGCCCGCGACGAGCCGCTCGTACACGCGCTCGCTGTCGGCCGCGACCCGCTGCCACGTGTAGCGGTGCTCGGCGCGTTCCCGCCCGGCCCGGCCGTACGCCTCGCGGCGCTCCGGGTCGTCGAGCAGTCCGGCGACCGCGGCCGCGACCGCCGCCTCGTCACGCGGCGGCACGTGCAGCCCGGTGGCGTCCTCCACCACGGTGTCGATGAGACCGCCGACGCTCGACGCGACGACGGGTCGTCCGCACGCCATCGCCTCGAGCGGGACGATGCCGAACGGCTCGTACCAGGGTGCGCACACGACGACGTCGGCGCTCCGGTACACGGCGGGCATCTCGTGCTGGCCGAGCTGTCCGCGGAAGGTCACGTGGTCGCGGACGCCGAGCGACCGGGCGAGGGCGTCGAGCCGCTGGTACTCGGGGTCGTCCGGCAGGTCGGCACCGGCGACGCCGGCACCACCCACGACGACGAGCTCGACGTCGCGGCCCGCGTCGACCAGCGCGGCGAGGGCGGCGATGGTCGTGCCGACGCCCTTGCGCCGGACCAGCCGCGAGACGGTGAGGATGCGCGCGGGACGGCCGCGCTCCTCGACGGGGCGCCCGGCACCGGCCGGCTGGAACAGGGACACGTCCACGCCGCACGGCACCACCGAGATGCGGTGCAGCGGGACGCCGAGGGCCTTCAGCTCGAAGGCCTCGTCGGAGCAGGTCGCGACGACCTGCTCGACGCTCCGGCCCACGGCGGGTTCGACCCACTCGCGTTCGGCGGGACTCGTGTCGGCGGCCCCCTGGTGCCGGCGCTTCACGACGCCGAGGGCATGGAAGGTCTGCAGCACGGGGATCCGGATGCCTCCGGTGCGGGCCTGCACCTGGGCGACGGCCTCGAGGGCGGCGTGCCCGGACATCCAGAAGTGCGCGTGCACGACGTCAGGTCGGTCGACGAACCACTCCGCCGCGAGCACCGATGCGAACGTGCCCATGGACGGGAAGAGCTCGTCCTTCGGCACGGCGCGGGCCGGGCCGGCGTCGACGTGCACGACCTCGACCCCTGGCCGGAGCTGCACCCGCACCGGCTGCGCGGCGTCGTCCCGTCGCGTGTAGACGGTCACCTGGTGGCCCCGGTCGGCCAGCGCCCCGGACAGCTCGGCCACGTGGACGTTCTGTCCGCCGGCGTCCACTCCGCCGAGCACGGCGAGCGGGCTCGCGTGCTCGGACACCATCGCGATCCTCATCGCAGGCTCCCTTCCATCGAGGCTCCGGCCGCGCGGTTCCGTCGCGCACCGCGGGTGACGGCGTCGTCGAGCAGGTCGTCCCAGTCGGCGGCGAACCGACCGAGCGCGTGCCGTGCGAGCACGGCTTCGCGGGCGACGGCACCCCGTCGTCTCGCCTCGTCGGGGTCCTCCAGCAGCGTCCTGGAGGCGCGGATCAGGTCCTCGACGTCCGTCGCGATCGCGCCGGCAGCGTCCGGCACCGTGCGGGGTGCGTCCGTCGTCGCGAGGACGAGCACCGGCATGGCCATGTGCATCGCCTCGATGAGCGAGAGGCCGAGGGAGGTCCAGCGGTTCGGGTGCACGTACGCGCGTCGTTCGGCGAGGGCGGCGTGCATCGGGTCGGCGGGGACGTCACCGCGGGCGACGACGCGGTCGCCGAAGCCGAGCTCCGGCAGGCGTTCGGTGCCGATGCCCCAGACGTCCACCGGGGCGACCTCGGCGAACCGGGGGAGCAGGTCCGTGCCCACGACGCGGTTGCGGCGGACGGGCTCGTTGATGACGACGCCGAGGCGGTCGAGCGTGCCGGTGTAGAGCGGGCCCGGGTCGACGACGCCGTGCTCGACCACGGTCGTGCGGGTGGAACCGCAGTCCCACATGAGTGCGTTCCAGTGCGTGACGTGCGCGATCACCAGGTCGTCGCGGTCCCGGAGCGGGTGCAGGCTGTTCGGCACGTCGATCCGCGGAGCGTTGTGCTCGACGAACACCATCGGCACGTCGCGGCCGCCGAGCAGGCGCCGCGCTTCGTCGAGCTCCTCGGTGCGCTGCAGCACGACGACCTCGACCTCGGCCTCCGCCACGTCGGTCGGGTCGATCTCGACGGCGCTGTCCGGCCAGGCGCGTCCGCCGCGGCCGAGTCCCCAGGCGTCCCGTGCGGGGGTCGTCGGGATGAGGTACTCGTGCGGACCACGGACGAAGGCGTCCATCCATCCGCCGTGCACGTGCCACACGAGGATCCGCATGCAGAGCCCTTCGGTCAGTCGTTCCGGGAGAACAGGGAGAAGAGGTGGGGGAGAAGCGGGGGGAGAAGCAGAAGGAGAAGCAGTGGCGCACGCTACGCAGCGCCTTCTGGGGTGCGCCGCAGACTTCTCCGTTCCATCCGGGAAGCGCGGGTCACTCCGTCCGCGACGCGCGCGCGAGCAGTCGCCGGTGTGCCGCGAGCACGTCCTCGACCCGGACCGTCGACAGGCACGGGTGGCCGGGGACGGGGCACTCGCGAGCACGGGTCAGCCCGCAGGGCGCTCCCTGGTCGCCGAGCAGCTCGACGAACGGCGGCTGCGTCGGGTCCGGGGCGTACGGTGCCCACTTCGCGGCCGGTACGACGGGCGAGAACAGGCTGACGATCGGCGCGCCGACGGCCGCGGCGAGGTGGGCGGGACCGGTGTTGCCGACCACGACGACCTCGGCACCGGCGAGCACCGCGGCGAGTTCGGCCGGGCTGGTCCGCCCGCCGAGGTCGATGCCGGTGTCACCCGCGACCGCGGCCGTCAGGGCCGCCTCGCCGGGGGAACCGGTGACGACCACCGGGGTCCCCTGTTCGGCGTACGCGGCGACGAGCGCCCGGTGGTGGGATGCCGGCCACGAGCGGGCCGGCACGCTCGCGCCGGGGTGCACGACCACGTACCGTCCCAGCCCGGCCACCACCGGGGGCAGGGCGGCGTCGTGACGCACCACGAGCCTCCCGGCATCCTCCGGCGGCAGCCGGAACCCGGCCGCCTCGGCGATCCGCAGCGCGCGCTCCGGCTCCGGGATGTCTTCGGGGAGGTCCTCGCCGGGGCGCAGCCGCACGTCGAGCAGCGAGCCGGGGTGGTCGACGCTCGCACCGGTCACGCGCGCGACGCCGGCGAGGCGGAGGAGCAGCGCGACCGGCAGCGGCGACTGGTGGAACGAGGTGAGCACGACCGCTTCGTCCGGTCGTTCCTCGGCGACGAGTGCGCGGAACTCGGCGAGCAGGGTGTCGTCGACGGGGCGCGCGGTCTCGGTGACCCAGGGCGCGGCCCAGACCCGGACGCGGCCGATGCCGGGCAGGAGGTCGGCGGCGGGGGCGCCCTGCGGTCCGCAGAGCATCGTGACGTGGGAGGCGCCGGCGGCCACCGCGCGGACCGCGGGGCCGGCGACGAGGACGTCGCCGAACGAGTCGAGGCGGACGACGAGCACGCGGGGGCCGGCGGCAGCCGGGCCGGCGGCCGTCACGGGCGCACCTCGGCCGTCACGGGCGCACACCCCGGCCGTCACGGGCACACCGCGGCCGCGTGCGCCCGCACGAGCTCGACCGCCTCGGCCAGCGAGCCGACCACTGTCGGAGCCGCCGCGACCTCCTCCGGTCGCGTGCGCGGCGTCGGCACCAGGATGCCCTGCGCACCGGCCGCGAGCGCCGCCCCGACGTCGGCACCGATGTCCCCGACGACGACGAGCTCCCCGGGTGCCACACCGAGCCGTTCCGCCGCCTCGAGCACCATCCCGGGCCGCGGCTTCCGGCAGCCGCAGTCGTCGTCCGCGTCGTGCGGGCAGACGCACCACACGTCGAACGGCCCGACGAGTTCGTCCACCCGCGTGTTCGTGGCGTCGACCTCGTCACGGGTCGCCATGCCCTTCGCGATGACCGACTGGTTCGTCACGACCCCGAGCAGCAGCCCGGCCGCCCGTGCCCGCTCGACCGCACGGCGCGCCCCGGGGACCGGCACGACACGGTGCGGGTCGGCGTTGTACGGCACGTCGACGACGAGCGTGTCGTCCCGGTCGAAGAGGAGACCGCGGACGGTGCGGTCGAGAGCGAGGGCCATGCCTCCCCAGTACCGGTCGGCGCCCGCACGGCGCCACAGGAACAGCCGCCGGCCGCGTTCCTCGGAGCCCGCTCGGCGTGTCCTGGCTACCGTCGGCGCGGTGACCGCCGTCGACACCCTGCCCCCGTCCGACGGGCGGCCCGACCTGCTCGTGCTCCGCGCCATCAAGCTCGGCGACCTCCTGGTCGCCGTCCCGGCCCTGCACGCGCTGCGACGGGCCTTCCCCGACCACCGCATCGCCCTCGCGACCACCGCCTGGCTCGCCCCCGTCGTCGAACTGATCCCCGACGTCGACGTGCACCTCGCGCAGCACGGCCTCGACCACCCGATCGGTGCACCCGCGGGTGCCGTCGACGTCGCCGTGAACCTGCACGGTGCCGGTCCGGAGTCGTCCGACCGCATCGCCGCGCTCGGAGCCCGCCGGGTCATCGGACACGTCGGCCCCACGCACGGCGACGAGGGTCCGGAGTGGGCCGACGACGTGCACGAGCGGGAGCGCTGGGCACGCCTCCTCGTCTGGCACGGCATCCCCGCCGACCCCGACGACGTCGCCATCGCCCGCCCGGTCGCGGCCCCGGCCGTCGCCGGTGCGGCCGTCGTGCACGTGGGCGCCTTCCACGGTGCGCGGCACTGGCCGACCGACCGCTTCGCCGACGTGGTGCGCGGGCTCCGCGAGCGCGGCCTCGACGTGGTCCTGACGGGAGGCACGGACGACGTCGTCCGTGCCACCGCCGTCGCGCAGGCGGCCGGGCTGCCGCCGGGGGCGGTCCTGGCGGGTGCGCTGGACCTGCAGGCCTTCGCCGGCGTGATCGCCGCGGCGCGGCTCGTCGTCACGGTCGACACCGGTGCGGCGCACGTCGCCTCGGCGTACGGGATCCCGTCGGTCGTCGTGTTCGGCCCGGCGCCGCCGGAGGCCTGGGGACCGCCGGCCTCCGGACCGCACGTGGTGCTGACCGACGCCTCGGTGCGGCGCGGTGACGTCTTCGCGGAGGACCCGGACCCGGCGCTGCTCGCGATCGGGCCGGCGGACGTGCTCGCAGCCGTGGACGGGCTCGGGGTGCACGGGTCGTCGGTCGTCTCGTCGTGACCGCGGTCTTCGTCTCGTCGTGACGGCGGTCACGTCGTGACCGCGGTCTTCGTCTCGTCGTGACGGCGGTTTCGTCGTGACCGCGGTCTCCGCCCTTCGGTAGCGTCGGGAGTGAGCTGTCCGGACACGCCGGGCACTCACGAGGAGGCGCACGTGTTCGAAGCCGCGAACATCCGGGACTGGATCGGCCTGCCGGTCGTCGACGAGGCCGAGGACAAGGTCGGCTCGCTCGAGAGCATCTACTACGACACGGCCACGTCCGAGCCCGCGTTCGGCGCGATCACGACCGGGCTCCCCGGGTTCCAGAAGCTCCTGTTCGTGCCGCTGGCGGGAGCCCTCGTCGCGCCGAAGCACCTCCGTGTCGCGTTCCCGAAGAAGCTCGTGAAGGACGCACCCACGATCGCCACCGACGGGGAGCTCGACGCGACGCTCGAGCCGGAGCTGTTCCAGCACTACGGCATCGAGTACCGGACGGGCAGCGGGGGAGAGCGTCGGCTCGGTCGCCGCTGAGCGCGGTCGGGCCGGGCGTCGGTGTGGTCCGTCGCTGACGCTCGGGCCGACGCGTTAGCCTGGTCCGTCCGACCCGTTCCCTGGAGGCCGCACCTGCTCCGCTCCGTCCGTTCGACGCTGCTCGCCGCGGTGGCGGTGTCCGCCGTGCTCGCCGGAGCCCTCTCGGGCGGCGGATCGGCCGTCGCCGCGCCGATGTGGCCGGTCCCCGCGCCGTACCCGTCGACCAGTGAGCCGGTCGAGACGCTCGCCGGCATCCCGGTCGGCAGCGAGTACGTGGCGCTCGGTGACTCCTACTCGGCGGGGTACGGCCTCGCCGACCCGACCCGGTTGCCGACGGCCGCGTGCGGACAGTCCGCGCAGGACTACCCGCACCGGATCGCCGCACGGTTCGGCCTCGCACTGACCGACGTCACCTGCGCAGGAGCGACGAGCAAGGACGTCACGACCGGCTTCCAGTTCAAGGGCGTGCCACCGCAGATCCGGTCGCTGTCGGAACGCACCCGGCTCGTCACGTTGACGATCGGCGGCAACGACGCAGACCTGTTCGGCACCGCCGGCTCGTGCCTGGCGCTGTCCGCGAAGGGCCCGGTGTTCTCCGGCCGTGACGCCCCCTCGTGCCGGAGCACGCTCGTGCATGACGGCGAGGACCAGCTCGGCGCGAAGATCGAGTCGCGCGTGGCACTCGGCATCGCGGACACCCTCGCGGCGATCCGCGCCGCGGCCCCGAACGCCGTCGTCGTGTTCCTCGGCTACCCGGCGATCTTCCCGGACGCCGACCACACCCCGAAGGGCGGCTGCTTCCGGTCCGCCCTCGACCTCGGCACCCTGACCGGGTCGTTCCCGTCGAACACCTACCCGTTCACGAACACCGACGTCCGCTACCTGCACAGCGTCCAGGAGCGCCTGAACGACGTCTCGGCGACCGCGGCCCGCGCCGCCGGAATCCGCTTCGTCGACGTGTTCTCGACCACGCAGGCGCACTCGGCCTGCGCGACGAAGAAGCCGTACGTGTCCGGTGTCTCGCTCGACGGCACGGGCGACCTCCGCCGGATCGACCTGGAGCCCGGCGCGCTGCACCCGAACACCCGTGGCGTCGCGTACCTCACGAAGCGGGTGGCGGCGGCGACCCGGGCACTCGCGGGCTGATTCGGTCCTCCGCCCTCGGGCTCGACGTCCGCCCTCGGTCTTCTGCCCGCGGACTTCTGCCCTCGGGCTCCGGTCGGATCGCCGGTGACCGGTGCGCGGTCGTCAGGCGCCCGCGGTCCGCACCTGCTGCGGCCGGACGACGGGCTCGGTGTGCGCCGCTGCGGGGACGACACACACCGGCGACGCGCTCTCGCGCAGGACGTCGTGCAGCACCGATCCCGACAGCGCCCGCACGTGGCCGAGGCCGAGCACCACGAGCGACGCCCGCCGGGTGTGCGCGGCGATCGCGTGTCCGGGGTGTCCCTCGACCAGCAGCGGGTGGAAGCGCACGTCCGGGTGCGCCGCCGTCAGCTCGGCCGTCACCCGGGCCAGGAGCTCGGCGTTCCGGGTCCGCCAACGCATCGGGTCCTCGGCGAAGTCGGTGAGCCCGGTCCGGGTCAGCACCGGCATCTCCCACGCCCGCAGGAGCGTCACCCGGCGGTGCAGCCGGCCAGCCTCGTCGCAGGCGATGGCCACGGCGCGTTCGTCGACCGGTTCCTCGACCGCCAGCACGACGTCGCCGTCGATCGGGTGCGGCCCGTCCGGCACCACGACGGTCGGCACCGCGGCACGGGTGGCGATCCGCGCCGGGTCTCCGCCAGCGGTCGATCCACGGCGGCTCCGGAAGGTGCCGATCACCAGCAGGTCCCCGTCGTCGGACTCGTCGACGAGTGCCGCGGCGAACGGGCCGGCGTGCCGTCGGATGACGACCTCGGCGTCCGGCAGCGCCGCTCGTGCCGCGTCGGCGACCGCGTCCGCGACCCGCTTGCCGTCCGGCCCGACCCGGGCCTCGATCGCCGGGTCGACCCCGATGACCCGGATCCGCTCGACGCCGGTGCCGGCGCGGGCCACCACCCAGCGGAGGGCTTCCTCGTGCGGCCTCGCCGCGTCCGCAGCCAGCGTGACCGTCGTCCACCGTTCGTCCGTCCCGATCGACCTCCTCGTTCCAGGTCCTCCGGGGGCGTCGCCATGGCGCTCCGTGCCCTGCAAGGTACTCCGCCGCGCGTACCGCTGGCTGCGCGTAGCCTCGGCCCCGTGGTGCTGAGTGCGGGACTCCTGCTGTACCGGGTGGTCGACGGCGGCCCGCAAGTGTGGATCGCGCACATGGGCGGCCCGTTCTGGAAACGGCGCCCGCGGGCCTGGTCGATCCCGAAGGGCCTCGTCGAGGGTGACGAGGACGCGGTCACCACCGCGCGCCGCGAGTTCGCCGAGGAGATCGGCACCCCCGCGCCGGACAGCCCGCTCACCGACCTCGGCGAGTTCCGGCAGGCATCGGGAAAACGCGTCCGGGTGTTCGCGGCCGAGGCGCCGGACTTCTCGGTCGACGCTGTCCGCTCGAACACCGTCCGGCTCGAGCTCCCGCGCGGCTCCGGCCGGTTCGTCGACGTCCCCGAGGTCGACGACGCGCGCTGGGTGCCGCTCGACGAGGCGCGGGAGCTGCTCGTGGCCGGACAGGTCGCCGCACTCGACGCCCTCCTGGCGCACCGCGCGCTGTGACCCGTGCTGGGGCTTCCGCTCGCGGGTAACGAACACATGTCGATGTGGACGGACGTCGCGGTCCCTGGATAGCCTGAGCGGGGGTCGCGCTGGAGCGATGCCGAACAGGGGAGTGGTACATGCGGCGTTGGCGCGCGATCGCGGCAGGACTGACCGGGATGGTCCTCGGGGCGGGATTGGCGATCGGTGGCGCGACGAGCGCTTCCGCGGCGCCGACCGGTCACTGGGGGACCTTCACCGTCAGCGGGTCGAGCAAGGCCTACACGGGGACGGTCACGATGGACGGGTTCCCGGCGACCACCTTCACCTCGAACTCGCGACAGTCGACCGTGATCAGCGGGGCGTCGACGTGGCAGTCGGAGAACACCCCGGTGGGTCTCGCCGGGTTCGGCACCAGCCGCAACCAGACCTACATGAACCAGCGTCCGAACGCGGACAACGCCACCTCACCGTCCACCACGACGTACACGTTCGCCGAGCCGGCGCCGGGCGCGCAGTCCTGGGCCTTCGTGCTCGGCGACATCGACGCCGACCAGGCGACGATCAGCGCGACGGACGTCAACGGCAACCCGGTCTCCGGGGCGAACCTCGGGTTCGGCGGCCCGGACGCCGCAACCGGCGCCTACAACTCCTGCTCGACCGTCGTCGCCGGCGGCTGGTCGTGCGGACGTCCCACGACGGACGACCCCACACCCGGGACGGACAAGCCCACGTGGACCCCGACGGCGACCGGGGGCACCCTCGTCGGGAACGCCACGGCGTCCGACACCGCGGGTGCCACCGCGTGGTTCAGCCCGATCACCGCGCTGAAGACGCTCACCGTGTCGTACCAGCAGCGGAGCGGGTTCCCCGTCTACCAGACCTGGTTCGCAGTGAAGACGGCGCAGATCAGCGGTGTCGCGACGCTCGACGGCACGCCGATCCCCGGTGCGACGGTCACGGTGACTGCCCCGCGCGGCGTCGTCTACACGACCACGACCGACGCGGACGGCCGCTACACGTTCCCGGAGCTGCCGCAGATCAACGACTACGTCGCGCGGATCACCGCACCGGACGGCGCCACGGGGACGGCGACCGTCAGCGGGGTGTCGCTCAACACGACGCTCGCCGGCAACGACCGGGACGACGTCGACTTCACGTTCACGTCCCCGCCGGGTACCGCGGCCGTGATCGGCACCGTCGAGGACACCGCCGGCAACCCCGTCGCGAACGTCCCGGTGGTCATCATCGACCCGCAGGACGGCACGACGCTGGTCGACACCACCACCAACAGCGAGGGTGTCTACACGGGCTCGGGCCTGCCGCCGTCGACGCAGCTCCAGGTCTCGATCGACGGGCAGGACCCCACACCGATCACGACGGGTGCCGCCGCCGACACCGGAGCCGCCCCCGCTCAGCCGACCTCGGTGGTCCCCGCTGCGGAGATCGCGACCGTCACCGGCCTGGTGAGTCTCGACGGCGCCCCCGTCGCAGCCGGGCGGACCGTCGAGCTCCTCGACTCCACCGGTGCCGTCATCAGCTCGACGACGACCGACGCCGACGGCCGGTACACGTTCGAGACGGTCCCGGGGACCTACGGCGTCCGGACCACCGCGCCGGTCGCCGGGGCGACGGGAGCGACCACGAACACGGGCATCGTGGCCGTCGCGAACGAGACCGTCCAGTCGAACCTGGCCTTCGCGACGCCGACGCCACCGGCCGTCGTCACGACCACGCAGCCCGGAACCGTGACCGACACGGACGGCGAGCCCGTCGCCGGTCGCCAGGTCGTCGCGACCCCGACCGACCCGACCGTCGGCGCGCCGGTGACCACCACGACGGGCACCGACGGCCGCTTCACGCTCGACGGACTCGCGCCGGCGACGGAGTACACGATCGCCGTCGACGGCGCCGACCCGCAGACGATCACGACGCCGGACACCGGGGCCGCCACGGCCCTGACCTTCACGGTGCCGGCCGCCGTGGTGACCCCGACGCCGACCCCCACGCCCACCGTCCCGCCGACCTCGGGCGGCGGGACCACCCCGGTGTCCACGGGTGGTGGCGTCGCGACGGGCGGGGACCTCGCGTACACCGGTGCCGACCTGACGCCGGGCCTCATCGCCGCGGGCGTGCTCGTGCTCCTCGGCGGCGGCCTGCTCACGTTCCGTGCCGTGCGCAACCGTCGCCGCACGACCCACCTGCAGGACTGACCCACACGAGCGGGGCGGGCCCGGCGCTGCCGGTCCCGCCCCGCTCGTGCGTCCGGGTCCCCGGCCGGCGCCCGCGAGATCGCACTTCCGCGCCGTTCCCTGACCGCCGACCGCGCCGAACCGCGATCTCGGCCCCGCCGAACCGCCTCGCCGAGGTGTCAAGACACGCCGCGTGTGGTTCGCCGAGGGGACACGTTCGGTCGCTTCCGGCGCTCGACAGCGACGTATTGTGCGCTCTCGAGCGCTCGAGCGCCCGAGCGCCCGAGCGCCCGAGCACCCCGGCGCACCCGAGCGCACCGGAGCACCCCGGCGCACCCGCGCACCCCGGACTCGGCGCCCAGCCCCCCCGGCCCGCGCGTCAGCGCCGGCGGCGCGTCGGCACCGAGCCCGTGGCCACGGCCACCGACCCGGTCAGGGTCTGGATCGCCCGGCTGACGACCGGGATCGAGGTCGTGACGACCGCCAGCGACGACGTGATCGCCTCGATCGACGACGTCGACAGGTGCTCCTGCGTGTGCGAGTGCACCGGGAAGCCCCGGCGCGCGGCCAGCACCACCCCGAGCGACCCGACGAGGATCACCGCACCGGCGAACGGCATGAACTGCAGCCCGACGACGCCGAGCGCCTGCCCGCCGATCGCCGCACCGCCCGCGATGCCGATGTTCGACGCCCCGTTGATGAGCGCGCCCGCGATGTCGGGGGAGACACCCCCGGTCCGGATCGCCGCGGCCATGAACAGCGTGCCGGTCGTGCCGTTGGCAGCCATCCACACGCCGGCGACGACCATCGTGCCGAGCAGGGAGCCGTGCACGAAGGGCAGCGCGGCGAAGGCGGCGGCCATCACGGCGACGGACACCACGAGGGTCTGCCGCGGGGCCTTGTCCACGAACATCCCGGCGAGCCAGAGGCCGACCACGCCGGTGCCCCCGAGCACGAGCAGCGCACCGCTGACCATGTGGGCGTCGAGTCCGGCGTCGATCGCGTACGGGCCGATGTAGGTGTAGACGACGTAGTGCCCGGCGAAGAGCAGCAGGTCGGCGATGACGACGGACAGCAGCCCGGTGCGGGCCCAGGCCTTCGGCGACCCGATGTGCGGCGACGAGGCTCCGTGCACGCTCGGCAGGAACAGGAGCGCGACGACGGCGAGGCCGGCTGCGGCGACCGCGACGGCCCCGACGGCCGGACGCCAGCCGATGGTCTGCCCGACCCAGGTGGCGACGGGGACGCCGAGGACGAAGCCGAGCGAGCTCCCGGAGTAGACGAACGCGATCGCCCGGCCGGCCAGGCGCGGCGGCACGATGCGCGTCGCGTACGCCGACGCGACCGAGAAGAACAGGGCGTGGGCGATGCCACCGACGACACGGCCGGCGCAGACCACGGCGAAGGACGGGGCCAGCGCGATCATCACGTTCGAGACCGTGTAGCCGACCAGGGTGGCCACGAGCACGGTCTTCCGGGGGAGTCGCGCGGTGAACGACGTCAGCGGCAGCGCCAGGATCGCGACGGCCGCCGCGTACACGGTGACGACGATGCCCATGGTCGACTCGGAGACGCCGAGGTCGCTGCTCATGACGCCGAGCAGCCCGACCGGCATCAGCTCGGTCGTGATGGCGAAGAACGTGGCGAGTCCGAGCACGGCGATGCCGACGACGGACTGGGTGGTGACGGTGATCGGCCGCGTGTTCGTCGACACGGCCGAGGTGGTTGTGGTGTTGGTGGACACGCTGCTGACCTCCTCCGGGGCACGGTGGAGCACGCGTCGGTGTCGACGTCACGACGACGGGGACCGGACGGATCCGGTCGGCGATGCGTGCTCGCTGCTGTGGTGGGTGGATGACCCTGTGGATGATGTGGGTACGACTCCACGGCGAGTACGCACAACAAGTGTTGCACGGGCTCCGGACGTGATGGAAGCACCTCGGCCGTGAAAACCCTCGGAGCGCTCCAACGCCCGTGGCTCCGGGGCATTCCCGATCAGCCCTCGTTCGTCACCGTGCCCTGCACGCCGCCTCCGCGGAGCGTCAGCGAGAGCGTCCCGCTCATCGACTGGGCCGACAGCGACACCGACCCGTGCAGCGCGTCCTCGCGGGGGTAGCAGGCCGAGGTCGACTCGATGCGGTTCGCCGTCGCCACCAGGCAGATCGTGGTCCGGTCGGTCCCGACCGCGGCCCAGACGCTCCAGGGCGTCCGGAACGAGCCGCCGTCGAGCGCCCGGTTCGTGAAGATGAGCCGGGTGGTGCGGAGGCTCACCGACGCCTCGACCGGCCCCGGCAGCTGGTCCGCGTAGGTCTGCGGCTTGTCGAGCAGCTCCTCGAGCGTCACGGCTCCGGCGGTCGGCGTCACGCTCGGTGCGGACGCCCGGTCCTCGCGCGCGGTCCCGACGACGGTGCCGGCACCGAAGGCGACCCCGACCGCCGCCGCCACGCCGAGCGCGATCCAGACGCGCGGCCGCGTGGTCCAGAGAACGCGTGCGGCCCGGGTCCGCCACGACCCGGTACCGGCCTGGAGGCGCGGCTCGTCCCCGTCGTCCCCGCTCGCGTCGTCGACGTGGTCGCTCCGGGCGGGGTCCGCCCCCGCGTGTTCCGTGCCCGCACGGCCCGCACGGCCCGCATCGCCCACATGGCTCGCTGCGCCCGTGGCGGCAGCGACCGGTCCGGCGGGCGACCAGGCAGCGTCCGGTGCGGCAGCCCCGGATCCCGCCAGCGGGGCGGTGGAACCCGGCCGTCTCGTCGTGGTGGGCCGAGTGGCGGGGGAGGCCGCGCCTCCAGGCCCGGTCGTCCGGGACGTGCCGCTCGTACCGGAAGCCGAGCGTCGTCGACCGCGGTCCAGCTGCTCGAGCGCGAGGCGGGCTGCGGCGGCGTCGGCCTCCGGGGCGGACCCGCCCCATGCGAGCGCCTCGAGCCGTGCTCGTTCCGCTGCCACGTCGTCGTCGGCCATGGGTTCATCGTCCCACCGGGCTCCCGTGCGTGCCCGCCCAGTTCGGGGGCGTAGACGGGTGCCATGAGCGACAAGCACGATCCCGACCCCGAGACCCTCGAGCCGCTGAGCCACGACACGCAGTCCGGCGAAGCCGACTACGTGGCGACGAGCCCGGGTGGCACCGGCACCGAGCGGCACGTGCCGCTGCCCGAGGAGGAGCAGGGCCGCGGCACCGAGTACGACCCCGTCGACCAGGGGCCGCAGCAGGAGGGCCAGGGCGGCTGACGCGCGTGCCCCCGAACGCAGCGTCGAACCACGGATCCGACGTCGAACCGGCCCGAGCGCCCGGTTCGACGTCGGATCCGTGGTTCGATCCGCGCCGGCTCGTGCGCGCGCCGGCGCCGGTCCGGCTAGGCGAGGGCGCGCCGCAGGACCGCGCGCTCCGCGAGGGTCCACGTCGCGCTCGTGACGACGTAGAGCGCTGCGGCGAGCGGCGCGATCGCGGCGAAGACGACGGTGACGAACGGCGCCCAGCGCCCGATCGCCTGCGTCGCCGCCGCACCGGGGACCGGCGTGCCCGGGTCGGGCGCGGCGATCGGGTTCCACCGCAGGTTCGCGCGCCGCGAGGCCTCGACGACGACCACGAGCACGGCGAGCAGCACCAGCACGACCCACGCGTGCAGCCACAGCGGCGAGGTCAGCGTCACGACGAGGGAGTGCCCGAGCGGCACCCCGGCGAGCGTCGCCGCGAGGAGCGTGTTCGTGACGCCGTCGATCGTGCCGTGCGTGAAGAGCGTGTAGACGAGCGAGAGCACCGGCGCCTGCGCGAGCACCGGCAGGCAGCCCGCGAGCGGTGAGACCTTCTCGCTCGTGTAGAGCTCCTGCAGGGCGCGCTGCAGCCGTTCGGCGTCCTTCCCGTGACGCTTCCGGAGCACCGCGATCCGTGGCGCGAGGCGGCGGCGGTCCCGTTCCGCCCGGACCTGCAGCACCGCGAGCGGGACGAGCACGGCCCGGACGGCCAGGGTGAGCAGCACGACGGCGAGGGCGGCGGCGAGGTCGCCCGCGACGGGGGAGAGGGCCGCGGTGGTCGCGGCGAGGAGGTCGGCGCCGCTGTGCAGCAGCGGCCCGACGACGGGCAGGGTGGTGAGGTCCATGACGTTCCGATCGGTTCGGCGGGAGGGGTCGCGTGTGCGGCCCGGCCACCGATCGGTGGTCAGGCCGGGGTGGCGGCTCCCGGAGCACGCGGTCGGGCGTGCCCGTCGGCGTCGGGGTGGCTCCACGCGATCCTCGTGACGAGGTCGGCCGGAGCGCGGGACGGCGTGACCGAGCGGCCGGCGTCGAGACCGAGCACGAGGGCCAGCAGCCGTGCGACGACGACGGCGACGGCGACGGCGGTCAGCCCGAGCGCCGCGACCGCGAGGAGCGGGAACGCCCCGCCCGCGGGGTCGCCGAGCACCAGCGCGGCGGTGAGGCGCAGGAACAGCTCGACGACGGTCATGGTCCGTTCAGGGTAACGCCCGCGCGCCGCTCGGGGGGAAGTGGCTGGTCAGGGCAGGATCAGAGGCATGACCGTAGGTTCGCCGAGCACCCCAGCGACCGTGGCCCTCGAGCGGGCCGGGATCCCGTACACGCCGCACGTGTACGAGCACCACGAGACCGCGACCAACTTCGGGGAAGAGGCGGCCGCCGCCCTCGGACTCCGCGAGGAGCAGGTCTTCAAGACCCTCGTGGTGTCGGTCGACGGCGCCCTGGCGGTCGCGATCGTCCCGGTGGCGAACCGCCTCGACCTCAAGGCCATCGCCGCGGCCGTCGGTGGGAAGAAGGCGACGCTCGCCGACCCCGCCCTCGCCGAGAAGCGCACGGGCTACGTCGTCGGCGGGATCAGCCCGGTCGGGCAGAAGACCCGCCTGCGGACCGTGGTCGACGAGTCGGCCCTGTCCTACCCGAGCATCTTCGTGTCCGGCGGTCGTCGCGGCTTCGACATCGAGGTGGCCCCGGCCGACCTCGTCCGGGTCACCGAGGCGACCGCGGCGCCCATCGCCCGGACCTGAGTCGGGTCGCCGCAACTTTCTTTCACGGCCGGGAATGACCCGGTCCCTCCTGCGTTGCATTGAGTCGAAGGCACTCAAGTTCCCAGGAGGTCCCTTTGCCAGCACAGTTCGGTCCGACCAGCGGCAGCGACTCGTTCGACGAGTTCCTCGCCCGGCTGCTCGCGGCTCAGGACACCGGCGCCCAGCGATCCGTACCGCTGGGACGCCCGGTCGACATCACGCGACTGCTCAGCCGTCGCACCCACGAGATGCTCCAGCGCACCGCGGAGTACGCCGTCCAGCAGGGCCAGCACGAAGTGGACGCCCTGCACATCCTGCACGTCCTCGTCCGCACCGACCCCTTCACCGCGGTCGTCCGCCAGGCCGGGGTCGACCCCGAGCAGCTGGCCGACGGGGTCGAGCAGCGCCTGCCGATGGCCCGCGATGCCGCCGACGACCAGTCCGGCCGCCCCGCGCTGACCGGCACCGCCCAGCGGATCCTGCTCGAGGCCACCCAGGCCGCGCGCGGGTTCGGCAGCACCTACACCGATCCCGAGCACGTGTTCTTCGCGCTCGTCATGGACCAGGACACCGTCACCGGGCAGCTGCTCGCGAGCGCCGGTGTCACCCCGCAGGTCATGCAGGACTACGCCCAGCAGGCCGCGGCAGCAGCACGAGAGGGGCGCCCGATGCCCGGAACCACCGAGGACGTCGCGACCAGCAACGACTCCGAGACCCCGACCCTCGACCAGTTCGGCACCGACCTCACCGAGCGCGCCCGCGACGGACGCATCGACCCGGTGATCGGCCGCGCCGACGAGATCGAACAGACCGTCGAGATCCTGCTCCGACGCACCAAGAACAACCCCGTCCTCATCGGCGAGCCCGGCGTCGGCAAGACCGCGATCGTCGAGGGCCTCGCCCAGCGCATCGCCGACGGCGACGTCCCCGCACTGCTCCAGGGCAAGCGGGTCGTGTCGCTCGACCTGCCGGGCATGCTCTCCGGCACCCGGTACCGCGGTGACTTCGAGGAGCGCCTGACGAAGGCGATGGACGAGATCGCGGCACACGCCGACGAGCTCATCGTGTTCGTCGACGAGCTCCACACCGTCGTCGGCGCCGGTGGCGGTGGGGAGGGCGGCTCGATGGACGCCGGCAACATCCTCAAGCCCCGGCTCGCCCGCGGCGACCTGCACATGGTCGGCGCGACGACGCTGAACGAGTACCGCCGGATCGAGAAGGACGCCGCACTCGAGCGTCGCTTCCAGCCGGTCACGGTGGGGGAGCCGAGCGTCGAGGACGCAGTCGCGATCCTCACCGGCCTGGCACCCCGCTACGCCGAGCACCACGACGTGACCTACACCGACGACGCTCTGCGCGCCGCGGTGGAGCTCTCGCACCGCTACGTGACCGACCGGCACCTGCCGGACAAGGCCATCGACCTCATCGACCAGGCCGGCGCACGCCGCCGACTCGCCCGTTCGGGCGACGTCGACGTCGACGCGCTGCGGGCGCAGGTCGACTCGCTCACGAGCGAGAAGGACCACGCGGTTGCCGAGGAGCGCTACGAGGAGGCGTCGCGCCTGCGCGACGAGATCGACGGCCTGGAGGCGCGGATCACCGCCGCCTCGACGGCGGACGCTGGTCGCGCCTCCAGTCCGGAATCCGTGAGCGCCTCGATCACGGAAGCCGACATCGCAGCCGTCGTGTCGCGTGCCACCGGGATCCCGGCCACGCGGCTCACGCAGGGCGACCGGACCCGGCTCGCCGCGCTCGAGGACGAACTCCACGAGCGCGTCGTCGGCCAGGACGACGCCGTGCGGGCCATCGCGACCGCGGTGCGGCGCAGCCGCACCGGCATGGGCGACCCGCGTCGCCCCGTCGGCAGCTTCCTGTTCCTCGGCCCGACGGGCGTCGGCAAGACCGAGCTCGCGAAGGCCCTGGCCGGATCGCTGTTCGGTGACGAGTCGGCGATGCTCCGCTTCGACATGAGCGAGTTCGGCGAGCGGCACACCGTGTCACGCCTGGTCGGTGCCCCTCCCGGGTACGTCGGCTACGACGAGGCCGGTCAGCTGACCGAGCGCGTCCGCCGCAACCCGTACTCGGTGATCCTGCTCGACGAGGTCGAGAAGGCGCACCCGGACGTGTTCAACCTGCTGCTGCAGGTGCTGGACGACGGTCGTCTGACCGACGGCCAGGGCCGCACGGTGGACTTCCGGAACACGGTCGTCATCATGACGTCGAACATCGGGTCCGAGTTCCTCGCGTCGCGCTCCGGTGCGCTCGGGTTCTCCGCCTCGGCCGACGGCGGGTACTCGGACGAGGACCTTCGCGCCCGCGTGATGGGCAAGCTGCGCGAGTCCATGCGGCCGGAGTTCATCAACCGCATCGACGACATCGTGCTGTTCCGCAAGCTCGACCCGTCGCAGCTCCACGCGATCGTGTCCCTGGTGCTGCAGGACACCACGCTCCGACTGCTCGCCCAGGGCATGGCGCTGTCCGTGTCCGACGCGGCGGTCGACTGGCTCGCCGAGCACGGCTACGAGCCCGAGTACGGCGCACGTCCGCTCCGTCGCCTCATCCAGCGTGAGGTCGACGACCGGATCGCCGCCCTCGTCGTGGACGAGGCCGTCGCCGGCGGCGACACCGTCCGGATCGACGTGGTCGACGGTGCCCTGACGGCGACCGTCGCGGTCCCCGCCGCGGTGTAGTCCGGCGTTGCGAGAACACCCCCGGTGCCGTTCGGTGCCGGGGGTGTCCTGCGCGCGGTGCGCGTGCGCGCGTTCCGCGTGTTCGGGAATGCAATTCTCGACGAATTGCAGAAAAGGCTTGCGCTGAGAATGTCGGTGTGGATAGTGTTCACGAGCACACCACCGCGTCAGCACGACACCGAGAGGGGGCCTGACCATGATGATCACCGCAACGACTCCGTTCCGCGGCATCCGTACGTTCGGCGGCACCCCGTTCCGGGTCCGCTGACACGGAGCGCCCGACACCTGTCGACACCTGCGCCCAGGCGCGTCCGAGCTGATCACTGCTCGCCGGACCGCCTCGGGCACGACCCTCGCTGACGCCCGGTCGGCACCGTCCCGCACGCCACGATCGTGGCTGGGGTGGTGCCGTCCGGAATGCGCCCGCGAACGGGTCGTGAATGTCGGTGGTGGGTGGGACGCTCGTCACATCGGCAGCAATTCCTGACCGCGCTCGCGCAATGCGTCGCGACGCGCGGAGTGCATTCTCGTGCATTCATTCTCGAGCCCGAGTCCCGGGCAGTTCCGTCGTGCCCAGAAGTGGCACGCCTCGAAGGGGAACACCTTGTCAACGAAGACCACCACCATCCGCCCTCCCGACACCCGTGCGGTCCGTCACCGCGTCTCGCTGTCCGACCGCATCGCGCTCCGCATCGGGATGTCGCTCATCATCTGGAGCCGGCGCACGCACCACGTGCGGCCGACGGTCGACATCGCCACGCGCAACCACCTCGAGCGGGAGCGTCAGCAGCGCGAGGCCGAGTGGCTCCTGCGCAGTGCCGCCCTGCACCTCTGGCACTGAGCGCTCGCGCCTGCCCGCCCCTCGCACGGTGCGAGGTCCACACCGCGTCATCGCGGGCGCGACCTCGCACCGTGCGAGGGGCCATCTCGCATCGTCGCGGCGACCACCTCGCACGGTGCGAGGAGGTCGGACGCACCCCGCGCCTCCCGTACCGTTGTCGGGTGACCGAAACCGCAGCTGCACTCGTCGAACGCCTGACCGCCGTCGTCCCGGACTTCCCGAAGCCGGGGGTCCTGTTCCGCGACGTCACGCCGGTGTTCTCCGACCCGGTGGCCTTCGGTCGCGTCTGTGAAGCCCTCGCCGCCCCGTTCGCCATCGGCCAGGGGTTCGCCGCCGTCGCCGGCATCGAGGCCCGTGGCTTCGCGCTCGCGGGCGGGATCGCTGCGCAGCACCAGGTCGGCGTGCTGACGGTGCGGAAGGCGGGCAAGCTCCCCGGCGAGGTCCTCAGCGAGCAGTACGCGCTCGAGTACGGCGAGGCCGAGCTCGAGCTCCGCCCGGGCCAGCTCCCCGCCGGCACGCGGGTGCTCGTCGTCGACGACGTCCTCGCCACCGGGGGCACCGGCGCCGCGACCATCACCCTGCTCGAGCGTGCCGGGTACGAGGCGATCGGCTTCGCCGCACTGCTCGAACTCGACGGGCTCGCGGGCCGCGCGCGCCTCGAGCCGCGACTGCCCGTCGAAACCCTCGGCACCGTCCCCGCCTGAGTCCGCACGCCCACACGTCCCGCACTAGTCTTGACGCACCATTTCGATCGAGGAGTCCCATCATCGTGACCGAGTCAGTCGCCGCACCCGCGCCCGCAGAGCTTCCCCAGGCACCCGAGCCCCGCACCGCGACGACGACCACGACGGGCACCGAGCTCTTCGACGGTGAGCGCGGCGTCGTCGCGATCCGCGTCGACGGCGTTCTCAAGGACCTGGCGGCCGAGGTCGCCGCCGGTGCGACCGCCGAGGCCGTGACCCTGCAGGAGCAGGACGGGCTCGACATCCTCCGCCACTCCGCCGCGCACGTGCTCGCGCAGGCCGTGCAGCAGATCAACCCCGAGGCCAAGCTCGGCATCGGCCCGCCCGTCACCGACGGCTACTACTACGACTTCGACGTCGCCGAGCCCTTCACGCCCGAGGACCTCAAGGCGATCGAGAAGGGCATGGACCGCATCGTCAAGCAGGCCCAGCGCTTCCGTCGCGTCGTCGTCACCGACGAGGAAGCCCGCGAGCGCATGGCGGGGGAGCCGTACAAGCAGGAGCTCATCGGCCTCAAGGGTGCCGCCGAGTCGGGCGACTCCGGCGAGAGCGTCGAGGTCGGCGCCGGCGAACTGACGGTCTACGAGAACGTCGACCCGAAGTCCGGCGAGGTCGTCTGGCAGGACCTCTGCCGCGGCCCGCACGTCCCGCACACCCGCTGGATCGGCAACGCGTCGAAGCTCATGCGCGTCGCCGCCGCGTACTGGCGCGGGTCGGAGAAGAACCCGCAGCTGCAGCGCATCTACGGCACCGCGTGGCCCGACAAGGACCAGCTCAAGGCGTACCAGGTCCGCCTCGAAGAGGCAGCGAAGCGCGACCACCGCAAGCTCGGTGCGGAGCTCGACCTGTTCTCGTTCCCCGACGAGATCGGCTCCGGCCTGGCGATCTTCCACCCGAAGGGCGGCATCATCCGCCGCGAGATGGAGGACTACTCGCGCCGTCGGCACGAGCAGGAGGGCTACTCCTTCGTCTACACGCCGCACATCACCAAGGGCGACCTGTTCGAGCAGTCCGGGCACCTGGGCTGGTACAAGGACGGCATGTTCCCGGCCATGCACATGGACGAGGCGCGCGACGAGGACGGCAACGTCACACGGCAGGGGGCGGACTACTACCTCAAGCCGATGAACTGCCCGATGCACATCCTCGCGTACCGCTCGCAGGCCCGGTCGTACCGCGACCTGCCCCTGCGGATGTTCGAGTTCGGCACGGTCTACCGCAACGAGAAGTCCGGCGTGATCCACGGCCTCACCCGCGTGCGGGGCATGACGCAGGACGACGCGCACATCTTCACCACGAAGGAGCGCATGAAGGAGGAGCTCACCACGACGCTCCAGTTCGTGCTCTCGCTCCTCCGCGACTACGGCCTCGACGACTTCTACCTCGAGCTGTCGACGAAGGACCCGGAGAAGTACGTCGGTGACGACGCCACCTGGGACGAGGCGACGAACACGCTGCGCGAGGTCGCCGAGGAATCCGGGCTCGAGCTCGTGCCCGACCCCGCGGGTGCGGCGTTCTACGGCCCGAAGATCTCCGTGCAGGCACGCGACGCCATCGGCCGCACCTGGCAGATGTCGACCGTCCAGCTCGACTTCAACCTGCCGGAGCGCTTCGAGCTCGAGTACGCGGCGGCGGACGGCACCCGGCAGCGCCCGGTGATGATCCACCGCGCCCTGTTCGGCTCGATCGAGCGCTTCTTCGGCGTCCTGACCGAGCACTACGCCGGCGCGTTCCCGGCCTGGCTCGCCCCGGTGCAGGTCGTCGGGATCCCGGTCGCGGCGGAGTACGGCGACTACCTCGACGAGGTCGTCGCGAAGCTCCGCACCCACGGCGTCCGCGCAGAGGTGGACCACTCCGACGACCGGATGCAGAAGAAGATCCGCAACCACACGAAGCAGAAGGTGCCGTTCCAGCTCATCGCGGGCGGCGACGACCGCGACGCGGGTGCGGTGAGCTTCCGCTTCCGCGACGGCCGTCAGGACAACGGCGTGCCGGTGGACGAGGCCGTGGACCGCATCCTCACCGCGATCCGCGAGCGCGCGCAGGTCTGATGTCCGACGAGCAGGACCCGTTGGTGATCCGGGACGCCGCGACCGGCGCGGCCGTCCCGGACGCCTTCCAACGTCTCTGGAACCCGCACCGGATGGCGTACATCGACGCCGGGCGCGAGGGCAAGGGCCGCGGCCACGACGACGACTGCCCGTTCTGCGAGGCGCCGCGGAAGTCCGACGAGGACGCCCTGATCGTCGCCAGGGGCGAGCACGCGTACGTCCTGCTCAACCTGTTCCCGTACAACAACGGGCACCTGCTCGTCTGCCCGTACCGCCACGTCCCGCTCTACGACGAGGCGACGCCGGACGAACTCCGTGAGATCGGCGAACTGACCCAGACCGCGATGCGCGTGCTGCGATCGGTGTCGCACTGCGACGGCTTCAACATCGGTATGAACCAGGGCGAGGTCGCCGGCGCCGGGGTCGCCGGCCACCTGCACCAGCACATCGTGCCGCGGTGGCAGTCCGACGCGAACTTCTTCCCGATCATCGCCCGGACGAAGTCGATGTCCCAGTTGCTCGGCGAGACCCGTCGACTGGTCGCCGGCGGGTGGCCTCCGGCGCACTAGACTGGTCGGCATCATGAGCGACAGCACCAGCACCTCCGGCACCCCTGGCACCTCGATCACCGGCTCCGACCGCGTCAAGCGCGGCCTCGCCGAGATGCTCAAGGGCGGCGTGATCATGGACGTCGTCGACGCCGAGCAGGCCCGCATCGCGGAAGAAGCCGGTGCGACCGCCGTCATGGCCCTCGAGCGCGTCCCCGCGGACATCCGTGCACAGGGTGGCGTCGCCCGCATGTCCGACCCGTCGATGATCGAGGAGATCATCGCCGCGGTGTCGATCCCCGTCATGGCGAAGGCCCGCATCGGCCACTTCGTCGAGGCCCAGATCCTGCAGGAGCTGGGCGTCGACTACATCGACGAGTCCGAGGTGCTCTCGCCGGCCGACTACGTGAACCACATCGACAAGTGGAACTTCACGACCCCCTTCGTCTGCGGAGCCACCAACCTGGGCGAGGCGCTCCGTCGCATCACCGAGGGTGCCGCCATGATCCGCTCCAAGGGCGAGGCCGGTACCGGCGACGTCTCCGAGGCGACCAAGCACATCCGGACGATCAACAAGGAGATCGCGGCGCTGCGGCACCTCAAGGAGGACGAGCTCTACGTCGCCGCGAAGGACCTGCAGGCCCCGTTCGACATCGTGAAGGAAGTGGCGCAGACCGGCAAGCTGCCCGTCGTGCTCTTCACCGCCGGCGGCGTCGCGACCCCGGCCGACGCCGCGATGATGATGCAGCTCGGTGCCGACGGCGTCTTCGTCGGCTCCGGCATCTTCAAGTCTGGTGACCCGGCCAAGCGCGCTGCCGCGATCGTCAAGGCCGTGACCTTCCACGACGACCCGAAGGTCATCGCCGAGGTCTCGCGTGGCCTGGGCGAGGCGATGGTCGGCATCAACGTCGCCGACGTCCCCGCTCCGCACCGCCTCGCCGAGCGTGGCTGGTAACAGCACGAGCGGTGCGCGGCCCCGCATCGGGGTCCTCGCACTGCAGGGTGACTTCCGCGAGCACATCGCCTCGCTGACGGAGCTCGGCGCCGACGTGGTGCCGCTCCGTCGCCCGGAGGAGATCGCGGCCCTCGACGGCGTCGTGATCCCCGGCGGCGAGTCGAGCGTCATGGACAAGCTGTCCCGCGCGTTCGGCGTGGCCGAGCCGCTCGGCGCGGCGATCCGTGACGGCCTGCCGACGTACGGCACGTGCGCCGGGATGATCATGCTGTCCTCCCGCATCACGGACGGAATCACGGGGCAGCAGACCCTCGACGTGCTCGACACCACGGTGCGCCGGAACGCCTTCGGCAACCAGAACGACTCGTTCGAGATCGACATCCCGATGCCGGCGCTCGGCGAAGCCCCGGTGCACGCGGTCTTCATCCGGGCCCCGGTGGTCGAGCAGCACGGCCCCGGCGTCGAGGTCCTCGGGGCACTGCCGGACGGTCAGGCCGTCGCGGTGCAGCAGGGCAACGTGATCGCCAGCGCCTTCCACCCCGAAGTCGCTGGCGAGGACCGGTTCCACCGGCGCTTCCTCGACCTCGTCCGCTCGGCCTGAGCCGCGGCGCGCACGCGCGACCGGCTGCGCCGCGGCCCGCACGCGCGACCGGGCCGGTCGTCCGCAGGACGGACCATCCACTCGGCCAGTTGTCCACAGGGCCAGCGCGGCGGAGGCGAGCCGCGCCTCCAGGCCGGTAAACTGAGGCAGATTTTCCGCTAGACGCAAGGAGCACCGTGTCCGGGCATTCCAAGTGGGCAACGACCAAGCACAAGAAGGCGGTCATCGACCAGCGCCGTGCGAAGTCGTTCGCCAAGCTGATCAAGAACATCGAGGTCGCCGCGAAGATGGGCGGCGCCGACCTCTCCGGCAACCCGACCCTGGTCGACGCCGTGCAGAAGGCCAAGAAGACCTCGGTCCCCAACGACAACATCGACCGCGCCATCAAGCGCGGTGCCGGCCTCACCGGCGAGACGATCGAGTACACGACGATCATGTACGAGGGCTACGGCCCGAACGGCGTCGCGATGCTCATCGAGTGTCTGACCGACAACAAGAACCGTGCTGCGGCCGAGGTCCGCACGGCGATGACGCGCAACGGCGGCACCATGGCCGACCCGGGCAGCGTCGCGTACAACTTCTCGCGCAAGGGCGTCATCTCGGTCACGAAGACCGACGGCCTCGACGAGGACACCGTCATGACCGCCGTGCTCGACGCAGGTGTCGAGGACGTCATCGACCAGGGCGGCGGCTTCGAGGTCATCACCGAGGCGAGCGACCTCGTCGCGGCCCGCACCGCGCTGCAGGACGCCGGCATCGACTACGACTCGGCCGACGCCGAGTTCGTGCCGGGCCTCAAGGTGCCGGTCGACGCCGACACCGCCCGCAAGGTGTTCCGTCTCATCGACGCGCTCGAGGACTCGGACGACGTGCAGAACGTGTACTCGAACTTCGAGGTCCCCGCCGACGTGCAGGCCGAGCTCGACGAGGACGAGGACTAGGCCGATGCTGCGCGTGCTCGGGGTCGACCCCGGGCTCACGCGGTGCGGCGTCGGCGTGGTCGAGGTCGCACCGAACCGGCGTGCCCGGCTCGTCCACGTGACGGTCGTGCGCACGCCGGCGGACATGGCGCTCGAACAGCGCCTCCTGCTCATCGCCGACGGCATCGCGGCCGAGATCGACGAGCACCGTCCCGACGCCGTCGCGGTGGAGCGGGTGTTCGCCCAGGCGAACGTCCGGACCGTGATGGGCACGGCGCAGGCGGCCGGCCTGGCGCTGCACGCGGCGGCCGCACGCGGCCTGCCGGTCGGGCTGCACACCCCGTCCGAGGTCAAGGCCGCGGTCACGGGGTACGGCAACGCCGACAAGCGGCAGGTGCAGACGATGATCGCGCGCGTGCTCGGCCTCGACGAGGCACCGAAACCGGCCGACGCCGCCGACGCGCTCGCGTTGGCCGTGTGCCATGCCTGGAGGCTCGGGTCACCCGACACCGTCGGCTCGCGTCCGACGAACCTCACCCCGGCACAGCGCGCGTGGCGGGACGCCCAGGGCGGCACCGTCGACTCGCCGCTCGCCCGAGCCGCGGCCGCCGCGGCACGACCGCAGCGTGGCAGGTCGGCATCGTCGGTGGGCGGCCGTAGGCTCGGGGCATGATCGCGAGTCTCCGGGGCACCTGCATCGACGTCGCCGGATCGGCCGTCGTGGTCGAGGTCGGGGGCGTCGGGTATGCCGTCACGGTGACACCCGCCCACGCGCTGTCGATGCGCCACGGTGCCGAGGTCTTCCTCCGCACCGCGATGATCGTGCGCGAGGACGAGCACCTGCTCTTCGGCTTCGAGTCCACCGATGCGCTCCAGGTGTTCGACCTGCTCCGAAGCGTGTCCGGCGTCGGCCCGAAGTCGGCGATGGGCGTGCTCGCCCACATGGAACCCGCACAGGTCGCGAACGCCGTCGCGAACGACGACGACGGCGCGTTCCGCAAGGTCTCCGGCATCGGCCCGAAGACCGCCAAGCTCATCATCGTCGCCCTCTCCGGCAAGCTCGCCGCGTTCGAGCAGGCGCCCGTGGTCGCCTCCGCCCGTGGCGCCGTGGCCCACCCGGCAGCCGTCGACGTGGTCGAGGCGCTGGTCGGTCTCGGCTGGCGCGAGGACGCGGCCCAGCGCGCCGTCGACGACACCATCGCGACCGAGCCGGGCGCTGCGACGATGGGCACGCAGGCGCTGCTGCGCGCGGCACTCGGTGCCCTCCGTCCCGCCGGTGCCGGCCGGTGAGCGGCATCACCGCCGCCAGCGCCGAGTCGCAGGAAGAGCTCGCGTTCGAGGGCGCGCTCCGCCCGAAGTCCCTCGACGAGTTCGTCGGGCAGCGCAAGGTCCGCGGGCAGCTCGACCTGCTCCTCAAGGCCGCCGCGATGCAGGACCGCACTCCCGACCACATCCTGATGGCCGGACCGCCCGGGCTCGGCAAGACCACGCTCGCGATGATCGTCGCGCACGAGTCCGGCCGCCCGCTTCGGATGTCGAGCGGGCCGGCGATCCAGCACGCCGGCGACCTCGCCGCCGTGTTGTCGTCCCTCGTCCCCGGCGAGGTCCTCTTCATCGACGAGATCCACCGCATGGCGCGCTCGGCGGAGGAGATGCTCTACCTGGCGATGGAGGACTTCCGGATCGACGTCATGGTCGGCAAGGGCGCTGGCGCGACGAGCATCCCGCTCGACCTCGCGCCGTTCACCCTCGTCGGGGCCACGACCCGCGCCGGCCTGCTGCCGAACCCGCTCCGCGACCGCTTCGGGTTCACCGCGCACCTCGAGTTCTACGAGAAGGACGAGCTCGAGCAGGTCCTCATCCGGGCCGCCCACCTGCTCGAACTCGACATCGACCGCACGGCACTGCGCGAGATCGCCGGACGGTCGCGAGGCACCCCCCGCATCGCGAACCGTCTGCTGCGCCGCGTGCGGGACTACGCGCTCGTGCACCGGACGACCGACGGCATGGCGGCCGTGCAGGGCGCGCTCGACCTCTACGACGTCGACGAGCTCGGTCTCGACCGGCTCGACCGCGCCGTCGTCGAGATCATGCTCACCCGGTTCGACGGGGGACCGGTGGGCCTCAACACGCTGGCGGTGTCCGTCGGCGAGGAATCCGAGACGATCGAGTCGGTCGTCGAACCGTTCCTCGTGCGCGTCGGCCTGGTCACCCGCAGCCCGCGCGGCCGGATCGCCACCCCGCAGGCGTGGCGCCACTTCGGCATGACACCCGGGCAGACGGCCGGGGCGCAACCGGGCCTGTTCGACGACGCCACCGACTGACCGGCCCGGGCGGTCCGGGGCGACATCCCACGCACAGTCGTGTGCCCTAGACTGCTACGGCCCGAAACCGAGCAACCAGAGAAGGCATCGCATCATGGGTCAAGAAGTCATCCTCATCGTCATCGTCGTGGCGTTCGCGGCCTTCATGTTCTACAACAGCCGCAAGCGCAAGAAGCAGCAGGGCGAGCTCGCCACCAAGATGGTGCCGGGTGCTCGCGTCATGCTGTCCTTCGGCCTGTACGGCACGCTCCTGTCGGTCGACGACGAGAAGGTCACCGCCGACGTCGAGATCGCCCCCGGCACCGTCGTCACCGTGCACCGCCAGACCCTGTCGCGCGTCGTCGACGACAGCGCGTCGGACATCGAGACCACCGCCACGCCCGAGGACGAGCCGGCAGCGCCGAAGCCCGTCGCCGAGCTGAACGGCGAGCCGGTCTACGGTGAGCGCGTCGACCCGACCGACACCGACGCGTCGAAGCGCAAGACCGAAGACTGACACCTCGGCCGCCGGGTCCACCGATCCGGCGGCGACACCTGCCGCCGGTCACCACCGTCGGTCCTGACAGAAAGACGAGACGACCGGTGGCACGATCGACACCCGTCAAGAAGGCGATCCGCTCGCTCACCTGGTTGGTGATCCTGATGGCGGTCCTCGCGGGTCTGAACACCGCCGCGTCGATCCTCGCCGGATCCACGAAGGACGACAGCGGCAAGTGGTTCGAAGGGGCCAGCTGGGTCCCCGAACTCGCCCTCGACCTGCAGGGCGGCACGCAGCTGACCCTCGCGGCCCAGAACACCGAGGGCGGCTCGGTGACGAGCCAGCAGCTCAACCAGGCCGTGAACATCATCCGCCAGCGCATCAACGCCACGGGTGTCTCCGAGTCGCAGATCAACACCCAGGGGACGAACAACATCGTCGTCTCCATCCCGGGGAAGCCCGACAAGGCGACGATCGACCGCATCGAGGCTGCCGCGAAGCTGACGTTCCGACCGGTGCTCTACACCGAGGCCGCGACGAGCTCGTCGGTGGGCGGTGACGCCGACTCGTCCGCGTCCCCGACGCCGTACTCGCCGCCGGCCTCGCTCGCCGCGACGCCGAGCGCGAAGCCGTCGAACGCGAGCGACCTCAACTGGGTCACGCCGAAGCTGCAGGACCTTTACACGAACTACGACTGCAAGGCGCCGGACGACGTCACCTCGGCGCCCGACGACGAGCCGCTCGTCACGTGTGACCAGGACGGTGCCGCGAAGTACATCCTCGGTCCGGTCGAGGTCTCCGGCGCGAACATCAGCAACGCGACCTCCGGTCTCGCCACCGACTCGCAGGGCACCTCGACGGGCCAGTGGGCCGTCAACCTGACCTTCAACGGAGAGGGCACGAAGGACTTCCGGACGGTCACGAACCGCCTGGTGTCGCTGCAGGCGCCGCAGAACCAGTTCGCGATCGTCCTCGACGGCTCCGTGATCACCGCCCCGAGCACGAACGCGGCGATCACGAACGGCAAGGCGCAGATCACCGGCAGCTTCACCGCCGAGTCCGCGAAGACCCTCGCCGACCAGCTCAAGTACGGCGCACTGCCGATCAACTTCCAGGTGCAGTCGAACGAGAACATCTCGGCGACGCTCGGCACCGCGCAGCTCGTCGGCGGCCTCGTCGCCGGGCTGATCGGGCTCATCCTGGTGATCATCTACTCGGTCATCCAGTACCGGGCCCTGGCGTTCGTCACGGTGCTCTCACTCGGTGTGGCCGCGGCCCTGACATACCTGGTCATCGCGATCATGTCCTGGCGCGTCGACTACCGCCTGTCGCTCGCGGGCGTCGCGGGGTTGATCGTGGCCATCGGCATCACGGCCGACTCGTTCATCGTCTACTTCGAGCGCATCCGTGACGAACTGCGTGACGGTCGTGGCCTCGAGAGCGCGGTGGAGTCCGGCTGGAAGCGCGCACTCCGCACGATCCTGGCGTCCGACTCGATCAACTTCCTCGCCGCGATCGTGCTGTACATCCTCGCGGTGAGCGACGTGAAGGGCTTCGCGTTCACGCTGCTCCTCACGACCCTCATCGACGTCGTCGTGGTCGTGATGTTCACACACCCGATGATGCAGATCATCGCCCGCAGCCGGTTCTTCGGCGAGGGGCACCGGTTCAGCGGGCTCGATCCAGCGGCCCTCGGCGCCGTCTACCGAGGGCGGGCCCAGTTCCGCGCCCCCGTGGTCGACGGCAAGCGCCAGCGCAGTGCGGGCGAGGCCCAGCGCCGACAGACGATCGCGGAGCGGAAGGCCCAGCAGGGCTCCGTCGAGAACGGCACCACGCCGGACGGGAAGGACGACTGATGGCCAGCTTCAGCCAGTTCGGCAGTGACCTCTACACGGGGAAGCGTTCGTACGACATCGTCGGCCGACGCAAGACCTGGTACCTCATCGCGGTCATCGCGATCGTGATCTCGCTCGCAGTGCCGTGGCTCCGCGGCGGGTACCAGCTCGGCATCGAGTTCACCGGTGGTTCCGAGTTCACGCTCTCCGACGTGAAGACCCTCGACCAGAACCTCGCCACCGAGACGGTCGAGTCGATCGTCCCCGACGGCGTCCCGCGCGTCTCGCAGCTCGGGCAGCACGGCATCCGCGTGCAGACCGGGCAGCTCACCGACCGTGAGACCTCCGAGGTGCAGGACGCCCTCGCGAAGGCCTACGACGTGCCGGACGACAAGGTCGCGGCGACGTTCATCGGCGCGACCTGGGGTGCCGACGTGCTGGCCCAGGCGATCCGCGGGCTCGTGATCTTCCTCGCGCTGGCCGCGGTGTTCATGGCGGTGTACTTCCGCACGTGGAAGATGTCGGTCTCGGCGATGGTGGCACTGCTGCACGACCTCCTCATCACGGCGGGCGTCTACGGCATCGTCGGGCTCGAGGTCACGCCCGCGGCGGTCATCGGCTTCCTGACGATCCTCGGCTACTCGCTGTACGACACCGTCGTGGTGTTCGACAAGGTGCGCGAGAACACCAGCCAGGAATCCCACCGGACGTTCGTGCAGTCGGTGAACCTAGCGGTCAACCAGACGCTGGTCCGCTCGATCAACACCTCGGTCGTCGCGCTGCTGCCCGTCGGCGCGATCCTCTTCATCGGGTCGTACGTCCTCGGCGCCGGCACGCTCCGCGACATCTCACTCGCACTCTTCATCGGCATCATCGTCGGCACGTACTCGACGATCTTCATCGCATCGCCGATGTACGCCCACCTGCGCGAGAACGAGCCGAAGATCAAGCAGGCCGACGCGAAGAAGCAGGCTGCCGCTGCGAAGCGTCAGCGCGAGGTCGACGCGACGGCGGAGGTCTGATGTCCGCCGAGATCACCGAGATCGACGTCGCCGAGGCACGTCGTCGCCTCGAGGCCGGCGCGCGCCTGTTCGACGTGCGGGAGCAGGGGGAGTGGGACGACGTCCACGCGCCCGAGGCCACGCTCGTCCCGATGTCCGACCTGGTGGCCCGGTGGCAGGAGATCGACGGCGGCGACGAGCCAGCGATCATCGTCTGCCACTCCGGCGCCCGTTCGGCCCGCGTCGTCGCTGCGCTCGAGCAGTCCGGCGTGCCGGCGGTCAACCTCGTCGGCGGGATGGTCGCCTGGGAGCAGTCCGGTGCACCGGTCGTGCGGCCGGACGCCCAGGGCGAACCGCGTCACGAGCACTGACCGGGCGCGCGTAGTCTTGTCGGATCGAGCTCGGACCGAGTCCCTGGGAGGCGCATCATGACGGACACCCGTGAGTCCACCCCCCACGACTCGGCGAGCAACGGGACTGCGGCGAGCAACGGGACAGCGGCGAGCACGAGCGCCGCAGCGAGCAACGCGGCCACGGCGAGCGACAGCGCCGCTCCGACGAACGTCACCGCTGCGCGCAACGCCGCCGCACGAAACGCCGACGCCGCGAACGAGGGCGCCAGCCGCCCGGGTTCCTCCCCGCGGCCGTCGAGCCCCCTCGGCCCGAACACCACCGGCAACCTCGGTTCCCTCCGGTCCCTGCTGCCCCGGCTCTTCTCCCGCGCACAGCCGGCCGGCGCCGTCGACACGCTGATCCGCACGGTCCGCTCCCACCACCCGAAGGCCGACGTCACGCTCATCGAGCGCGCGTACTCCGTCGCCGAACGCGCGCACGACGGGCAGAAGCGGAAGTCGGGCGAGCCGTACATCACGCACCCGGTCGCGGTGGCGCAGATCCTCGCCGACCTCGGCATCGGGCCGATCACGATCGCGGCGGCGCTGCTCCACGACACCGTCGAGGACACCGACTACCAGCTCGACCAGCTGCGCGTGGACTTCGGCGACGAGATCGCCATGCTCGTCGACGGCGTCACGAAGCTCGACAAGGTCAAGTACGGCGACAGCGCCCAGGCCGAGACCGTCCGCAAGATGGTCATCGCGATGTCGAAGGACATCCGGGTGCTCGTCATCAAGCTCGCCGACCGCCTGCACAACGCCCGCACCTGGGGTTTCGTCGAGTCCGCCTCCGCCACCCGGAAGGCGAAGGAGACGCTCGAGATCTACGCGCCGCTCGCGCACCGGCTCGGCATCCAGATGATCAAGCTGGAGCTCGAGGACCTCTCGTTCGCGGTGCTCCACCCGAAGCTCTACGTCGAGATCGACAGCCTGGTCAAGGAACGGCAGCCGAAGCGCGAGCAGTTCGTGCAGAACGTGATCGGCACCCTCAAGAAGGACCTCAAGGCCGCGAAGGTCCGGGGCGACGTTATGGGGCGGCCGAAGCAGTACTACTCGATCTACCAGAAGATGATCGTCCGCGGGCGTGAGTTCGACGAGATCTACGACCTCGTCGGCATCCGCGTTCTCGTGCCGACGGTGCGCGACTGCTACGCGATGCTCGGCTCCGTGCACGCGCGGTGGACGCCGCTGCCCGGGCGCTTCAAGGACTACATCGCGACGCCGAAGTTCAACCTGTACCAGTCGCTCCACACCACGGTCCTCGGGCCGCAGGGTCGGGCGGTCGAGATCCAGATCCGCACGCACGAGATGCACCAGCGCGCCGAGTTCGGTGTCGCGGCGCACTGGAAGTACAAGCAGCGTGCTGCTGGCCGCGACGTCGACACGTCGTCGGCGACCGACCAGGACATGGCGTGGCTCGCGCACATCACGGACTGGCAGGCCGAGACGAGCGACCCGGGGGAGTTCCTCGACTCGCTCCGGTACGAGATCGGCGCGAAGGAGACGTACGTCTTCACGCCGCAGGGCAAGGTCATCGGCCTGCCCTCGGGCGCGACCCCGGTCGACTTCGCCTACGCCGTGCACACCGAGATCGGGCACCGCACGATGGGTGCCAAGGTCAACGGTCGCCTGGTGCCGCTCGAGAGCGCGCTGTCGAGCGGCGACGTCGTCGAGATCTTCACCTCGAAGAACCCCGACTCCGGCCCCAGCCAGGACTGGCTGACCTTCGTCCGCAGCCCGCGCGCCCGGAACAAGATCAAGCAGTGGTTCACGAAGGAGCGCCGCGAAGAGGCGATCGAGCAGGGCCGCGACGCGATCGCCCGTGCGATGCGGAAGCAGAACCTGCCGCTCCAGCGGATCATGAGCCAGGACTCCATCTCCGAGGTGGCGTCCTCGATGCGGTACGACGACGTGTCCGCGTTGTACGCCGCCATCGGCGAGGGGCACGTCTCCACGCAGTCGGTCATTGAGAAGGTCCTCGGCAACGTCCAGACCGAGACCGAGACGGACGAGCCGGAGCTCGCGTTCCCGCGTCAGGTCACGAGTCGCCAGCTGCGCAACAGCGACAGTGGCGTGCTCGTCCGTGGTGCGCCGGACATCCTCGTGAAGCTCGCGAAGTGCTGCACCCCGGTGCCGGGCGACCAGATCGTCGGGTTCATCACCCGGGGGCAGGGCGTCTCGGTGCACCAGGCGTCGTGCACGAACGTGAAGTCGCTCATGAACGAGCCCGACCGGATGATCGAGGTCGAGTGGGCCCCGTCGTCGAAGTCGGTGTTCCTCGTGCAGATCCAGATCGAGGCGCTCGATCGGTCGGGGCTGCTCAGCGACGTCACCCGGGTGCTCACGGACCACCACGTCAACATCCTGTCGGCCACGGTGTCGACGTCGTCGGACCGCCTGGCGCTGAGCCGGTTCGTGTTCGAGATGGGCGACACCACGCACCTCGACCGGGTGCTCAACGCCGTGCGGCGCATCGACGCCGTCTACGACGTGTACCGCGTCAGCGCCGGCTGACCCGGTCGTCCCCTGCGGGGGCCTGAGCGGGCTCCTGGAGCGCCCGCAGCCGTCGTTCGGCCTGCCGGACCATCGGCACCGTCCCGAGGGCGGAGAGCCGCTCGACCACGTCCGACGTGCCCGCGGCGCCGGTCGCCAGCAGCCCGCGGACGGCCGAGGCCTCGGCGGCGCCGAACCGCCCGCTGGCCGTGCCCGGCGTCCGGAGCAGGTCGACCGCGGTCCGAACGGGCAGGGTCACGCGGAGGGCGCCGAGCCGGACGGTGTCGTGCAGGTCGATGCGGACCTCACGGAGCCGCACGTCGGCGTCCACGTGCACCCGCACCTGCGGCGGGATGCACACCTCGAGCGGCGCCGGCGGCCGCGATGCGGCACCCCAGATCCACGCCGCGGTCAGCGTGCTCGCGATGAGCCGCCCGTCACTGAGGACCCACGCGGCCGCGGCCGCCCGCAGCTCCGGCGTCTGCGGCTCCGCGGGGGAGGCCCAGCACGGCCCGACGGCGACGAGCTCACCCGCGAGCACGGCGGCCCGCAGTTCGGACTCCGGCCAGTCGTCGCTGGTCAGCAGTCGCGAGCGGGGCACCCGCACATCCTGCCGGACCGACCTGTCCGAGCGGCACCCCTGTGGAGAGCACCACAGCGGACTGCAACATGGCGCGCAGCACCACAGCGGGACTGCAACGCTGCGGAACCCGTGGGCAGCGGCCCTACGGACCGCGCGGAGACGGCCTGGAGGCGCGTGGCGGGCCCGCACCGCGCCTCCAGGCCGTCTGCGGTCACGTCCACGGCCGCCGGCCGCTCTCGGAACGCGGGTCCAGACCAGAATCGGCCAGCCGGCCCGCGCCGCCAGCCCGCCAGCGCGCCGGCTGGCCCGCGCGGCGCGCGCGCGGCGCGCGCGACGTCAGCGCAGGACGTCGGCGCGGTGCACGAGCGCTGCCGCACCGATGAGCGGGCCGTCCTGGGACAGCCCCGTCGGGACGATCTGCACCTTGGTGACGAACCCGAACTCGACGCGCTCCGCGACGGCCTGCCGCGCGTACTCGAACAGGTCGGGCGTGACGTGCGAGAAGCCGCCGCCGATCGCGACGATCTCGAGGTCGACCAGGCTCGTGGCGGCGGCGATCGCCTGCCCGAGGGCCCGTCCGCTCCGCTGCACGGCCGCGACGGCGATCTCGTCCCCGGCCGCGTACGCCGCCGAGAGTTCCTCGCCGGTGGTGCCGGCGAAGCCCTGGCGCTGCGCCCAGGCGACGGTCTTGGGGCCGCTGGCGATCGCCTCGAGGCACCCGGTGCCACCGCAGGCGCAGTGGTCGTCGAACCCGCCGCACTCCACGTGGCCGATGTGCCCGGCGTTGCCGGTCGGTCCGCTGACGGTGCGGCCGTGCAGGATGAGCCCGCCGCCGACGCCGGTCGACACGATCATGCCCATCACGTGGTCGAAGCCCTGCGCCGCGCCGACCCAGTGCTCGGCCAGCGTGATCGCCAGTCCGTCCATCCGGAGGGTCACCGGCACGCCGGCCGGCACGTGCGCCGCGACCCGGTCGCGCAGCGGGTAGCCGCGCCAGACCGGCATGTTGAGGGGCGACACGAGACCGTGCTCCTCGTCGACCGGGCCGGCCGAGCCGATCCCGACGCCCACCAGCGTGGCGTCGGCCGGCAGGGCCGCGAGGGCCGCGGTTACGACCTCGTCGACGGCCGCCTGCAGCTCGTCCGAGGTGCGCTGCGGTCCGGTGGGGCTGCGGAAGCGGGTGGCCGGCAGGACGACGCCCGCGTCGGTGACGAGCGCGGCCTCGACCTTCGTGCCGCCGAGGTCGACGGCGAGGGCCAGCGGGGTGGTCTGCGTTGCGGTGGTGGTCATGCTCGCTCCGATGCGGCGGACTGGAGGCGCGGTGCGGCTCCCGGACGCTCGGTCGCGTCCGGTGGGCACCGGCCCGCGTGGTGTGTCGGGTCGGGTGGGTCGGCCGCCGTCGTCGACGTCGGTCGCTCCGGTCAGTAGGACGAGGTGTCGTCGCCGAGGGCGGACGCGGCACCGGTCTCGGTGCGGTGCGCGACCTCGTCGAGGATGCGCGCCGAGGCGCTCGTGCCGATGCGGTTCGCCCCGGCGTCGACCATCTCGAGCAGGGTGTCGAGCCCGCGCACGCCGCCCGAGGCCTTCACGCCGGTGTCGGGTCCGACCGTCTGGCGCATGAGGCGGATGTGCTCGGCCGTCGCGCCGCCGCCGGCGAACCCGGTGGAGGTCTTCACGAACGCGGCACCGGCGGACTGCGCTGCGCGCGAGGCGGCGACGATCTCGTCGTCGGTGAGGAACGCGGTTTCGAGGATGACCTTCACGACCGTGCTGCCCGCGGCGTCGACCACGGCGCGGACGTCGGCCTCGACGCGCTCCCAGTCGCCGGACTTCGCGGCGCCGATGTTCTGGACCATGTCGAGCTCGAAGGCACCGTCGGCGAGGGCCTGGAGCGACTCGGCGACCTTCGCGCCGGTGGACGTGGTGCCGTGCGGGAAGCCGATGACCGTGCCGACGCCGACCCCGGTGCCCTGCAGGCGCTCGACCGCGTGGGCGACGTCGCTCGGGCGGACGCACACGCTGAACACGCGGTACTCGGCCGCCTCGTCGAGCTGGGCGTCGACGTCCGCGCGGGTGAGTTCGGGCTTCAGGATCGCGTGGTCGATGAGACCCCGCACGACATCGGCACTGATCTGCCCGTTGGCACCGATCTGGCCGTCGGCACTGATCTGCTGGGGTTCGCCGGGGAACGCTGCATTGTCCACCCCGCAAGCCTACCCGGAGGCGACCCGCGTACCGTGCCCGGCATGCACGTCCTCGTCACCGGGGCCACCGGGTACATCGGCGGTCGCCTCGTCCCACGTCTCCTCGAAGCCGGGCACAGCGTCCGGGTCTTCGTCCGCACCCCTCGGAAGCTCCAGGACGTCCCCTGGCACGACGACGTCGAGATCGCCGAGGGCGACCTGCAGGACGCCACCGCCGTCCGCGCCGCCGTCGAGGGGGTCGAGGCCGTGTACTACCTCGCCCACGCCATGGGGGCGGAGGGCGACTTCGAACGCTCCGAGCGCCAGGCCGCCGAGACGATGGCGCACGAGGCGAAGGTCGCGGGCGTCCGCCGGTTCGTCTACCTGGGCGGACTGCACCCGGACGGCGAGCTGTCGAAGCACCTCCGCAGCCGGAAGGACGTCGGCGACGTCCTGCTGCGGTCCGGCGTCCCGACGATCGCGTACCAGGCCGGTGTCGTCATCGGTTCCGGGAGCACCTCCTTCGAGATGATCCGCCACGTCACCGACGTCCTGCCGTGGATGCCCGCCCCACGGTGGGTGCGGAACCGCATCCAACCGATCGCCGTGCGCGACGTCCTCTACTACCTCGTGCAGGCGCTCGAGATCCCGGCCGACGTGAACCGGACGTTCGACATCGGCGGACCCGACGTCCTCCGCTACGGGCAGATGCTCAACGGCTACGCGGTCGAGGCGAAGCTGCCACAGCGTCCGATCTCCGTCCTGCCGGTCCTCACCCCGCGCCTCGCCGCGCACTGGTTCAACGTCGTCACGCCGATCCCGCGGAAGCTCGCCACGCCGATCATCGAGTCGCTGCAGTTCGAGTGCGTCCAACGGGAGCACGACATCGACGACGTGGTCCCGCGTCCGGAGGGCGGGCTGACCTCGTACCGCCGCGCGGTGCGCCTCGCGCTGAGCCGGATGCGCACCGGCGAGGTCGAGACGAGCTGGCGGAACGCCACCCTCGCGGCCACCCCTGCGGACCCGCTGCCGAGCGACCCCGACTGGGCCGGCCACACGGTGTACGTCGACGACCGGAAGCGGCACTCGTCCGCCTCGGCCGAGGACGTCTGGCGCGTCGTCGAGTCGATCGGCGGCGAGAACGGCTGGTACTCGTTCCCGCTCGCCTGGGTCGCCCGCGGGTGGATGGACAAGATCGCCGGCGGCGTCGGGCTCAGCCGTGGCCGTCGCGACCCGAAGCGCCTCGAGCAGGGCGACGCCCTCGACTGGTGGCGCGTCGAACGACTCGAACGCGGGCGCTACCTGCGGCTCCGTGCCGAGTTCAAGTCACCCGGTCGCGCCTGGCTCGAGATGACCGTGACCCCGGCCGCGGACGGCGGCAGCGACTACCGGCAGCGCGCGATCTACTTCCCGCAGGGGCTGTCCGGCCGCCTGTACTGGTACTCGATCCTGCCGTTCCACGGGGTCATCTTCCCCGGCATGGTCGAGCGCATCACGGCGGCCGCCGAACGGGAGTCCGAGCACACCGAGTCGACGGGGCGGAACTGGACCCAGCAGAATGGGAACCCGGAACCGGCACACGAGGAGGCAGCATGACCGCGGACGCAGTCCAGCCCGACGACGCAGCGACCACCGAGGACCACGGTGCCGTCCTGTTCCTCGGCGACAGCATCACGGCACAGGGCTCGTGGGACGACTGGCTGCCGGGTGAGCGCACCGTCAACCAGGGCATCGGCGGTGACACCACCGACGGGGTGCTCGCGCGTCTCGACGACGTCATCGCGCTCGAGCCCGAGGTGATCGTGCTGCTCGTCGGCACCAACGACTTCGGCAACCACCGCGCGAGCGTCGAGCACGTGGTCCGCGGGGTGGAGTCCGTGCTCGTCACGCTCCGCCGCGAGCTCCCCGGCGTCCGGCTCCTGCTGGTGTCGATCCTGCCCCGACAGGCCGACTTCACCCCGAAGATCGAGGCCGCGAACCGGCACCTCCGCCAGTTCGTCGCGACCTGCCACGCGCAGTACCTCGACGCCTGGCCGGCCCTCGCCGACGGCGACCACCTCGACGAGCGCTTCACCGACGACGGGCTGCACCTCACCGACGAGGGCTACCGCGCGTACCTCGCCGAACTCGTGCCCGCACTCGAACGGGTCCGCGAGCTCCCGCCGATGTCCCGCTCGATCCAGGCGATCGACCTCGACGGCGCCCCGGCCTGATGGCGGCTCGGAAGGGGCGGCCCCCGGTGGGGTCGTCCCAGAGCGGGCTGCCCGCGACGTCCGCACGGTCGAACGAGGGGAGCGGCCGGGGTGGTCGTCCGGCCGCACCCGGGAAGGGCGAGCTGCCCCCGTTCACCCGGCCGGCCCTCGCGCCGTCGCTCATCGCCGCGATCGTCCTGCTCGCCTGCGTCGCGATCGTCGACTCGTCGGCGTTCGTGTTCGCCCGGTGGGGCGTGACCGTGCTGGCCCTCATCGTCCTCGTGTTCACCGTCCGCGGCCGTGCCTGGTGGGCAGCCGTCCTCATGGCCGCGGTGGCGGTCTGCTGGAACCCGATCGCCGTGGTGCCGATCCCCGGCGAGGTGTGGGCCGCCCTCCAGCTCGTCGCAGCCGCGCTCTTCATCGTCGTCGGCATCCTCGTCAAGGTGCCGCGCGAGGCGGCGGCGAGCAGCGCCTCCAGGCCCTGAACCGCTGCCAGCGGGCCGAGCGTCCGCGCGGACGGTAGGATCGCAGAGGCCGGGTGCAGGACCCGGCCGATCGACCCGAAGGGCATGGATGAGCAACGAGACCGAGCCGGTGACCGAGAGTCCTCTGCTGAACCCTCGACCGTCCTCCGGCGGTCTCGACCGGCCGGACGTGGTCGTCCGCAAGGGTCGTCTCACGCTCGTCAACGGCCACCTCACCCCGCAGCAGTCGATGATCGAGGACCTCCTGTTCCTCGACGACGCACTCACCGCCGGCGACGTCGATCACCTGCTCATCCGCGGGAACGACCAGCGCCCGGTGATCGCCCTCGACGAGCGTGACCGCCAGCGCGCGGAGAGCGCCGTCATGGCCGCCGCCGCGAACGAACCGTTCTACGCGAAGCCGCCGGGCGAGCCCGCGGTGCTCGTCATCGACGACGGCCTCGGCTCCGTCGACGAACCGGTCCTCCGGGTGTTCCGCCCCCGCGTCGAGCCCCTCGGGCGGCTCCGCTACGGCGCCGAGACGAGCGTGCAGGTCGAGTTCTGGCGCGTCACCGACACCGAGGTCCTCGCGCCCGTCGAGAACGCCCTGATGCGCCGCAGCCTGCCGATCGACGAGTTCGTGCTCGTCGACATCGAGCGCTACGGCCGTACCTGGCGCACCGTCGAGCACATGTTCGACGACCACGTCTCGGACATCCGCTTCCCGATCGACATCGTGTTCTCGTGGGTGGACGGCAACGCCATCGAGTACCAGCGTGCCCGGCAGGCCGCGCAGTCCGGTGCCGTGCTGGGGGAGGGCGACGACGCTCCCGCCCGCTTCCGCCAGATCGACGAGCTGAAGTACGCGCTCCGGTCCGTGCACACGTTCGCGCCGTGGATCCGCCAGATCTACATCGCAACCGACTCCCCGGCGCCGGCGTGGCTCGCCGACCACCCGAAGGTGCGCATCGTGCGGAGCGAGGAGTTCTTCGCCGACCCCTCCGTGCTGCCCACGCACAACTCGCAGGCCGTCGAGTCGCAGCTGCACCACATCCCGGGGATCAGCGAGCACTTCATCTACTCGAACGACGACATGTTCTTCGGGCGCCTCGTCGACCCGTCGGTGTTCTTCAGCCCGGGCTCGGTGACGAAGTTCATCCTCGCGACGACCCGGATCGGCCTCGGCTCGAACAACCCGGCGCGCAGCGGGTTCGAGAACTCCGCGCGCGTCAACCGGCGTCTGCTGCAGCAGCGCTTCGGTGCGGTCACGACCCGGCACCTCGAGCACGCGCCGACGCCGCTCCGGAAGTCGATCATGACCGAGATGGAGCACGAGTTCGCCGACGAGTTCGCGGCCACCGCGGCCTCGCGGTTCCGTGCGGCGGACAACATCTCCGTGACGAACTCGCTGTACCACTACTACTCGCTGCTCACCGGTCGCGCGATCGTGCAGGAGAACACGGACGTGCGGTACATCGACACGACGATGCAGTCCGGGCTCCGTGCGCTCGACGACCTGCTCAAGAAGCGGAACGCCGACTTCTTCTGCCTCAACGACGGGAGCTTCCCCGAGGTGAGCGACGAGGAGCGGACCGAGCGCGTGACCGGGTTCCTCGAGAAGTACTTCCCGTTCCCGGCGCCGTGGGAGCGCCCCGGCGCTTAGAACGCGCCAGCGTTCTGCCGGGTCGCTCCGCGCGAGCCTGCGAGCCCGGCGCCGGAACCCGGCCCCGCCCGGCCCGTGCGTCCCGGCTCCCGCCCGCCCCGGCGCCCGCCCCCGCGAGCGGACACCATTCGTCCCGCTCACGGTCGGCAACCGACCGTTCGCGCCCGCTCGGCGGACCGCACGCGGCGTGTCCGGCCCGGTCACGTGCCCGGGACGGAGCGCAGGACGGACGGGAGGCACGTGGCGGCTCTGCCACGCGCCTCCCGTCCGGCCCGAAGGACGTCGAGATCGCAGTTCGGCGCCCCTCCCGCCAGGGGAAGGGCGCCGAAGTGCGATCTCAGCGCGCGGCCGGCCGGCGCGGGCGCTACCGGTGGATGGGGGAGACGGGCACCGCGTCGAGGGTGAACACCGGGATGCTCGACGTGACCGGAGCCGGTTCCACCGCGGCGGGGATCGAGACCCCGGCGGCGGCAAGGCGCGCCTCGGTCTCGGCGGCCGTCACGGGCTGCCCGACGGTCGCGTAGTGCCCGATCGGCACCACCGAGTGCACGACGTTGTGGCCGTACACGTGCACGAGGTTGTACGACTGCGCGCCGTCACGGCCGCGGGTCCCGCCCTGGAACTCGGTGAGGTCCTGCGTGTAGCACGTGGCACTCGCCACCGAGACGGGGATGCCCGCGAACACGGCGCTCGTCGAGTAGTGCAGGTGCCCAGCGATGATCGCGATGACGTCGCTGCCCTCGACGACCTCGGCCAGGGCGTCCTGGTCGCGGAGTTCCACGAGGACGGCGAGGTCCTGCACGCTGGGCACCGGCGGGTGGTGCATCGCCAGGATGGTGCCGTGCGGGGCCGCCTCGGACAGGACCTCGGCGAGCCAGTCGAGCTGCTCGGGGGAGACCTCGCCGTGGTGCCGGCCCGGCACGCTGGTGTCGAGTGTGATGACCCGGAGGCCGTTCACGTCGTACACGAAGTCCACGGGGCGGTCGGTGGGCTGCAGCCCGAAGAGCTCCTGACGGAACGCACCGCGCTCGTCGTGGTTCCCCATCGCCCAGATGACCTGCGCGCCGATGCGGTCGGCTGCCGGCTGCACGATGTCGCGGATGCGAGCGTAGGCACCCGGTTCGCCCTTGTCGGCCACGTCGCCGGTGACGACGATCGCTTCGGGGCGGGTGCCCGCGGCTTCGATGTCGGCGATGATCTCGGTCAGACGAGCGGCGGAGTCGACGTCGCCGTAGAGGTCGCCGTCGCCCGCCACGAGGTGGGTGTCGCTGAGGTGGAGGAGGAAGTGGTTCGGCCTGGGGTGTTCGGCCGTCCGGCTGTCCATCGGGGTTCCATTCCGTTGGCGGGTGCTCGATGCAACACAGTGCCACACCGTCCTGGACGAGTCCAGCACGTGTCGGTGAATCGAACGTGAACGTGACCCGGCGTGTTCCCCAAGCACGAAGAAACCCCCGCCACTTCCGTGACGGGGGTTGCTTCGTGAGTACCTAGTGGTTGCCGGCTCCGACGGCCGCGGCCGGGTGGTCGCCGCCGTCCAGCTCGGGACCGTGGTGCGCGGCGTGCGCTGCCTCGAGCTCGGCCTTCGTGACCGGCGTGATGCGGTCCTCGAAGAAGAAGCGGGAGACACCGGCGCGGAGCTTCTGCACGCTGGAGATCTTGCCCTTGGCGTTCGGGCGGATCATGAGCGGCTTGTACTCGTTGAACTGCAGGAGCTTCCACCGCTCGTACTCGTCGAGCTGCTCGTGCACCTCGATGTACTCGCCGTGGGGGAGTCGCACGATGCGGCCGGACTCGTACCCGTGGAGCACGATCTCGCGGTCCTTCTTCTGCAGCGCGAGGCAGACACGCTTCGTGATCCAGAAGGCGACGAACGGGCCGAGGACCGTCGTGGCCTGGATCACGTGGATGACGTGTTCGATCGAGACGAGGAAGTGGGTCGCGATGATGTCCGACGACGCGGCGGCCCAGAGGCTCGCGTAGAGCGTGATGCCGGCGGCACCGAACGCCGTGCGGGTCGGGGCGTTGCGCGGACGGTCGAGGATGTGGTGCTCACGCTTGTCGCCGGTGACCCAGCCCTCGATGAAGGGGTAGAGCAGGATGGCGAGGATGAGGAGCACCAGCACCGCGATCGGCGCGAGGATGTTGAACGACACCGTGTAGCCGAACCACACGACCTCCCAGTGCGGGGGCACCAGACGGAGCGCGCCGTCCGCGAAGCCGATGTACCAGTCGGGCTGGGTACCGGCGGACACGGGGGACGGGTCGTACGGGCCGTAGTTCCAGATCGGGTTGATCGTGAACATCGACGCGATGAGGGCGAGGATGCCCGCGACGATGAAGAAGAACCCACCGGCCTTGGCGGCGAACGCGGGGAGGATCGGGACGCCGACGACGTTCTCGTTCGTCTTGCCCGGTCCGGCGAACTGCGTGTGCTTGTTGATGACGACCAGCACGAGGTGGACGCCGAGCACCGCGACGAGGATCGCCGGCAGCAGCAGGATGTGCAGCGTGTACAGGCGGCCGACGATGTCGGTGCCCGGGAACTCGCCGCCGAACAGCAGGTAGGCGATCCAGACGCCGATCACCGGGACACCCTCGATCATGCCGACGATGATGCGGAGACCGTTGCCGGAGAGCAGGTCGTCGGGGAGCGAGTAGCCCGTGAAGCCCTCGGCCATGGCCAGGACCCAGAGCAGGAAGCCGAACACCCAGTTGAGCTCACGCGGCTTGCGGAAGGCGCCGGTGAAGAACACGCGGGCCATGTGCAGCATGATCGAGGCCACGAACAGCAGGGCCGCCCAGTGGTGGATCTGCCGGACGAAGAGCCCGCCGCGGATGTCGAACGAGATGTTCAGCGTGGACTGCAACGCCGTCGACATCTCGACGCCCTTGAGCGGGACGTACGAGCCGTTGTAGACGACCTCGGCCATCGACGCCTGGAAGAAGAACGTCAGGAACGTGCCGGAGAGCAGGACGACGACGAAGCTGTACAGCGCCACCTCGCCGAGCATGAAGCTCCAGTGGTCGGGGAAGATCTTGCGACCGACCTCTTTCACGAGGCCCGAGATGCTCGTGCGCTCGTCGATGTAGTTCGCGACCCCGCCGATGATGCGGGATCCACGCTCCGGCGCCGGCTTGGTGCTCGACGCAGGTGCGTTGGTGGTGGTGGTGCTCATCAGCGTTCACGCTCCCAGAAGGACGGGCCGACGGGCTCGTGGAAGTCGCTCTGGGCAACCAGGTAGCCGTCGTCGTCGATCGCGATAGGAAGTTGGGGGAGAGGGCGTGCGGCCGGGCCGAAGATGACGTCGCAGTTGTTCGACACGTCGAACGTGGACTGGTGGCACGGGCACAGCAGGTGGTGCGTCTGCTGCTCGTAGAGCGCGACCGGGCACCCGACGTGGGTGCAGATCTTGGAGTACGCGACGATGCCGTCGTAGCCCCAGTTCTCGCGTCCCTTGGCGGGGTTCAGGTCCTTCGGGTCGAGACGCATGAGGAGGACGGCGGCCTTGGCCTTCTCCTCCAGCATGTGCTCCGAGTCGAGCATCCCGTCGGGGATGACGTGGAAGACCGAGCCGATCGTGACGTCGGACGCCTTGATCGGGAGACCGGTCGGGTCCTTCGTCAGGCGCATGCCCGACTTCCAGAACGTGTGACGGAGCAGCTCGTTCGGGTCGGCCGCCGGCGCGAGGTCGCGCACGAGGACGATGCCGGGGAGCGGGAACGCGGCGAGGGCGCCGATCATCGAGTTGCGGATCAGCTTGCGACGGCTGAAGCCGGACTCCTTGTCGGCGAGCTGGAAGGCCTCGACCGCCTTCGCGCGGGTCGCGTCCGTGCCACGGGTGGTGTGGCGGAGCTCCGAGATCTCACGGTCGACGACGAGCGACTTCGACCAGTAGACGGCACCGAGGCCGAGCGCGAGCAGGGCCAGCGCGATCGAGAGACCGAGGAAGAGGTTCGCGGTGCGGACCGTGCCGAAGTCGTCGGAGTCGATCGGGAAGGCGACGTACGCCGCGATCGCCAGGACGCTGCCCACGATCGACAGGTAGAAGAACGTGGCGACCTGACGCTCGGCGAGGCGCTGCTTCTTCGGGTCGACGTCGGTGCGGCGCGCGCGGTGCGGCGGCTCGCCCGGGTTCTCGAACGGGTCCGCGGGGAGGACCGCGGTACCGGCCGGTGACGTGGTCGTGCCGTGCTTCTCGACAGCCGAGGACGAGTTCAGTGCCTCGTCGTCGTGCTCTGCCATGGTGTTCCCTTCAGTGTCGTTCGACACGGACGATCAGTTGGACTTCGCGGTCAGCCAGACGGTCATCGCGACGACCGCGCCGAGTCCGAAGATCCAGATGAACAGACCCTCTGCCACCGGGCCGAGGGAGCCGAGGGCGAACCCGCCGGGCGACTTGTTGTCCTGCACGTACTTGAGGTACGTGATGATGTCGGCCTTCTGCTCGGGCGTGAGGTTGAGGTCGTTGAACACCGGCATGTTCTGCGGGCCCGTGACCATGGCCTCGTAGATGTGCTTGCCGGAGACCGACTCGAGGTTCGGCGCGTACTTGCCCTCGGTCAGCGCACCGCCGGCACCGGCCACGTTGTGGCACATGGCGCAGTTGATGCGGAACAGCTCGGCACCTTCGGCGGCGTCGCCGTCCTCACCGTTGGTGAGCTCGGCGGAGGGGACCGACGGGCCCGGGCCGAGGGACGCGACGTACTCGGCGAGGGCGTCGACCTGCTCGTCCGAGAACTGGGCGGGCTTCTCTTCGGCCTGCGGACCCTGCGCAGCCATCGGCATGCGGCCGGTGCCGACCTGGAAGTCGACCGACGCGGCGCCGACACCGATGAGGGACGGACCCTCGCTGGTGCCCTGCGCGGAGAGGCCGTGGCAGGTGGCGCAGTTGGAGGCGAAGAGCTTCTGGCCCTCGTTCACCTTCGACTGGCTCGAGGCCGCCACGGTGCTCGTGCTGTCGTCGGCGTTCGCCGTGGAGCTGAACAGCGCGTACGCACCGCCGGTGGTCATGAGACCGACGACGATGAGCGACACGGTCGCCATCGGGGAACGGCGGCCCTTCTTGGACTTGGTTCTGTTGAACATGCTGTGGGGGCTATCCAGTTCCTACTTGAGAAGGTAGATGACGGCGAAGAGGCCGATCCAGACGACGTCGACGAAGTGCCAGTAGTACGACACGACGATCGCGGTGGTCGCTTCCTTGTGACCGAAGTTCTTGGCGGCGAAGCCGCGGCCGAGCGTCAGCAGGAAGGCGATGAGGCCGCCGGTGACGTGGAGGCCGTGGAAGCCGGTGGTCATGTAGAAGGCGGAGCCGTAGGCGCTGGAGGAGAGCGTCACGCCCTCGTGCCAGAGGTTCGCGTACTCGAAGATCTGGCCGCAGACGAAGATCGCGCCCATGCAGTACGTGACGAAGAACCACTCCGTCATGCCCCAGTCCTTCGGATTCCAGCTGGTGCGGTGCACCTGGAAGCGCTCGGCGGCGAAGACCGCGAACTGACACGCGAAGCTGGACAGCACCAGGATGATCGTGTTCACCGAGGCGAACGGCACCTCGAGCTTCGAGGTCTCGGTCGCCCAGAGCTCGGGCGAGGTGCTGCGCAGCGTGAAGTAGATCGCGAACAGGCCGGCGAAGAACATGACCTCGCTGCCCAGCCACACGATCGTCCCCACGGCAACGGCGTTCGGCCTGTTCAGGACCGGACCGCTGGCGGATCTGGAGAGAGGGGTGCTAGTCACGTCCTCCATTATGGCCGAAACCCCAGACAGAGTTTTCGCAGGAGACTGGCGGGTCTCTCGAATTCACTACGATCGAGGCATGTTCGACCTCCTGACCTGGCCCTCGGTGATCAGCGCGCTCATGGCGCGCGAAGACCTCACGATCAGCCAGTCCACATGGGCCATGCAGGAGATCGTGCAGGGACGTGCGACCGAGGCCCAGATCGCCGCGTTCGTCGTCGCCCTCCGCGCGAAGGGCGAGACGGTCGACGAGGTCGTCGGCTTCCGCGACGCGATCCTCGAAGCAGCGGTCCCGCTCGACGTGGACCCGATGGCCCTCGACATCGTGGGCACCGGCGGCGACGTCGTCGGCACCGTGAACGTCTCGACGATGTCCGCGATCGTCATCGCCGCCGCGGGCGTGCCGGTCGTCAAGCACGGCAACCGTGCGAGCTCGTCGAAGTCCGGCTCGAGCGACGTGCTCGCCGCACTGGGCCTCGACCTCACGATGGACGCCGCGCGTGTCGCGGACACCTTCCGGCGTGTCGGACTGACCTTCGCGTTCGCCAGCGCGTTCCACCCCGGCTTCGCCCACGCGGGCAAGGTCCGGCGCGAGATCGGCGTCCCCACGGTGTTCAACTTCCTCGGGCCGCTGGTCAACCCGGCACGGTGCGAGGCCAACGCGGTGGGCGTCGCGCAGCTCGAGCTCGTGCCGATCATCACGGGCGTGTTCCAGACCCGCGGGGCGACCGCGCTGGTGTTCCGCGGCGACGACGGGCTCGACGAGCTCACCACCACCGGGCACAGCCACATCTGGGAGGTCACCGGCGGCCGCGTGACCGAGCACGACATCGACCCGCGCGACCTCGGCATCGCCCGAGCGCGGGTCGAGGACCTGCTCGGCGGCGACCCCGAGCACAACGCCGCCGTGGTGCACCGGCTGCTCGCGGGAGAGTCCGGAGCGGTGCGCGACATCGTCCTGCTCAACGCCGCGGCCGGCCTCGTCGCCTTCCGGCTGGCCGAGGACCCGGCCGAGGTGGACCGGCCGATCCTGCAGCGCTTCCGCGAGCAGATGCTCGTCGCCGCCGAGGCGATCGACTCCGGCGCCGCAGCGCGCAAACTGGCTGACTGGGTCGGCGCGGCGCCGGCCGCGTAGCCCGGATCGGGCGCCCGTCACGCGAGCGGCCGACCGGACGCGGACGCGGTCACGGGCACTGGACGCAACGGACTGGAGGCGCGGGGGGGGGGGGGGGGGGCCGGCCCCCCCCCCCCCCCCGGCCCCCCCCCCCCCCGGGGGCCCCCGGGGGGGCCGGGCCCCCGCGCCGCCCCCCGGGCGG
>NZ_SNVW01000009.1 GCF_004361695.1 Curtobacterium flaccumfaciens | reverse complement strand
TGGGGGGGGGGGGGGGCGCGGGGGGGGGCCCCCCCCTCCCCCGGGCGGCCCGCCGCCGGCGGGGGGGCCCCCGTCCCCCCCCCCCCCCCCCCGCCGGCGGGGGGGGGGGGGCCCCGCGGCCCCCGCGCCTCCAGGCCGTCGACCGTCGCGTCTACCGCGCGCTGGTCGCGTCGTCCCGCTGGACCACCTCGGTGAGCCACGCGAGGATGCGCGCGTCGAACCAGTCGGCGTCGTAGTTCCAGAGCTTCGTGTGCCGCGCGGTCGTCTGGACCTCGAGCCGGACGAGGTCCGGCCGGGCCTCGGCCAACCGGTGCGACGCGGAGGACGGGACGAACCCGTCGTCGTCGCTGTGCAGCAGCAGGATCGGCACCGACAGTTCGTCCGCGCGCGCGACCATGTCGAGTTCCCGCAGGTCGACGGGCCGGTGCAGGCCGGTCGCCCGGTGCAGGACCGGCGTGCGGAGCAGCCGCTGGGCGACCTTGCGCACCGGACGGGGCAGGCGCAGGAGCTGGCTCTGCGACTTGAGGACCGCGTGCCAGTCGACGACGGGCGACTCGAGCACCACACCGTCGACCAGGTGCGCGAAGCGGGAGCGGACGAGGGTCTGCAGCACCACGGCGCCGCCCATCGACCAGCCCATCAGCACAACGCTCGACGCACCCCGGCCGGCGAGCCAGCGCAGGACGGCGTCGATGTCCTCCCACTCGGTGCTGCCGAGGCCGTAGCGCCCGTCGACGCTGCGCGGGGCGACGCCGTCGTTCCGCCAGCTCGCCAGCACCACGGAGTACCCCGCCGCCCGGAAGACCGGTACCGCACGGATCGTCTCGGCACGGGTGACCCCGCGGCCGTGCACCAGGACGGCCCAGGGTGCGTCCGGGTCGTCGGCGCGGACGACCCAGGCCGGAGCCGGACCGTTCGGGGTGGGCACGTCGACGTCCTCGACGGGGACGTCGAGCTCGCCGGGGGTCAGGTAGAACCAGCCGCCCCAGCGCCCTCGGCGTGCGGCGGTCGGGTCGCCGGCGTCGATCGCGATGATCCGCCGGGTGACGGTGGTGTCGGTCGTGCCGAGGACCTCGCCGACGCGCATGTGGCCGGTGCCGCCGCCGAACCAGAGGCTGTAGCGGCCCTGCAGTTCGGTGTCGGCGGTGCGCTCGACGGTGACGGTCATCCGGACCGGGTCGACCGCGTGGATCGGGACCCGTTCGGTGCGCTTCCGGTCCGGCGTGACGACCGCTCGGGCCACCGCCGCGACGAAGCCGCCGATGACCGCGGTGCCGACCGCGGCCGCCGCGACACCGGCCCCGAGGGCGATCAACCCGGCCGATCGTGCGGTCCCCTGGACGACGTCCTCGGCGGGTCGCGCGGATCGGGACATGGTCCGGAGCCTAGTCTGCATTCGTGTCCGAAACCCGAGAGCCCGACGCCTTCGCGCGGCTCCGTGCGTTCGTGGCGTCGGGCGGCACCCGCGCCGAGACGACGATCACCGAGATCCCCTCGCCGTCACGCATCGCCCCGTTCTCGATCGCCCTCGCGGCGGACGTGTCGGGCGCCGTGCACGGCATCGACTCCGACCTCGGGACGGGGCGCTTCATCGCGCTCCACGACCCCGACGAACCGGAGGGCTGGGGCGGCGCGTACCGCATCGTGACCTTCGCGCAGGCGCCGCTGGAACCGGAGATCGGCGTCGACGAGTTCGTCGCCGACGTGACGTGGAGCTGGCTCGTGGACGCCCTCGCGGCACACGGCGCCGAGTACGACCACGCCTCCGGCACGGCGACCAAGATCATCTCCCGCGGCTACGGCGACCTCTCCGCACAGGGCGACGGCGCGCAGCTCGAGCTGCGCGCGTCGTGGACCCCGCGCGGCGACGACCTCACCGCACACGTCGAGGCGTGGGAGGAGATCGTGGCGATGCTCGCCGGTCTGCCGCCCGCGTCGGACGGCGTGACCCTGTTGGCCCCGAGGAGGACCGCACGTGACTGACCCCGCCGCTCCGGCTGCGTCCCCGTTCGAGGCCGGACACGACGCCGTCCACGTGATCGAGTCGCGTTCGGAGTACCTCGACGCGGTCGCGGCGATCGCTGCCGGGCACGGCCCCGTCGCGGTCGACGCCGAACGCGCCAGCGGGTACCGCTACTCGCAGCGTGCCTACCTCATCCAGGTGTTCCGCCGCGGCGCCGGTGCGTTCCTGTTCGACCCGATCCCGATCGGCGACTTCTCCGAGCTGCAGGACGCCATCGTCGACGAGGAGTGGCTGTTCCACGCCGCCTCGCAGGACCTGCCGTGCCTGCAGGAGGTCGGTCTCGTGCCGACGCGCATCTTCGACACCGAGCTCGGTGCCCGCATCGCCGGGTTCCCGCGCGTCGGACTCGGGGCGGTCGTCGAGCAGCTGCTCGGCATCACGCTCGCGAAGGCGCACTCCGCCGCCGACTGGTCGACCCGTCCGCTGCCGCAGGCGTGGCTCGTGTACGCGTCCCTCGACGTCGAGCTGCTCCCGGACCTCCGTGACGCGCTCGCCGAGCAGCTCGAGGTCGCCGGCAAGACCCGCATCGCGGCCGAGGAGTTCGCCGCCGTCCTGCAGCGCGCCCCGAAGCCCCCGCGTGCCGAGCCCTGGCGCCGCCTGTCCGGCATGCACGCCCTCCGCGGCGCCCGTGCCCTCGCCATCGCCCGGTCGCTGTGGCTCGCCCGCGACGCCTTCGCCCGCGAGGCCGACATCGCCCCCGGCCGGACGATCCCCGACTCCGCGATCGTCGCCGCCGCGGCCGCGAACCCCGAGTCGAAGGGGGAACTGAGCGGGGTGAAGGCCTTCACCGGCCGCGCCAGCCGCTCCGAGCTCGACCGGTGGTGGGCCGCCGTCGACGAGGGTCGGACCACCGAGGACCTGCCGAAGCTCCGCGGCACCGGCGAGGCCACGCTGCCGCCGCCCCGCGCCTGGGCCGACCGGAACCCCGCCGCCGACCGCCGGTACAAGGCCGCGCGTGCCGCCGTCGTCGCCCGTGCCGAGGAGCTCGACCTGCCCGTCGAGAACCTCCTCACGCCGGACACGCTCCGCACCGTCTCGTGGGAGCCGCCGACGCCGATCGCGACCGAGACCGTCGGTGCGGTGCTCGCCGCGCACGACGCCCGCCCGTGGCAGGTGGAGGAGACCGCGTCGATCATCGCGCACGCCTTTGTCGCTGCTGCACAGGAGCCTGCTGCCGAGAGCAACACGGAGTCGTAGGAACGCCCCAACCGGCATGCGTCCGCCCAGCCTCGGGGCATAGCGTCGACCTGCATGCCGGGTACGACCCGGCCGGTCGGGGCGGAACGTGCCCCGGCGTGATCGATGAGGATCTGGAGGCCCAGATTGCCAAAGGCAGCAGAAGTCGTCTTCGTGGACGGCGTTCGGACACCGTTCGGACGAGCCGGGGAGAAGGGGGTGTTCTGGAAGACCCGCGCCGACGACCTCGCGGTGCACGCCATGCGCGGGCTCCTCGACCGGAACGCCTCGTTGGACGGCGCGGCCGTCGACGACGTCGCGGTCGCGGCGACCACGCAGCAGGGCGACCAGGGGCTCACGCTCGGCCGGACCGTGGGGATGCTCGCGGGCCTCCCGAAGACCGTCCCCGGGTACGCGATCGACCGGATGTGCGCCGGCGCCATGACGAGCGTCACGACGCTCGCCGGAGCCATCGCGTTCGGTGCGGCCGACGTCGCCATCGCCGGCGGGGTCGAACACATGGGACGCCACCCGATGGGGTTCGGCGCCGACGTGAACCCGCGGTTCGTCGCGGAGCGCATGGTGGCGAGCGACGCGCTCGTGATGGGCTCGACCGCTGAGCGGCTGCACGACCGCTTCCCCGCGATCACGAAGGACCGCACGGACGCCTACGCCGTCCAGTCCCAGCAGCGCTACGCCGCCGCGTGGGCCGCGGGCAAGCTGCAGCCGGACCTGGTGCCGGTCGAGGTCAACAACGGCGACGGCTGGGACATCGTGTCCAGTGACGAGCCGCCGCGCCCCGGGACCACGCTCGAGGCGCTGGCCGCCCTGAAGACGCCGTTCCGTCCGCACGGACGGGTCACCGCCGGCAACGCGGCGGGCCTGAACGACGGCGCCACCATGAGCCTGCTCGCGTCGTCCGACGCCGCCAAGGAACACGGCCTGCCGACCAAGATGCGCATGGTCTCGTTCGCGTTCGCGGGCGTCGACCCCGAGGTGATGGGCATCGGTCCCGTCCCCGCCACCGACAAGGCACTCGCGAAGGCCGGGCTGTCGATCGACGACATCGGCCTGTTCGAGATCAACGAGGCGTTCGCCGTCCAGGTGCTCGCCTTCCTCGACAACTACGGCATCGCGCAGGACTCCCCGAACGTGAACGGCTGGGGCGGCGCCATCGCGGTCGGCCACCCGCTCGCCTCGAGCGGCGTCCGCCTGATGACCCAGCTCGCGGCGCAGTTCGCCGAGCGCCCCGACGTCCGGTACGGCATCACCACGATGTGCATCGGCCTCGGCCAGGGCGGCACCGTCATCTGGGAGAACCCGTCGTTCAGCCGTTCCGCCGCACGAAAGGCCTCGTGATCGTGACCATCACCGACAACGACCGGCTCCTCGCGCTCAGCGAGGACGAGGTCGTCACCCACTCGTACGTCAAGCACGTCGCGCTCCCCTCTGGTGGCACGCTCGCGCTCATCACGCTCGACAACGGCAAGGACTACAAGCGTCCCTCGACGCTGGGGCCGCGCACGCTGTACGAACTGTCCGGGGTGCTCGACACGCTCCGGACCGAGGCGTCCGCCCGCACGATCCAGGCCGTCGCGATCACCGGCAAGGAGTACTGCTTCGCGGCCGGTGCCGATCTGTCGCAGGCGGCGTCGGTGCCGTCGCGTGAGGTCGCGCACGACCTCGCCGCCCTCGGCCACGCGACCCTCCGGAAGCTCTCCGACCTCGGCGTCCCGTCGTTCGCGTTCATCAACGGCATCGCGCTCGGCGGCGGGCTCGAGATCGGCCTGCACTGCACCTACCGCGTGTTCTCGTCGGCGGCGCAGGGCATCGGCCTGCCCGAGGTGTTCCTCGGCATCATCCCCGGCTGGGGCGGCGCGACGCTGCTCCCCCGCCTGATCGGCCCCGAGAAGGCGCTCCGCGTCATCGTCGAGAACCCGCTCAAGAACAACCGCCTGCTGGACGGGCCGGCCGCGGTCGAGCTCGGCATCGGTGACGCCCTCATCCCGTCGGTGACCTTCCTGCCCTCCGCGGTGGCGTGGGTCGACGGCGTGGTGTCCGGCCGGACCAAGGTCGTCCGGAAGAACGAGCCCGGCATGATCGAGAAGGCCGCGTGGGGCACCGTCGTCAAGGTCGCCCGCGGCCAGGTGGCGTCGAAGATCGGCACCGTCCCGAAGTCCCCGTTCCGGGCGCTCGACCTCGTCGCCGCCGCTCGAGGTGGGTCGCTGGACGAGCGGTTCGCCGACGAGGACGACGCCCTCGCCGACCTCATCTCGGGCGACCAGTTCGCCGCGTCGATGTACGCGTTCGACCTCGTGCAGAAGCGCGCGAAGCGGCCCGTCGGTGCACCCGAGGGCGTCGAGGCGAAGAAGATCACGAAGGTCGGCGTCCTCGGCGCCGGGCTCATGGCGTCCCAGTTCGCGCTGCTCTTCGCCCGACGGCTCGGTGTGCCCGTCGTCATCACCGACGTCGACCAGAGCCGCGTCGACGCGGGTGTGTCGCGGATCTCCGGTGAGGTCGACAAGCTGCTCGACAAGGGCCGCGTCTCCCCCGATGACGCGAACCGCATCAAGGCACTCGTGACCGGGTCGGTGTCCTACGACGCCTTCGCCGACGCCGACTGGGTGATCGAGGCCGTCTTCGAGGAGATGTCCGTCAAGCAGGAGGTCTTCCGGAAGATCGAGCAGGTCATCGCTCCGGACGCCATCCTCGCCACGAACACCTCGTCGCTGTCGGTGTCCGAGATGGGTTCCGTGCTGTCCGACCCGTCACGCCTGGTCGGGTTCCACTTCTTCAACCCCGTGGCCGTGATGCCGCTGCTCGAGGTCGTCCGGACCGCCCAGACCTCGGACGAGACCCTCGCCACGGCGCTGGCGGTGGCGAAGACCCTGAAGAAGACCGCGATCATCACGGCCGACCAGCCCGGCTTCGTCGTGAACCGGGTGCTCGCCCGCGTGCTCGGCGAGGCGATGCGCGGCGTCGAGGAGGGCACCTCGTTCGACGTCGTCGCACAGGGTGCTGCGCCGCTCGGCCTGCCGATGTCCCCGTTCGAGCTCCTCGAGCTCGTCGGGCTGCCGGTCGGCGCGCACGTGCTCGACTCGCACCACGCCGCGTGGCCGGAGCGCTTCTACCCCGGCGACGGGCTGAAGAAGATCGCCGAGTACGGGCACATCCTGACCCGCGACAAGAAGGGCAACGCGACCGGGTACGAGCCCGCCGCCGTGAAGCTCGTCGCGCCGTCGAAGAAAGCGGCTGCACCGGTCGACGCTGCCGAGATGCAGCGGCGCTTCGAGGACGCCCTCGCCGACGAGCTGCACCGCATGCTCGAGGACGGCGTGGTCCAGCACGTGGAGGAGATCGACCTCGGCCTCATCCTCGGCGCGGGCTACCCGTTCCAGGCCGGCGGCATCAGCCCGTACCTCGACCGCTCCGGAGCCTCGGAGCGCGTCTTCGGCGGGTCCTTCCACGACCCGCTGGTCGTCGGCCCCGCCGCTCGCTAGCGGCGCCGGCCGCGGCTGCCGCGGCCGGGTCGGGGCCCGCTGCACAACCAAAGTCACCCCGAACCGCGGATCGCCGCGGTTCGGGGTGACTTTCGTTGTGCGGTGGCGCCGCGGCGGCGCCCCGGCGCGCGCCGGCGCCATCGGCGCCGCCGCGGCGCGGCGCCGGCGCGGCTCAGCCGTCGACCGACGAGCGCGACCGCGCCGGCTTCGCCTGCGGCAGCTTCGTGCCGACGACCTGGTCGATGACGTCGCGCGCGATCGCCTGCGCGGTGAGCCCCGCGTCGGCGAGGATCTGGGAGCGTGACGCGTGGTCGATGAAGGCGTCCGGCAGCCCGAGCTCGTTCACCCCGGTGTCGACGCCCGCGGCCCGGAGGTCCTGCCGGAGCCGCGTGCCGACGCCACCGACCCGCACGCCGTCCTCGATCGTGATGACGAGCCGGTGGTCGCGGGACAGGTCGATGAGCGACGCCGGGATCGGCACCACCCAGCGCGGGTCGACGACGGTGACGCCGATCCCCTGCGCCTCGAGCAGTGTGGCTGCCTCGAGTGCGACGGGCACCATCGAGCCGACGGCCACGAGGAGGACGTCCTCCTCCGCGCCGGACTCCGGCGCGTGCAGCACGTCGACGCCGTCGGACAGCCGACGCAGCGCGGGGATGTCCGGGCCGACCTGGCCCTTCGACCAGCGCAGGACGGTCGGGGCGTCGTCGACCGCCACGGCCTCGCGGAACTCCTCGCGGAGCGTCGGGGCGTCACGGGGCGCGGCGATGCGGATGCCCGGCACGACCTGCAGCAGCGCGAGGTCCCACATGCCGTGGTGCGACGGGCCGTCGGGTCCGGTGATGCCCGCACGGTCGAGGACGAACGTCACGCCGGCCCGGTGCAGGGCGACGTCCATGAGCACCTGGTCGAACGCCCGGTTGAGGAAGGTCGCGTAGAGCGCCACCACGGGGTGCAGGCCACCGAACGCGAGCCCCGCGGCGGTGGTCACGGCGTGCTGCTCCGCGATCCCGACGTCGATCACCCGCGACGGGTGGCGCTCCTGGAACAGGTGCAGCCCCGTCGGCCGGAGCATCGCCGCGGTGATCGCGACGATCCGCGGGTCGTCGGAGCCGACGTCGGCGAGGGTCGAGGCGAACACCGAGGTCCACGACGGGCCCGACGAGACGTCGAGCGACTCGCCGGTCTCGGGGTCGATGTGCCCGACGGCGTGGAACTGGTCCGCCTGGTCGCGGAGCGCCGGCTCGAAGCCGTGCCCCTTCTCGGTGATGGCGTGCACGATCGTCGGCGCGCCGTACTCCTTGGCCTGCCGGAGCGCTGCCTCCATCGCCCGCTGGTCGTGGCCGTTCACCGGACCGATGTACTTGATGTCGAGGTTCGAGTAGAGCGCCTCGTTGTTGGTGAACCGCGACAGGAAGCCGTGCAGGCCGCCGCGCATCCCGCGGTAGATCGCCCGCCCCGGGGCACCGAACCGGCTCGCGACCGCCCGCGAGGTCTCGTACAGCGCGCGGTACTCCCGGCGCGTCCGCACCGAGCTGAGGAACCGTGCCATCCCGCCGATCGTCGGCGCGTAGGACCGCCCGTTGTCGTTCACGACGATCACGAGCCGCCGGTCGTTGCCGTCCGAGATGTTGTTGAGGGCCTCCCACGTCATCCCGCCCGTGAGCGCACCGTCACCGACCACCGCGACGACCGTGCGGTCTGCCTGGCCGGTCTGCACGAACGCGCGCGAGATGCCGTCCGCCCACGACAGCGAGGACGACGCGTGCGAGGACTCGACGATGTCGTGCTCGGACTCGCGCCTCTGCGGGTACCCGGCGAGCCCGCCGCGCTCGCGCAGCCGCGAGAAGTCCTGCCGGCCGGTCACGAGCTTGTGCACGTACGACTGGTGCCCCGTGTCGAACACGAAGGCGTCGTGCGGCGAGTCGAACACGCGGTGCATCGCCAGGGTCAGCTCGACCACACCGAGGTTCGGGCCGAGGTGCCCACCGGTCTTCGCGACCTCGGCGACGAGGAAGCGCCGGATCTCCGCGGCGAGGTCGGTCATCTGCGCGTCCGACAGACGCTTCAGGTCGCGCGGCGACGTGATGCTGGCGAGCAGACTCACGGGCGCTCCTTTCGTGGGGCTGATCCCCCACCATATCCGCGTGACCGGCAGACGGACTGGAGGCCCGTGGCAGTGTCGCCACGGGCCTCCAGTCCGTCGTGTGGTCGCGTCAGCGACCCGTGCTCACCGCGTTCAGACGAGCGAACGCAGCACGTACTGCAGGATGCCGCCGTTGCGGTAGTAGTCCGCCTCGCCGGGGGTGTCGATGCGGACGACCGCGTCGAACTCGATCGTCTGCTTGCCCGCGGGCGAGTGCTCGCTCGGCTCGGCGGTGACGTGCACCGTCTTCGGGGTGCGGCCCTCGTTCAGCTCCGTCAGGCCCGAGATCGAGACGACCTCGGTGCCGTCGAGCCCGAGGGACTCGACCGACTCGCCGACGGGGAACTGCAGCGGGACCACGCCCATGCCGATCAGGTTCGACCGGTGGATGCGCTCGAAGCTCTCGGTGATGACGGCCTTCACGCCGAGCAGGTTCGTGCCCTTCGCCGCCCAGTCGCGGGACGAGCCGGAGCCGTACTCCTTGCCGCCGAAGATGACGAGCGGGATGCCCTGCTCCTGGTAGTGCTGCGAGGCGTCGTAGATGAACGACTGCGCACCGTCCGGCGTCGTGAAGTCACGGGTGTAACCGCCCTCCACGCCGTCGAGGAGCTGGTTGCGGAGGCGGATGTTCGCGAACGTGCCGCGGATCATGACCTCGTGGTTGCCGCGACGCGAGCCGTAGGAGTTGAAGTCCTTGCGGTCGACGCCGTGCTCGTCGAGGTACTGGCCCGCCGGGCTGTCCGCCTTGATCGAACCGGCCGGCGAGATGTGGTCGGTCGTGACCGAGTCGCCGAGCTTCGCGAGGACGCGGGCGCCGGAGATGTCCGAGACCGCGTCGGGCTGCATCGTCATGCCCTCGAAGTACGGGGGCTTCCGGACGTAGGTCGACTCCTGGTCCCACTCGAAGGTGTCGCCCGTCGGGGTCGGCAGGTTCTTCCAGCGGTCGTCACCCTCGAACACGGAGCCGTACTCGTGGGTGAACATCTCGGTGTCGATGGACGCGTCGATGACCTGCTGGACCTCGACCGCGTCGGGCCAGATGTCCTGCAGGAAGACGTCGTTGCCGTCCTGGTCGGTGCCGAGCGAGTCCTTGTCGAAGTCGAAGTGCATCGACCCGGCGAGGGCGTACGCGATGACCAGGGGCGGAGACGCCAGGTAGTTCATCTTCACGTCGGGGTTGATGCGCCCCTCGAAGTTGCGGTTGCCCGAGAGCACCGCGGTCACGGCGAGGTCGTTGTCCTGCACGGCCTGCGAGATCTCCTCGGGCAGCGGGCCCGAGTTGCCGATGCAGGTGGTGCAGCCGTAGCCGACCGTGTAGAAGCCGAGGTCCTCGAGGTAGGTGGTGAGACCGGCCTTCTCGTAGTAGTCGGTGACGACCTTCGACCCCGGCGCGAGCGTGGTCTTGACCCACGGCTTCGCCTTGAGGCCCTTCTGCGCGGCGTTCCGGGCGAGGATGCCGGCGGCCATCATGACCGAGGGGTTCGACGTGTTGGTGCACGAGGTGATCGCGGCGATCGCGACGGCGCCGTGGTCGATCGTGAACGGGTCGGCCCCGTCCATCGCGACCCTGGTCGGCTGCGAGGCGGTCGACGGGGCGCTCGACACGTAGACGTGCTCGTGTGTCGTGGTGTCCTCGTTCGTCGAACCCGCGGCGATCGGGTCGGACGCGGGGAAGGTGTCCTCGACCGCGTCGTCCAGGTCGGTCTGCTCGCTCGGCGACGTGTAGTTGCTCAGGTCGACCTCGAACTGCGTCTTCGCCTTCGAGAGCTCGATGCGGTCCTGCGGACGCTTCGGGCCGGAGATCGACGGGACGACCGTGGAGAGGTCGAGCTCCATGTACTCGGAGTAGTTCGGCTCGACCGACGGGTCGTGCCAGAGCCCCTGGGTCTTGGCGTACGCCTCGACCAGCGCGATCTGGGCGTCGTCGCGGCCGGTCAGGCGCAGGTAGTCGAGCGTGACGTCGTCGACCGGGAACATCGCCGCCGTGGAGCCGAACTCCGGCGACATGTTGCCGATGGTGGCCCGGTTCGCGAGCGGGACCTCGCCGACGCCCTCGCCGTAGAACTCGACGAACTTGCCGACGACCCCGTGCTTGCGGAGCTCCTGCGTGATGGTGAGCACCACGTCGGTCGCGGTGACGCCGGCCGGGATGGACCCGGACAGCTTGAAGCCGACGACCTTCGGGATGAGCATCGACACCGGCTGGCCGAGCATCGCTGCCTCGGCCTCGATGCCGCCGACGCCCCAGCCGAGCACGCCGAGGCCGTTCACCATCGTGGTGTGCGAGTCGGTGCCGACGAGGGTGTCCGGGTAGGCGTAGGTCTCGCCGTCGAAGTCACGCGTGTAGGTGACCTTCGCCAGGTACTCGATGTTGACCTGGTGCACGATGCCGGTGCCCGGCGGGACGACCTTGAAGTCCTCGAACGCGGTCTGGCCCCAGCGGAGGAACTGGTAGCGCTCCCCGTTCCGCTCGTACTCGAGGTCGGTGTTGCGCTGCAGGGCGTCCTCGCGACCGAAGAGGTCGGCGATGACGGAGTGGTCGATGACCATCTCGGCCGGCGACAGCGGGTTGATCTTGTTCGGGTCGCCACCGATCTCGGCCATCGCCTCGCGCATGGTGGCGAGGTCGACGATGCACGGCACGCCGGTGAAGTCCTGCATCACGACGCGCGCGGGGGAGAACTGGATCTCGGTGTCCGGCTCGGCGTCGGGACGCCACGAGCCGAGCGCGCGGATCTGCTCCTCGGTGACGTTCTTGCCGTCCTCGGTGCGGAGGAGGTTCTCGAGCAGCACCTTCAGGCTGTACGGGAGCTTCTCGTACCCGGGCACCGTGTCGATCCGGTGGATCGCGTAGTCGACACCCCCAACCGAGAGTGTGTCCTTCGAGCCGAAGCTGTTGACTGCAGCCACTGTGCCGCCTCCCTACTGATCGGTGTGCCCCCATCCTGGTCGGCCGCGGAGCGACCCACCAGCAAGGCAAACCTAATCCCCGCGACCGGCGACGGCCCGGGGAGAATTGTCTCGATGTCGAGACAACTCTACACCGCGGCGGCGTTGCCCTCGCGTCGGAACACCGTGCGGACCAGCAGCCACGTCACCCAGAGCAGCGCCGCGTAGAGCGGGACGCCGGTGATGAGCTTGATGCCGGCGAGCAGTTCGACCTGCGCCGTCAGGTACAGCGGGATCTCGATGACGAGGCGGATCGCGAAGAGGCCGACCCACAGCCAGGTCGCCACGGTGAGCACCCGACGCTTCGCCGGGTCGGCCCGCCAGTCCTGGTGGCTGCCGTCCTCGTTCGGCGGGAGCAGGAACCCGACGATGAGACCGATCAACGGCTGCCGGATCGCCAGGGTCACCAGGAGCCCGACGAGCCAGACGATGTTGATGATGATGCCGGGGATGAAGTTGCTCTCCGCACGCCCGGTGATGAGCGCGAGGCCGGCCGAGATCGCCACGCCGAGGATGCCGGCGAGGGACATCACGAGGGACTGCCGCTGCAGGAGTCGGAGCACCACGAACACGGCGCCGATCACCACCGGGATGAGGACGCTCGGCACGAGCTCCTTCGTGATCGCGTAGACGACCAGGAACGCCAGACCGGGGAGCACCGACTCGGCGAGGCCGCGGACACCGCCGATCGCCGCGACGAGCGCGTGCCCGGACGGGGCCTCTCCGGGGGCGACCTTGCCCAGTCCGGTGTTCTGCACCGCCGCGCGGAACTGCTCGTTGAACGACGGCAGCGCGTCGGGCGCGTCCGCTTCGGGACGGGTGGTGTCGTCGTTGTCCGGCACCGTGCCTCCAGGCTCAGATCGCGGTCTGCGTCGACTTCGGCATGTGCAGCGGGATGAGGTCGCGCGGCGGCATCGGCGTGGTCCCGCGGACCACGACGACGCTGCGGAACAGGTCCTCGATGTCGGCGGCGTCGTCGGGCTGCTCGGCGGCCTTGCCGGCGATCACGCCGCGCAGGAACCAGCGCGGGCCGTCGACGCCGATGAAGCGGGCCGGGCGGGCGCCGTCGGTGATGCCGGAGCCGTCCGTGACGACGGGCACCTGCGCGCGGAGCTCGGGGCCGAACGGACCGTCGACCTCGGTCACGACACCGCCCTGACGCTCGATCTGCTCGGCGATCTGCGCGCGGATCTCGTGCCAGAGGCCGGTGGAGCGGGGGGCCGCGAACGGCTGGACCTGCAGGGTGGACTCGTCGTAGTCGAGCCCGACGGCGACGACGCGCTGCGAGCCCTCCTCGACCTCGAGCCGGAGGTGCAGTCCCTCGCGCGGCAGGACCTTCACGCCGCCGAGGTCGACGTACGGACGGACCAGGTTCGCCTCGGTCTCGTCGTGCGGGCCGTGGTCGGCGCGGTCCTCGGGGGCGGACTTGTCCGTCGGCGCGACGGCGTCCACCTCGTCGAGGTCGGCGTCGGCATCGGTCGCGATGTCCACCTCGGGGGTCGTCTCGGCGACCTCGACATCGTCGACGACGGCTTCCGCCACCTCGACCTCGTCACGCTTGCGTCGGCCGAACTTCATGCGCGCGTTCCTTCCTGAGCATTGTCGGCGGTGCCGCTGGCGGCACCGCTCCGGTCACCGTAGCCCGACGAGCCGAACCCGCCCTGGCCGCGGACGCTGTCGGGCAGCTCGTCGACGCGGGTGAACGACACGCGCGGGACCGGCATGACGATCATCTGGGCGATGCGGTCCCCGACGTGCACCTCGTGCGACTCGGTCTGGTCCGTGTTGAGCAGCGCGACCTTGATCTCGCCCCGGTAGCCCGCGTCGACGGTGCCGGGCGAGTTCACGATCGTGATGCCGTGCTTGGCGGCGAGGCCGCTGCGCGGGACGACGAAGGCCGCGTGGCCCTCGGGGAGCGCGATGCGGAGGCCGGTGCCCACGAGACGCCGCTCGCCGGGACGGAGCACGAACGCCTCGGTGGAGACGAGGTCGGCTCCGGCGTCACCGGGGTGGGCGTAGCCGGGAGCGTTCTCCCCGGTCCAGAGCACGTCGACTGGTTCGGTCACGTGTCGAGGGTAGTGCAGACCGTGACCGTTCCGTGACCTGGCCCGAGTCGTGGTCGAATGGACCCGTGACCCTGTACCGCGAACGACTGTGGGCTCCGCCCGTCCTCTACCTGGCGACCGCGCTCGTCATCCCCGCCAGCCTCCTCGTGTTCCTGCCGATCAGCGTGCTGACGGGGGTGCTCGTCGCGATCGGGATGTACCTCGGCGTGGTCGTGCTGCTCTGGGCGCTCGCCCCGACGATCGAGGTCACCGACACCGAGTTCCGCGCCGGCCGGGCGCACCTCCCCCGGGCGCTCGTCGGCGAGGTCTCCGCCTACGAGGGCGCCGAGGCCACGACGCAGCGCGGTCCGAAGCTCGACGCCCGCGCCTGGACCCTCTTCCGCGGCTACGTGCGCGGGGTCGTCAAGGTCGAGGTCGAGGACCCGGCGGACCCGACCCCGTACTGGCTGGTCAGCGTCCGCAACCCGTCGGCCGTCGTCGCCGCGTTGCGTTCCTGAGTCCCCACCCCCGTCTCTGCCTGGAGGCGCGGTGCGGCTCCGCCCCGCGCCTCCGACCGCCGGGGCACGGCCGTCCGGCATGCGAACGGCCCGTCACCCAGGAGGGTGACGGGCCGTTCGACTCCGTGCGGTCCTAGAGCGCCGCGCACTCCGCGCAGACCGGTCCGAGCTTCGACTCGTGGTCGAGCTGCGAGCGGTGCTTCACCAGGAAGCACTCGACACAGGTGAACTCGTCGACCTGGGGCGGGAGCACGACGACGTCGAGGTCGACGTCGCTGAGGTCCTGTCCGGCGAGCTCGAAGCTGCCGGGGTTGTCGGAATCATCGTCGACGACCCCCGACATCTTGTCGGGAACGCGCTCCTTGAGGGCCTCGATCGACTCCGAGTCAGAGTTGTCGTCGGTCTTCCGGGGGGCGTCGTAATCGGTGGCCATGCCCATCCATTTCTCGTATCGAGAGGTCGTCGCCGGTGATCGGCGGCGACAGTTTGCACCACGTCCCGCCAGAGCGCAAACCGAGAACTCCGGCGGGTCGTTCTGGCGCTGCAACCCGACACCCGTCGCCGCTATTCCCGGGGTCGGGAATCGGCCCGACGGGAGTCCGCGGCACGCCCGTGCGCCTCCCCGGGATCGGCCCGGGACGGCTGCATACTCCTGGGGTACGACGCTCGACCGTACGCGACGCTCGGAAGGCGGAACCATGCAAGACGTGAGAGTCATCGGAGTGGAGTCCGGGGCACTCCTCCTCGCGACCGACGGCGGGACCGAGTTCCGGTTGCCCGTGACCTCGTCGCTGCCGGGCCAGGTCCGGCAGGCGAACCCCGAGGCCGGTCCGCAGAAGCGTGTGTCCCCGAAGGACGTGCAAGCCCGCATCCGCGGTGGTGCCGACGCCGCCGAGGTCGCTGCCGCGCTCGACGTCGACGTCGAGTACGTCCGCCGCTTCGAGGGCCCCGTGCTCGCCGAGCGTGCGTTCATCCTCGACGCCGCACACCGGGTGCCGGTCACCCCGGTCGACGACCAGGCCCCGGACGCCTTCGGTGCGGCGATCACCGCGAAGCTCGAGGCCGGCGAGGCCACGGCGGTCTCCTGGGCCTCGTGGAAGCACGCCGAGCACGGCTGGCAGGTGCGCGTGCACTACACCGCCGCCGAGGTCGAGCACGACGCCCAGTGGCTCTTCGACCCCAAGACGTCGACGCTGACGCCGGACAACGGCGACGCGCACCGGCTCTCGCACAGCGACGACGAGGGCATCGCGCCCCGCCTCCGCGCCGTGGAGCCGGACCACCAGGACACCGACGGCACGCGGTTCGACTCGGGCGCGTTCCGCGTCGACGAGCCGGACGAGGACGTCACCAACCCCGACGTGCAGGAGCGCCCGCTCCGTGCGCCGCTCCCCCGCATCGGCGTCGCCGCCGTCGAGGAGCGTGCCCCGGGCAACGAGACCGCCGACCTGCTCGAGGCCCTTCGGCGTCGCCGCGGTGAGCGGGAGTCCGCCGCGTTCGGTGAGCAGCAGGAGGAGCCCCGCGGCACCTCGATCAGCGTCGTCGACATCCCGCTGCAGGGCTTCGAGGACGAGCCCGCTGGCGTCCAGCAGCAGGACGCCCGTCCGGTATCTGCCCCGGAGTCCGAGGGTGGTCGTCAGGAGCGCAAGAAGCGCAACCGCCGCTCGATGCCGAGCTGGGACGAGATCGTCTTCGGCACGCGTCCGGACGACGACCCAGCCTGATCGCCGCGCGCGGGGGCGTTCCTACGCGAACGCTCCCGCGAGCCGGAGCGGCACGAGGATCTCGTCGTCGGTCATCGCACCGTGCTGGCCGATCATCCGCTTCGGCTCCTCACCGTCGCGCAGCCCGCGGTCGTCGTTGAACGCCCACGACCCCCGCGCCACGACGATGACGTCGCCGATGCGGTCGACGACCTCGTCCGAGACCGGGCCGAACCACCCCGCGGCGATCGCCTCGTCACGGCTGGCCACGGTCGCCTTCTTGCCGTAGCGGGCCCGGAACGCGCCGACGAGCGAGCGCACGTCGGTGCCCGGCGCGACGGTGAGCTGCCGGCAGCGCGGATCCCCGGCCACCCCGACCACGTCGGTCAGCAGCAGCGGGTCCATCGCGATGTTCGCGTGGTCCGGCACGTCCAGGACCCCGTGGTCGGCGGTCACGACGACGCCCACGTCGTCGGCGACACCCCGGTCGAGCCGCGCGAGCTCCCCGTCGAGGAGTTCCAGGGCGGCCGTCCACCGGTCCGACTGCCAGCCGTTCTTGTGTCCGATCGAGTCGAGCTCGGGGACGTAGAGGTACACCAGCGACCGGCCCGTCGCGGTCTCGACGAGGGCGGCGTCGATGCGCTGCGGGATCGAGTCCGCCGCCACGTACCGCGCGCCGCCGAGCACGTTCGCGGTCATGCCCGACGAGCGGTAGCGGGCCGGGCCGACGACGACCGGGTCGACGTCGAGCGCCTGCGCCGCGGTGAAGAGCGTCGGCGCGAGCAGCCAGCCCGCGGGGACCTCGGCGTCCCACCCGCTCAGCAGGTTCATCACCGCACCGGTGCCCGGGTTCCAGCCGCTGTACCCGACCACACCGTGCGTGCCGGGCGAGCGGCCGGTCGTCAGGGTGCTCAGCGCGGCCGCCGTCGTGGTGGGGAACCCGCTCCGCAGCTTCTTCTTCCCCGCGGCGAGCCAGCGTGCGTGACCCGCGCGGGCCGCCAGTGCGCCGGCCCCCAGGCCGTCGACCAGCACGACGATCGCGGAACGGGCGGGTCGGAGGGTGATCCGTGCCTCCAGTCCGGTGGTGCGCAACCAGGCGTCGTCCGCAGCCCCGAGCGCCACGAGGCAACTCGGGAAGACGTCGGCGAGGTTCGCGGTGGCGTCGGGGGCCGTCGGTACGCTTGTTCCCATCTCCCCCAGTCTCCCAGAAAGGTGCCATGGCACGCACGGAAGCAGTCGGCCTGCCCGACGGTGAACGCATCGAGGACGTCGACGTCTCCGAGGAGATGCAGGGCTCCTTCCTCGAGTACGCGTACTCCGTCATCTACTCGCGGGCGCTCCCCGACGCACGTGACGGCCTCAAGCCGGTGCAGCGGCGCATCCTCTACCAGATGTCGGAGATGGGCCTGCGGCCCGATCGCGGGCACGTCAAGAGCGCGCGCGTCACCGGCGAGGTGATGGGCAAGCTGCACCCGCACGGCGACGGCGCGATCTACGACGCCCTGGTCCGGATGGCGCAGCCGTTCACGATGCGCGTCCCGCTCGTCGACGGGCACGGCAACTTCGGCTCGCTCGACGACGGCCCCGCGGCCGCGCGCTACACCGAGGCACGCCTGGCCGAGCCGTCGATGGCGATGACCGAGGGCCTGGGCGAGGACGTCGTCGACTTCGTCCCGAACTACGACAACCAGATCATGCAGCCCGGCGTGCTGCCCGCGGCGTTCCCGAACCTGCTGGTCAACGGCGCGTCCGGCATCGCCGTCGGCATGGCGACCAACATGGCGCCGCACAACCTCGGCGAGGTGGTCGAGGCCGCGAAGCACCTGCTCATGAACCCGCAGGCCACCCTCGAAGAGCTCATGGAGTACGTCCCCGGGCCGGACCTGCCCTCCGGCGGCACGATCGTCGGGCTGTCCGGCGTGCGCGACGCCTACGCCAGCGGCCGCGGCTCGTTCCGCACCCGGGCGAAGGTCTCCGTCGAGAACCTCACGCCGCGCAAGGCCGGACTCGTCGTCACCGAGCTGCCGTACCTGGTCGGCCCGGAGCGCGTGATCGAGAAGATCAAGGACGGCGTCCAGGCGAAGAAGCTCGTCGGCATCTCCGACGTGAACGACCTGACCGACCGCAACCACGGGCTCCGACTCGTGATCGGCATCAAGTCCGGCTTCAACCCCACCGCGGTGCTCGAGCAGCTCTACAAGCACACCCCGCTCGAGGACGGCTTCGGCATCAACAACGTCGCCCTGGTGAACGGGTCGCCGCGCACGCTCGGGCTCCGTGAGCTCCTCGACGTCTACGTGCAGCACCGGCTGTCGGTCGTCACGCGCCGGTCGCAGTACCGCCTCGCGCGCAAGCGGGAACGGCTGCACCTCGTCGAGGGCCTCCTCGTCGCGATCCTCGACATCGACGAGGTCATCGAGGTCATCCGGTCCTCCGACGACTCCGAGGCCGCGCGCTCCCGGCTGCAGGACGTCTTCGATCTGTCCGAGGTGCAGGCCGAGTACATCCTCGAACTGCGACTCCGTCGCCTGACGAAGTTCTCACGCCTCGAGCTCGAGGGCGAGCGGGACCAGCTGCTCACCGACATCGCCGCGCTCGAGGAACTGCTCGCGTCGGACGAGCGGCTGCGTGCCCAGGTCGCGCTCGAGCTCACCGAGGTGTCGGACCGCTTCGCGACCCCACGTCGGACCCTGCTGACCGAGGCCGACGCCCCGGTCCGCGGTGGCAAGAAGGCGGCGGTCGACCCCGAGTCGCTGCAGATCGCCGACGCACCGTGCCGCGTGCTGCTCTCCACCACCGGCCGGCTGGTGCGGGTGGACATCCCCACCTCGGACCTCGGCATCGTGCGGGTGCCGAAGCGGTCGAAGCACGACGCCGTTCGCTCCTCGGTCGTCTCGACGGTCCGCGGGCAGGTCGGCGCGCTCACCTCGACCGGCCGCGTGCTGCGGTTCTCGCCGGTCGACGTGCCCGCGGTCCCGCCGGCGTCCGTCCGGCTCGACGCCGGCGTGCGGGTGACCGAGTACCTCGGCATCACCAAGAACGAGGTGGTCGTGGCGCTCGTCGACCTGTCGCCCTCTGCTCCGGACTCCCTCGCGATCGGGAGCGCGCAGGGCATCGTCAAGCGGGTCACCGCGGGTGCCTGGCCGGACAAGGACGAGATGGTCGCGATCGGGCTGAAGCCCGGCGACTCCGTGATCGGAGCGACCCAGGCGCCGGAGTCCGACGACCTCGTGTTCATCACCTCGAACGCGCAGCTGCTCCGGTTCCCAGCGTCCGGCGTCCGCCCGCAGGGGCTCCCCGCAGGTGGCGTGGCCGGGGTCGCGCTGGCCTCGGGTGCCTCGGTGGTCTGGTTCGGGTCCGTCGCCCGCTCCGACGACGCCGTGGTCGCGACCGTGTCCACGTCCTCGTCGGCACTGCCCGGCACGGACACCGGCCGCGCGAAGGTCTCGGCGCTGTCCGAGTTCCCGGCGAAGGGCCGTGCGACCCAGGGGGTCCGGGCGCACGCGTTCCTCAAGGGCGAGGACGGCATCACCGTGGCGTGGGCGGGCATCGCTCCGCCGCACGCGGTCGGCACGGACGGCGCTGCCCGGACCCTGCCGGACTGGCTGTCGAAGCGTGACGGGTCGGGCGCGCCGCTCGACGCCGTGATCGGCACGATCGGCGGGAGCGCGGCGGCGCTCGACGGCACCGCCGGCGAGGCGTAGCGCGCCGCGCCGCGCCGCCGCTGGGACCGCCGCTGGGGCCGCCGGGGCCGCCCTTTCGCGGTGAGCGACACCTCACGGGCTTCTCGGTCCGTGAGGTGTCGCTCAGCGCGAAACGACCCGCGCGCGGCCGCGGCGGGCGGCGGGCGGCGGGCGGCGCGGGACCGTGGAGCACCCCCGCGCGCGACCGCGCCGCGCCACGAGCCGCGCGCGCTACACGTCGATGCGGTCGCGGTCGAGGCCCTCGCCCGCCAGGATGAACTCCTTGCGCGGGGCCACGTCGTTGCCCATCAGCAGCTCGAACACCTTCGCCGCACTCTCGGCATCGGTGATCCGCACCCGCCGCAGTGTGCGGTGCGCGCGGTCCATCGTGGTCTCCGCCAGCTGGTCGGCATCCATCTCGCCGAGGCCCTTGTACCGCTGGATCGGCTCCTGGTACTTCTTGCCCGACTTCTCGAGCTTCTTCAGCACCGCCTGCAGCTCCTGCTCGGAGTACGTGTACAGCGTGTCGTTCGGCTTGCCGCGGTTGATCACGACGACCCGGTGCAGCGGCGGGACCGCGGCGAACACCCGGCCCTCTTCGATCATCGGCCGCATGTACCGGAAGAAGAGCGTCAGCAGCAGGGTCCGGATGTGCGCGCCGTCGACGTCCGCGTCGGACATGATGATGACCTTGCCGTAGCGGGCCTGGTCGATCTCGAACGTCCGGCCGGAACCGGCGCCGATCACCTGGATGATCGAGGCGCACTCGGCGTTCGAGAGCATGTCCGAGACGGACGCCTTCTGCACGTTGAGGATCTTGCCGCGGATCGGCAGCAGCGCCTGGTACTCGCTGTTGCGGGCGAGCTTGGCGGTGCCGAGCGCCGAGTCACCCTCGACGATGAAGAGCTCGGTGCCCTCGGTGTCCTGCGAGCGGCAGTCGGCGAGCTTCGTCGGCAGCGACGAGTTCTCGAGCGCGTTCTTCCGGCGCTGGGTCTCCTTGTGCGCGCGGGCCGAGATGCGGGTCTTCATCTCGGCGACGACCTTCTCGAGCAGGGTCGCGGCCTGTGCCTTCTCGGTGCGCTGCGTCGAGGTGAGGATCTCGGTGAGGCGCTTCGACACGACCTGGTCGACGATCTTCCGGACCGCGGGCGTGCCCAGCACCTCTTTCGTCTGCCCCTCGAACTGCGGCTCGGGCAGTCGGACGGTCAGCACGGCGGTCATGCCGGCGAGCACGTCGTCCTTCTCGAGCTTGTCCTGCCCGACCTTGAGCTTGCGGGCGTTCGCCTCGACCTGGGTGCGCACGGCCTTGACCACGCCGGACTCGAAGCCGGCCTGGTGCGTGCCGCCCTTCGGCGTGGCGATGATGTTCACGAAGCTGCGGAACACCGTCTCGTAGCCGCTGCCCCAGCGGAGCGCGAGGTCGACCTCGCACTCGCGGTCGACCGACGTGGACACCATGTGCCCCTTGTCGTCGAGCATCGGCACGGTCTCGGTGAAGGTACCGGTGCCCTGGACCCGCCAGACGTCGGTGACGGCGGTGTCGACGGCGAGGTGCTCGACGAACTCGCCGATGCCGCCCTCGTACCGGAAGCGCTCCACCACGGGCCCGGCGGCGACCGCGGTACCGGTGGCCTCGGCCCGAGCGGCCGCAGCTTCGATCGAGGACGCCCGCGCGTCGGTGATGGTGATGCCGAGCCCCGGCACGAGGAACGCGGTCTGCCGTGCCCGGCTCACCAGATCGCTCGTGCTGAACTTCGCGTCGGCGGTGAAGATCTGCCGGTCCGCCCAGTAGCGGATCCGGGAGCCGGTGACGCCCTTCTTGACCTTGCCGACCACGCGGAGCTCACTGCCGGAGGTGAACGGCGAGAACGGTGCGTCGGGGCCGATGCCCTTCGCGTCGTCGAACGTGCCCGGCTCGCCCCGGTGGAACGACATCGCGTAGGTCTTGCCACCGCGGTCGACCTCGACGTCGAGGCGCTCCGACAGCGCGTTCACGACGGAGGCACCGACCCCGTGCAGGCCACCGGACGCGGCGTAGGAGCCGGAGCCGAACTTGCCGCCGGCGTGGAGCTTCGTGAACACGACCTCGACCCCGGTCAGACCGGTCTTCGGTTCGACGTCGACGGGGATGCCGCGGGCGGTGTCACGGACCTCGACCGAGCCGTCCTCGTGCAGGACGACACCGATCTCGTCACCGTGCCCGGCGAGGGCTTCGTCGACGGAGTTGTCGATGATCTCCCACAGGCAGTGCATGAGGCCCCGGGAGTCCGTCGAGCCGATGTACATGCCCGGGCGCTTCCGGACCGCCTCGAGCCCTTCGAGGACGGAGAGATGGCGTGCGGAGTAGTCGGAGCTCACCTTCCGATGCTAGCGATCGGCACCGACACCACCCGCCGGACACTCGGACTGGGGACAGTCGATCCGCGCTGAGCGAAATGGGGGCACCACAATGCGTCGTTCTCAGGCATCACGTGTTGAAATGGTCGAACCACCCGGCACCACCTGCGATCCGTGAGGAGCACAGCAATGACCCAGACCGTGCAGGACCCCTCCATCGACGAAGTCAGCAACCACCAGCTGACCGCCGCCGACCGTTGCGACAGCTGCGGTGCGCAGGCCTACATCCGAGCCACCATGGCCAGCGGCGAACTGTTCTTCTGCGCCCACCACGGCGCGGAGTTCAAGGACAAGCTCGCGGCGACCGCCATCGAGTGGCACGACGAGAGCAGCCGACTCTACGAGTCGAAGTAGCGACCAACAGCAGACGGGAGGCGCGGTGCCAGCTGGCACCGCGCCTCCCGTCTTTTCTGTCTCGCGTTCGACGTCCGCAGCGAGCGTCGGTCCGGCGATCCGTCGGTCAGGCGATCCGCTTGAACGCCTTGTCGACGTAGCGGTCGACCGTCGCCCGCGCTTCGCGCGCGTACCGGTCGATCGTGGCGGTCCGCTCCGCGTCCGGTGCGTACTCGCGACCGAGCCGCGCCGTCGCGGCGGCGAGGACACCGTCGGTCAGCTGCGGGTTCAGCGGCAGGATCGGGCCCTGCGTGTGCGTGCCGAAGGAGTTCCCGGCGATCGCGCCCTCGACCGGGGCACCGGCCTGGTTGCCGCCGCCGGACACGACGTCGGCGAACGGCTGCACGCCGGCGCCGAGCTCGATCGTCGTGGCGTGGTCCTCGAAGCCGGCCAGGCGCGTGGGAGCGCCCGGCAGGAGCGGGTACCGCGTGTCGAGCACGAAGTAGTTGACCCGGCGCTCGGCACCGCGGACGGCACGCGCGTCGAAGACCCCGAACCCGGTCACGACGGAGCCGTCGGTCGGCACGACCTCGTTCGTGGCGAGGTCGAACCCGCCGCCGACCGCGACGACCGGCACACCGGAGGTCGCGAACTCGCGGAGCGGCGCACCGATCCGCGCGATGTCGTCGCCGAGGGAGCGCATCGCACTGAGCGGGCCGTTGCCGATCACCACGACGTCGGCCGCGGTGGGCAGTGCGTCGCCCGGCGCGTACTCGAGCACCTCGGTGTCGATGTCCGCCGCAGCAGCCCGGCGCACCAGGGCCGCGACGTTGCCGCGGTCGCCCGAGACGCCCATCTGGCGGGGGTAGACGTGCAGGATGGTCAGCCGATCGGCCGTCATGCGGTCTTCTCCATGTCCGGGTGGCCGAGGGCCTTCCGGGCGATCATCATGATCTCGTAGTTGACGATGAAGTTCTTCGTGCCGCTGGTCGTGGCGCCGAGGTGCTCCATGTGCTTGATCGCGGCCTCGACGTCGGGCTCGACCTTGCCGATGCGGACACCGGCGTGCTCGAGTGCGATCGCGATCTGCCAGGCCTTGTCGCCGGAGACGACGTCGACGTGGTCGAGCTTCGAGAAGTCGATGTCGTAGATCCACGAGATGTCCGGCGTGCCCTCGTCGATCGCCATGAGCACCTGTTCGGGGTGGTCCGGCAGCGCGTCGAGGTTGAGCTGGAGGCTCGCGGCGTTCTTGAACATCGTGAACTCGGCGGACTCCCCCGCGATGGGCAGCCGCTCACCACGGCCGTACGCCGGCTTCATCGTGCCGAACGCCGTCGTGACGGCCTCGGCGCGGAACTGCGTGCCGAGCGCCGCGCTGGCCGTCGCCGTGGCTGCCGCGGCGTCGACCGCGTAGTGCAGGCCGCGCGCGGGCAGGCGCACGGGGATCTCGGCGCCGTCGAAGCGGATCGTCGCGCCGTCACCGGTGTGGGCGACCACCTCGGCGTCCGCCGCCGTCTGCGTCCGCTCGCCGGCGTCGAACGAGTCGGCGTTCTGCAGGCCGTTCGGAGCCGCGGCCACGACCTCGTCGCTCGCGCCGAAGCGGAGCACGCGCTGGCCGGGCGTGCCGGCGTAGGCGTCGAGGAACTGGTCGTCGTGGTTCGTGATGACGTTCGCCGTCGACAGGGCCGCCGTGTCGAGCATCATCGTCGCGACCCGCTCGGTCTCGAAGAAGCGGTAGAGCTGGTCGACCTGCACGTTGAGCATCGTCACCGTGGACGGCGACAGGATGCCGGCGAGCTCGACCGCGAAGGCCTCGTCGACCTCGAGGATGCCGATGTCGGCCTTGAGCCGGCCGGTCAGCGACACCTCGGACAGCAGCGCGGACGCGATGCCCTGCGGCAGGTTCGCGCCGGACGGGTTGGTGAAGACCCGGAGTCCGTGCGCCCGGACGATGTCCGAGATCATGTGGGTCGTCGTCGACTTGCCGTTCGAGCCGAGGACGAAGACGACGCCGTTCGGGAACTGCTTCGTCACGTGCTGCAGGAAGTCCGGCACGAGCTTCAGGACGATGTACCCGGGGTAGGCGGACCCGCCGCCCCTCGCACGAGCGAGGGCACGGAGGATCCGCCCGATCAGGATCGGGATGAAGAACCGCATCGGCCTACTCGAGGTAGTCGCGCAGCGACTGCGACCGCGACGGGTGGCGGAGCTTCGCCATCGTCTTGGACTCGATCTGACGGATGCGCTCACGCGTCACGCCGAACGTGTCACCGATCTGGTCGAGGGTCTTCGGCTGGCCGTCGCCGAGGCCGAAGCGCATGCGGATCACGCCCGCCTCACGCTCGGACAGGGAGTCGAGCAGGCTCTCGAGCTGCTTCTGCAGCATCGTGAACCCGACCGCGTCGGCCGGCACGACCGCTTCGGTGTCCTCGATCAGGTCGCCGAACTCCGAGTCGCCGTCCTCACCCAGCGGGGTGTGGAGCGAGATCGGCTCGCGACCGTACTTCTGCACCTCGACGACCTTCTCCGGGGTCATGTCGAGCTCGCGGGCGAGCTCTTCCGGAGTGGGCTCGCGACCGAGGTCCTGCAGCATCTGGCGCTGCACGCGGGCGAGCTTGTTGATGACCTCGACCATGTGCACCGGGATGCGGATGGTGCGGGCCTGGTCGGCCATGGCGCGGGTGATGGCCTGACGGATCCACCACGTCGCGTACGTCGAGAACTTGAAGCCCTTGGTGTAGTCGAACTTCTCGACCGCACGGATCAGGCCGAGGTTGCCCTCCTGGATGAGGTCCAGGAACTGCATGCCGCGACCGGTGTAGCGCTTCGCGAGCGAGACGACCAGACGGAGGTTCGCGCCGAGCAGGTGCGACTTCGCACGCTGACCGTCACGGGCGACCCAGCGGAGCTCGCGCTCCTGGGGCTTCGACAGGCCGGTCGAGTGCTGGAGCTTGTCCTCGGCGAACAGGCCGGCCTCGATGCGCATCGCGAGCTCGACCTCTTGTTCGGCGTTGAGGAGGGCGACCTTGCCGATCTGCTTGAGGTAGTCCTTCACCGGGTCGGCGGTCGCACCCGTGATCGTGGTCGAGTAGACCGGTGCCTCGTCGTCGTCGGACTGCGAGATGACGAGCGCACCCGCGGCGACCGCGGCTGCGGCGTCCGGCTTGACGGCGTCCTTCTCGTCGGTCTCGCCGTCGGTGTCGTCGGTGGCCTCGACGTCGGCCTCGGCAGCCGGGGTCTCCTCGTCGAGGTCGTCGTCGGCCTTCTTCTTCGCCTTCGGGGCGGCCTTCTTCGGGGCGGCCTTCTTGGCGGTGCTCTTGGGGGCGCGCTTCTTCGGCGCGTCCGTCCCGTCGGTCGCCGCGGCGTCTGCCGTGGTGTCCTCGGGCGCGGTGTCGTTCGTGGGCGCGGTGTCCTTCGTGGGATCGATCGTCGTGCTCCGGGCAGCCATGCGATCACCTCTCTCGTCGTGCCACGTTCGTGGGGTCGTGGCCTCCCTCGCCACCCAGGGCCTGCGCCGCGGTCTCCCGTGTCGTCAGGTCCTACCGTTCCGGGCAGCACTAGGACCCATGTCAAGTCCCCCGGCTTCTGCGGCGCACTGGAGTGCTCCGAGACACAGGAGGCCCGAACGGGTCCGACCTCATTATTGCACGCTCCGCTTCCGCAGGCGTGCAACCAGTGCAACCCAGAGCGGCCCCACCCGTATTCCGTCCTGCGCGTGGAGCTCGCGACGTGTCCGGCGGCGGGCGTGCAGCAGCATCACGACGCCGATCCCCACCACGACGTACTGCACGGTGAGGGCCAGCCGGAAGTTCGCCCACGCGAACACGGTCTGCCCGGTCGCCCGTGCCGCGATGTCCAGGATCGTGCCGATGAGGAACATCATCACGAAGGCGGCCAGGAACCCGCCGACGTTCACGACGCCGTTCGCGGACCCGAGCGAGCCGACCGGGTTGAAGGACCGGGCGAAGTCGAACCCGATGAGGGAGCCCGGTCCGCCGATGCCCATCACGACGACGAGCACCACGAGCAGCCACGTCGGCGGGTGGTCGGGCCAGAGCAGGACGGCGGTCCACACCACGCCGAGGGCGAGCACGATGCCGAGCACCAGGTTCGACCGGCGGAGCGGGAAGCGGGCGCAGAGCACCCCGAGGAGCGGCCCGACCACGAAGCCGGTGACGACGATGACGGTGAGGAACCCGGCGGCCTCGGACGAGGAGTACCCCAGCCCGCGGAGCATCGGCACGCCCCACAGCAGGGAGAACACCGTGCCGGAGGACTGCGTCACGTAGTGCGACCAGAACCCGAGCTGCGTGCCCGGCCGGCGGAGCGCGTGACCGAAGGTGTGGAACGCGCCGCGCCACGAGTGGGGCAACGGCAGCGGGATCGTGTCCGTCCGCACCGGCACCGGCCCGTTGTGCACGAATACCGCCGCGAGCACGAGCCCGACGGCACTCGCTGCGGCCGCCACGCCGAACGCCGGCGTCCAGCCCGCCGTGTGCAGCAGCACCGCGAACGGGAACGCCGACAGGATCTGTCCGACCTGGCCGAGGTTGCCCGTCCACTGCGAGATCTGCGGCAGGATCCGCCCGCTGAACCACATCGGCACGAGCCGGATCACCGAGATGAAGGTCATCGCGTCGCCGGCACCGACGAGGACCCGCCCCGCGATCGCCGGACCGATCGTGGGCGACACCGCGACGACGGCCTGGCCGACGACCAGCAGCGCGGCGCCGAGCAGCACCAGCCGCCGCGGCCCGACGCGGTCGAGCGCGATGCCCACCGGGATCTGCAGGCCGGCGTAGACGGCGATCTGCACGACCGCGAGCGTCGACAACACGGCCGCCGAGACCGCGAAGCGGTCCTGCGCGTCCACCCCGGAGACACCGAGCGACGAGCGCTGGACCACCGCCAGCACGTACGCGAGCACCGCGATTCCCCAGACGAGGAAGGCGCGGCGGGAATTCACCCGTCAAGGCTACCGGGGACGGCCCCGCCACCGGGCCGGCCTGTGGAGAACGCGACGGACGCTGTCGGGTGGGTCGCGCCTCCAGGCTGTCGCACCGTCAAGCCGGCGCACCGGCTGCGACCGGACTGGAGGCGCGGTGCGCGTCCGCCCCGTCGGCCGCGGTCAGTCCGTGGTCGGGTCCGTGTCCGGACGACGGTCCGCCAGGAACCGCTCGAGCTCCGCCGCGATCGCGTCGGCCGTCGGGACCTGCCCGTCCACGCCCGTGAGGGGCGAGGCGATGGGGTTGCCCTCCATGTAGGTGTCGTGGCGCTCTTCGAGCACCCCGACCAGCCGCTGCAGTTCCTCGTTGCCGGCCACCTGCTCGTCGACGCGGGTGCGGAACTCGCGCCCTTCCTCGCGGAGGGCGTCCGACGGGAAGATCAGGCCCGTCGCCGACGAGATGCCGGAGAACGCGGCGACGGCCGCGTCCGGGAACTCGGTGTCCGACAGGTAGTGCGGGACCAGCAGGACCAGGCCGGTGACCTGCTTCCCGAGCTCGGACAGGCGGTGCTCGACCAGGTGCAGGACGTTCGCCGGCGCCTGGGTCTCCGGCTTCCAGACGCTCATCTGCTCGACGAGGTCGGCGCGGGTGCCGGAGACGGTCAGGCTGATCGGCCGGGTGTGCGGGACCGGCATCGGGATCGACTGGACCCACGTCGTGTCGGCGACGGTGAGGGAGGCGGCCAGGTCGGTGACGGCGCGGACGAAGCGGTTCCACTGGAAGTCCGGCTCGTAGCCCGACAGGAAGAGGAAGGGCTGCCCGAGCTCGTCGCGGACCAGGTGCAGCGCGAGCCGAGGCGGTTCGACGGCGGCGATGTGGTCGTGCTCGAACGTGATCACGGGGCGACGGGCCCGCCAGTCGAGCAGCACGTCCGGGTCGAACTCGGCGACGAGTTCGGTCTCGAGGTCCTCGAGCACGGCCGACGTCACCTGCGCGACCGCCGAGCCGGCGTCCGCGAAGCCGGTGAGGCCGGCGATCAGGTGCAGCCCCGCGGGCACGGTCGGCGCGTCCTCGGCGAAGGTGTAGAGCTCCTCGGGGTGGTTCACCGTCCCCATGCTAGGCGGGGCGTCGTGATCCCCCGTGCGCGTCGACCACGCCGACAGCGAACACCTGCTGGATAGGGTTGTCGCATGGTCCGACCGACGCTCTCCACCGACTCCTCCGCTCCGTCCTCGATCTCCGCCGACGTCCTCGTGGTCGGTGTCCGACCCGGCACCGACGGCGGCCCCGCGACCATCGCGCGACCCGCGACGACGCCGTTCTCCGCGCTCGACGACCTCGACCTCGCGGCGATCGGTGCGACGGGCGCCAAGGACCAGCTGGTGCGCATCCCCGCCGTCGGCGTCGAGGCAGCGGGCATCGCGCTCGTCGGGCTCGGCTCGGGCACCGACGCCGCCGCGATCCGCTCGGCCGCCGGCAGCGCCGTCCGCCAGCTGCCCCACGTCTCGTCGATCGTCCTGGCGCTGCCGACCGACACCGACGCACTCGTCGAGGCAGCGCTCGAAGGAGCCGCCCTCGGCGCCTACGCCTTCGCACGGCACAAGGGTTCCGGCTCGACCGGACCGGTCCGCGGCGACCAGCGCGTGACCGTCCTCGCGCCGTCCGCCGTGGCCGACGCCACGGTCCGACCGGCGATCGTGGCCGACGCCGCGTCGCTCGTGCGCGACCTCGTGAACACCGCCGCCGGCGACCTCGGTCCGGCCGACGTCGCGTCCGTCGCCCTCGCGCAGGCCGAGGGGCTCCCGCTCACCGTCGAGGTCCTCGACGAGGTCGCGCTCGAGGAGCAGGGCTTCGGCGGCATCGCCGGCGTCGGCCGCGGTTCGGTCCGCCCGCCCCGCCTGGTCGTCGTGCGGTACGCCCCCGCCGGCGCGCAGAAGCACCTCGCCCTCGTCGGCAAGGGCATCACGTTCGACTCGGGCGGCCTCTCGCTGAAGCCCGCCGCGTCGATGCTCGGCATGAAGACCGACATGACCGGCGCGGCCACCGTCCTCGCCGCCACCGTCGCCGCCGCCCGGCTCGGACTCGACACGAAGGTCACGGCGTGGCTCTGCCTCGCCGAGAACATGCCGTCCGGCTCGGCCACCCGCCCCGGTGACGTCCTGACCCTCAAGAACGGCAAGACCGTCGAGGTCACGAACACCGACGCCGAGGGCCGCCTGGTGCTCGGCGACGGGATGGCTGCCGCGTCCCTGGAGCAGCCCGACGCCATCGTCGACGTCGCCACGCTCACCGGGGCGCAGGTCGTCGCGCTCGGCGACCGCACGACCGGGCTCATGGGCAGCGACGACCTCGTCGCGCAGGTCCGCGCCGTCGCCGAGTCCGTCGCCGAGCCGATCTGGCCGATGCCGCTCCCCGAGGAGCTCGACGCCCGACTCGCCAGCGAGATCGCCGACATGGTGAACGCGACCGTGGGCAACCCGGCCGGCGGCATGCTGCTCGCCGGCAAGTTCCTCGAGCGCTTCGTCGGCGAGGGGATCCCGTGGGCCCACCTCGACATCGCCGGTCCGTCCGAGAACAAGGGCGGCGGCTACGGCTGGCTCGGCAAGGGCGCCACCGGCGTCATGGTCCGCACGCTCATCTCGCTCGCAGAAGAGCTCCAGGCCAAGTAGTAGGTTTGGTACCGGTGGGGCAGCGCGCCTGACGTGCCCCCACCGGAACCAGCGGGACGGGACCGGAACCATGCGGTCCGACCGTCGGACGCCGCCGCTGCGGTGTCCAGTGGGGCCCGATCGGCCCCGACACGCACGAGGGAGTTGCACCAGGTGACGGAACAGACTTACGACGTCGTGGTCCTCGGTGGCGGCAGTGGTGGCTACGCTGCTGCGCTCCGGGCCGCCGAGCTCGGGATGAGCGTCGCGCTCATCGAGGGAGACAAGCTCGGGGGGACGTGCCTGCACCGGGGCTGCATCCCCACGAAGGCCCTCCTGCACGCGGCCGAGATCGCGGACGGCACCCGCGACGCCGAGAAGTACGGCGTGATCGCCGAGTTCGCCGGCGTCGAGGTCCCGAAGGTCATCGAGTACCAGCAGGGCGTCATCAACTCCAAGTACAAGGGCCTGCAGGGGCTCATCAAGGCCCGCGGCATCACCGTCGTCGAGGGCTGGGGTCGCCTCACCTCGCAGAACACCGTGCAGGTCGGCGAGCAGACCGTCACCGGCAAGAACATCGTCCTCGCGACGGGTTCGTACTCGAAGTCCCTGCCGGGGCTCGAGATCGGTGGTCGCGTGATCACCTCCGAGACCGCCCTCCGCATGGACTACGTGCCGAACAAGGTCGTCATCCTCGGTGGTGGCGTCATCGGCGTCGAGTTCGCCAGCGTCTGGAAGTCCTTCGGTGCCGAGGTCACGATCGTCGAGGGCCTGCCCCACCTCGTGCCCGCCGAGGACGAGTCGATGTCGAAGCAGCTCGAGCGCGCGTTCCGCAAGCGCGGCATCGAGTTCTCGCTCGGGGTCCGGTTCCAGGGCGTCGAGCAGCACGAGAACGGCGTCGTCGTGACGCTCGAGGACGGCAAGACCTTCGACGGCGACGTCCTGCTCGTCGCGGTCGGGCGCGGTCCCGTCACGCAGAACGTCGGCTACGACGAGGTCGGCGTCGCGATGGACCGCGGGTTCGTCACCACGAACGAGCGCCTCGCCACGAACATCCCCAACGTCTACGCCGTCGGCGACATCGTCCCCGGCCTGCAGCTCGCGCACCGCGGCTTCCAGCAGGGCATCTTCGTCGCCGAGGAGATCGCTGGCCTGAACCCGGTGATCATCGAGGACAAGAACATCCCGAAGATCACGTACTCCGACCCCGAGGTCGCCTCGGTCGGTCTCTCGCAGGCCAAGGCCGAAGAGCAGTACGGCGCCGACAAGGTGGACTCGTACGAGTACAACCTCGCCGGCAACGGCAAGAGCCACATCATCGGCACCGCCGGCTCGGTCAAGGTCGTCCGCGTGGTCGACGGCCCGGTCGTCGGCGTGAGCATGATCGGCGCGCGCGTCGGCGAGCTCATCGGCGAAGCCCAGCTCGCCGTCAACTGGGAGGCCTACCCGGAGGACATCGCGCCGCTCATCCACGCGCACCCGACGCAGAACGAGGCACTCGGCGAGGCGTTCATGCACCTCGCGGGCAAGCCGCTGCACGCCCTGTGAACACCATGACCACCACCACGAACCACCCCTGCGAAGAGGAGTCCACCCGATGAGCGAATCCGTCAACCTCCCGGCGCTCGGCGAGAGCGTCACCGAGGGCACGGTGACCCGATGGCTGAAGAACGTCGGTGACCGGGTCGAGGTCGACGAGCCGCTGCTCGAGGTCTCGACCGACAAGGTCGACACCGAGATCCCGTCGCCCGTCGCCGGCGTCGTGGAGGAGATCCTCGTGCCCGAGGACGAGACCGTCGAGGTCGGCACCCCGCTCGTGAAGATCGGCGACGGCTCCGGTTCCGGTTCGTCCGACGGCGGTTCGGACCAGGCGTCCGATGAGTCCTCGAACGAGGCCGCTGCCGACGCCGAGGCACCCGAGGCCGAGCCGAGCACCGAGCAGGAGTCCGAGACCCCCGCTCCGGAGCCCACCGAGCCCGAGCCGGCTCCCGCCGGCCAGACGCAGCCCGCTGCCCCGCAGGCCCCGGCCGCGCCGCCCGCCGCCGCACCGGTCCCCCAGGCTGCTCCGGTGCCGCCGCCCGCTGCTGCTCCCCCGGCACCCGTGCCGGCTCCGGCCGCCGCTCCCGCGCCCGCCGCCTCGGGTTCGTCGGCGCCCAGCGCAGCTGCTTCCGTGCCGAACCCCTCGCAGGACGCCTCGGCCTCCGGCTACGTCACCCCGCTCGTGCGCAAGCTCGCCAACGAGCAGGGTGTCGACCTGTCGACCGTCACCGGCTCCGGTGTCGGCGGACGCATCCGTAAGGAGGACGTCCTCGCGGCCGCCGCAGCAGCCACCTCGGCCCCGGCCGCCGGTGGTTCCGCCGCAGCTGCACCGGCCGGTCCCTTCGTCGCCGAGGTCTCGCCGCTGCGTGGCACCCGCGAGAAGATGACCCGCCTCCGCAAGGTCGTCGCCGAGCGTGCCGTGCAGTCGATGACCTCGACCGCACAGCTCACCAGCGTCGTCGAGGTCGACGTGACGAAGGTCGCGCAGTTCCGCGACGCGCACAAGGCGGAGTTCCTCGAGAAGACCGGCTCGAAGCTCTCCTTCATGCCGTTCTTCGCCCTGGCGGCGTCCGAGGCGCTCAAGGCCCACCCGAAGATCAACTCGACCGTGGAGGGCGAAGAGATCGTCTACCCGGAGACCGAGAACGTCTCCATCGCGGTGGACACCGAGCGCGGCCTGCTCACCCCGGTGATCAAGGACGCGGCGTCGCTCGACCTCGCGCAGTTCGCGCAGTCCATCGCGGACCTCGCCGAGCGCACCCGCAACAACCAGCTGAAGCCGGACGAGCTCGCGGGTGGCACGTTCACGCTGACCAACACCGGTTCGCGTGGCGCGCTGTTCGACACCCCCGTGGTGTTCCTGCCGCAGTCGGCGATCCTCGGCACGGGCATCGTGACGAAGCGTCCGGCGGTCGTGAAGGTCGACGGACAGGAAGCGATCGCGATCCGTTCGTTCGTCTACCTCGCGCTGTCGTACGACCACCGGATCATCGACGGCGCCGACGCGTCGCGGTACCTCGTCGCGGTGAAGAACCGCCTCGAGGAGGGCAACTTCGGCCCGAACCTCGGGTACTGATCGTTCGTTCGGTCTCCTGAACGGCCCCGGTCCCCTGCGGACCGGGGCCGTTCTGCGTCGTCGTGGTCGGGTCGTCGTGGTCGTCAGGTCGTCGTGGTGGTCATGTCGTCCTGGTCGTCGGGCCCTCGGGGTCGTCAGAGGGCGAAGACGGCGGCTGCCGTGAGTCCCGACGCGATGACCGCGCCGACCAGTGCCCTGCGGAGCGGGAGACGCCGACCGCTGCCGAGCGGGATGCCGTGCTCGACGATCTCCTGCACGGTGCCGAGCAGTGTCCAGACCTGCGGTGTCGACCGGGCCGGCACGCCGACGAGCAGGTCGAGCTGCACGGGCTCCCACCGGACCGGTCGCGGTGCCGCCACTGCACGGACGCGGGCGAGAGCTGCACGGACGGCGTCGACGTCCCCGTCGAGCGCTTCGGCGAGGGCTGCGTCGACCGTGGGACGGGCCGGGTCCCGATCGTCCGTGCGCTCCCAGACCACCCGGGCCGCCAGGAGCAGGATCCGGGCGCCGTCCTGGTCCGAGCGGCGGTGCCCCGGGTCGTGCGCGGTGTTCGGGGTCGCGATGCCGCTCGATGCCGTGCCGGGCGTCGCGGTGCCGGGCGTCGCGCTGCCTGGCGCCGCGGTGCCGGGCGTCGCAGTGCCTCGCGCCGCAATGCCTCGCGCCGCAATGCCTCGCGTCGCAGTGCCTCGCGTCGCAGTGCCTCGCGCCGCAATGCCTCGCGTCGCAGTGCCTCGCGTCGCAGTGCCTGGCGTCGCAGTGCCTGGCGTGACCGCTGCGGCACCGGGCGGGCGGTCGCAGAGCAGCACCGCGCCCGCGTCGTCCACCAGGACGTCGTCGAGGCCGGCGGTACCGAGGCACACGGCGCCGGACCGGTCGGCCGAGGCGAGCTCGAGGAGCGGCACCGTCAGGGTCACGGCGACCCCGGTCGTCGGCGTGCCGAGCGTGTCGAGGGCCGATGCCAGCGGTGTGCCCGTCGGCCGGGTGACCTCCACCACGAGTCGCCCGTCCGGGAGCCGACCGACCGCTGCGACCGGTGCGAGGTGGCGGCTCACCGCGCACGCGCGGTCGGCCGCCCATGCGAGGAGCGACCGTTCGTCGTCGGACGCGCACCAGTGGATCCGTTCGGTGACCATCTGCATGCCGGAGAGCCTGTCGCGGGGTGGGTCGCGCCTCCTGGCGGGTGCACCGAACTGTGGAGAACCCTGTTCGCCCACAGCCGGACCGGGGCGGGTTCGGACATCTCGGCGCAGGCCGTATCCTGGGGGCATGGCACGCAGCACTTCACAAGGTACGACGGCGAAGGAGCCGGGTCGTCTCAAGCAGATGTACCAGGTCTTCACCATGACCCGTCGGGCGGACCCCAGCTCCGTCTGGTGGTTCGCGGTGGCGTTCGTGGTCCCCGTGGCCCTCGGCATCCTGCTCGCTCTGCTCCTGCCGGGTCAGAACTGGCTCGCGATGATCCTCTGGATCGTCGCCGGCGTGCTGCTCGGTGTGCTGCTGTTCCTGATCATCCTCGGGCGCCTCGCGGAGCGCGCTGCGTACTCGCAGATCGAGGGCCAGCCTGGTGCCGTCGGCGCGGTGCTGTCGAACTCGCTCCGTCGCCAGTGGCGCTCGAGCGAGATGCCCGTCGCCGTGCACGGTCGGTCGCAGGCTGCCGTGTACCGCGCGGTCGGCACGCCCGGCGTCGTCCTCATCACCGAGGGTCAGCGGGGCAACCTGAACCGCCAGGTCGACGAGGAGCGCCGCAAGGTCCAGCGCATCGTCCCGAACGTGCCGGTGCACGTGGTCCACGTCGCCTCCGGCAAGGACGACAAGGACTCCGACGCGGTGACCCTGCACAAGCTCCCCCGTGCCATGAACAAGTTCAAGAAGGCGCTCAACCGCAACGAGGTCCTCGCGGTCGCGAACCGCCTCGACTCGCTGACGCAGAGCCCCGCCGCGTCGATCCCGAAGGGCATGGACCCGATGCGGGCGCGTGCCGGGCGTCCGCGCTGATCCAGCGCCGCGACGCAGCACGCTGAACGCCCCCGACCGTGCCAGGTCGGGGGCGTTCTGCTGTGCTGGGGCGGGGTGGCGGAGGGCAGGGCGGCGCGGGCGGCGCGGGCGGCGCGGCCAGCTGGCGGCCTGTGGTGTTGCGACCCGACGCGACACTGTCGTCGTCGTACGACATCGGCGTTGTCGCAACGGCGCGCCCGCAACGGCTGCACACGCGGGATTGCGACACTGTCGCCGTCGTGCGACATCAACGTCGTCGCAACGGCGCGCCCGCAACGGTTGCACACGCGGGATCGCGACACGGTCGCCGTCGTACGACATCGGCGTCGTCGCAACAGCGCGCCCGCAACAGCGCGCCCGCAACGGTTGCGCGCGCGGGATTGCGACACGGTCGCCGTCGTACGACATCAGCGTTGTCGCACGACGCCCCCGGCGCCCCCGCTGCTCGGCGGAGGGGCACCTCAGGGCCCCCCGAACCCGTCAGCGGCGGACGAGCACCGTCCCGGCGATGCGGTCGTGCGCGCCGCGGCTGTCCCGGTCGATGATGAGTGCCGGCACGATCAGGCAGAGCAGGAGCGTGCGGACCACCGGGCTCCACACACCGACGTACCCGCCACGCATCGGCACGACCCGCAGTCCGACGCAGATGTGCCCGAACGACCCCGAGAGCAGGCAGATGAACAGGATCTGCAGGCCGGCGAAGATCGCGATCTGGATCCACGAGTGCGCGATGTCACCCGAACCGTTCACCGGCGACCACACCCCCGTGACGAACGCGACGAGGTCGGCCAGTGCGCCGTCGATCAGCAGCGCGACGATCCGTCGGCCGATGCGTCCGACCGACCGGGGACCCTCTTCCGGGAGCCCGAGGTCCTTGCCGGGCCAGCCGTCCGGGTGCTCGGAGGACGCGGGGGACGGAGCGGTACTGCGGGCCATGCTGCAAGCGTAGGCGAGACCGGCGACGACCCCCGCCCGAGACCCGCGACGGCCCCCGCCCGAGACCCGCGACGGCCCTGCCCGAGACCGGCGACGCCGCCCACCCCGGCGCCAGCCACCGCCCCCGCCGAGTTCGGCCGCGCCCGACGTAACACGCACGAAACAAAGCAGTCACGTCCGGGAAACCCGGTGTCAATAGCCTCGTCGGAGGGTGCACCCGCGGGGCACCTCCACATCCCCAACCCCCAGGAGATCGACACACATGTTCAGCGATTCCTCCGAGGTCCTGGCCTTCATCAAGGACACGGACGTCAAGTTCCTCGACATCCGATTCACCGACCTGCCCGGCGTGCAGCAGCACTTCAACATCCCGGCATCCACGGTCGACGAGGACTTCTTCTCGGTCGGTCAGCTCTTCGACGGCTCCTCGATCCGCGGCTTCGCGTCGATCCACGAGTCCGACATGCAGCTCATCCCTGACGTGACCACGGCGTACATCGACCAGTTCCGCGCCGAGCGCACGCTGATCATGATCTTCGACATCTACAACCCGCGGAACGGCGAGATCTACGGCCGCGACCCGCGCCAGGTCGCCAAGAAGGCGGAGAAGTACCTCGCGTCGACGGGCATCGCGGACACCGCGTTCTTCGCCCCCGAGGCCGAGTTCTACATCTTCGACGACGTCCGCTACTCGGTCACGCAGAACCAGTCGTTCTACTCGGTCGACTCCGAAGAGGGCGCCTGGAACACCGGCCGCGAGGAAGAGGGCGGCAACCTCGCCAACAAGACCCCGTACAAGGGCGGCTACTTCCCGGTGTCCCCGGTCGACAAGACCGCTGACCTCCGCGACGACATCACCCTCAAGCTGATCGAGGCGGGCTTCGAGCTCGAGCGCTCGCACCACGAGGTGGGCACCGGCGGCCAGCAGGAGATCAACTACAAGTTCGACACGATGGTCCACGCCGCGGACGACATCCTCAAGTTCAAGTACATCGTCAAGAACACGGCCGACCAGTGGGGCAAGGTCGCCACGTTCATGCCGAAGCCGCTCTTCGGCGACAACGGCTCGGGCATGCACACCCACCAGTCGCTCTGGTCGGACGGCAAGCCGCTCTTCTACGACGAGAACGGCTACGGCGGTCTCTCGGACCTCGCCCGTTGGTACATCGGTGGCATCCTCAAGCACGCCTCGGCGCTGCTCGCCTTCACGAACCCGTCGATCAACTCGTACCACCGTCTGGTGAAGGGCTTCGAGGCCCCGGTCAACCTGGTCTACTCGGCCGGCAACCGTTCGGCTGCGATCCGCATCCCGATCACGGGCACGAACCCGAAGGCCAAGCGCATCGAGTTCCGCGCGCCGGACGCCTCGGGCAACCCGTACCTCGCCTTCGCCGCGCAGCTCATGGCCGGCCTCGACGGCATCCAGAACCGCATCGAGCCGCACGAGCCGGTCGACAAGGACCTCTACGAGCTCCCCCCGGAGGAGGCCAAGGGCATCCCCCAGGTCCCCGGCTCGCTCGACGAGGCCCTCGACGCGCTCGAGGCGGACCACGAGTTCCTCACGAAGGGCAACGTGTTCACCGAGGACCTCATCCAGACCTGGATCGACTACAAGCGCGAGAACGAGATCCTCCCGCTGGCCCAGCGCCCGCACCCGTTCGAGTACGAGCTGTACTTCGGCGTCTAGTCAGCACCGCCGCCCAGGCACTCGCGCCGCGCGCACGGGCGTCTAGGCAGCACCGGACTCGCCCCGGACGCACGGGCGGCTGAGTCTCGCCGACACCACGAAGGGCCCCGCACCGTCAGGTGCGGGGCCCTTCGTCCGTGTCGCGGAAGCGACACCTGGCGGCCGGGCCGCGCGGCTCCTGTCGCAGAAGCGACAGATCGCCGCGAACGTTCCGCAGGGATCTGTCGCTCTCGTGAGCAGGGGGTGCGGACGCGACTGCCTGGAGGCGCGGTGCCGCTCCGGCGGACCCGCGCCGCGCCTCCAGGCGGTCGCCTCGCACGTTCCTTCCCATCGCACCCGCAGTGGAAAGCGCAATCGCTCGTGGGGAGCAGGAACTTCCTGCCTCCTACGAGCGGATCTGCTTCCTACGCGCGATTCGGCACCCGGCGCGCGGGACGGCACCCGACGCGCGATTCGACACCCGGCGCGCGGGACGGCACGCGGCGGGAGCGCGCCGGGCGCACGAGAGCGGGGCCCGCACCGCCCCCGGCACGGACCCCGCATCGCGGACGGTGACTACCGCGCGGTGGCCACCGCGTCGTTCGTCCCCGCGGCGACGCTCACGGGTGCACCCGTGACCGGAGTGGGCCGTCCCAGGGAACGGACGGTCCAACCCGACTTGACCCAGTCGGTGACCGGGAGGCAGTTGCGGGCGTCGATGACGACCCGACGACCGACGACGGCGGCGAGTGCGGCCGGGTCGGCTTCGACGATCTCGTCCCACTCGGTGAGCACGAGCACGACGTCGGCGCCCTCGATCGCGTTCTCCAGCGACGACGCGTAGGTGAGCGTCGGGAAGGAGCGGCGCGCGGTCTCCATCGCCTCCGGGTCCCACAGGGTGACCTGGGCGCCGCGGAGGTGCAGCGCAGCGGCGACGTTGAGCGCCGGCGAGTCGCGGACGTCGTCGGTGAGGGGCTTGAACGCCGCTCCGACCACGGCCACGCGGCGGTTCAGCACGGAACCGTCGAGCGCGTCGATCGTCATGTCGATGACCCGCTCGCGCTGCCCCATGTTGATCTCGTCGACCTGCTGCATGAGCCCGACCACGCGGCCGGCGCCGAGCTCGTTCGCGCGGTGCATGAGCGCCCGGATGTCCTTCGGCAGGCAGCCGCCGCCGAACCCGAGGCCGGCGTTGAGGAACTTCCGGCCGATGCGGGCGTCGTGCCCGAGGGCGTCCGCCAGCGTCGACACGTCGGCGCCGGTGATGGCGCACATCTCCGAGATCGCGTTGATGAACGAGATCTTGGTCGCGAGGAAGGCGTTGGCGCTGACCTTCACGAGCTCGGCGGTGGCGAGGTCGGTCGTGATGACCGGGGTGCCCTCGGCGATGGGCGCGGCGTAGACCTCGCGGATCACGGCGTCGGCGGCGTCGGACGCACCGCCCCAGACCAGGCGGTCCGGGTGCAGGGTGTCGTCGACGGCCTTGCCCTCGCGGAGGAACTCGGGGTTCCAGATGAGCTCGGCGGTGATGCCGGCGGGGGAGAACTCGCGGACGATGCCGCGGAGCCGTGCCGCGGTGCCGACCGGGACGGTCGACTTGCCGACGATCAGGCCCGGGTGGGTGAGGTTCTCGGCGACGCCGCGGGTGGCACTCTCGACGTACGCGAGGTTCGCCGCGTGCGAGCCGGCCTTCTGCGGCGTGCCGACGCAGACGAAGTGCACGTCCGCCGCGGCCACGGCCGACGCGATGTCCGAGGTGAAGCGGAGCTTGCCGCTCGCCACGTGCTTCGTGATGAGCTCGGGCAGTCCGGGCTCGTAGAACGGCACCTCGCCGGCGGACAGTGCCGCGAGCTTCGCCGGGTCGACGTCCACGCCGATGGTCTCGAAGCCCATCTCGGCCATGGCGGCCGCGTGGGTGGCACCGAGGTAGCCGGTGCCGATGACGCTGATGACGGGAGCGGGACGCGTGTCGGCCGATGCGGTCGACTTCTTGGACTCGGTCATTGCTTGACCTCCTGCAGGTCGTAGTCGATGTCGGTGCGCTTGATGCCGTCGGCGAAGGCCTGGAGGCTGTCCGCACGGGAGTCGAGGCGCCAGTCGTTGGTGGTGCGGGTGCCGTCGACGATGGTCGTCGCCGTCTCGCTGAAGTACGAGAAGCCGATGATGTCGGCGTTGGCCGGGTCCGCGAGGGCGTCGAACAGCGAGTTGATCCACTGCGACTTCTGCGGGTTCGAGACACTGCCCCCGGTCTCGGTGGCACCGATCTCGTTGAGGACGATCCCCTTGCCCGGCGCGATCTGCCGGATCTGGGCGAGGGTCGCACCGAAGGTGTTCTGGAACGTCGGGGCCTCGGTTGCGTCGCGGTAGTAGCCGCTCATGCCGACCCAGTCGACGTACTTCGCACCCGGGTAGTAGTTGGCCATGTAGTCGAGCGTCTGGTACTTCGCGTTGCCGAGCTTGTCGATGCGCGACGGGGACCAGTCCCAGATGGCGTACTGGTTCGCGCCGTTGGCCTGGAAGACGTTCCAGACGTGCTGCCACATCGCCACGTAGGACTTGTTCGCGTTCTGCTGCTTCGTGCCCTCGGACCAGTTGTACCACTGGCCGTTCATCTCGTGGTCGAGACGGATCACGAGCGGCATCCCGTTCGACTTGAGCGCCTGGGCGTACTTCGTCAGGTAGGCGTCGAACTTGCCCGAGATGATGTCCTGGTTCGTGTAGCCCGCGACGTACGGCTCGTCGTTGCCGGTCTTCGCCGGGGCGGACTCCCACGTCATCATCGGCAGGCGACCGTTGGCCCAGGCACGCTGGACGGCGTTCTGGTTGAAGTCCTGGTCGAAGCCCTGGAAGAAGCCGACCATGTTCGTGGCCTTCCCGACCTCCTTCGAGACCTGGTCGTACTCGGACCAGTTGAAGGGCGCCTGCGCCGTGTAGAGGCCGTACCAGCGGGACTGCTGGGCGAGGACCTGCTGCTTCGTCGGCGTCGTGATCGGGTCGGGGCCGTCGGGGTCCTTCGACGGCCCGGTGTTCGGGTTCGTCGCGGGACCGCCGGAGCCGCCACCGTTGCCGTTGCCGCCGCCGGTGTCACCGGAACCGTTGCCGCCGGAACCGGCCGCGTCGACACGGGTACCCGACCCGCCGGAGGAGGACGCGCCTCCCGACCCGCTCTTGGCGGAACCGAGCTGGGACTGGAGCGACGCGAGCTGCGCCTTGAGCTGCGCGATCTGGTCGCCACGCGAACCGGCCTGCGCCGTCGAGGAGTCGAGCTTGCCCTCCAGGGCCCAGATCTCCTTCTGGGCGGCGGTGAGCTTCGCCTGGAGCTCGGCCGCCGAGACCTTCTTCTTCGGCGGGGTGACGCCGAGGGCCTGGTGGACCGCGGTCGACACGGAGCCGGCCGGCGAGACCCAGACGTTCCAGGTGATGAGCCCGAGGACGAGGACGATCGCGGTGGTGCCGATCGCGGTGAGTCGGGCGTGCCTGCTGGACTGGGCCCACCAGGCACCGGAGGAGCGGATGAGGTCAGACAATGAGGAAGGCCTCCAGGACGAAGATCGCGATGCCGATGCAGTACGGGATCGCGGCGTACGGGTTGTACCGGCGGGCGCGGGCGGGGGCCTGCTTCGCGGGTGCCGGAGCGACGGAGGCCTGCGCGGCGGACCGGCGCGTGGCGAGGACCGTCGCGGTCGAGTTGGTGGTGGCGTCCGGGCCGAAGAGCTCGTCGAACGCGCGGTCGGCGGCACGCTGGTCACCATCGCCAGCGTGGGGCGCCACGTCGATCCCGGCACGGGGTGCCGCGTCGATCGGGCTCACCGGCGTCTGCGTGCCGAAGGCGGACGGCTGCACGGCGTCGGCCTGGTCGGGCTCGGTCTCCATCGGCCCGCCGGCGTAGGCACCGGCACGGGTCCCCCACCCGGACGCGTGCGCCAGGCGGAAGAAGCCGATGAGCCGGATCGGCATGAGGAAGAACGTCGACACGATGATGAACATCGGCAGCCGGAAGAAGTCGCTCGGCTTCTCGGCGAGGTGCCGCATCTGCCGGATCGCCATGCTGAGCACCGACGAGACCACCATGAGCGCGGCCACGTAGATGAAGCCGGTCGAGAAGCCGTACTGCTGCAGGATCCCCTGGTAGAGGTTCTCCCCCTGGCCGGTGAAGGCGCGGTAGATCCAGCCCGCGATCACGCCGAAGAGCATGAACGGCAGGATGATGTCGGTGAGGAAGAACAGCGCGAGGATCGGCGCGTGGCCGAGCATCCACGGCAGCATCCGGAGCGTGTTGTACTGCGAGCCGCGGGCCCAGCGGAGCTGCTGCTTGAACAGCTTCTTCACCTGGAGCGGGGCGTCCGTGTAGACCAGCGAGGTGTACTGGTAGACGGTGCGGTACCCCTCCTTGAGCGTGAGGTTCGTGAGCGTCCGGTCGTCGGAGACCTCGAGGAACACACCCATGAACTTCTCGTGCATGAAGCGGTCCATGACGCGCATGAGGATGTCGCGGCGGAAGGCGATCGTGCGCCCGGGCAGGCAGCCGATCTGACCGAGCACGCTCTGCGCGGGCATCGAGTACAGCGCGCGGGAGTTCTCCAGCCAGTCCGCCCAGCGGGTGATCCAGCTGCGCTCGGGCTCGAGGATGCGCTGACGCGTCGTGACCCCGCCGACGGAGGCGTCGGCGAACGGCTTGAGGAGCTCCTCGAGCGCGCCGGGGGTCCAGACGGTGTCCGAGTCGACCAGCACCGTGATGTCACCCGTGGACATCTCGGTGCCGACCTTGACGGCGTTGCGCTTGCCCGGGATGGGCGTGTGGGTCCAGCGGACGAGCGGGGCGAACTCGTCGCAGACCTCCTCCAGCGCCTCGTTGCGGGCGCCGTTGATGACGACGATGATCTCGCCGGGACGCTGCTCGACCATGCGGCCGATCACGTCGCGGAACAGGTCGAGCGGTTCGTCCACGACGGGGACGACGACACTGGTGGTACCGACGAAGGTGCCGGTGAAGGGGCGGTAGCGGGCGGAGATGACGACCTTGAGCAACCAGAGCAACCAGATCACCGCGGAGTACACGGCGAACAGGTAGAACTCGGGGTGCCCTTCGACCATCTGCCTGATCTGCAGAATGAAGGTGAACACTGATCCCTGCTTCAACGTTCGAGGTGGAGATTCCGCTTCATCGGGGAATCAGGGCCGGTTCGGGTGGTGCCATTGAGACAGAAACGTGATGCCCCGCGCAACTTGGCCCCCGTGCGGGGGCGTTACGGGCACGTTACGGGGTACAGCGCGGTCCCCCTCTCGTCGCGTCGCGCTTGTCCGCACTGCTGCTGACAGCACTCCGGCGGACCTGGTGGACCGCTCCGTCCGGTCGACGACGGGCCGGTGTCGGCCTGGAGGCGCGGTGCACGCGGGCAGAAAAGTCCAGTTCACGGGGTGATCGCCGGGCGCGGCGGGGCGCGGGGCGATCACCGCGTCGAGCGTCGTGGATGCGGTCGGTCACGGTCCGGTCACGACGACGCGTGCGGCACCGGCCGGGGTACACCGGTCGCCGAACGGGGGACGGTGTCCGTCACGCGGAATTCACCTGCGCGGACGTGGGAACCCGGTGCGAAACACGTCACCCCGGGCGTGTCACGCACAGGTTGGCGCACCGGTTCGGCGCGCGCATGCGCCCCGAACAGTCGCGCGTGTGCGCGTCGGTCAGGCGCCGTAGAACTCGCGCTCGAACACCTGCCGCGCGCGCCGGGTGACCCCGAGGTAGTCGTCCTCGAGCTGCGACGCCGACCCCGGCGGGTACTCCATCAACCGCGCGATCCCCTCGAGCTGGACGCGGTCGACGGGCAGCACGTCGGTCGTCTTGCCCGACCAGAGCACGAGCGCGCTCCGCGTCCGCGAGGCGAACCGCCACGCTGCCCCCAGCCGCTCGGCGTCCTCGGCGCCGACCAGCCCGGCCCCGGTCGCGGCGTCGAGCGCCTCGAGCGTCGAGGTGGTCCGGAGCCCCGGGATCGTCAGCGCGTGCTGGAGCTGCAGGAGCTGCACGAACCACTCGACGTCGCTGAGGGACCCGCGACCGAGCTTGAGGTGCCGTGCCGGATCGGCGCCGCGCGGCAGTCGCTCCGACTCGACCCGGGCCTTGATGCGCCGGACCTCGCGCACCTGCAGGTCGTCGATCCGCTCCGGGTACCGGGTGCGGTCGGCGAGGTGCTCGAAGTCGCGGAGCAACTGCTCGTCCCCCACGGCGCCGCGGGCCCGGAGGAGCGCCTGGGCCTCCCACGTCAGGGACCACCGCGCGTAGTACGCCCCGTACGACTCGAGGGTGCGGACCACGGGGCCGTTCTTCCCCTCGGGTCGCAGGTCGATGTCGAGGTCGAGCGGGTGGATCGCGTCGTCGGTCAGCCGGGCGAGCTCCCGCACGATCGTCTGCGCCGACCGGGAGGCCTGCTCGGACGGCAGGTCCGCCGGTGCCCGGTACACGTAGAGGACGTCGGCGTCGGAGCCGAAGCCGAGTTCCCGTCCGCCGTAGCGTCCCATCGCGACGACGCCGAACTCCAGGCCGGCCGGGGCGTCACGGCGTGCCAGGGCGAAGGCACCGGTGAGCGTCGCCTCGGTCACGTCGCTCAGGGCGGGCCCGAGGGCGTCGACGTCGAGGTTGCCGAGGACCGCGGCCATGCCGAGGCGCAGGATCTCGCGACGCCGCGCGGACCGGACGAGTGCAGCCGCACCGTCGACGTCGTCGCCGTGGCGCGCCGTGACGGCGGTGACCTCGGCGAGCAGCGACTCGATCGGACGGGGACGCAGGAGCGTCTCGGGTTCGTCGAGCCACGCGACGGCCTCGGGGAAGCGCTCGAGCAGCCCGGACAGGAACGCCGACTCGGAGAGGACCGTCGTGAGCGAGTGCGCCGCTCCGGACGAGTCGCGGAGCATCCGGAGGAACCAGCTCGACTCCCCCAGGGTGTCGCTCAGGCGGCGGAACGCCAGGAGTGCTCGGTCCGGCGCCGGTCCCTCGGCCATCCAGCGCAGGAGGACGGGCAGCAGGTTCCGCTGGATCGCCGCGCGACGACTCGTGCCCTGTGTCAGCGCCCGGATGTGGCTGAGCGCGCCGGCCGGGTCGACGAAGCCGATGGCGCCGAGGCGGTCGACGGCCTGGTCGCTCGTCAGGACGATCTCGCCGTCGCTCGCGGCCACCGCGGACAGCAGCGGACGGTAGAACAGCCGCTCGTGCAGGCCGCGGACCTCGAGCTTCACCGCACGCCAGCGCGTCTCGAGCGCCGACGCGGACTTCGCGAGCCCGCTCGACCGCGCGAGCACGCGGAGTTCGTCCTCGTCCGAGGGCATGAGGTGCGTGCGCTGCAGTCGACGGAGCTGGATGCGGTGCTCGAGCACGCGCAGCAGGGCGTAGTCCGGACCGAAGCGCGCGGCCTCGGGTCGCCCGACGTACCCGGCGTCGGCGAGGGCGTCCATCGCCTCGAGCGTGGACCGCACCCGCACCGACTCGTCGTCCCGCCCGTGCACGAGCTGCAGCAGCTGCACCGTGAACTCGACGTCCCGCAGGCCGCCGGGGCCGAGCTTCAGCTGCCGGTCGACCTCGGCGTCCGGGATGTGCTCGGTGACGCGCTCGCGCATCCGCTGCACCGACTCGACGAACCCGGGGCGCTTCGCGGACGTCCAGACGAAGGGCGCCACCGCCGCGGCGTAGCGCTCCCCCAGGTCCGCCGCCCCGGCGATCGGGCGGGCCTTGAGCAGCGCCTGGAACTCCCACGCCTTCGCCCAGCGCTCGTAGTAGGCCACGTGCGAGTCGAGCGTCCGGACGAGGGCGCCGTCCTTGCCCTCGGGTCGGAGGTTCGCGTCGACCTCCCACAGCGCGGGCTCGGCGGCGAGGTCGGTGATGGCGTGCGTCGCGGCGATCGCCAGCCGGGTCGCGATGAGCACGGCACGGTCGGTGCCGACGCCGTGCGCCGACCCGCCGTCCGCATCGGGCTCCGCGTCCGGGTCGAGCGTCGGCTCGGTGACGAAGATGACGTCGACGTCGCTCACGTAGTTGAGCTCGCGGGCGCCCGCCTTGCCCATGGCGATGACGGCGAGCGGCGTCGCGGCGACGTCGGCGGCCGGGAACGGGACCTCGCGCCGGGCGACGTCGACCGCGGCCTCGAGCGCTGCCCCGGCCAGGTCGGCCAGCCCCGCGGCGACGGCGGGGAACGCCTCGGTCGGCGAGACGTTCAGCACGTCGAACAGTGCGATCTGCGCCAGGTGCCGGCGGTAGCGGACCCGCAGCCGGAGTCGGGCGTCCTCGTCGGTGGCACCGTCGATCGCGGCGAGCAGGGACTCGGTGTACCGCTCCTGCGTCCACGGCGCCGTCACCGGCTCGAGCAGCAGGGCGATCTCGGCCGGCCGACGGTGCAGGAACTCGCCGAGCCCGACCGACGCGCCGAGCAGGCGCACCAGGCGCTCCGCCGCGGCCTCGTCGGCGAGCACCGGGCGGAGTTCGTCCGGCGCGCGCTCGAGCAGCCGCTCGAGCGCGCGGAGCGCGCCGTCGGGATCGGCCGTGGACTCCCACAGAGCCGGGGCGGCGCTCACCGGGACCCGCAGGTCGGGGCCGAACCGTGCCTCCAGGTCGGCGATGCGTTCCAGGCTCTCCGACAGCTCCGCGAAGCCCAGCCGGGCCAACTCGGAACGCGACGTCGTCGTCCTGCTCGTCATGCCGTGGTGCTCGTCGGTGGTGCTAGAGCGCGCCGAGGTTCGTGTCGAGCTCGAACGGCGTGACCTGGTCGCGGTAGCGCTTCCACTCCTGCCGCTTGTTGAGCAGCACGAAGTTGAAGACCTGCTCGCCGAGTGTCTCCGCCACGAGCTCCGAGTCCTCCATGAGGCTCAGGGCGTGGTCGAGGCTCGCCGGCAGCTGGCTGTAGCCCAGGGCACGGCGCTCGGAGTCCGTCAGGCTCCAGACGTTGTCCTCGGCCTCGGGCGGGAGCTCGTAGCCCTCCTCGATGCCCTTGAGTCCGGCGGCGAGCAGCAGCGAGTACGCGAGGTACGGGTTCGCCGCCGAGTCGATGCCGCGGTACTCGATGCGCGAGGACTGGCCCTTGTTCGGCTTGTACAGCGGGACGCGCACGAGCGCCGAGCGGTTGTTGTGCCCCCACGTCACGAACGACGGGGCCTCGTCACCACCCCAGAGCCGCTTGTACGAGTTCACGAACTGGTTCGTGACCGCGGTGATCTCCGGCGCGTGCTTCAGGACGCCCGCGATGAAGTGCTTCGCGGTCTCGGAGAGCTGGTACTGGCCGCCGGCCTCGTAGAAGGCGTTCTGGTCGCCCTCGAACAGCGACACGTGGGTGTGCATGCCGGACCCGGGCTGGCCGGAGATCGGCTTCGGCATGAACGTCGCGTAGACGCCCTGCTCGATCGCCACTTCCTTCACGACCGTGCGGAACGTCATGATGTTGTCCGCCATCGTCAGTGCGTCGGCGTAGCGGAGGTCGATCTCGTTCTGGCCCGGGCCGGCCTCGTGGTGGGAGAACTCCACCGAGATGCCGAGGTCCTCGAGCATGCGGACCGACCGCCGACGGAAGTCGTGGGCGCTGCCGCCGGGGACGTTGTCGAAGTAGCCGGCCTGGTCGACGGGCTGCGGGCCGCCGTCCTTCCAGTCGCGGCTCTTCAGCAGGTAGAACTCGATCTCGGGGTGCGTGTAGAACGTGAACCCGCGCTCGCTCGCCCGGGCCAGCGTGCGCTTGAGCACGTTGCGCGGGTCGGCGACGGCGGGCTGGCCGTCCGGGGTCGTGATGTCGCAGAACATCCGCGCCGTGGGGTCGATCTCCCCGCGCCACGGCAGGATCTGGAACGTCGAGGGGTCCGGGTGCGCCAGGACGTCCGCCTCGTACGAGCGGGTGAGTCCCTCGATCGCGGAGCCGTCGAACCCGATTCCCTCGGCGAACGCACCCTCGACCTCGGCCGGGGCGATCGCCACCGACTTCAGCGTCCCGATGACGTCCGTGAACCAGAGTCGGATGAACTTGATGCCCCGCTCCTCGATGGTGCGGAGCACGAAGTCCGTCTGCTTGTCCATGCACGCCCTTTCCGTGTGCTTCCGGCCGGTCGATGGCCGTCCGTACAGCCTATTGGTCCTGGTCGTCCCACCGCTCGTTGTTGGCCTTGATCCGGTCCAGGGCGTGTTGCGCGTCCTCGCGGGAGTCGAACGGGCCGATGCGGTCGCGCTGCGGGGACTGCGGGCCCTGCTCGACGGCGTGCGTCTTCTCGTTGAACCACCACTGGGACTCGATGCGTTCTTCGCTCATGCCGCCACCGTACCCACGTGGGTGCGGGTGCGTGCGGCGACCGCCTGGAGGCGCGGTGCCGGCCCGGCGGACCGGAGCCGCGCCTCCAGGCGGTCGCGTCCACTGCCGCTGGCCGCCTGCCCGTCGTCCGCACCCTCCACCACAGCCCGTCGCGAGCGTCCGCGCAGCCGCCGCGCCCGGATAGAGTGGTCGCCATGCCCCGGGACGAACACGGACACCTGACCGCCGGCCGGATCTCCCCGCAGCGCACCGTCCCGAAGGACATCGAGCGTCCGGAGTACGTCGGCCGGGCCGAGCCCGACGAGCTCGGCCACGGCGACACCTACACGCCGGAGGAGATCGAGCGCATCCGCGTCGCGGGTCGCATCGCCTCGCAGGCGATCGACGCGGTCGGCGAAGCGATCCGCCCCGGTGTCACCACGGACGAGCTCGACCGGATCGGCCACGAGTTCATCGTCGGCCACGGCGCCTACCCCTCGACGCTCGGCTACCGCGGCTACCCCAAGTCGCTCTGCTCCAGCCTCAACGAGGTCATCTGCCACGGCATCCCCGACGACACCGTCCTGCAGGAGGGCGACCTCGTCAACATCGACATCACCGCCTACAAGGACGGGATGCACGGGGACACGAACCGGACCTTCGTCGTCGGCCACGCGGCGCCCGAGATCGAGGACCTCGTCACCCGCACCGAGGAGGCCCTGCGTCGCGGCATCCGCGCAGTCGCCCCCGGCCGCCAGGTGAACGTGATCGGCCGCGCCATCGAGGCCTACGCGAAGCGCTTCGGCTACGGCGTGGTCCGCGACTACACCGGACACGGGGTCGGTCGGGCGTTCCACTCCGGGCTGATCATCCCCCACTACGACGCACCGCGCTTCGACGACGTGATCGAGCCCGGCATGGTGTTCACGATCGAGCCGATGCTCACCCTCGGCGGCATCGAGGCCGACATCTGGTCCGACGACTGGACGGTCTCGACCCGCGACAAGTCCTGGACCGCACAGTTCGAGCACACGCTCGTCGTCACCGAACGCGGCGCCGAACTCCTCACCGTCTCCTGACACCTCCCTACCGAAAGGCTCCACATGACCTCCCTCGCAGTCGGCGTCGACATCGGCGGTACGGGCATCAAGGGCGCGATCGTCGACGTCACCACCGGTGAGCTCACGACCGACCGGATCAAGAAGGCCACCCCCGAGGGCGGGAAGCCGCACGACATCACCGCCGTCGTCAAGGAGATCGTGGGCGAGCTCGCCCCGGCCGACGACGTCCCCGTCGGCGTCTGCTTCCCGGCGATCGTCCGCGACGGCAAGACCATGTCGGCCGCGAACGTGTCGAAGAAGTGGATCGGCTTCGAGGCCGAGGCGCTGTTCGAGAAGGAGCTCGGGCGCTCGATCCACTTCGTCAACGACGCCGACGCCGCCGGGTTCGCCGAGCAGCAGTTCGGCGCTGCGAAGGGCAAGGACGGGCTCGTCATCGTCACGACCCTGGGCACCGGGATCGGCAGCGCGCTCATCAACGACGGCGTGCTCATCGTCAACTCCGAGCTCGGGCACATCGAGATCGAGGGCCACGACGCCGAGTCCCGCGCCTCGTTCGCGGCGAAGGAACGCGACGACCTGTCGTGGAAGCACTGGGCGAAGCGGCTGCAGCAGTACTACTCGACGCTCGAGGCGCTGCTCTCCCCGGAGCTCTTCGTCGTCGGTGGCGGGGTGTCGAAGCAGTACGACGAGTTCCTGCCACTCCTCGACCTGCAGGCGGACATCATCCCCGCGACGCTCCGCAACAACGCCGGGATCATCGGCGCCGCGACGCTGGCCGCGCGCAGCGCCTGACGCGGGGCTGCGGCGCTCGGCGGCGGTGCAGTTCGGTGAGATCGCACTTCGGCGGGTATCTCCGGCGAGGGAACCCGCCGAAGTGCGATCTCGCCGCCGGGCCGCGGCCGGCGCGACGCGCCGCACCCGGCGCTCGACACCCGACGCCGGCGCCCGGCGCCCGGCGCCCGGCGGCGGCCGCTAGACTCGGGGACGCGAATGGGTCGGTGAGACGGTCGCGTCACTCCCCCGGGAGTGCCGAGGAACGTCCGGGCTCCACAGAGCAGGGCGGTGGGTAACACCCACCCGGAGCAATCCGCGAGACAGTGCCACAGAAAGCAGACCGCCGGCGGCGACGTCGGTAAGGGTGAAACGGTGGTGTAAGAGACCACCAGGGGTCCGGGTGACCGGATCCGCTCGGTAAACCTCGCCCGGAGCAAGGTCAGACAGAGGACGCTGAGGCTGCTCGCCGAGTCCTCGGGTAGACCGCTGGAGGCCGACGGCAACGTCGGTCCGAGAGAGATGGCCGTCACCGCCGCGCGAGCGGCGGGACAGAACCCGGCGTACGGCCGGCCCATTCGCACCCATGCCACGTGACTGGAGGCGCGGTGCCAGCTGGCACCGCGCCTCCTGTCACGTCAGGTGGTCGCCGCTAGAGCCCGGACTCCGCCGTGCGGACCAGGATCGCGTCGCTGTCGGGGCAGAGCACGACGTCGTCGGGCGCTGCGCGCCGGACGGTCTGCAGGTCCGAGTTGGTGAGCGTCACGCCGGACGCCGTGGAGACGCCGCCCTGCAGGAGCGACGCGCCGAAGCCGTACCGTGCACGCTGCCGGTCGTAGAGCGCGAGGAGGTCCGCGGGGACCTTCGCCGCGACGCTCGCACGGCTCTGCACGGCGGACTCGCGGTCGGCCTCGAGCCGGGCGATCTCGGCGTCGCGCTCGGCGACGAGCCCGGTGCGGGCGGATTCGACCTCGGCGAGCTGCGCCTCGATGTCGCCGACGCGGGCGCGGAACACGTCGAGGTGCTCCATGACCTCGAGATCGGCGGTCTCGAGGTCACCGATGCGGCGCTGCAGCGATTCGAGCTCGCTCTGCAGTCCGGCCGCGTCCTTCGCGCTCGACACGTGCTGGAGCATGGTCGTGTCACGCTCGACGCGTGCCTGCGCCGTCGACGTGTCGGACTCGAGGCGGGCGAGCTCGCGCTCGGCGTCCTCGACGTCGCCCGTCGCGGCGGCGAGTGACGCGCGGAGCCCGGCGGCCTTCGTGCTGAGCTCGGTGAGCCGGTCGCCCTTCTGCAGCGAGGTGATGCGGTGGGCGATCCGGGTGACGTCGTTGTCGAGTCGTTGGACGTCGAGGAGGATGACCTGGTCCTCGGGTGCTGCCTTCATGGTCAGGCTCCTTCAGTGGTGGTGGGGACGGCGTCGTGCGACGCGGGGTCGGTGGTCGGCTCGGCCGCGGGCAGGACGGCGAAGTCCCACGGGTCGGTCCGGAGGTCGCTGACGGTGACGCGGACACCGGCGGCGCGACGCAGCTGTTCGGCGGCGACGTCGAGCCAGAGCCACTCGGTGGCCCAGTGCGAGGTGTCGATCAGGGCCGGTCCGCCCCCGAGGAGCGCCTGCTCGCGGAACTCGGACGCGGGGTGGTGCCGCAGGTCGCTCGTGACGTAGACGTCGGCGCCGAGGACGGCCGGGTGCCGGAGGTAGGCGTCGCCCGCACCGGCACAGAGGGCCACGGTGCGGATCGGCTGGTCGAAGTCGCCGGAGACACGGACGCCGGTCGCGGTGGGCGGCAGCAGGTCGACGAGCGCGCGGGCAAGGGTACCGAGGGTGGTCGGTTCGGCCAGGGACCCGACGCGTCCGATGCCGGTCGCGGGGTCCGCGCCGGGCTCGATGGGCTGCTGGTCGACGAGACCGAGCCGGTCGGCGAGCACCGCCGAGGTGCCGGTCGTCACGACGTCGGCGTTGGTGTGCGCCGCGACGAGGGCGGTGCCACCACGGACGAGGGTCGTGAGGACGCTGCCCTTGTACGTCGACTCGGCGATGGTCGTGACCCCGCGGAGGAGCAGCGGGTGGTGGGTCAGGAGCAGGTCGGCGCCGATCTCGACGGCTTCGCGCGCCGTGGCGGGCACGGCGTCGACCGCGAGGTGGACGTGCTCGACGGCCTGGTCGGGATCGCCCGCGACGAGGCCGACGGAGTCCCACGACTCGGCCCCTGCGGCGGGCCACAGGTCTTCGATCACGGCCTGGAGTTCGCGGAGCGTCGGCATCCCGTCAGTCTACCGAGACCGACGCGTCCGCAGCGGCTCCTGTGGACGGAGCGCCACCGCCCGGGAGCCTGTGGAGGGAGATCAGCGACGACCGAACGCGTGCAGGATGCGGGCGACGAACCGCGACCACCAGCCGGGCGTGGACTCGACGGGAGTCGCGTCCGTGGTCGCCGAGGCTGTCGTCGCGTCGGCAGGCTCGACCGGGCCCGAGATCGCCTCGGGCAGGACGACGGGGGTGCTCGCCGTCGCGCCGTTGTGCGCGGTGAGCGCCGCGGCGAACGCGGCACGGTCGATGACCGTGGGCCCGGTGGCGGGCTGGATGAGCGGGGTTGGTCGCGTGGTCGCGGACACCGGGGAGACGACCGGGAGGGACAGCACCGGACGGACGGGCGCGTCGCGGTCCGGGGTGGTCGCCGTACCGGGCGCGTCGATCGCGTCGACGACGTCGGTCACCTCGACCACGGTCGGCTCGACGAGCACCGGAGCCGCAGGGGCGGGTTCCACCACGGCCGCGGAGGGAGCCGCGGAGGCGGCCGGCGAGGGCGTCGAGGCCACCACCGCGACGGTGCCGGTGGCGGCGCGACGGGCGGCCGCGCGGTCACGACGGTCGGCCTCGAGGGCGGCGTCGGCGAGCAGGTCGGCGAAGACGGTGTGCGCGAAGCCGCGGGCGGCCTCGAGCTCGGGGTCGCTCAGGTCGGCGACGGTGGCCTCCCACGCAGCGAGGCGTGCGAGGTCCTCGTCACGGCGGCGCACCTCGTCCTCGAGCAGGACGATGCGCTCGATGGTGGTGCGACCGGTGGACGCGGAGACCTCGACGGCCAGGTCCTCGAGCCGGAGGGCGAGGCGCTCGGGCGGCTCCGGGAACGCGGGCGCGCAGACGGCGGCGTGCCGGGCCCGGTCGCGGGGTCGGCGGAACGCGGAGTCATCGGTCGACACGACGAGTGCGGCGGGAGCGGCGGGAGCGGCGGCCGGAGCCGGCGCAGCAGCCTCGGGCAGAGCGACGGCGGGCGTCTCCGCGACGCGCTCGGGCGCCGCTCCGGAGACGGTCGGAGCGAGCTCGGCGGTGGCGTCCGACGCTGCGTCCGGTCGCTGCACGGGACCGGTGACCGGCGGGACCACGAGGTCCGCCAGGTACGGGGCGCGCGTCGCCGGGGCGTCACGGAGCCACTCCTCGAGCTCGCGACCGAACGGGTCGACGAGGGGGGTGCGTGCACCGGACTGCGATTCCATGTTCGGAGGATAAATATCGCAAGGCTCATTTCCGCGGACATCCGCGGTGTGTCGCTGCCGCGCCTGCCATATCGCCTCGAACGTGAACGGCGTGTCGGCCGCAGGCGTGGTCCGGGCCGGGTCAGGTCAGAGTGAGCGCTCGAAGTCGTCGAGCAGCGCCCGCCCCTCGGCCCACGCGCCGACACCGCTGTCGACGTTCACGTGGCCGAGTGCACCGACCCGCACGACGGACGATCCGAGGGTCTCCGCGAACCCGACGGCACGTGCCGCCGAGCAGTACGGGTCGTCGTCGCTGACCACCAGGCGTGTCGGGAGGCCGGCCCGTGCCGTGGGCGCGGTGAACCCGGCTGCGGCGGTCGGGAACCCGGGCGCCGCGGGGTCGGGCGCGGCGACGAGGAAGGCGCCGGCCGCCGCCGGTCGGGATCCCTGTCGCAGCCAGTGCGCGACGGCGAGCACGCCGAGGCTGTGCGCGATGAGCACCGGGGGTTCGGCGGACGCGGTCACCGCGCGGGAGATCGCGGCGCTCCAGTCCTCCGGCTCCGGCTCGCTCCACGACGACGGTTCGATCCGGACGACCTCGTCGACGCCCGCCGCTTCCCGCTCGGCCTGCCAGCGGGACTGCCAGTGGTCGGGGCCGGAGTTCCAGATCCCGGGGACGATCACCCACGGTCGAGGTCTGCGCACCGTCGAAGCGTACCGGCGCGGAGCGACGCGACGGCGGCGGGTCAGCCGTGCAGCGTGTCGCGGGGGTACTCGCCGAACCGTGCGGCGTAGGCGCCCGAGAACCGACCGAGGTGTGCGAAGCCCCAGCGCATCGCCACCGCGGCCACGGTGAGTTCGCCCGGCGAGGCACGGCGGAGCTCGTCGCGCGCACGGTCGAGCCGGATGCCGCGGAGCATGGCGTTCGGGGCGGACCCGACCTGCCGCTGGAACGCCTGCTGGAGTCCGCGGATGCTCAGCCCCACCCGCTCGGCGACGTCGGTGGTCGAGATCGCCGTGTGCGCGTAGGCGTGCATGTACTCCACGGCCTCTCGGACGCGCCCCGTGGCGCCCTGCGGCAGGGTGACGTCCGGCCCGAGCACCGTGTGCGGGAAGGTCCGCAGCAGGGCACGTGCGGTCGATCGGGCGGTCTCGGCGAGCACGAGCGGCGAGACCGGTGCGTTCCCGAGGACCGTCGTGGCGGCTCGCTGCACCTGGGCGTTCCAGCGCCGGAGGTCGTCCGGCCGCGGCGTCTGCGTGTGGTCGAACACCAGGGGTGCCGGCGCTGCGCCGTGGTCCTCGGCGGCGATCCCCTCGAGGTAGGTGCGCTCGAACTGCACGAGGCTCTGCCGGACGTCCTGCAGGTCGAACGCGAAGGGGCGGCCGGTCGGGAACATCATCGGCGTGCCCGGTGCGAAGGCGACCTCGTCACGGCCGCGGTCGACGATCCCACCGCCGTCGGCGAGCCACATCACGACGTACTCGTCCCGCGCCTCGATCTCGCCCTCCATCCGGGCGTCGAAGCGCGTCGACCGGAACGACATCGTGTCGTCGCCGACGACGCGGAACCGGTAGCTGAAGGGGCGCTCGGTCGGACCCGCCCGGAACCCGGCACCCTCGTAGGCGTCCTGGTACATGGCGATCGCCGCCTCGAGGTCGACCCCGGACGTCTCGAAGCGGATCCTGGGGTCGGGCTCGACGTTCATCGACTGGATCGTCACACGGGATCCCCCGGCACCGTGCGTCGGATCGGCTGCCTTGCGGGTAACGGCTCAGTCGCTGCGGGATGCGGATGAAGCGACGGATCCTCCGCGGCCACGGCGGACGATCCACCGGTTCCGGTCGTCCACCCGTTCGTAGCGCAGGTCGTCCACGACCATCTGCACGAGCGCCAGCCCGCGCCCGCTCTCGGCGAGGGCGTCCGGCAACCGTGCGGCCCGCGGGTCGATCGGCACGGGGACGCCGTCGTCCGTCAGCAGGGCCTCGACGGCGTCCTGCCCGACGTCGACCCGGAGCGAGCACGCCACACCGGACGCGCCGGCACCGTGCTCGATGACGTTCGACGTGAGTTCGACGAGTGCGAGCTCGAGCGCCATCCGGTCTTCGGCGGAGAGGGACGGCTCGGTCGCCCACACGGACGCCAGGAACGCGTGCACGGCCGTGACGTCGTCCGGCGGACACGCCAGGTCGAGGTTGTGCCCGCCCACCGCGGTGCTCATCCCCAGTCGGTGACCGCGGCGTCCCCGTCCGGGTACGTGCGGAGGATCTTGTCCATGTTGGAGAGCTTCAGCACCATCTCGACCTGGTCGGAGGGTGCCGCGATGCGCAGGTCGCCGCCGGCCTGGCGGGCGGTCTTCAGGCAGCCGACGAGGGCGCCGAGACCGGACGAGTCCATGAACTCGACGTTGGACAGCTCGACCACCACGCGGGGACGCCCGCCGCTGACCACCTGCGCCACCGTCTCGCGGAAGGTCGGTGCGGAGACCATGTTGAGCCGGCCGCTGCACTCCAGCACCGCGGCGTCGGCTGTGGCCTCGTGTACGACGATGTCCATGTCGGTGCCTCCTCAGGTCGGTACGGGGTGCACCATGCAACCTACCGGGTCCGCGGCGGGAACACGTCCGACCGGGCCGGGTCCGGGTGGACGGGCCGCGGCGTCGGGCCGACGACCGACTCCGCCGCGTCGGGCCGACGACCGACCCCGCCGCGTCAGGCCGACGACCGACTCCGCCGTGTCGCGACGAGCTGGACGACCACGGCGGCCGCCATGAGCACGGCCATGACCGACCCCATCGCCGTCGCCGTCCCGCCGAGCGCCCCCGCGAGCGGCGTCCCGAGCCCGCCGAGGCCGAACGTCAACCCGCCCTGCAGCGCGGCCGCCGTCCCCGGGTGGGCCGCGCCGACGTGCTGCGTGCGGGTCATCGCGGCGGGCAGCACGAACCCCCACGCTGCCGTCACCACGGCGAGCGAGCACCAGACCGGCACCGGGCCGAGTCCGAGGAGCGCCGACGACAGGACCCCGAGGGCGCCGAGCGTCCCGACGGCGAGCCCGAGCGCGAGGAGGGCGTCCTCGGAGAACCGGCCGACGACCCGGCGGAAGACGAGCGTCGTCACGATCATCATCGACGCGTTCGTCGCGAAGACGATCGTGTACATCCCCTCGGAGAACCCGAACTCGGACTGGAACACGAACGAACTCGTGGCGATGTAGGCGAAGAACCCGATCGTCGAGAGCACCCCGGTCAGCACGTACGCGCGGAACCGCGGGATCGCCATGAGCTCGCGGATCCGCCCCCAGTTCGCGCCGAAGCCGACGCCACCACGGCGCTCCCGCGGCAGCGTCTCGTGGAACCGCAACACGACGGCGACGAAGAACACCGCGCCCAGCGCCGCGAGCACCACGAACATGAGGCGCCACGTGCCGACCGTCAGCACCGCTCCCCCGGCCAGCGGCGCGACCACCGGACCGATCGCGTTGATCGCCGCGAGGGTTCCGAACACCTTCGCCATCCGCGGCCCGGTGATGACGTCCGACACCATCGCGCGGCCCGCCACGGCACCGGCGGCACCGGCGAGCCCCTGGAACACCCGTGCCACGACGAGGGTCACCACGTCCGGCGCGAGGGCGCACCCCACCGACGCGAGCGCGAAGACCGCGGTGCCGACGAGCATGAGCGGACGGCGACCGATGCCGTCGCTGACCGGCCCGGCCAGGAGCTGCCCGACGGCGAACGCGACGAGGAACGCGGTCAGCGACAGCTGCACGGCGCTCGGCGCGGTCCCGAGGTCACGGGCGATGGCGGGCAGCGCCGGGATGTACATGTCGGTCGCGAACGGCGAGACGCCGACGATCAGCGCGAGCGGCAGGATCGGGGGCAGCACGCCCGCGGTCGTCGGGTCGATGGTGCGCTCCGTCGTCACCCCGGCCACGCTACGCCCGCCCGAATCGATTCGACAAGGGGACGCGACGTCCGGTGGGTGGACGCGTCCGACAACGGACTGGAGGCGCGGTGCCAGCGGGCACCGCGCCTCCAGTCCGTGGGCCGGACCGACCCGACGGATCAGCCCGTGTTCTGCAGGCCGGCCGCGATCCCGTTGACGGTGAGGAGCAGCAGCCGGTGGTCGCCGTCCGTCGGGTCCGTGCTGCCCGACGTGCGGATCGCGCGCAGGGCGCGGAGCTGCAGGTGCGACAGCGCGTCGACGTAGGGGCTGCGGAGGCGGACGGCGCGGGCGAGGACGGGACGGTCCTCGAGCACGTCGCTGCCACCGGAGACGCGCAGCACCCAGGCGCGCGTGCGGAGCATCTCGTCGAGCACCTTCGCGGCGAGGTCGTCGCGGTCGGCGAGCTCGAGGTAGCGGCGCGCGATGTGCTCGTCGGTCTTCGCGAGCGACATCTCGACGTTCTTGATCATCGCGCCGAAGAGCGGCCACTCGACGTATGCGGTGCGGAGGAGCTCCACGTCGCCGACGGCTTCGAGCGCGGAACCGAGGCCGTACCACCCGGCGAGGTTGATCCGGGCCTGCGTCCACGAGAACACCCACGGGATCGCGCGGAGGTCCTCGAGGGACTCCACCGACAGCCCACGACGGGCCGGGCGGGAGCCGAGCGGCAGGAGACCGATCTCCTCCATCGGGGTGACCCGTGCGAACCACGGCGCGAAGCCGTCCGCCTTCACGAGGTCGTAGAACGCCTGCCGGGACTCGTCGTCGAGCTGCTGCGCGAGCTCGGCGAAGCGGGTCGCGGCGACGGCGGTGCGCTCCTCGTTCGAGGGCGACGACGCGAACAGCGTGGCCGAGGCCATCTGCTCGAGGTGGCGAGCGGCGATGTCCTTGTCGCCGTACTGGGCGAAGATGACCTCGCCCTGCTCGGTGATCTTGAGCCGTCCGTCGATGGAGCCGCGGGGCTGCGCGAGCACGGCCTCGTTCGCCGGTCCCCCGCCGCGGCCGAGCGAGCCGCCGCGTCCGTGGAAGAGCGTGAGCTCGACGTCGTGCTCCTTCGCCCAATCCGCGATGCGGGCCTGCGCGTCGTAGAGCGCGAGGTTCGCGGACACCGGGCCGACGTCCTTCGACGAGTCCGAGTAGCCGAGCATGACCTCGAGGCGGCGGCCGGTCGCGGCGAGACGGCGCTGGAAGGGCTCGGTGCGGACGGCCTCGTCGAGGATGTCGACGCTGGCGTGCAGGTCGGCGAAGGTCTCGAAGAGCGGGATGACGTCGAGCACCGGGGCGGCCTCGACGGATCCGAGCGCGGCCACCGCGAGCTCGTGCACGTTCGCCAGGTCGGCCGCCGACTGCGTGAACGAGACGATGTAGCGGCTGGCCGCGCGGACACCGTAGCGGGCCTGCAGTTCGGCGATCGTGCGGAAGACCGACAGGACCTCTTCGGTCATCTCGCTCAGCTCGCCGCCGGCGCGGATCTCGGCGAGGGCGTTCCGGTGCACCTGCGAGTGCTGCCGGACCTCGAGCTCGGCGAGGTGGAACCCGAAGGTCTCGACCTGCCAGACGAGGTTCTGCAGCTCGCCGTTCGCGGGGCGCGTGGCACCGGCCGCGACGAGCGAGGTCTGGATCGTGCGGAGGTCCGTCAGCAGCGCTTCCGGGCCGGAGTAGGCCAGCGGCGACGGACCCTGACGGGTGGCGTCGATCCGGGCGGCGACGAACATGAGCGCGCGGCGGTGCGTCTCGTTCGGCGCACGGACCCCGATCCGCTCGGCGATCCCCGCGTCGAGCTGCTCCTGCGCCGCGACGAGGGCGGTGAGGCCGGCGTCCGCCGGGGTCTCGCTCGCGTCGAGCGTGAGGGTGCTGCCGATGCGGGTGGCGGCGCGCGAGAGCCCGAGCAGGATGTGCTCCGCGGCGATCTCGGCGGCCTGGCGTGTGACGTCGGCGGTCACGTGCGGGTTGCCGTCGCGGTCGCCGCCGATCCACGTGCCGAAGCGCACGAAGGCCGGTGCCGTGACCGAGGCGCGTCCGGCCTCGTCGCCGAGCAGCCGGTCGTCGAGCAGGCGGTAGACCTGCGGCACGATCTCGAACAGCGTCTGGTCGAAGACGCTCATCGCGGTGCGGACCTCGTCGAGCGGGGTCGGCCGGGTCGTGCGGAGCGGCGAGGTGCGGAGGAGCGTCGTGATCTCCTCGAGCAGGCGGCGCTCGTTCTCGGTCCGCGCGGTGACGTTCGTCGTCCGGTCGCGCTCGTCGATGAGGTCGGTGATGCGGCGGACGGCCGTGGTGACCGCGCGACGGCGGGCCTCGGTCGGGTGCGCGGTGAGGACCGGGTGGAACCGGAGGTCGCGGAGTCGAGCGGCCGCTTCGTCCGCGCCGACCTGCTCGACGAGCGAGGCGTAGGTCGCCGGGAACGAGTCGCCTGCCTGGCCACCGTCGTCGCCGCGGAACCGGAGGACGCGCACGCGGTGGTGCTCCTCGGCCAGGTTCGTCAGGTGGAAGTACGTCGTGAACGCCTGGGCGACGGCCTCGGCGCGCTCGGCCGACATGGCCGCCACGATCGCCTCGGCACGTGCGGCTCCCTCGGCCTCGCCGCCCTCGTACGCGTCGATGACCGCGGCGCGGAGGCTCTCCACGTCGTGCAGCAGGTCCTCGCCGCCGGTCTCGCGCAGCACGCGCCCGAGCAGGTTGCCGAGGTACCGCACGTCCGCACGCAGGTCGCTGTCGACCGCTCCGCTGACGTCGTCCCGTGCGCGTCCGTGGCGCGTCGATCCGTCGATCGCCGTCATGAGGTCCTTTCCGGGTCGTCCGGGAGGCTGGTCCCGGGTCCCAGCAGCGTATCGGCCCGTCGACACGGGTGACGACAACCGTCCGGACGGACCGCCCGGCGCGGGTCGGGCGTCGTCGGACGGACCGCGGGCTCAGCTCGGGTCGGCCGACCGCGCCTGGGCGGCGGTGTGCGCCGCGACGATCTGCTCGCGGGCCGACCGACGATCGGTCAGCGGGGACGTCCACGGCACGATGACCTGTTCCTCACCGCCGTCGTCGAGCTGGGCGATCCACACCCCGGCGACCGCGTCGATCTCGGTCATGCACGCCGCCACCGCCGTCGCGGCGCCGTTCGCCCGCACGATCACGAGGTTGTCCGAGGGGTGGTCGCCGTTCATGTGCCGGAGGATCGCCCGTCGGGCCTCGTCGTCGAGCGGCCCGGTCACGCGGTCACCGCCGTGCCGGTGCCGCCACGTCGGGCGTCGAGCCCCGCCAGCAGCCCGGTGTTCAGCTCGTACGCCAGCTCGACCTCGGCGATCACGCGCTCCCGCTCCTCGGCGGTCCAGGGAGCTGCGTCGAGCTGCGCCCGGTAGGTGTCGCGGAAGGCGCTCGGGTCGGCCACCTGGTCGAAGATGTAGAAGAGGATCCCGTTCGTCTCGAAGCCGAACTGGTCGGCGAGCAGCCGGCCGATCATCTGCCCGCCGGTCAGGTCGCCGAGGTACTGCGTGTAGTGGTGCGCGACGAAGCCGCCGGGCCACGTGGCCGCGACCTCGTTGAGGCGGCGGACGTAGGTGGTCGTGGCCGGGAGCGGGCAGACGAGCTCGGACCAGTCCGGACCGACGAGGTACTCGAGGTCGGCGCGGATCGCCGGCATCCGGGTGAGCTGCGACGTCACGAAGGGGGCGGCCACGGGGTGGTCGGCCATCCGGTCGGCGGCACGCTCGAGGGCGTCGTACACGAAGGCGTACTGCCCGAGCAGCGCGGCGTAGTCGGCGACGTCGCACGCGCCACCCACGAGGTCCGCCATGAAGTCGTTGCCCGCGGAGGCGCCGTGCGACCGACGTGTGCGTCGTCGCAGCACCTCGGAGAACGGAGTGACCGTCGTGTCCATGAGGTAAGGCTAACCTCAGTAGACCGGACGTCAAGCACAGCGGGTCCGGAAGTCGAGAGAGGAAGCTCACCTGCGATGAGCTCGAAACCCAAACGCCCCCAGCACGTCTTCGTCGTCGACCGGACGGAGCGCCTGACACCCCACATGGTGCGGGTGCACCTCGGTGGCCCCGCCTTCGACGACTTCGTCGCCGCAGCCGACCCCGAGCGGCTCCTCGCCACGGACAAGTACGTCAAGCTCCTGCTCGCCAAGCCGGCGCTCGGCCTGACGCCGCCGTACGACCTCGAGGCACTCCGCGAGACGCTGCCGAAGCACGACCGGCCGGCGCGCCGCACCTACACGGTCCGTGCCGTCGACCACGCCGCGAAGACCATCGCGGTCGACTTCGTCGTGCACGGCGACGAGGGCCTCGCCGGCCCCTGGGCAGCCGCCGCGCAGCCCGGCGACCTGCTCGCACTGTCCGGTCCGGGTGGCGGGTACGCGCCCTCCGCCGACCCGGCCGTCACGCACGTGCTGCTCGGTGACGACAGCGCGCTGCCCGCGATCTCCGCCGCCCTGGAGGCCCTGCCCGATTCCGCCACGGGCGTCGCCCTGGTCGAGGTGGCCGGTCCCGCCGACGAGCAGCGCATCGCGCACCCGACCGGGGTCGACCTGCGGTGGCTGCACCGCGACGCCACCGGCGCACAGCCGGGCACGCTCCTGCTGGAGGCCGCTCGGGGACTCCCCCGCGCCTCCCGGCCCGTCCAGGTCTTCGCACACGGCGAGCGGACCGCGATGAAGGCGATCCGTCGGCTGCTGCAGGACGACTGGGGGCTCGAGAAGTCCGAGATGTCGCTGTCGGCCTACTGGGCGCTCGGCCGCGGCGAGGACGAGTTCCAAGAGGAGAAGCGCGAACCGATCGGCGTCATCTTCACGGACTGAGCCGCTCGGCGTCCTCCCGTTCCTGGAGGCGCGGCTCGCGTCGGTGGGTCCGGCTAGCGTTCCGGGCATGGTCGCCCTCTCGTGCTGCGTGCCCGGATGCGACGCGGCGCACCTCCCCGGGTCCCCCGTGCCGCTCTGCGCCGGGCACGTCACGCTGGTGACCGAGTTCGGCGCCGAGCACGTCGGCGTCGAGGATGCGCTGCCCGGACCGTGCCCGGTCTGCGGCTCGCGGATCGGTGTGCGCTACCCGTCGGCCGCCGTGTGCGCGACCTGCGAGTGGCGGTACGGGGACGTGCCGGACGGCGACCTCGCTCCGCCCCGCGTCGACGTCGTCTACTACCTGCGGATGCGCGACGACTTCGGCGACCGGATCAAGATCGGCACCACGACGAACCCGCGGCAGCGGCTCGCGGCGATCCCGCACCAGGAGCTCCTCGGGCTCGAGCGCGGCGACCGGACACTCGAGCGGCGGCGGCACGCCCGGTTCGCGGCGACGCGGTACCCGGGGACGGAGTGGTTCCGGGTGACGCCGGAGTTGCTCGAGCACGTCGCCGTCGTGGCCGCCGGGGTGAGCGACCCGTGGGCGCTGCACGCCCGGTGGACGAGCGAGGCGCTGGCGCTCCGGGGGTGAGGCGCGCGCGGGCGCGCGAGCGCGCGCGTGGTCGCCCGGTCGTGTCGCGCGACGTCGGCGTGCGCGGTGCTGCCGCGCTGCCGTGCGGCCCGCACAACGCAAGTGCGCCCGAACCACGGCGGTGCGCGGTTCGGACGCACTTCGGTTGTGCGAGGGATCGGTCAGCGGGCGTAGGCGTCGACGAAGAGGGCGCCGCGGATCTCGCGCAGGGTGTCGGTCAGCCGGGCGATGGTCCGGCCGGAGATGCCGGAGACCTCGAGGTCGTAGGGCCCGAGCGCCGGGAGCCGTCCGGTTCGGATGCGCACGACCTCCCACCCGACGCCGCGCACGGCACGGTCCTTCCGGCGGTCGGTCTCCTGCCGGGGCCCGACGTGCTCGAGCCCGTGCCTGCCCGTCGAGTCGTACTCGATGGCGACGCGGAGCTCCGGCAGGATGACGTCCGGCCAGGCCTCGACGTGGTCGAAGAACGGCCGGTCGAGCCGGATCGCGGAGTGGTCGAACGTGAACTCGAACCGTTCGGACAGGGCGGCACGGAGCTCGGCCTCGACCGCGGACGCCGTCGCGGGGGCGCACACGCTCGTGAACGAGTCCCCCGAGGGCAGCCGCGGGGTCTTCGGGCAGATCGTCCGCGGCACGGACTGCTTCGGACGCCGCGGTGCACCGATGTCGGGGCGCCGGGATCGCGCACGAGTCGAGGCGAACGCACCCGACGGCACCGCGCCCGCCGCCGGCGCACCCGCTGCGGACGCACCCGCCGCAGGCGTACTCGCCGCGGGCATGCCCATCGGCGGCGCACCCGCCGTGGGGGTCCGCGCTCCGAAGCCGCGCGACGGGGCCGCGGGCAGCGTCTGCCGACCGGCGACCCGGACGACCCGCTGCGGCACGGGGACACTTTCGGGCCAGTCCTCGGGCAGGACCGGCCAACGTTGGGGCTGCGCCTGCACCGCACACTCCGGGCACCAGACCGAGCGGCGACGCTCGCGACCGGGGCGGGACCGCTGCTCGGCCGGGGTGGCGACGAAGACGTGGCCGACGTCGCACTCCCAGGTCAGCAGGACCTCGGCCGCGGGTGGGATCTGGGTGAGGACGACGCCGTGGTTCCAGTCGGGGTGGTACTGGCGGATGAGCACCGGGTACGAGGCCCAGTCGCCGCGGAACTCCCCCACGGCGTACGGCACCGCCACGCCGCGCGACCACTGTCGGCGGCGCCACCACGCGTCGACGGGTTCGGCCACGCTGTCACGCTAGGCAGGACCACCGACACACCGCCGCACCGCCGCGTCTCCGCCGGGCGCACCAGGCCCGCCTCGGCTCACTCGGCAGGTGGCGTGGCGAACGTGAACCGCTCGGGTCCGGCGTCGGAACCGTCGTCGAGGACCCGGATGCCGGACTCACGGCACGCGGTCACGCCGTCGCGGTGCACCCGCTCCGGTCGCGGCCGCTTGGGGACGCCGGCCGCGCCGAACACCGCCCAGGCGTTGGCCGCGGTGGCGCTCGTGAACCGCGTGCTGTAGCGGACACCGGCGAACCCGGCGGCGTCGAACGCCCGCGCCCAGGCCTGCGGCACGCGGTAGTCCCCCATCGTCTGGAGCTCCGCGCCCACCCCGAACCGCACCGCGGCCGGGTGCGTGACGTCGGCGAACCGGCGACCGCGCGAGGCCCGGGCCGCGACGACCACCATCTCGCGTGCACGGGCGGTGAACACCGTGTTGGTCGTGAGGACGTGGTGCGCCAGACGCTCCCGCACGGCGACCTCGACCGCGTCGGCCCAGTAGCAGGTGCCCCGCGGGACGGCGAGGTCGAACCGGCCGCCGTCGACCCCGTCGGCGTCCGGCTCGGTGCTCGCGAACCACCACGTGCCGCGGTCGTGTCGCTTCGCCCGGTAGAAGGTGGTGCCGCGCGATTCCTCGGCGGGGAAGTCGGAGAGGTCGAGGTCGTCCCGCGGCGGGCGCTGGGCGACCTCGTTCCGGCTCGGGCTCACGCGTCCGCTGCCCAGGCGTGCGCGGCGCGGCGTGCGGCGGCGAGCACCTGCTCGTCGCGGCCGTCGCGGAGCGCCTGCGCGGCGGTCGTCCCGCCGAACTCCTCGGCCTCGGTGTTGAGCCAGAGCGCGCTGCCCCACGGGTCGATGCGGTCGGGGTCGATGAGCGCGAGCACCTGGCGGAGGTTCGGCAGCGGCGCCCCGGAGACGCCGAACTGGAAGGACGGGAACACCAGGCTGCCGTCACCGATCTTCAGGCCGATCAGGTCGCGCTTGGCGGTGGCCTTGCTGAGCGCCTGCCGGGTCACCCCGCGCCAGGCCGCCAGGGTCGGTGTGTCGTAGAACGGGCCGATGAGGGCGTCCGCCTCGTGCTTCACGGTGGGCAGCGCGGCGACCATGCGGTCGGCGAGCAGCTCGACGTCGGCACCGGTGTCGAGGGCACCGTCGGCGCGGCCGCCGAGGATCCGGCCACGGAGGGCGTCGATCAGGGCTTCCTCGGTGGGGCTCAGGGTCGTGCGGTCGCTCCCGCGCGTCCCCGCCGCACGATCGGTGCGGACCCGTTCGGTCGTCGCCATGTTCGGCCTCCTGTCAACCGTGTCAACCGATTGTCTCGCGGGGACGACAACCGTGTCAACCTGATGACGACCACGAACAGGCGGAAGGCGTGCCGATCAGGCCAGCGCGTGCCGGACGTACGCGACGAGGGCGTTCGCGTGACCGTGACCCAGGCCGTGCTCCGACTTCAGCCACACGACGACCTCCATGTGCTGGTGGTCGTCGAGCCGGTCGGCCACGAGGTCGAGCCACTCCTGCACCGGACGCCCGTACGTCTTCTCGATGCTCGGGAAGTACGACGCCGGCCCCTTCGGCGTGACGCCGTCGGCCGGCGGCTCCGGAGCGGTCACACGGTGTGCGGTCATGCGCGTCACAGTAGCGCGCCCCGCAACGTCGGGACAGTGACCGAGCGGGCACCGTCAGGACAGCGACCCGAGCGGGCATCGTCAGGACAGCGCCCGCCCGCGTCACGGAACGTCATCGACGACGCCCCCGTGACGTCGTGTTCCGCCGCGTGCCGGAGTGTTGCGGACGGCGTTGTCGGGGCAGCCGACCCCTTCTACCGTCGCCGCATGACCGAGATCACCGAGGCACCCGGACGCAGCGCGACCGGCGTCGGAACCGGAAGCCGAGCGGACGACGCGCACCGCGCCTCCAGGCCGGAGGACGCGACCATCGACGCGGCCGGACGCGCCGCACTCGACCGCCCCGTCGTGCCGCTGCGCCACCCGCTGCGGTGGATCGCCGCGGCCCTCGTGCTCGTCGTGCTGCTGAACTTCGTCGAGACGCTCTTCACGAACGAGCAGTGGGGCTGGCCCGCCGTCGGCAAGTGGCTGTTCAGCCCGGCCGTCCTCACCGGACTGCAGCTGACGCTGACGGCGACGGCGCTGAGCGCGGTGATCAGCTTCGCCGGCGGTGTGGTCGTCGCGATCGCACGGCTCTCACGGAACCCGGTGCTGTCCGGACTCGCGTGGGGGTACGTGTGGCTGTTCCGGTCGGTGCCGCTCATCCTCGTGCTCGTCTTCCTGTACAACCTCGGGTCGCTGTACCCGACCATCGGCATCGGGATCCCCTTCGGGCCGCAGTTCGAGGTGCCGACCGCCAACGTCCTCGGCGACCTGGCGATCGGCGTGATCGGGCTGAGCCTCAGCGAGATCGCCTACGCGTCGGAGATCGTCCGCGCCGGTGTGCTCGCTGTCGACCACGGGCAGCACGAGGCCGCGCAGGCACTCGGCCTCCCCCGTCGGCGACAGTTCGTCCGCGTGATCCTGCCGCAGGCGCTGCGGTCCATCGTGCCGGCGTTCGTCAACCAGGTCGTCGGCCTGCTCAAGGCCTCGTCGCTGCTCTTCTACGTCTCGCTGCTCGACCTGTTCGGCGTCGTGCAGAACCTGTCGAGCACCTACCCGACGGACATCATCCCGCTGCTCGTCGTCGCCACGATCTGGTACCTCGTGCTCACCAGCGCGGTGTCGATCGTGCAGTACTACGTCGAGCGGTGGACGGCCCGCGGTTCCGTCCGGGCGTTGCCGCCGACACCCTGGCAGCGGGTGCGCACGGCGGTGCGGCGCGGCGGTCCGCCCGGTTCCGACGGCGGGCCTGGAGGCGCGGATCGCCGCGCGCAGGCCGCAGCGGCAGCGCGGGCGGTCGCGTCCGGCACCTCGACCACGAACGACCGGGCCGTCTGATGGGCGCGGCGATCGGCATCCACGGTGCCGTCAAGGCCTTCGGCGAGAACGTCGTGGTCGACGGGATCGACCTCGCACTCCCCGCCGGCAGCGTCACCGCGGTCCTCGGCCCGTCCGGGTCGGGCAAGTCCACGCTGCTCCGGGCGATCAACCACCTCGAGCCGCTCGACCGCGGCGTCGTGACCGTCGGCGGCGAGACCATCGGCGTCCGCGTCCGCACCGGGCGTGACGGGCTCCACCGGTACAGGGAACTGCCCGAACGGCTCATCCTGCGGCAGCGCTCCCGGATCGGGTTCGTGTTCCAGCACTTCAACCTGTTCCCGCACCTCACCGCGCTCGAGAACGTCGCCGAGGGGCCGATCGCCGCCGGCGTCGACCGTGCCACCGCTCGTGCACGCGCCCGGGAGCTGCTCGACCGCGTCGGCCTCGGGGACCGCGCCGACACCCGACCGCGGCAGCTCTCCGGCGGACAGCAGCAGCGCGTGGCCATCGCCCGTGCGCTCGCGCTCGAACCGTCGGTGGTGCTGCTCGACGAGCCCACCTCGGCGCTCGACCCGGAACTCGTCGGCGAGGTGCTCGGCGTCATCCGGGCACTCGCCGAGTCCGGCACCACGCTCGTCATCGTCACGCACGAGGTCGCGTTCGCCCGCGAGGTCGCCGACCACGTGGTGTTCCTCGACCACGGCCGCGTCGTCGAGCAGGGGCCGCCCGAGCAGCTCATCGACGACCCGCAGCACCCGCGCACGCGGGACTTCCTGTCCCGCGTCCGCTGACCATCCCCCCACCCTCAGGAGAACCATGTCCCCGATCACCCCCTCCCGCTGGCGGCACCGCGCCGGCGCCCTCGTCCTCGCCGCCGGAGTCGTCGTCGCCCTGGCCGGCTGCGCCGCGAACGCGAACGCCGGTACCGGCTCCGGCTCCGGCTCGGGCTCGGGCTCGGGCTCGGGCTCGTCCGACGGCACCGTCACGATCGGAGTTGCGTCGAACGGCGCGGCGACCGAGACGAAGGTCCGCGTCGCCGAGGACTCGAAGCTGCACGACGAGCTCCCGGCCTCGATCAAGAAGTCCGGCACGCTCGTCATCGGCATCGGTGCCCTGCCGTCCGGGTACCCGCCGCTCGCGTTCACCGGCGACGACCAGAAGACGCTCACGGGCTCGGAACCCGACCTGGGCCGACTCGTCGCCGCGAAGCTCGGGCTCGAACCGCAGGTGAAGAACGCGACGTGGGACAACCTCTTCGTGGGCATCGACGGCGGTTCGACCGACGTCGGGCTGTCGAACATCACCGTCACCGAGCAGCGCAAGGAGAAGTACGACTTCGCCTCGTACCGGCAGGACAACCTCGCCCTGCAGGTCAAGAAGGGCAGCTCGCTCACGTTCGACGGCGACCCGTCCGTGCTCGCCGGCAAGACGATCGCGACGGACTCCGGCACGAACCAGGAGAAGATCCTGCTCGGGTGGAAGGCCGACCTCGCGAAGGAGGGCAAGACCATCACGGTGAAGTACTACCCGGACGCCAACGCGAAGCTGCTCGCCGTGCAGTCCGGCAAGGTCGACGGCTACCTCGGCCCGAATCCGACCATCGCGTACCAGAACAAGCAGAACGCGGGGACGGCGAAGGCGACGACGACCGCGGGGACGTACTCCGGCGCCGGCGGCTCGCTGCAGGGGCTCATCGCGGCGACGACCAAGAAGGGCAACGGGCTGGCCGCGCCGGTGCAGGGCGCGATCAACGAGCTCATCGACGACGGCACCTACGCCAAGTGGCTCACGGCCTACAACCTGTCGAACGAGGCCGTGAAGCAGTCCGAGCTCAACCCGGAGGGCCTGCCGCTCGACGCCAGCTGACCCCGCACGCCCTGTCCGACACCCCCGTGGCCGTCCTGGCCGCGGGGGTGTCGTGCGTGGGAGGGCGTCGTGCGTGCGGGGTGTCGTGCGTGCGGGTGCGGGCGTGGGGGCGCGGGCGTCCCGACGCCGAACGACACCGTCGCAGTCGTACGACGTCGACGGAGTCGCACCGTGCACACGCGCACCATCGCGAACGCGGGGCAACGACAACGCGTACGTCGTACGACGTCAACGGAGTCGCACCGTGCACACGCGCACCATCGCGGACGCGGGGCAGCGACAACGCGCACGTCGTACGACGTCGACGGAGTCGCACCATGCACGCGCGCACCGTCGCGGACGCGGGGCAACGACAACACGTACGTCGTACGACGCCGGCCGTGTCGCACCATGCACACGCAACGAACGACACCCCACCAGTCGATCGACACGCGCAACGTCGCACCATGCACACGCACCGGATGCGTGCGCAACGAACGACGTCCCACGAGTCGATCGACTCGTGGGACGTCGGAACACGCACACGCAAGGACAGCCGCGTCAGCCCACCGCAGCCTCCGCCGCACCGGGCGACGCCGCGGCGGGCGACGACGCGCGCGCCGCCCACTCCTCCGCGAGCAACTCGTACGAACGCACCCGCGCCTCGTGGTCGTGCGTGATCGTCGTGACGAGCAGCTCGTCCGCTCCGGTCACGCGCTGCAGCGTCTCGAGTTGGTCCGCCACCGACCCCGCGTCGCCGACGAACCGGGTCGCGAGACGATCCGCGACCGAGGCCTCGTCGGCGGCGGCGAGCGGGTGCTCCCGCGCCCATGCCGGCGTCGGGTACTCGATCGCCCCGACCCCGGAGCGGATCGAGTGCACCCACTGGCCGTAGCCGAGGGCGAGCTCCGCGGCCTCCGCGGCGGTGCGGCCGACGACCACGTCCGCCGAGACGATGACGTGCGGGGCGTCGAGGACTCCCGGGCGGAAGGCATCTCGGTACGCCTGCACCGACGCCAGCACCGTGCCCGGGGACGTGTGGTAGTTCGCGCCGTACGGCAGTCCGAGCGCACCCGCCGCACGGGCACTCGCGCCGCCGGTCGAGCCGTGGATCCACAGCTCGACGGGTGCTCCGGCGGCGGGCGGGGCCTCGACGACCGTGCCGTCCCGCGACCACGTGCCGGCGAACAGCTCACGGATGAGGTCGAGCTCTCCCTCGAACCGGTCCACGTCGCCGGGCACCCGGCCGAGCAGCTCCCCCTGCAGTGCGAACCGACTGCCGGGCGCGATCCGGAAGTCGAACGGCGCCGGGATGAGGAGACCGTCGACGACCTCGTCCTCGCGCGGCGCGAGCGACGGGGACTTCGGGGTGCCGGGGGCCGGCGCACCCGAGCGCCCGAGCCCGAGGTCGATCCGCGGCCCGTAGAGCGCGGCGAGGGTGCCGAAGGTCTCGGCGATCTGCAGCCCCCGGACGTTGCCGACGAGCGTCGCGGCGCTCCCGACCCGGATCGTCGAGGTCGCGCCGGCCACCGCCCCGATCACGATGGTCGGCGCGCTGCCGGCCACCCCGGAGTTGAGGTGGTGCTCGGCGAGCCAGTACCGGGCGTACCCGGCCTGCTCGGCGCGCCTGGCGAGGTCGACGGTGTTGCGCAGAGCGGCCGCGGCGGTGGAGCCCGCCGACACCGGCGCGAGATCGAGGATCGACAGCGGGACCGCCCGCGGCTCGAGGGGGCCGCTCACGATGCGTCCTTCCACGTGCCGGTGAGCTGGTCGAGCCGGGTGTCCGCGCCGAACGCGATGCCGTGCACGTCCTTCGCCGTGGCGATGATGCTCGTGAGCTCGTGCACCGGCACGAAGTCGACCTGTGAGGCGATCCGCTGCTGGATCGACGCGAAGGTCTTCGCGCGCTCGGCGGGGTCGGACTGCGACAGCTCCTGGGTGAAGAGCGCGTCGAGCGTGGTGTCGGACGCACCGATCGACTGTGCTCCGGCGCTCGAGAACTTCGAGCGGAGCACGTCCCCGTCGGCTCGCGAGCTGTTGTCCCACGCCAGGTCCCAGTCGCCGCTGGTGGTGTTGGCGAGGTACTGCGGCACGGTGCCGCTCTCGAGGGTCAGGCCGATGCCGACCTTCTTCAGCTCCTGCTGGATGAGTTCGAGCGAGGTCTGGTTCGGCCCGAAGTTCGTGATCCAGATGAGCGTGAGCTGCAGCTTCTTGCCGTCCTTCGCGCGGATGCCGTCCGAGCCCTTCTCCCACCCGGCGTCCTGCAGCGCCGCGGCTGCGGCCGCGGGGTCGTGTTCGATCGACGACGACGTGTCCACGTGGCCGGGGGTCGTCGAGCCGAGCACCGAGTTCGCGACCTTGAACAGGTCGTTCAGGGACGTGTCCCGCACGGTCTTCGGATCGACGGCCTGCGCGATCGCCTTGCGGACGACGAGGTCGGACACCAGCGGGCGCTTCTGGTTGAACGTGAGGCCGAACACCTGCCCGGGGTTGGCGCGGGTGACGAGCTCGTACTGCGACTGCAGCGTGTCGACGTCGCTCGGCTGCACGCTGCTGATGGCGTCGAGCTGACCGGACTGCAGGCTGCCGGTGCGGACGCTGGCTTCGGGGACGACCTGGAACGTCACCTTGGACAGGTGCGCCGCACCGGTGTTCGACCGCGCGGCGGGACCCCAGTCGTAGCCCTTCCGCTTCGTGAGGACGGTGGAGGTGTTCTTCGTGTAGGACGACAGCGTGAACGGCCCGGTCCCGATGACGGCCTTGCCGTCGGCCCGGTCGTCGAACGGCGTCTCGGTGGTCTTCGGCGCGACGATGCCGAGCGCGACCGACGCGGTGGCGTTCGGGAACGCGGCGTTCGGCGTCGTGAAGTCGACCTCGACGGTGTCGTCGTCGATGACCTTCGTCTCCTGGTACCCGGAGAAGTACGCCGCGGCGGTGCTGGTGGCTCCGGCGGCGGCGATGTCGTCGAAGGTGTCCTTCACGGCCGTGGCGTCGAGCGCCGTGCCGTCCGAGAACGTCACGCCGGAGCGCAGGTCGAACGTGAAGGCGGTGGCGTCCGCGTTGGCCGAGTACTTCGTCGCCAGCCACGGCTTGAGCGACCCGTCCGACGGGTCCTGCCAGAGCAGCGAGTCGACGAGCTGGCGGGTGATCGCGAGCGTGTCGTTGCCGGCGCCGACACCCGAGGGGTTCAGCGTGATGGGGTCGTTCGCGACGGCGTAGGTGAGCGAACCGCCGTCGACGGGCTTCGACGACGAGGACGACGACGCGGTGCTGCCCGACGAGCAGCCGGCCATCACCAGGGCCGCCGCGGTGCCGGCCGCGATCGCGGCCACCAGACGGATCGGGGTGCGGTGGATGGTCATGAGACTCCTTCGGGTGCGGCTGCGCCGTCGACGACGACGCCTGCGGGGTCGGGTGCGACGCGCCGGGATCGTCCGGGGATCGCGTCGAGCAGGGCACGGGTGTACTCGTGCTGCGGGTGGTGGAGGACGTCGGCGACACCGCCGTGCTCCACGACGCGCCCGCCCCGGAGGACGGACACCTCGTGGGCGATGCGCCGGACGACGGCGAGGTCGTGCGAGATGAACAGGTACGAGACGCCGAGCGTCTCCTGCAGCGACGCGAGCAGGTCGAGGATCTGCGCCTGGACGGACACGTCGAGCGCGGAGACGGGCTCGTCGAGGACGACGAACGACGGGTCGAGCGCGAGCGCACGTGCGATGGCGACGCGCTGCCGCTGGCCGCCCGACAGCTCCGACGGTCGACGTGCCGCCGCCGACGCGGGCAGCGCCACGAGGTCGAGCAACTCCGCGGCGCGCGCCTGCCGGGAGCGCCGGGTCCCGACGCCGAACGCGGCGAGCGGGTCCGCGATGATCGACCCGACCGACAGGCGCGGGTGCAGGGCCGCGTAGGGGTTCTGCTGCACGATCTGCGCGCGTCGCCGGTACGCCCGGAGCGTGCCGCCACGGGCGCCCGTCACGTCGCTGCCGTCGAACCGCACGGTCCCCGCGTCGGGTCGCTCGAGTCCGAGGACGAGGCGCGCGGTCGTCGACTTCCCGGAGCCGGACTCCCCCACGAGCGCGAGCGTCCGGCCCCGCGGGACGGTCACGTCCACCCCGTCGACGGCGGTCACGCGGTCGAACGACTTCCGCAGTCCGGTCGCGATCACGAGGGGCGTGCCGGTGACGGCCGGGAGGCGCGGTGCGGCTCCCACGGATCCGCGCACGTCGTCGAGACTGGGCGCCGCTCAGATCAGTGCACGCGTGTACGCCTCGCGGGGTGCGTCGAGCACCTCGGCGGGTGTGCCCTGCTCGACGATCCGCCCCTCGGACATCACGACGATGCGGTCGGCCCGGTCGGCGGCGACCCCGAGGTCGTGCGTGATGAAGAGGACGCTCGTGCCGCGCTCGGCGACGAGTCGGTCGAGGTGGTCGAGGATCGTCCGCTGCACGGTGACGTCGAGGGCGCTCGTCGGCTCGTCGGCGACGAGCAGCTCCGGGTCGCCGATGAGCGCGATCGCGATGAGGACGCGCTGTCGCATGCCGCCGGACAGCTCGTGCGGGTACTGCCGCGCACGGAGCTCCGGGCGGTCGATGCCGGCGCGACGGAGCTCCTCGACGGCCCGGTCCGCGGCCTCGGCGCGCGTGGCGAGCCCGTGGATCCGGAGCACCTCGGCGACCTGGGTGCCGATCCGGGTCACCGGGTTGAGCGAGACGGTGGGGTCCTGCGGGACGAACCCGATCCGCAGCCCGCGCACCGAGCGCACGGCGGCGTCGGACGCGGTGACCAGGTCGAGGTCCGCGGTACCGGCGGCCGCCCCGGAGAGCCGCACCGTGCCTCCAGTCAGGGCTGCCGCTGCGGGCAGGAGCCGGAGGACTGCGTGCGCCGTCGTCGACTTGCCCGAACCGGACTCGCCGACGATCGCGACGCGTTCCCCGCGACCGACGTCGAGCGAGATCCCGTGCAGCGCGGTGCGTGTGGCTCGGCCGCGACCGTAGGCGACCGTCAGGTCGCGGATGCTGAGGAGGCTCATCGGACGGCCCGCCGTTCGGTGTCGAGGGCCCGTGCGATGCGGTTGCCGGCGAGGACCGTGACCGCGATGACGAGACCCGGGATGGTGGTCAGCCACCACGAGGTGGCGATGAAGTCGCGGCCGGTCGAGACGAGCGACCCCCACTCCGGAGCCGGCGGCTGGGCACCGTAGCCGAGGAAGCTCAGGCTCGAGACGGCGAGGATCGCCGTGCCGAACTCGAGCGCGGCGAGGACGACGACGGGGCCGGCCGCGTTCGGCAGGACGTGCACGGCCAGCACGCGCCACCAGCGGTTCCCGTTCGCCGACGCCGCCTCGACGAACGCCGCGGTGCGGACCCGGACGACCTCGGACCGCATGATCCGGGCGATGGTGGCGATGCTCGCGACGCCGACCGCCACGGCGACGTTGACGGTGCCGAAGCCGAGCACGGTGACGATCGTCAGCGAGAGCAGCAGACTCGGGATCGCGAGCAGGACGTCGGCCAGGCGCATGAGGACGGTGTCCACGACCCCGCCGACGAACCCGGCGACGAGTCCGACGACCGACCCGCCCACCAGGCCGATGACGATCGCGAGGACCGCGGCCTGCAGCGTGAGTGCGGTGCCGTGCACGACCCGGGAGTACAGGTCGCGGCCGAGCTGGTCGGTCCCGAACCAGTGCGCGGCGTCCGGCGCGGTGAGCTTCGCGGCGGGGTCGGCGGCCAGCGGGTCGTGGTGCGTGAGGACGCCCGGCAGCACCGCGGCGAGGACGACCAGGGCGAGCCAGACGGCAGCCACGGTCAGGGTCGGGCGGGCGGCGAGGGTGCGGAGCGCCGCGGTCGCCCCACTGCGGACGCCGGGCGAGCCGGGGACACCGTCGGCGACGAGCACGCCGGGGCGGCCGAGGGCGAGCTGGGTGGTGTCGGTCATGCGGGGGCTCCCTGGGGTGCGGTCGTGGTGGACCCGGGGGTCGCGCCCGGCGTCGTGGTGGACCCGGCGGTCGCGCCCGGCGTCGTCCCGGCGCCCGCGCCGTCCTGCTCGCGGAGCCGCCGACGGCTGCCGGCCAGGACGACGCGCGGGTCGAGCAGCGGGTACACCAGGTCGACGACGAGGTTCGCGACGACGAAGACCGCCGCCGCGACGAGCACGATGCCCTGGACGACGGGGATGTCCTGGCCCTGCACGGCGGTCGCGGTGACACGGCCGAGCCCCGGGCGTGAGAACACGGTCTCGGTCACGACGGTGCCGGAGAACAGCTGCCCGACGATGAGCCCGGTGACGGTCAGCGCCGGCAGTGCGGCGTTCCGCAGCGCGTGCCGGAGCTGCACGCGCCAGCGACCCGCACCCTTGGCGTAGGCGGTGTCGACGTACGGCTCGCGGAGCGTCTGCACGAGCGACTTCGACAGCAGCTGGGCGATCGTCGCCCCGGTCGGCAGCGCGAGGGTGATCGCGGGCAGGACGACGGACGCCGGCCCCTCGCCGCCGAACGCCGGGAAGACGTGGAGTCCGAACGAGAACCACTGCACGAGCAGGAGCGCGAACCAGAACCCGGGGACGGCGACGCCGATCGGGGGCAGCGAGAGGAGGAACTGGCCGAACGCACGGTTCCGCGTCCAGGTCGCCAGCACCGCCAGGCCTCCGCCGAACACGACCGCGAGCAGCAGTCCGGCGACGGCGATCTGCACCGTGGGGCCGACCGCTTCGCCGATCACCTCGGTGACCGGGCGGCCGACGCCGATGGACCGACCGAGGTCGCCGGTCAGCAGCGACCCGAGGTGCTGCACGTACTGCACGAGCACGGGCTGGTCGAGTCCGTACCGGTGCCGGAGCGCGTCGAGCTGCGCCGCCGTGACGTCGGTGGCGTCGGGACCGAGCATGATCCGCGCCGGGTCGCTCGGCAGCACGTAGAGGACGAAGAACGAGATCGTCCAGGCCGCCCAGAGCACGAGCACGGCCTGCCCGATCCGGGCGAGCACGTAGCGGGTCACGCGGCGATCACCTCCGGCTGCCGGTGCGCGCTCCAGCCGAGCTCGGGCGCCACCTTCGCGACCACGTCCGCGACGATCTGCTCGTACTCGTCACCGGCGAACTCGTAGGGCAGCTCGACCCGGAACTCGTCGACCTCGGCGAGTGTGGCGTCGTGCACGAGTTGCTCGACGATCTGCTCGGCCGGCCCGACCAGGTCGGCGGAGAACAGCGTGCGCCGCGGGCCCTGCGGCCCGGCCTGCCGGGCGAGCCGCGACTCGTACCAGGCCCGGTAGCGCTCGCGCGAGACCCGGTCGGCGGAGTCCGTCGGCACCACGCAGCGCCCCCAGGCGACCCGGGGCGCGCGGCCGACGGGCAGCGCCGCACGGTACGCGGCGAGCTGGTTCCGCTGCGCGGTGCCGTAGTCGTCGGTGCCCTCGCCGGACGTGAGGTTGCCGATGAGCAGGTTCAGCCCGGCGCTGCCCGCGAAGGCCGCCGAGCGGAGCGACCCGCCGCCGTACCAGACCCGGTCGACGAGCCCGGGGGCGTACGGCTGCAGCCGGGGACGCTGGACGGCGCCGGGGCTCTGGATGACGGTGTCCTCGTCGCCGAGGTACGTCCCGCGCAGGTTGTCGACGAAGCGGGTCACCCGGCCGTACCCGCGGTCGAAGGAGCGCCAGTCGCCGTCGAACACCAGGTCGCCGAGGACGTCCTCGTGCGGCGAGCTGGTCGACAGCCCGACCTGGACGCGTCCGTGCGACAGGACGTCGGCGAGCGAGAAGTCCTCCGCCAGCCGGAACGGGCTCTCCCACCCGATCGGGACGACGGCGACACCGAGCTCGATGCGGGTGGTCCGCTGCGACGCGGCGGCGAGGAACACCGCGGCCGAGCCGATGCCGTGCTCGAGGTGCCGGTGCCGGACCCAGGCGCCGTCGACGCCGAGGCGCTCGGCTGTCTCGAAGAGGCCGAGCGTGGCGTCGAGACCGTCCACGGGGGCGTCGTCCTCGAAGTTGCCCGGCACGAGGATCGCGAGGCTGCGGACCGTCACGCGAGCACCCCCGCTCCGCGGGCCGAGCGGATCGTCCCCGGCAGACCGAGGGTCTCGCGGAGCGTTGCGCCCTCGTCGTAGGACTCCCGGTACACGCCGCGCTCCTGCAGCAGCGGGACGACCGTGTCGACGAACTCGTCGAGTCCGTACGGGTTCGTGTGCGGGACCACCACGAAGCCGTCCGTCGCGCGCTCCTGCACGTACCGGTCGATCTCGGCGGCGATGTGCGACGGCGTGCCGACGAACCCGCCCCTGGTCGACACCTCGATGACGAGGTCGCGGATCGACAGGCGCTCCGCTTCGGCGCGGTCGCGCCAGCCGCGGACGAGCGCGGGGACGTCCCGCACGTGGCGGGCTCGGCCACGGGTGATCGCGGCGCCGTCGAGGTCGGGCTCCACGTCGGGCAGCGGGCCGTCGACGTCGTACGACGACAGGTCGCGGTTCCAGACCTGCTCGAGGAAGGCGATCGCCGTCGCCGGGCTGACCTGGGCACGCCGGATCGCTCGCGACCGTTCCTCGGCGTCCGCCGGCGTCGACCCGATCACGAACGTCGCGCCGGGCAGCACGTGGAGCTCGTCCTTCGAGCGCCCCACCCGCTCGAGACGGTCGGTGATGTCCGCGTAGTACGCCTGCGCGTCGACGAACTCGGTGTGCAGCGAGAAGACCACCTCGGCGTGCCGGGCAGCGAGGTCACGGCCCTCGTCGGAGTCGCCGGCCTGCACCACGACGGGGTGCCCCTGCGGGCTCCGCGGCACCGGGAACGTGCCGGTGACGTCGAACTGCGGACCGTGGTGGTCGACGTCGTGGATCCGGGACCGGTCGGCGAAGACGCCCGCGCCACGGTCGGCCACGACCGCGTCCGGCTCCCACGAGTCCCACAGCGCACGCGACAGCTCGACGAACTCGGCGGCGCGCGTGTAGCGGTCGGCGTGGTCGAGGAACGCGCCGCGGCGGAAGTTCGCGCCGTGGAACGCGTCCGAGCTCGTCACCACGTTCCACCCGGCCCGGCCGTCGGTGAGGTGGTCGAGGGTGGCGAGCTGCTTCGCCAGCTCCACCGGCTCGTTGAACGTGGTCTGCAGCGTGCCGACCAGGCCGATGTGCTCGGTGACGCCGGCGAGAGCGGCGAGGATCGCGAGCGTGTTCGGACGCCCGACGACGTCGAGGTCGTGGATGCGGCCCTTCTGCTCGCGGAGCCGCAGCCCCTCGGCGAGGAACAGGTAGTCGAAGAACCCGCGCTCGGCGTTGCGGGCGAAGTGCTCGAACGACGAGAACGCGATCTGGCTCTCGGCCCGGTCATCGCTCCAGATCGTGGTGTTGTTGACGCCCGGGAAGTGAGCGGCGAGGTGGACCTGACGCTTGGCGTTCATGCTGAGACCCCCAGGGAAGACGGACGGGCGTACCGGCTGACCGCCGGTGCGATGCCGAGCCGCGTGCGCAGGTCGGCGGTGGGACGGGACGCCACGTCGGCACGGAGGCCGGCGGTGACGAGGGCGGGGACGAGCTGCCGGGCGATCGCGGTCGAGTCGATCGGGATCCGCAGCGGACGGAGGCGGACGCCCGCGAAACCGAGCTCACGGAGCGCGCCGATCCGGTCGACCAGGTCGGCGACCGTGGTGGCGAGGACGGTCGTGTCCGAGCCGGAGCCGAGCGCGTACGGCGCACCGGCCGCGGCGTCGAGCGCCGCGAGCTCGTCCGCGGCGGCAGCCGCGGACGACCCGATGAGGACCGCGAGGTCCGCGAGCACCGGACGGCGGACGTCGGAGCCGGCCGTCTGCTCGGCGTCACGGACGAGTGCCAACGCGTCCCGCGCCTCCAGGCCGTCGAACCCGGGCGTGACCAGCGCGACGTCCGCGGCGTCGACGGCGAACGCGGCGGCGTCCGCACGGTGCGCGAGCGCGAAGACCGGCGGGCGCCCCTGCGGCGACCGCGGCACGATCGACGCGCCGTGCACCGAGAAGGAGGCGCCCTCGAACGCCGCGCCGTGGATGCGGTCGCGGTCGATGAAGCGGCCCGTCGTGACGTCGCGGATGATCGCGTCGTCGTCCCAGCTGTCCCAGAGTCGTGCGACGACCTCGACGACCTCGCGTGCTTCGGCGAACAGGGCGCCCGCGTCGTCGCCGCCGGGGCGGCGGCCGAACAGCGCGGCCTCGCGGGTCGTCGGACTCACCTGGATCCGCCACCCGGCTCGCCCCAGCGAGACGTGGTCGAGGGTCTGGAGGCCCGTGGCGACGTGGAAGGGCTCGGTGTGCGTCACCGAGACGGTCGGCACCAGACCGAGCGAGCGGGTCGCCGGGGCGACCGCGTTCGCGACGAGGAGGGCGTCGAGCCGGCCGACGACGGTCCGGGTGTCGAGGTCGCCGGCGGCGTCGGCCGGGCCGGCGGTGAAGGAGTCCTCGAGGGTGACGGCGTCGATGCCGAGGCGGTCCTGCTCGACGACGACGTCGCGCCAGTGCCGGAGGCTCGCGAGGCGGTGGGCGTCGGGACCGGCGGTGCGCCAGGCGGCGGGGTGCCAGCCGGCGCCCTGCAGGGCGGTGACGAGGGTGGTGCGGTCGGGCATGGGGTGCGCTTCCGTCGGGGTGGGGGTCAGTGGGTGTGCGTGGCGGCGGCGGCCGTCGCTTCGGCGTGCGTGGGGGCGGTCGTGGCGCCGGTGGGGGCACCGGCGGGGGCCGTCGCTTCGGCGCCGAACTTGAAGCCGAGGCGGCCGTGGGCGAAGCCGCCTCCGGCGCGGATGGCGGTGGCGACCCACGCGGCCTCGGCGAGTTCGGCCTCGTCCGCACCGGCCTGCACCGCGCGCTGGCTGTGGGCGTCGATGCAGTACACGCACTGCGTGGTGATGCCGACCGCGAGGGCGATGAGCTCCCGGTACTTCAGCGGGATCGCGCGACCCTCGGCCTGGAACACCGACGCGTCGAAGTCGACGAACGCCTTGAGGATGTCCGGGGTCTGCTGCTTGTAGACCTTCGTGAAGGTCTTGTCCTGCTCGCGGTCGAGGTAGTCGGTCATGACGGCGACGCTATGACCGGACGGAGCCCCTGGCGACGTGTGTTGCCGAGCGTGAACCGCGGTTGCGTCGTGTGACGCGGGGGTGGGGTGCGGGCGTCACACGACGTCACGGCGCCGGGGTGGGCGCGCCCTCGCACGGTGCGAGGTCAGCCCCGCCGACGCGCCGCGAACCGCCCCCGGAGCGTGACGTCCTCGTACGAGCGGTGGAACACCCCGCGCCGCTGCAGGATCGGCACGAGCTCGTCGACCACCGTCTCGAGCCCCCGCGGGAACTCGTCGATCATCAGGGTGAAGCCGTCCGCGGCCCCCGTCCGGTACCACTCCTCGATCGTGTCCGCAGCCTGCTCGGGTGTCCCGACGACGATCCGGGCGCCGTAGCCGCCGAAGCCCCGCAGGACCTGCCGCAACGAGGTGTTGTTCGCCCGCACCCACCGCACGACGGTCTCGTGGTAGCCGAGCGAGGGGCCGTAGGTGACGGGGTCGACCTCGCGGTCGAGGATCGCCGCCGGGATCGGTGCCGACGGGTCGAGCCCGGTCAGGTCGGCGTCGAGGTGCGTCCCGAGTGCCCGGAGCGCGTACCCGTCCGGCGCGAGGGCCTCGAGCTCGTCGAACCGCCGTCGGGCCTCGGCCTCGGTGCTCCCGAGCACGAGCGACAGCCCGGGCACGATCACGACGTCGGCGGGGTCCCGCCCGTACGTCGCCGCCGCGCGCTTCACCGCGCGGTAGTGCTCCCGTGCCGGCTCCGGGGTGAGCTCGACGGCGAAGACGCCCTCGGCGACGCGGGCTGCCAGGTCGCGGCCGTGCGGCGATCCGCCCGCCTGGAACACCACGGGATGGCCCTGCGCGGACGGCGGCACCGTGATGGTGCCCTCGTGGTGCACGAACTCGCCGTGCTGCGCGACCGGCACCCCGGTCGCGGCGGAGCGCCAGAGCGCCTGCACGAGGTCGACCACCTCGCCGGCGCGGGCGTAGCGCTCCGGCCGGTCCGGGTTCGTCGCGACGCCGAAGTTCGCCGACACCGACGGGTCGTACGTCGTGACCGCGTTCCAGGCGAGCCGCCCACCGGACACCGTGTCGAGGGACAGCAGCCGTTCCGCCAGGTCCACCGGGTCGTTGTAGGTCGTCGACGCGGTGCCGACCAACCCGAGGTGCGTCGTCGCGTCGGCGATCACCCCGAGAGCGACGAACGGTTCGAGCTGGCCGTACGCACGGACGTTCGGGTCGCTGAAGGACGGGTGGTCGGCGAGGAACACCATGTCGAGCAGCCCGCGTTCGGCCGTCCGTCCGAGGTCCGCCCAGAACTCCGCCGTCAGCAGGTCCGTCGCCGCGACGTCCTGTGTCCGCCAGGCGGCCGGCCGCTGGCCGAATCCCTGCAGGTTCACCCCGAGGACCAGGCCCGCGTCCGTCACGGCGTCACCACGCCGGGGACCGGCAGACCGAGCAGGTCGCGGAGCGTCCGGCGGCCGGTCCCCCACGGCGTCGGACTGGAGGCGCGGCTCGCCTCCGTCACGTCGCTCGCGTCGGGAAGCGGTGCCAGTGGGCGGGCGTCGCCGCCGAGGACCAGGTCCGGTGCGGCTGCTCCGTCCGGCAGGACCACGTCGTGCCAGACCGCGAGGACGGGTTCGCCCTGCCGACTCGACGGCGTCGTGAGCGGCCCGCGTACCCGGTACCCGCCGGGGCCGCCGTCGTGGTCGAGCGGCCGGATCCGGTCGGTGTCCGCGAACCGGCCGGTCTCGCGGTCGCCGGTGATGCTGTCGAGCGGCCAGGTCCGCCAGAGGCCGCGGACGACGGCGACGAACTCGGCCGGGTCGTGCCGGTGGTCGGACGGGGGCAGCCCGTGGTCGTGGGCTCCGACGACCAGCCCGACCCGCGCCTCCAGGACGTGGTCGAGGGAGAGCACCCGGCGGGCGACGTTGTACGGGTGCTCGCGCGTCGGCGCGGCGGCGACGAGGAGGCCGTGCGTCGGCAGTGCCCGGCCGAGGGCGAGCGCGGCGGTCGTCGGGTCGAGCCGGTGACCCCGGCCCCGGTCGGGGTCGAACCGGTCGGTCCCGAGCGCGACGACGTCGGCGCCGGACGCCACGATCCGGGCCGCGAGGTCGGCGATGCCCCGCGGGCGCGCGACCGCCCCGGCGAGTTCGGCGTCGGGCACGGCCACGATCGTCCCGGTCACCGGGGGCTCCTCGGGTCGAGCGGGCTGGTGCCGTTCACGAGCAGGTCACCGACGATCCGGCGCTTGTGCACGCGAGGGTTGTGGGACGCGAGCGTCCGGGCGTTCCGCCAGTGCCGGTCGAGCCCGAGGGACCGGAAGGTGCCGGAGGAGCCGAGGGCGTCGAACACGAGCGTGGTGGCGTCGAGCACGGCGTCGGTGACGATGGTCTGCGCGTGTGCGACGGCGGTCCAGCTGCGCTCGAGGGCGGCACGGAGGGCAGCAGGGCGCGCCGGGTCCGCGATGGCGTCGCGGCCGCCGTCGTCGTCGTCGTCGCCGTCGTCGTCTCCGTCGCCGTCGCCGTCGCCGTCGTCGTCGGCACGGAGGGCTGCGTGCCGGTCCACCGCCTCGTCGAGCGGGCCGAGGCTCCCCACGAAGGCCGCGTCGGCTGCGTACACCCGCGCGGCGACGGTGCCGATCACGCCGAGGAGCTCCGGGTCCCGCGTCGGGTCGGTCGTCGTGCCGTTGTGGTGGCCGCGTGCCCGGGCCCGGAGCGCCTCGACGCCCTCGCGGAGCGCCGCACGGCCGATGCCGACGAGGATCGCGTGCATCACCGACTGGTAGTACTGCTCCTGGTACGGGTACCTGGTGGCGTACGGCAGGACGCGCTCGTCGGGGACCGGCACGTCGGCGTAGGTGACGCTCCCGCTCCCCGTGACGCGCTGTCCGAAGCCGTCCCAGTCGTCCCCCACGACGACCGCCGGGTCCTCGGCGTCGACGAGCGCGACGAACCGTTCCCCGTCGTCCGCGACCGCCAGCACGGTGATCCACCGGGCGTAGACGCTCCCCGTCGAGTAGAACTTCCGTCCGCTGACGCGCCAGCCGCCGGCCGGGTCCCGCGCGATCGTGGTCGTGATGTCGGCCCCGGTGGCGTTCGGCGTCTCGCTCCAGCCGCCGCCGACGAGCTCCCCGCGGCCCAGCCGTCCGACGATCTCGTGGTCGAACGCGCTGCCCCGGGCGTGCACCCGGTCCTCGACGAACGAGAAGTGGTTGCGCCAGACGTGCGCCAGGTTCGGGTCGACCTCGGCGAGCTCGGCGATCGCGCGGAGGACGTCGGACAGCCGCGCTCCGACGCCGCCCCACGCGACCGGGGTGCGCCAGCGCGCGAAGCCGGCGTCGACCAGCCAGCCGAGCTGCTCGGTGGCGAGCCGTTCGTCGCGCTCGCGCTCCCGGGCGTCGACGGCGATCCGTTCGACGACGGGCCGGAGCGGCGCGATGAGCTCCTCGTAGCGGCCGTCGGCCGGGATCTCGCTCGGGGACATGCCCGCACGCTAGCCACCCGCGGCGGTCCACCGCAGCGGTGCCGCAACGCCGGGCAACGGGACGCAACGCGGCGTCACACGCGCCGGGTGGCAGCGCTCACCACGTGATGCGCGCGAACTCCTCCCGCAACCGCCGAGCGCGACCTGGGTGCACCTGCTCCACCCAGCCGATCCGGCCGAGCAGGTGCGCTCGGAACTCGGGGTGTCCCGCGCGGTTCTGCGATGCCGGGCCCTGCTCGGCGGCGTTGTGGAGGATCGCGTGGAGCCGGTCGACCTCGCGCCGCCCCGGACTCGTGCGATCGTTGACGACCACGCCCGTGACCGACTGCCGGACTCCGCGCCGCCGCACCCGGGTCTTCGCCGGGTTGAGCCGGTAGCCCTGGTCGGTGACGATCCGGTCGACACCGCGCAGGAAGGCGTCCGCACGGCCCGCGAGCCGGTCGCCGCCGCTGAACGTCAGGTCGTCGGCGTACCGCGTGTACACCGCGCCGACGGCCCCGGCCCACCCGTCGAGCCGGGCGTCGAGGTGCCGGAGCGCCGTGTTCGCGAGCGCCGGGGACGTCGGGGCGCCCTGGGGCAGGTGCGCGGCGGCGAGCGACCGGCGCAGTGCTGCACGGTCTTCCGGACTCCCGCCGTCGGGCATGGCGGTGAGCACGTGGGGTGGCACCCGGTGCGTGCAGATGCCGGTGAGCACGTGCGCGAGCGGCTCCGCGAACCCGGCCGACCGGAAGACGCCGAAGACCGTCGGGGCGGTGACGCTCGCGAAGAACGACGTGAGGTCGGCGGACACGACCACCTGTTGCCCGGTGTGCACCGCCGCGCCCGACACGACGCTCCGCCCGGCCACGAACCCGTGCGCGGCGCCGTGCACCGGGAAGGTCACGAGGAGCTCGTCGAGGATCGTCCGCTGCGTCCGGCGGAGCATCTCCATCGGCTTCTCGAGCAGCCGCGGCGTCCGTCCGGGGCGGCGCACCCACTCGTGCCGGTGGTGGTGGAGCGGACTCGACGGGCCGGGGCGGCGGTTCCACGAGCGGGTGTCGGCGAGCCACAGCAGCCGACCGACGGTGAGGTCGAGCGCGCGGGCCAGTTCGGGCAGGGTGTCGACGAGGAGCCGGCTTTCGGTCTCCGGTCGTGCGCGCACCGCCGTGGCCCGGCGGACGAGGACCCGCACCGGTCGACGGTCCTGACGGGCACGGTGCAGTGCCACCAGGCGCGGCGCGGACGCGAGCACGGCGGCGAGCTGTCGCGGGGCGTCGACCGGCGGGCGCGGGTACGCGTCGAGCGCGGCGGCGACGGCGAGCCCGACGTAGGCCCGCTCGACCCCGACCACGACGTACCCGGCTGCCGTCAGGTCGTCCGGCTCCCACCGGTCCGCCGTCAGGAACGCGTCGGCGAGGGCACCCGCGACGACGTCGAGGGGCGTGGGGTTCCCGAGGGACCTGTCGGTGCCTCCGTGCGGCGTCGCGCGCGGAGCGCGCCGTCCCGCTCGGGGCGTGTCGTCCTGCTGGTACTGCGTGCCCCGGGGTGACCCCGGAGAGGTCGACGCGTCTCGCGCGCCGTCCGCCTCCCCCGGGAACTCCACACGCCCACCCTACGGCGGCCCACCGACCGAGCGCCGAGCAGGGGGATCGATGACGGTCTGCCAGGATCGTCGGATGGTCTCGTTCTTCCTGACCCACGCCGAGGTCGTCGTGGACCCCGCCCGAGCGATCGAGTCGTGGGGGCTGTCGGCGGACGGTCGATCCCGTGCAGCCGGGGCGGTCGACGTCGCCTGGCACCCCGGTGTCCGCCGGATCGTGTCGAGCACGGAGCAGAAGGCGATCGACACGGCCGAGGTCCTGGCGTCAGCCACCGGCGCCATGCCGGACTCGGACGCCGCCCTCGGCGAGATCGACCGGAGCGCGACGGGCTACCTGCCGCTCGACGAGTTCGAGGTGGTCGTCGACGCATTCTTCGCCGACCCCGGCCACTCGGTGCGGGGCTGGGAGCGGGCGGTCGACGCGCAGGCTCGCATCGTCGACGCCGTACGCCGTGTCAGCGCGGACGGCGACGTGACGATCGTGTCGCACGGTGCGGTCGGGGCGCTCCTGCTCGCGGACCTGCTGCGCGTGCCGGTCTCCCGCGCGCTCGACCAGCCGGGGATGGGCAGCGTGTTCACCTTCGACCCGGCGGCGTGGCGCGCCACGAGCGGCTGGACCCGCGTCCCGCGGCGCTGACCGCCCGCTGCGTCGGCCTCGTCCGCGGCGTGATCGTCGTCGGCGGCGGCGGCGTCGGCGGCGGCGGCGTCGTGCCTCGCCGCAACACTCGACGCCGTGCGACACCGACGATGTCGTACGACGACGACATCGTCGCAGGCCCGCGTGTGCAAGCCCCGGCGTCCGCACACGACGACACCGACGATGTCGTACGACGTCGTCGATGTCGTTCCGAGTCGATGTCGTTCCGAGTCGCCGAGCCCACGAGCCGCGCGCGTCAGACGGGCAGCTGCTCCCCCGCCTCGACCGCCACGTCGAGCCGGTTCTCCGCCGGAGGCAGCGGGCACGTCGCGTGCTCGGTGTAGGCGCACGGCAGGTTCGTCGCCCGGTTGAAGTCGATCGTCGTCGTGCCCGATGCGTCCGGCGCCGCGATGTCGAGGCTCCGGTTCGCCGCGTACGTCGTCACCCCGCTCGTGCGGTCGGTGAAGAGCACGTGCAACCCGTCCTCGTGGCCGTTGAACGCCAGCAGCGACCGCGGCCCGTCGAGGTCGAACGTCAGCACACCCGGTGCCTCGTACACGTGCTGGAGTCCGTCGACGACCGAGCCGACCGTCACCTCGCGCGGGGTCTCGAACGGCTCGAAGTGGGCGGTCACGACGAACCGCTCGGTCGGCGGGTAGGCCGGCGTGCCGGCGTACCGGACCCGCTTCGGGTTCGCGGGGTGTCGCGGCCGGAGGACGTCGCTGCCCCCGCGACGAGCGACCTCGACGACGACCGTCGCGTCCCCGTCGAGCCACACGACCGACGTGCCCGAGCGCTCCGGCAGCGGACCGAACCGGTGCTCGCCGGTCACCCGGACCCCGTCGACCTCGATCCACTCCCCCGCGTCCAGCTGCACGACCGGCCCCTCGGCCGAGGTCGACCACGCCCCGGGAGCGTCGTCGTACCGCTCGGGCGTACCGGTCAACCACCGGATGCTCGTGATCGCCAGGAAGCCGTGCTCGCTCGCACGGGCCCGCTCGTGGGCGTCGTGCCACGCGGCCCACTCGGCTTCGAAGGACGGTGCGGTCGGCGTCGTCGTGCTCATGCGACGACGGTACGTCGTCCCGCGGCGCCGCCGCGACGGTCGCCGTCTCGGGACGTCACGCGACCAGGCCCGGGTGCGGCGAGCGGTGGTCGCGACCCGGGCCGGGAGGCGCGGTGCGGGTCGGACCCGCACCGCGCCTCCCGGCCGGTGTCGGCGTCAGACCACCCGGGTGGCGCCCGTCACCGGGCCCGGTTCCGCGTCCTCGTCGTCGGCGGCCTGCAGGACGTCCTCCGCCTGCCGGAGCAGGTGGTGCGCGGCGAGCCCGAGCGACTTCGCCCCGACGACCGCGACGAGGACGGAGAGGAGCACCAGGACCGCCACGGTCGGGATCCACGCGGCCGGCACGTCGAGGACCCGGATCCAGTCGATCGCGGCCGTCGCCACCGCAGCGGCGGGGAACACGAAGGACCAGAAGCCGAGCGAGAACGCCAGCCGGACGTACCGGGGCAGGAGCGCGAGCTGGACGAGGAGCAGCAGGACGCCGAGGCCCGTGATCGCCTGCACCGGCAGGGTGAGGGCGTCGTCGGTCAGGGCGAACACCGACACCGTGGCGACGGCGGGCGGTGCGACGAGGATCGCCATCGTGGGCACGAGCGGCCCGGGCAGCGTCGGCCGGAAGCTGAGCCGCAGGAGCAGCAGGCCGGTCATCACGCCCCAGAAGAACACGCCGACGCCGAAACAGGCCCACGACAGCCAGGTCGCGCCGACCTCGTGCGTGGCGATCGACCCCACCAGGGCGGTGGCGACGGTGGGCAGGAGGTAGCCGCCGTGCACGGACTCGAGGGCGAGCCGGCCCTCGAACCAGGTCGCGAGGAGCCAGGCCGCGAACCCGGCAGCGGTCGCCACGGCCAGGAGCACGAGGACCTCGCCGCCGATCGGCCACACGCGTGCCAGGTCGACGCCGAGCAGCATCGCGGTCGCGGGCACCAGGGCGGCGAGCGGACCCTGTGCCGGGTGCCGGAGCTGGTCGACGAGTCGTTCGTGCGCCCGCACGCGGACACCACGGACGGTGTGCGCGCCGAGCAGCCAGAGCCAGGTGACGCCTGCGACGACCCAGAACACCTGCTGCACGACGGCCGGCAGGTCGAGGACGGGTGCGGCGTACGACCAGGTCTCGGCGAACCCGGCGAGACCGAACGGGACGGCGAGGGTGTTGAGCGGGATGCGTGTGGTTGGACGTGGCATGACCGCACCATTCTGGCGGCACGGGCGTCGCCCGGCGTGCGCGGCCGCGGCGCCGCTGCTTCCCGGGCACGTCGTCTACTCGGGCACGTCGTCGTCGAGGGAGCAGGAATCGTCGGGGTGCCGGACGGGACACGACGATTGCTGCTCCCTCGACGGGGTGGGCCAGTGGACTCCGGACTGGAGGCGCGGTGCGGGCCCGCCACGCGCCTCCAGGCCGTCAGCGGCGTCTGCCCAGGGCGACGGCCGCGACCGCGACGAGCGCGCCGACCCACAGCACGGGGCGCGTGACGCGCCGTCGCTTCGCGACCCAGCCGCCGTCCGTGGCGTTGTCGGCGTCGGCGGGCCGGTAGAGGTTCCCGTCGGTCGGTGCCTGCCGCCCGCGGAGCGCGAACGTCTGCACCATCGGCTTCGTGATCTTGTGGAACAGCCCGGGGAACACGTACTGCAGCGGCACGAGCGAGGCCTGGATCCGGCCGACGAAGCGGTAGCGCTTCGGGCGCACGGCGGCGCGGACGACGGCCCGACCGGCTCGTTCGACCGACACCGTCGGCGGCAGCGGGTGCGACGCCTTCTCGGTGTAGTTGGCGCCGTTCTGGTAGATCGGGGTGTCGATCGTCGACGGCAGCAGGGCGGTGAAGCGGATGCCGGTGCCGGCGTACTCGTCACCGAGGACGTCGACCAGGCCGAGTGCCGCGTGCTTGCTCGTCACGTACGCCGACTGGTACGGCGCGGAGAGCAGCGACTGGATCGACCCGACGAGGACGTAGGTGCCCTTCCCGCGCTGCTTCCAGTGCGGCAGCAGGTGGGTGATCGCGTTGAGGTGGCCGTAGAGGTTCGTGTCGACGACCCGTTTGAACGCCTCGGTCGGGGTCTGCTCGAACAGGCCGTAGACGAACAGCGCAGCGTTGCCGACGAAGACGTCGATCCGGCCGAAGCGGGTCGTCGTGGTGGCGATGAGGTCCTTCACCTGGTGCTCGTCGGCGACGTCGGTGGGGATCGCGATCGCCTCGGCACCGAGCTCGCGGCACTCGGCGGCGGCGGCTTCGAGGCTGTCGTGGCTCCGCGCGGCCAGTACGAGCGTGGCGCCCTGTCGGGCGAACTCGTGCGCCGCGGCCCTCCCGATGCCGCTCGAGGCTCCGGTGACGACGACGATCTTCCCGCGGAACCGATGTGCCATGTGCTCGTTGGTACGCGCCGTGCCCTGCGCCGTCGTCCAGGTCGGCGTACCCCTCATGCGCCGATCGACGCACGCTCGACGACGGCCCTGTCGGCGGCGGGCACCGCGTGGGAGCATGGGCCCATGCGCAAGGACGACCTCACCGTCGACGAAGCCACGGTCATCGCCGAGCACGCCCGGGCCGGGGTGCTCGAGCTCGACGACCCGGAGGTCCGGAAGGTCGTCGAGCAGGCGAACCGGGTGCTCGTGCGTGCGCAGATGTGGGGCGAGGAACGCAGTCCGAAGCTGCGCCGCCGCCGCCGGTTCATCGCGATCGGCGCGCTGCTGATGGTGCTCGTGTGGGTCGCCGGGCTGCTCGTGCCGCTGGCCGTCCGATTCGCCGAGTAGCGACCACACCCGGGCCACTCGCGGAGCGATCGGGTCAGGGTCGGTCGCTCGCGGAGCGATCCGGTCAGGGGCGGTCGCGCGCACCCCGGTTGACGAGCCACAGGTACGTGCTGTGCCCGACGAGCGCCAGCCCGAAGAACACCGCCGCGACCGCGTAGACCCGGTCGAGCTTGCCCTGCCCGATCACGAGCATCACGATGCAGAACACGACGGCGACGGCGAGGACGCCCACCTGCACGGTGGACCAGATCCGTCGGAAGCGCGGCATGCCCGTCTCGTTCACGCACCCCATTCTGCCCGACCCGGTGGGACACTCGACCATGGCGACGACGACGTGGACCTCCGACACCGGCGGCGACGGTGTGCCGCTCCTGCTCCTGCACCCCGGCGGGACCGACTCGCGCAGCATGGGGATGCTCGCCGACGCGTTCGCGGAGCGCCGGGTGGTGCTCGTCGACCGCCCCGGGCACGGTCGGACGGCGGACGTGCCGGGGCCGTGGCACTTCGCCGACGCCGCAGCGGTCGTCGCTGGGGCTGTCGAGGGCCTCGGCGCAGGACCGGTCGACGTGCTCGGATGGAGCGACGGTGCCGTCGTCGGGCTCCACCTCGCGCTGGACCGCCCCGACCTCGTCCGCTCGCTCGTGTTCGGCGGTGCGCCCCACGCCGTCGACGGCTGGTACCCCGGCGTGCTCGAGGGCGAGCCGCCGCAGTTCATGGCGGACGCCTACGCCGAGGTGTCCCCGGACGGCGCGGACCACTGGGCGATCGTGACCGCCAAGGCACGCACGCTGCACGAGTCCGAGCCGGACGTGCGCACCGCGCGCCTGCACGACCTCCGGATGCCCGTGCTGATCCTCTGCGGCGACGACGACGAGGTCCGCCTCGACCACCTCGCGGCGATGCTCGAGGCGCTCCCCGACGGTGAGCTCGCCGTCGTCCCCCGTGCCACGCACGGTCTCATCGTCGAGAAGCCCGCGCTCGTCGCCGACCTCGTGCGTGGGTTCCACGCCGCGGAGAAGTCCGACGGCGTCGCGCCGCGGCGCCGGGGCCGACACCACACCGTGTGACGACTCCGTGATCCGCGGCTCCGGGTGGGAATGGAACGGGCCCGTTCGGTGTCGAACTCAGCACCGAATGCGAAGGAGCACACCATGAGCCTCGACCTCCACAAGAGCGCCGGCATCGACGACGACCGCACCTGCCTGCCGAAGCCGGTCCTCACCAGCCTGCACGACGAACAGGCACCGTCCTTCGGCCGCTGGCTGGGCCAGATCAACAAGCACGACTGACTGCTCAACAAGCACGACTGACTGCGCAACGAGCAGAGCTGACTGCGCAACGGTCACGAGTGATCTCGCGGTGACTTCCTGACGGACTGGAGGCGCGGTGCCAGCTGGCACCGCGCCTCCAGTCCGTCTCCGGTCTCGCTCACTGCTACCGTGCTCGCATGTCCTGGGGTCGGCTGTACTTCGCGGTGCAGGCCGTCGCCGGAGCGGTCTGGTGGGTCGCCGTCTTCTCGGTGCCGGCCGTCCGGGTCGCGACCCTCGGGTCGCTCGACCCCGTCGTCGTCGCCGCGCTCGACGTGCCGCTGTTCGTCGTCGCCTCCGGTCTGGCGGCCGCTGGCGTCCGCACCGCGGGCGTGATCGCGACGGTCTGGACGGCGGTCGTGATGGCCGCCCTGGCGATCTGGGCCACGGTCACCACCGAGGCCGGGGTCGGCGTCCTCGTCATGATCGGCGCGACCGTCGGGTCGGCGCTCGCTCTGGCACTCGTGCTGCTCGGACGGATCCCGACCGAGTGGGTGGCCGCCGGGCCGCTGCGCTTCCGCACCGCCGACCCGGACGCGCCGCGCGGACGGCACGTGCTCGGGACGGTCGTGCAGATCGTCGTCTTCTGGGGCCTGTTCCTCGGGGTGCTCCCGCTCGTCATCGCGTTCGCCGAGCACCGGTGGCAGCTGCACCCACCGCTGCCCGACGCGGTGACGGTCACCTCGGTCGTCACCGGCGCGGTCGTCCTCGTCGCCGCGAGTGCGCTCGGCATCGCCTCGGCCGCCGCCATGTCCACCCAGGGCAACGGCACGCCGCTGCCGTCCGCGATGCCGAACCGGCTCGTCGTCGCCGGGCCCTACCGGTCCGTCCGGAACCCGATGGCCCTCGCCGGGATCACGCAGGGCGTCGCCGTCGGCCTGCTGCTGTCGTCGTGGATGGTCGTCGTCTACGCGCTCGCCGGCTCCATCGTCTGGAACTGCATCGTCCGGCCGCTCGAGGAAGCCGACCTGGAGCACCGGTTCGGCGGCGACTTCCGTCGGTACGCCGCCCGGGTCCGCTGCTGGGTGCCGCGGTGGCCGATCGCCGCGATCGCGCCGGCGGAGGCCGTCAGCCCGCCGCGCCGCTGATGTTGACGAGCCAGGTCACCCGGAACCGGTCGGTGAGCATGCCGAAGGTGTCACCCCAGGGGGCCTCGGTCAACGGCTCGATGATCGACGCGCCCTCGGCAAGGCCGTTCCAGTAGCGGGTGAGCGCCTCCCCGTCGTCACCGCTGAGGGAGATCGAGATGTTGCTGACCTCGGGCGACTCCATGCCGGTGGGGGCGTCGGAGACCATCAGCACGAGGCCGTCCGCGCCGTCGAGCTGGCCGTGCATGACCTTGTCGGCGTCGGCCGGGTCCTGGGTCATGCCGGCCTCGCCGAAGGTGCTGAGCGCGACCTCGCCGCCGAACACGGACTGGTAGAACCCGAGGGCTTCGCGGGCCTGGGTGCGGAAGCCGATGTAGGGGTTGAGCCGGACGGTCATGGTGGACTCCTCGCGGGTCGCGCACGGACGCCGTCGTCCGTGTCGCGGCCATCGTCCCAGACCGGAGCGGGGACGGGAAGGGGGGGGGTAGGGCGCCGCGGGCGTGGAGGATGGGTGCATGGGACCCGAGGACGCGTTCGACGAGCACCTGACCGACGACATGCCGTGGACGGAGGTCGTGGGCACCCTCGAACGCTTCGGGTGGACGCCGTGCGGCACGGGTGACTGGGCAGTCGCGCTGCGATCGCCGTCCGGCACCCTCGCCGCCCGGATCAGCCCGTTCGACCCGGCTGGCCCCTACTCCGCGATGCTCTACCGGGAAGCCGCCCACACGAGGCAGGTCCCGGAGCTCGTCGACCACCGGGTACTCGCCGGCGGTGCGGACCTCACCGTGATGGAGTACCTGTCGCCCGTCCCCGAGGACGAGGGCACGGCGTTCCAGCAGCTGATCGCCCGACGCGACCCGTCCGTGGCGGAGCTCGCGCGCTGCATCACCTCCGTGCACGGTCTCGGTGCGCGGGAACAACCGTGGTGGGGCCCGCTCGACGACAACCCGGCGAACGTGATGCGCGGGTCCGACGGCCGGCTCGTCGTCGCCGACCTCTTCTACGCGGACGGTCCCGCGCTCTACGCCAGCGTCCTGAGCGACCCGGACCGGATCGTGCGCGACTACCCCGAGCATCGCCGCCGGTACATGACCGAACTCCCGCTGGCGAGTTCCGGGGGCTGGGCTGCAGGGACGGCGGAACGGATGCGCGCAGGACTCGCGGCGGCGGACGCACGCGCGGCGGAGCGAGCCGGGTGACGACGCCGGCTCCGCGCTAGCCTCCGAGCCATGAGCATCGCACTGGAGAACGTCGGGATCGCCGTCCGGGACCTCGACGAGGCCGTCGCGTTCTTCACGGACCTCGGACTCGCCGTCGTCGGTCGGGACACCGTCAGCGGCGAGTGGGCCGACACCGCCGTGGGCCTCGACGGCAACCACGCGAAGATCGCGATGCTCCAGACCCCGGACGGCCACGGGCGACTGGAACTCTTCGAGTACATCCACCCCGACGCGATCGACACCGAGCCGACCCTGCCGAACGAGATCGGCATGCACCGGGTCGCGTTCTCGGTGGACGACCTCGACGCGGCGCTGGCGATCGCGGAGCGGCACGGATGCCTGCCGCTGCGCGGGGTGGCGACCTACGGCGACGTCTACCGGCTGACGTACCTCCGGGGACCGAGCGGCATCCTCGTCATGCTCGCGCAGGACCTGCGGAAGGGACCGGGCAGCGGCGGCGAGCTCCACGAGCACGAGACAGTCGACTGACGGTCATGTTTCATCCGTTCGGCGGATGCGACGGCCGCGTGGCAGGTGCATCGTGGTGGTCGTGCGGGGAGTCCGGTCGTTCGCGGCCGCGGTCGTGGGGGCCGCGGCCGCGACGAGCCGGATCCTGCGCATCGACGTCGCCGGGGGTGTCCGACGGGCACGGCGCGACGGTACGGTGAGCACGACGACGACGTGATCGGGGGAACGATGCTGACCGTGCTGCAGACCGCGGGCCGCGTGGCACTGCGCGCGTGGCAGGTCATCGCGGGCGTGCTGACGTCGCTCGGCTCCGGCGGGGTGGTCCCGCCCGGGCAGCCGCCGACGACGGCGACGAAGAAACCCGACGAGTACCGCCCCTGAGGAACGGCGCTGACGAACGCCCCGCAGCACCCGGCGTCGGCGCTCAGCCGCCCGCGCCTAGCATCGTGAGGATGCCCTCCTCCGCGCTGCCCTCCCCTGCGCTGCCCTCGCCGACCACCACCACGACCGGCACCGAGCGCGACGGCTTCATCAGCGTCCGCGGTGCCCGCGAGAACAACCTCCGCGGCGTCGACGTGGACGTCCCCCGCGACCGCATCGTCGCGTTCACCGGTGTGTCCGGCTCGGGCAAGACCTCGCTCGCGTTCGGCACGGTCTTCGCCGAGGCACAGCGCCGCTTCCTCGAGTCCGTCGCCCTGTACGCCCGACGGCTCATCGCCCAGGGCTCGACACCGCACGTCGACTCGATCACCGGGTTGCCACCCGCGGTCGCCCTGCAGCAGCGCCGCGGAGCATCGAGCACCCGCTCGACGGTCGGCACGCTGACGACGCTGTCGAACTCGATGCGCATGCTGTTCTCCCGCGCCGGCACGTACCCCGAGGGCGCGGACCGCCTCGAGTCGGACTCGTTCTCGCCGAACACCGTCGCCGGTGCGTGTCCGCGCTGCCACGGACTCGGCACCGCGCACGAGGTCACCGAGGCGTCCGCCGTGCACGACGACGCACTCAGCATCCGGGACGGCGCGATCACCGCGTGGCCCGGTGCCTGGCAGGGGAAGAACCTCCGCGACGTGACGGCGGTCCTCGGGTACGACATCGAACGACCCTGGCGGGAACTCCCCCGCGAGGACCGCGACTGGCTGCTGTTCACCGAGGAGCAGCCGGTCGTCGAGGTCCACCCGAAGCGCGACCGGGTGGCCAAGCCGTACAAGGGACGGTTCTGGAGCGCCCGGCAGTTCATCCTGCACACGCTCGCCGACTCCCAGAGCGAGACCCAGCGACAGAAGGCGCTGCGGTTCGTCGAGTCCGGTCCGTGCGGGCTCTGCCACGGCACCGGGCTCACCCGGGCCGCCCTCGCCGTGACCGTCGGCGGGCACACCATCGCCGAGTTGAACGGGCTCGCGCTGACGGCGCTCGCCGATGTCCTGCGTCCGATCGCGACGATCACCGACGCCGGCCCCGCTACCTCCCGGGCGTCGTCGGGCGAGCACACCGAGGTCGCCGTCGCGATCTCCCGCGACCTGCTCACCCGCGTCGAGGTGCTCACCGGACTCGGACTCGGGTACCTCTCGCTCGACCGGGCGACCCCCACGCTCTCCCCCGGTGAGACCCAGCGTCTGCGGATCGCCACACAGCTCCGGTCCGGCCTGTTCGGCGTGGTCTACGTGCTCGACGAGCCGAGCGCCGGCCTGCACCCGGCGGACGCCGAATCGCTCATGGAGGTGCTGCAGGACCTGCGTGCCGGCGGCAACAGCGTCTTCGTCGTCGAGCACGACATGCGCATCGTGCGGCGGGCGGACTGGATCGTCGACGTCGGACCCGGTGCGGGCGCGGGTGGCGGCACCGTCCTCTACAGCGGCCCGGTGGACGGCCTGGCCGACGTGGACGGCTCCGTCACACGCCGCTTCCTCATCCCGGGCGCCGGGCCCGCCGAAGCCCGCAGTCCGCGGGTCCCCGTCGGCACACTGGAGCTCCGGGACGTCACCCTGCACAACCTCCGGGGACTCGACGTCGACGTGCCGCTCGGGGTCCTCACCGCCGTGACCGGTGTCAGCGGCTCCGGCAAGTCCTCGCTCGTCGGCGGGGTCCTGCCCGCGGTGGCGGCGGACCACCCCCTCGTCGACCGCGTCGTGCAGGTCGACCAGAAGCCGATCGGCCGGACGCCCCGGTCGAACCTCGCCACCTACACCGGGCTGTTCGACGCCGTGCGCGCGGCGTTCGCGGCGACCGACGACGCCCGGGCCCGCGGCTGGACCGCCGGACGGTTCTCGTTCAACGTCGCCGGCGGCCGGTGCGAGGTGTGCCAGGGCGAGGGCTCCGTGTCCGTCGAGCTCCTGTTCCTGCCCGGGAGCTGGGCACCGTGCCCGGAGTGCCACGGGTCCCGGTACACCGCCGAGACGCTCGAGGTGCGCTGGCACGACGCCACGATCGCCGACGTGCTCGGCATGACGGTCGACGAGGCGGCTCCGTTCCTCGCCGCGATCCCGGCCGCCGGCCGCGCCCTCGAGGTGCTCCGCCAGGTCGGACTGGGCTACCTCCGGCTCGGGCAGCCCGCACCCGAGCTGTCCGGCGGGGAAGCCCAGCGCATCAAGCTCGCCACCGAACTCCAACGCGCACGCTCCGGTCACACGCTCTACCTGCTCGACGAACCGACGACCGGCCTGCACCCGGCCGACGTCGAACTGCTCACCGAACAGCTCGCCCGCCTCACCGACGCGGGCAACACGGTCGTCGTGGTCGAGCACGCCATGGACGTCGTCGCGAAGGCCGACCACGTCATCGACATGGGCCCCGGCGGCGGTGACGCGGGCGGCCGCGTGGTCGCGGCCGGGTCCCCCGCCGAGGTGGCGGCGTCACCCGCGAGCCGGACCGCACCGTTCCTGCGGGAGGAACTGCAGCACGCGTGAGCGCCGACCGGCCACCTGCAGGAGGATGGCGACGGGGACGACGCGCACCGCGCCTCCCGGCCGACCTGAAGGACCACGCATGCACTCCACGCCCCTGACCGGCTCCGTCGCCCTGGTGACCGCTGCCTCCCGCGGGATCGGACGGGCAATCGCCCTCGACCTCGCCGCGCACGGCGCCGACGTCGCGCTCGGGGTGCGCGACCCGGAGGGCGCGACCGCGCTGGCCGACGAGATCCGCGCACTCGGGCGGCGGGTGACCACCGTCCGGATGGACGTGACCGACCTCGCGGCATGCCGAGCGGCCATCGACGCCGTGGTCGAGGAGCTCGGGACCATCGATGTCCTGGTCAACAACGCCGGCGGCGGCATCGTGGAGGACGCCCTCGACGTGACCGAGGAGCACTTCGACGCGGTCTGGGCCCTCACCACGAAGTCGACGTTCTTCGTCTCCCAGCACGTGGCGAAGCACATGCGGGGCGCGGGCGGCGGGTCGATCGTCAACATCGCCTCGCAGGCGGGGCTCGTCGCGCTGCCCGGCGAGTCCTCGTACTGCACGAGCAAGGCGGCCGTGATCCACATGACGAAGTGCCTGGCGGTCGAGTGGGGGCAGTACGGCATCCGGGTGAACGCCGTCGCGCCGACCTTCATCGAGACGGACGGCACCGAACCGGCGCTGTCCGACGAGGCCTTCCGACAGGACACCGTCGAGCGCATCGCCGCACTGCACCGCATCGGGCAGCCGGAGGAGGTCGCTGCGGCCGTCACGTTCCTGGCGGGTGGGGGCGCATCGCTCATCACGGGGACGGCGCTGCCGATCGACGGCGGGTGGACGGCGCGCTGACGGCGGCCGAGGGGGGCGCCACCCCAGGTTGGGTCGCATCGCGAGCCGACGCCGAGACGTACGATCGAGGAGACCTCGAATCGTCAGCGAAGACGGAGACCGGCATGACCCGCACCACCCCCACCGCCAGCGACGACGCCGGCACCGCACGCACGACCCGGGCCACCGCCTCCGTCGCCGCGATCCTCGCCGAGTCCGCCGCGCGGTACCCGGACGACGTCGCCGTCATCGTCGGCGAGCAGCGGACCACCTACGCCGAGCTGTGGGCGCAGACCCTCGCCTACGCCGGGGCGCTCCGCGAGCAGGGCATCACCGAGGGGTCCCGCGTCGCGATGCTCGTGCCGAACGTGGCCGACTTCGCCCGGGTGTACTACGCCGTCCTCGCGCTCGGCGGTGTCGCCGTGCCGGTGCACGCGCTCCTCAAGCGGCGCGAGATCGAGTACGTGCTGCGCGACAGCGGGGCAGCCCTGCTGGTGTGCGCCGCACCGCTGCTCGCCGAGGGTGCCGCGGGCGCCGCCCTGGCCGGCGTCGAGACGGTGACCGTGCTCGCGCCGGCGGCAGACGACGGCGCGGCCGTCACGGCCACCGCTGCGTCCGGCGACGCAGTCGCGCCCGGCACCGCCGCGCCCGCCGCCGCCGCGCCCGCTCGGCTGGAGGCACTCGCCGCGACGGCCGAGCCCCTCGACACCTACGTCCCGCGCGACCCGTTCGACACCGCGACGATCCTGTACACGAGCGGCACCACCGGCAAGCCCAAGGGCGCCGAGGGGTCGCACTTCGCCCTGCTCGAACAGGCGAACACGAACCTCATGTCCACGTTCGACATGCGACGCGGCGACGTCCTGCTCGGCGCGCTCCCCCTGTTCCACACCTTCGGGCAGACCTGCACGATGAACACCGGGTTCCGTGCCGGCGCCACGATCGTCATGCTGCCGAAGTTCGACGGCGACGCCGCGCTGGCCGCGATGGTCGAGCACGAGTGCGGCATCTTCATGGGCGTCCCGACGATGTACATGGCGCTCCTCGACGCCGCGACCCGCACGGACGCCCGCCCGTCGCTCCGCTACGCGATCTCCGGTGGCGCCTCGCTGCCCCTCGCCGTGCTCGAACGGTTCCAGACCGTCTTCGACGCCCCGATCCACGAGGGCTACGGCCTGACCGAGACCTCGCCCGTCGCCACCTTCAACCACGTCGGGACACCGCCGCGACCGGGCACGATCGGCACGCCGATCTGGGGTGTCGACGTCGAGATCGCCGACCCCGCGGTGCCCGACTCGATCGCGCTGCTGCCCCACGGCGAGATCGGTGAGCTCGTCATCCGTGGGCACAACCTGATGAACGGCTACCTCGACCGACCGGAGGACACCGCGGCGGCGATCGTCGACGGCTGGTTCCGCACCGGTGACCTCGGCACGAAGGACGACGACGGGTACCTGACGATCGTCGACCGCACGAAGGACATGATCATCCGCAACGGCTACAACGTGTACCCGCGGCAGGTCGAGGAGGTCCTCGCCACGCACCCCGACGTCGCCATGGCCGCGGTGTTCGGCGTCCCGCACGAGCTGCACGGCCAGGAGATCGAGGCCGCGGTCGTGCTGCGCGCCGACGCCACGGTGACCCCGGAGGAGCTGGTGACCTTCGTGTCGGACGAGATCGCGGCGTACAAGTACCCGCGCGTCGTGCACGTGGTCGACGCGCTGCCGTTGGGGCCGAGCGGGAAGGTGCTGAAGCGGGACCTCGTCGAGCGGTTCAGCGCGGCGGTGCCCACGGCGTCCTGACGCGGCGGGTCGAGCGCGGACGGACCAGTGGGCCGTGCTCGCCCGCCTCAGTCCCCCGCCACCCCCGCGGTGAGCGCCCCGAGCAACTCTCCCAGCCGCGCCCGCTCCCCCTCGTCCAGCGGCGCGAAGAGCTCCTGCAGGACCCGGCCCGCCACGGCATGGCCATCGGCGAGTGCGGTCCGGCCGGCGTCGGTCAGCGCGTGCTCGATCCGTCGCCCCCGCCCGGCGGTCCGCTCGACCAGTCCGCGCTCGACGAGGCGCGCGGCCAGGGTGCCGAACGACTGGTCGCTCTGGAAGGTGGCCGTGGCGAGGTCGTGCCCGGAGGCACCCGGCGTGCGGTCGATCGCGCGGAGGGCATCCCACTGCACGAGGCTCACGCCGACGTCCTTCAGGGCGGCGTCCATCGTGCGGTGGTTCCGGTACTGCGCCCGCTTGACCGCCTGCCCGAGTGCTTCGAGATCCGTCGACATGGTGTTACCGTATCAACAACCGTATATAAGCATGTTGATACAGAACCTTCGAGAAGGGGCCACCATGACCACCACCATCCCCGTCCTCCAAGCCGGTACGCCCGGCACCCGCCCCGCGCTGGTCCTGCACGGCGGCGGAGGTCCCCGCACCGTCGCCCCGATCGTCGGCCACCTCGCCGCGACACGGTTGGCCACCGCCCCGACGCACCCCGGCTGGGACGGCACCGAGCGACCCGAGTCCATCGCCTCGGTCGCCGACCTGGCCCGCACCTACCTCGAGGCGCTCGTCGACCACGACGAGCGGGACGTCCTCGTCGTCGGGTCGTCCATCGGCGGCTGGATCGCCCTCGAGATGGCCGTCCAGTCCGCCGCCGACGACCGCTTCGCCGGTCGGCTCGGTGCCGTGGTCGTGATCGACGGGGTCGGCGTCGTCGTCGAGGGGCAGCCGATCGCCGACTTCTTCTCCCTCGACGCGCGTGGTCTCGCCGAGGCCGCCTGGCACGACCCGGAGCGCGGCTACCAGGACCCCGCCGGCTTCACCGACGAGCAGCGCGCGGTGCAGCAGGCGAACGGCCGCACGATGGCCGCGGTGGCCGGGGGCATGAGCGACCCGACGCTCCTCGCCCGCCTCGGCGCCGTGCAGGTGCCGACGCTCGTGGTCTGGGGCGCCAGCGACCGGATCGTCACGCCCGACTACGGGCGAGCCGTCGCCGCCGCCGTGCCGGGAGCGCAGTTCGCCGAGGTCGCCGCCGCGGGCCACCTGCCCCACCTCGAAGCGCCCGAGGCGACCTGGGCGGTGATCGACCCGTTCCTGGCCGCACACTGATCCACCGACGCGCGTCCACCGCTGACGCGCGCCGCGACGGCTCAGTCCCCGGCGGGCGCCTCGAGCGCCTCCCGCAGGAGCCGCAGCGCCTTCGGCCCGACCCCGTGCAGCCCGGCCAGTGCATCCGGGCCCACTCGTCGCAGGTCGTCCAACGTGCGCACGCCCGCCTCGTCGAGCGCCCGCTTCGCCGGCGCCCCGATGGCAGGGAGGTCGTTGCTCACGGGGCCAACCTACGGGGTCGCGTCGGCTGGAGAGTCCACCCGATGACGGCCTGGAGGCGCGGTGCCAGCCCGCACCGCGCCTCCAGTCCGTCCGTGGGTCGGTCCCAGGGGCGACCGCGGACGTTGCACGATCGTGACTGGCGTGCGGGGGCGTCGTGCGCCAGGCTCGGTCGTGCAGGCACCGTCGAACGGGGGACGCAGGGATGCACCGGGGAATCGCATGGTCGACGGTCGCCGTCGTCACCCTGATCGTCGTGGTGTTCTCCGCGCTCCTCCGCGTGAGCAGTTGCGCGGATGCAGCTGCCGGCGAGGGCGAGAGCGTGTGCACCTCGGGTCCGGCCGTCGGCGTCCCGCTCCTCTGGGGGATCGTCCTCGTCGGCGCGGTCGTGGGCGCCGTCGCGATCTGGAACGCCGTCCGCGCGTTCCGCGCCGAGTCGCGGTGAGCGCAGTGCCCGACCCTTCGCCGTACGGTGACGGCCGTCCCGCACCGACCCCGCCGGTCCGCCGCACGTGGAACGCGTACGCCGCGCAACTCGCGGTGGTCGCGACGTTCGCGGTCGTCGGGGCGGTGGCCGCGGTCGTGCTCGGCATCCAGGTGGTCGTCTTCGCGCCCGAGGGCGGCGGGGTGGACTTCCGGGTGCTCCCCTGCGCAGCAGCCGCGGTCATGCTCACCACGGTGGCGATCGCCGTCGGGTACGCGGTCGGCCGGGCCACCCGCACCTGACCACACGGCGCCGGTCCGCGTCAGCCCCGCGCCGAGAAGGTCGCTCGCCCGACCACGGTGAGCCCGAGGGCGACGACCCCGAGCACCGCCATGAACACGCCGAGCACCAGGCCGCCGGAGACCCCGAGGAGCACCGCCCCGACCAGCCCGGCGGCGAAGATCGCCAGGTTGAACGCGACCGGCAGGAACGCGTTCGCGAGGTCCGCCTGGGCACCCCCGGCGATCGACAGCGCGCTCTGCAGCTGCGGCGACGCGCCACCGAACGAGAGCCCCCACAGCCCCGCCGCGAGCAGGACCGCGACCGGCGATGCGTGCTCCACGACGAGCACCACGGCGGCGACGACGAACGCCACGATGCTCGCCTGCAGGAGCAACCGCGGGTGGCGGTCGATCACGAGGGCGGTGACGACGACGCCACCGATCGACGCCACCCCGTAGACCAGGAGCACGAGGTCGGGGGTGAGCCCGCTCCCGCCGTCGCGGAGGAACGGCGCGATGTACGTGTAGATCGTGTTGTGACCGAGCATCCAGACCACGATCACCAGGAGCACGATCGGGATGCCCCGCAGCAGGAACACGCGGCGCAGCGGCAGCCGGGCTGTGCGCGCGTGCCCGCTCAGCCCGGGGACGATCGCCGCGATGACGACGATGAGGACGACGCCGAGCACCGACAGCCCGGCGAAGGACCACCGCCAGTCGAGGACCCCGCCGACCCACGCGCCGAGCGGCGTGCCGAGCGCGAACCCCACGGGAGCGCCGGTGGCGACCACAGCGAGTGCCAGCCCGCCGCGGTCCGGCGGACTGATCCGCCGTCCGTACGCCGCCAGCATCCCCCAGAGCACGCCGGTGAACGCCCCGCCGACGAAGCGGGACACGAGCGACAGGACGACGTCGGACGACACCGCCGTCACACCGTTCGCCATCACCAACCCGGCAAGCGCCGCGAGCAGCAGGGGCTTCCGGCGGAACCCCTGGGTGTACGTGATGGCGGGGACGGTGACGACCACGGTACCGAGTGCCCAGACGCTGATGAACTGCCCGATGACGGCCTCACCGGTGCCGAGGTCGCGTGCGATCACCGGCAGGAGTCCGGCGGGCATGGTCTCCGCCGACAGCAGGACGAACCCGATGGCGGCGAGCGCGGTGAGCGGGAGCCACGGCATCCGTCCGCGCGCGGCGGGGACGGGTGACGAGGTGGTGGTCGCGGGGGTGGAGGTGGTCAAACGCCGGTCCTTCGCTGGTGTCGGACCTCCATGGAATGCGACGGCGTCGCCGGTGCGCCAGGTGCTGTGCAGACGGGTTCTGTCGGAACCCCGCTCACGGTGGTGGGTGGTGACCGCCTGGAGGCGCGACTCGCGTCCGGAACGCAGGTCGCGCCTCCAGGCGGTCACCGGTGTGCGGGACGTGACGGACGGCTCGTCTCGTGCCCACCGGCGCGGTGGCAGGGTGAAGGTGTGCACACCACTCTCGACTCTGCGTCCGACGTCGTCTCCGGTATCCGGTTCCCCGAGGGGAACCGCTGGCACGGCGGGCGGCTCTGGTACTCGGACATGCACACCGGTGAGGTGTTCTCGATCGATCCCGCCGCCGGTGTCGGTCCGCGGCTGGAGGCGACGGTCGCGGGGCAGTCGTCCGGGCTCGGGTGGCTGGCGGACGGTCGCCTGGTGGTGAGCGCGATGGAGTCGCGCACGGTCGTGGCGGTGCGGCCGGACGGCTCGACGGAGGAGTTCGCGGACCTGTCCGGGATCGAGTCGTCGCTCCTCAACGACCTGGTCGTCGACGAGGCGACCGGTCGGACGTACATCGGGGCGTTCGGGTACGACCTGTACGGCGGCGAGGAGCTCCGGCCCGGTCCGCTGTACGTGATCGAGCCGGACGGCACCGTAAGGCTCGCGGCCGAGGGGCTGGTGTTCCCGAACAGTGCGAACGTGCTGCCCGGCACACGGACCCTCGTGGTGAGCGAGACGTGGGGTGGACGGCTGACCGCGTTCGACATCGAGGCGGACGGGTCGCTCACGGGGCGCCGGGTGTGGGCGGCCCTGCCGGAGGGCGTGACCCCGGACGGCAGCACGGTGGACGCCGAGGGTGCGATCTGGGTGTGCTCGGTGGACACCGGCGAGTTCCTCCGCGTCGTCGAGGGCGGCGAGGTGACGGACCGCATCGACGCTCCGGGTCGGTGCGCGATCGACTGCGCGCTCGGCGGCGACGACGGGCGGACCCTGTACCTGGCGACGGCGGACAGCTACGACCCGGGCACCACGGCGCGGACGCGGGCCGGGCGGATCAGCGCGGTCCGCGTCGCCGTGCCCGGTCCGTCGGGCCGCGGGTGACGCTCGCGCTCGTGCGGGGTGCCGGCGACGCTGGCGCTCGTCCGGGGTGCCGGCGACGCTGGCGCTCGACCGGGGTGCGGGCGATCCGGTCGAGTCCGGTGCGGCAGCGTCCGACGTACTCGTCGTACTGGTCCGGCCGGTGTTCGCGTGCCCATCGTGTGACGTCGAGCAGGTGCAGCGCCGTCATCGACGCGAGGGTCCGGAGGTCCGCCGCCGAGGTCAGCCCGGCCGCTGCCGTGAAGTCGTCGTGGTCCGCTCGTGCGACCGATCCGTCGACGAACGTCCACTCGAAGACGCGGCGTGCGTCCGTCCAGGGCGTCGGGCCGGTCTCGGCAGCGCCCCAGTCGATGAGGACGGGTGGGCGGTCGGGGCCGCGGGAGACGAGGTTGCGCGGAGCGAGGTCGCCGTGTGCGAGTCCGAACGCGAACTCCCCCGTCAGCAGCGGTTCGAGCAGGTCGTGCACGCCCTCGGGTGACGCGTACGCGCCGTCGCGGCGGATCGGGTCGTGCGGGCCGAGCGCGTCGAGGTTGTAGGCGAGGTGGGCGGACCACGCGTGTGCGAGGTCCGTGCCGAACCGGGAGTACAGCATCGGCGGTGCGTCGCGGAGCGGGATCGCGGCGACGGAGCGGGCGTAGGTGCCGAGCCAGCGCCAGGGTCGGTGGACGGCCCGGGGGTCCGGTGCGACGTACTCCGACAGCGCGTACGGCACCCCGCCCTCGACGCCGTGCGCGATGGGTCTCGCGGTGGGGATCCCGATGCGGCTCGCCTGTTCGGCCGCCCATGCCTCGACCGGGAACTCGTCGGTGCGGAGCGGGTCGACGGCGAAGCGGAGGACGACCGGTTCGGCGTCCGCTCGGTCCACCCGGTAGGTGTGGTTCACCGCGCCGCCCGTGAGACGCTCCGTGCGGTCCGTCGATCCACCCACCGACGCGAGCACCGTCCGGAGCCACGCCTGGTCGACCACCTCGTCCGCCACGCTCCCATCATGTCGGACCCGCGCCGGTGTTGCTCCCCCGGTCCGGATACCCTGGTCGGATGCTCTCCCGACGTGAAGCCGCCGTCCGGCTCGACATCCCCCTCGAGATGGCGACCCACCACGGGATCCCCTCGCGCCTCAGCGAAGCCGAGCTCGACGCCATCGAGCAGGACCCGCCGGCATGGCTCGTGCAGTCCCGGGCGAACCGCACCGGGAAGAAGAAGGTCTGGGTGCGCCTCGAGTGCGTGGTGTGCGCCTTCGCCGAGACGGCTCGACCGAAGAAGTGGTGGCCCGACTGGGACTACCTGATGTGCGACTACCACGAGCCGTGGCAGGCGCCGGACCCGACGGCCGGGCTCACGCGGCGCGAGGTCGAGGGTGTGGGCAGCCGGTTCATCGCGCTCGTCGACGAGAAGCCCTAGTCGTATCCTGACTCCCTGCGCTCCGTCGGGCACGTCACCCGACGGCTCGGTCGGGCCCGGCGCCCGACGGAAGGAACTGCCATGAGCATGGAAGGCGTTGCCTGGAGCTCGCTCTACAAGATCTCCACCGCCCGGGACGGCAAGCACGGCATCTCCCGCGAGTCCGTGCGGCGGATCATGACGTTCGCCGTGCCGTACCGGTCCAAGCTGGTGGTCTTCATCGTCCTCTCCGTCGTGGGGGCGTTCCTGGCCGTCGCGACGCCGGTGCTCGCCGGCCAGGTGGTCGACGTCATCGCTGCTCGGGGCGCGGTCGGCACGATCGTCTGGCTCGCCGTCGTCATCGCCCTCGTCGCGGTCGCCGACGCCGCCACGTCGTTGGTGACCCGCTGGTACTCGGCGCGGATCGGCGAGGGTGTGATCCTGGACCTCCGCACCGCCGTCTTCAACCACGTGCAGAAGATGCCGATCGCGTTCTTCACCCGCACGCGGACGGGCGCCCTCGTGAGCCGCCTCAACAACGACGTGATCGGTGCGCAGCAGGCCTTCAGCGGCACGCTGTCCGGCGTGGTCACGAACGTCGTGGCGCTGATCCTCACCCTGGCCGTCATGCTCAGCACCTCGTGGCTCGTCACGGTGCTCGCGGTGGTCATGCTCCCGGTCTTCCTCATCCCCGCACGCCGGATGGGCAGTCGCCTCGCTGCGCTGCGCCGAGAGGCCGCCGACCACAACTCCGCGATGAGCACGCAGATGACCGAGCGGTTCTCGGCGCCCGGCGCCACCCTCGTCAAGCTGTTCGGCCGCCCCGACGAGGAAGCCGAGGAGTTCCGCGTCCGCGCCGCCCGCGTGCGGGACATCGGGGTCCGCAGCGCGCTCCTGCAGTTCGTCTTCGTCACCGCGCTCACCCTGGTCTCCGCGCTGGCGCTCGCGCTCGTCTACGGGGTCGGCGGTTCCCTCGCACTCGGTGGCCGACTGAACACCGGCGACGTGGTCACGCTGGCCCTCCTGCTCACCCGTCTGTACGCGCCGCTGACCAGCCTCGCGAACGCCCGGGTCGAGATCATGAGCGCCGTGGTGAGCTTCGAGCGCGTGTTCGAGGTGCTGGACCTGAAGCCGCTCATCCAGGAGAAGCCCGACGCCGTCACCGTCCCCGACGGCCCCGTCTCCGTCGAGTTCGACGACGTCCGCTTCGCCTACCCGTCCGCGGACAAGGTCTCCCTCGCTTCCCTCGAAGAGGTCTCCACACTCGACACCCGCGGCGGCGAGGAGGTGCTCCACGGCGTGTCCTTCCGGATCGAACCGGGGCAGACCGTCGCGCTCGTCGGGACGTCCGGTGCCGGCAAGTCCACCATCGCGCAGCTCCTGTCCCGCCTGTACGACGTCGACAGTGGTGCTGTCCGCCTCGCCGGGGCGGACGTCCGCGACGTCACCTTCGCCTCCATGCGGCACACCATGGGCATGGTGACGCAGGACGGTCACCTGTTCCACGAGACCATCCGGTCCAACCTGCGCCTCGCGCGGCCCGGGGCGACGGAGGACGACGTGTGGGACGCCGTGCGCCGCGCGCGGCTCGAGCCGCTCATCCGGTCACTGCCGGACCAGCTCGACACCATGGTCGGTGAGCGCGGCTACCGGCTGTCCGGTGGTGAGCGCCAGCGGATGACCATCGCGAGGCTCCTGCTCGCCCAGCCGCGCGTCGTCATCCTCGACGAGGCCACGGCGGCACTGGACTCGACGTCCGAGGCCGCCGTGCAGGCTGCCCTCAGTGAGGCACTCGAGGGGCGGACGGCGATGGTGATCGCGCACCGCCTCTCCACGATCCGCAGCGCGGACCTGATCCTCGTGGTCGAGGACGGCTCGATCGTGGAGCGAGGCACCCACGAGGAACTGCTGGCCGTGGGCGGACGCTACGAGGAGCTGCACCGGACCCAGTTCGCGGTGCAGAAGAACGTCGCGGCGGACGAGTGACCGCTGCGTGACGGCGAGTCCACAGCCCGCGACGGTGTGGGCGGTGCGCGTCGCTGACGCTCACCGCCCACCCCGCCGTCCCGACCTCGTCAGACTCGTCCAGCGAACCGGTACCGGAAGCCGTCCCCCGTGTTCGCGGTGACGACGACGTCGTAGTAGCCCCACTCGTCGACAGGCCACTCGACGGACTGCTCCGCGTGCCCGGACACGTACGCGGTCGCCTGGTGCGTCACGAAGTCGTTCGCGCGGAGCTCGTAGCGGACCTCTGCTCCGCCGTCGTTCCCGAGCACGACGCGCAACGTCCGCTTCGCCCGGCCCGCCGTGGTGACCGTGGCACGCGGGAGCGCGACGTCCGTCCGGGTGCCCGGCACGACCGTCCCCGCGAAGCGACGGAGGAACCGGTCGGGCCCGTAGACGCTGACGTCGTACCGGCCGTCGGTCGCTGCGGTGTCCCAGGTCCAGGTCGTCGTCGCTCCGGCGGGGAGCGTGTGCGGGTCGGCACGGAACGGCAGTGCGATGTTCGGGTAGACCAGGTGGTTGACGCCCTGCGTGCCGTCGTTCCCGAGGGTCAGGGTGACGGCGCCGGTACGTCGGTCGACCGTGGCGTCGGCGCGCTGCCGGTACGGGAGCGTCCGGTGCTTCGCGGTACCGGTGTGCTGCGCCGGCATCTGCTGCGCACCGATCGCCGGCTGCTCGATCGCGGGCTTCGCGTGGTCGGCGTCCGCTGCGGCGACGAGCTCCTGCGTCTGCGCGAGACCGGGGACGACGTCCGTGCCCGGGATGCTGGTGTCGGGGTGGGCGAAGTCGAAACAGCTCGTGAGGTCGCCGGCCACGGTGCGTCGCCACGCTGAGATGTTGGGCTCGATCACGCCGGTGACCTGCTCGAGGAAGCGGATGACCGAGGTGTGGTCGGCGACCTGCGAGTTGATCCAGCCCCCGCGGCTCCACGGCGACACGATGGTCATCGGAACCCGGGCGCCCATGCCGATCGGGAGCCCGTCCACGAACTCGTCGGGCGTCCCGGTCTCGGGGAACGGCGGTACGACGTGGTCGAAGTAGCCATCGTTCTCGTCGTAGTTGATCAGCAGCACGGTGGAGGCCCAGGTCTCCGGGTTGCTGAACAGCGCCTGCACGACGGCGTTCGTGTAGTGCGCGCCGTAGTCGGGGCTGGCGGCCGGGTGCTCGCACCAACCGTACGGAGCGACGACGTAGGACACGGTGGGCAGGGAGTTCGTCGCGCAGTCCTCGCCGAACTGACTGAGCAGGTACGAGACGTCGAGGCCCTTCCCGGAGTTCGGCTTCCAACCGTCGTGCAGGCCGGCGGCGTCGGCCAGCTGCTTCCGTGACGGATCCGTCGAGGCGAGCGCGTCGTGGTACTGCTGGAACAACCAGAGCGGGTTGTCGCCGTAGTCGCCGACGTACGGGTCGGCGCCGCTGTCCCCGACCTCGTCGTTGGCGTACGTCTTCCACGTCACGCCGGCGTCGTGCAGCCGTTCACCGTACGTGCTCCAGCGGTAGACCGGGTCGTAGTCAGCCGGGTTGTCGGTCGCCGGCCCGCCGGACCCGCCCTGTGGGTTGATCGTGCCGGTCCACTGGTACAACCGGTTCGGTGTCGTCGGTCCGTTGAGGGAGCAGTGGTAGTCGTCGAGGATCGTGAAGGCACGCGCCAACGCGTGCTGGTACGGGATGTCCTCTTCGGTGAAGTACCCCATGGTCTGTGGGCTCTTGGCGTCCACCCACTGGTTCCACGCGCCGTTGTTCCAGGCGGTGTGTCCGCCGCCCCACGAGTGGTCGAGGCCACCCGCGTTCTGGGCGTTGTACTTCGTGGTGTCCAGCCGGAACGGGAGCATGACACCGCCGTCGGTGCGCGCGGCAGCCGGCTGGTGGAAGACGTCGCGACCACCGGGGAGCTCGAGGGCCTGCTTGTCGGAGAAGCCGCGAACGCCGGGCATGGTTCCGTAGTAGTGGTCGAACGACCGGTTCTCCTGCATGAGGACCACGACGTGCTGGACGTCCTTGATCGATCCCGTCCGACGCGCTGCTGCGGTCGCCGCCGATGCGGCGTCCGCGCCACGGCCGAACGCGGAGCCCGCCGCGACACCGGCCATGATCGACGCGGCACCGCCGAGGAGCAGCGACCGCCGGCTGAGGCCTCGCTGGACTCGGCTGGAGTAGGTGGCGTCCGGGGTGAGCGGGGGCGCGGCGGCGAGCCGGACGTCGGGTGCTGCGTGCTCTGGCTTGGAGGAGCTCACGAGGTGCCTTCCTGGTGGGGATCGGGGAGGAGATCGGGGATGGGATCGAGGACGAGGGCCGGACCGCCGTCTGCGGGATGGACGAGAACTCGGCGACGACGGAAGGTGATGAACGCGCCGAGCGCGAGCAGGGCGAGTGCGAGTGCCGCCGTCGCGACGACGGCGCCGGGGCCGGTGAACGCGAGCAGGCCGGCGGGACCCGACCCGAGGGGTGACCCGACCGCCGCCGGTCGCCCCTGGCCCGCACCACTGCCGCCGTGGTGCGGATCGGTTCCACCACCGGACGCACCGCTTCCGCCGTTCCCGGAGCCGTGACCGCCCGCCCCGTGACCGCCCGACCCGGCGTCGTCGTCCGTGGTGAGGACCAGCGTCGCGGCCACCGCGGCACGGTCGGACGTCCACGCGTTCGTGCGAGCGCTCGGCACGGGGAAGCCGTCGACGGCGGTGTGCGCCTCGGTGACGCGGACGGGTCCACCGAACTGGACGGCGTCGGTCCGCCCGATCGTCGCCGGGACGGCGGTGACGTCGGCACGCGTCGGCTCCGGGCTGGCGCTGTGCCCGGAGAACACGTCCGCCGTGCTCCCGGGGTCGCGCGCGACCGAGGGGTTCGCGGTGCGGAATGCGTCGGACAGTCCTGCGCGGGCGAGGACCGTCGTCACTGGCCAGGCGACCGGCCCCACGCCGCAGGTGTCCGCACCGGCCGTCCAGTCGAGGTGTGACGGTGAACGCAGGGCACCGAGGAGGACCACACGCTCCCCGGATGCGACCTGTCGACGGAGCGCACCGGCGAGGGCCACCGCCTGCCGGTGCGTCTCGGTCCCGCGCTGCGCGGCGATCATCGCCGTCGCGCCCGTGGTGCACACCTGGGCAGGGTCGACGGAGTCCACGGCGAGCGCGACGTTCCAGACCGACACCGGGCGGCCTCCCACGGTGACCGTGGACGCGATCGCGGGGACTCCGGCTGGCACGCCGGCACGCGGGGCGATCGCGTACGGCGTGAGCGTGGCGAGGCCGTCAGGGCTCTCCTGCACGTGCCAGTCGAGCACCGCGGCGAGGGCCGCACCCTCCGTCCCGCCGGTGTCCTGCAACGTGAGCAGGTCGATGCGATCGTGGAGCACCGACCGGGCGAGCTTCTCGATCGGATCGTCGACGTGCGCACCGCCGTCCCACGCCTCGAGCGTCTCGACCTTGAGTGTCGGGACGGTCCGAGATGCGGTGACCGGGAACTCGAGGACGATCGTGCCGGTGACCCCGTCGGTGTCCGTCGCGGTCACCGTCACGAGCGCCCGGTGCGGCGGGACCGATCCCGGCGCGGTCCCGGTCACCAGGCCGTCGGGTGCGACGTGCACCCACGCGGGCGCAGCGGTCGCAGCGAACCGGACGGCGCTCGTCGGCGCGCTCCCGTCGACGGCTCGCCAGAGGCCGGCCACCGATCGGTGGACCGCAGCACCGACGGTCGCCGTCGGCTCGACGACGTCGTCCGTGACGAAGTGCGCGGTCGTGGGGGCATCGGAGCCGACGGTCGGCGGTTTGGGCGCGAGCGTGAAGGTGATCGGCGGCGCGAGTCGTTGGTACCCGTCGTGGTAGAGCAGCACCGCGGTGAGCGTCGCTCCGGCGGGCAGTCCCGCCGTCGCGAGGTCGGCGACGCCCGTGGTCGTGGCGGGCACGTAGGTCCACGCGGTCGATGCGCCGTGCGACACGCCGTTCGTCGGCACGGTGGCGGGGTCGGTGTACACGCCGATCCAGTTCGTCGCGTCCGGGGTGGCGGTCGCGAACGAGAAGCGGATGGTCTCCCCGACGTGTGCTCCCGATGATTCGAGGTGGAGCGCCCCGCCGTCCGTCGGGCCGGCGGCGGCGACGGCTGCGCCTCCTCCGGGGAGGACGACACCGGCGAGAGCGATCAGCGCGGAGACGACCGCGAGATGAGGTGAGAGACGCACCCGTGCATGACAGCGGTGGCCGCTGAATCGCGCCTTGACCGCCCGTTGCGACGCGGTGAACGCGGACGGGAGGATCGGACCGACCTGTCCAGGTCCCCGGCCACCGGACCGACACGATCGGTTCCGTTGCAGGCAACTCGACGGCAGCCAGCTGGTCAGGACGCCGTCGGAGGATCGCCTCGTGCTGACCCACTACCGACTCATCGCGGCCGACGTCGCCGATCGCATCCTGCGGGACGAGTTCGACCCGGAGCGCCCGCTGCCGTCCGAACACGCCCTCGCCGCGGACTACGGCGTCGCGCGCGGCACCATCCGGAACGCCCTCACACAGCTGCGTGCGCAGGGCGTCCTCGATGCCCGTCCCGGATCGCGCTGGCGGATCACCACGGCCGAGCAGAGCCAGGACCCCGGCCGGCTCGAGTCGTTCGCACAGTGGGCTCGGGCACGAGGACTCAACCCTGGTGGCCAGGTGGTGTCCGTCGACGAAGTCGTCGCGACCGTCGTCGAGCGTCGACGGCTCAGGGCAGAACCCGGCGAACGCGTCCTGCACGTCACCAGGATCCGGTCGCTGGACGGCCGAGACGTCATGGTCGAGCGCAGCACGTACCCCGCGTGGATGGCCGAGATCATCCGCTCGATGCCCGACTGGCAGTCCTCGGTCGCAGCCGCCATGGAGGACCGGTTCGGTGTGACCATCGCCTCCGCGGAGAGCACGATCGACGCGGTCGCCGCGTCCGCAGCCGATGCCGCGTACCTCCGGGTACCCGAAGGCTCGCCGTTGCTGCGCTCGCTGCGGCTCAGCGCCGGCGCGGACGGACGGCCCATCGAGCTCGGGGACGACCGGTACGTCGCCGGCGCGGTCGCCTTCCGCGTCCACTCAGGTCCGCACGCGTCGCACTAGTCGGTGGTTGAGCGAGCCGTGGAAACGGGGTTGAGTGGGAGCATGACGACGACGTCGGTGTTCGAACAGGTCCCGAGCGATGAGTGGTTGGCGCACAACGCCTTGACGTTCGCGATCCGCGACGCGCACCCGGTCTCGCCCGGGCACACCCTGGTCATCCCCAAGCGGCCCATCGTGAGCTGGTTCGACGCGACGGTGGCGGAGGTCGCCGCGATGGCGGAGCTCGTCTCAGCCGTGAAGGAGCATCTCGACGAGGCGCACCATCCGGACGGGTACAACGTCGGGTTCAACGACGGAGCAGCAGCCGGCCAGACCGTCTTCCACGCGCACGTGCACGTCATCCCCCGGTTCGTCGGGGACGTCGCATCACCCGCCGGCGGTGTCCGGCACGCGCTGGTCGGACGGGGTGCAGCGGTGCACACGATCCACTTCCACCGGAAGCACCACGAAGCGATGATGACCGGCGAGAAGGTCACCACCGTTCGGTGGAACGAGTCCGTACCGGTGGGATCGGCGGTCTTCGTCTTCGACGAGCACCCGACGGCGGAGGCCGTCGCCGGCACCGTGACCGCCGTGCAGCAGTACCGCCTCGACACCCTCACGGCCGAACAGGCACACCAACCGCCCGGAACCGACATGCACCGCTTCGCGCAGCAGCTCCGGGAGAACTACTACCCCGACATGCCCTCGGACGCGGTGGTCGAGGTCGCCGAACTGACCATCACGCCGTCCCGGTAGCGGGTCGGCTTCTGGACGTGGACTAGATGAGGTTCAGGGCGTCCAGGAAGTCGGCGTCCGAGTCGTCGGTGAGTTCGGCGTTGCCACGCCACGGGAGGCGCTTCGTCGCCCAGGCGAGGAAGCTCTCCGAGGTCGGGGTGACACGCTGCGACAACGGTGCCGCGTCCGGGGCGAGCGCCGAGACGACGATGCGGTCGTCCTGCGGCTCCAGCTGCCTCCGGCCGCCACCCGGGCCGCCGAGGTCCAGTTCGAGCGGCCCGTGCAGAGTCCGGGCGAGACCGGGTAGCAACCGGCCATGAAGCCCACTCATCCGGCCTCGACGCGCACGCACCGACTGCCGGCCGGTGCTGAGCGTCATCGCAGCCGCGGGCGGTCTCCTCCCCGGCGTCACGGTCATCGCGACGGCTGCGCTGCGTCTCCTCGCTTCCGAGCTCGCCCCCCGACCGGCGATCCGCGATCGCGACGGCGTCAGTGCGTGTGGCGGTGGTGGCTGTCGGGGTAGTGCTCGTGCGTGTGGGTGATCGGCTCGTGGGTGTGCTCGTGCCGGTGCCAGGTCCCTGCGGCGACGGGTTCGGCATGCTCGTGCTGGTGGTGCTCGTCGTGGTGGTGCCAGTGGTCGTGGGTGATGGCCTCGTGGGTGTGCTCGTGTTCGTGTCGCTCGGTGAGGTGGAGCCAGATGCCGACGGCCATGAGGATGCCGGCGATGACGAGGGGCACGGTCACGGGTTCGCCGAGCACGATCGCGAGGACGGCGCCGAAGAACGGCGCGACCGAGTAGTAGGCGCCGGCGCGGGCGGTGCCGACGTGGCGGAGTGCGACGATGAAGAGCACCAGGCTCACGCCGTAGGCGAAGAACCCGACCACCATCGCAGCGGCGACGTTCCCGAGGGCGGGCAGCTGCGCGCCGAGGATGAATGCCAGGACCAGGTTGACGGGTCCGGCGACCCCACCCTTGACGGCGGCGAGCCACGACGCGTCGTGGATGGCGACCTTCCGGGTGAGGTTGTTGTCGATGCCCCACGACAGGCACGCGCCGAGGATCGCCAGCGACGGCCAGGCGCTGCCGAACTCGATCCCGGCCGGGACGGTCAGCACGACGGCTCCGGCGACGATGGCGAGCATCCCGAGTGCGATGCGGCGGTCGAAGTTCTCGCGGAACACGAACCAGGCCAGCAGTGCGGTCGCGACGCCCTCGGCGTTGAGCAGCAACGACGCCCCAGAAGCGGGCGTGTTCACCAGGCCGATCAGCAGGAGTACCGGCCCGAGGACGCCGCCGAACAGGATCGCACCGGCGAGGGGCAGACGCTCGTCTCGAGCGAGGTGCACGCGCGGCGACAGTCGGACGAGTCGGATGAGACCGAGCCCGAGGCCCGACCCGGTGTAGAGCAGTCCGGCGAGCATGAACGGGCTGACCGAATCGAGGAGCAGCTTCGCCGCCGGGGTCCCCGCCCCGAAGAGCACCGCGGAGAGCAGCGCAGCCTGGACGCCGCGGCTACGCAGTGCGGTCGGCACGCGAGGCTCCGTCGTGGTGGTGGGCTGGGGTGCGGTCGAGCTGGTGCTCGGCCTGGAAGATCGCGTCCGACACGAGCTGTCGGGCGTGCTCGTTCGTCAGCCGGTAGAAGACCCGAGTGCCCTCCTGTCGAGTGGCGACCACGCGAGCCAGGCGCAGCTTGGCGAGGTGCTGCGACACCGCGGCCGGGGACTTGCCGACCTGCGCGGCGAGGTCGTTCACAGGCAGTTCGCCGCCGGAGAGCGCCAGCACGATCCGCACCCGGGTCGCATCGGCGAGCATGCTGAACACCTCGACCGCCAGTTCGACGTACTCGTTGTCGACGTGACGGCCGCACCTGCTATCTGCATCCATACGCAGATTCTTGCATGTCCACCCGACCAACGGGCTCTCCTGGTCGAGCCGTTCGAACACCCGACCACCGGCCGAAGTACCGTGGCCGCATGGACTGCTTCGCGAGCTGGCGCACGCGCGACTGAAGGGACGGCACGGCCGTCGATCCCCCTCCACCCCGATCCCGGGGTGGAGCCTTCAGACTGCTCACGAACGAGGTACGACAATGCACATCCGCGACTGCACACCGCTCGACCTGCCCGCGCTGACCGAGTTGACGATCGAGACCTTCCGGCCGCTGCTCGCCGGCTCGCTCGTGCAGCTCCGACCCGACGTGACCGCACACGACCACGGGCACTGGGAGGACGACTACCGGCACGAGGTACCGTCCCTGCTCGCGCCCGACGACGGTCGGTTCATCACCCTGGCGGAGGAGGACGGCCGACCCCTCGGGTACGTCGGCTGGAACACCACCGGGGACTCGGGGCGACTGGAGATGGTCGCCGTCCACCCCGATGCCCGACGTCGAGGCGTTGCGCGGGCCCTGTGCTCGGCGGTGCTGCGGAGACTCGAGCAGCAGGGCGTCACGGTGGTGCACATCGGTACCGGGGGTGACGAGTTCCACGCTCCGGCACGAGCGCTGTACGAATCCCTCGGCTTCGTGCCGTACCCGACGGTCGACTACGCCCGGGCGCTCGGGGACGGGTCGGGAGGACAGCGGGAAACGACTGGCACGGAGTCGTCGACGGTGGGCCCTGCCGGGATCGAACCGACGACATCCACGGTGTAAACGTGGCGCTCTACCAGCTGAGCTAAAGGCCCTCGTCCACGATCCTACGGTGTCGCCGCGACGTGCCCAACGGCACGAAGCGGCGCGGACCGCCCCGACCACCGCGCGCCGACCACCGGACACCGACGCACGGCCCGGTCCCCAGCACCGCAGGTACGCTCTCCCCCGTGAACGGTGTCGGGGTCCTCGACGAAGCCGGGCGGCTCCGTCTCATCGGCGCGGGCGTGACGGGTGCGGCGTTCGCCGTGGTCCTCGTCATGCTCGTGCTGTCCTCGTGGACCGAGGCGACGACCACCGTGCTGGTCTCGGTGGGCATCCCCACGGCAGCCGTCGGAGCCGCGATCGGTGTCGTGCTGCAGCGCCGCGCGTGGCGTGCCGAGGGCGGCTACGAACGCTCGATCGCCGTCCGCGAGTGGATCGCGGACGGGGCGATCCCGGCCGGGGTACCGGCGGACCAGTGGATCCCGGCTGTGCAGGCCCAAGCCGACCGCGAGGGTGCGGGCTGGGGCAAGGTCGTGCTCGGTGTGCTGTGGATCGCGATGACGTGGTCGATGCGCGACCAGCACGGTGCCGTCATCACGACGGTGCTCATCCTGCTGTGGAGCGCGATGGCCCTGTGGGCCGCCGTCTGGGTCATCCCGCGCGCCCGCGCAGCACGGGCGCTCCTGCGCCGCGGCGTCTCCACGATCGGCTGAACGGACCGACCGAACGGCCCGACCGACCGAACCACCCGAAGGCCGCCGAACCGCCCGACCGACCGAACCGCCCGCCCCACCGCCTGAACAGCACGCCTGACCCGCTGACTACGCTCGACCCCATGCAGAGTCGCACCCTCGGTCGCACCGGCCGCGAAGTCTCCCCCGTCGGCCTCGGCACCTGGCAGTTCGGCGGTGACTGGGGCCCGGTCTCGGAAGCGGACGCGAACGCCGTCATGGACGCCTCCGTCGAGTCCGGCGTCACCCTCTTCGACACCGCCGACGTCTACGGCGACGGCCGCAGCGAGCAGCTCATCGGCACATGGCGTGCCGCGAACCCCGACGTCCCGCTGACGATCACGACGAAGATGGGCCGCCGCGCCGAGCAGGTCCCCTCGAACTACGTCGCCGCGAACTTCCGCGAGTGGGTGGACCGGTCGCGGCGGAACCTCCGGCAGGACACCCTCGACCTGGTGCAGCTGCACTGCCCGCCGACCCCGGTCTACGAAGACGACGCGGTCTACGACGCCCTCGACGCGCTGGTCGCCGACGGCTCCGTCGCCGCCTACGGCGTCAGCGTCGAGACCACCGACCAGGCGCTCACCGCGATCGCCCGGCCCGGCGTCGCGACCGTCCAGATCATCCTCAACGCGTTCCGGCTGAAGCCGCTGGACCGCGTGCTGCCGGCGGCCCGGGAGGCAGGGGTCGGCATCCTCGCGCGCGTCCCGCTGGCATCGGGGTTGCTGTCCGGCAAGTACACGACGGAGACGTCGTTCGCCGAGGGCGACCACCGCAACTACAACCGGCACGGCGAGGCGTTCGACCAGGGCGAGACCTTCAGCGGCGTCGACTTCGACGACGGCGTGCAGGCGGCGCAGACGTTCGCTGCCTCGCTGCCGGACGCGGTGTCCGTCCCCCAGGCCGCCATCGCGTGGGTCATCGCGCAGGAGGGCGTGACCGCGGCGATCCCGGGCGCGCGCAACCCGGAGCAGGCCCGGTCGAACGCCGGCGCGGGCGACCTGCCGGAGGTCCCAGGGCTCGACGAGACGGTCCGCGAGCTCTACGACCAGTGGTTCCGCGCGAGCGTGCACGACAAGTGGTGAGGTCGTCCGTCGTCGGGCTGGCGCTGGCGGTGCTCACCGTCCTGGCGCTGCTCTCCGGTGGCACGACCTCGGCGGCCGGCACGACCCGGACCGCTCCCCCGTGGCCGGCTCCGACGGCGCTCGCCGAACGCGCCGACGCGGCGGGGCTCCGGAACGTGTGGGGTGAACGCCTCGCCGAGCACGTGCACACGCACCTGACGATCCTCGACGGCCAGGCCCCGGTCACCGTCCCGGCGAACGTCGGGCACTCGGACGAGCAGCGCTTCGCCGCGCAGCTCCACACGCACGACACGTCGGGCATCCTGCACGTCGAGTCGCCGACCCGGCAGACCTTCACGCTCGGGCAGTTCTTCGACGAGTGGGGTGTGCCGCTGAGCGCCTGGCGCGTCGGTGGCCTGCGCGGCGAGCTGACGGTGTGGGTGGACGGGCGCCGATTCATCGGCGACCCCCGCTCGATCGCGCTGACGAACCGCCGCGAGGTCGTGCTCGCGGTGACGTCCGTCGGCGAGGTGCCGCACCTGCCCCCGGCGTTCGACTGGCCGCCCCAGTACCGCTGACGGCTCCCGCGACGTCGGGCCGTGTGTCAGTTGCGTGTCGGATCGCTCGGCGCAGCCGTGCGGATCCGCCGCACCACGCCGGCACGACCGGCGGTCGTCGCCGCACGGCTGCCACGAGCGCGCCCTAGCGTCCCGGTCATGCGAGCGATCCCCTCCCACCGCCCCTCCGACCTCGACGACGCCCCGCAGCGGGACGACCTGGTCGTGGTCCTCCTCGAGGTGGCGATCGCCGTCGTCTTCGCCGGCATCATCGGCCTCGCACTGCTCTGGGTCGGCTGAGCACGCAAGTCGGCTGAGCCGACCCGACCCGCGGAGCCCACCCGGGTGGGCTCCGCGGGGACCGTTGCGCGGCCCTGGTCGCGACCACCCCGGGCCGGGAGGCGCGTGGCGGCTCCGCACCGCGCCTCCAGGCCGTCCGCTGGTCACGCTGGGCGGTGGGCCGCTCCCCGCGGGTCGCCTCAGCGCTGCGGCGCGCGGCGCAGCTCGACCGTCGCGACGGCGCCGTGGTCGGTGTTCGCGAGCCGGAGCACGGCACCGAAGGCGGCCAGGTGCTGCAGCACGATGGCGAGCCCGATGCCGGACCCGCCGTGCGAGCCGAGCGCCCCGAACCGCCGGGGACCGTCGCGCAGGACGTCGTCCGGGAACCCCGCGCCGCTGTCGGTGACCGTCACGGACGCCCCGTCGACCCGCACGACGACCGGCTGCTCCCCGTGCCGTTCCGCGTTCGCCACGAGGTTCGTCAGCGCGCGCCCGAGGTGCTCCACGTCGACGAGCACCCGCGCCGACTCGCCCGGTGCGAATCGCACCCGCTCGTCGAGGCCCTCGGCGTGCAGGACGTGCTCGACGGTCGGTGCCAGGTCCGCCGGCACCGACCGCACCTGCCCGGCCTCGTGTGCGGCGCGGGACAGGTGGAGCAGGTCGTCGAGCAGCTGGCGGAGTCGCGCGGCGACCCGGCGCACGCGCTCGGCGTCCGGGCCGTCCGGCAGGAGTTCGGCGGCACCGACGAGCGCCGTCACGGGCGTCCGCATGTCGTGTGCGACCTCGGCGCTGATCGCCCGCTCGTGGTCGAGGCTCCGGGCGAGCGCGGCGGCGGTCTCCGCGAGCCCGCGGGACAGGACCGCGACCTCGTCGTCCCCGCGGACCTCGGCGGGGGCGCGGCCGGCGACGGTGTCGTCCACGGTGCGGGCGGCACGCCGCAGCCGCGCGGTCAGCCGTCCGGCGGCGATCCACGAGCCGGCGGCGGCGAGCACGGCCGCGAGCACCGCGGCGAGCACGAACGTGCGCTGCAGGTTCGCCCACTGGGTCCGGAGTGCGGTGTTGTCGACCCGGGTGGCGATGACGCCGGAGGCCTGCTCCCGCGCCGCCCACATCCAGGTGCCGTCGTCGTAGGTCGCGGTGGAGCCGCGGCCGATCGCGGTGCGGAGGGCGGCGGGCAGGACGGACGGGTCGTCGGTCGCCCGTGACGGCAGCGCGCCACCGAAGGACTGGGTGGCGATGGTCTCGTCGAGCTGGGTGAGCGCCTGCTGCCGGAGCTGCTCGGTCGCGTCGTCGATGGCGGTGTGCGCGAACACCGCGCCCGCGGCGACGACGAGCGTGGTGGCGAGGACCGTCATCGCGGCCGCCGTACGGAACCGGAGCGACCGCCACCACGGGGTGCGCTCGGTCGGCGCGGTCGGCTGCCGGACCGTGCTCGAGGCAGAGGTCCACGTCGCGGGGGTGCCGGTCACGAGGGCGCGACCTCGATCCGGTAGCCGAAGCCGCGCACCGTCTCGATGACGTCGGGGCCGAGCTTCCGGCGGAGCCGCTGCACGTTGGTGTCGACGATGCGCGGGTCCTGCCACGTGCTGTCCCACGCCATCGCGATGACCTGCTCGCGGCTCAGCACCGCGCCGCGGTTCCGGAGCAGGGCCTCGAGCACCCGGAACTCCACGGAGCTGAGCGGCACGAGGGTGCCCGCGCGGTCGACCCGGCGCCCGGTGACGTCGATGCGGACGTCGCCGACCGTCGTCACCTCGGTCGCCGGACCACGGCGGCGGCGGAGGACGGCGTGCAGCCGGGCCGACAGCACGTCGGCGTCGAACGGCTTCGTGACGTAGTCGTCGGCGCCGGCCGCGAGCCCCTGCACCTCGTCGACGGGCAGGCTGCGGGCGGTGAGGAGGACCACCGGGACGCCGAGGGCGGTGAGCCGTCCGGTCAGGTCGAGGCCGTTCAGCCGCGGCATCGCGACGTCCACGACGGCGACGTCCGGCAGCTCGACGTCGACCGCTTCGAGTGCCTCGACGCCGTCGGCGGTGGGGGTGACGCGCCAGCCGCGACGGAGGAGCAGCAGCTGGGTGGTCTCACGGACGTCGGCGTCGTCCTCGGCGAGCAGCACCAGCGGGGACGGCCCACCGTTCGCGGTGCTGTGTGCCGGGGCGTTGTGTACGGGGCTGGGCGGGGTCATGGTCGCTCCTGGTCGCTGACGAACCCGAGGTCGCCCCACAGGAAGTGCATGGTCGGACGGACCGCCCACGCCGGTCGGTGGGTGGCGAAGGTGATGCTGAGCCGCTGGTACCGCTGCACCTCGCCGACGCGCGTTGCGCCGTCGAACCGGACGGCCACCGGGTACGCCGTCACGGTCCCCCCGGCGCAGTCGCAGGGGTTGTCGGTGAGGACGCCGGTCGCGGCCGCGTCCTCGTCGCCCCACGACGACCACACCAGGTTCTCCAGGCGCTGGTCCGAGGACTCGCACCAGATCGGCACGGACGACGGCTCGGCGACCGCCTGCTCACCGCACCCGGCGTAGTACGCGGGCGCGAGTGCGAGCACGGCTGCCCGGGGTGCGGTGTCCTGCGGGGCCGGCGCCGCCATCGCGGACACCGCCACGACGAACACCGCGACGACGGCGAGCGCGGTGGCGACGATGCCGGCGGTGCGGGGACGGAAGGGGATGGTCACGGTGCGAGCCTGGTTCCCCTCGGTGTCCGTCGCGCTGCAGCGATGTGTCAGTTCCGTCACAGATCGTCGCACGTCCGCGTGCGGATGGACGACGTCCGGGCGCTCCGGGGCAGGCTGGCACGACACCGCAGCGAGACGTGGCGGGCCTACCGTCGGACTCCGTCGCGAGCAGCCGCTCGCAGGAAGGGAAGACCGCCCCCGTGAAGTGCACCACCCCGAACCTCCTGGCCGTGCTGGCGTCCGCCGCACTGGCGTCCGTCGCCCTCGTCGGGTGCGCGAGCACCACCACCCCGGCCGACGCCTCCGGCAGTGGCCCGACGGCGTCGGCGACCACCGCTGCCTCGACGTCGACTGCCCCCACCACGACGGCACCGCAGACGACGGCCCCGACGACGGCGCCGACCACGGCCGCGCCGACGCCGACGTTCCCCACCGGGCAGCCGCCGCGACCGGGCCGGCAGGACCAGTACCCGAACGCGTCCACGGTCCCCGGGCTCACCGCGGCGATCAGCGCCGCGGAGCACCCCGGCCTGCAGATCTGCGACGGCGACCTCGCCTCCCTCGTCACCGCCTCGGGCGACCTCCGGGGTGACGGCGGGACGCAGTACCTCGTCGACACGACGTGCTCGCTCGCGACCGGCAGCTCGCCGGACGAGGTCGCGCTCTACGACGTGCACCGCGGCACCACCGCGCGGAGCGCCGTGCTGTCGGAGTTCACCGCGAACCGGCCGAAGCCGAGCTCGTACCCGTACCTCTGGGAGGGGCACACCGTCGTCCTCGCCTACGACCAGGGCACCAGGTACCGGCTCATCCAGCTGACGCCCGACGCCGTCGTCCCGGGGGTCGTGCAGGCGTTCCGCTGACGGTGCCCGCTGCGTCGCCCGCTGTGTCGCCGTAGCCTGCTGCCATGACCACCATCCGCACGGGGACCGACCTCGCCGCCGTCGAGGACGTCATCGCCGGCATCGACGCGCACGGCGAGCGGTACCTGTCCCGGGTGTTCACCGCCGCGGAGCGCGCCGACGCCGGCGACGACCCGGAGCGCCTGGCGGCACGGTTCGCCGGCAAGGAGGCGGTGGTCAAGCTCCTCCGGCCCGACCGCTCGGACGCGGTCCCGCTGACGGACGTGGCGATCCTCCTCGACGCGGCCGGCGCCCCGGTGGTCGCGCTGCGCGGCCGGGCAGCGGCCCTCGCCGAGGCGATCGGGTGCGACACGATCGCCGTCTCCCTGGCGCACGAGCGCGGGTTGGCGGTCGCGACCGCGGTGGCGCTGACCGCCCGCTGAGCGCCTTCCTGCACGACCGCACAGCAACGCCGGACCACGTGCGGCTTCGCGCACCCGCACGGCGGTTTTCCGGGCGCCCGCGGTCCTTATCGTTGCGGGCATGCACCAGGACCAGACCACCGCAGCGACCGCCGTCGCACTCGCCACCCCGACGACCGAACTGGCCGTCCGCCGAGCTCTCGCCGACCACGGGCGCCTCAGCACCGACGCCATGGACGTGGCGTCCATCGCCGACCTGTACGCCCTCGGGCTGACGTCGCACGCGACCGTGAACGTGATGCTCGCGGTGGAGAACGAACTCGACGTGGAGTTCCCCGACGCCGTGCTGAACCGTTCGACCTTCGCGACCATCGAGTCGATCACGGCGGCCGCGGAGCTGGGCGCGTGACCGCGCCGGTCCTCGACCGGACGACCACCGCGGCCGCCACCGGACCGGACGCGACGACGCAACCGGACGCGACCACGGCAGGGGCACCGGCAGCGTCGCCGGCCCTCACCGCCACGACCGACCGCTTCGCCGCACGCACGGCTCTCGTCGCCGAGGTCGCCGCGCACTTCGCCGACGAGGTCGACCGCGACGCACGTCCCCCGCGCGAGGCCATCGCCGCGATGAAGGAGCACGGCCTCCTCGCCGCCGCGGTCCCGGTGTCGCTCGGCGGCGAGGGCGCGACCCTCGCCGAGCTCTCCGTCATCGCGACCGAACTCGGCCGCGCGTGCGGTGCGACCGCGATGGTCTTCGCGATGCACCAGGGCCAGGCGATGGCCCTCTGGCGGCACGGCGGTTCCGCCCCCGGTGTCACCACGATGGTCGAGGCCGTCCGCGCGGGCGCCCTCGTCGCCTCGTCGACGACCGAGAAGGGCATCGGCGGCGACGCCCGCCGGAGCACCTGCGCGATCGAGGTCGACGACGCGGGCCGGATCCGGCTCCGCAAGGACGCCCCGGTGATCTCGTATGCGACCGAGGCGGACGCGATCCTCGTGACCGCCCGCCGTGACCTCGACGCCGCGGCCTCGGACCAGCGTCTCGTCGTCTGCCTGCCGTCGGAGACCACCCTGACCCAGACCTCGACGTGGGACACCCTCGGGCTCCGCGGCACGTGCAGCAACGGCTGGGTGCTCGACACCGAGACCCACGAGGACCGGATCCTCCACGACGACTACGCCGTGATCTCCGCCCGCACGGTCCTGCCGGTGTCGCACGTCCTCTGGGCCTCGGTCTGGCTCGGCTTCGCCGCCGAGGCCGCCGACCGTGCCCGACGCGCGGTCCGCAAGCAGGCCCGCGCCGCGGTGGGCCAGACCCCGCCCGGAGCCCTCCGGCTCGCCGAGGTCCTCGTCGACCTGCAGGCGCTGGCCGACGCCGTGCGGCACGCCGCAGACCGCTTCGACGCGGTCGCGGACGACCCCGAGGTCCTCGAGTCGACGGCGTACGCCCTCGCCGCGAACGCGCTGAAGATCAGTGCGTCCGAGCGGGTCACCGACATCGTCACGAAGGCGATGCGGATCGTCGGCATCGCCGGCTTCGCCGCCACCGGGCCGCTCAGCGTGGCCCGCCTCCTCCGGGACTCGCACGGTGCCGCCGTCATGGTGAGCAACGACCGTCTCCTGCAGAACGACGCCGGACTGGCACTCATGACCGGAGCGATCCTGTGACCATCACCGAACCGACCACCAGCACCGAGCCCACCACGGGCACCACCGCCACCGACCTCGACGCCGCCCGCGCGGAACTCCGCGCCCGCCTGCTCGACGACGGTGTCCTGCTCGACCTCGGCTCCCCCGGTCTGTACGGCCGCTCCGGCGTCTTCGAGCGCGTCTACCAGGCGGTCGACGCCGCCGGCGTCCGGAACCAGGCCGACCTCGACGCCGAGGTGCTCCGCTTCCCGCCCGTCGAGCCGCTCGCGGCCTTCGAGCGCACGGACTACATCGCGTCGTTCCCCGACCTCGCCGCGTCGATCTCGGCGTTCACGGGCGACGACCGCACGCACCGCGCCCTGCTGGCGGCCCGGGAGCGCGGCGACCGCTGGGAGTCGTTCCTCGAGCCCGCGGACCTCATGCTCACCCCGGCCGTCTGCCACCCCCTCTACGGCATGCTCTCGGGTGCGCTCCCGCCGGGAGGACGGACGTTCGACATCCTCGGCGACTCCTTCCGCCGGGAGCCCTCCCTCGACCCGATGCGGCTGCAGTCCTTCCACATGCACGAGTTCGTGCACGTCGGCACGCCGGACAGCGCGCGGGAGCACCGCGACGGTCGCATCCCGGTGATGCGAGCGCTGCTCGAGTCGTTCGGCCTCGAGGTCGACGTCGTCCCGGCCAACGACCCGTTCTTCGGCCGCGTCGGACAGATGCTCGCCCGGAGCCAGGTCGAGCAGGCGCTCAAGTTCGAGTTCGTCACCCCGGTGTACGGCGACGACCACCCGGCGACCGCGATCGGCTCGGCGAACCTGCACGAGGACCACTTCGGCACCTCGTTCGGCATCCGGAGCGCCGACGGCGGGGTCGCGCACAGCGCCTGCGTCGCCTACGGCCTCGAGCGCACCACGATCGCGCTGTTCGCCGCGCACGGCACGGACCCCGACACCTGGCCGGCGGACGTCCGCACGGCCCTCGCGCTGTGAGCACGCACCACGGCTGGTCGGGTCACCCGGCACTCCGCGTCGCCCTCCAGCTGCCGCCCGCGGCACGTGCGGGCGTCGTGATCTGCCCGCCCCTCGGACAGCAGGGCGTCATCGCGTACCGCACGCTGCGGCTGCTCGCCGACGGCCTGGAGGCGCGTGGCGTGGCCTCGGTGCGCTACGACCCGTCCGGACGTGGAGACGCCGCGCCCGACGGTGCTCCGGACGCGCAGGTCCGGTCCGCCCGGCACGCCGCAGCCCTGCTGCGGTCCAGTGGCATCGACCACGTCGTCTTCGTCGGACTCGCGTCCGCCGCGCTCGTCGCCGCCGCGGCGGCCGACGACACCGACGGCCTGGTCGTCTGGGACGCCCCGGCCTCCGGTCGCGCCTGGCTGCGCGGGCAACGCGCCCTCGCGACGATGACCATCGGCCTCGACCGCGTGGTCGACGGTGTCGAGAGCCTGGTCGGGATCGACCTCGACCCCGACGAGGCCGCCGCGCTCGGTGCGCTCGGGTTCGCGCCGCGGTCCGGGCCGACCGTCGCCCTGGTCCGCCCCGGTGCCACGGCGCCGCGGGCCCTCGGCGCGGTGCCGACCGTCGAGGTCGACGGCAGCGCCGAACTCCTCGACGGCACGAGCATCATCGCGGTGATCCCGAGCGCCGCGGTCGCCACGGTCGTCGACCAGGTGGACGCCTGGGTGCCCGAGGCCACGGTGCCGACGGTCCTGCCGCCGCTCACCGAGGTGCTCGACGTCGACGCCCGCGTGTCCGAGCGGATCGTGCAGCTCGGCCCGGACGCCCTGTTCGCGGTCGAGACCGTCGCCTCCGGTCAGTCCGAGGACGCCCCGGTCGTGGTGCTGCACAGCGGTGCCGCGGAGCACCGGGTCGGCGCGTCCGACTACCAGGTCGCCCTCGCCCGGGCACTCGCCCGCGACGGTGCCCGGGTGGTCCGCCTCGACCGACGCGGCACCGGCGAGAGCACCCCGGTCCGCGCCGACGAGCGGTCGTTCCTCTTCACCCAGGAGTGGGTCGACGACCAGTCGGCCGTCGTCGCCGCCCTCGCTGTACCGGCCGAACGGCTCGCCCTCGTCGGCATGTGCGCCGGCGCGTGGCTCGCCGGCCGGGCGTCGGAGGAGTCCCCGCGGCTCGTCGTCGAGATCAGCCCGAACGACTACCGGCGGCAGGCCGCTGCTCCCGGTTCGTACGCCGACGGCGCACGCTCGGTCGCGCAGCCGTCACCGGCACGCCTGCGCATCCGCGGCTGGTACAACACGATCGTCCCGAAGGTCGTACGGGACCGCGTGGCACGCCGTGACCGTGCCGGCGGTGTCGCCGGCCACGTGCGGCCCCTCGTCGAGCACGGCATCGAGGTCGTGCTCATCACGTCGCCCGGCGACGCCGAGCTGTTCGACCAGCTCGGCGGGCAGCGGGCCGAGCGCAGGTGGGCCGGGCAACTCCGGGTCGTGCGGGTGCCCGAGGGCGACCACTCGCTGTTCTCGCCGGTGATGCGCGAGGCGGTGCTCGCCGCGGTCCGCGCCGAGGTCGCCGCAGTGTTCCCCGTGCCGGTGTTCCCCGCGCACGCCTGACGGTCAGGCGAGGTCGAGCACCCGGGCGACGGCGCCCGGGTGCTCGACGTGCGCGAAGTGTCCGCAGTCGTCGAGCAGCACCGTGCGCACCTGCGGCAGGAGGTCGGCCAGGGCGTCGAGGTCGGACACCCGGGCGAACACGTCGTCGCGCCCGGCGATCGCCGTGACCGGGCACGTCACCGACCGCCACCGGTCGAGGTCGTAGCCCGCGGCCGACCGTGCGGCAGCAGTGAAGCCGGTCGGCCGGAGCTCCTCGACGAAGGCGTCGAGGACGCTCGGGTCGAGCCGTCGCACGTGCGTGAAGACCGGCGACGCCACGAGCGGCAGGAGACCGACCCGGGCGATCCCGCGGAGCACCGGGCGTGCTGTCTCGCCGGTGATCGCCAGGCCCGCACGCAGGAGCGTGAAGGCCGGCAGGGTCCGGAGGCCGCGCAGCGGGTGCCGTGCGGCGTCGGCGGTGGCCACCGTCGTGCCGGACACGAGGGCGACGGAGCGGACCCGAGCGGGTTCGGTCAGCGCGAGGTGCATCGCGACGAAGGCGCCCATCGAGTGCCCCACCACGTCGACGGACCCGACCCCGAGGGCGTCGAGGACGGCGGTCAGCGCGCGTGCGGACCCGTCGACGTCGAGCGGTTCGGCAGGCGCCGGCGAGGATCCCCACCCCGGCAGGTCGACGAGCACGAGCCCGCGATCGTCGAGGCGGTCGGCAACAGCGTGGTCGGCACGGTCCGCGGCTCCCTCGGCGGCGCGGAGCAGCGGCGTCCACGTCGTCCACGAGCCGGCGACGCCGTGCAGCAGCAGGAGCGGATCGCGACCCGCCCGGTGGTGCACGACCACGGGGCCGTCGGCGGTCGGCACGACCGTCCGCGTCAGCCGCCAGCGATCGGGGTCGGCGACGACCGGGAACGGGGCGTACCCGTCGGGACCGACCGCGTCGACGCGACCACTGGGGTCGAGCGCGACCGCACGCTCAGGCGAGTCCGTGTCGATGGCGTGCACCGTGCCTCCAGTCAGACAGACGCGACAGCGTCTTCCCGGAGGGTTCGGAACGCTAGCCGACGGCGACGGGTGCGGCGCAGGCGGCGAGGCGGTCGAGCGCCGCCTTGTACTCGGTGACGTCGCGGGCGACGCCGGGCTCCGAGATGATCGATGCCTTGATGCGGCCCTGCACGTCGATGACGAAGGTCGCGCGGTTCGCGAAGCCCTTCTGCTCGAGGAAGACGCCGTACTCCTTCGAGACCGCGCCGTGCGGCCAGAAGTCGGCGAGCAGCTCGAAGTCGTAGCCGTTCGTCTGGGCGAACGAGCGGAGTGTCGCCTTCGAGTCGACGGAGATGCCGACGAGTTCGACGCGCTGGTCCTGGAACATCGCGATGTTGTCCTGCAGGGCGCAGAGCTCGTTCGTGCACGTGGACGAGAACGCGAGCGGGAAGAAGACGAGTGCGACCGGGCGGACACCGCGGAAGTCGCTGAGGCGGACGTGCTCCCCGAACTGGTTGGGGAGTTCGAAGTCCGGCGCGAGTGAGCCGATCTCCAGAGCCATCAGTGCGTTGCTTCTTCCTCGGGCGTGGGGTGTGCCCGGTGTCGTCGTGCACGCACGGATCGCGTGTGCACGATCGGCAATCGTACGCCGACGACATCCGAATGCAAGCACCTGTCCACCTGCGCGTCACCATCAGGCTGCGCGTCGGCGGTGGGGCCTAGAGTGGACGAGGCCCCACCGCCGGTCGCGACCCGATCGATCGGTGGACCACCTATGTCCACCACCACGAGAACGAACGAGGTCAAGGGTGACGGTGAACGACCAGGACCCGTACAGCCACGGCAGCAGCGACCAGGACCCGGAGGAGACCGCCGAGTGGCGTGAGTCCCTCGACGGACTGGTGCAGACCCACGGCCACCAGCGTGGCCGCGAGATCATGCTCAGCCTGCTCAAGCGGTCCAAGGAACTGCACCTCGGTGTGCCGATGGTCCCGACCACGGACTACGTGAACACCATCGCGCCGGAGAACGAACCGGAGTTCCCGGGCGACGAGGAGCTCGAGCGCCGCTACCGCCGGTGGATCCGGTGGAACGCCGCGATCACCGTGCACCGCGCACAGCGCCCCGGCATCGCGGTCGGCGGCCACATCTCGACGTACGCGTCGAGCGCCGCCATGTACGAGGTCGGCTACAACCACTTCTTCCGCGCGCAGGACCACCCGTCCGGCGGCGACCAGGTCTTCTTCCAGGGCCACGCGTCCCCCGGCATGTACGCCCGCGCGTACATGGAAGGGCGTCTCGACGAGGACCAGCTCGACGGCTTCCGGCAGGAGAAGTCCCACGCCGGCGGCGGGCTGTCGTCGTACCCGCACCCGCGCCTCATGCCGCAGTTCTGGCAGTTCCCGACCGTGTCGATGGGCATCGGCCCGATCAACGCGATCTACCAGGCGCAGCAGGCGAAGTACCTCTCCAACCGCGGCATCAAGGACGCCTCCGACCAGCAGGTCTGGGCCTTCCTCGGTGACGGCGAGATGGACGAGGTCGAGTCCCGCGGGCAGCTCCAGGTCGCCGCGAACGACGGCCTCGACAACCTGAACTTCGTGATCAACTGCAACCTGCAGCGGCTCGACGGTCCGGTGCGCGGCAACGGCAAGATCATCCAGGAGCTCGAGGCGTTCTTCCGCGGTGCGGGCTGGAACGTCATCAAGGTCGTCTGGGGCCGCGAGTGGGACGACCTGCTCGCCCGCGACACCGAGGGCGCGCTCCTCAACCTGATGAACCAGACGCCGGACGGCGACTACCAGACGTACAAGGCCGAGAACGGCGCGTACGTCCGCGAGAACTTCTTCGGGCGCGACCCGAAGGCGCTCGAGCTGGTCAAGGACTACTCCGACGACCAGATCTGGAACCTCAAGCGCGGAGGCCACGACTACCGCAAGGTCTACGCCGCGTTCAAGGCCGCGACCGAGCACAAGGGCCAGCCGACCGTCATCCTCGCGAAGACGGTCAAGGGCTACGGCCTCGGCCCGAGCTTCGAGGGGCGCAACGCGACGCACCAGATGAAGAAGCTCACGCTCGACAACCTCAAGCAGTTCCGCGACGAGATGCGCATCCCGATCTCCGACGCGCAGCTGGAGGAGAACCCCTACACGCCGCCGTACTACCACCCGGGCAACGACGACGAGGCGATCCAGTACATGCACGAGCGCCGGCGCGAGCTCGGCGGGTACGTGCCGGAACGTCGGACGAAGTACACCTCGATCACCCTCCCCGAGGACTCGAAGTACCAGGTCGTCAAGAAGGGCTCCGGCAAGCAGGAGATCGCCACCACCATGGCGTTCGCCCGACTGCTCAAGGACCTGCTCCGCTCCCCCGACTTCGGCGACCGCGTGGTCCCGATCATCCCGGACGAAGCACGCACGTTCGGCATGGACGCGTACTTCCCGACGGCGAAGATCTACAACCCGAACGGCCAGCACTACACGTCGGTCGACCGCGAGCTCCTCCTGGCCTACAAGGAGAGCCCGCAGGGCCAGATCATCCACGTCGGCATCAACGAGGCGGGCGCCCTCGCGGCGTTCACCGCGGTCGGCACCTCGTACTCGACGCAGGGCGAGCCGCTCATCCCGGTCTACGTCTTCTACTCGATGTTCGGGTTCCAGCGCACCGGCGACGCCATCTGGGCCGCCGGCGACCAGATGGCCCGTGGCTTCATGATCGGCGCCACCGCCGGTCGGACGACGCTGACCGGCGAGGGCCTGCAGCACGCCGACGGCCACTCGCTGCTCCTCGCGACGACGAACCCGGCCGTGGTGTCCTACGACCCCGCGTACGGCTACGAGATCGGGCACATCGTGCAGGCCGGCCTCGACCGGATGTACGGCACGAACGAGGACGGCTCGCCGAAGCACGCCGACCCGAACGTCATGTACTACCTGACGGTCTACAACGAGCCGATCGTCCAGCCGGCGGAGCCCGAGGGCATCGACGTCGAGGGCATCGTCAAGGGCATGTACCTGCTCAAGCGGAGCGAGCACGACGGCCCGAAGGCCCAGCTGCTCGCCTCCGGTGTCGCGGTGCCGTGGATCCTCGAGGCCCAGCAGCTCCTCGCCGAGGACTGGGGCGTCGCCGCCGACGTGTGGAGCGTCACGAGCTGGGGTGAGCTGTACCGCGACGGTCTCGACGCGGAGCAGCACGCGTTCCTCAACCCGAACGAGGCCCCGCGCACGCCGTACGTCACCGAGCGTCTGCTCGGCACCGAGGGTCCGGTCGTCGCCGTGAGCGACTTCATGCACCAGGTGCAGGAGCAGATCCGCCCGTTCGTGCCGACCGACTACGCCACGCTCGGCGCCGACGGCTTCGGCTTCTCGGACACCCGCCCGGCCGCTCGCCGCTTCTTCCACATCGACGGCCCCTCGGTCGTCGTGCGGACGCTGCAGCAGCTCGCCCGCCAGGGCAAGGTCGACAGCGCGCTCGTCCAGCAGGCGATCGACAAGTACCGCCTGCACGACGTGACCGCCGGCACCACGGGCAGCGCCGGCGGCGAGAGCTGATCACCCGGTGACGACACCCCGCACCGACCCTGCCGCGGGCCAGCAGAGCGACCGTGAACGGGCGCTCTCCTGGCTCCGGCAGGTGTCGGGCGAACTCTCGACCGCGACCATCAAGCGGCTCGAGGACACCCTTCCCTGGTACAGCGAGATGCCCCCGGGTCGACGGTCCGCCGTGGGCCTCGTGGCGCAGGCCGGCATCACGTCGTTCATCTCGTGGCTCGAGGGCAGCGCGTCCACCCCGTGGATCGCCGCCGCCGACGTGTTCGGCTCCGCTCCCCGCGAGCTCCTCCGTTCGGTGAGCCTGCAGCAGACGCTGCAGCTCATCCGCGTGGTCGTCACCGTCGTGGAAGAGCGCGCCAAGGACGACGAGATGCTGCAGGAGGCGATCCTCAAGTACTCGCGGGACATCGCCTTCGCCGCGGCCGACGTGTACGCCCGGGCGGCCGAGGCCCGCGGGCTCTGGGACGCCCGACTCGAAGCACTCGTGGTCGACTCGATCCTCTCCGGCGAGTACGACGACGAACTGCCGTCCCGCATCGCGGCGCTCGGCTGGCACGGCCACGGCGAGGTCTCGGTGCTGGTGGGCAACGCCCCGAAGCAGCTCGAGGTCGACCAGATCCGCCGCACCGCCCGCCACATGGACGCCGACGTGCTCATCGGCGTGCAGGGGTCGCGGCTCGTCGTGGTCATCGGCCGTGCGACCCCGCGCGACGACGTCCCCGAGGGCGAGGAACCCGTCTCGTTCACCGCGATCGCGCAGGCGCTCGAGCCCTCGTTCGGCGAAGGGCACCTGGTCCTCGGCAACGAGGTCCCCGGCGTCGTCGACGCGTCGACCAGCGCGAAGGGCGCCCTCGCCGGGTTCGCCGTCGCGCGGGCCTGGCGCGGCGCTCCCCGGCCGGCACTCGCCGACGACCTGCTGCCGGAGCGTGCGCTGGCGGGCGACCCCCTCGCCCGCTCCGCCCTCGTGCAGCGCATCTACGTCCCGCTGAAGGACCAGTCGACGGAGCTCCTCCAGACGCTCTGGTGCTACCTCGACACCGGGCGGTCGCTCGAGGCCACCGCCCGAGAGCTCTTCGTCCACCCGAACACGGTGCGCTACCGGCTCCGCCGAGTCGCCGACATCATCGGGTGGGACGCCACGCACGCGCGTGACGCCCTCATCGTGCAGTCGGCGCTCATCCTCGGCGCGATGTCCGAGTCGACGGCCGGTCGGCGACGCCTGCCGCGCCGACGGTGAACACGGCGGCGCGGGCGGTCACGTCCCGCTCGGCCGGCGCGTCCGGCTCTGCTGGCTCGTCCGCGTGGAACCCCACAACGATCGGTCGCGTTTCGTGTGGCAAGCCCACACAGGGCGTTCCGACCGCGACGGGCAGGATTGTCCGGTGATCGTCGTCGTCGCGCCCGGACAGGGCTCCCAGACCCCCGGCTTCCTCGCCCCCTGGCTCGAGGACAGCGCCGTCCGTGACCGTGTCGGAGCGTGGTCCGAGGCCATCGGCGTCGACCTCGCCGCGCACGGCACCGACTCGGACGCTGAGACCATCAAGGACACCGCTCTCGCGCAGCCGCTCATCGTCGCTGCCGGCCTCATCACGGCCGACGCCCTGCTCGCCGACGGCCGTCGTGCCCTCGTCGGCGGGGTCGCCGGGCACTCGGTCGGCGAGTTCACCGCGGCCGGCGTCGCCGGGATCCTCGAGCCGACCGACGCCGTCGCCCTCGTCGCCGAGCGTGGCCGGGCCATGGCGGACGCCGCCGCGCTCGAGCCGACCTCGATGGCCGCCGTCCTCGGCGGCGACCCGGACGGGGTCGCCGCGGCGCTCGAGGCGCACGGACTCGTGCCGGCGAACCACAACGGCGGCGGCCAGACCGTCGTCGCGGGCACGGCCGACGGCATCGCAGCCCTCGCAGCGGACCCGCCCGCCAAGGCCCGCGTCATCCCGCTCGCCGTCGCCGGTGCGTTCCACACCCGGTACATGGCCCCCGCGGTCGAGCGGGTCGCCCCCGTGGCCGCCGCCGCGACCGTGCAGGACCCGACGCTCCCGATCTGGACCAACGCCGACGGCTCCCGCGTCGACGACGGCCGTCGCTTCGTCGACCTCATGGTGCACCAGATCGCGAACCCCGTGCGCTGGGACGCCGTGATGGAGTCGTTCGCGGCCGCCGGCGTCACCGGCATCATCGAGCTCGCACCCGCCGGTGCCCTCGTCGGTCTGGCGAAGCGCGGCCTCCGCGGCACGCCGACCGTCGCCATCAAGACCCCCGACGACCTGCCCGCAGCGATCGACCTGCTGCAGAGCGCGGGCCAGGAAGCAGACGCAACCGCATGACCGACCGCCCCACCCTCTCCCAGCGACGCGGCCACGAGTTCACCCGCATCCTCGCGTTCGGCGCGGCCCGCGGTGAGAACGTCGTGCCGAACGACGACCTGGTCGGCCCGATCGACTCCTCCGACGAGTGGATCCGCCAGCGCACCGGCATCGTCACGCGGAAGCGCGCCGGTAAGGACGTCGAAGCCGTCGACCTCGCCGAGACCGCCGCAAGGGAGGCGATCGCGAAGGCCGGCATCGAGCCGTCGCAGATCGGGGTGGTCCTGGTCAGCACCGTGACCCACACCGTCGCCACGCCCTCCATGGCGTCGCTGCTCGCCGAGCGGATCGGCGCCACGCCCGCCGCCGCCTACGACATCAGCGCCGCGTGCGCCGGGTACGCGTACGGCATCGCCCAGGCCGACTCGTTCATCAAGTCCGGCCTCGCCGACCACGTGCTCGTCGTCGGTGCCGAGAAGCTCAGCGACGTCGTCGACCCCACCGACCGCTCCATCTCGTTCCTGCTCGGGGACGGCGCCGGCGCCGCCGTGATCGGTCCGAGCGACTTCCCCGGCATCGCCCCGACGATCTGGGGCTCGGACGGTTCGAAGTGGGACGCGATCGGCATGACCGCGACCTACAACGAGTGGGCCGACGGTGCACCCCGTCCGACGATGCGGCAGGCCGGGCAGACCGTGTTCCGCTGGGCCGTCTGGGAGATGGTCAAGGTCGCACGAGAAGCCCTGCAGACCGCTGGCGTCGCCGCGTCCGACCTCGCCGCATTCGTGCCGCACCAGGCGAACATCCGCATCATCGACGAGTTCGCGAAGCAGCTCGGCCTGCCCGAGTCCGTCGTGATCGCCCGCGACATCACCACCACCGGCAACACCTCGGCGGCGAGCATCCCGCTCGCCACGCACCGGCTGCTCGAGGAGCACCCGGACCTGTCCGGCGGCCTCGCGCTGCAGATCGGCTTCGGCGCGGGCCTCGTGTTCGGCGCCCAGGTCGTCGTCCTCCCCTAACCCACCCCGATCGCGCTCCGGCGTGATCACCCGACGAGCCTCCGGGCACGCGCGCCGCTCGTGCCCTAGGCTGGTCCACGGTCAAACGACACCCCCCTCAAGGAGAATCCCCATGGCCCTGTCCAACGAAGAAGTCCTCGCCGGCCTGGCCGAGCTGATCAACGACGAGACCGGCATCGCGACCGACACCGTCGCCGCCGACAAGTCGTTCACCGACGACCTCGACATCGATTCCATCTCGATGATGACCATCGTCGTGAACGCCGAAGAGAAGTTCGACGTGAAGATCCCCGACGAAGAGGTCAAGAACCTCAAGACCGTGGGCGACGCCGTCGACTACATCGTCAAGGCGCAGGCCTGACGCGAGCTTCCTGAGCGCCGCGGCCCCGGCGAACCGCGGGCCGCGGCGCTCTTCTCGTTCACCACCGCGCTCGTTCACACCGCGGGCGATCGTCGCTCGTCGCACGTCCACACGAAAGAACACGTCGTTCCATGACCAACAAGACCGTCGTCGTCACCGGGATCGGTGCGATCACACCCCTCGCCGCGACCGCCCCGGAGACGTGGGAGGCGCTGCTCGCCGGCAAGTCCGGCATCACCCGCATCGAGGACCCGCGCTACGCCGAGCTCGAACTCCCCGTCGAGTTCGCCGGCCAGGCGCGCCGGTTCCTCACCGACCAGCTCACCCGCCCGGAGACGAAGCGCCTCGACCCGTCGTCGCAGCTGTCGCTCGTCGCGGCGCGCGAGGCCTGGGCCGACGCCGGCATCGACGCCGAGTCCGTCGTCCCCGAGCGCCTCATCGTCGACTGGGCCACCGGCATCGGCGGCGTGAACACGCTGCTCGACGCCTGGGACACCCTGCGCGAGAAGGGCCCGCGTCGCGTCATGCCGATGACGGTCCCGATGCTCATGGCGAACGGCCCCGCCGCCGCCATCGAGATGGAGTTCGGCGCCCGTGGCGGCGCCCGCACCTACCTCTCGGCGTGCGCGTCCTCGACCGAGTCCCTCGCCGAGGCCTACCGGCACGTCGCGACCGGCGAGGCGGACATCGTCATCACCGGTGGCGCCGAGGCCGCCCTGCACCCGCTGCCCCTCGCGGCCTTCGCGGCGATGCAGGCGCTGTCCCGCCGGAACGACTCCCCCGAGACCGCGTCGCGTCCGTACGACGTCACGCGCGACGGATTCGTGCTCGGGGACGGCGCCGCGGCGCTCATCCTCGAGACGAAGGAGCACGCCGAGGCCCGCGGCGCGAAGATCTACGCCGAGGTCGCCGGTGCCGGCATCACCTCCGACGCGTTCCACATCACCGCTCCGGACCCCGAGGGCAGCGCCGCCGCCCGTGCGGTCCTGCAGGCGCTCGAGCACGCCGGCGCCAGCCGCGAGGACGTCATCCACGTCAACGCGCACGCCACCTCGACGCCCGTGGGCGACATCGCCGAGTACCACGCCATGCGTCGTGTCTTCGGGGACCACCTCGACAGCATCGTCGTGTCGGCCACCAAGGCGTCGACCGGTCACCTCCTCGGTGGTGCCGGTGCGATCGAGGCCGCGTTCACGGCCCTCGCGCTCCACAACCGGGTCGCCCCGCCGACGATCAACCTGACGCAGCAGGACCCGGAGATCGTCATGGACGTCGCGACGGCGCCGCGCGAGCTGCCGCAGGGCGACCTGCTCGCCGTGAGCAACTCGTTCGGCTTCGGTGGGCACAACGCCGTGGTCGCGTTCCGCACCGCCTGAGTCCGGCTGTCGGCCTGGAGGCCCGTCCCGCGTCCGCGGGGCGGGCCTCCGTCGTTCCCGTGGCCGGCCCGCGCGCGGGGCGCTCCCCGTGCCGCGCCCCCGCATTGCCGAGTCTCGGCCCCGAAAGCGACAGATGCGCGACCGGGCCCGCCGTCCGAGCCGCGAAGGCGACAGATGTCCGCGGAGGTTCCGCGGACATCTGTCGCTTTCGTGACAGGGGGGGGGAGGCGGGCAGGTGCGGCGGGGACGGCCCGGACGCACGAACGCCGCCCCGAGGGGCGGCGTTCGTGCCGGAGGAAGCGTGCGGGGGTCAGCCGACGCGGTGGAGCCAGACGACGGGGTTGCCCTCGGCGGCGTGCCGGAACGGCTCGAGCTCGTCGTCCCAGGCCTGTCCGAGCGCCAGACGCAGCTCGCGGTGGAGTTCGAGGGCGTTGCTGCCCGCGACCTCCATGGCGTAGCGGACGCGGTCCTCGGGGACGACCATGTTGCCGGTGACGTCGGTCTGCGCGTAGAACACGCCGAGGTCGGGGGTGTGCATCCAGCGGCCGCCGTCCGACTGCGCGGTCGGCTCCTCGGTGACCTCGTAGCGGAGGTGCTCCCACCCGCGCAGGGCGGAGGCGATCGCAGCGCCGGTCCCGACCGAGCCGGTCCAGGTGAACTCGGTCCGGCGGGCGCCGTCCTGCGCCGGCTGGTCGAGCCACGAGAAGTTCACGGCACGGTTCATCGCGCGACCTGCTGCCCATTCGACGTGTGGGCAGAGCGCGCGTGGTGAGGAGTGCACGTAGAGCACCCCGGTGGTCGTTCCGTTCACGATTCCTCCGATTCGTCAGGTGCGACTTCCCCATCGACCTGAGCTGGAGGTTCTCGTTCGGAACCATCGATATGCGATTGTGATGTCCTCGCGGACACGCCCATTATGCAGGCTGCAGCCCGGGAACGCCACACACCGCGGCGAACGGGCACAGAACGGGCGCCGTGCAGAACGGGCGCCGTGCAGAACGGGCTCGGTGCAGAACGGGCGCTGTGCAGAACGGGGTCAGTGCAGGACGGAACCCGCGGTGTCGACCGGGTGACGCTCCCCCGCGGTGATCGCCACCGGGATCCGGTTGTCCTCCGGCGGGATCGGGCAGGCGAACTGGTACGAGAACGCGCACGGCGGCAGGACCGCCAGGTTCCAGTCGAGCGCGACGTCGGCGGCCTCGCCCGGGTCGTCGAGGTACAGGAAGCGCCCCATCGAGTACGTGCTGCCGGGGTCGTCCTCGGGCAGCGCGCTCGTGGCGTCCTGCACGATGAGCTGCAGCCGCGCCGCACCCTGGAACACCGCGGACCGCACGGCGACGAGCCGCACCGCGGTGGTGCCGAAGGCCGTCTCGATGTGCCCGGCGACCTCGAGCGGATCGCCGGCGGCGTCGACGACGCTGCCACGTGCCTCCAGGCCGGCCCCGTCCACCGGGACCGGCGTGTACCTGCCGGGGGTGACCCAGGCGTCCGAGCGGTCGAAGCGGGCGATCCGCGCGAACCGGCTGATCGCGTCGGACGCGGGGTCCCACACGCGCAGCGTGCCGCGGGAGACGGTCCCGGTGAAGCCGTCGGGGAAGGCGACCGTCGAGGCGACGACGGCCTCGTCGCCGGCGACGAGCACGGTGCCGTCGACCGGGACGCCGTCGACGACCACGCCGTCCTCGGCGGCGGCCGTGACCGTCAGTCCGCCGACGGCCGGCGCCCACTGCCCCGGGACCGGCCACACGGGCTGCGGGAGGTCGACACGTTGCGCGTTCACCAGGGCGAGCGGTCCGCGGGGACTCGTCGCCCAGCGGTCGCGACCGGCGACGTGCTCGTCGAAGGTGCTCACGCCTGCTCTTGCCGGGGGTAGATGACCTTCTGCACGATGATGATCACCGACGCGGCGACCGGCAGCGCGACCAGGGCGCCGAGGACGCCGCCGATCGTGCCGCCCGCGACGGCTGCGATGACGACGAGCGCACCAGGCACCTGCACGGCGCGCGACATGATGCGCGGCGAGATGACGTAGGCCTCGACCTGCATGTACACGAGGTAGTAGATCGCGGCGGCGAGGGCCGTGGCCGGCGAGGCGAAGAAGCAGAGCAGCGAGATGACGATCGCGGCCGCCAGGGTGCCGACCAGCGGGATGAGCGACCCGAGGAACGCGAAGGACGCCAGCAGCACCGGCAGCGGAGCGCCGATGATGAGCAGGAACACCAGGCTGAGGATGCCGTTGATGAGCGCCTGCGAGATCTGCCCGACCACGTAGCGGCCGACCGCCTGGGTGATCTGCTCGCTGACGTCGATGAAGTTCTGCCGACGCGACGCCGGGACGAACCGGTACGTCATCGACTTCATCCCCCGCATCGACGCGAGGAAGTAGAGCATCAGGATGATGACGATGACGGCGCCGGTGAGCCCGGAGAGGATGCCGCTGCCGACCGCCAGGATCCCGCCACCGAGGCTCAGCAGGTTGCCCGGGTTCTCGACGAACGACTGCAGCGACTGCAGCGCGTGGTCGATGTCGAAGGACCCGTTGAACTGGTCCGACAGGTCCTGCACCCACTGCTGCGCGGACAGGTCCTTCACGATGTCCGGGAAGTTCTGGATGAGGTTCGTGGCCTGCTGCACCAGGATCGGGACGACCGCGAACACCACGCCGGCGAACGCCGCCAGCACGCCGACGACCACCACCGTGATCGCCACCCAGCGCGGGACGAGCCGCTCGAGGAACGACACGAGCGGGTCGATGCCGAGCGCGAGGAACAGCGCCACCCCGATGTAGACGAGGACGGTGCTGAGCTGGTTGACGATCGACCCGGCGATCAGGGCGACCAGGACGCCGATCGCTCCCATGAAGCCGATCCGGAACGCGTTGACGCGCACGCCGGTGCCACCCCGGGTCACCTCGAACGTCACGTTCGGTGTGGGGCTGTGGTCTTCCTGCTGCGTGTCGCGCTTCTTGGGCAAGTGCACGTAGGGCGGGCGGGACTCGAACCCGCGGATCGTTCGGTTATGAGCCGACTGCCTTGACCAGCTTGGCTACCGCCCCTCGCCGGGGACCCTCAGGCCACCGGCTCCCCACGATACAGCGCCTCGAACGTCGCGAGCGTGCGGTTGATGTCGTGTGCCTCGATCATGGCCAGACTGCGCTCCCGCATGGCGACGTAGTCGTCGTCGGACGCCGTCAGCACCGCCGTGAGCTTCGCCGCGAGGTCGTCGACGTCGCCGGGCGCGAACAGGTAGCCGTTGCCGTCGATGAGGTGCGGGAGCGCCATCGAGTCCGCCGCGACGACGGGCAGCCCCGAGGCCATCCCCTCGAGCGACGAGATGCTCTGCAGCTCCGCCGTGGAGGGCATCGCGAACACCGTGGCGTTCGTGAGCGCCTGCTGCTTGACCTCGTCCGAGACGAACCCGAGGAAGCGCACGCGGTCCTCGAGTCCGAGCTCCTTCGCGAGGGCGGTGAGCTTCGGGATCATCTCGCCGTCGCCGACGATCGTCAGCGTCGTCGCGAGCTCGGCCGGCAGGATCGCCAGGGCCCGCACGAGGACGTCGAGGTTCTTCTCCGGAGCGACCCGGCCGACGAAGACGATGTCGTTGTTCGCCGGACGCCCTTCGCGGGCGACGTAGCGCGAGGCGTCGATCCCGCACGAGATCGCAAGCACGCGCTGCCCGGCGATCGCACGGCGCAGGTAGTCGGCCGCCAGGTTCGTCGGCGTCGTGATCGCGTCGGCCTGCCGGTACGTCTTCGCGGCGTCGTTCCACGCGAGCTTCAGCGCGATGGGCAGCGTCCACTTGCCGAACGGCGTGTACTCGAGCAGGTTCTCGGGCATGAAGTGGTTCGTGGCGATCACCCGGATGCCACGGGCCTTCGCCTCGTGCACGATGCCGCGGCCGACCACGACGTGCGACTGGATGTGGAGCACGTCGGGCTGGACGGCGTCGAGGATCGGGCCCGTCCACTTCCGGACGCTCCACGGCCACACGAAGCGGAGCCACGGGTGGAGCGGCCACTTGTACGACTTCAGGCGGTGCACGACGAGGGTGACGCCGTGGAGTTCCTCGTCGAAGGTGCCGTAGTGGCGGCTCGACGCCGGGGCGACGACGTGGACCTCGTGCCCGCGCTCGGTGAGGCCGACGGCGAGCTGTTCGGCGAACGTGGCAGCGCCGTTCACGTCGGGGGCGAAGGTGTCCGCTGCGATCAGGACGCGGAGCGGTCGGTGACCGCCCGTCGCACCCGTCGGCTCGGCGGTGGCGGTGGTGGCGTCCTCTGACACGGCTGGCGTCGTCCTCTCGTGGGCGAATGCGGGTCGGTCTGCGACGCTACCGCACCCGTTGCGGGGTGCGCGTCCGCCTCGCGGCGGACCCGGCCATACCCAGGGGTGACGGCGGGGTGACGGCGACACCAGGCGCCCCGGTGCCGGAGCGGCGCAGTGCCCGCTGGCAGTCGGCGGGAGCCGGACCGCTCAGCTCCGGGTCTGCGGGTGGTACTTGGCGAGCATGAACACACCCGTGATGGCGATGGCGGCCGCCACCACGAACCCGGCGACGGCGATCCAGGGCGCGCCCGACGCCTCGTCGAGCACGATCACGCCGATGCCAACGGCGACGATCGGGTCGATGACGGTCAGTCCGGCGATCACGAGGTCCGCCGAACCGCTCGAGTACGCGTTCTGCACGAAGTAGCCGCCGAGGCTCGCAGCGACGACGACCCCGATGATCGCCAGGACGGTGAGCCAGTCGAAGGTGCCGTTCACGAACCGGTTGAGCACGACCTTGGCGAGCGTCGCCACGAACCCGTAGAGGACGCCCGCGCCGACGATGTAGTAGAGCGCGCTCTTGTGCTTCGCGACGAGGCGGAACGACACGAGCACCAGGACGAGCACGACCGCCAGGATCACCAGCACCGTCACGAGCTGCTGCCGGGTGATGGCGCTCTCGTGTCCGACGAAGGCCGCGATGCCGACGAAGATGCCGACACCGATGATGCAGGTCCACACTGCTCGACGCGCCCGACGGCCGAGGGGCACGCCCGACGACCGCGACGAGAACCACGTCGTGATGACGAGCGCGACGGCACCGAGGGGCTGCACGACGATGAGGGGCGCGAAGGTGATGCTGATCAGCTGGAGCACGACCGCGACGCCGAGCATGAGCGTGCCGAGCACCCAGTAGCCGCTGGAGACCAGGGCCACGACGTGCCGGACGCTGAGGCCGTGCGACTGCCGACCGAGCCGGGCCTCGACCCGCTGCACCCCGCGGCTCTGGAACTGTGCCCCGAGCGACAGGAACACCGCACCGACGAGCGCGACCGGGATCATCAGCGCCTGGAACGGCGTGAGGTTGCTCACCGCATCCGGCAGCTGGAGGTCCGTCGTCACGCGTCGAGGCTACCGTCCCCCGCCGGATAACCTGGGTGAATGGCCGTTCTCCCGATCCGCATCACCGGCGAACCCGTCCTGCACGAGCGTGCAGCCGAGGTCACCGAGTTCGATGACGACCTCCGTTCACTCGTCGCCGACATGTTCGAGACCATGGACCTGGCGCCCGGGGTCGGGCTCGCCGGTCCGCAGGTCGGCGTCGGCAAGCGCCTCTTCGTGTACTCATGGGTCGATGATGCCGAGGTCGTGCACCGCGGCGCCGCGGTGAACCCCGTCCTGTGGATCACACCCCCGGTCCCCGAGGCTGTGGAGGAACTCGACGAGGACGAGGAGTCCGAGGGCTGCCTGTCGGTGCCCGGCGAACGCTTTCCGCTCCGTCGCTCCGAAGCCGCACTGCTCCGCGCGCAGGACGAGCACGGCGAACCCTTCGAGGTCGAGGCGCACGGCTGGCTCGCGCGGATCTTCCAGCACGAGTACGACCACCTGGACGGGTACCTCTACGCCGACCGCCTCGTGCACCCGTACGGCAAGCAGGTCGCGAAGGCGATCCGCAAGAACAGCTGGGGCGGCCCCGGCAAGTCCTGGCTGCCCGGGCGCGACCACCCCGAGGGCTGACCCCGGCGGTCGGTGCGGTCCGATCCGGTCTGACCCAGTGCGCTCCGGTCCGGTCCGGCGACTGCCTGGAGGCGCGGCTCAGCTCCGCCAGGCGGCGACGGCGTCCCGCAGGTGGTCGGTCTCCGGATGCCCGGGGCAGTACTCGAGGAGGCCCGCGGCGAGGTGCGCCCCGGCCGCCGACCCCACGGTTCCGGTCCACGGGCCGGTCCCCCGGACCGCGCATCCGGCCGCCAGCTCCTCGAGCGTCGCGTCGCCCGCGGCCGCCTGCACGGCAGCGCGCTGCTGCGACGAGAGCTCGGTGCCGGTGATGCGTTCGGCCCGGCAGTCGGTGCGCTCGTCCTCCCACACGGCGGAGTACGTCGTGTAGGTCTCGGTGCGGTCCGACGAGCCGACCGCGCACACGAAGGCGAAGACGATCGGTGCCGTGCCGGAGGCCGAGACGCCCGCGGTGGCGGAGCTGTCGATCGAGTCCTCGGGCTCGGACTCCGCGCCGGCCGTGCAGCCCGCGAGGCCGATCGCCGCGGCGACGACGACGCCCGCGGCGAGGGCTCGGCGCACGGTGATCACCTGTGAACGCTAACAGCTTCCGTCCCCACGTCGGCTGCGAGCTCGCCCGGCCGCTGCCGAGCCTGGGCCCCGGCCGCCCGCGTTTCGGGCTCAGCGACACTTCTCGCGCCTCAGCGCCCGTGAACTGTCGCCCAGGCCGAACCTTCGCGCCGGCGCCCGCCCGAGGAAGCCGGCGCCAGCGCCCGCCAACGCGAAAGGCCCCCACCCCGAAGGGTGAGGGCCTGTCTGCTCCCCGAGTTGGACTCGAACCAACAACCTGCCGGTTAACAGCCGGCTGCTCTGCCAATTGAGCTATCGAGGATCACTGTCCGCTGGCGAATGACGTGCGAACAACGGGTAACAGCATAGCAGCACCTGGGAGCGCCCCCGCGCATCGACCACGCATCCCGGGCGTGCCGCGCTCACGACCCCACGAGCACGACCCCGCGCTCAGTACCCCGCGGCCGGGTCCACCACGCCGACGAACCCGTCCCCCGCGCCACCGAGGAACGCCGTGGCGTTGCGGCGCACCCGCTCGGCGAGGAGCGGCGCCACCATCTCGGGCGTGTCCGCCTGGTGCGGCGTGATGATCGCGCCGGGCTCGTCCCAGAGCGGGTGCCCGTCGGGCAGGGGCTCCGGGTCGGTGACGTCGAGCCCGGCTGCCGCGATCGCGCCGGATCGGAGGGCCTCCACCAGGGCGTCGGTGTCGACGAGCCCACCGCGGGCGATGTTCACCAGTCGCGCCGACGGCTTCATCAGTGCGAACTGCCGCGGGCCGAACAGCTTCGCGGTGCCCGACGTCATCGCCGCGGCGATCATCACCACGTCGGCGTCCGGCAGGACCTCGTCGAGCTGGCCCGTCGTGACCGTCCGGTCCGCGCCGTCCACCGGGGACGCCGCGCGACGGACCACGGTGACGGAGACCTCGAACGGCGCGAGCAGCCGGATGTACTCGAGCGCGATGCCGCCGGCACCGATCACGACGACGTTCCGGCCGTAGAGCGAGACGCCCTCGGGCTCGGTCGCCCACGAGCGGGCCCGGGCACGCTTCTGCAGCACGCGCAGGGTCCCCAGGGTCAGTGCGAGGGCGTGCTCGGCGACGGGCTCGGCGTAGGCGCCCTTCGCGGAGGTGAAGAGCACGCGGTCACCGTGCGAGGCGATGAGGTCGGCGAAGGCGTCGACCCCGGCGAACGGCAGCTGCACCCAGCCGACACCCGGCGCCGAGTCGAGCGCCGCCGCGAGACCGGACGGGTCGCGCGGGTCGAGCCAGACGAGCCCGCGGGTGTCGGCGTCGAGTGGTGCCACCGTCCCGCCGGCCTCGGTGACGGCCGTGACGTGCAGCGCCGCCGCCTCGGGCAGGATCGCCACCGGTCCGGCGGTGGGCGGGGCGATCGGCAGCGCCGCCCCGGCATCGGTCACGACGGCGCGGTGCCCACGAGCGACACCACCAGCACCAGCTCCAGCTCCAGCTCCAACTCCAACGACGGACGTGCTCACGCGTTCTCCTGACGATCGGTTCGGGGGCCGGTGCCGGCGGACACCGGGCGGCGGGGCGCCGACGAGCGGCGCGGAGCGGCGGGGGCCGCGGGGCGGCGCTTCACCGGACGCGCCGCGGTGGCGGCGAGCGTCTTCACGTAGGGGTCGACGGGGTTGTCGAGGACCTCGTCGAAGGTGCCGAGCCCGACGAGCCGGCTCTCGGCGAAGATCGCCACCCGGTCCGCGAGGGCACGGGCTTCGCGCAGGTCGCTCGACACGACGACGGCGGAGAACTGGCGGTTGCGCTGGAGCGTCGAGAGTGCTTCGAGCACCGACTGGCGGACCAGGATGTCGACACCGCGGGCGGGTTCGTCGGCGACGAGGAGCTGCGGTTCGAGCACGAGTGCCCGGGCCAGGGCCACGCGCTGCCGCTGCCCGCTCGAGAGCTCCCACGTGTTGAGGCGCATCACGCCGAGCGGCAGGTGCACGGCGTCGACCAGACGCGCGACGATGAGCCCGGCTTCCTTCCGGTCGAACCGGCGGTCGCGGGCGTAGATCGGTTCGGCGATCGCCTCGCCCACGGTGAGGTCGGGGCTGAGCCGGTCCGCGCCGTCCTGCGGCAGGTACCCGATGCGCCCGCTGAGGCGTTCGGCCTTGCGCGACGTCGGCCGGAGCCCCCGGGTCTTCTGCCCGAGCACGGTGAGTTCGCCCCCGACGATGTGCCGACGGTGGGCACCCTCGCCCTCGCCGGTGGCGCCGAGCTGGCCCGCCACGGCCGCGGCGAACGTCGACTTGCCGGACCCGGACTCGCCGAGCACGGCGAGGATCTCCCCCTGGCGGACCGTCAGGCTCACGCCGTCGATGGCCCGGATCGCGTCCGTCCCCCGTCCGCTCCGGTACTCGATCGACACGTCGTCTGCGACGACCGCCGGTCCGTTCACCGCGATCATGGGTCCCCTTCCGCGCCGCCCCCTGGCGGCGGTTCGCGACGGACCAGCGTGGACCGGTCCGTCGTGCGTGGTGCGGTGGAGGCGACCGCCTGGAGGCGCGGCGTGCGTCGTCGACGTCAGCCGCGCCTCCAGGGATGGTCGCGTCGGGTCAGGACCCGGCGTTCTCCAGTGCCACCAGCGTACGCCGTCGCTCCGCCTGTTCCGCCGGGTCCGGGACCGGCAACGAGGCCAGCAGCCGCTGCGTGTAAGGGTGCTGCGGTGCGCCGAGGACCTCGGCCGTCGTGCCGGTCTCGACCAGGTCGCCGCGGTACAGCACGGCGATCCGGTCGGAGAGCGCGCCGACGACGGCGAGGTCGTGGCTGATGAACAGCGAGGCGAACCCGAGGTCCTGCTGGAGCTCGAGGAACAGCTCGAGCACGCGCGCCTGCACGGACACGTCGAGCGCACTCGTCGGCTCGTCCGCGATGAGGAGCTTCGGCCGGAGCGCGATCGACCGCGCGAGCGAGGCCCGCTGGCGCTGCCCACCGGAGAGCTCGTGCGGGTAGCGGTCGCCGTACGCGGCCGGGAGCTGCACCATCTCGAGGAGCTCGCCGACCCGCTTGCGGGCAGCCCGGGGGCTGGATGCCTCGCCGTGCACGACCAGGGGCTCGGCGACGCACTCCGCGATCGTGAGGAGCGGGTTGAACGAGGTCGCCGGGTCCTGGAAGACGAACCCGATGTCCTTGCGGTGCCGCTTGAAGTCGCGCTCCCGGTAGCCGAGCATCTCGGTGCCGAGCACGTCGAGCGAACCGCCGGTGATCCGGGTGAGCCCGGCGATCGCGCGGCCGATCGTGGTCTTGCCCGAGCCGGACTCCCCCACCAGGCCGAGGACCTCGCCCGGCCGGATGTCGAGGTCGACGCCCTTCACCGCGCGGAACGCCGGCGCGCCGAGACGACCCGGGTACTCGATCTCGAGCCCCCGCGCCGACACCAGCGGTTCGACCTCCGACGTGATCGCGGCACGGCGGGCGGCGCCGGTCGAGGCCTCGAGCCGGGGCACCGCGGCGAGCAGGCGCTTCGTGTAGTCCGCCTGCGGTGCGGCGAACAGCTGCGCCACGGGGGCCTCTTCGACGACCTCACCCTGGTACATCACGGCGACGCGGTCGGCCAGGTCGGCGACCACGCCCATGTTGTGCGTGATGATGACGATCGCGGCGCCGAACTCGTCACGGCAGCGGCGGAGCAGGTCGAGGATCTCCGCCTGCACCGTCACGTCGAGTGCCGTGGTGGGCTCGTCCGCGATGATGACGCTCGGTTCGAGGGCAAGCGCGCTCGCGATGACGACGCGCTGCTTCTGCCCGCCGGAGAACTGGTGCGGGTAGTGGTCGACCCGGGTCTCCGGGTCAGGGATGCCGACGCGGCGGAGGTAGTCGATCGCCTTCGCGCGCGCCTCCTTCCGCGAGACGCCGCCGTGCGCCCGGAGGCCCTCGGCGATCTGCCATCCGACCGTGAACACCGGGTTCAGCGCCGTGCTCGGCTCCTGGAACACCATCGCACCCGCCGTGCCGCGGAGCTCGCGGAGCTTCTGCGCGCCGACACTGAGGACGTCGGTGCCGTCGAGGTAGACGGCCCCGCCGAGCGTCGCGGTCTCCGGCATCAGCCGGAGCATGCTCCGGGCCGTGACGGACTTGCCGGAGCCCGACTCGCCGACCAGGGCGAGGACCTCGCCCGGACGGACGTCGAGGCTGACGCCCTTCACCGCGTCGACGGCGCCGCCGTCGGTCGCGAAGGTGACGGTCAGGTCGTCGACGACGGCGACCGGCTCGGTGGTCGTGTCGCCAGCCTGGAGGCGCGTGGTGGCGCCCGGCTGGCCGGTTGCGTCCGTCATGCGGTCGCCCCTTCCGTGCGGCTGGCCTGCTTGCGGGACACCAGCTGCTTGAGGCGCCGGCGGGCACGCAGACGCGGGTCCGAGATGTCGTTGAGGCTCTCGCCGATGAACGTGACGCCGAGGACGAGCACCACGATCGCGACACCCGGGTAGACACCGGTCCACCAGACGCCCGACGCGACGTCGGACAGCGCGCGGCTGAGGTCGTAGCCCCACTCCGCGCCGCTGGTCGGGCCGATGCCGAAGCCCAGGAAGCCGAGGCCCGCGAGCGTCAGGATCGCGTCGCTCGCGTTGAGCGTCAGGATCAGCGGCAGCGAACGCGTCGAGTTCCGGAGGACGTGGCGCGTCATGATCCGCCACGGGTTCGTGCCGAGCACCCGCGCCGACTCGACGAACGCCTCGTTCTTCAGGCGAACGGCCTCGGCGCGGACGACCCGGAAGTACTGCGGGACGTACACGACCGTGATCGAGATCGCCGCGGCGATGATGCCGCCCGCGTAGCTCGAGTTGCCGCCCGAGATGACGATCGAGACGACGATCGCGAGGAGCAGCGACGGGAAGGCGTAGATCGCGTCGGCGACCACGACCAGGATCCGGTCGAGCCAGCCGCCGATGTAGCCGGAGACCATGCCGAGCAGGACACCGACGATGATCGACACCACGACGGCGACGATCACGACGAGGACGGCCGTCCGGGCGCCGTAGACGACGCGGCTGAACACGTCGAAGCCGCCGACGGTCGTGCCCCAGATGTGCTCGGCACTCGGTGCGCCGGTGCGCGGGAACCCCTGGCCGTCGGCGCTCTGCAGCTGCCCGAAGCCGTACGGGGCGATGAGCGGAGCGGCGACCGCGACGACGAGGTAGAGGGCGCAGATGACCACGCCGACGATGAGCATGGCGCGCTGCCAGCCGGTGCTCTTGCGGAGCTGGACCACCACGGGCAGCCGCTTCCAGAGCGGCTCGTGGCGGTCGACGAGGGAGGTGTCAGCCATCTCTAGAACCTCACTCTCGGGTCGATGAGGGCGGCGACGACGTCGACGATGAAGTTGGTCAGGGCGACGATGACCGCGAGCATCGCGACGATGCCCTGCACCGCGACGAAGTCGCGGGCCGACAGGTACTGGTTGAGCTGGAAACCGAGCCCGCGCCAGCCGAAGGTGGTCTCGGTGAGCACCGACCCACCCAGCAGCATGGCGATCTGCAGACCCATCACGGTGATGATCGGGACCAGCGCCGGACGGAACGCGTGCGTCCGGACGAGCCGCGCCTCCCGGACGCCGCGTGAGCGGGCCGCGTCGACGTACTCGGAACCGAGCGAACCGATCATGTTGGCGCGCACCAGCCGCAGGAAGATGCCGGCCGTCAGCAGGCCGAGCGTCAGGGCCGGCAGGACGGCGTGCGACAGCACGTCGGCGATGATCTGCGCGTTGCCGGTGCGGAGCGCGTCGATCAGGTAGATGCCGGTCGCTCCCGGGATGTTGTCGAGCACGAGCGAGACCCGCGTGGACGCGCGGTCCCCGAGCGGGAGCCAGCCGAGCCACACCGAGAACACGAGCTTGAGCAGCAGACCGCCGAAGAACACCGGCGTCGCGTACGTCAGGATCGCCAGGGCGCGGAACAGCACGTCCGGCCACTTGTCGCGCAGGTACGCCGCGAGCATGCCGAGCGGGATGCCGAGCACGAGGGCGACGATGAGCGCGTAGAACACGAGCTCCGCGGTCGCGCCGCCGTACGTGACGATGACCTCGGTGATCGGACGGTTGTCGGTCGCGGTCGTGCCGAAGTCTCCGCGGACGATGTTGCCGAGGTACTCGATGTACTGCACGAACACGGGACGGTCGTACCCGGCGGCGTGCAGGCGCTCCTGCAGCTGGTCCGGGGTGAGCCGACCGCCGACGGACGCGGTGATCGGGTTGCCGATCACGCGCATCAGGAAGAACACGAGCGTCACCAGGATGAAGACGGTCGGGAAGATGAGCAGGAATCTGACGAGGATGTACCGGCCGAGTCCGCCACCGCTGCTCTTGGCACCGCGCTGTGCCTGGGGCTTGGTGGGGTCGGAACCGTTCACGTCCTGCGTCGCCTCGGGAGTGCTGAGGGTCACGGGAGGGTGCCTTTCGTGGACGTGACCAGGGGGCGTTCCTCGTGGGAACGCCCCCTGGTCGTCGTCGGTGTTACTTGGAGAGGGTCGCGTAGCGGAACTTGTACGAGGAGTCGAGGGTCAGGCCCTTGACGTCCTTCGCCGCGACCGCGACGGACTTGCCCTGCAGCAGCGGCAGCGTCGAGATCTGCGTCGCCTCACGCTCCTGTGCCTGCTCGATGAGCGTGGCGCGCTTGTCCTTGTCGGACTCCTGCTGCTCCTGCGAGATGAGACCCTGGATCGTCGGGTCGTCGTAGTGGTTCTGCACGAAGTTGTCCTTCGTGAAGAACGGCGACAGGTAGTTGTCGGCGTCCGAGAAGTCCGGGAACCAACCGAGCTGGTACACGGGGTAGGCGTCCTTCGTACGCTCCTGGGCGTAGGTCGTGTAGACCGTCGACTGGATGTTCACGGTGAACAGGCCCGAGTTCTCGAGCTGCGTCTTGAGCTCGGCGTACTCGTCGTCCGACGTCGAACCGTAGTGGTCCGGTGCGTACTGGATGTCGAGCTTGACCTTGCCGGTCACGCCGGCCTTGGACAGCGTGTCCTTGGCCTTGTCGACGTCCGCGCCGCCGTTGCCGTCGCCGTAGAGCTTCTCGAACGGCTTCGCGGCACCCGTGAGGCCGTCCGGGACCATCGAGTAGAGCGGCGAGTAGGTGTCGTTGTAGACGTCCTTCGCGAGCTTCTCGCGGTCGACGACGTCCGCGACGGCCTGACGCACGGCCAGGGCCTTCGACTCGTCCTTGTCCGACTGGCTCGCACCGAACGGCTGCGTGTTGAAGTTGAAGACCAGGTAGCGGATCTCGCCGCCGGGGCCGTCGGTGACCTTGACCTTGTCGTCCTTGCGCAGGTCGGCGATGTCGGTCGGCGTCAGCGAGCGGTACGCCACGTCGACGTCGCCCTTCTGCACGGCGAGCTTCAGGTCGGTCTCCTTGGTGTAGTAGCTGGCGGTGACCTCGGAGGTCTTCGCCTTCTCGAGGAGGCCGTCGTACTTCGGGTTCGCCTTGTACTGGATCGTGTCGTTCTCCTTGTACGAGGTGATCTCGTACTGCCCGGCGAACGCCTTGCCCTTGACGATGTCCGCCGCGGGCGTCAGCTTGTCCGCGGAGAAGACCTGCTCGTCGACGATCGGGCCGGCGGGGCTCGAGAGCACCTGCGGCCAGGTCTGGTCGGCGTGGTCGAGGTGGAACACGACGGTGGTGTCGTCCGGCGTGTCGATGCTCTTGAGGTTGGCGAGCAGCGACTGCGGGCCGTTCTCGTTGTTGATCTTGAGCTCGCGCTCGAACGAGAACTTCACGTCACTCGACGTGAGCTCGTTGCCGTTCGCGAACTCGAGCCCCTTCTTGAGCGTGACCGTGTAGGTCGTGTCGTTGGTGAACTCACCCTTGGTCGCGATGTCCGGCTTGACGTCCGGGCTGCCGACGGGGGTGTTCATCAGGAAGGGGAAGACCTGGTTCTGCACGGCGAAGGAGCCGTTGTCGTACGAGCCGGCCGGGTCGAGCGACGTGATCTTGTCGGTCGTGCCGATGCTCAGGCCGTTCAGGTCGGCGTTGCTCACGCTGCCGCCGGCGCAGCCGGTGAGCACCAGCGCCGTCGCTGCTGCTCCGGCGCCGAGCGCGATGCCGCGCCTGCCCCACGTGGCGGTGTGCTTCTTGAACACGGATGCCATGTTCGATGCCTCTCTCGGTGGTGAATGCAAGGGCTCCGGCCGGCGGGTGGAACGTCTGTGTGCCCGGCCAGGAACGCTCATTGCTATCACCCTGTCACGGAATGCAACGAACTCCGAGCGATTTGTTTACACCGCTGTAATGCACGAGGGCGTCGCATGGCGCATCATCCGTGCGATGGTGAGCGGCGCGTCGCGCACGATTGTTGCGCGGTGCAACCTGGGTGCCCGCCGGGCGCCGCCCGCGCCGGGCGCCGCCGGCGCCGGGGCCGCGGTTCGGCGGAGGCGCGGGCGGGGCCGGTCGGCGGCGCGAGATCGCACTTCGGCGGGGTCCGGCACCGGCGAGCGGCGCCGAAGTGCGATCTCGGCAGCGCCCGAGCACCCCGAGCGGGCCCGATTCGTCACGCTCGGCGCACTCCGGCGGGCACTTCTGCCCGGTCGACGCGCACCCGACGGCGTGTTCGGCCCGCTCGACGCCGTGCCGCCGGAGGTCGGCCGCGTGCTGGCGTGCCCGACCGGCGGCGCGAAATCGCACTTCGGCGGTGTGGCGTCGGCGATCGGCAGCGCGAGGTCGCACTTCCGCGCGGGCCCACGTCGGCGATCGGCGGCGCGAGATCGCACTTCGGCGGGGCCCGGCGCCGGCGAACCCCGCCGAAGTGCGATCTCGGCGGCGCACGAACGCCCGAACACCCCCGAGCGGGCCCGATTCGTCACGCTCGTGCACTCCGGCGGGCGCTTCTGCCCGGTCGGCGCGCACCCGACGGCGCGTTCCGCGCGCTCGACTCCGTGCCGCCGGGTGGGCGCGCGCGGCGCGGACCGCGCCTAGGAGGCCTCGGCGTCGGCGCGGAGCCGCATGCGCTGCGCGTCGATGTCGACGAGCTGCCGCTGGATGTCGGCGCGACGGTCGGCCTGCTCGTTCGGATCCGCGCGCTGCAGCTGCCCGAGCAACGAGGCCTTCCGGGCGAGCAGGTCCCGCTCGACGAGCGCGACGACGATGCTCCGCGCGTAGATCGCCAGGTCCTCGTCGGTGCGGGCCGGGATCGGCGCGAGCGCGAGCTCCTGCACGAGGCCACGGAACGGCGCCGGCACGTCCTGCAGCAGTCGGTCGAGCCAGTCCCCCGCTCCGACGGCGTCGACGTTCGCCACGACCGCGTCCCGCACGACCGCGAGCATCGGCGCCGAGAAGGTGGCCGACGCGGCGAGCCCGAGGAGCTGCGCCCCGACGTGCCCGGGCTGCTGCACCATCGCCATCACGGCGTCGCGCTCCATCCGGGTGATCGGGTCGTTCGGCAGGAGCCGGAGGCCCGCGATCGGTTCCTCTGGTGGAGCGACGAGCTCACCACCGGGACCGGCCTGCCCGACGGGCACGCTGCCCGTCGCCCGGTGGTCGTCCTGCCGCGAACCGGCGGCACCGGCCCGCTGCCGGGCGCTCTCGACGGCGCGACGGACCTCGGGGATGTCCATGCCGAGCCACTTCGCGGTCTCGCGCGTGTAGGCCGTGGCGAGGGTGCGGTCTCGGATCCCGGCGACGACCGGGGCGGCATCGCGCAGACCGGCGACGCGCCCCTCGGCGGTCTCGATGTCGTGGGCGGCGAGCCGACGGCGGATCATGAACTCGAACATCGGGCGCTTCGTGTCGATGAGTCGCGTGACGGCCGAGTCACCACGGGCGAGCCGCAGGTCGCACGGGTCGAGTCCGCCGGGCGCGACGGCGACGTAGGTCTGCGCGGCGAACCGGCTCTCCTCGGCGAAGGCCCGCGCGGCCGCGCGCTGCCCGGCCTCGTCCGGGTCGAACGTGAAGACGATGTTGCCGAGCTGCGACAGGTGTGCACCGGCGGAATCGCCGAGCATCGGCCGCAGCACCTTGATGTGGTCGACGCCGAACGACGTGCCGCACGTCGCGACGGCGGTGGTGATGCCCGCGAGGTGGCAGGCCATCACGTCGGTGTAGCCCTCGACGATGACGACCTGCTTCTGCTTCGAGATGTCGCGCCGGGCGAGGTCGAGGCCGTAGAGCACCTGGCTCTTGTGGTAGATCGGGGTCTCCGGCGTGTTGAGGTACTTCGGGCCCTTGTCGTCGTCGAGCAGTCGACGCGCACCGAACCCGATCGTCGCCCCGGTGACGTCGCGGATCGGCCACATCAGCCGCCCGCGGAACCGGTCGTACGGCGACCGGTCGCCCTGCCCGGCGAGCCCCGCGGCGAGGATCTCGTCCATCGAGAACCCGCGGCCGCGGAGGTGCTCGCGCGTGGCGTCGTACGACTGCGGCGAGAAACCGACACCGAAGTGCTGCGCCGCCGCGGGATCGAACCCGCGCTCCCCGAGGAACTGGCGGGCGGGCTCGGCCGCAGCGGTCGTGAGCTGCGACTGGTAGAAGGCCAGTGCCGCCTCGTTCACGGCGATCAACCGCGCACGCTGGTTGTAGTCGGTGCGGGGACCGTCGCCCTCTTCGTAGTGCAGGGTGAAGCCGATCTTGGCCGCCATCCGCTCGACGGCTTCCTGGAAGGTCGTGTGGTCCTGCTTGATGATGAACTCGAAGACGTCGCCGTCCTCACCGCACCCGAAGCAGTGGTACCGACCGACCTGGGGCCGCACGTGGAACGACGGTGATCGCTCGTCGTGGAAGGGGCAGAGGCCCTTGAGCGAACCGACCCCGGCGGACTTCAGGGTGACGTAGTCGCCCACGATGTCGGCGATGTTCACGCGCGCGCGGACCTCGTCGATGTCGTTCCGCGCGATCCTGCCAGCCACCCCTCGATCCTAGTTCGTGCGGGTGACACCTCCCGACCGGGTGTGGAACCCCGGACAGCGCCGACGTCCACCGACCGGACGAACCGATCAGACCGGGATGTGCACGGCCTCGTGCTCCCCCACGACCAGTCGCCGGTGCCAGGCGAGCGCCCCCTGGTCGGTCAGGCTCGCGACCTGGTCCACCACGGCACGCAGCCGTCCCGCGTCGCCGGACGCCGCACGCCAGTCCGCCGCGAAGCCCGGCTCGAGGTCTGCGCTCCCGCTCGCAGCGAGGGCGTCGAGCAGTTCGGTGAGGATCCGCCGCTGCTCCTCGTACACGGGCTGCCGGTCGCCGTGCGTCATGACGAAGGCCGCGACGATGCCCTTGAGCACCGCGATCTCGCCGATGATCTCGGGCGGGGTCACGACGGACGCGGCGAACCGCACGAGCGACCCGGACGCGTAGGACTCGCGCGTCGCGGTGGTGGCGGTCCGGGCGAAGCGTCCGATGAGCTGCGACGTGAGGTTCTTCAGCCGCGCGGCGTCCTGCCGGGAGCCGTCGTACGAGGTCATCCACAGCGGCAGGGACCGCAGCCGGTCGAAGGCCTCGAGCAGCTCGTCGCGGCTGAGGTCCGACCCGACCCACGCGTGCATCGCCGACACGATGTCGTTCTCGCCGACCCGGTCCCCCAGGGCGGCGACGTCGATGAAGCCCGCCACGACGGCGTCCTCGAAGTCGTGCACCGAGTACGCGATGTCGTCGGAGAGGTCCATGACCTGGGCCTCGATGCAGCGCTGACGACGGGGAGCGCCGGCGCGGAGCCACTCGAACGCGTCGTGGTCGTCGTCGTAGAAGCCGAACTTCGTGCGGCCGGACGAGGCCTCGGACACACCCTGCGCCGCCGGCCACGGGTACTTGCAGCTGGCGTCGAGCGAAGCGCGGGTGAGGTTCAGGCCGTAGGGACGGTCGCCCGACGCCCCGGAGCGCGGGCCGTAGACCTTCGGCTCCAGCCGGGTGAGGAGCCGGAGCGTCTGCGCGTTCCCCTCGAACCCGCCGATGTCCGTGGCCCAGGCGTTCACGGCCGTCTCGCCGTTGTGCCCGAACGGCGGGTGGCCGATGTCGTGCGCGAGGCAGGCGGTGTCGACGACGTCGGGGTCGAGCCCGAGGGAGTCGGCGAGCTCGCGGCCGACCTGGGCGACCTCGAGCGAGTGGGTCAGGCGGTTCCGGGCGAAGTCGAGGCCGGTCGTCGGGCTGAGCACCTGCGTCTTCGCGGCCAGGCGGCGGAGCGCGCTGGAGTGCAGGAGCCGGGCGCGGTCGCGGGCGAAGTCGGAGCGGCGGCTGCCGTGCGTCTCGGGCAGCCAGCGCTCGGCGTCTGCGGGCCCGTACGAACTCGCGGCGCTCATCCGCCGCTGTGGTGCAGCTCGGCGGCGGCGAGGACCTTGCGGAACTCGCCGTCGACGTCGCGCGACTCGAGCCAGCGGTCCGGCAGTGCCGTGCGCTTCGGGTGACCGGCGCGACCGCGCGGCCCCTCGGCGTCGGCGCCCGGGTACGGTGCGTCGTGGTCGAGCTGTGCGAGCAGGTCGTCGATCTCCTGCAGGCTCGACGCCATCGCGAGTCCGGATCGGACGCCGCTGCCGATCGGGTACCCCTTGAAGTACCACGCCACGTGCTTCCGGATGTCGCGGCAGCCGTGCTCTTCGGAGCCGAAGAACTCGACGAGCAGCTCGGCGTGCCGGCGGAACCCGTCGGCGACCTCGCCGAGGGACGGCATGTAGCGGAGTCCCTCGCCGCGGAACGCCGCCGCCAGGTCACCGAACAGCCACGGCCGCCCGAGGCACCCGCGCCCGACGACGACGCCGTCCGCGCCGGTCTCGTCGACCATGCGCAGGGCGTCGGCGGCGGACCAGATGTCGCCGTTGCCGAGGATCGGGATGTCGGTGACGGTCTCCTTCAGGGTGGCGATCGCCGACCAGTCGGCCTGCCCGGAGTAGTGCTCGTTCGCGGTGCGGGCGTGCAGGGACACGGCCGCGACCCCGGCGTCGCGCGCGATGCGGGCGGCGTCGAGGTAGGTGAGGTGGTCGCTGTCGATGCCCTTGCGCATCTTCACCGTCACCGGGACGTCACCGGCGGCGCGCACGGTCTTCGTGACGAGCTCCTGGAAGAGGTCGAGCTTCCAGGGCAGCGCCGCTCCGCCGCCCTTCCGCGTCACCTTGGGAACGGGGCAGCCGAAGTTGAGGTCGATGTGGTCGGCACGGTCCTCACCGACGAGGATCGTCGCTGCCTCGGCCACCGTGTTCGGCTCGACGCCGTACAGCTGGATCGACCGCGGGGTCTCGGACTCGTGGTGCTGGATGAGCTGCATCGACACGGGCGTCCGTTCGACGAGCGCGCGCGAGGTGATCATCTCGCAGACGTACAGGCCGGCGCCGTACTCGCGGCAGAGCCGGCGGTAGGCCATGTTCGTGATGCCCGCCATCGGCGCGAGCACGACCGGCACGTCGACCTCGATGGGGCCGATGCGCAGGGGCTTCGCCGGACGGGTCGCCGTCCTGGGTGCGTCAGTGATCGTCATACGTCTCCCATTCTCCCACGTCGGTGCCCGCCGGTAGCGTTCTCCCCATGACCATCGACGCCAGCACCAGGTTCGACGCCGACGCGACCGCTCGCGGCCTCCGGGTCGAGGTCGTCGAACGCCCGGCCGCGAACTCCCTGCACGAGGCTGCAGCCCTGCTCGGCATCGACCCCGGCGACATCGTCAAGACCCTGGTGGTGAAGCGCCACGACGGCGGCTTCCTGCTCGCCCTGGTGCCCGGCGGCCGCAGCATCGCGTGGAAGAAGCTCCGCACGGTCGTCGGCGTGAACAAGCTCTCGATGCCCGACGCGGCCACCGCGCTCGAGGCCTCCGGCTACGAACGCGGCACCATCACCCCGATCGGCGCGACGGGCGACCTGCCGGTCTACGCCGACGAGCGCATCGCCGGCCGCCGCATCGCCCTCGGCGCCGGCCGGCACGGTGCGAGCGCCTTCGTCGACGCCGACGACCTCGTCGCCGCGTTCGGCGCGACGGTCGCCGACATCACCGACGAGGAACCGGTCCGCTAGCACGGACCGCGCCCCGACGCCACGGCCCACGTCGACACTGAAGGCGTCGACACGGGCCGCGGCAGCACGCGCCTCGTCGGGACGAAGCCACTCAGTCGGGGACCTCGCTCCAGTCCCCCTCAGCGCCGGGCACGAAACACGAGTCGCCTTCGCAGACCGGCGCACCGCCGGGCGTGACGAGCGTGAGCAGGGCGGGGCGCGCCTCCAGGCTGCTGCCGGACTGGAGGCGCGGCTCGGCCTGGCCGACCTGTCGGACGTCCGTCATCGGGTCGCCTCCGCGTCGGCTGCCGCGTCCTCCGCGGCACGCTGCTCGGCGTCCGCGAGGTCCGACGGGGTCGTCTCGCGCAACGCGACCACCTGCGTGAGCACCTGCTCGAACGCGGCGGGGTCCTGCGCGCCGGACACGCCGTACTTGCCGTCGATGACGAAGAACGGGACGCCGTTGATGCCGTAGGCCTGCGCCTGCTCCTGGTCGGCGCGGACCGCCGCGAGCTGCGAGTCGTCGCGCAGGGTCGCGAGGACCTCGTCGCGATCGAGGCCGACCTCGGCGGCGAGGGCGGCCAGCGACTCGTCCTGGCCGACGTGCTCACCGCGCTCGAAGTAGGCGGCGAAGAGCCGCTCGACCATCGCGAGCTGCTTGCCCTGCTGCTTGGCGAGGTGGATGACCTGGTGCGCCTTCACCGTGTTGGTGTGGTGCATCGACTCGAAGTCGTAGGCGAGGTCGACGGATGCCGCGATGGCGGTGACCTGGTCGAGCATCTGCTGCGCCTGGTCGACCGGCATGCCCTTGTGACCGGAGAGGAACTCGGCCTCGGTGCCCTCGAAGTCGACGGGGGTGTCCGGGCTGAGTTCGAAGGAGTGGTACTCGACCTCGACGGGGCGGGCGGCGTCCGTCGCGGCGAAGGCGGCGACGCCGGCCTCGAACTTCCGCTTGCCGATGTAGCACCAGGGGCAGGCGATGTCCGACCAGACATCCACCTTCACGGTGTCGTTGAGAGCACTGTCGTTCATGCTCGGTGCAACGCGGCGGTCGCGGTGTCATTCCCGGTTTCCGAGGGTCCGGTGCCGAGGTCCGAGCGTCGAACCAGCGAACCGACATCGAACCGGGCTCGCGCCCTGGTTCGATGTCGGTTCCGTGGTTCCAAGCCGCGCCGGGCGACCGCGCGCGCCGGGCGCGGCCGCCCGGCGGCCGCGCGCGCCGGGCGCCGCCGCCCGGCGGCCGCGCCTACGCGCCGAGCAACCGCGCCGCCAGGTACCCCTGCAGCTGGTCGAGCGCCACGCGCTCCTGCGACATCGTGTCGCGCTCGCGCACCGTCACGGCCTTGTCCTCGAGCGTGTCGAAGTCGACCGTGATGCAGAACGGCGTGCCGATCTCGTCGTGGCGACGGTAGCGACGGCCGATCGCACCGGCGTCGTCGAAGTCGACGTTCCAGTACTTCCGCAGGTCGTCGGCGAGGCCGCGGGCGACCGGCGAGAGCTGCTCGTTCCGCGACAGCGGCAGGACCGCGGCCTTGACCGGGGCCAGACGCGGGTCGAGGCGCAGGACGGTGCGCTTGTCGACGCCGCCCTTCGCGTTCGGGGCCTCGTCCTCGTGGTACGCGTCGAGCAGGAACGCCATGAGCGCACGCGTCAGACCGAACGACGGCTCGATGACGTACGGCACGTACTTCTCGTTGGCGGCCTGGTCGAAGTAGCGGAGGTCCTTGCCGGACGACTCGATGTGGTTGTTGAGGTCGAAGTCGGTGCGGTTCGCGACCCCCATGAGCTCGCCCCACTCGGTGCCCGCGAAGCCGAAGCGGTACTCGATGTCGGCGGTGGCGTCGGAGTAGTGCGCGCGCTCCCCGTCCGGAACGTCGAAGCGCCGGAGGTTCTCCGGGTCGATGCCGAGTTCGGTGAAGAACGCCACCGAGTCGGCGATCCACTGCTCGTAGTGTTCCTGCGCGGTGGCCGGCGGGACGAAGTACTCGATCTCCATCTGCTCGAACTCGCGCGTGCGGAAGATGAAGTTGCCGGGCGTGATCTCGTTGCGGAACGCCTTGCCGACCTGGCCGATGCCGAACGGGGGCTTCATGCGGCTCGTCGTGACGACCTGCGCGAAGTCGACGAAGATGCCCTGCGCGGTCTCGGGGCGGAGGAAGTTCAGGCCCTCTTCGGACTCGACCGGCCCGAGGTAGGTCTTGAGCATGCCGGAGAACTCGCGCGGCTCCGTCCACTGCCCACGGGTGCCGCAGTTCGGGCAGGCGATCTCGGCCATGCCCCCCTCGGGCGCGCGGTTCTTCTTCGCCTCGAACGCCTCGATGAGGTGGTCCTCGCGGAAGCGGTGGTGGCAGTGCAGGCACTCGACGAGCGGGTCGGTGAAGGTGGCGACGTGCCCGGAGGCTTCCCACACCTTACGGGGCAGGATCACGGCGGAGTCGAGGCCGACCATGTCGCCGCGGCCGCGGACGAACCGCTGCCACCACTGGCGCTTGATGTTCTCCTTGAGCTCGACACCGAGGGGCCCGTAGTCCCACGCGGAGCGGGATCCGCCGTAGATCTCCCCCGACTGGAAGACGAAGCCGCGGCCCTTGGCCAGGGCGATGACGCTGTCGAGACGGGAGGACTGTGCCAAGAGGAGCTCCAGAGATCGCCGAGCTGGGTGCTCGGTGCGGAAACGTACCGGGCAAGACTAGCGGGCATCGGCATGGAGGCGCGGCTCGCTCCCGCCCGTCGGCCCGCCTCAGGCGGTGGGCGCGTCCACCGCCCCGCCGAACCGTCGGTCGCGGCGTGCGTACTGCTCGATCGCTCCCCACAGGTCGGTGCGACGGAAGTCCGGCCAGAGCCGGTCGAGGAACACCATCTCGGCGTACGCCGACTGCCAGAGCATGAAGTTCGACGTGCGCTGCTCCCCCGAGCTCCGGAGGAACAGGTCGACGTCGGGCAGCTCCGGCACGTACAGCCGCTTCGCCAGGGCCTTCTCGGTCACCTGGTTCGGCTTCAGGCGCCCGGCTGCGACGTCCTCGGCCATGCCCCGCACGGCGTCGACGATCTCGTTCCGGCCGCCGTAGTTGACGCACATCGTCAGCGTGCAGACGTCGTTGTCGGCGGTCATCCGCTCCGCGGTCTGCAGCTCGTCGATGACGCTCCGCCAGAGTCGCGGCCGACGTCCGGCCCACCGGATCCGCACGCCCCAGGCGTTGAGCTGGTCGCGGCGGCGGTGCAGGACCTCGCGGTTGAAGCCCATCAGGAAGCGGACCTCGTCGGGCGAGCGCTTCCAGTTCTCGGTGGAGAACGCGTACGCCGACACGTTCTTCACGCCGATCTGCACGGCCCCGGCGACGACGTCGAGCAACGAGGCCTCGCCCGCGCGGTGTCCCTCGACCCGGGTGAGCCCGCGCTGGTTCGCCCACCGGCCGTTGCCGTCCATCACGATCGCGACGTGCTCGGGCACGAACTGCAGCGGGATCGCCGGCGGCTGCTCCCCCGTCCAGTCGACGGGCCGCAAGGGCTCGGACTCGGCGTACCGACGGGAGGCGCGCGGGCTCATGCAGGGGTTCCTTCGGACTCGGGGTCGGCGACGGGCACGGCCGGGGCTGGCGTCGCGGCGACCGCGGCCGGGACACCGCCGGGCGTCGGGGCGACGGTGGCGGGGTGCTCGGAGCGGTCGACGTGCGGCAACGAACGGAGTGATCGTTCCAGGTGCCACTGGGCGTACGCCGCCACCACGCCCGAGGCTCGGGAACGGGTCCGCTCGTCGGCGGCGTCGACCACGCGCCAGTCGCCGGCGAGGAGCGACCCGAGCAGGTGCAGCGTGTCGGGGTCGAGGCGCGGCGTGCCGGGAGGAGCCGCCCGGTCGGCGACCACCCCGCCGAGCTGCACGACGAACGCGGAGTGCGGCCCTGGGTCCCCGGTCACCGCGCAGTCGCTGAAGGAGGGCGCCCAGCCGGCGATGCTCATGGCGCGGAGCAGGTACGAGTCGAGCGTGGCGCTCGACACGTGCTCACCGCGGGACAGCGACCGGAGTGCTCCGACGAGCAGCAGGTACTGCTGGAGCCCGGCGTCCGCTTCGCTCAGGCGGTCGGCGGTCTCGACCATCGCGCTCGCGGCGGTGTACGCCCCGTAGTCGGCGACGATCTGGGCGCCGTAGGAGCCGAGCGACTCCGCCTGCGTGACGATGTCGAGCGAGCGACCCTCGTAGAACTGGGCGTCGACGACCATGAAGGGCTCCAGCCGGGAGCCGAACTTCGACGCCGTCCGCCGCACACCCTTCGCGACCGCCCGGATCTTGCCGTGCTGCCGGCTGAGCATCGTGACGATGCGGTCCGCTTCCCCGAGCTTGTGGGTGCGCAACACGACGCACTCGTCCCGGTACAGCGGCATCCCCCCAGTATCCCCCTCCGCACCGACACCCCGCGCCGCCCCGCCCCGCCCCGCCCGCCCGGAGTAGGCCGACCCGCGCATGAGAAGCGGAATCGCGCATAGGAGGTCACGAGTTCTGACCCCCGACGCGCGATTCCGCTTCCTACTGCACGTGCGATGGGAAGGAACGCGCACGCACGCACCACGCAACCACGCACGGGAGGCGCGGTGCGCGTCGGACCCGCACCGCGCCTCCAGGCCGTGGTCGCGTCCAGGGCACGCGGCCGCACCCCGCACACGCATCGCAACCCCGGACACGCATCGCAACCCCGGACACGCATCGCAACCCCGGACACGCATCGCACCCCCGGACACGCATCGCACCCCCGGACACGCATCGCACCCCCGGACACGCATCGCACCCCCGGACACGCATCGCACCCCCGGACACGCATCGCGCCCCCTCGCGAGGGGGCGCGATGTCTGCAGCGGGGCGCGACCGGAGCCGCGGCGCCTAGGCCGAGACGAGCTCCGGCGCACCGGACGCCGCACCCGCGCGCACCGCGCGGTTGACGGCCGAGACGATCGCCTTGAGCGACGCCGTCGCGATGTCGGCGTCGATCCCGACGCCCCACAGGCGCACGCCGTCGACGTCCAACTCGACGTACGAGGCGGCCTTGGCGTCACCCGACGCGCTCATCGTGTGCTCCGTGTAGTCGTACAGCGTGACGTCGACGCCCTGCTCCCGCATCACGGTCAGGAACGCGTCGATCGGACCGGTGCCGACGGCGTCCGCCTGGACCGAGCCCTCGTCGACGCGCATCGCGACCGACAGCTTGGTCGTGCCGTCGAAGTCGCTCGAGGTCGCCGTCTTCGTGATCTCGTACCGGCCCCACTTGTCGGACGCGTCGTCCGCCGGGAGGTACTCGTCGCGGAACAGGTCCCAGATGCGCTCGGACGAGAACTCGCCTCCCTCGGCATCGGTGCGCTGCTGCACGACCCCGGAGAACTCGATCTGCAGCTTGCGGGGCAGGTCGATGGCGTGGTCGGTCTTGAGCAGGTACGCGACGCCGCCCTTGCCGGACTGCGAGTTCACGCGGATGACGGCCTCGTACGACCGGCCGATGTCCTTCGGGTCGACGGGCAGGTAGGGCACCGCCCACTCGATCTGGTCGATCGTCTTGCCCGCCGCGTCGGCCTTGGCCTGCATCGCGTCGAAGCCCTTGTTGATGGCGTCCTGGTGCGAGCCGCTGAACGCCGTGTAGACGAGGTCGCCCGCCCACGGCTGCCGTTCCGGCACGGGCAGCTGGTTGCAGTACTCGACGGTGCGCTTGATCTGGTCGATGTCCGAGAAGTCGATCTCGGGGTCGATGCCCTGCGTGAACAGGTTCATGCCGAGGGCGACCAGGTCGACGTTGCCGGTGCGCTCCCCGTTGCCGAACAGGCACCCCTCGATGCGGTCGGCACCGGCCATGTAGCCGAGCTCCGCTGCGGCCACCGCGGTGCCGCGGTCGTTGTGCGGGTGCAGGGACAGGATGACGTCCTGCCGGTGCGCGAGGTGCCGGGACATCCACTCGATCGAGTCGGCGTAGACGTTCGGCGTCGCCATCTCGACCGTGGCGGGCAGGTTGATGATGACCTTGCGGTCCGGGGTGGGCTCGAAGACCTCGAGCACGGCGTTGCAGATCTCGACCGCGACCTCGAGCTCGGTGCCCGTGTAGGACTCCGGCGAGTACTCGTAGAAGACCTTCGTGTCGTGCTGCAGCGTTGCCTCGGCCGCCTTGCAGAGCTTCGCGCCGGACACCGCGATGTCGACGACGCCCTGCACGTCGGTGCGGAAGACGACCTCGCGCTGGACGATCGACGTCGAGTTGTACAGGTGGACGATGGCCTGCTTCGCGCCGTCGATCGCCTCGTACGTGCGGTTGATGAGGTGCTCGCGCGCCTGGGTCAGGACCTGGATCGTGACGTCGTCCGGGATCGCGCCCTCGTCGATGAGGGAGCGGACGAAGTCGAAGTCGGTCTGCGAGGCGCTCGGGAACCCGACCTCGATCTCCTTGTAGCCCATCCGGACGAGCAGGTCGAACATGGCGCGCTTGCGCTCGGAGTCCATCGGGTCGATGAGGGCCTGGTTGCCGTCACGCAGGTCGACGGCGCACCAGCGCGGCGCCCGTTCGATGCGCTTCGTCGGCCAGGTGCGGTCCGGGAGTTCGACGCGGATCTGCTCGTGGAAGGGGACGTACTTGTGGATCGGCATCCCGGAGGGGCGCTGCGTGTTCTGCATGGTGTCGCACTTTCGTCGTGTGGTGGGGTGTGCGGCCACGACGGACTCCGCGACGAGGTGGGCCGGTGTGTCAGGCCTCGTCGCGGCAGCGAAGGAGAAGCAGCGCAGCGTACATATCCCGACCACCGTAGCACCGGCCGGGTCGCGTGTGACGTCGGTTTCGCCGGTCGTGCGCGCGCGCGAGCGGGCACGACCTGCGGCGGGCGCGGCGCCGGGGCGCCCGCCGGCGCGTCGCCGGGCCGTCGCCGAGATCGCACTTTTCGTCACGCTCGAACGCTCCGAGCGACCCTTTGTGCGATCTCGGCGGACGTGAGCGGCGCGTCGTGCGATCTCGGCGGGGCGCCGGCGGCGCCGAGGGCGCCGGGCGCGACGGGCGGCGCGGGCGGCGCGGGCGGCGCGCAGCGTCGGCCTGGAGGCGCGGTGCCAGTGGACTGGTCCCCGGTTCTTGGACTGATTAGTCGGTTCGAGATCCGGGGATGGTTCGTGTGGGTGGTACCGCGTCGT
>NZ_SNVW01000008.1 GCF_004361695.1 Curtobacterium flaccumfaciens | reverse complement strand
GCCCGCCGGGGGCGCCGCCCCCCCGGCGGGGGTGCCCGCCCCCCACCCCGCCGCCATCGGGGCCCGCCGGGGGGGGGGGGGGGGCCCGCCCCCCCCCCCCCCCGGGGGGGGGGGGGGGGGCCCCGCGGCCCCCCCGCCTCCAGTCCGTCAGGGGGTCACCGACTCAGGACGAGGACTCCCAGTCCGCCGGACCGCGCGAACCGGCGCGGTACTCCTCGAGCGGGACCTCGTCGGCCTTCCAGGCCTTGACGACCGGCTCCACGATCTCCCAGCAACGCTCGGCCACGTCGCCGCGGATCGAGAGCAGCGGGTCGTCGTGGAAGATGCCGTTGAGGACCTCGCCGTAGGGGGTGAGCTCACCGTCCGCGAACGAGGACGACAGGGTGACCTGCCCCATCTCGAACGGGTTGCCGCCACCGTTCGCCGACACGGTCAGCTCGATCTCGTCCGGGTTGAGGACGATGCGCAGCGTGTCGGTCTTCGGGCGACCGGTCAGGCCGGAGGGCAGACGCGTCACCGGCTTGAACGTGATGAGGACCTCCTTGCGGCTGGCGCCGAGCGCCTTGCCGGAGCGGAGGGTGAAGGGCACGCCCTTCCAGCGGGCGGTGTCGACCTCGACCGAGATCTCGGCGAGGGTCTCCGTCTTGCGCGACGGGTCGACGCCGTCCTCGTCCTGGTACGACGGCAGGTCCTTGCCGTCGATCGTGCCGGCCGTGTAGACGGCGCGACGCGAGGCGATCTTCGGGTCGTCGCCCTTGAGGCGGGTCGACCGCAGCACACGAGCGAGGGACGAACGGAACTCGACGGCGTCGATCGCGGACGGGGCGTCCATCGTCACGAGGCCGAGGATCTGCAGCAGGTGCGACTGGATCATGTCGACCATCGCACCGGCCTCGTCGTAGTACTGCGCGCGGTTCTCGAGACCGAGGGTCTCGTCGTAGAAGACGTCGACCTTCTCGATGTTGTCCGCGTTCCAGATCGGCTCGAACAGGCGGTTCGCGAAGCGCAGACCGATGATGTTGAGGACCGTGGTGCGACCGAGGAAGTGGTCGGTGCGGTGCACGCGCTCCTCGGGGACGAGCTTGAGGACCGTCTCGTTGAGGGCCTCGGCGCTGGCGACGTCGGTGCCGAACGGCTTCTCGAACGCCAGGGTCGTGCCCGCGGGGAGCTCGACCTGCTGCAGGGCCTCGCAGATGTCCGAGGCGATCTGCGGGGGCAGGGCGAAGTAGAGCACCGGCTCGTTGTCCGCCGCGGCGAGCAGGGCCTTGAGGTGCTCGGGGTCGGTCGGGTCACCCTGGATGAACTCGGTCGACGCGATGGTGGCGTCGACCTCCGGGCCCTTCACGTCCTGCGACGCGAAGGACTTCGTGACGATGTCCTTCCACTGCTCGTCGCTGCGGGCGCTGCGCCCGGTGCCGATGAGCTGGACGGGAACCGCTCGACCGCTCTGCAGGAACGTGCCGAGACCCGGCAGCAGCAGGCGGGAGGCGAGGTCGCCCGTCGCGCCGAAGATGATGAGAGTGCGCTTGTCGGTCACCGGGGGTGACTCCTTTCGCTGTGGTGGAGGTAGTCCGCTTGAGGGCAAGCCGCGCGCGGGCCGGATGATTCCCGGTTCGGGGACCGGGATGCTGGTGGGGTTGCTGGCATGCAGTCCGGCCCGGACGCACGTCGGGCGGCACCGAGGTGGTGCCGCCCGAATGTGTCAGGTGCGCTGCAGCGTCAGGTCAGTGACCGAAGTTGCCGCGGTAGTACTCGTAGACCCAGCCGACGAGGGTGACCGCCACGAGGGCGAGACCGATCGGCACGATCCAGAGGCCGGCTGCGACGCCGAGGAAGACGACCGCCGTCGAGGCTGCCAGCAGGATCGGCCACCACGACCACGGGCTGAAGTGCCCGAGCTCGGCGTCGCCGTCCTCGATGTTGGCGTCCGGACGGTCCTCGGGCAGGACGCCGCCCTGCGAGGACATGACCTTGCCGAGGTAGAACGCGATGAACGCGGACATGATCCCGGTGAGGCCGATGGCCACGGTGCCGACCCACTCCGGCTCGCCGTAGTAGATGAGCGACCAGATGGTGTACGCGGCGTCCGCGAGGATGAAGAACCCGAAGAGGATCCAGAACAGATTGGTGTTGGCGCGCATCGCCTTACTTCACCTCGCCCTTCGCGGCGTCGTAGGTCGGAGCGTCCGGAGCGTCCTTCGCAGGACCGACACCGATCGGCACACCCGCTTCCGGGTGGTTCAGGTCGAACGCCGGCGACTCCGAACGGATCCGCGGGATCGACGTGAAGTTGTGCCGCGGCGGCGGGCAGCTGGTCGCCCACTCGAGCGAGCGGCCGTAGCCCCAGGGGTCGTTCACGGCGACCTTCGGTGCGTTCCGAGCGGTGACGTAGACGTTGAAGATGAACGGCAGGAACGAGATCGCGAGGATCATCGAGCCGATCGTCGACAGCTGGTTCATCCAGGTGAAGCCGTCGTTCGGCAGATACGTCGCGTAGCGACGCGGCATGCCGATGACGCCCAGCCAGTGCTGGATGAGGAACGTCGTGTGGAAGCCGATGAACAGGAGCCAGAAGTGGATCTTGCCGAGGCGCTCGTTGAGCATCTTGCCGGTCCACTTCGGCCACCAGAAGTAGAAGCCGGAGAACATCGCGAACACGACGGTGCCGAAGACCACGTAGTGGAAGTGCGCGACGACGAAGTACGAGTCGGACACGTGGAAGTCGAGCGGCGGCGACGCCAGGATCACACCGGTGAGACCACCGAACGTGAACGTGATGAGGAAGCCGACGGCCCAGAGGAGCGGGGTCTCGAACGTGACCGAGCCGCGCCACATCGTGCCGACCCAGTTGAAGATCTTCACGCCGGTCGGGACCGCGATGAGCATCGTCATCAGCGAGAACCACGGGAGCAGGACGCCACCGGTGACGTACATGTGGTGCGCCCACACCGTGACCGACAGGGCCGCGATGGAGATGGTCGCGTAGACGAGGGTCTTGTACCCGAAGATCGGCTTGCGGCTGAAGACCGGGAAGACCTCGGACACGATGCCGAAGAACGGCAGCGCGATGATGTAGACCTCGGGGTGGCCGAAGAACCAGAAGAGGTGCTGCCAGAGCAGGGCTCCACCGTTCGCCGGGTTGAAGATCTGGGCGTTGAACACGCGGTCGAGACCGAGGCCGAACAGGGCGGCTGCGAGGACCGGGAAGGCCATCAGCACGAGCAGGGCCGTCACGAGGGTGTTCCACGTGAAGATCGACATGCGGAACATCGTCATGCCCGGAGCGCGCATCGTGATGATCGTCGTGATGAAGTTCACCGCGCCGAGGATCGTCGAGAAGCCGGTCATGCCGAGTCCGAAGACCCAGAGTGTCCCACCGAGTCCTGGTGTGAACGTCGTGTCACTCAGTGGCGCGTAGGCGAACCACCCGAACGACGCGGCGCCCTGCGGGGTGAGGAAGCCACCGACGGCGATGAGCGAGCCGAACAGGTAGAGCCAGAAGGCGAAGCCGTTCAGACGCGGGAAGGCGACGTCCGGCGCACCGATCTGCAGCGGCATGATCGCGTTCGCGAAGCCCGAGAAGAGCGGCGTCGCGAACATCAGCAGCATGATCGTGCCGTGCATCGTGAAGAGCTGGTTGTACTGCTCCTTCGTCGCGACCACGTGCAGGCCGGGCTCGAAGAGCTGGGCACGGATCACGAGCGCCATCACACCTGCAAGCAGGAAGAAGATGAACGAGGCGATCAGGTACATGTACCCGATGGTCTTGTGGTCCGTGGAGGTGATCCACCGGACGATGATGTTGCCCTTCCGGCCGACCTTCGACGCCTGGAAGTCCGGCGTCGAGGGCCTGGTCGGCTGGCCGACGAGTGACGTTGTCATCTGACGAGCCCCTACTTGTTCTCGCTCGACGCCGTGACGGGCGCCTTGTTGTCCGGTTCGTTGGTGTTGGTGTTGTACTCGTTGCCGAGCAGACCGACCTTGCCCTGGTCCTTGAGCTCCGCGAGGTACTGGTTGTACTCGGTCGGCGTCACGACCTTCACCTGGAAGAGCATGAGCGAGTGGTACTCACCGCACAGCTCCGCGCACTTGCCCTGGTACGTGCCGAGCTTCTCCGGGATGAAGTACTCGTAGTTCGTCTTCCCGGGGAGCATGTCCTTCTTGTACAGGAAGTCGATGATCCAGAAGGAGTGGTCGACGTCGCGCGAGGAGAGCTCGATCTTGACCTTCTTGCCCTGGGGCAGGTACAGGGTCGGGAGCTGCGACTCGTCGATCGCCCCGTTGCCGTTCTCTTCTTCCTGGGCCTGGATGCCCTGGTAGTAGACGCTCTCGTCGGGGTTCTTCTGGTCGATGTAGTTGAAGTCCCACGCCCAGCGCTTGCCGTACACGTGCACGGTGGCGTCCGGGTTGGTGAAGGGCTTCTCGATCGCGGCCTGGTCCTTCGCGGTGAAGGCGAAGAAGCCGAGCACCAGGATCAGCGGCACGATCGTGTAGAAGATCTCGAGCGGCATGTTGTACCGCATCTGCACCGGCAGGCCGGTCTGGCCCTTGCGGCGGCGGTAGACGATGGCGGCCCAGATGATGAGGCCCCAGACGATCAGACCGACCGCGAGCAGGACGACCCAGCTGGTGGTCCACAGGCCGACGATGCGGCTCGTGTGGTTGGTGACGTCCTTCGTCTCCTCCGTGCCGGGGAGCCATCCGTTCAGCTGCTGCTGCGTGCAGCCAGCCAGTGCGATGACCAGACCGACGGCCACCGGGACGGCCGCCCAACGTATACGGCGATTCGAACGCACTGTTACCTCTCGGAAGACGTGAAACCGGCACAGCCTGCGACGCAGAGGTCGCACATGGCTGACTTCCAGGTTGGTTGGAACACTCCTAGCTTACTCGCAGCTCGGCACCGCTCGCGCACACGCGACACACCCCGAGCCGCGATGCGCACCCCTCGCAGCGGCGTTTTCCCTGGTCATGGCCGGAGCTCCGCCGGGGCACGCCCGGAGAACACACGAGCGGGGAGCGACCGTGTCGGTCGCTCCCCGCTCGTGTACCGGATCGGCGTCGCTCAGTGGAAGCTGTCACCGCACGCGCAGCTGCCCTGCGCGTTGGGGTTGTCGATGGTGAAGCCCTGCTTCTGGATGGTGTCCTCGAAGTCGATCGAAGCACCGTCGAGGTACGGCACGCTCATCTTGTCGACGACGACCTCGACGCCGGCGCCGAACTCGACGCTGGCGTCCCCGTCGAGCAGACGCTCGTCGAAGTAGAGCTGGTAGATCAGACCCGAGCAGCCGCCGGGCTGCACGGCGAGGCGCAGGCGGAGGTCGTCGCGGCCCTCCTGCTCGAGGAGGCTCGCCACCTTCGCCGCGGCCGCGTCGCTGAGCAGGACGCCGTGCGACGGCGCCTCGGTCGTCGGTGCGTTGTCGGTGATGGTGTCGCTCATCCGCGCGTCTCCCTCCGGGCGGTGTGGTTCACCGCGCCTGCGTCGATTGTAAGCACCGTCACCCGCGAGTCGCGAGACGCGCCAGCAGGATCGTCTCGGATGCGATGGCCCGGTGCAGGACGCCGAGGTGCTGGGACTCGTTCGGGCTGTGCGCACGGGTGTCCGGGTCCTCGACGCCGGTCACCAGGATCTGCGCGTCCGGGAACTCGGCGGCCAGGTCGGACACGAACGGGATGGACCCGCCGATGCCCTGCTCGACCGCCTCGTTGCCCCAGCCCTCGGCCATGGCGATCCGCGCCTCCTGGACGGCCCAGCCGGCGGTGTCGACGAGGAACCCGTCGCCGGCGTCCGGCTCCGAGATCTCGAGCCGTGCACCGAACGGCACGTGGTCGCGGAGGTGCCGCTCGACCGCCGCGTACGCCTCCGTCGCTGCCTGGCCGGGGGCGACCCGGATCGAGACGCGGGCGGACACGGTCGGCAGCAGCGTGTTCGAGGCGTTCGCGACGCTCGGGACGTCCATGCCGGTCACGGTGATCGACGGCTGGAACCACATCCGCGACAGCACCTGACCGCGGCCGACCGGCGTCACACCGGGCAGCAGCGCCGCGTCCTTCGCGAGTTCCGCGTCGGAGCGGTCCGGGACGTCGGCCTCGTACGAGGTGAGCCCCTCGACCGCGACCGAGCCCGCGTCGTCGTGCAGGGAGGCGAGCAGTCGCACCATCGGGATCATCGCATCCGGCGCCGCTCCCCCGAACATGCCGCTGTGGCTGGCGTGCTCGAGCGTCGTCAGGGTCAGCTTGAACGTGACGTTGCCGCGCAGGGACACCGTGATCGACGGGACCTCGGTGGACCAGTTGTCGCTGTCCGCGACGACGATGACGTCCGCCGCCAGGTGCTCCTTCTGCTCGCGCAGGAAGGTGCGGAACGACCGGGAGCCGAACTCCTCCTCGCCCTCGACGAACAGCACGACCCCGAGGTCGAGGTCGTCACCGAACTGCGCGTGGACCGCCCGCAGCGCGGCGATGTGGGTCATCACGCCGGCCTTGTCGTCCGAGGCGCCCCGGCCGTACAGACGGTCGCCGCGGAGCGTCGGCTCGAACGGCGGCGTCTCCCACAGGGCGTCGTCGCCCTGCGGCTGCACGTCGTGGTGGGCGTAGAGCATCACCGTCGGCTTGCCGTTGCGGGCCGGGCGGACGGCGAGCACGGCGGGCTGGCCGAGCTCGAGCGGTTCGTCGTCGCTGATCGCTGAACGGATGATCTCGACCTGGTCCTCGGCGAAGACCCCGGTGCTCAGCGCCAGGTCCGCCACGGCACGCGCGCTCGCGAGCACGTGCGACTCGTCGAACGCCGACCACGACACCGACGGGATCCGCACCAGCGCGGACAGATCGGCGATCGTCGTGGGCAGCGCACCGTGCACGTGTTCGCGCAGGGCGTCGAGGAGCGCGGGGTCGGTCGCGGGGCTGTGCTGTTCGGTGTCGGTCATGCCCGGTAATCTAGAGGACGATCCAGCACGCACACCGCCGTTAGGAACGCACCGTGGCGAAGGCAGCCCCCAAGACCAACACGACCGTGAACCCCACCGAGGAAGAACTCCTCGAGCAGGGCAAGGGCCGTCCGACGCCGACCCGTCGGGAGCGCGAGGCAGCCAACCGCCGTCCCATCGTCGGTGGCTCGGCAGAGGACAAGAAGGCCGCACGCGCCCGGCTCACCAACGAGCGTGAGAAGGCCCGCGTCGGCATGGCCAACGGCGAGGAGCGCTACCTGCCCGCCAAGGACAAGGGCGAGCAGCGCAAGTTCGTGCGCGACTGGATCGATGCCCGCTGGAACGTCGGCGAGATCATGATGCCGGTGCTCGTGCTGTTCCTCATCGTCGGGTTCGCCGCCTCGCAGACCGTCATCGCGTCGTACGCGCTGCTGCTCGTGTGGGCGTTCGTCGCTCTCTTCGTGCTCGACTGCATCGTGCTGTGGCTGTCGTTCCGGAAGAAGCTCACCGCCAAGTTCGGCTCGATGCAGCGCGGGACGTTCCTCTACATCCTCACGCGCGCCTGGCAGCTGCGCTTCCTGCGCCTGCCGAAGCCGCAGGTCAAGCGCGGGCAGTACCCGACCCGCTGACCCTCCACGAAGCGCCGCCCGGCTCGCCGGGCGGCGCTTCGTCGCGTCCGGCGCGCAGGCGCGGGCGCGGGCGCGGGCCGAGATCGCAGAACGTGCCGCCCAAAGCCACCGACGGCGACACGTTGTGCGATCTCGACGCACCGCACGCGGCCTGTCGCGCGACCTCGCCGCAAGCTGCGTCCGACAGCCGAGGGCGCCCTCGAGATCGCAGAACGTGCCGCCCAACGCCCCCGACGGCGACACTTGGTGCGATCTCGACGCACTTCACGCGGCGTGTCGCGCGACCTCGACGCACCACCGACGGACTGGAGGCGCGGTACGGGGCCGACCCGCGCCTCCAGGCCGTCACCTGGTCACGCCGCGCCGGGGGCGACCCCACGAGCGGGCCGAACACGGCACGCTCGGCGCGCACGTTCGGCCGGTTGCGCCCCCTCGGCGAACCTGAGCGGCGAGTCCCGCCCACTCGCGAAGCCGCGACCGCCGCGCGCGGGACGCCCCGGCGAGCGAGCGCCGCGCCGCGCGTGGGACGCCTCGGCGAGCGGGCGCAATTCGTCGCGCTCGGCGCACCCAACGGGCCGGTTGCGCCCGCTCGGCGGACCTGAGCGGCGTGTCGTGCCCGCTCGCGCCACCGACAGACCGCGCGGAACCGGCCCGCCCGAACGGGCCCCACGACAGGGGCCCGGCGTCAGCGCGCCGCGCGCCGCAACCGCCGACGCCGCAGGCGGTTGATCCGCGTGGCCCAGGTCGGCCCCTCGTAGAGGAACGCCGTGTAGCCCTGCACGAGGGTGGCCCCCGCGTCGATCCGGTCCTGCACGTCCTGCTCGCTCGTCACGCCTCCGACGGCGATGACGCAGAAGTCCGACGGCACCGCAGCCCGGACCCGCCGGAGCACCTCGAGCGATCGCTCGGCGACCGGCGCGCCGGAGAGTCCCCCGGCACCCATCGCCGCGACCTCGTCCGCCGGGGTCTGGAGCCCCGCACGGGAGACCGTGGTGTTGTTCGCGATGACACCGTCGAGCCCGAGCTCCACCGCGAGCCCGGCGATCGCGTCGATCTGCTCGTCGTCGAGGTCCGGCGCGATCTTCACGAGCACGGGGACCCGGCCGGCGGCGTCGTGCACGGCGGTGAGCAGCGGGCGGAGCTGGTCGAGCTCCTGCAGTCCGCGCAGCCCAGGCGTGTTCGGCGAGCTGACGTTGACCGCCAGGTAGTCGGCGAAGGGGGCCAGCCGGCGGGTGGACTCGAGGTAGTCGTCGATCGCGTCGGCGACGTCGACCACCCGGCTCTTGCCGATGTTGACGCCGATGACCGGGCGTCCGGGGTTGCGGCGCGCGCGTTCGAGCCGTCGGGCGGCCGCGGCGGCTCCGTGGTTGTTGAAGCCCATCCGGTTGACGAGCGCGCGGTCGGCGATGAGCCGGAAGAGCCGCGGTCGTTCGTTGCCGGGCTGCGCCTTCGCGGTGATGGTGCCGACCTCGACGTGCCCGAACCCCAGGACCCCGAGGCCGGCGATGGCCCGGGCGTCCTTGTCGAAGCCGGCGGCGAGGCCGAAGCGCGACGGGAAGTGGATGCCCATCGTGGTGACGCCGTCGAGCGCCGACGGGCGGGAGTACCGCTCGACCAGCCGGCCGACGATCGGCACGTGCGGCAGGACCTTGATGACCGCGAAGGCGATGTGGTGGGCGCGCTCCGGGTCCATGTTCGCGAACACGGACCGGAAGACGACGGCGTACCCGCCACGGATCAGTCGTTCCGCGACGCCGCTCATGCGCCCGCACCGGCGGACGCCGATGTGCCGGCCGCGCCGGAGCCGGCGTCGGTCCGGCGTCCGTGGTGGTCGATCCGGAGCTGCGTGATGGCGTCCTCGAAGTCGTCGAGCGAGTCGAACGCCTGGTAGACGCTGGCGAACCGCAGGTAGGCGACCTCGTCGAGCTCGCGGAGCGGCGCGAGGATCGCGAGCCCGATGTCGTTCGCGTCGATCTGGCTCGAGCCGGAGGCGCGGACGGTCTCCTCCACCCGCTGCGCGAGCACCGCGAGGTCGCCGTCGGTGACCGGTCGGCCCTGGCACGCCTTGCGCACGCCGGACACGATCTTGTCGCGGCTGAACGGTTCGGTCACGCCGTTGCGCTTCACCACGTTGAGCGATGCGGTCTCGGTGGTCGAGAAACGGCGCCCGCAGTTGGGGCACTGACGACGGCGGCGGATGGAGGTTCCGTCGTCGCTCGTCCGGGAGTCGACGACGCGGGAGTCCGGGTGGCGGCAGAAGGGGCAGAACATGGCGTCCCCCAGGCTATCGGGTCGTGCGCTCCGTCACGGCGGCGCCGTGCGCGGGGAGCTGTTCCTCGGTCGAGAGCGCGACGATGTGCGACCCGACCTCGGCGAGGGCGGCCGCCGTGTAGCGGATGACCTGCTGCGGGCGGAGGAACGTCGACGCGGACAGCCCGGAGCCGAAGCGCGCCTGCCCCCCGGTCGGCAGGACGTGGTTCGACCCGGCCAGGTAGTCGCCGAGGCTCACCGGGGTGCTCGGTCCGACGAACACCGCTCCGGCGGCGTCGATCTGCGCGAGCACCGCGTCGTCGTCGGCGGTCTGGATCTCGAGGTGCTCCGGCCCGTACGCGTTGCTCACGGTCGCGGCGTCGGCCAGCGAGTCCACGAGCACGACCGCCGACTGCGGTCCGTCGAGTGCGGCCTGGAGGCGCGCAGCCGTCCCCAGGGCAGCCACCCGCTCCGGGATGGCGGCTTCCACCGCATCGGCGAACGTCGCCGACGTCGTCACCAGCACACTGCCGGCCTGCTCGTCGTGCTCGGCCTGGCTGATGAGGTCGGCGGCGACGTACCCGGGGTCCGCGGTGTCGTCGGCGATCACGAGGATCTCGGTCGCGCCGGCCTCGGAGTCGATGCCGACGGTGCCGCGCACGATCCGCTTCGCCGCCGCGACGTAGTTGTTGCCCGGCCCGGTCACGAGGTCGACCGGCTCGAGGTCGATCGACGCGACGCCGTACGCCAGGGCACCGATCGCACCGGCACCGCCCATCGCGTACACCTCGTCGATGCCGAGGAGCCCGGCGGCCGCGAGGATCGTCGGGTGCACCGCACCGCCGTGGTCGCGCTGCGGCGGGGACACGAGGGCGATCGACCCGACCCCGGCGACCTGGGCGGGGACGACGTTCATGACGACGCTGGAGGGGTAGACGGCCTTGCCCCCGGGGACGTAGAGCCCGACGCGCCGCATCGGCTGCCAGCGCTGGCGCACCTCGGCGCCGTCGGCCAGGGTCGTCACAGACGGGGACGGCACCTGCGCGGCACTCGCTGCCCGGACGCGGCGGATCGCTTCGTCGAGGGCCTCCCGCAGAGCCGGGGTCAGCCCGGCGACCGCGGCGGCGATCTCGGCGGCGGGGACCCGGACGTGCGCCGGCGCTCCCCCGTCGAACCGTTCGGCCTGCTCGCGGAGCGCGTCCGCGCCGTCGTGCCGCACGGCCTCCACCAGCTCGCGTGCTGCGTCGACGGCGTGCGAGACGTCGCCCGCGGCGCGCGGCATGAGTCGGAGGAGTTCGGCACGGGCGGGGAGGCCGCCGCGGAGGTCGATTCGCTGCATCATCAGGGTGCCAAGCCTACCGAGGGCACCTGTCCGTGACGTGCCCCGGCGGTCGTCGCCCACGCTCAGACGAGCGCGTCGACGACCGGGCGGTGCCGCGCCTCGCCGTCCGCGTCCCACGCGCCGAGCAGGTGCAGCGTGGCGATCCGGAACGCGAGCGCCCGCACCAGCAGCTGCCCCCACTCGGCGATGCCGTCGCCGAGCGGCCCGAGCCGCGAGGGCGGCACCCCGTGCCAGCAGACCGCGTCCACCGCCGCGATCGCCGCCCCGAACCCGGCCGGGCGCCAGGTGGGCGACCAGTCGATCACGGCGGGCGGCTGCCCGTCGGCGAACAGGACGTTGCCGAGCAGGTCGCGGTGCACGAGCTGAGCAGGCGCCCGCACGGGGCGGAACGCAGCGGCGAGCCGGTCCAGCGACCGGGCGCGCGACGGATCGGACAGCAGGGCGGTCGACGGGTCGCTCGGCAGCGAGAGCGGCCGCTGCAGCGGCAGCTCGCCCCAGGCCATGCGGTCCGCGCGGCTCCAGGCGTCGTCGGCCCCGTCGAGGAACGCCGGACGGTCGAGGTGGGCGATCGCACGGTGGAAGGCCGCGCCCGCCCGGATGACGTCCTCGACGCGGGTCTCGTCGGCGACCGCGGGCAGCCACTCCCACGCTTCCCACCGGCCGGCGCGCCAGTGCCCGTCGGCCGTGGCGATCGGTCGCGGCGTGCGGAACCCGGCCGTGTGCTCGAGCGTGGCGAGGACGCCGGAGCGCCAGTCGGTCTCCGCCGCTCCGTCGTGCGGGCGCAGGACGACGTCGCCGGCTCGCCAGGTCAGGCCACGGCCGCCGGCGAGCGGGACGGGCACGGACTCCCCCACGCCGAAGGCCGCCAGCGCCCCGGCGGACGGCGCCGCCGCGGCCGCGTCGTTCACGCGGTCCGCAGGACCTTCGCCATCGGCCGGCCCTTCGCGACCTCGTCGACGAGCTTGTCGAGGTACCGGATCTGCCGCATGAGCGGGTCCTCGAGCTCCTCGATCCGGACGCCGCAGATCACCCCGGTGATGAGCGGCGCGTTCGGGTTGAGGTGCGCGGCCGCGAAGAAGTCCTCGAACGAGGTCTCGTCGGCGAGGTGCTGCGCGAGCGCCCGGTCGTCGAACCCGGTGAGCCACTCGATGACGGTGTCGAGCTCCGCCTTCGTGTGGCCCTTCCGCTCCACCTTCGCCAGGTAGTGCGGGTAGACCGCCGCGACGGGCGTCCCGAAGATCCGGTGACCGCTCATGCGCGACCCGCTCACACCAGGCAGCGCGGGCCGAGCAGGCTCTTCAGCTCGCCGAACAGGTCCGGGGTGAGGTTGACCGGGAACGGCAGCTCGAACGTGCGTGCGACGTCGTCCTTCAGCAGGCGGAGTCGCACCTCGGTCGCGCCGCTGTGCCGGCTGAGCACGGCCGCGAGTTCGGTGACGGTCGTCGTGGTCGCCTGCCGCTCGGGCACGCTGAGGGTCAGCGGCCCCGAGCCCATCGCGTCGCCCACGTTCGGCTGGAACATGCTCACCGCGTGCAGGGCCTTGCCGTCGTCGCGCACGTTGACCCGGCCACGGAGCACCACGATCGAGTCCGCCACGAGGGACGGGCCGAACTCCTGGTACGTCTTGCCGAGGAACATGACGCCGATCTGGCCGCCGAAGTCCTCGATGTCGACGATGCCGTACGGGTTGCCGCTCGTCTTCGCGACCCGGTGCTGCACGCTCGTCAGCAGGCCGGCGACCGTGACGGTCTCGCCCTCGATCGAGTCGTCAGCGGTGAGCAGGTCGGCGATGGTGATCGACTGGTGCTTCGCGAGCTCGATCTCGAGCCCGGCCAGCGGGTGGTCGGAGACGTAGAGCCCGAGCATGTCGCGCTCGAACGCGAGCTTGTCGCGCTTCGACCACTCCGGACGATCCGGTACCTGCGACACGGCGGCCGCGGCGGGCTGTTCCTCGGCGACCTCGGCGAAGAGCGAGTCGAAGTCGAACCCGACGTTGCCGTTGGCCTCGTCGCGCTTGACCTTCACCGCGCCCTCGACCGCGCCCTCGTGGATCTCCACGAGCGCCCGGCGGGAATCGCCGAACTCGTCGAACGCGCCGGCCTTGATGAGCGACTCGACCGTCCGCTTGTTCGCCGACGAGATCGGGATCTTCCGCAGGAAGTCGTGGAAGGACTCGAACGCGCCCTTCTCGGTGCGGGCCTTCACGATGTCGTCGACGACGTTGAAGCCGACGTTGCGGATCGCACCCATGCCGAAGCGGATGTCGTTGCCGACGGCGGCGAAGAACCCGATCGACTCGTTGACGTCCGGCGGCATGACCTTGATGCCCATCCGGCGACACTCGTTGAGGTAGAGCGCGAGCTTGTCACGCGCGTCACCGACCGAGGTCAGCAGCGCGGCCATGTACTCGGCCGGGTAGTGGGCCTTGAGGTACGCCGTCCAGAAGGACACCACGCCGTACGCGGCCGAGTGCGCCTTGTTGAACGCGTAGTCGGAGAACGGCAGCAGGATGTCCCACAGCGTCTTGATCGCCGCGGCCGAGTAGCCGTTGTCCTGCATGCCCTTCTCGAAGCCGGCGTACTGCTTGTCCAGCTCCGACTTCTTCTTCTTGCCCATCGCGCGGCGGAGGATGTCCGCTTGGCCGAGGGAGAACCCGGCGACCTTCTGCGCGATGGCCATCACTTGCTCTTGGTAGATGATCAGGCCGTAGGTCGTGCCGATGATGTCCTGCAGGGGCTCGGCGAGCTCCGGGTGGATCGGCGTGATCGCCTGCTCGCCGTTCTTGCGGAGCGCGTAGTTCGTGTGCGAGTTCGCACCCATGGGCCCCGGACGGTACAGGGCGATGAGCGCGGAGATGTCCTCGAAGTTGTCCGGCTTCATCAGGCGCAGCAGGCCACGCATCGGGCCGCCGTCGAGCTGGAACACACCGAGGGTGTCGCCGCGCTGCAGGAGCGCGTAGGCCTCGGGGTCCTCGAGCCCCATCGTCTCGAGGTCGAGGTCGATACCCCGGTTCGTCTTGATGTTCTCGAGGGCGTCACTGATGATCGTGAGGTTCCGGAGCCCGAGGAAGTCCATCTTGATCAGGCCGAGCGACTCCGCTGCCGGGTAGTCGAACTGCGTGACGATCTGGCCGTCCTGCTCCCGCTTCATGATCGGGATGATGTCGATCAGCGGGTCGCTCGACATGATGACGCCGGCCGCGTGCACGCCCCACTGGCGCTTCAGCCCCTCGAGCCCGAGCGCGGTGTCGAACACGGTCTTGGCCTCGGGGTCGGTCTCGACCACCGTGCGGACGTCGACGGCTTCCTTGAAGCGGGGGTGGTCCTTGTCGAAGATCCCGGTGAGCGGGATGTCCTTGCCCATCACGGGCGGCGGCATCGCCTTGGTGAGCTTCTCGCCCATGCCGAACGGGAAGCCGAGGACGCGGGAGGAGTCCTTCAGCGCCTGCTTCGCCTTGATGGTGCCGTACGTGACGATCTGCGCGACGCGCTCGGACCCGTACTTCTCGGTGACGTACTTGATCGCCTCACCGCGGCGCCGGTCGTCGAAGTCGACGTCGAAGTCGGGCATGGAGACGCGGTCCGGGTTGAGGAACCGCTCGAAGATCAGGCCGTGCCGGATCGGGTCGAGGTCGGTGATGCGCATCGCGTACGCCACCATCGAACCGGCGCCGGAACCACGCCCCGGGCCGACGCGGATGCCGTTGTTCTTCGACCAGTTGATGAAGTCGGCGACCACGAGGAAGTACCCCGGGAAGCCCATCTGGTTGATGATCCCGACCTCGTAGTCGGCGCGTTCCTGCACCTCTTGCGTGATGCCGCCCGGGTACCGGTACTCGAGCCCCTTCGCCACTTCCTTCTCGAACCAGGAGTGCTCCGTCTCGCCCTCGGGCACGGGGAACTTCGGCATGTAGTTGGCTGCGGTGTCGAACTCGACGTTGCACCGCTCGGCGATGAGCAGCGTGTTGTCGCAGGCCTCGAGGTTGTCGCGGAAGACGTGCCGCATCTGCGCCGGCGTCTTCAGGTAGAACTCGTCGGCGTCGAACTTGAACCGGTTCGGGTCGTTGAGCGTCGAGCCGGACTGCACGCACAGCAGGGCGGCGTGCGACTTGGCGTCGTGCGCGTGCGTGTAGTGCAGGTCGTTCGTGCCGACCAGAGGGATGTCGAGGTCCTTCGCCAGGCGGATCAGGTCGGTCATGATCCGGCGCTCGATCTCGAGCCCGTGGTCCATGATCTCGGCGAAGTAGTTCTCCTTGCCGAAGATGTCGCGGTAGTCGGCGGCGGCCTTGACGGCCTCGTCGTACTGGCCGAGGCGCAGGCGCGTCTGGATCTCCCCCGACGGGCAGCCCGTCGTGGCGATGATGCCCTCGTGGTACTCCTGCAGGAGCTCGATGTCCATGCGGGGCTTGAAGTAGTACCCCTCGAGCGAGGCCTTCGACGACAGCCGGAACAGGTTGTGCATGCCCGTGGTGTTCTCGGCGAACATCGTCATGTGCGTGTACGAACCCGCACCGGACACGTCGTCCCCGCCGCCGTCGCCCCAGCGCACACGGGTCTTGTCGGACCGGTGCGTGCGCGGCGTGATGTACGCCTCGGTCCCGATGATCGGCTTCACGCCGCCGGCCTTCGCGGCCTTCCAGAACTCGAACGCGCCGAACATGTTGCCGTGGTCGGTCACCGCCACGGCGGGCATGCCCTGCGCGGCGGTCTCCGCCACGAGGTCGGAGAGCCTGGCGGCACCGTCGAGCATCGAGTACTCGCTGTGCACGTGCAGGTGGACGAAGGAGTCGGATTCCGACACGGAACCTCCGGTTCGACGAAGCTGCTGCGGGCAAGAACAGCCTAACGGCGACCGGCGACGTTCCCGGGCACGTCGATCACGGCAGTCGGTCGGTGGACGCACGCCCTGACGGCCTGGAGGCGCGTGGCGGCCCCGGCACGCGCCTCCTGGCCGAATGGTGGTCACGTCGGGCTGGCGCCCGCGAGATCGCACGACACGCCGCGCGACGGTCGTCGAGGTCGCACGAAGTGCCGCCTCGGCGGCACGCGGGCGGCACATTGCGCGACCTCAGCGCGCCGAGGGCCCGGCCGGAGGCCCGGCCCGAGGCACGCCCGCCTACGCGGCGCGGATGCGGTCGAGCGCCAGCTGCAGGTCCTCCGGGTACGAGGCCTCGTACTGCACCCACTGCCCGGTGCGCGGGTGTTCGAACCCGAGCCGCACGGCGTCGAGCCACTGCCGCGTCAACCCGAGCTCCGCGGCGAGCACGGGGTCGGCCCCGTACATGGTGTCGCCGACGAGCGGGTGGCGCGTCGCGGCCATGTGCACCCGGATCTGGTGCGTCCGACCGGTCTCGAGGTGCACCTCGAGCAGCGTCGCGGACCGGAACGCCTCGAGCGTCGCGTAGTGCGTGACGCTCGGCTTGCCGTCCGCTGTCACCGCGAACTTCCAGTCGCTCGACGGGTGCCGGCCGATGGGTGCGTCGACGGTGCCGGAGGTCGGGTCCGGGTGCCCCTGCGCGAGCGCGTGGTAGACCTTCTCGACCGTGCGCTCCTTGAAGGCGCGCTTGAGGTGCGTGTAGGCGAGCTCGGTCTTCGCGACGACCATCAGGCCCGAGGTGCCGACGTCGAGCCGGTGCACGATGCCCGCGCGCTCGGCGGCACCCGAGGTCGCGATGGTGAACCCGGCCGCGGCCAGGCCACCGGGCACCGTCGGGCCGTCCCAGCCGGGCGACGGGTGGGCGGCGACGCCGATCGGCTTGTCGACGACGATGATGTCGTCGTCGTCGTGCACGACCGTCATGCCGGGGACCTCGACGGGGATGATCCGCGGGGCTTCCTTCGGGGTCCACTCGACCTCGAGCCACGAGTCGGCGTGCAACCGGTCGGACTTGTCGACGACGGCCCCGTCGACGCGCACGCCCCCGGCGGCGACGACGTCGGCCGCGAAGGACCGGCTGAACCCGAGGAGCTTCGCGATGGCCGCGTCGACGCGCTCACCGGCGAGCCCGTCCGGCACGGGCAGACTGCGCTGCTCGCTCACGTGGCGTCGTGGCCCAGCGTGTCGCGCCCGTCACGCGGCGCGCGCGGGTCGTCGGAGGCGGCGGCGATCCGCGTGCCGTCCGACTCGGGCGTACCGGGGCCGGCCGCGTCCCGGGCGCGCTGCTGCTTCGCGGTCAGCGCGCGGGAACCGTCGAGGTTCACCCCGAGGATCACGAGCAGCACGAAGATCACCATGCTGATGCAGATGAACGAGTCGGCGATGTTGTAGATCGCCGGCATCATCCACGGTGTCGAGATGAAGTCCACGACGTGACCGCGGCCGAAGCCGGGCTCACGGAAGAGCCGGTCGAGCAGGTTGCCGAGCGCCCCGCCGAGCAGCATGCCGAGCACGAGTGCCCACCACATCGAGCGGATCCGTCGGGCGAAGACGATGATCGCGACGACGACGGCCGTCGAGACGATCGAGAACACCCACGTCATGTTCACCGCGAACGAGAACGCGGCGCCGGGGTTCCGGACGTAGAAGAACTGCAGGGCGTTCCCGAGGACGGGGACCGCGGTGCCGTACGGCAGGTTCGCGACGACGAGCGCCTTCACGCCCTGGTCGAGCGCCACCACGACGACAGCGGCGAAGGCCAGTGCCGCGATAGCGCGTGCACTGACCTTCGCTCGTGATGCTGGTCGCGACAACGTCAGTTGCCGAAGCCCTGCGCCGATGCCGGCGCGGGGGTGAGACCGGACTGCTCGGTGCCCGAACCGTCCAGCTCGTTGAGCTGGCCCTGGATGTAGCTCTTGAGCTGCGCACGGTAGTCGCGCTCGAAGGTGCGGAGCTCGTCGATCTTGCCCTCGAGCTGGCGCTGCTCCTGCTCGAGCACCGCGACACGCTGACGGTTCGTGTTCTCGGTGTCGGCTATGATCTGGCGCTGCTTGGCCTCGGCCTCGGAGACGAGACGCGCTGCCTGGGCGGTGCCCTCGGCGATGAGCGCGTCGCGCTTCTCGACGCCTTCACGCACGTGCTCCTCGTGGAGACGGCGAGCGAGCGTGAGGAGGTTCGTGGTGCCCTCGGTGTCCTCGTCGGCGGGGACCGTCGAGGCCGGCGCGGCTGCGGCGACCGGAGCGGGCTCCGGGGCGGCGGCCACGGGGGCGGGCTCCGGCTCGGGCTCGGGGGTCGGAGCGGACTGCTCGGCCTGCGCCGACTGCGGGGCCGACTCGGCGGCCTGCAGGCGCTGACGGAGCTCGTCGTTCTCGGCCGTCAGGCGACGCAGCTCGACCACGACCTCGTCGAGGAAGTCGTCGACCTCGTCCTGGTCGTAGCCCTCGCGGAACTTCGTCGGCTGGAACCGCTTGTTGACTACGTCTTCCGGCGTCAAAGCCATTGCCGTCACCTCAATAGAACTGCTGAACGTGTGGAACCGCTACGGGTGCGACCGAATGTACCAGTCGCTCCCTGCGGTGCGGATGCTGCGCCGGAGCGAGCATCGATCCCGACCACCGTACACCGACGGCGGCCGAGAACCGTGACCGTGACCGCGGCGTGGCGCGTGTCGTGGTCGGGCTGGGCTAGATGAACGCCCGGGCGATGGTCATCGCGATGATGACCACGAGCATGACGATCGTCCACCCGAAGTCGAGCGCCACCGGCCCCATCCGCAGCGGCGGAAGCGCCTTGCGGACGGTGCGGATCGGCGGGTCGGTCAGGGTGTAGACGACCTCGGAGACCACGAGGAGTCCCCCGCGGGGCCGCCAGGAGCGGTTGTACGCCTGCACGATGTCGAGCGCGAACCGTCCCCACATCACGAAGAAGTAGAGCAGGAGGAGGAAGTACAGGATCGTGAAGATCGCGGACACGATGGGGCTCGCTCGGCTCGGGTGGGCGTCGTCACGTGACGTCGCTCACGGGGCGGGTGGGCCTGATGGGCTCGGGCCAGAGGGACTCGGGCCCGAGGGACTCAGGACTGGGCGAAGAAGGACGCCTCGATGTCGGACTCTACCTCAGGCGCCTCACCGCTCACCGCGACGTGCGCCGGGGAGAGCAGGAAGACCTTGTTCGTGACGCGCTCGATCTTGCCGTACAGGCCGAGCGAGAGCCCGGAGGCGAAGTCGATCATGCGGCGCGCGTCCGCCTCGGTCATCTGCGAGAGGTTGATGATGACGGGGATGCCGTCGCGGAAGCTCTCGGCGATGGACTGGGCGTCCTTGTACTCGCGCGGGTGGACGGTGAGGATCTCGTTCATTTCCTGGACCGGTGCTGCCTTCTGTGCGGTCGTGTGCGAGCGGCGGAGCGGGGTGACCTGGGCGCCGCGCTGGTGGGTCTGCGTCTTGGGCTCGGGGGCGGGTGCCACCGGTGCCGCGACGGGCGCGGCGGCCTCCTGCGCGACGGGTGCGGCCACGGGGGCCTGGGCCGGCGCGGCCTGCTGACGGGACGACTGCTGGCGCGCAGGCTCCTGCGGCTGCTCGTCCTCGTACTCGAGTTCCTCGTCGGCGAGGCCGAGGTAGACCATCGTCTTCTTCAGCGGGTTGGCCATGGTTCCTCCGGAGTTCGTGCTCGTGGATGCCCTTGGGACGAGGCTAGGGCGCGACCGGGCGATTTCCCGTGATTGCGGTCCCGATCCGGAGGTGTGTCGCGCCCTCGAGCACGGCGTCCGCGTAGTCGCCGCTCATCCCGGCGGAGATGTCCGTGGCGCCGGGCGCGAGCGACACCACACGCGACGAGATCGAGCGCAGCCGCGCGAAGGCGGCACGGGGTTCCTCGTCGAGCGGTGCGACGGCCATCACGCCGCGCAGCCGGATCGTGCCGGTCGCGAGGACCCGCTCGACCATCGCCTCGACGGCGTCGGGCTGCACGCCGCCGCGGCCCGGGTCGTCGGTGAGGTTGACCTGCACGAAGCCGTCGATCACCGGCGGCTCCGGGTCAGCCTCGGTCGGGGCGAACGCGTCGACGACGGAGTCGCGGTCGAGCGACTGCACCACGTGCGCGTAGCGGCGCACCTGCCGCGCCTTCTTCGACTGCAGCTGCCCGACGAAGTGCCACGTCAGCGGCAGGTCGGCGAGCTCGGCGGCCTTCGCCTGCGCTTCCTGGTGCCGGTTCTCCCCCACGTCCGTGACGCCGAGGGCGGCGAGCTCCCGGACGAGCGACGCCGGGTGGTACTTCGTGACGACCACGAGCGTCAGCTCGTCGACCGACCGCCCCGCGGCTCGCGCCGCGTCGGAGATGCCGGACCGGACGGACGCGAGACGCGCCTCCGGTCCGTCGTCGGGTGACGAGGCGGACGGGAGGCGCGGGTCGGCTACCAAGGGGGTGTTACTTCAGGAAGTCGGGGACGTCGAGCTCGTCGTCATCGTCGTCGAAGGCGGGGTCGGCGGCGCGCTGCGCCGGCGCCGCGTGCTCCTGCGACGCCCACGAGGGCGCCGACGAGGAGGAGTCCTCGATCGCGCCCGTGCCACCGGCGCTCGCCACGGGGACGGTCGCGCCGGCCTCGGGGTCGACGTAGCTCGAGCGACGTTCCTTCTGCTGCTGCTGGGGCTCGCCGCCGTCGAAGCCCGCGGCGATGACGGTCACACGGACCTCGTCGCCGAGGGTGTCGTCGATGACCGCGCCGAAGATGATGTTCGCCTCGGGGTGGACGGCCTCCTGCACGAGACGGGCGGCGTCGTTGATCTCGAAGATGCCGAGGTTCGACCCACCCTGGATCGAGAGCAGCACGCCGTGCGCACCGTCGATCGAGGCCTCGAGCAGCGGCGACGCGACGGCGAGCTCGGCCGCCTTGATCGCGCGGTCGGCGCCCCGCGAGGAGCCGATGCCCATGAGCGCCGAACCGGCGCCCTGCATGACCGACTTGACGTCGGCGAAGTCGAGGTTGATGAGGCCCGGGGTCGTGATGAGGTCGGTGATGCCCTGCACACCGGCGAGGAGCACCTGGTCGGCGGTCGCGAAGGCCTCGACCATGGAGATGCCGCGGTCGCTGATCTCGAGCAGGCGGTCGTTCGGCACGACGATGAGCGTGTCGACCTCGTCCTTGAGCCCGGCGACGCCGTTCTCGGCCTGCGACTGCCGACGCTTGCCCTCGAAGCTGAACGGCTTCGTGACGACGCCGATGGTGAGCGCACCGATCGACTTCGCGATGCGCGCGACCACGGGAGCACCACCCGTACCGGTCCCGCCGCCCTCACCCGCGGTGACGAAGACCATGTCGGCGCCCGCGAGCGCTTCCTCGATCTCCTCCGCGTGGTCCTCGGCGGCGCGACGGCCGACCTCGGGGTCCGCGCCGGCGCCGAGACCACGGGTGATCTCACGGCCCACGTCGAGCTTGACGTCGGCGTCGCTCAGCAGCAGGGCCTGTGCGTCGGTGTTGATGGCGATGAACTCGACGCCGCGGAGGCCGAGCTCGATCATGCGGTTCACGGCGTTCACGCCGCCGCCGCCGACACCGACGACCTTGATGACGGCGAGGTAGTTGTGGTTCGTGGTCACGTCAGTCGGGCCTCCGGTCGAACCCTCAACCTCTACTTGAAGTTCAGGGGTAATGCTGGTAGATGTGGTGCTGTCCTCGACGCTACGGGTGTGCTCCGGGCACTGTCGCCCCGCCACGCCGCGTGTCGCACGATCCGTCCGGGCTTCCGTCAGGGCTTCGCGCGGATGACGCCGTTGTCCGGCGCACTCACGTCGTACTCGACGACGACGCCGGGGTTCCGCGTCGAGTGGTCCTTCACGAGGGCCGCGAGGAGCGCCGCCTTCGCGTCGGAGTCGTCCGGGTTCCCCCACACGACCGTCGACTTGTCCTTGAGGGTCAGCGTCACGTCGTCCGCGGTGGACGCCTTCACGCTCGTCACCTGCGCGCGCACGGTCGACGGCAGCGCCAGCACGACCTCGGTCATGGTGCGGAACACCGGCGACCCGAGCTTCGCGCTGCCGATGTCGGCCACCGGCATGTTCGCCGGCTGCTTCGGTGACGACTGCACGACGATCCCCGCCGGGTCGACGAGGTCGAACGTCGAGCCGGACCGGACCGCCACCACCGGGGTGCGCTCGGTGACCGTCACCACCAGGGTGTGCGGCGGGGCCTCTTCGGTGACGTAGCTCTCGATGAGCGGGAAGCCGGCGATGTCCCGCTTGATCTCCTCGAAGTCGAGGCGGGCGAGCGGCGTGCCGATCTGCTCGGACAGCGCCTGCCGGAGCTGCGTGGCGTCGACGCGGTTCGTGCCCTTGACCTCGATCGTCTGCAGGGCCATCAGCGGCGAGAACACCGCGACCAGGATCGAGATGCCGAAGACCAGGAAGATGCTCGCGCCGGTGATCCACGCCGCGCGGCGGTGGCGGCTGCGACGGGTGAACCGCCGGACCTCGGCGCGCTCGAGGAGCCGACGGCGTCGCTTCGCCACCCGGGCCTCGCGTGCGGTCTCGGCCGCACGGACGCCGGCGCCGATCGGGGTCGCGTGCTCGTGGCCGTCCTCGGGGTGCAGGTCGGTCAGTGCCGCCAGCCGTTCGGCGTCGGCACGCTCGGTCTCACGGCGCAGGGTCTCGCGGCGTTCCGCGTCGGGGTCGCGGTGGTCCTCGTCCGGCGTGTACTCGCGCAGGCGGCCGGCGACGGTCGACAGACCGGCACCGAGCCGGCGGCCGGCCGCGCCGGCGAAGGCGCCCGCGCGGTCGCGCGCTGACGGACCGGAGTCGTCGGCGGTGCCGTCCGTGGTGGTGGGCGTCTCCGTCTCGTCGACGGGAGCCGATGGGGCGGGGTCGGGCCGCGCCTCCAGGCCGTCCGACGAGGACCCGCGGGACGGACGCCGCGGGATCAGCGGGGCACGGCGCTGCCGGGGCGCCGAGGCGTCCTCGGCAGAGGCGTCCGGCTGTGCCGGACGCTCGTCGAACCCCTCCGGGCGCTTCACCGGGACGGCGCTCCGTCGCCCTGGAGCGCGTCGATGACCTGCGGGATGATCCGGTACACGTCGCCGCAGCTCAGGGTCATGATGATGTCGCCGTCGCGCGCCACCGCGGCCGCGCGCGCCGCGGCCTCGTCCCAGTCGGGCAGGAACTCGACACGGGACTGGTCGGCGAAGCGCTCCTGCACCAGGGCACCGGTCACGCCGGGCTCCGGGTCCTCGCGCGCGCCGTACACGTCGAGGACGACGGTGTGGTCCGCGAGCTCCTCGTAGACCTTGGCGAAGTCGCCGGCCATCAGCCGGGTGCGGGAGTACAGGTGCGGCTGGTGGATCGCGATGATGCGGCCGTCGCCGACGACGTTGCGTGCGGCCTTGAGGGCCGCCGCGACCTCGGTCGGGTGGTGCGCGTAGTCGTCGTAGACGGACACCCCGCGCTCCACACCGTGCAGCTCGAAGCGGCGCTGGGTGCCGCCGAACGCCTCGATGCCGCGGATCGCGTCCGCCGGGGCGATGCCGAGCCCGGTGAGGACGGCGAAGGCGCCGACGGCGTTGATCGCGTTGTGGCGACCGGGGACGCGGAGCGTGAGGTGGTGTGCCTCGCCTCCGGAGCGGAAGTCGACCTCGACGCCCGCCGACTCGGTGATGCCCTCGATCCGGACATCGGCGTCGACGGCCTCGCCGAAGGTGACGACCTCGGGGGCGTCGGGACGTGCCCGGACCCCGGCCGTCACCAGCTTCGCGCCGGCGTCGTCGCTCGAGATGACGACCCGCTCGGACGCCTTCGCGGCGAACTCGACGAAGGCCTCGGTGAACGCTTCCTCGCTGCCGTAGTGGTCCAGGTGGTCGGCGTCGACGTTCGTGACGAGGGCCACCGCGACGTCGTACAGCAGGAACGAGCCGTCGGACTCGTCGGCCTCGACGACGAACAGGGCGCTCGAGCCCGGGGCCGAGCTGGTGCCGAGGGACTGGATGACGCCGCCGTTGACGAAGCTCGGGTCGAGGCCGAGCTCGACCATGGCGGTGACGATCATGCCGGTCGACGTGGTCTTGCCGTGCGCGCCGGCGACCGCGACGAGGCGGTGCTCGGCGATCAGGGCGGCGAGGGCCTGCGAGCGGTGCAGCACCGGCAGGCCGCGGCGCTGCGCCTCGAGGAGCTCGGGGTTGTCCGGCCACAGCGCGCTCGTGACGACGATGGTGTCCGCCGCGCCGACGTTCGCGGCGTCGTGCCCGATGTGCACGTCGGCGCCGAGCTCGCGCATCGTGCCGGTGGTGGCGGTCTCGCGGGAGTCGCTGCCCGTCACGCGGTGGCCCGCGGCGAGGAACAGCCGGGCGATGCCGCTCATGCCGGAGCCGCCGATGCCGACGAAGTGCACCGTGCCGAGGTCGTCCGGGATCGGCTGCGTCAGGTCCGGCTTGATGGTCATGCTTCCTCCGTGCTGCTGGCGGTGCCGGCGTTCTTCGCTGCGTCGAGCACCAGGTCCGTCATCCGGTCGGCGCCGTCGCGGTGGCCGACACTGCCGGCGCGGACCGTCATGTCGGCGATCCGGGCCCGGTCCTGCAGGATGTCCAGGAGCTGGAACGTCACCCAGTCCTCGTCGAATTCCGCGTCCGCCACGAGGACCGCTCCCCCGGCGTCGACGACGTCCTTCGCGTTGTGGCGCTGCTCGCCGTTGCCGACAGGGTACGGCACCAGGACGCTCGGCAGCCCGACGGCCGTGAGCTCGCAGACCATGCCGGCACCGGAGCGCGAGACCACGAAGTCACTCGCCGCGTACGCGAGGTCCATCCGGTCGCAGTACGGCAGCACGTGGTAGCCGTCGAGGTCGCTCGGACCGATGTCGGACGCGGCCCCGACCACGTGCAGCACCTGCCACCCGGCACCGACGATCGTGGCGGCGGCGGCGTTCACGGTGCGGTTGATGCTCCGTGCGCCGGACGATCCGCCGGTGACCAGCAGGACCGGACGAGCGGGGTCGAGGCCGAACTCGGCGAGCCCCTCGGCGCGGGACGCACGGCGGTCGAGCGACTCGATCTCGCGGCGGAGCGGCATGCCGACGACGCGACCGTGCCGCAGGCGGGTGTTCGAGAACGTCACGCCGACGTGGTTCGTCAGGAACGCGGCGAGGCGGTTCGCCAGACCGGGCTTGGCGTTCTGCTCGTGCACGACGATCGGGGTGCCGGTCCGGCGGGCGGCGATGTACGCCGGCGCGGCCGCGTAGCCGCCGACGCCGAGGACGACCTCGATCTCGTGCTCACGGATGAGCCGCTCGGTCCGCTTGACCGCTCGCCAGAAGGCGCCGGGGAACCGCAGCGCCGCCGCGTTCGGCTTGCGCGGGAAGGGCAGGCGCGGGATCGTCAGCAGCTCGTAGCCGCGCATCGGGACGAGACGGGACTCCAGGCCCTCCGCGGTGCCGAGGACGAGGACCTCGGCGTCGGGCTCGCGCTCGGTCAGCCGGTCGGCGACCGCGAGCAGCGGGTTGACGTGCCCGGCGGTGCCGCCGCCGGCGAAGAGGTACTTGCTCACCGGAGTGTTCCGTTCGTGGTGCTGGGGACCGACCGGGCGTTCGCGCCTGGGAGGTCGTGCTTGCCGGGGAGGTCGTGCTTGCCGGGGAGCTCGCGTGCGAAGGACAGGACGACGCCGATCGCGACGAGCGTCATGATGAGCGCGGAACCACCGGCCGAGATGAGTGGGAGTGGGACGCCGAGGACCGGCAGCAGGCCGAGCACCACGGCGATGTTGACGAGCGCCTGGCCGATGATCCACGCGAGGACGCCGCCGGTGACGGTCCTCACGAACGGGTCGTTCGACTGCCGGATGATCTTGATCATGCCGATCGCGAGCACCACGAAGAGGGCGAGCACGACGACGGCGCCGACCAGGCCGAGTTCCTCGCCGATGATCGCGAAGATGTAGTCATTGTCCGCCTCGGGCAGCCAGGACCACTTCGCCTTGGAGTTGCCGAGCCCGACCCCGAACACGCCGCCGGACGCCAGCGCCCACATGCCGTGGACCGGCTGCCAGCAGAGGTCCTGGTACTGGCTCGTGTCGGTGCAGCCCGACAGCCACGCGCTGATGCGGCTCTGCCGGGAGCTCGACGCCATCGTGACGAACGGCAGCGCCACCGCGAGGACGACGAGGCCGAGCAGCAGGTGCTTCGCCCGGGCACCCCCGACGTACAGGGCGCCGAACACCAGGATGAGCATGATCATCGCGGTGCCCTGGTCACCGCCGAGCAGCACGAGGCCGATCGACCCGAGGGCGGCGATCCCGATCGGGATGTAGACCTCTTTCCAGTCGTCGAGCTTGTCGCGCTTGACGTACATGATCGCGCCGATGCCGAGCACCAGCGCGAGCTTGAGGATCTCCGACGGCTGCGCGGTGAACGAGCCGAGCTTGATCCAGTTCCGGTTGCCCTGGATCGAGTACCCGAGCGGGGTCAGGACGACGAGCGCCTGCACGATGAGGCCGATGCCGACGATCCACATCGCCCACCGACGCCAGAAGCGGGCGGACAGGCGGCTCGCGATGAGCATGAGCGGCACGCCGAGGACGGCGTAGAGGCCCTGGCGGGACGCGGCGCCGAAGAAGTCGTGGGTCGCCGCGTACTGCTCGACGCTCGACGACGAGAGCACCATGACGACGCCGAAGACGACGAGGAAGAGCGTGACGCCGAGGATCGTGTAGAACGTGCTGGACTCGGCGACGAAGACGTTCTTGACGGCGACGACGGCGCCGTTGGTACGGCGGGCCGCCGTGCCGCTCGCTGCGGTGCCGGTGCTCTGCGTCTTACGACCGTTCGGAAGATCCGTCGTCGCCATCGGCGTTTCCTCCCAGGTGCTCGTGGACCGCCGCCGCGAATCGACGCCCCCGGTCCGCGTAGGAGCCGAACTGGTCGAACGACGCCGCAGCCGGGGCGAGGAGGACCGTGTCGCCCGGTCTCGCGACCGATGCGGCATGCCGGACCGCCTCGGGCATGACCTGATCAGTGTCCGCTGCTTCGACCTGCAGGACGGGCACCCCGGGCGCGTGTCGCGCGAATGCCTCGACCACGGGGGTCCGGTCGGTGCCGATCACGACGACGCCGCGGACGTCCGGACCGAAGCGTTCGACGAGTCCGTCCACGTCGACGCCCTTGAACAGGCCGCCGACGATCCAGACGACCGGGTCGAACGCACCGAGCGATGCGGTCGCGGCGTGCGGGTTCGTCGCCTTCGAGTCGTCGACCCAGGTGATGCCGTCGGCGGTGGCCACGAGCTCGGTGCGGTGGTGGTCCGCGCGGAACCCCTGCACGGCCGAGCGGATCGCGCTGGGCTGGACGCCGGCCGCACGGGCGAGGGCCGCGGCGGCGAGGACGTTCATCGTCATGTGCGGGCTGGCGAGCCCGGCCTGCTCGAGGTCGGCGACGGTGGCGAGCTCGAGCGCGCTGCTCTGCCGGTTCTCGGCGAAGGCACGGTCGCACAGGACGTCCTCGACGATGCCGACGTCGCCCGGCGCCGGGATGCCGGGGCCGAAGCCGACGGCACGGCAACCCTCGACCACGTCCGCTTCCTCGACCATGCGCCGGGTGGCGTCGTCGGTCGTGTTGTAGACGCACGCCATCACGGTGCGCTCGTAGACCTTCGCCTTCGCGGCGCGGTACGCCTCGGCGGAGCCGTGCCACTCGAGGTGGTCGTCGGCGATGTTGAGGCAGGTGCTCGCGAGCGGCACCACGGCCCCGTCGCCGGTGGTCGGCAGGTAGTGGAGCTGGTGGCTCGACAGCTCGACCACGAGGACGTCGAAGCCGTCCGGGTCGCGGACGACGTCGAGGACCGGCACGCCGATGTTGCCGCACGCCACCGCGCGGAGGCCGCCGGCCTCGAACATCGCGGTCGTCAGCTGCGTCGTGGTGGTCTTGCCGTTCGTGCCGGTGATCGTCACCCACGGGGCCGCGATCGGCCCGCGGACGACCTTGTCTCGCACGCGCCAGGCGAGCTCGATGTCGCCCCACACGGTGCTGTTCGCCACGGCCCAGGTGACCGTCGCGTTGTGCGGCGGCAGCCCCGGGGACACGACGACCACGTCCGGCGCCTGCTGCACGAGCGCGTCGGGCACGGTGTCGAGCGGGACCTGCACGAAGCGCGCCCCGATGACGTCGAGCAGCTCGACGCTGTCGGCCGGCGCGTCGGTGGAGTACACCGTCACGTCGCTGCCGAGTTCGACCAGGGTGTCGGCGACCGAGAACCCGGTGGCGCCGAGGCCGAGGACGGCGACGTTCAGGCCCTTCCACCCCTCGGAGTACCAGCTGTCCAGGGAGTCGAGACGATCAGCCAACGCGCGCGATCCATTCGAGGTAGAAGAGGCCGACACCGGCAGCGACGCAGAGTCCCGCGATGATCCAGAACCGCACGACGACGGTCACCTCGGCCCACCCCTTCAGTTCGAAGTGGTGGTGGAGCGGACTCATCCGGAAGATGCGCTTGCCGTGGGTGATCTTGAAGTACGCCCGCTGCAGGATGACCGAGCCGGTGACGATGAAGAACAGGCCGCCGATGAGGACGAGGAGCAGCTCGGTGCGGCTGAGGATCGCGAGTCCGGCCAGGGCACCGCCGAGGCCGAGCGACCCGGTGTCGCCGAGGAAGATCTGCGCCGGGGACGTGTTGTACCAGAGGAAGCCGATCAGCCCGCCGCACACCGCGGCCGCGACGACCGCCAGGTCGAGCGGGTTCGTCACGGTGTAGCAGGCGTGTTCGGTGCTGGCGTCGAGCCGGGCGCCGCCGCAGATCTGGTTCGACTGCCAGAAGCCGATGATGACGTACGAGCCGATCGCCAGGATGCTCGACCCGGTGGCCAGTCCGTCGAGGCCGTCCGCGACGTTCACGCCGTTCGACGTGGACACGGTCAGCAGGACGATCCACGCCAGGAACAGCACGGTGCCGATGACGGTGCCGAGTGCCATGAAGTCGAGCCACGGGATGTCGCGGATGGCCGACACCATGGTCGACGCCGGCGGCTTGCCGTTCGCGGTCGGGACGACGAGGGCGATGGTCGCGAAGATGACGCCGACGATGACCTGGCCGAGCACCTTGGCCCAGCCGCCGAGCCCGAGGCTCCGCTGCCGCCGCACCTTGAGGAAGTCGTCGATGAACCCGACGAAGCCCAGGCCGACCATGAGGAACAGGACGAGCAGACCGGACAGCGTGATCGAGTCACGCCCGACCAGGTGCCCGACGAAGTAGCCGAGCACCGCGCCGATGATGAGGACGATGCCGCCCATCGTCGCCGTGCCGCGCTTCGTGTGGTGCGACTGCGGGCCGTCGTCGCGGATGAACTGTCCCCAGCCGAGGCGGTGGAACAGCTTGATGAACAGCGGCGTGAGCAGCAGTGTGAACACCAGCGACACGGCGCCGGCGATCAGGAGGGCGATCATTCGGTGACACCTCCGAGGCGGTCGCCGAGGAATCGCAGTTCGGCGGACTTCGAGGACTTGACGAGGACGACGTCGCCGGGGCGGAGCATGTCCTGCAGTTGGTGGACGGCGTCGTCGACGTCCTCGATGAACACGGACTCGCCGTCCCACGATCCCTCGAGGGTGGCGGCCTGGTGGATCGGCATCGCGGCGCGACCGACGACCACGAGCTGTCCGATGCCGAGACGGACGACGAGCCGGCCGATGCGGTCGTGCTCCTCCGTCGAGAACTCGCCGAGCTCGGCCATCTCGCCGAGCACGGCGACGGTCCGCTCCCCCGGACGCACGATCTGCGCCAGGGTCCGCAGCGCCGCTGCGGTGGAGTCGGGGGACGCGTTGTACGCGTCGTTGATGACCGTGACGCCCTCCGGGCCGCCCTGGAGGAGCTCCATGCGCCAGCGCTCGGCGCGCGTCATCGACGGGAGCGCCTCGGCGCCGGCGGCCAGGGGGACGCCCCACAGGTGGGCCACCGTGAGCGCCGCGGACGCGTTCATCGCGTGGTGCTCACCCAGGATCGCGAGGCGGACGTCGACGGTCTCGGGAAGGCGATCCGTGCCTCCAGGCGGGGTTGCGTCCGCCGGACGGTCGCCTTCCGGTCGGACGGGAGGCGCGGTGAGCGTGAAGCGGGTGCCGCTGCGGTCCGTCTCGATGCCGGTGATGCGGTAGTCGGCGTCCGCCGACGTGCCGAAGCCGACCACGTGGGCGGCCGTCAGGTCGCGCATCGACGCGACCCGGTCGTCGTCGACGTTGAGGAGGGCCGTCGCGGAGTCGGGGAGGTCGGTGACCATCTCGGACTTCGCGCGCTGCGTCGCCTCGATGCCGCCGAACTCGCCGGCGTGCGCGAGGCCCACCTTGAGGACGACACCGACGTCGGGCTCGGCGATCGAGACGAGCTTGGCGATGTGGCCGACGCCGCTCGCCCCCATCTCGACGACGAGGTACCGCGTGTCGTACGTCACCCGGAGCATCGAGATCGGTGCCCCGACGTGGTTGTTGAACGACCCCTGGGGCGCGACGGTCTCGCCGTGCTGCTCGAGGATCGTGCGGAGCATGTTCTTCGTGCTCGTCTTGCCGTTCGAGCCGGTGATGCCGACGACCCGCAGCGGCGCCGGCCGGCCGTCCGCGTCCACGCGGTCGGCGGTGCTCATCCGGACGCGCGTGACGACCTCGTGCGCGAGCGCCGCGAGGGCCTCGTAGCCGTCGGCCACGACGATCTGCGGCGCGGTGGTGTCCACGCGCTCGGGGGTGATCACCAGGGCGGCTCCGGCGTCGACCGCGGCCGCGACGAAGCGGCGGCCGTCGGTGACCTCGCCGGGGAGCGCGAAGAACACGCTGCCCGGACGCACGAGCCGCGAGTCGGTCTCGACCGAGCCCTCGACGACCAGGTCGCCGGGCTCGGCGACGTCCGTCGCCTGGGCACCGCCGATGAGCTCGCCGCCGACCGCGGTGGCGATCTCGGCGAGGGTCAGGGCGATCATCGGACGTCCTCGGCGGGGCCGGAGTTCGGCTCCCACCCGGCCTCGCGGAGCGCCTGACGGGCCTCGTCGCGTGCCGAGTACGGGGTGCGGACGCCCTGGATGTCGCGGTAGTCCTGGTGACCGGGGCCGGCCCAGAGGATCGAGTCGCCCTCGCTCAGCAGGCCCACGGCGGTGCGGATCGCGGCCTCGGGCGGGCTGACCTCGTGGATCTCGTGCTCCGGGTAGGCGGCGCGCGCGGCGTCGACGAGGGTCTTCCGGATGGATGCGGCGTCCTCGAAGCGGGGGTGGTGGTCGGTGACCACCAGGATGTCCGAGCCGGCCGCGGCGATGCGGGCCATGTCGGCGCGCTTCGTCTTGTCGCGGTCGCCGTCGGCACCGAAGAGCATGAGGACCTTGCCCGGGGTGAACTGCCGGACTGCGGCGAGGGTGTTCTCGAAGGCGTCGGGGCTGTGCCCGAAGTCGACGTACACGCTCGGCCCGCGGTCACCGGAGACGCGCTCGGTGCGGCCGGGCAGGTAGCACTCGATGGCGGACACCGTGCGCTGCTGGCCGTGGTCGCCGCGATCGCCGTCCTCGTCCGCGTAGTGGCGGTGGTTGCTCTCGAGCGCGTGGGCGATGGTGCCGAGTTCGAAGCCGCCCTCGACCAGCATGACGATCGCCAGGGCGGCGTTCGCGGCCATGTGCCAGCCGATCAGCGGCACACGGGTGGTGAGCTCGCGGTCCTCGGGGCCGGTCAGGCGGAACTCGGTGTACGCGGCGTGGGCCTCGACGATGTCGACGTGCCACTCGGCCTCGACGTCGGGGTGCACCGTGATGGTGGTCACCGGGATCCGGGAGTCCTGCACCACGCGGTGGCCCCAGTCCGTGTCGAGCGAGACGACGCCACGGCGGGCGTGCTCCGGCTCGAACAGCGGGAGCTTCGCGCGGTAGTACTCCTCCATGTCGGCGTAGTCGTCGAGGTGGTCGTGCGACAGGTTCGTGAACGCCGCGACGTCGAAGACGATGCCGTCCACGCGGTGCCGGCTGAGGGCCTGGGCGCTCACCTCGACGGCGACGGCACGGACCTCGCTCTCGCGCATCCGGGCGAGGAGCGCGTGCATCTCGCTGGCCTCGGGCGTGGTGAGCCGGCTCGTGACGCTGAGCGTGCCGATGTGGCGCTCCGCCGTCGAGCTGAGGCCGGTGACGAGCCCGAGCTGCTTGAGGATCCCCTCGAGGATGTACGAGGTGCTCGTCTTGCCGTTCGTACCGGTGACGGCGAACAGCTGCGGCAGGTCGGTGGCCTCGTCCGGGTGGGTGCGGTAGACCCACGCGGACACGTCGCCCAGGGCAGCACGCGGGTCGTCCACGACGAGCACCGGCAGGCCGGACGGTTCGGCCAGGGCCACGCCATCGGCGTCGGTCAGGACCGCGACGGCACCACGCTCGGCGGCCTCGGTCGCGAACTGCGCGCCGTGCCGGTTCGCTCCGTGCACCCCGACGAAGAGGTCACCCGGCTGCACCTCGGCGGCGCTCAGCGTCACGCCGGTCGTCTCGACGGCGTCGAGCGAGCCGACGACACGCAGACCGAATGCGTTCGCGAGTTCGGCGACGGCCCTCGGGGTGGGGTGTTCGGGTCGGAGGACCGGGGGGATCCGTGCGGACAAGTGCTCCTTCTTCCTCACCACGTGGACGGGTACAGCTTCGCCTGCGACGTGGAGGGGGCTACTCGGTACTTCTCGAGCACCTGGGACATGAGGGTTCGGAACGCCGGAGCTGCACCGGACGAGAACTTCGTCGTCTGCGGCTTCGTGAACGTCACCGTGACAACATACTGGGGGTCCTCGGCGGGTGCCATTCCGGCCACCGAGATGATGCGCTGGCCGCCGTAGCCCTTCGACCCCTCGGCCACCTCGGCGGTACCGGTCTTCGCGGCGATGTTGTAGCCGGAGATGGGCGCCATGCCCGACAGGGTGCCGCCCTTGACGACGTTCTGCAGCATGTCGGTGACCTGCGTGGCGGCGCTCGCGGACACCACGCGCGTCGGCTGCACGTCGGGCGCGTCGATCGTCTTCCCGTCGGCCGTCTCGCACCCCTTGACGAAGTGCAGCGGGATCCGCACGCCCTGGTTCGCGATCGTCTGGAAGACGCTGGCGATCTGGACCGCCGTCGTCGAGATGCCCTGGCCGAACATCGAGTTGATGTTGGTCTGGTCGTCCCAGTTCGGGCTCGTGCCGTAGTCCATCGACGGCTGGCCCGGGTAGTCGATCGCCGACTCCGGCTGGAACAGCCCGAACTTCTTCATGTAGTCGAAGCGCTGCTGCTTGCTCAACCGCTCGCCCAGCTCGGTGATGCCGACGTTCGACGAGTTCTGCAGCACGCCGGCGAGCGTCAGGTGCTCCGTGGGGTGGAACTCGGCGTCCTTGATCGAGCCGCCCCACGGGAACGAGCGCGTGTACGGCACCGTGATCCCGTCGGTGGGGCTCGACTTGCCCTGGTCGATGAGCGCGGCGGCGATCGCGGCCTTGATCGTCGACCCGGGCTCGTAGGACGCCGTCAGCGCCCGCGACCCGAAGGCACCCTTGTCGGTGGTCGCGTCGACGTCGTTCGGGTCGACCGTCGGGTAGTCCGCAACCGCCAGGAGCTCACCTGTCTTGACGCTCGTCACCGTCGCCGTGGCGGACTCCGCCTGCAGCGTCTTCGCCGCGGACGCGATGGTCTGCTGGGCCATGTACTGCAGGTCGCTGTCGATCGTCGTCTCGAGCGTGCCGCCGTCCTTGGCCTTCTTGGTCGTGACCGTGCTGCCCGGCAGCTGGACGCCGTCCTCACCGCGCTCGTACGTCTCGGAGCCGTTCGAGCCCGCGAGGCACTTGTCGTACGCCAGCTCGAGGCCGGCCTGCGCGCCGTCCGTCCCCATGAAGCCGGTGAGGTTGCCCGTGGTGGCCGCCGTCGGGTACACGCGGGAGGCCTGCTGCTCCTTGTAGACCCACGGGATCCCGAGCGCCGTCACGGCCTCGTAGTGCTTCACGTCGAGGCCCTTGACCAGGTACGCGAAGTCCGACTTCGGGTTCGCCGCGATGTTCTTCCGCATCGTGGCGACGTCGCCGCCGGAGGCCTCCGCCAGCGCCTTGAGCGCCGTGTCGACCGTGACGTCCTTGATGCGCGACCCGCCGAGCTTGCCCTCGAACTCCTTCACGAGCCGGGGAGCCGTCGTGATGTTGTACCGGGTCACGCTGTCGGCGAGTTCCGTGCCGGAGCGGTCGACGATCGAGCCGCGGGTCCCGTAGATCGTGACCGGGATGCTCCGCTTCTGCTTCGACTGCTCGTTGAGGTCGGCGGCCTGCACCACCTGGATGTCGACCAGTCGGATCACGAAGACCGCCACCAGGGCGATCACGGCGATCATCACGACGCTGTAGCGCAGTCGTCGGCTTCGGGTCGTCTTCGTCACGCGGTGCGGTCCTTCCCGGGGCGGAGCGGTGGAGCTGGAGCGCCCTCGGTCAGGGAGCGCCGGGCCCGCAGGTCACCGGGTGGAGGGCGCCTGGAGCTGGTTCGGGTCGGACTCTACGTCGGTGGTCGAGGAAGCCCCGCCCGACGCGCTGGCGCCTGCGGTCTTCTCAGAGTCAGCCGCGTCGGAGTCGGCCTTCGCGTCGGCTGCGCCGGCGGTGCTGTTGCTCGTCGCCGTGCCGTCGCTGGTCGCCTTGCTGTCGCTCGTCGCCGTGCTGCCGCTGGTCGCCGTGCTGTCGCTGCCGGTCGTCGAGCCGCTCTCCTTGCTCGTCGACGTGTCCCCCTGCTGAGCGGCGAGCGGGACGTCGGCGAGCAGCGAGTTCGGCACCTGGTTCTCGGTGCTCGCGGTGGCCTGGTCCGCGACCGCCGGGGTCGGCGTGCCGTACACCCGACCGGTTCGCGGGTCGAGGTACACCGGCGTGGAGTTCGCGATCATCCCGAGCGCCTGGGCGTTGCGCGCCAGGTTCTGCGGGGAGTCGAGCACGCGGAGCTCCTCGGACAGCGACTGCTGGGTCCGCGAGAGGTTCGTCTGCTCGGCGCTCAACGAGTTGAGCGTGTACGCCCCCTGGCTGAGCACCATGCTGATCCCGAGCTGCGCCAGGAGCAGGATGCCGAGCGCCGCCACCGCCACGACCGCGTACGCGATCCGGGGGCGGGCGCGGCGCTGGGCCTTGGTCGGGGTGACCTCGACGAGCTCCGGTCGGTCGTGCCGCGTGGGCCGCGGGGCGCGGGACGGGACGACGGCGGGGTCGACGAGTGCGAGGTTCGTGCTCATGTCACTTCCGGATCCGCTCGGCCGCGCGCAGGCGCACGGGGGTTGCTCGTGGGTTGGCGGCGCGTTCGGCCTCGTCGGCCAGCTCGGCGCCCTTGACGACCAGGGAGTAGGTCGGTGCGTGCTCGGGCAGCTCGACGGGCAGGCCGGCGGGTGCGCTGGACTTCGTCCGGGCGGTCAGGGCCCGCTTGACGATGCGGTCCTCGAGCGACTGGTACGACTCGACGACGATCCGGCCGCCGACCGCGATCGCGTCGAGGGCGGCGGGGATCGCCCGCTCGAGGACGCTGAGTTCGGCGTTGACCTCGATCCGGAGCGCCTGGAACACACGCTTCGCCGGGTGCCCCTGGCGCTGGATGGCCACCGGCGTCGCGTCGTGGAGGACCTGCACCAGGTCGCCCGACATCTCGAACGGCCGCGTCGTGCGGCGTTCGACGATCGCCCGGGCGTACCGGCCGGCGAGCTTCTCCTCGCCGTAGCGCTGGAAGATCCGGCGCAGCTCGCCCTCGTCGTAGGTGGCCAGGACGTCGGCGGCGGTCTGCCCCTCGGTCCGGTCCATCCGCATGTCGAGCGGGGCGTCCTGGCTGTACGCGAAACCGCGCTCGGCCCGGTCGAGCTGGAGCGAGGAGACGCCGAGGTCGAACAGCACCCCGTCGACCTCCGTGAAGCCCTCGCCCTCGATCGCGTCGACGATGCCGTCGTACACGGTGTGCACCAGGCGGACACGGTCACCGAACCGGGCGAGGCGCTCCCCCGCGATGCCGAGCGCGTCGGTGTCGCGGTCGAGGCCGATCAGCGTCAGCTCGGGGAAGCGCTCGAGCAGCCCCTCGGAGTGCCCGCCCATGCCGAGCGTGGCGTCGACGACGACCTTGCCCGGCCCGTCGAGGGTCGGGGTGAAGAGGTCGACGATGCGCTCGAGCATCACCGGCGTGTGCGGGAACCGCGGTGTCCCGTCGGTCTGGTCGTGTTCTGCCATGTGCAGCCCCTCTGTCTCCTGGGCCGCGGGTCCGGATCCCCATCCATGCGACCTGACACCGGGGAAGGTGTGTCAGGGCGGACGGCTGGGAGTCCCGATCCACGGATCAGAAGATCCCCGGGATCACCTCCTCGTCGTTGTCGGCGAAGCCCTCTTCGACCTCGGCGTAGTAGGCCTCCCACGCGGGGGTCGACCAGATCTCGGCACGGTCACCGCTGCCGATGACCGTCAGGTCCCGCTCGAGCCCCGCGTACTCGCGGAGGTTCTGCGGGATGGTGACGCGGTTCTGCTTGTCGGGCGTCTCGGCGCTCGCCCCCGAGAGGAAGAGACGCATGTAGTCCCGGGTCCGCTTCGACGTCATCGGAGCGGTGCGGATGCGCTCGTGCAGTTGCTCGAACGTGTCCGCACTGAAGACGACGACGCAGCGTTCCTGGCCGCGGGTCATCACGAGCCCCCCGGACAGTTCGTCCCGGAACTTGGCGGGGAGGATCACGCGACCCTTCTCGTCGAGCTTCGGGGCATGGGTACCGAGCAGCACGTCGGGCCTCCCCTCCGCTCCACCGGACCGTTGTGTGCACCACTTTACTCCACTCCCCTCCCCCGGGCCAGGAAATCGCTCCCCGAATCGCCCACGTGCCCCGTTCTGGGGCGGTGCTGGCGTCGTCGCCGTGCACGCGAGGCCCGGACTCCCGCGGAACCACGGGCCGGTGGAGCGGAGTGGAGCGCGTGGAGGAAAGTGGAGGACTTTCGCAGCCCCGGGAGCCGCACGACGGCGCGGCGGGCGTGCCTGGCGTGCGCCCGGCGCACGCGCGGGGCGCGAGTGGGGCGCGCGTGGGGCGCCCGCTCAGCGCCGAGATCGCACTTCCGCGCCCGCCCCCGGGCTCGAAGGCGTCCCGAGTGCGATCTCAGCGGGCGCGGCCAGCGGGCGCCGGGGCGGCGCGCGGCCGGCGGCGGGCGCACGAAAACGGGGCCGGCCCCGAAGGACCGACCCCGTGGAGGAGTGTGGAGAGCGGTTAGCTCTGGTCGTTCCGCTTGTCCCAGCGGTCGTTCATGCGGTCCATGAAGGACCCACCGCCGGCACCGCCGCCCGTACTCGGACGCGAGGCCCCACCGGACGCCGGACCGCCAGCCCGAGGCGCCTTCGCCTTCGGAGCTCGCATGCCCGGTCGGAGGGCGAAGAGGACGCCGGCGAGCATCACGACGAAGCCGAGGATGCCGATGAGCGGCTGGCGGAGGACCAACCCGACGATGACGATGGCGACGCCGGCGAGTGCTCCGAGCACCCCGAGGGTGATCGACGTGTAGCTCGGACGGCCCTGGCGGCGTGTGACGCGCGCCACGAAGTCGGAGTCGTTCTGGTAGAGGCTCCGCTCCATCTCTTCGAGGAGTCGCTGCTCTTGCTCCGAGAGTGGCATCTGTGTTCCCTCTGTTCCTGGGATCGACGCGTGGTTGAGGTGGGTCGAGTCTACGACTCGACCACTCCACTAGGGTAGGGAGTGTGGCTGAGAGTACGCGATTAGTGGACCTCGTGTCGGCGCGCATCGATCGGGCGCTGGACGACCAACGTGAACGGCTCGCCGCCATCAGTCCGGACCTCGCTCCGTTCGACACGTACGCGCGTGATCTGCTCTCCGGCGGCAAGCGTTTCCGAGCGCTGTTCTGCTACTGGGGATGGCAGTCCGTGGCCGGTCGGTCGGGCTCGTTCGACCCCCTCGCCGAGGGCTCCCGCCAGACCACGGCCGAGGCGATCGTCACGGTCGCGGCCGCGCTCGAGATCTTCCACGCCGCGGCCCTCGTCCACGACGACATCATGGACCGCTCGGACACCCGCCGCGGCCGTCCCGCGGCGCACCGCCGGTTCGAGTCCCTGCACGAGGAGTCCGGCTGGGTCGGCGACCGCGGGCTCTACGGCACGAACTCGGCGCTGCTGCTCGGCGACCTCCTGCTCTCCCTGAGCGACGCGGTCTTCGACGAGGGCCTCGCGCTCCTCGAGCCCGCCCGTGGCCGGATCGTCCGCCAGGAGTTCCACACCATGCGGCTCGACGTCACGGCGGGGCAGTACCTCGACGTGCACGAGGAGACCGCCTGGCCGTCCATCGACGAGGCCGAGCACCTCGTCCGGGCCCAGCGCGTCATCGTCTTCAAGTCGGCGAAGTACTCGGTCGAGGCGCCCCTGCTCATCGGCGCCCTCGTGGCCGGCGCGACGGAAGCGCAGCTCGAGGGGCTCCGCGCCTTCGGCCTGCCCCTCGGCGTGGCGTACCAGCTCCGCGACGACATGCTCGGCGTGTTCGGCGATCCCGAGGTCACCGGCAAGCCCGCCGGCGACGACCTGCGGGAGGGCAAGCGCACCGTCCTCATCGCCTCCGCGCGGAAGACGCTCGCGAGCGGTCCGCGCCAGCTGCTCGACGAGCTCCTGGGCGACCCGGACCTCGACGAGGGCCAGGTGCAGATGCTCCGCGCGACCCTCACCGAGTCCGGCGCGGTGGCTGCGGTGGAACGATCGATCGACCGGCACGTGCAGCGCGCGAAGGCCGCCATCGAGGCGGCTCCGCTGACGCCGTCGGCGCGCGAGCAGCTCGTGGCGCTGGCCGACACGGTCAGCCGCCGCGTGGCGTAGACGCAACCGGCAACGGACTGGAGGCACGGTGCCAGCTGGCACCGTGCCTCCAGTCCGTCGTGGGGTCGGGTCGAGAGCCGCGGGCCGCTCCCGGGGAACGGTGCGCTACAGGAGCGACTGGGCCACGCGGCGGACCTCGGCCTTGCGGCCGGCGCGGAGCGCGGCGACCGGCGAGGTGCCGAGCGCGTCCTCGACGGAGAGCATCCAGCGGACGGCCTCGTCGTCGGTGAAGCCGTTGTCGCTGAGGACGGTGAGCGTGCCGCGCAGTTCGGGCATGGGCTCGCGTTCCTCGAGGAACTCGATCGGGACCCGCAGCACACCGCCGACGCGGGCGGCGAGGAGGGTCTTCTCCTCGAACAGGCGGTGGATCCGGCCGGGGCTGGTGCTGAACAGGTCCACCAGCTCGGGGACGGTCAGCCAGCGCTCGGAGAGGGTCAGGTCGTCGGCGGGTGCAGCACTCACAGGCCCCATGTTGCCAGAGTGGCGCGGAGCCGAACACCGCCCCGTTCGTCACATTCGTCACACACGCAACATCTGACTCTCTGGTTGACTTGGGAATCGCGCCATGCCAGCGTTGCACCACCTGTGAGTGCGCACGCACGCGCACGGCTCACCGCAAGGGACAGGAGACACCCGTGGACAACGCTGCAGACGAAGACGCCCGGCGCGCACGATCCGCCCGGTTCGCCACCATGCCCATCGTCCTCGCGGGGACGATCGCGGTGACCGCCGGCCTCACCGGCCCGGTCGCCCACGCCGAACCGCACCACGAGGACGACAGCACCCACAAGCGGCACGTCGACCAGGGTGCCGTCGACCGCACCGTGGCCGAACGCGCCGTGACCGACCGCAACGTCGGCAGCCGCTCGGTGTTCGGCACCGCCGTCGCCCGCCCGTCGCAGACGACCGTCACCACGGTGGCCGCGACGTCGAAGGCCCCCACCACCTACACCGTGCGCCAGGGCGACACCGTGTCCGGCATCGCCGCGCGCTTCGGGCTCTCCGCGCAGGAGGTCCTGGTCCGCAACGGCCTCGGTTGGAACACGATCATCCACCCGGGGCAGACGCTGCACCTCGCGTCGACGCCGGCCGTCCGCGCCGCGTCCACCAGGTCGACGGCGAGCACGGGCAGCTACCACGTCAAGCAGGGCGACACGGTGTCGGGCATCGCGTCCCGCGTCGGCGTGTCCACCACGGCGCTCCTCAGCGCGAACAAGCTCTCGATGCGTTCGGTGATCTACCCCGGGCAGACCCTGCGCGTGCCGACGGCGGGGGCCGCTGCGGCCGCACCCGTCGCCGCGTCCGGCGGGTCGTCGAGCGCTGGGGCGTCCGCCTCCGGGGCTGGCGCCTCGGGATCGGGCGCCTCGGCGTCGACCGCGCGCGCCGGCAGCGTGAAGATCGGCACCGGCGAGACCATCGCCTCGATCGCTGCGGCACACGGCGTCTCCGTGTCGTCGCTCCTGTCGGCGAACGGCCTGAGCTACACGAGCACGATCTACGCCGGCAAGACCCTCGTCCTGCCGTCCTCCGGGCCGTCGCTCTCGGCGGAGCAGCGGGGCAACGCGGCGACCATCGTCAGCGTCGGCCGCTCCCTCGGGGTCTCCGACCGCGGCATCGTCATCGCGCTGGCGGCGGCGATGCAGGAGTCCAGCCTCCGGAACCTGTCGCACGGCGACCGCGACTCGGTCGGGCTGTTCCAGCAGCGGCCGAGCCAGGGCTGGGGCTCCGCGGCGGCGCTGCAGAACCCGGCGACCGCGACGAAGCTGTTCTTCACGGGCAACCCGGGCAAGACCCGCGGGCTGCTCGACGTCGCCGGGTGGTCCTCGATGAGCGTGACGGCCGCGGCGCAGGCCGTGCAGGTGTCCGCGTACCCGAAGGCGTACGCGCAGTGGGAGTCGACCGCGAAGAGCCTGCTCGCGTCGCTCTGAGCCCGACCGTCGCCGGCGGTACGGCGGCGCGGCGGTCGTCCCGACCGGCCCGACCGCTCCGCCGCGTGACGGCGCAGCGATCCTCACCCACCTGGCCGCCCGGCGAACCCGAGTCATCCGCAAGATCGAGATTCGGTCACGACCGGTGCGTCAGTGCGGGTCCGTGCAGTCCCGATTCGTAGAATGCCGCCGATGACCACCAACGCCGCCACGGACCCGATGATCGGTCGCATGATCGATCACCGGTACCGCGTACGCTCCCGCATCGCGCGCGGGGGCATGGCGACGGTGTACCTCGCGACCGACGTCCGGCTCGAGCGACGCGTCGCGATCAAGATCATGCACGGGCACCTGGCGGACGACCAGGCGTTCCGGGAGCGCTTCATCCAGGAGGCCCGTTCCGCCGCCCGCCTGTCCCACCCGAACCTCGTCGGCGTGTACGACCAGGGCGCCGAGGGCGACACCGCGTACATCGTGATGGAGTACATCCCCGGCATCACCCTCCGGGACCTCCTGCAGGAGCACCACGCGCTGACGCCCGAGCAGGCGACCGACATCCTCCGCGCCGTGCTCGCCGGCCTCGCCTCGGCCCACCGCGCCGGGATCGTGCACCGCGACCTCAAGCCGGAGAACGTCCTGCTCGCCGACGACGGCCGCATCAAGCTCGGCGACTTCGGCCTCGCACGGGCCACGACGGCGAACACCGCCACCGGCGCCGCGCTGCTCGGCACGATCGCGTACCTCTCCCCCGAACTCGTCACCCGCGGCGCCGCCGACTCCCGCAGCGACATCTACGCGCTCGGCATCATGCTCTACGAGATGCTCACCGGCGAGCAGCCCTACAAGGGCGAGCAGCCGATGCAGATCGCCTACCAGCACGCCAACGACTCCGTCCCCGCGCCGAGCGCCGCGGTGCCCGGCGTGCCGTCCGAGCTCGACGACCTCGTCGCGTGGTCCACCGCCCGGAACCCCGACGACCGGCCGAGCGACGCCCGCGAGATGCTCGACCACATGGCGGGCAACCGGCAGCGCGCCACCGGCCAGTACCGCACCGCCGTGCTGCGGCCCGAGAACGCGACCGCGATCCTGCCGGCCGGCGGCACCACGCCGTCGTCGGCCGACTCCGGCGACGCCACCACGATCCTCGAGCCCGCACAGCGCTCGTCGGGGCAGCAGCCGAGCAACCGCGGCGGTCGGAACGTCCCCGGCCCCCGCCGGACCGGCTCCCAGCCCGGAGCACTGTCCCCCGCCGGCCAGCGCCTGGCCGACAAGTCCGCCAAGCGACGGAAGCGCGGCTGGATCGTGCTGGCGATCGTGCTCTTCCTGGCGATCGTCGGCGGCACCATCGGGTGGGCGCTCGGCCCCGGCCCGTGGGGCAACGTCCGCATCCCCGAGGTCGCCGGCAAGTCCGTCTCGCAGGCGCGCCAGCTGCTCGAGGCGCAGGGGCTCAGCACCACGAAGGCCACCGCCACCCGTTTCGACGCCGTCGTCGCGAAGGGCCAGGTCTCGACCACGAAGCCCGCCGCGAAGCGCGAGGTCCGGAAGGGCACCGCGGTGCAGATCGTCGTGTCGGACGGTCCGAAGATGATCGCCCTCCCCGCGATCGTCGGGCAGCCGGTCTCCACGGTCACCGCCGCGCTCGACGACGACTTCCAGCTGCAGGAGGACCAGTACCAGTTCTCCGCCGACGCCCCGAAGGACTCCGTCATCGCCGCGACGGGGCTCGGGACCGACGGTGCCGCGATCGACCTCAGCAAGGTCGAGACCTACGGCGAACGCGGCCCGGTCACGCTCACGGTGTCCCTCGGACCCGTACCCGACGTGGTCGGCAAGACCGTCGACGACGCCACGAAGACCTTCGACGCCGTCGGCCTGACGATCGGTACCCAGGACGGGCAGTTCAGCGACGACGTCCCCGAGGGCGAGATCCTCTCGGCGGAGCCGCACGACGAGCCCGCCGTCAAGGGCACCGCCGTCGACCTCGTCGTGTCCAAGGGGCCGGCGCCGATATCGCTGCCCGACGTGCACGGCAAGACCATCAACGAGGCGACCTCGACGCTCGAGACCCTCGGCCTCAAGGTCGTCGTGCCCGACTGCACGAACATCCTCTGCGGCTTCTACGACTGGAAGTCGTCCCTGCCGGTGTCCTCGACGGACCCGGCCGCCGGCACGACGGTGCACCGCGGCGACACGGTCACGCTGGCGTACAAGCAGTAGGCGCTGCGCGGCCTGCGCGGCGGCCGCCTCGCAGTGCCGCAGGAGCGTGCCCCGGCACGGGTCCGGGTCCGCGAAAGCGACAGATCGCGCCGGAGCGCGCCGACAGTGCCGCTGAAGCGACAGTCGGCCGCGGAACCTTCCGGGCCATCTGTCGCTTTCGCGAGCGGGGCGGGGCGGGGCGGGCAGCGCGGCGGCCGCGCCGGGGAGCACGCGCAGGCGGCCGACGGGGCGGCGGGGCGGCGGGGCACACGCGGTGCCCACGTTGCGGCCTGGAGGCGCGGTGCCAGGCCGCCACGCGCCTCCAGGCCCGCGGCGGTCGCGTCCAGGGGGCCGAAGCGACAGTCCTCCGATCTCACCCGGGACACGGACGCGAAAGCGACAGATCCCCGCGGGATTCCCGCGGGGATCTGTCGCTTTCGCGAGGGGCGAGGGGCGGCCGCGCCGCGGCGCGCGGCGGCCGCGGCGCGCTACGCGCGCACGTACGGGTGCGCGCCGAGCTCCTCGGCGACGAGGAACGCCAGCTCGAGCGACTGCATGTGGTTCAGGCGCGGGTCGCACAGGGACTCGTAGCGGGTCGCGAGGGTGGCCTCGTCGATCGGCTCCGAGCCGCCCAGGCACTCCGTGACGTCGTCGCCGGTGAGCTCGACGTGCATGCCGCCGGGGTAGGTGCCGACCTCGCGGTGGGCCTCGAAGAAGCCGAGGACCTCGTCCACGACGTCGTCGAAGCGGCGCGTCTTGTACCCGGTCGGGGTGGTCAGGCCGTTGCCGTGCATCGGGTCCGTCACCCACAGCGGGTTCGCGTCCATGCCCTTGATCGCCTCGAGCAGCTTGGGCAGCTCGTCGCGGATCTTGCCGGCACCCATGCGGGTGATGAACGTCAGGCGGCCGGGCTCGCGCTCGGGGTCGAGCTTGTCGACCAGCGCCTTCATGTCGTCGACGCTCGTGGTCGGGCCGAGCTTCACGCCGATCGGGTTCCGCACGCGGGACAGGAAGTCCACGTGGGCGCCGTCGATGTCGCGCGTGCGCTCCCCGATCCAGATGAAGTGCCCCGACGTGTCGTAGGCCATCCCGGAGCGGGAGTCGATGCGGGTCATCGGGCGCTCGTAGTCCATGAGCAGCCCCTCGTGCGAGGCGTAGAACTCGACGTGCTTCAGCTCGTCGAAGTCCGCACCGCAGGCGTCCATGAAGCGGATCGCGCGGTCGATCTCCTGCGCGAGGTGCTCGTACCGGGCGTTCGCCGGGTTCGAGGCGAAGCCCTTGTTCCACGAGTGCACCTGGCGCAGGTCGGCGAAGCCCCCCTGCGTGAAGGCGCGGACGAGGTTCAGGGTCGACGCGGCCGTGTGGTAGCCCTGCACGAGCCGACGGGGGTCGGCCGTCCGGGACTCCAGCGTGAAGTCGTAGCCGTTCACGATGTCCCCGCGGTAGGCGGGCAGCGTGACGTCGCCGCGGGTCTCGAAGTCGCTCGAGCGCGGCTTGGCGAACTGCCCCGCCATGCGGCCCATCTTGATGACGGGCATCGACGCGCCGTACGTCAGCACGACGGCCATCTGCAGGATCGTCTTCACGCGGTCGCGGATCGAGTCGGCGGTGGCGCCGGCGAAGGTCTCGGCGCAGTCACCGCCCTGCAGCAGGAACGCCTTGCCCTGCGCGGCGGCGGCGAGCCGCTCGCGGAGCTTGTCGACCTCGCCCGCGAACACGAGCGGCGGCAGCGTGGCGATCTCCGCCGAGGCGGACTCGGCGGCGGCGGCGTCCGGCCAGCTCGGCTGCTGCTTGATCGGGAGCGTCCGCCAGTAGTCGAGGCCCTCGATCACGTCCGGATCCTGCAGGGCGACGAAGTCGGTCGACTCGAACAAGGGCGTTACCTCGGTGTTCTGGTGGAGAAGGGCACGTGGACGGATCCACGGGGCCGTGCTGGCGGATGCCAGGACCTTCGAATCCTAACGTGCCGACGTACCGCGGCCATTCCGTGTGACCTTGCCCCGCATGACCTGCTCGCGCGCGGTGCTCGCACGCTCCTTGACGCTCGTCGCGTAGACGTCGACGTACTCCTGGCGGCTCAGCCCGGCGAGCTCGTGCATGACCTCGTCGGTGACGCTGCGCAGGATGAAGCGGTCGGTCTCGAAGCCCTCGAAGCGCGAGAAGTCGAGCGGCTTGCCGAACACGACGCCGACGCGCTTGAACTTCGGGATGCGCTGCCCGATCTGCTGGACCTCGCGCGTGCCGACCATCGCGACCGGGATCACCGTGACACGGCCCTCGAGGATCATCCGCGCGATGCCGGTGCGCCCGCGGTAGAGCTTGCCGTCCGGGCTGCGCGTGCCCTCGGGGTAGATGCCGAGCTGCTCGCCGCGGGCCAGGACCTGCAGGCCGGCACGGAGCGAGGCCTCTGACGCCTTGCCGCCGGACCGGTCGATCGGCAGCTGGCCGATGGCGTTGAAGAACGTCTTCGTCGCCCAGCCCTTGAGCCCCCGACCGGTGAAGTAGTCGCTCTTCGCCAGGAAGGACACGCGGCGGTCGAGCACCGCCGGCAGGATCACCGAGTCGATGAAGGAGATGTGGTTCGACGCGAAGATCACCGGCCCCTTCGCGGGGACGTGCTCGCGTCCGACCACCCACGGCCGGAAGAGGGTGAGGATGAGCGGGCCGAGCAGGAAGTTCTTCAGCAGCCAGTAGGTCATCGTCGACTCCTTGACGGTGGGTGCGGCGACCCTACGCCGTGCGGGCGTGGATCCGGGCGAGGTCGGCCGCGCCGACCACACCGGCGTCGTTGACGAGCTCGGCGATCACGAAGTCCGGCTCCGGGTGGTAGCCGCGGGCCGGCAGGTTGCTGAGGTACGCCTGCTTGATCGGGTCGAGCAGCCGGTCCCCCGCGCTCGCGACACCGCCGCCGAACACGAAGAGCTGCGGGTCGAGCACCGCCGAGAGCGAGGCGCACGCTTCGCCGAGGTGCCGCCCGAGCCGCCGGAGCGCCGCGAGGGCACCCGGGTCGTCGGCGAGGATGAGGTCGCCGACGATGTGTCCGTCGAGCTCGCCGCCGTTCGCCGCGCGGGCGTCCGCCAGCGCCTGGCCGATGCCACCGGCGTCCGCGACGTCGTTCGCCATCCGCTGCAGGGCGCGGCCGGAGCCGTACTGCTCGATGCAGCCGCGCGCGCCGCAGCCGCAGGGCAGGCCGTTCGGGACGATGCGGAGGTGGCCGATCTCGCCGCCGGTGCCGAAGCCGCCGCGGAAGAGCCGGTCCTCGGTGACGATCGCGCCACCGACGCCGGTGCCGATCGTGAGCATGGTCATGTCGGACACGAGCCGACCGGCACCGAAGCGGAACTCCGCCCAGCCCGCCGCGTTGGCGTCGTTGTCGACCGTGATGTGCAGGTCACCGATGCGCTGCTGGAGCTTCTGGCGCAGCGGTTCGTTCCGCCACCGGATGTTCGGCGTGTAGTAGACGATCGACTGCGAGGCGTCGATGAACCCCGGGGCGGCGACGCCGACGGCGCTCACGTCGTGGGCCGCGCGCAGTCGCGAGACCATCGCGACCACGTCGTCGAGCATGGCGTCCGGGTCCGCAGCGTTGGTGGCCACCCGGTCCTCGGCGAGGATCTCGCCCAGTTCCGTGACGACCGCACCCGCGATCTTGGTGCCCCCGATGTCGATTCCGATGGCATGCACGAGCATCGAGCCTACCGGTTCCGCACGGCCACACGGAACGCTCGGGCGTGCACCCTATGCTGGCGGTGTCCCCTCGACGATGAGGCGACCTCGAATCGAACCGGCCGACAAGGGAGTCACCGTGAACGATCAGCGGCACCCAACCCCGATCACCGCACCCGACCACGGCTCAGCCGCGCGGCTGCTCTCCGATCGGGCCCGGAAGACACCGGACCGTCCGATCCTGGCCCAGCGCCACGGGGACACCTGGACGCCGATCACCGCCGCCGAGACCCTGGCCCGGGTCCGCGGCATCGCGAAGGGCTTCGTCGCCGCCGGCCTCGAACCCGGCGCGCACATCGCCATCCTGTCGCGCACCCGTCTGGAGTGGACGCTCGTCGACTTCGCGATCTGGACCGCCGGCCTCGTGGCCATCCCGGTCTACGAGACCAGCTCCCCCGACCAGGTCCGCTACATCCTGTCCGACTCCGAGGCCGTGGCGATCGTCGTCGAGCAAGAGGAGCACGCGCGCCGCGTGGCCTCGATCGCGCCCGACCTGCCGCACCTCGGCCAGCACTGGACCATCGACGGTGGTGGGCTCGACGACCTCATCCGGCTCGGCGAGGACGTCACCGACGACGAACTCGCGGCCCGCACCGCCGACGTGCACGGCCACGACGACGCGACGATCATCTACACGTCCGGCACGACCGGTCGACCGAAGGGCTGCGTGCTCCGGCACGACAACTTCACCGCGACGATCGAGGGAGCGTCCGAGGCGATGCCCGAGGTCGTCGCCGACGGCGCCTCCACGCTCCTCTTCATCCCGATGGCCCACGTCTTCGCCCGGTTCATCGCGGCGATGAGCGTCTCCGCCGGCGTCCTGGTCGGCCACGAGCCGGACACGAAGGACCTCATGCGGGCGGTGTCGACCTTCAAGCCGTCGTTCCTGCTCGCCGTGCCGCGCGTCTTCGAGAAGATCTACAACTCGGCGGAGCAGAAGGCCGACCTCGGGGGCAAGGGCCGGATCTTCCGCGCCGCCGCCCGCACCGCCGTCGCGCACTCCGAGGCGCTGGCGAAGGGGAAGGTGCCGCTCGGTCTCGCGCTGCGGTTCCGGCTCTTCGACCGGCTCGTCTACGCGAAGCTCCGCGACGCGCTCGGCGGGAACGTCCGCTACGCCATCAGTGGTTCGGCGCCGCTCTCCCCGCGGCTGTCGCACTTCTTCCGTTCCATCGGCGTCCTGATCCTCGAGGGCTACGGCCTCACCGAGACGACCGCGCCGGCGACGGTGAACCGCGCCGGCGAGCTGCGGATCGGCAGCGTCGGCCGGGCGCTCCCGGGCATCGAGATCCGGATCGCCGACGACGGTGAGATCCTCATCCGCGGCGTCGACGTCTTCGACCGGTACTGGCGGAACGACGAGGCGACGTCCACGGCACTGGTCGACGGCTGGTTCCGCACCGGCGACCTCGGCCGGCTCGACGGCGACGGCATCCTCACCGTGACCGGTCGCGCCAAGGAGCTCATCGTCACCGCGAGCGGCAAGAACGTCGCCCCGGCACCGCTCGAGGACGGCATCCGCGAGCACCCGGTCATCGGCCAGGTGGTCGTCGTCGGCGAGGGCAAGCCGTTCATCGCGGCGCTCGTCACGCTCGACCGCGAGATGCTGCCCGGCTGGTGCGAGGCGCGCGGGATCACCCCGGCGCTCTCCGCCCACGAGGCCGCGTACGACGAGCGCGTCCACGAGGCCGTGCAGGAGGCGATCGACGCCGCGAACCAGCGCGTCTCGCGCGCCGAGTCGGTGCGGTCGTTCACGATCCTCGACACCGAGCTCACCGAGGCGTCCGGGCACCTCACGCCGAAGCTGACGATCAAGCGCCCGGTGGTCATGCGGGACTTCGCCGCGGACGTCGAGCACATCTACTCCGGCTCGAAGGTGCAGACGACCGCGACACCCGTGGTCGAGACCCGACGACGGAACCGCGCCTAGGCACTGGACGCAACTGCCTGGAGGCCCGGTGCCGGTCCCGTGGACCGGCACCGGGCCTCCAGTGCGGTGCGGCTGCGCGCGGGGCGCGACCCGCTGTCGGGTCCGCGACGCACCGCGCGCGTCGCGCTCAGACCTCGGCCGACTGCTCCGCAGCGGGGGTGTCGAGGACGGCGACCGACGCGGTCGTGACGGGGGCCTCGGCGGGGCGGCGGTTCGTGCGGGTGCGGTGTGAGCTGAGCTCGTCGTTCTGACTGGTCATGCGGGATCCTGGGGACGTGGGGGTGCCGGTGGGGTGGTGCCGGTGGGAGGCCGACAGGAGCACGGTACCTCCTTGTCAGGACGAAGCGACAATCCCACGTCCGGGTGTCAGGCCGTGTTCGCTGCGGGCAGCGCGTCAGCGCCGCATGACGATCGGCGACGTGGAGTAGGACGTCGACGCGGTGCCGTTCGGGTGGGTGAGCGTGACGCGCACCCAGTAACGGCCGGCGGCCATCGACCCGAGACGGAACGGGACCGCGTTCGAGCCCTTGGTCACGGCGACGTTCTTGGCGATAGCGACGTAGCCGTGGCTGCCCGGGCGCTGGGTGCCGACGGCCACCTCGGCCGTGGTGCCCGCGACCCAGGCGGCGTCGTGGAAGCCGACGGTGGTGGCACCGGTCGCGGTCGGGTCGGCCCGCAGGTGGAGCGACTTCAGGTGCCAGACCGCGGCGCCCGGGTCCTCGTTCGGGTCGAACCGGAGGCTCGTGATCGTCCGGCCTGCCCAGCCGAGCTTCGGCGCGAGGGCGTTCTCGTCGAGCGGGTTGCGCGCGGTGAGGTCGAGCGTGACCTCGGCCTGGTTCCCCGAGTCGTACGTGAGGATGTCGTTGCTGATCTGCGGCGTGCCCGAGCCGGCCGCGGTCCAGATCACCCGCGCCATCTTGCCGCCGCCGGCGTTGCCCGACAGGTTGAACTTCCCGTCGTACGCCATGTCGAACTGCAGGTAGTGCCACGTGTCCCCCTTGAAGGCGGACACCGGGAACATGATGCGCGGATCGTTGCGCAACGGCGGCGCGTTCTTCGCCGTCAGCCCCCTGGCGTCACGGGTGATCTGGGTGAGGTTCTGGTACCGCATGCCCGTGGTCGCCGGGCCGGACCGGAAGTCCCACGAGCGGCCGCGCTGCACCGCGGCGAGGTCGGCGCCCTGCGAGGGGTTCGGCGAGTCCACGACGGTCTGCGGCCGGGGCGTGATGGTGGTCGTGCCGAACGTGCCCGGCGGCAGTGCCGCGTGCGGGTGCGCGGCGTCCTGCGCGGCGTGCAGCCGGACCCAGTCGATCACCGCGGTGCCGCCCGACCGCTCGCTCGAGCGGATCACGACGGGGTCGAGGCGGACGACGACCATCTTCGCGGACTTCCACGGCCGCTTGGCGAGGAGCGTCGAGCTCGCGGCGAGGTCGATGTCGTACACGTGCTTGCCCTGCGTCGTCGGGAACGAGACGCCACCGCCGCAGGCGGCCGTCTGCTCACGGCAGGTGAACCAGTAGACGGCACCGATGCGGTTGGCCATCGGCTGGTTCATCGAGAACGACAGCCGGGTGTACTTCGCGGTGTCGACGGGCTGCAGGGCGCCGTCACGACCGAACGGGACACTGCCCCCGATGGAGTGCACGAGGAACAGCTGGTCGCCGTGCACGAGGTCGACGTTGAGCGCACCACTCCGCACCGAGGCCGCTCCGGAGGTGAAGCTGGTGTTGATGTCGGCGGCGTTCGAGAAGTCCCAGGCGTCGCCGTACACGTCGGTGGCGTAGTCCGCCCCTTCGGGCTCGGTGGCGGCCGCCGCGGCGGTGGTCGTCGCCGTCGTGGTCGCGGCGGTCGCCGGCGGCGGTGCCGCGGCGCCCACGGCTGCGGCCGCGACGGTGGTGAGGGCTGCGAGCACGGTCGCCAGCAGGCGTGGCACGTTCCCGCGGGTGGTCCTGGTCCCCTGGCGCACGACGGTCCTCCGATCGGACGCGGCGGCCCGTCGGTGGGTCGGGCCGGCTGCGCGTCGAGCGGAACCCTACGCTGCCGGGCACCGCGCGGCGACCCCCGTGATCGAGTGTCGGCAGGAGTGCGGACAAGCGGGCGACGCGCTAGTGGAACCAGTCCTGTTCGCGGATGTCGCGGAGGGCCTGGCGGCGGACCTCCGGGTCGAGCGTCATGACGTACACGGTGCCGTCGAGGTGGTCGACCTCGTGCTGCAGCGCCTCCGCCATCAGCCCGGTGCCCTCGAGCACGACCTCGGCGCCGTCGACGTCCACGCCGCGGACCTTCGCGTACGGGTACCGGCGGGTCGGGTAGGCCAGGCCGGGGACGGAGAGGCACCCCTCGTCCATGAGCTCCGGCTCCCCCGAGACCTCGACGACCTCGGGGTTGAGGACGTAGCCGACCACGCCGTCGACGTTGTACGAGAACGCGCGGAGGCCGACCCCGATCTGGGGCGCGGCGACGCCGGCGCGGCCGGGCTCCTCGACGGTGTCGACGAGGTCCTGCACCAGGTCGCGGATGCCGGGACTGCCGAGCGTCGCGGTCGGGATCGGGTCGGCCGGCGAACGGAGGACGGGGTCGCCGAACAGGCGGATGGGACGAACGGTCACGTTACTGCAGCACCACCAGGAGGTCTCCGGCGTCCACCTGCTGGGTCACCGGGATCGCGAGCCGGCCGACGGTGCCCGCCACGGGCGCCGTGATGGCCGCTTCCATCTTCATCGCCTCGATGCTCGCCACGGCCTGCCCGGCCTCGACGACGTCACCGACGGCGACCTTGAGCGTCACGACCCCGGAGAACGGTGCCGGGACGTGCTTCGGGTCGGACTTGTCCGCACGCTCGGCGGCCTTCGTCTCGACCTCGACCGAGCGGTCACGGACGGAGACCGGGCGGAGCTGCCCGTTCATCGTCGCCATCACCGTGCGGATGCCCTTGTCGTCCACCTCGCCGATCGCCTCGAGCCCGACGAACAGGTTCACGCCCCTGCCGAGCGGCACGGTGTGCTCCTGCCCGGGGCGGAGGCCGTAGAGGTAGTCGACGGTGGGGACGACCGACAGGTCGCCGTACTGCTCGCGGACGGCCTCGAACTGCTGCGTCGGCTGCGGGAACAGCAGACGGTTGAGGGCGTGCTGCCGCTCCGGGCCCGGCGTGCCCAGGTGCTCGCGCTCGGCGTCGGGCACCGGCGTGATCTCGAGCCGGACGTCGCGGCCCTCGAGCACCTTCGAGCGGAAGGGCTCGGGCCAGCCGCCGGGCAGGTCACCGAGCTCGCCGGCCATGAAGCCGACGACGGAGTCCGGGATGTCGTACTTCTGCGGGTTCTGCTCGAAGTCGCGCGGGTCGGCGTCGACGGCGGCGAGCTGCAGTGCGAGGTCGCCGACGACCTTCGACGACGGCGTGACCTTGGTCGGACGCCCGAGGATCCGGTTCGCCTCGGCGTACCAGTCCTCGACCTGCTCGAACCGGTCGCCGAGTCCGAGCGCGATGGCCTGCTGGCGGAGGTTCGACAGCTGCCCGCCCGGGATCTCGTGCTGGTACACGCGACCGGTCGGACCCGGCAGGCCGGACTCGAACGGGGCGTAGGCGCGGCGCACGGCCTCCCAGTAGGGCTCGAGGTCACCGACGGCGGTCAGCGAGAGGCCGGTGTCGCGCTCGGTGTGCGCCAGGGCGGCGACGAGCGCGGACATGCTCGGCTGGCTCGTCGTGCCGGCCATCGGGGCGGCCGCGACGTCCACCGCGTCGGCACCGGCACGTGCGGCGGCCAGCAGCGTCGCGAGCTGCCCACCGGCGGTGTCGTGGGTGTGCACGTGGACCGGCTGGTCGAACCGCTCGCGGAGCGCGGTGACGAGCTTCTCGGCCGCTCCGGCGCGGAGGAGCCCCGCCATGTCCTTGATGCCGATGACGTGGGCGCCGGCCTCGACCATCTGCTCCGCCAGGCGGAGGTAGTAGTCGAGCGTGTAGAGGTCCTCTGCCGGGTCGAGGAGGTCCGCGGTGTAGCAGATCGCTCCCTCGGCCACGGCGGTGCCGGTCGCGAGCACGGCCTCGAGCGCCGGTCGGAGCTGGCTGACGTCGTTCAGGGCGTCGAACACACGGAAGACGTCGACACCGGTCGCGGCGGCCTCGGCGACGAACGCGTCGGTCACCTCGGTCGGGTACGGCGTGTAGCCGACCGTGTTCCGGCCGCGCAGGAGCATCTGGATCGGGATGTTCGGCATCGCCTCGCGCAGGGACGCCAGGCGCTCCCACGGGTCCTCACCGAGGAAGCGGAGCGCGACGTCGTAGGTGGCGCCGCCCCACGCCTCTGCGCTGAGCAGCTGCGGCGTGAGCCGGGCGACGTACGGGGCGACCGCGACGAGGTCCTTCGTGCGGACCCGGGTCGCGAGGAGCGACTGGTGGGCGTCGCGCATCGTCGTCTCGGTGACGGCGAGGGCGGTCTGGGCACGGAGGGCCTGCGACCACGCCGCCGGACCCACCTCGCGCAGCAGGTCGCGCTGCCCCGCCGGGACCGGCGCACCGAGGTCGATCGCCGGCAGCTTCTCGCTCGGCTCCACCGTCTGCGGCCGACGCTCGCCGTTCGGCTTGTTCACGGTGACGTCGGCGAGCCAGTTGAGGACCTTCGTGCCGCGGTCCTTCGAGACGTGCCCGCTGAACAGCTGCGGGCGCTCCTCGATGAACTTCGTCGACACGTCGCCGCGGGCGAAGTCCGGGTCCTCGAGCACGGCCTGCAGGAACGGGATGTTCGTCGACACGCCCCGGATGCGGAACTCGGCGAGGGCGCGCTTCGCCCGGGCCACCGCCGCCGGGAAGTCCCGCCCGCGGCAGGTCATCTTCGCGAGCATCGAGTCGAAGTGCGGGCTGATCTGCGCGCCGGTGGCCACCGTGCCGCCGTCGAGGCGCACACCCGCGCCGCCCGGGCTGCGGTAGGTCGTGATGCGTCCGGTGTCCGGACGGAAGCCCTGCGTCGGGTCCTCGGTCGTGATGCGGGTCTGCAGCGCGGCCCCGTGCACGTGGACGGTGTCCTGCGTCAGCCCGAGCTCGGCGAGCGTCTGCCCCGCGGCGATGCGCATCTGCGACTGCACCAGGTCGACGTCCGTGACCTCTTCGGTGACGGTGTGCTCGACCTGGATGCGCGGGTTCATCTCGATGAAGACGTGCTGGCCCTCACGCTCACCCTCGGTGTCGAGGAGGAACTCGACCGTGCCGGCGTTCACGTAGCCGATCGAGCGGGCGAAGGCGACGGCGTCGCGGTGCAGGGCGCTGGCGATCGCGGGGTCGAGGTTCGGCGCCGGCGCGATCTCGACGACCTTCTGGTTGCGCCGCTGTACCGAGCAGTCCCGCTCGAACAGGTGGATCGTGCCCGCGTCGGTGCCCGTGGCGTCGGCGAGGATCTGCACCTCGATGTGCCGCGGGCGGATGACGGCCTGCTCGAGGAACATCGTCGGGTCCCCGAACGCGCTGTCGGCCTCGCGCATCGCCTCTTCGAGGGCCGCCCGCAGCTCGGGCTTCGTCTCCACCCGGCGCATACCGCGACCGCCACCACCGGCGACGGCCTTCGCGAAGACCGGGAAGCCGATGGCGTCCGCCCCGGCGATGAGCTCGTCGATGTCGCGGCTCGCCGGGGTGCTCGCGAGGACCGGCACGCCGGCCGCGATCGCGTGCTCCTTCGCGGTGACCTTGTTGCCCGCCATCTCGAGCACGTGCTCGCCGGGGCCGATGAAGGTGATGCCCGCGGCGGCGGCCGCGGCGGCGAGCTCCGGGTTCTCGGACAGGAAGCCGTACCCCGGGTAGATCGCGTCGGCGCCGGACTCCTGCGCCACGCGCACGATCTCGGAGACGTCGAGGTACGCCCGCACGGGGTGGCCCCGCTCCCCGATCAGGTACGCCTCGTCCGCCTTCAGACGGTGCAGCGAGTTCCGGTCCTCGTAGGGGTAGACGGCCACGGTGCGGGCACCGAGCTCGTACGCCGCACGGAATGCGCGGATCGCGATCTCGCCACGATTGGCGACCAGGATCTTGCTGAACACGAGGTCCCTTTCAGCCCGGGTTGAGGTGAGACAACCCTAGTGGCGGTAACGTTGCTGACCGTGCATGTACTCAGCGTGAGCTCCCTCAAGGGTGGTGTCGGCAAGACGACGGTGACGCTCGGCCTGACTTCGGCCGCGTTCGCCAAGGGACTGCGCACGCTGGTGGTGGATCTCGACCCGCAGTCGGACGTCTCGACCGGGCTCGACATCAACATCTCCGGACACCTCAACGTCGCCGACGTCCTCGAGAACCCGAAGGAGAAGATCGTCCGCCAGGCGATCGCCCCGTCCGGCTGGACGAAGGGCTCCCAGGGCAAGATCGACGTGATGGTCGGCTCCCCCTCGGCGATCAACTTCGACGGGCCGCACCCGTCCATCCGCGACATCTGGAAGCTCGAAGAGGCCCTGGCCAACGTCGAGCAGGACTACGAGCTCGTCCTCATCGACTGCGCGCCGTCGCTCAACGCCCTCACCCGTACCGCGTGGGCCGCGTCCGACCGCGTGACCGTCGTCACCGAGCCCGGGCTGTTCTCCGTGGCTGCCGCCGACCGGGCCCTCCGCGCGATCGAGGAGATCCGACGCGGGCTCTCCCCCCGTCTGCAGCCCCTCGGCATCATCGTGAACCGTGCCCGCGTGCAGTCCCTCGAGCACCAGTTCCGCATCAAGGAGCTCCGGGACATGTTCGGCCCGCTCGTGCTCTCCCCGCAGCTGCCCGAGCGCACGTCGCTGCAGCAGGCGCAGGGTGCGGCGAAGCCCCTGCACGTGTGGCCCGGCGAGTCGGCGCAGGAGATGGCGCGGAACTTCGACCAGCTGCTCGAGCGCATCATGCGCACGGGCAAGATCGGCCCCTACGCCGAGGGCGGCGCCGCCTAGCGCCGCGCGCGCTCGGCACGCCCCGCTCGGCCGCCGAGATCGCACTTCGGCGCGGAGCCATGTGAGGTCGCCGCGCGAAAGTGCGATCTCACCGGGCCAGCGCGCGGCAGCGCCCCGGGCGGCGACGCCAGCGGCCCCAGGGCGGCGAGATCGCACTTCGGCGCGGAGCCGCGTGCGGTCGGCGCGCGAAAGTGCGATCTCACCGGGCCAGCGCGCGGCAGCGCCCCGGGCGGCGACGCCAGCGGCGCCAGGGCGATGAGATCGCACTTCGGCGCGGGGCCGTGTGCGGTCGGCGCGCGAAGGTGCGATCTCAGCGTCCGCGGAGCGCGCCCAGCGCGCCCGCGGGGCGCGAGCGCGCAGCGCGCGCTACGAGGCGCGGGACGCGCGGCGCGCGGCGAGCTCGTCGTCGGGGTCGGCCGCCGGGGTGGCGTCGAGTTCGACGAGGGAGCTCTCGACCTCGCGCAGGACCTTGCCCACCGCGATGCCGAAGACGCCCTGCCCGCGGGACACCAGGTCGATGACCTCGTCATCCGAGGTGCAGAGGTAGACCGAGGCGCCGTCCGACATGAGCGTCGTCTGGGCGAGATCGGACACGCCCGACTCGCGCAGCTGGTTCACCGCGGTCCGGATCTGCTGGAGCGAGATGCCGGTGTCGAGGAGGCGCTTGACGAGCTTGAGCACGAGGATGTCGCGGAACCCGTAGAGCCGCTGCGACCCGGAGCCGGCGGCCCCGCGGATCGTGGGCTCGACGAGCTCGGTGCGGGCCCAGTAGTCGAGCTGGCGGTACGAGATACCGGCGGCCTTGGCGGCGACGGTGCCACGGTAGCCGTTCTGCTCGTCGTGCTCGGGAAGGCCGTCGGTGAAGAGCAGCCCGAGGTCGTACCGGGTCATCTCCGACTCGGTGCCGGGGGTGTCGTTCCCACTCATCAGGCTGCCTTCCACGACGATCGAGCTCTCATCCGAACGTTCAATGACGGGTTGAGAGTTGTTCCGAGGTCCACGGTAGCGACTCGAACCGCTCCGGCGCGGGACATCCGACTCGGCGAGTCCGGCGTGTCGAGGATACGCCTCACGAGGTCATGCGTCGAGACGCCCGATCGCCGTCCGGATGAGGTTCGAGCGGATCACCTCGAGGTGGCCGGCGATCTCGCGCGCGAGCTCGGTCGCCTTCGCCCGCGAGGTGGCGTCGCCCCGCCGCGAGACGGGCACGAGTGCCGACTCGATGAGCCCGACCTCGCGCTCGGCGACGCTCCGCATGGTGCGGAGGTGTCGCGGCTCGATGCCGGTGCGCTGCAGCTCGACGAGGGCCTTGAGCACCGAGACGCCGTCGTCGCCGTACGTGTCGGCGGCGGGCAGGAGCGAGGCGGACACCGCGTCGGCGAGGAGCATGGGCGTCGCGCCGGCAGCCCGGACGGTCTCGTCGCGGGTGTAGCGGCGCTCACGTCCGAGGATCGACGGCTTCGGCGCGTCCCCACTACCGGGCAGCACGGGGTCGCGGCCGGCGTCGAGGTCGGCCAGGTAGTCCTTGATGACCTTGAGCGGCAGGTAGTGGTCGCGCTGGAGCCCGAGGATCACCCGGAGCCGCTCGAGGTCGGCGGCGGAGAACTTCCGGTACCCACTGGCCGTGCGGATCGGGGTGACGAGCTCGCGCTCTTCGAGGAAGCGCAGCTTGGAGCTCGACAGGTCCGGGAAGTCGGGCTTGAGGCGTGCGAGGACCTGCCCGATCGTGAGCAGGTCCGGGACCGCGGCCCCCGCCCGGGCCGCGGCGGACCGCGCAGCCACTACGCGTTCGCCAGGCGCGCCAGGTCGACCCGCGACGCGTAGAAGGTCAGGCGGAACTTGCCGACCTGCACCTCTGATCCGTCGGTGAGCAGTGCTTCGTCGATGCGGGCACCGTCGAAGTAGGTGCCGTTGAGCGACCCGTTGTCCTTGACGGTGAAGCTGGTGCCGTGACGGAGGAACTGCGCGTGCTTGCGCGACACGGTGACGTCGTCGAGGAAGATGTCGGCGTCGGGGTGCCGACCCGCCGTCGTGACGTCCGAGTCGAGCAGGAAGCGAGCACCGACGTTCGGACCACGACGGACCACGAGCAACGCGGAACCGGAGGGCAGGGCGTTGACCGCCTCGCGCTCTTCCGCGGAGACACCGGACTCGGCCGTCAGGGCCGCTCCCATGTCCATGCTGAAGGTCAGTGTGGTGTCGACCAGCCGCTGCTCAGGGGTCTTCTGACCGTCCGGCTGCGGGACCACTGGTTCTGGCATCGTGGACCTCCTCCTCTTGGCGCACCAGCGTATCGGAAACGGGTGACTCCGCGGGAGCCCCGAACGGGGATGGGGACAACTCCGGAGCACGCGTACAGCGAACGTACCGTCAACGCTGGGCGCACGGACGGGAGGCGCGGTGCCAGCTGGCACCGCGCCTCCAGTCAGAGGGGACCGCAGCCTACGACGACGGGGTCGCGTCAGCCGTCGGTGCGGACTGGCCGGACGCGACGTCCGCGAGGATCTGCCGGATCTCCGAGTCCTTGAGCTTCACCCAGGGCGAGCCGTCGGGATCGCTGGTGGAGGCCTCGGGGCTGTCGCCCGTGTTCCACCACTTCGACTGGTACGGGATCCCGTCGAACAGGACCCGCTCGCCGGTGTCGTACTGCTTCGTGCCGGACCAGGCGGCGTAGGTGCCACTCGGCAGGGTGACCTGCTCGACCGGCTTCTCGCCCGGCAGGACCGGACCGACGAGCTGCCACGGCGTCTCGTAGGCGCTCAGCACCGGGTCGTCGGGCAGGTCGCCCGACGTCCACCACTTGGACTCGTAGACGTTGTGGTGCCAGACGACCTTCGTGCCCTCGAGGTACGAGGCGTCGGAGCTCCACACCGGGTACGGGCTGGTGGAGGGGTCGTCGGTCGGCTGCACGGTGGCGGACGGCTCCGCCGTCGTGACGTCGGACGCCGCGGCGACGATCCCGCCGGTGAAGCCCTTGCCGAGGACGTCCGCGAACAGGACGCCGTCCTGGTCGACGCCCGAGCAGGAGTTCGAGACGGTGGAGAGGTTCACGTAGTTCGAGCCGCACGTGGTGTCGCGGTTGAGGGACCACATCGACATCCGGCCGAGGCCACGCTCCCGGGCCCAGGCGTTGAGCTTCTTCGCGTCGGCCAGGGTGAAGACCTCGTCCTGCACGTCGTTCTGCCCGATCATCGGGGTCGCGCCGACCTTGTGCCACAGCGTGCCGTCGCCGAGCGGGGTACCGGCCCGCTCGTACAGGACGCCGAGCTGGCGCTGGACCTGCTGCAGGGTCTGGACCGAGGCGGAGTACATGCTCTGGCTCGCGCCCTTGCCCTGCCCGTAGTCCATCGTCATCGCGTTCACCCCCGCGAGGTCCACGCCGGCCTTGAGGAACTGCGCCACCGCGGTGGTGCCGTCGCTCGTCAGTCCGGACGGGGCGGCCGGCAGGGTCAGCCACACCGCGAGCGGGTGCCCCGCCGCACGGCGCTCGTCCTGCAGCTTCTTCACGGCGGCCGCGCGGCGCTCCCCCGCGGCGTGGTTCGTCAGGTCGTCACCCTCGACGTCGAAGTCGACGGTGGAGACGTCGTACCGCCGCACGACGGTGTCGTACGCCTGCACCAGATCCGAGGCGTTCGTGCACGTCGTGGCGAGCTCGTCGTTCGCGAGGCCGCCGAACGAGACGCCGACCTCGCCCTTCTGCTGCTGCAGCCGGGCGATGCGACGGTCGAGGTCGAGCTGGTCCGACGCACCCTGCAACGAGTAGAACGAGCCCCACGTCGGGGTGCAGGCGGCGTCGTGGTCGGCGACCACGAACGAGAGCATGACGTCGCGGCCCTTGGCGGACTTGACGTCCTCGAACGCGAACGTCGGGGTGGCGGTCACGTCGGTGTACGCGGCGAACCACGACTGCTGGGTCTCGGCGGCCTGCGCGGACTGCCAGCGGTCGAAGCCGACGTAGCCGGCGGCGGCGAGGGCCGCGGTCAGGACGACGGCGATGCCGACGCGGATCGGGGACAGGCGTCTGGTGGCGGACATCAGGCGGCGCTCTTCTCGTTGTTCTGGGTCGTGGGCGCGGCGGGCGCGATGGCCGTCGTGGGCGCGGCGGCGAGGCTCGTCGCGTGGGTGCTGCGCCCCGCTCCGACCACGTCGGCGTGGTGCCGGACCGGCATGCTCTTCCCGCGGTGGCCGAAGTAGAGGACGGCACGCCAGTCCTCGGTCACGGGCTCCGGCTCGGGGGCCAGGCCCCTGCGGGCACGCTTCCGGTCGGCGTGCGCGAGGCGGGCTGCGTCACGCTTCGCCGCTCGCGCCGCCGGGCTGTAGTACATCCACTTCGTGGCCCACAGCCACACGTCGACGACCGAGTTCCAGATGCCGATGTAGGCGACGATCGCGTACATCGCGAGCAGGGCGTTGAACGCCGCGAACACCGCGTTGCCCCAGTTCTGCGCCTGGAAGTCCCTGGCGAAGGTGAACACCGAGAAGACGACCATGGCGTACGGCGCGAAGACGTACAGCGCCGGCGACGCCGTGCGGTCCCGGACCTTCGGCGTGCGGGCGAACGGGATCTTCTTCGCCGTGAGCGCCTGCTGGATGCTCTTCAGGACACCGGCGACGTTCACCGGCATGAGGATCAGGTTGAAGCCGTAGATGCGGAACACGTCCGTGCGCTTGTACCCGCAGTACTTGAGGTCGCTCGACAGGAGCCAGAAGTACGGCAGGGCGGCCAGGAGCACCATCGGGCTGAGCAGCCGCGAATCGTACGGGTAGGCCAGCAGGAAGATGAGGCCGAACGACGCCCACGCGATCGACGCCATGTAGTTGACGCGGAGGGACATCTCGACGATGCCGACCCGCTCGCCCCGTGCCCGACGCTCGCGGACCTGCCGGATGTACTTCGGCAGGATGAGCAGACCGCCGTTGGCCCAGCGGCGACGCTGGACGATGAGCGAGCCGAAGTCCGGCGGGGTCGCGCTGTAGGACAGTCGCTCGGGGTAGTTCACGAGGGTCCAGCCGTGCATGCCGAGGTCGACGCTCGACTCGGTGTCCTCGATGACGGTGCGGTCCTGCACGTAGCGCTTCACCTCGAAGCCGCCGACGGTCTCGACCTCCTCGATGTCGCGGAGCGCACGGGTGCGGATGACCGCGTTCGCGCCGACCCAGAAGGTCGCGTTGTGGCGGGACATGCCCTGGTGCAGGATGTGCTGGATGTCCGTGGTGGCACCGGCGAGGCGCTCGATGCGAGTGGCCGCGCCGCGGAACGACGAGTACGGTGTCTGCGTCACGGCGACGCGGGCGTTCTCCGGCTGCTCGAGGAAGTAGACCAGCCGCAGGCAGTAGTCGCGCAGGAGCACCGAGTCGGCGTCGAGCGTCAGGATGTAGTCCGACGCGGGGACGACGAGGTCCGCGTCCGCGGGGTCGGACACGGTGCGGAGGATGGTGCCGGACGCGGTCTCCTCGAACGCGTACGCGCCGCCGAGCAGCCCGATGTAGGCGTTGAGGTTCATCGCCTTGTTCGCCTCGTCCGAGAGGTTCGCGTAGCGCTTCCGCTCGAACGTCGTGATCTCCGCCGTGAACGTCCACGCCAGGCGGCGCTGCAGCTCGAGGGCGCGGGCACTCGTCACCTCGGTGAAGGACTCGCCCGCGTCGACGGCGTCGACGATCGCGGCCTCGAGCGCCTCGGAGGTCAGGCGGAACTCGTCGGCGAGCCCGACCAGGACCTGGTCGTGGAAGAAGTGGTCGACGTGATCGCGGACCTCGTGCTCCCGGGCGTGCCGGCGGAGCCAGGCGTCGGCCCAACGGTGGTGCTCGACGAGGTTGCGGAGCCCGTCCACGCTCGCCATGGGTGCGGCGGCGGCCTCGACCTCGGCCGACAGCAGGGCCTCCTGGAACCGCTGCGACGGGGCGGCGAGCTGGTTCTGGATCGTCGTCGCGACGGCGCGGGTCCGCTCGAGCTTGTCGAGGGTCTCCGGGTCGGTCGGGAACGGGGCGTCGTCGACGAGCAGCACGACGCGCAGCGAGGGGTACTCCTGCAGGGCAGCGGACCACAGCGTGGTGGCGACGACGTCGGGCTCCTCGGCGTAGCTCGGCACGAGGACGGTCATCGGCGACTCGTGGCCCTCGGCGAAGTGCCGGTCGAGCTCGGCGCGCGGGACGCGGACGTGGGTGGCGAAGCGCTCCATCGCACCCTGGCGGGCGACCAGGTGCATCAGGGCGGAGAAGGTCAGGAAGGTGACGACCACCAGGTACGAGACGGCCTCGGTGGTGAAGCGGAAGCTCTCGGCGCCGGAGTCGAGGAACTGGCGGATGACGGTGTAGACGACGTACGCCAGCCAGAAGGCGATCGTCAGGATGATCGCGACGCGGCCGGAGACGAGCTTCCGGTCGGACGGGCGTTCGTGCAGGGTGTCGAGCGGGTGGGTACGTCGCTCGGAACCCCACTGGCGACGGCGCGCGGGAGCGCCGTCATGCAGTTCGGGCATGACAGTCCTTCGTTCCGTCCGGACCAGCGCACCATCGGGTCGGGCGCTGTCGGGGAGTCCGTTCGGTCGATCACGAACGTACGGGGACAGAACGAACGGTGCAGACACCCGGAAGGGGGGTTCTGGGCGTGCCGTGCGGGAAACCGCACGATGTTGCGTGGTGCACCGTTGGCGCGTGTCGCTGCCGCCCTCGGAGGTGCGGTGGTGCGGGTGGTCCGGCCGGTCTGCCTGGAGGCGCGGCTCGGCTCCGCCCCACCGGTCGCGCGACATGCCGCTCACGTCCGCCGAGATCGCACGATCTGCCGCCCACCGCCGCGCGGACCGACCGAACGTGCGACCTCGCCGAGGCGCCGGCACGACCCGACCCGGCGGGGCGGCGCGGGGCGGCGGGGTCAGCGGCCCCGGGCGAGGAGCCAGAGCAGGTAGGGGGCGCCGATGACGCCGGTCACGACGCCCACCGGCAGCGCGTTGCCCGGGATCGCGAACTGGGCGATGAGGTCGCTCGCGAGCGTGATCGCCGCCCCGACCGCGGCCGTCGGCCCGAGCGCGACCCGTCCCCCGCCGACGAGCCGTCGGGCGATCGGCGCTGCCATGAGTGCGACGAACGACACCGGCCCCGCGGTCGCCACGGCCGCCGCGGTGAGGCACACCGCCGTGAGGAGCAGCAGCACCTTCGCCCGGTTCGGCCGGAGTCCGAGCGCCGAGGCCACCTCGTCGCCGAGCGTCAGGACGGTCAGGCGCGACGACTGCACGAGCGCCAGCGCCATGAGCACGACGAACGCGACCGCGAGCACCCCGACGAGGTTCCGGTCGACCGCGTTCAGGCTGCCGGACAGCCAGAGGAGCGCGGTACCGGCCTGGGTGACGGTGCCGCTCGTGAGCATCCATCCCGTGACGCTGAGGCAGATCGCGGCGACGCCGATGCCGACGAGCACGACCCGGTTACCGGTGATCCCCCGACGCCAGGCGAGCCCGGCGATGAGGAGCGACACGACCACGGCACCGACGAGCACGACCGAGAACAGGGTCCCGCCGCTCGCGCCGAACAGCACGATCGCGGTGAGTCCAGCGGCACTCGCGCCCGAGGTGATGCCGATGACGTCGGGGCTGGCGATCGGGTTCCGGACGACGCTCTGCACGATGCCCCCGGCGACGCCGAGGGACGCCCCGACGAGGATCGCGCCGGCGACCCGCGGCCCGCGGAGCTGCCCGATCACGAAGTCCGAGACGGTGTCGCCGTGCCCGACGAGGGCCGCGGCGACCTGCACCGGCGACAGCGGGATCTCGCCGACGCCGAGGCCGACGAGCACGAGCGCGACGAGGACGACGACCACGACTCCGAGGACGACGAGTTCGCGACGACGCGCCGAGTGGTGGGTGTGGTGCACGGCGGTCACAGCCCCGTCACCGCCCTCGAGCGGACGAGCCAGATGAAGACCGGCGCCCCGATGAGCGCGGTGACGATCCCGACCTGCAGCTCCCCCGGGTACGCCACGACCCGGCCGATGACGTCGGCGACGAGCAGCAGTGCGGGCGCGACGACCGCGGAGAGCAGGATCGTCCAGCGGTGGTCCGGCCCGCTCAGCCGGCGGACGGCGTGCGGCACGGCGAGTCCGATGAACGCGATCGGCCCGGCGGCGGCGACGGCCGATCCGGCGAGCAGCACGGTGACGAGTCCCCCGACGGCGCGGACCAGCACGACCCGCTGGCCGAGCGAGGCGGCGAGCTCGTCGCCGAGCGCCAGGGTGTTCAGCGACCGCCCGAGGCCGAACGCGATGACCAGTCCGACGAGGACCGGCACCGCGATCACCCCTGCGGTCCCGAGGTCCTTCCCGGCGAGTGCGCCGACCTGCCAGAACCGGAGCTGGTCGAGCAGGCTCTGGCTGGTGACGAGCACCGCGGTGGTGATGGACGACAGCGCGGCGGCGACCACGGCGCCCGCGAGGGCGAGGCCAACCGGTGAGAGCCCGCGGCGTGCGACGGCGGCGATGCCGTAGACGAGGAGCGCGGCGAGTGCGGCCCCCACGAACGCGAAGGGCAGGTAGGCGGCGGTGCCGCTCACGCCGAACAGTGCGATCCCGGCGACGACGGCGAGGGCTGCTCCGGAGTTGATGCCGAGGATGCTGGGGTCGGCGAGGGGGTTCCGGGTGACGCCCTGCATGACCGCGCCGGCGACGCCGAGGGCCGACCCGGCGAGGAGCCCGACGATCGTGCGCGGGACCCGGTTGCCGAGGACGATGAGGCCGATCTCGTCGTTCCGCCCGGGGTGCAGGACGGTGTCGAGCACGGTGCCGAGCGGGATCGGGCGCGAGCCGAAGGCCACGGAGAGCGCGACCGCCACGGCGAGGACGACCACCGCCAGCACGGTCGCCCCGACGAGGCGGGACACGGAGCTGGGCGCGGGGGGCGTGGGCGACGGGGAACGCATGGGAAGTAAGGCAACCCTAACGGTTCACCCCGTTCGGCGACCCCCGAGCAAGCCCGGAGCGGCCACAGGGTTCGTTCATAGGTCCGTCATGGGAAGCGGGCTTGTACTCGTACCCATCGACACCCGACCGGGTCGTCGAGGACGACCGGAGAGCACCGATGAACGAGACCCCGAACCCCGCCGCCGGAGCCGGATCCCCCGCCGAGCACGGCGCCGCCCACGTCGACCCGTCGACGCTGCGCTCCGCGTACGCGTTCGACGGCAGCGGCCCCTACCTCTACGCGCCGGACGGCTCCGGTCCCTACGCCTACGCGCCGGACGGCCGTGGTCCGTTCCGGATCGGCAGCCCGGAGCTGCCGGGCGCGACCCTGCGCACCCCGCAGTACGGCTGGGCGCAGAGCGCGGCGACGGCGGACCACGGCCGGAAGCGTCCGCGTCGGCTCGGGCTCGTGATCGGCTCCGGCATCGCGGCCCTCGCGATCGTCGGTGCCGCCGGCGGGACCGCGCTCGGCCTCTCCTCGCAGCACACCACCACGACGTCGAGCCAGTCGCAGGGCTCCACGACCCTGCCGGACTCCGGCTCGGGCACGGACGGCAGCGGCACGAACGGCTTCACCGTCCCGGGTGACGGCAGCGGCAGCGGCAGCAGCGGCACCGACAGCGGCACCGGGACGAGCACCGAGTCGGCGGCGACCGCGGCCACGGCGGCGCAGAAGAAGGGCGTCGTCACGATCAACACGGTCCTCAACTACGACGAGTCGTCGCAGGCGGCGGGCACCGGCATGGTCCTGACCTCCGACGGCACGATCCTGACGAACAACCACGTGATCCAGGGCGCGACGAGCATCACCGTCACCGACGAGACCACCGGCAAGGAGTACAAGGCCGACGTCGTCGGGTCGGACGCCACGAACGACGTCGCGGTCCTGAAGCTCGAGGGCGCGTCCGGGCTCTCCACCGTGACGCTCGACGACGACGGTGAGCCGAGCACCGGCGACACCGTGACCGACGTCGGCAACGCGGAGGGCACCGGCAACCTCGTCGCGGCCGAGGGTTCGGTGACCGCGACCGACCAGGACATCCAGGTGCAGAGCGAGTCCGGCACCGGTACGGAGTCCCTGACCGGGCTCATCGAGATCGCGGCGGACATCGTGTCGGGCGACTCCGGCGGGCCGGTCCTCGACAGCGAGGGCGAGGTCGTCGGCATGGCGACCGCGGCGTCCTCCGGGTCGGCGGACGTCACCGGCTACGCGATCCCGATCACCACGGCGAAGAGCATCGCGGACAAGATCCTCGCGGGCGAGTCCTCGTCGACGATCACCCTCGGACTGCCGGCGTTCCTCGGGGTCGAGGTCAGCGGTACGGCGTCGACGGGCGGCGTCGCCGTGGCCGGCACGGTCGAGGGGTCGGGCGCTGCGAGCGCCGGTCTCGTCGCGGGCGACACGATCACGAGCATCGACGGCACCGCGGTGGCGAGCTCGGACGCGCTGACCTCGGCGATCCAGTCGCACTCGGTCGGTGACAAGGTGACGGTCGGCTACACCGACAGCACCGGTGCCGCGAAGACCGTGACGGTGACGCTCACCGCCGGCCCCGCCGCGTAACGACCACGCGAGCGTCGGTTCAGTCCAGCAGCGCTCGCACCAGCGACCGGTAGACGTTGGCCCAGCGGGCACAGTGTCGAGAACGCAGTCAGCCCAGCAGCGCGCGCACCAAGGACCGGTAGACGTTGGCCGGGGAGTCCGTCGTGAAGGCGGTCTCCCCGGCTTCCGTGCGTCCGACGCGCGCGAACCCCTGCCCCTCGGCGTGCACGACCACGATCGGGTTCGGCTTGCCCGGCCGCCGGAGCGACGACACCGTCCACGGCGCGGCCCAGAACCGGGCGAGCCGCGGATCGGCCTCCGCGATCGCGGCCGGCAGGTCAGGAGCGCTCTCCGCTCCGCCGGTCCTCCGGCCGAGCAGGTCCGCCCGGAGCGACCCCGTGCGGAACGGGAAGGTCCATGCCGGGCCGATGCCGAGCCTCCCGGCCAGCACCGCGACCACACGCTCGGCCGACAGCCCGGTGACCACCGCGTCCGCCTCGTCCGTCCCGTCCACGACGGTCTCCGACCAGGCCTGGAGGCGCGTGGTGCGCCCGTCGGGCAGCCGCTGTTCCAGGGTGACCGGCTGGGCATCGCCGTCCCAGGGCTCGAGGAGCGTCTGGGTGGACTCGGGGAGCGTCCCGAGGCGGCCGACCAGGCCGACCTCGATGAGTTCGCGGCCGGCGGGCGTCCGCAGCAGCGTCGGGTTCCAGCGGCGGCCGGCGAGGCTGCGGAGGGTGCGGAGCGCCTGCGGGCTGACGCGCACGCCGTCGACGGCGGGGGCGGGTGCCGGGTGCGGCAGGGCCTCGAGGTCCCGCTGCACCCGTGACGGCGCCGGTTCGGTGGCGCGGACGGTGTCGAGCAGGGCGAACACGAGGTCGTCGGTGGCGAGCATGCGGGCGAGGGGCCGCTCGATGGTGAGGTCCACGCGGTGCCGACCGGTGACGAAGAGGAGGTGCGCTCCCGCGACGTCGCCGTCCTCGTCGGGGCGGACGTACTCGACCAGGCGCGCCGGGGCTCCGGTGGTGGTCCAGGGGTCGCTCCCGATGAGCCGGAGTCCGTCGACGGACCCGGGCAGCCGCTCGAGCAGGCTGGTGTGCTCCTCGGCGATCGTCCGGTCGCTGGGACGGGAGCGGACGGTGAGCACGACGTCGTCGCCGGTGACGCGCAGGTCCGCCTGGGCCGAGTCCTCGCGACGCCACGCGTCGGGGCGGCGGAGGGTGAGGCGGGCGGTGCGGTCCTCGGTGCCGAGCGGAGCGGGGACGGCCATGGCACGAGGCTACGTCGGGGGTCGCCCGCGGCCGGGTGCGGCTCGCCGGGGCCGCGCGGGTTGGCGGGTGCGGGGTGCGGGGTGCGGGGTGCTGGGTGCTGGGTGCTGGGTGCTGGGGGCTGGGGGCTGGGTGCGTCGCACGGTGCGAGTGCGGGCTGCTCGGGATCAGGGGGCGCGGCGGGAGCGCGGCGCGGGCGGAGGCGGGACGGGCTTCGCGGCGACGACGTCGGCGAGGGCGACCTCGACGGCACCCCGGCGGGTGTCGATCACGACGGCGTCGGCGGTGCGGGCGACGAGGACCCCGAGGGCGTCCCGCGCTCCCCCGCCGTGGTGCGCCCGGACGACGACCCGGTCCCCGATCACCGCATCGCGCAGCACCCCGAGGGCGTGTGCCCGGGCGATCGCGTCCTGCCCGCTCTCCGTCACACCCCCAGCGTAGGACGCACGCCTAGAGTGAGGGGATGGCCAAGGCACGCGTGGACAGCTGGATCTGGGCGGTGCGGATCACGAAGACCCGCTCCGCCGCGACCGCCGCGTGCAAGGCCGGTCACGTCCGGGTGAACGGGGAGCGCGCGAAGCCCGCGCAACCGATCGGCCCCGGCGACGAGGTCCGGGTCCGCCAGAACGGGTTCGACCGGATCGTCGTCGTGACCGGGATCATCCTCAAGCGGACGAGCGCGCCCGAGGCCGCGAAGCACTTCGAGGACCGGACGCCGCCGCGACTCCCCAAGGAAGAAGCCGGCTTCGTCCCGATGCGTGAGCGTGGCGCCGGACGTCCGAGCAAGCGGGAGCGCCGCGACCTCGAGAAGCTCCGCGGCTACTGACCCACGACGCGGTCGGGCATCAGACGAAGCGGACGGTCTGCTGCAGCCGGTCGCGGAGCTCGAACACGTCGACCGAGCCCTCCGGCGACCACACGCCGTTCAGCACCTGGCCGAGCGCACTCCGCCGCACGACGAGCGCCGTGGGTTTGCGGGGCGAACCGACGACCTGCACGTCCTCGTCCACCGCGGAGTCGGGCACGACCAGCAGTCGCCCGGTGAACTTCACGCGGGTCTGCTTCTGCACCGCACGGGCCGCGCGGACGAGTTCCTTCACCGGGCGTTCCCCCGGTGCGAGGGTCTCCCCCGCGATCTCGCCGTGCTCGACGCGGACCGGGGCTCCCCAGTCGATGGACTCGACGGCCCAGAGCCCGCTCGGCGTGAGGACGGCGTGGTCGAGCTTGCCCTCGGCCCCGGCGTCGAGGTCGTGCCAGACCGTCACGCCGATGCCCATCTCGGCGATGATCGACGCGGTCGCCTCCTCCGCGAGGGCCTCGGCGAGCAGCCGCCGGATGTGCCGCGGCGCCGACCGGATGAGCGTGGGGTCGTACGGGTCCTCGATCGGGTCGCCCAGGCCGACCCACTCACGCTCGGCCTGCAGGAAGACCTCGCGCGACCGACCGCCGGGATGTCCGTGGGACCGGGCCCGGGGCCGTGAATCGCGACGCGCCGCCGGGGGTGCGTAGGCGTCGCGACCGGAGTCGGGCCTCCAGGCTGAGGACCCCGTCGGGCCGGACGCGCCCTGCCCGGAGGAGCCGCGCGATCCGGCGTCGTAGGCGCGGCGCGCGGCAGGCGTGCCGATGCGCTCCCACGCGATCTGCACCTGACGGAACCGGCGGGCGTCGCCGCCGAGGTCCGGGTGGGACTCGCGGGCGGCCCGGCGGTACGCGCGGCGGAGCTCGTCGTCGTCGGCGGTCGCGCGGACGCCGAGGACTTCGTACGGGGTGGCGTCGGCCGGGCTGTCGGTCATGGCCCTGCGACATTACCCGAGGCAGCGTCGGAGTCCGCCGCGTGGCGGCTGGGTGCTGCCTGCGGGCTCAGTGCGGGCTCATTGCGGGCCTGGAGGCGCGGTGCGGCCTGCGCGGGTCGGCTCGCGGACCGCTCAGGTCACCTCGAAGGCGACGGGGGTCGCCAGGAACGCACCGTAGCGGGCGGCCGCTGCCTCGAGTGCGCGGAGCGACGCGGGGTCGAGCGGTTCGAACGGCGTCACCGTGACCCGGACGTCGCGGGAGCGCTCGGTGCGGTTCCAGGTGCCGACGACCCGCCCGCGGACCACGGCCATCGGCAGGAACATCCCGTTGCCGCCGGGCACCACGCGGTCGGCGTGCCGGGGGTCGAGCTGCGCCGAACGGTCGGCGTACCCGAGCAGGTACTCGTCGAACCCGGGCAGGAGGTGCCCCGACGGGACACCCCCGCTCGGCGCCCGGTCGGCGAGGGTGAGGAGGCCGTCGCCCAGGTCCTCGACGACGTCGCCGGCAGCGGCCCGGGCACGCCGGAGTTCGCCGAGCGGCAGCTTCGTCCACGAGGCCGCGTCGGCGACGGTCGCCGGACCACGACCTCGCAGGTACCCGACGAGCACGCGGCGGAGGGCTTCGTCACGGTCGGGCACCGATGACGCGGGCGGTGCCCACTCGTCGAGCAGGACGAGTCCCTGCCCGACGCGGGCGGTGGGGCCCCACGCCACGAGGCCCTCTTGCGAGAGCTGCAGCAGCAGGTGGTAGCCGCGTCCGGCCGCGGGGTCGATGCCGGCGGCACGGTAGGCCTCGAACAGCTCGTCGCGGACGAGGGACCGACCGCCGGACAGTGCGGCGACGGTGGTGTCTCGTGCGCGCCCGAGGAGCGCGTCGTCGATGCCGAGCTCCGCCGCACGCCGGGCGATGGTCCGCAGGGTTCGTTCGGCGGTCAGGGAGAGCAGGAGCCGGAGGTCGTCGGGGCGCATCGCGTGCAGGGTCCCGCGCATCGGCCACGACCGGACCAGCTCGCCCCGGTCGAACGCGGCGCGGACGTCGTCGCGCGTCGCTCCGGGCGCACGGACCCCGATCGCCCAGAGCACCTGCCCGAGGTCCTGCCCCTGCACCGCGGTCATCCGCTCGACGGCGGCGGTCGGCCCGGCCCCGGGCACCGCGATCCCCTGCGCGGCGAGGCGCATCGTGCGGAGCTGCGCCGGCGTCGTCATGGCACCAGCATGCCCGGCACCACCGTCAGGCGACGGCGGCGGTGATCTCGCCGGCGTGCTCCTCGATGTACTCGACGTCGGCCCGGTACAGGTCGGCGTGCCCGTGCGCGAGGTCGCTGACGAACTTGGGGTTGCCCGCCGCCGCCTCGGTCTCGATGGTCGTCACCAGCGCGACGAGCGAGCCGGTGATCGTCTCGGCGAGGACCGCCCGCGACCGGGCGTCGAGCTCGTAGGCACGGCAGAACTCCGCCGCACGGTCGAGTCGTTCGTCGAGCGACGGCGCGGTCGACCCCTCGACGACGCCGGTCGTGAACGGGGCGAACCGGTACACGGCACTCGCGACGTCCCACACCCGCGGCCCGGGGTGGGCGGTGTCGAAGTCGATGAGCCCGACCGCGGCGATGCCGTCGTACACGCAGTTGTACGGGGCGAAGTCGCCGTGCACGATCGTCTCGACGGGCAGCCGGTCCGCCTGGGACCAGACGTCGCGGGACGGGTCGCGCGGGAAGGTCGCGGCGGCGTCGTGGTAGTGCCGGAGCAGTCGTGCGGTCGTGACGAGGGCGGCCTCGCTGGCGACGTCGCTGGTCCACGGGTACTCCCCCGCGGTGCCGGGCACGAAGGACACCGTCTCGAGGGTGTCGCCGTGCTCGATCGGTTCGGGAGCCGCGACGAACCCCTGTTCGTGCAGGTGGGCGAGCAGCCGGTGCACGGTCGGTGTCCACGGCCCGGCCGGGCGGTGCACACGATCGTCGGCCCTGGTGATCCGCTCCATCGGGTCCTCCTGTCGTCCACGTCTCCGTTGACGTGGTGGTCCAGCGTATCCGCGGACGGCCGTCGGTGTCCCGGTTGTCTTCAGCAACACCGCGTGTCGCATCCGCATGCACCGTTGCATGCAAGGCGTAGGATCACTGATCGTGAGCATCCCCGTCACCAGTCAGGCCGCCTCCGACCGGGCCTACGAGCACGTCAAGCGCGCGATCATCCGCGGCGACCTGCCCGGCGGTTCCGCCATCAGCGAGAACGCCCTCAGTCAGGAGATCGGCGTTTCCAGGACACCCGTGCACGAGGCGTTCCTGCGCCTCGCCGCCGAGGACCTGCTCACCCTCGAGTCCCGGAAGGGTGCCGTGGTCCGGCCGATGTCCCCGAACGAGGCGGCGGACGTGCTCGAGATGCGGGAGGCGATCGAGTCGACGGCGGCGACCCGCGTCGTGACCGACGGCCGCGTGGCGGACGTCACCCCGAGCCTCCAGGCCATGCTCGTGGAGCAGGAACAGGCGGTCGCGACCGGTGACGTCGACCGGTTCGTCGAGGTGGACGCGGAGTTCCACGGAGCCGTCATCGGCGCGTCGCGGAACGCGATCGCCGTCATGTTCGCGCGCACCCTGCGGGACCGGCAGCAGCGGCTGCGGCACCACCTCATGCGGCTGCAGCCGTCACAGCTCCAGGCGTCGCTCGAGGACCACCGCGCCCTCGCCGCCGCACTCGAGGCCGGGGACGCCGCCCGCTACGCCGAGGTGCTCAGCGCCCACGTCGCGTCGCACCGGGGCGCCCTGTGAGCGCGGGGACCGACTCGATCGCCGTCCCGAACGTCCGCGTCCTGCCGTGGGTGGCGGTCTGGGGCGCGGTGTTCGTCAGCTCGTGGGGCGGCAACCAGTTCTCGCCGCTCCTCCTGATGTACGAGGAGCGGGCGCACTACTCGTCGTTCCTCGTCACCGTCTTCCTCGGCGTGTACGTGCTCGGCCTCGCGCCGGCGCTCCTCGTCGCCGGGTCGCTGTCGGACCGGCACGGACGCCGGCCGCTCATGCTCGTGGGCATCGCCTCGGCGGTCGTCGGGAGCGGGCTGCTCGCGTTCGGCCCGCTCGGCGCCGGGTTCCTGATGGCCGGACGGCTGTTCTCCGGGATCACGGTCGGCATCGCGATGGCGGTCGGCAACAGCTGGGTGAAGGAGCTCTCGCAGGGACGGTTCGACCCGTCCGCCGACGCCGGGTCCGGCGCACGTCGGGCCTCGCTCGCGTTCACCCTCGGGTCGGCGTCGGGCGCCCTCGTCGCCGGGCTCATCGCGCAGTGGGGTCCGATCCCCGAGGTGCTGCCGTTCCTCGTGCACATCTGCGTCGCGGTCCCCTTCGCCGTCGTCGTGTGGCGGACGCCGGAGACGAACCGGGCCGGCGGGCTGCCGGGGCCCTGGTGGCGCCAGCTCGCCGTGCCGAGTGCCGGGCACCGACGGTTCACGCGCGTGGTGCTCGTCGCGGCGCCGTGGATCTTCGGCTCGGCGGCGATCGGCTACGGGTACCTGCCGACGAAGCTCGCCGGTGCCACCGGGACGTGGGGGCTCGTGTTCGCGACCGCCACGACCGTGGTCGCCCTCGGGGTGTCCAGCGCCGTGCAACCCCTCGCCGCGCGGGTGCACTCCCTGCTGTCGGCGCGCGGCATCCTGACCGCCGTCGCGCTCATGACCGTCGGCATCGCCGTGGTGGTCGTCGCGATCCAGCTGCAGTCCGTGGCGATCGGCCTGGTCGCGAACGTGGTGATCGGACTCGGCATCGGGATCGCGCTGGTGTCGTCGCTGCTCGAGGTGCAGCGGATCGCCGGGCCGCGCGACCTGGCCGGGCTGACCGGGGTGTTCTACGCCGTCGCCTACGCCGGGTTCCTGGCGCCGGCGGTCATCGCGGCGATCGCGAACGTCGTCGCGGTGCCGCTCGTGCTGTGGGTGGTCGTCGGCCTCGGGGTGCTGTCGTGGCTCGTGATCGCGGTGTCGTCGCGGCGGCACATCCCGGCGTAGCGCGGTGCGCGGTGCGCGGTGCGCGGTGCGCGGGGCGAGGCGCGGGGCGCGGGGCGCGGTGCGCGGTGCGCGGTGCGCGGTGCGCGGTGCGGGCGCCTAGAGCTGGTCGCGGAGCCAGCCCGGGCCGCGCACGGTAGCGCCGAGCGCCTCGACCCGCGCCCGGAGCTCACGGTCGGCCGTCACGACGACGACGGGTGCGTCGCCGGCCTCGACCGCTGCCCGTGCGGCCTCGACGATCGCGTCGTCACCCGAACCCGGCGCCCGCACGACGTCGATCCGCCCGGACTCCGCGTCGGGAGCAGCAGCCGCCGCCCGCGCCTCGCCCTCGAGCACCACCGTCCACCGCGGCCACCACCGGTCGAACGGCAGCTCGAGCTCCGCCGCCGGCACCCCCACCTCGGCGAGCGCCGTCACCCGCCCGAGCAGCCGCGTCGCCGCACCCGCCCGGTCCTTCCACCAGCCGTCCGGCACGCTGCCGACCACGTTCGCGGCGTCGACGACGACGTGCGGCGTGGTCGTGATCCGGGCGCGCAGTGCCGGCCACGACGCCCCGAACCCGGGGTGCAGGGGCAGGTCGTCGACGTCATCGACGGGGACCCAGGCGAGCTCGAGGCTCTCGCGGTCGGCGATGACCGGTTCGAACGGCCGGGAGGCCCGCCCCACCACCGTCGTGTACGTCCAGAAGCCGAGGTCGAGCACGGCCGTGTGGCGCAGGTCGACGCCGTCGTCGGGCACCCCCGCTTCTTCCGCGGACTCGCGGAGTGCGCCCGTCACCGCGTCCTCGCCCAGGTGGCGGGCGCCCCCGGGGATCCCCCACGTGCCGCCGTGGTGGCTCCACTCGACGCGGTGCTGCAGGAGTACACGTCCGGAGCCGTCGTCGACGAGCAGTCCGGCGGCGCCGAAGCGTCCCCAGGCCTTGGTGCCGTCGGGGCCGACCGCCCAGGCGTCGCCGGGGTCGCGGGGGCCGGGAGGCGGCCCGGGAGGCGTGGAGTCTGGCACACCGCAAGCTTTCCACACGGGACCCACGACGGGCCTCGGAGTGGTCACCGGACGTCGTGTACGGTGTCGCTCGAGACACGGGGTGCCGCAACCAGCGGCTGAGATCACACCCGTCGAACCTGCTCGAGCTCGTACTCGCGAAGGGATCGTCCATGAACACTGCTGCGCCCGTACCGCCCGCCTCCGGAAGGCCGCCGGTGCCTGCCGCCGGAAGGCCGACGGTGCCCGACCCTGACTGGGCCGACCGCACGGCCACGCTCCTCGAGGCCGTCCGGACCCGTGGCCCCCTGGTGCACTGCATCACGAACACGGTGGTGCAGAACGTCACCGCGAACGTGCTGCTCGCGCTCGGCGCCTCGGCCGCGATGGTCGACGTCGTCACCGAGGCCGGGCCCTTCGCCCGGGTCGCCGACGCCCTGCTGGTGAACACCGGCACCCCGCACGCCGAGCCGCGCGCCGCGTCCCTCGAGGCCGCCGCGGCCGCGGTCGACGCGGGCATCCCGTGGGTCCTCGACCCGGTGGCGGTCGGATCGTTGCCGGTCCGGACCGCGCTGGCCCGCGACCTGCTGGCGCTCGGGCCGACGGTGCTCCGCGGCAACGCCTCCGAGGTACTCGCCGTGCTCGGTGCGTCCGCCGGTGGTCGCGGCGTCGACAGCACCGTGGGCACGGAGGACGCCCGTGACGCTGCGGTGGCCGCCGTGTCCGGTCTCGACCCGGCCGGGAGGCACGTGGCAGCGGTGGCCGTGTCGGGTCCGGTCGACCTCGTGGTCGGCTCCAGGGCCGTGGGCACCCCCGGTGTGCCGGTCCGGGTCGCGAACGGCACGGAGCTCCTCACCCGGATCACCGGCGGCGGCTGCGCGCTCGGCGCGGTGATCGCGGCCTGCTCGTCGGTGTGTCCGGACGACCCGCTCGCCGCCGCGGTGACCGGGACCGCCGTGCACACGATCGCCGCGGAGCTGGCCGCTCGTGACGCCGGCGGCCCGGGCACGTTCCAGCCCCTGTTCCTCGACCGGCTCGCGTCGCTGTCGCCCGAGGACGTCGTCCGCGAGGCGCGCATCACCGAGGAGCGTGCGGCATGACCGACGTCGGGGTCTACCTCGTGACCGACGGCGTGCTCTGCGACCGGCACGGTGTCGGTGTCCTCGGGGTGGTCCGGGCCGCGGTGCACGCCGGCGTCCGGATCGTGCAGGTGCGCGACAAGGACGCCTCGGCGCGGGACCTGCTCGCGCTGACCTCGGCGGTGGCCGACACCGTGGGCGACCGTGCCCTCGTGGTGGTCGACGACCGGCTCGACGTCGCCCTCGCCGCGCGGCGCGCCGGGCACCGGGTCGCCGGGGTCCACCTCGGGCAGTCGGACGTGCCGGTCGAGGCCGCGCGGGCGCTCCTCGGGCCGGAGGCCCACGTCGGACTCACCGCGAACACGCCGGAGCACCTCGCGGCCGTCGCCCGACTCCCCCGTGGGACCGTCGACCTGCTCGGCGTCGGCGTCGTGCACCCGACCTCGACGAAGCCCGACCACCCGCCGGCGCTCGGGCACGACGGGTTCGCCCGGCTCGCGCGGACCGCCCGCAGCACCGGGGTGCCGTGCGTCGCGATCGGCGGTGTGACGCTCGACGACGTCCTGCCGCTCCGCGCTGCCGGTGCCGCGGGCGTCGCGGTGGTGTCCGGCATCTGCGCCGCCGCGGACCCCGGTGCCGCCGCTGCCGCGTACGTCGCCGCATGGGCCGACCACCTGCCGGAGCCGGGCCGGTCCGACCCGGGTGATCCGCGCCTCCAGGCAGTGGACACCGGCCACGGGGCGGACGCATGAGCGCGACGCAGGTCCCCCGTGTGCTCAGCATCGCGGGGACGGACCCGACGGGTGGTGCCGGGCTGCAGGCCGACCTCAAGTCGATCGCCGCGCACGACGGGTACGGGATGGGGGTCGTGACGGCGCTCGTCGCGCAGAACACGCACGGGGTCCGGTCGGTGCACGTGCCGGACGTGGCGTTCCTGCGGGAGCAGCTCGACGCGGTGTCGGACGACGTGACGATCGACGCGGTGAAGATCGGGATGCTCGGGACCGCTCCGGTCGTCCGGGGCGTGACGGACTGGCTGCGGGTGCACCGGCCGCCCGTGGTCGTCGTGGACCCGGTGATGGTGGCGACGAGTGGCGACCGGTTGCTCGACGAGGACGCCGCGGCGGCGACGGCGGAGCTGTTCCGGCTCGCCGACCTCGTGACGCCGAACCGTCCGGAGTTGGAGGTGCTCGCGGGGCTGGCAGGCGGCGCGGGGCTGGCCGGCGCGGCGGGGCCGGGTGGCGTCGCGGGGTTGGCTGGCATCGTGTCGGGCGGCGGTGCTGCGCTCGACGCCGCGGTCCTGGTGGCGCGGACGTGGGACGTGCTCGTGCTGGCCAAGGGCGGGCACGACGACGGGGACACCTCGGAGGACGTGCTCGTGTCGGCGGACGGCGTCGTGCGCACCTTCACGGCGCGGCGGATCGCGACGGCGAACACGCACGGCACGGGCTGCTCGCTGTCGAGCGCGATCGCGACCCGGATGGCCCGCGACGGTGACTGGGAGCTCGCGATCGGCGGTGCGAAGGCGTGGCTGACCCGCGCGCTCGAGGGTGCCGACGCACTCCGGGTCGGGACGGGCAACGGGCCGATCGACCACGGCGCGGCGATCCGCGACGCACTGCCGACACCGTCGTGGACCGACCGGTGGTGGGACGACGTCGCCGGTGTGCTGCGCGCGACGATCGACTGCGCGTTCCTGGTCGGGCTGCGGGACGGCACGCTCGACCCCGCCGTGTTCGCGATGTACCTCGCCCAGGACGTGCACTACCTCCGGGCGTACGAGCGGCACCTGTCCACCCTGGCCGCGTGGTCGACCGGTGCCGCGGCGGCGTTCTGGGCGGCCTCCGCCGAAGGCTGCGCCGACGAGGCCCGCGACCTGCACCACCGCCGCCTGGCCGGTTCGCACGCCGACGACCCCGTGCACCCGACGTGCGCGGGGTACCTCGCCCACCTGCAGTCGTCCGCGGCGTCCGGGTCGCCGGGGGTCCTGGCGGCGGCGGTGCTGCCGTGCTTCCGGGTCTACGCCTGGGTCGGGACGCAGCTCGGCGCCGCGCCGGCGGGGCACCCGTTCGCGGACTGGATCGGGGCGTACGGGGATGCCGGGTTCGCGGAGGCCTCGGCTGCCGCGACCGCGGAGGTCGAGCGGCTCGCGGCGGCGGCGGACCCCGAGGAGCGCGGGCGGATGACGCGCGCGTTCCGCCGGTCGGCTGAGTGGGAGCTCGCGTTCTTCCGGATGCCGACGGCGGCGGCCGCGCCGCAGGGAGCCGAGTTTTCGGCCTGAGCGACACTTCTCGCGCTCGTGGACCCGTGAACTGTCGCTGACCCCGAAATCCGGCTCGCGCCCGCACGCCCGCACGGTGCGCACCGTGCGGGTGTCAGCGCGGTGAGAGCCGGACGAGTTCGACGGACAGGTCGGTGCCGTCGACGGTGCCGCGCATCCAGGTGTGGTCGGGCTGGCGGCGGCGATCGGTCGGCGAGCCCGGGTTGAGCAGACGCAGGCCCGAGGGCGCGACGGTGTCCCACGGGATGTGCGAGTGGCCGAAGACCAGGACGTCGGTGTCCGGGTACTCCGCGTCCATCCGGCGTTCGCGGCCGGTCGAGGCGCCGGTCTCGTGGACGAGCGCGACGCGGAGCCCCTCGACGGCGAAGCGGGCGACGAGCGGCAGACGGTCGTCGAACTCGGGGCCGTCGTTGTTGCCGCGGACGCCCTCGAACCGGCGCGAACGGCCCGCGACGGCGTCGAGCGTGGCGAGGTCCACCCAGTCGCCGGCGTGCACCACGAGGTCGGCGGCGTCGATGTCCGACCACAGTCCGGGCGGCAGGTCCTTCGCTCGCTTCGGCAGGTGGGTGTCCGAGAGCAGGACGAACGCGGTGCTCACTCGGTGCGCTGCGGCATCGGCAGGCCGGCCTCGTCCGCTGCCCCGAGCCGTTCCAGCAGGCCGGCGAGCAGCGCGATGTCGTCGTCCGACCAGCTGGCGAGCCGCTCGTCGAGGGCGTCGCGGTGCAGTTGCACGGACCGTTCCAGGGCGGCGCGGCCGGCGTCGGTGGCCTCGAGCGGCTTCGCGTTGCCGGAGCCCCCGTCGGTCGTCCGGATCAGCCCGGCGGCGAGCAGCCCGGACAGCTGCCGCGAGATGGTCGACCGGTTGAGGCGCAGGTACCGGGCGATGTCGATCGCCATGCAGCCGCGGTGCAGCACGACGAAGTCGACGAGGGACTGGTCCACGACGCTCAGGATCGACTCGGAACCACGCGCCCGGATGCTCGCTCGACGGGTGATGCGCGCGAGTTCCGTGTAGGCGCGCCCGATGTCGCTGTTGCGGACATCGGGCTTCGGCTCGCTCATCGGGTGACTCCAGCCTGTCAGCGCCGGCACCGGCCGGCGGATCGGTCCCGCAACCATACCGGCGGGTACGGTGTTGCTCCGATCAGCGACCCGCCGCCGCGGCCTGGAGCGCGGGGATGTCGAGCTTCGACATCTGCAGCATCGCCTGGAAGACGCGCGCGTTCGCCTCGGGGTCACCCGAGCCGGTCATCAGTTCGCCCATCATCGACGGGGTGACCTGCCACGCCACTCCCCAGCGGTCGAACAACCAGCCGCACATGCTCGGTCGGCCACCGTCGGCGAGGAGCGCGTCCCAGATGCGGTCCAGCTCGTCCTGCGTGTCGACGTCGACCTGGAACGACACGGCGTCGGAGTGCTCGTGACCGGGCCCACCGTTCATCGCGCGGTACCCACGGCCGAGCAGCGTGAACTCGACGACGAGGGTCTGCCCGTCAGGGGCCTTGGCGACACTGTCGATCCGGCTGTCGGGGAACAGCGAGACGTAGTGCTCGGCCGCGTGTTCGGCCTGGTCGTCGTACCAGAGGAACGGGGTGATCGACGGCATCGTCGGCGCCTTCCGGGAGGGGCTCAGTCCGCAGCGCTGCGGACGAGCAGGTCGGACTTCTCGGGGTGTTCGTCGAACCACTTGCCGACGAACCAGCACATCGGGACGACGCGCTTGGTGGAGTTGGCCTCGACGTCGGCGACGGCGAAGTCGACGAGCTCGGCGGCGTAGCCGTGCCCGCGGTGCTTCGGGACCGTGTAGGTGTGCGGGAACGCGATCGCGTCGCCGTTCACCCGGTAGTCGAGGACGCTGACGAGTTCGCCGCCGACGTACATGGCGTAGCGGTCCTGGTCGGCTTCGTCGCGGAACTCGTGGTCCATGCCGCCATCATGCACCGCCGGGCGGCCTCGTGCCGCTCGGGAATGCGTTCTGCACCATCGCGTTGCAGCACACCATGACGACCATCGGCATCATCGGCGCAGGCAACATCGGATCCCAGCTCGCACGGCTCGCGGTGCAGCACGGTCACCAGGTGGTGATCGCCAACTCACGCGGGCCGGAGACGCTCACCGAGCTGGTCGACGAGCTCAACACGCTCGGCGGCAGCACCGGCAGCACCGGCAGCACCGGCAGCACCGGCAGCACCGGCACGCCCGCTCGTGCGGCAACGCGTGGCGAGGCGGCGGCCGCCGGGGAGATCGTCGTCGTGACGACCCCGCTCGCCGCCATCGAGACGATCCCCGTCGAGCCCCTCGTCGGCAAGGTCGTCATCGACACCAACAACTACTACTCCGAACGCGACGGCCACATCGCCGCGCTCGACGACGAGACCACCACGACGGCGGAGTTGCTGCAGGACCGCCTCGTCGGTGCCCGGGTCGTGAAGGCGTTCAACCACATCGGCGCCGCGGACCTCACCGGCCACGCCACCCCGGCCGGCACCCCGGACCGCCGTGCCCTCGTGGTCGCGGGCGACGACGCCGAGGCGAAGCGCGTCGTGACGGACCTCATCGACGCGTTCGGCTTCGACGTGGTCGACGCCGGGCCCCTCGCCGAGGGCTGGCGCATCCAGCGCGACACCCCCGGGTACGGCCCGCGCCTGACCGCCGACGAGCTGCGCACCGCGCTGACCCAGGCGGAGCGCACCCGCGCGTAGGCCCCGCCCCGCGCGTGGCCGCGCCCCGTGCGTGGCCGCGCCCCGCCCGCGTCGCGCCCCGCACGCGCCGCGCCGACCGCCGCCCCGCCCGCGCCGGGCCCCGCCCCGAACGCGCCGCACCGACCGCCGGCCCGCTCACGCCCCGTCGAAGATCACCGTCAGCTCGGCGAGGTCATCTTCTGACGGCGTCCACGCCGTGCCGGCCTCGACGTTCTGCACGATCTGCTCGGGCTTCGTCGCACCCGCGATGACGCTCGACAGCCCGGGCTGCGCCAGCAACCACGCGAAGGTCGCCTGCAGCATCGTGACGCCGCGGTCGTCGCAGAACCGCTGGAACTCCTCGACGATCGCCCACGGCGCGTCCGCCAGCAGCTGCGGCTTCGCCTTCGTCAGTCGCCCGTCGGACGGTCCCCCGCCGGACTGCGTGTACTTGCCGGTGAGCAGCCCGTTGTAGAGCGGGAAGTACGGCAGGAACCCGAGGGCGTAGGCGCGCACGGCCGGCAGGACCTCGTCCTCGACGCTGCGGGCGAGCGGGCTGTACTCGTTCTGCGCGGACACGAACGCCGTCGTGCCGGCGATCGAGGCGGTGAGCTCGGCCTCGGCGATCTGCCACCCGGCGAAGTTCGAGTGCCCGATGTAGCGGATCTTGCCCTCGCGGACGAGGTCGTCGAGCACGGACAGCGTCTCCTCGATCGAGGTCACGTCGTCCGGTCGGTGCATCTGGTACAGGTCGATCCAGTCGGTGCCGAGGCGCTTGAGCGAGGACTCGACGGCGAGCCGCACGTACCGCCGCGAGCCGCGGACGCCCCAGTCCGGCCCGTTGACGCCCTGCATGTCGAGCCCGAACTTCGTGGCGAGGACGACCTCGTCGCGGCGGCCGGCGATCGACTTGCCGAGCATCTCCTCGGACAGGCCCGGCCGCCCGCCATAGACGTCGGCGGTGTCGAAGAGGGTGACGCCGGCGTCGAGGGCAGCGTTGACCACGGCGTCCGTGCCCTCCTGCGACTCGGTCAGCGTTCCGGGTCGGCCGAAGTTGTTGCAGCCGATGCCGACGGTGGAGACGACGAGCCCAGAGGGCCCGAGCGGACGGTGTTCGATTCCGGTCATGCTCCGACCGTACCGGCGACCCCGGAACTGGGGCTGCGCCGTGCGCACCGGTTGCCGTTAGAACTGACGATGGATCAGCCTACGGAGGGAGTGCCGGAGTGGCATCGCATCGCCTGCCTGACGAGGAACGACCGCGTCGCGCGGTCCCCGCCTGGGTCACGGCTCCCCCCGAGGACCGCTCAGCCGCGTCCGCTGCGGACCGCTCGTCGGACCCCGGCCTGGAGGCACGCCCCACCCCCGCCGCGTCGGCCCCGGCTCCGGAGACGGCCGGCTCCGAGACCGCGTTCCCGGCACCGCAGTCCGCCCCGGCACCCGGTACGGGCTCCGTCGCGCACGGTTCCATCGAGCGCGGTGGCGTCGAGCACGCATCCGTCGGGCACGGCCTCGTCGCGGAGGGCCTCGTCGTGCCGGACTACCCGCCGCAGGAGGCGCTCCTGCCGCCGGCCCCGACCTCGCCGTCCGTGCACACCGTGCCGTTCGACCGTGCACTCGCCGCACCGGCCCCGGTCTCGCCGATCGACGCCGCCCCGCTGGCCCGCACGTACCCCGCGGTCCCCGTCGTCGGGCAGCCCCGCTTCTCGGTCCCCGGACTCGAGCACGTCGTCGTGGAGGGCACGGAACCGGAGCAGGTCGGCCCCATCGGCTACCGCACCCCCGCCCGCTTCGCGCACCACCGCCCCGCGGCGACCACGCCGGCGCCCGTCTCCGAGCCGACGCGGTCCTTCGACGCCGTCATCGCGCCGCCGACCCCGAGCACCGCCGCGGAGGCACGCACCGCCCTCCCCGCCACGACGCCGATCACGACCGGCGCCACCCGCGCGCCCGGAGCCTCCGCGACCGGGCCGACCACCTCGACCGCGACCGCACCGGCCACCCGGGTGAGCAGGTCCGACGGAGGCGAGCCGCGCCTCCAGGCCGACGACACCGACCGGAACCGCGCCGACCGGAGCGACGCACCGGGCGAGACCGGTGCCCCTGCGCGTCGGCCGGCCGTCGGTGCGACGCCGGGAGCGCTCCTCGGTGCCGTCGCCGGTCTCGTGACGCTCGGACTCGCGGCGTGGTGGTTCACCGCTCCGGCGACCGTGCACGGCGTCGGTGTGGCGCTCGGCGCGATCGCGCTCCTGCTGTCGATCGTGACGCTGCGGAACCCGGCGACCACGTGGCAGCGGCCGATCGCGCTGCTCGGTGCGGTGCTCGGCGGGGTCGGCACGCTCGGGCTGCTGTGGGCGGTCGCCGCGGCGCTGCTGCCGATGGCGGGCGTGACGCTGCCGGACCTCACGGGGACGGGCGCGACGCCGACGCTCGTGCCGTAGCGCGCTCAGACCGCGCGGACGACCCCGCGCGACAGGATCGCGTTCGTGAGGGCGTCGATCGGTTCCCGCTGCACCGTCGGGTTCGCGATGAGGACGTAGTCGACGGCCGGCAGGTCGGGCAGCGCGAGCCGTTGCGACACCTTCACCAGGTCGGCCGGGATGAGCGAGTGCGGGAACACCGCGACGCCGATCCCCGCCCGCACGGCCGCGAGCACCCCGTTGACGTCGCGCGTGTTGCAGGTGATGCGCCAGGTGCGGCCGGCGGCCTCGAGTGCGTCGATCGCCATCTGCCGGCTGATGCTCGGCGCCTGGTACGCGATGAGGGGCACAGGCTCGCCGGGCTCGAGCGAGATGCCGTCCTGCGCCATCCACACCATCTGGTCGGTCGCGACGCGGGTGCCCTCGGCGGACTCCCCCGCGGTCTGCTTGATGAACACGAGGTCGAGCTGCCCGGCGTGCACGCGGCGGAGGAGCGGTGACGACTGGTTCACGGTCAGCTCGAGGTTCACCTGGGGGTGCAGCCGCCGGAAGTCCCGGAGGATCCGCGGCAGCTGGGTGATGGCGAGGTCGTCGGCCGCGCCGAACCGGAGCCGACCGCGGGTGGCGGCGCCGGAGAAGTACGCGTCGGCGGTGGCGTGCGCCGCGAGGATCGTCCGCGCGAAGCCGGCCATCGCGTCGCCGTTGTCCGTGAGCGCCACGCCCCGGGTGTCCCGCGCGACGAGGGTGCGCGAGACCGCGGTCTCGAGGCGCCGCACGTGCTGGGACACGGTCGGCTGGCTGATGCCGAGGCGCGCCCCGGCCTGCGTGAAGCTGCCGGTCTCGGCGACCGCGAGGAAGGTCTGCAGCAGGACGGGGTCGAGCACGGTGCGCTCCGTTCGTTCTCGGGGTCCCGTCGTTCACGGGGTCCCGTCGTTCGCGGCGGTCCCGCGTCATTCGACTTCGCAATGGACTGATAGCCACCATAGGGGTATCGAATGACTCGTTGTCACGTAGTTTCGTTGGGGTACCACTTCCGCAGCCGACGTCCGGAGATCCCCCACCGTGAGCGCGTCATCGACGACCCTCCCCCCGCCCACCGAACCGCTCCCGATCCAGGCCACCCGACCGCCGTGGCGACACACCCTCATCGCTCTGTCGGTGCCGAACTTCCGGCTCTTCACCGCCACGAACCTCGTCGCCATGACCGCCGGGTGGATGCAGCGCATCGCCCAGGACTGGCTCGTCCTGCAGCTGACCGGGTCGGTCGCGCAGGTCGGCATCACGGTCGCGTGCCAGTTCGCGCCGATGCTGCTGTTCGGGCTCTTCGGCGGGGTGATCGTCGACCGCTTCTCGAAGCGCGCGCTGATGATGATCACGCAGGGGTCGTTCGCGGTGCTGTCGGCGCTGCTCGCGGTCCTCACCCTCGCCGGGGTGGTGCAGGCGTGGCACATCTGGGCGATCGCCTTCGTGGTCGGCATGGTGACCGTGATCGACAACCCGGCGCGCCAGGTGTTCGTCACCGAGATCGTCGGCCACGAGCACCTGCGGAACGCGATCAGCGTCAACTCGTCGGTGTTCCAGCTCGGCGGCATGATCGGCCCGGCGCTCTCCGGCGCTCTGCTCGTCGCGGTCGGAGCGGGCTGGTCGTTCGGGGTGAACGCGATCGCCTGCGTCGCCGTCGTCGTGACGCTCGGCTTCCTGAAGGTGTCCGAGCTGCACCGCACTCCCCCGGCCCCGCGCGGCAAGGGCCAGCTCGTCGAGGGCCTCCGGTACGCCGTCCGGAAGCCGACCATCATCGTGCCGGTGATCCTCGTGGCGTTCTTCTCGGTGTTCGCGCTGACGATGCCGGTGCTGCTGTCCGCCTTCGCGTCACAGGTGTACGACGTCGGCGCGGGCGGGTACGGCGTGTTCAACTCCGCCGTCGCGATCGGCGCCCTCGTCGGCGCGCTGCTCTCCACCCGACGTGCGACCGTCCGGCTCCGCACCATCGTCGGCGGGGTGTTCTGGACGGGGATCCTGCTCGTGGTCTCCGGCTCGATCCCCGCGATCGCCCCGTTCACCGTCGCGCTCGTCGCCGTCGGGATGTCGCAGCTGCTCTTCCAGACCGCGTCGAACTCGCTCGTGCAGCTGTCGTCGAACGTGGCGATCCGCGGTCGCGTGATGTCGCTCTACGTCCTGGTGCTGCTCGGCGGGCAGGCGATCGGCGGGCCCCTCATGGGCCAGGTCGTCGACCACTTCGGGGCCCACGTCGGCATGGTCGTCGCGGGAGGCGTGCCCGCGGCTGCGGCGGCCGTGGTCGGCCTCGTGCTCGCCCGCCGCGGCGGGCTGCACCTGGCGGTGCGGATGCGGCACCACATGCCGGTGCCGTCGATCGTCGGGCACCGCTGACGGCCTGGAGGCACGTGGCGGGCCCGCACCGCGCCTCCAGTCCGCCCGCCGGTCGCGCCCACCGCGTCCGCCGCGCCCCGCACAACCAAAGTCACCCGGAGCCGCGCGCTTGCGCAGTTCCGGGTGACTGTGGTTGTGCGGCCGTCGCCGGCGAGCCTCAGTAGGCGACGCCGAAGCGCGCCTGGTGGTGCGCCGGGGTGATGATCTCGTCGACGAAGGCGAGCGCGAAGTCCTCGCCGGAGATGTCCGAGTTGCCGTCGGCGTCGGTGAGCAGGACCTCGTCGGTCGTGCGGTAGGTGCCGCGACGCTCGCCGGGGTTGTAGCCGCCGAAGGCCGCCGCCGGGCTCACGTAGAACCAGTCGACGTCGGTGCCGCTCGCGCGCAGGGCCTCGAGGATCTGCGCGTGGCTCTTCGCCTCGCCCTTGAAGGCGTCCGGGAAGCCCTCGGTGTCGAACAGGTGCGGGCCGCCCTCGGCGACGAGGAGCGACCCCGCGCCACCGACGATGCCGAGTCGCGCGCCGGCTGCAGCGGCCGCGTCGACGAAGTGCTGGAACTTGTCCTTGAGCTCGCTGCCGTCCGCCTGCACCGCGTGCAGGGCCACGACGATGACGTCGGCGCCCTTCGTGACGTCGGCGACGAAGTCGGCGTCGAACGCGTCGCCCTGCGCGAGGGTGAGGCCCTCGGCAGCGTCGAGCTTCGACGTGTCGCGGGCGACGGCGGTGACGGTGATGCCGCGGGAGAGGGCCTCGCGGGTGATGGCGGAGCCGGCGTAGCCGGTGCCACCGAAGACGACGATGTTGGTCATGGAGCTTCCTTTCGTGGAACGTTGACACTCACCGTACAAGCGTTACTCTCTTTGAGTAAGTAGGCACCTCACAGTGCGTAACGGAGGATCCATGTCAGCGCTCGAGTACAGCCCCTACGCCGCGGAGTGCCCCTCACGCCAACTGCTCGACCGCATCGGCGACCGGTGGAGCGTCCTGACGATCGGCACCCTCGCCGACGGTCCGGCACGCTACTCGGCGATCGCGCACCGCGTGCAGGGCGTCTCGCAGAAGATGCTCACGCAGACGCTGCGGGCGCTCGAGCGCGACGGACTCGTCACCCGCACGGTGTTCCCCGAGATCCCGCCGCACGTCGAGTACGAGCTCACCGACCGGGGCCGTTCGCTCCGTGCCGTGCTCGAGCCGCTCGAGGACTGGGCGACCTCCCACATGGACGAGGTCGCGGTCTCACGCGGGGAGTACGACGCACGCTGAGCACCGGCCGGAATCCGTGGTGGGGCCGCGTGGTTGCCTGGGGACATGCGATCAGTCGTCTACACAACGCCCGGTGACTCGTCCGTCCTCGAACTCGTCGACCGCGACGTGCCGGAGCCCGGCCCCGGAGAGGTCCGCGTCCGCGTCGTCGTCTCCGGCGTGAACCCCACGGACTGGAAGGCCCGAGCGGGCGGCACGTACGGTGACGGGCTGCCGTTCCCGGAGATCACCCCGAACCAGGACGGTGCCGGCGTGGTCGACGCGCTCGGCGACGGCGTCGACGGACTCGCCGTCGGCGACCACGTCTGGCTCTTCATGGCCGCCGCGAGCCGCCCCACGGGCACCGCGCAGGAGTACACCGTCGTGCCGGCCGCCCGCGCCGTGCCACTGCCGGACGGGACGAGCTTCGACGTCGGCGCCTCGCTCGGCGTGCCGGCGATGACCGCGCACCGCGCCCTCACCACCCACGAGGACGGCCCCGCGCGGCTCTCCCCCGGGGCCCTCGCCGGCAAGCAGGTCCTGGTCGCCGGCGGCGCCGGAGCCGTCGGGCACGCCGCGATCCAGCTCGCACGCTGGGCGGGCGCGACCGTGACCACGACGATCAGCTCCGACGAGAAGGCCGCCCTGGCGACGGCCGCGGGCGCGCACCACACGGTGAACTACCGGTCGGAGGACGCCGCGGCACGCATCCGCGAGATCGCCCCGGACGGCGTCGACATCGTCGTCGAGGTGTCGATCCCGCAGAACGCCGGGCTCGTCGCGGACGTGCTGGCGAACCACGGCGTCGTCTCGATCTACGCGAACAACGGCGGGGACGACGCGACGCTGCCGATCCGCCCGAACATGAGCGTGAACGCGCGCTACCAGTTCCTGCTGCTGTACACGATCGGCGACCAGGCGCTCTCCGCCGCCGCCGAGGACGTCACCGCGGCACTGCGCGACGGCGCCCTGCCGGTGGGCGAGGACGCCGGGTTGCCGCTCGTGCGGTTCGGGCTCGAGGACACCGCTGCCGCGCACGACGCCGTCGAGGGCGACGCCGTGGGCAAGGTGCTCATCGACGTCGCTCCCGCCGGGTAGCGCGGGCGGACGGTGGCCAGGTCAGCGACGCTGGCGGGCCGCGATCCGTTCGGCGACGCGCACGCGTGCCTCGACGAGCTCGCGCTCGAGGTTGGCAGCGATGACGTCGAGGTCTTCGTAGTCGGCGTCGGTGGTGTCGTCGGTCCAGTTCGGGGTGTACACCCGTGAACGTCCGAAGGGCCTCGGTTCGGGGGTCACGATGGTCATGGGGGGATCGTACGTCGAGCGTCCGACAAATCGTGTGAGCATCACGGGCCTTTCCGAGAGTCGCGGTCCCGTTCCGGGGACGCGTAGGTGAGGGAGAACGCGACCGCCATGAACGCCGCGACGACGGCCACGTTCTTCGCGTCGAGATCGGTGAACGCATCGGGAGCCGGGGAGTCGACGGTGAGCATGCCGAACGAGTACTCGTGCGACCGGATGACGACGGAGACGTACGACCGGTACCGAGGCTCGAAGCCCGGCAGGTCCTGGTCGACGTCGACGTCCGCCGCACGGTCGCCGACGATCCTGGGTGCACCGCCGACGAGCACCCAGTCGAGGTTGCGGTCGCCGTACGGCGTGCCCGCGCGGAAGACCCCGGCGGTGTCGCCCGCTCCGCCGTGACCGATCGGTTCGAGCGCGTGCAGGTCCGCCGAGAGCTGGTACACGTTGGCGCGGACGTCGGGGACCTTGGGGAGCAGGTAGAAGGCGAGGGCCACCGCGACCCGGTCCGCGAACGCCGGCAGTTCGCTCCGCCGGTCACGTCGCCGGAGTTCGGTGAACCGGACGAGCCGGGTGGCGAGCTGGCCGAACGCGTACCGGATCGCGGTCCCCTGCTCGAGCTCGACCGCCGCGGAGTCGTCCTCTGCAGCGGTCCGTGACGCCTCGGCACGGCGAGCGCGCGCGATCTGCACGAGCACCGCGGCGACGAGGACGACGAGCCCGAACACGACGAGCGACACCCGCACCGCCGAGGTCGCGACGAGGTTCGGCAGCTGGAACGCCGCGGTGGGCGCAGCGGCCACCACGATCGGCCACACCACCGCGCCGATGCGCCCGGCACGTGTCCGGCGTCGTTCCTGTTGCTGCCCCATGCCTCGACGGTAGGGGCTGCCACCGACGAGGACGGAGTTGTCCACAGGGTGACGTCTGTTGTCCTCCGCAACGCCGACTTGCCCCCCGAACAGGGGGCGCGCACGATCTGTCCATGAAGCAGCGACAGAACCTCAAGGCCCTCGCCTTCACCGCGACGGCAGCCCTCACCCTGCTCGGCGGTGCCCTCGGCGCCACCACCGCGAACGCCGCCACCGCCTCGCCGCAGGTCATCGGCGGCGAGCAGGCGCCGAACACCCCGTGGGAGGTGCAGCTCGTCTTCCAGCAGGGCGGCACCGGCACGTACGGGTGCACCGGCGAGCAGCTCAACGCGTCGTGGGTGCTCACCGCCGAGCACTGCGTCGACGGCACCACCGCGATGAACGTGTACCACTCGAACAGCACCACGAACCGGGGTGCCGCGACCGCCGCGGACCGCCTGTACTCCGCACCGTCCGGCGACATCGCGCTCGTGCACCTCCGCACGCCGAAGACCCTCGCCTCGTACGCGCAGCTCGACCTCGGGTACGCCCCGCGTTCCTCCGGTACGGGCACGATCATGGGCTACGGCAACCGCGCGGACAGCGTCCCGACCACGGGGCTGTACCAGGCGAGCGTGAGCCTGACGGGCGGGTCGACGGACGCGTACGGCGGGGTCGCCCAGCACGTCACCGGGGTGTCGGGAGCGTCGAACCACGGCGACTCCGGTGGCCCGCTCGTGGTGGGCGGCAAGGTCGTCGGCGTCTGCTCGACGGGTGACGTCGCCGACCCGGGAGCGAACACGCACGCCGGCTCGAACTACGCCGTCCTCGCCCAGAGCGCGGCCTGGATCCGCTCCACCGCCAGCGTCTGACGCCCCGCTCCCGCGCGAAGAAGGTCGTTCCGCGCGTAGGAGGTCGTTCCGCGCGAAGGACGTCGTTCCGCGCATAGGAGGTCGGAAGTTCCGACCTCCTATGCGCGATTCGACCTCCCATCGCGAGCGCGATGGGACGTTCCGACCGTCGGCCTGGAGGCGCGTGGCGGCGCCGCCACGCGCCTCCAGGCCGACGCCGGTCGCCACCACGGCGTCACCGCAGCCTGGTAAGCAGGACGCATGACCGACGTCTCCACGCCCGCGCCCGGAACCAGAGCACTCGTCCTCGGAGGTGGCGGCGTCGCCGGCATCGCCTGGGAACTCGGGGTGCTCACCGCGCTCCAGGAGGCCGGGGTCGACCTCGACGCCGCCGATCTGGTGGTCGGCACCAGCGCCGGCAGCGTCGTCGGCACGTTCGTCCGCCACGGCGGCGTGCAGCAGGCGTACGACCAGCAGCACGCGCCCGTCCCGACCACCTACGAGGAGCCCGTCGCGATCGACGGCGAGGACTTCCAGCAGCGCATCGGGGCCGTGCTCGAGGGGGCGACCTCCGAGCAGGACGCCCGTGCGCGACTCGGGCTCCTCGCGCAGCAGACCACCACGGGCCAGACCGACGACGAGCGCGTGGCGACGTTCACCGAGACCCTGCCGTCGACGGAGTGGCCCGGGAAGCCGCTCGCCCTGACCACGATCGACGCGACCGACGGCACGTTCCGGGTCCTCACGGCTGCCGACGGTGTGCCGCTCGCCCGTGCCGTGGCGGCGAGCTGCTCGGTGCCGCTCGTGTGGTCGCCCGTCGGGCTCGAAGGGCGGCCGTACTACGACGGCGGCCTGCGCTCCGCGACGAACTCCGACGTGGCCGCCGGGTACGAGCGCGTCCTCGTGATCGCCTGCGGACCGGAGGGGCCGTCGCCGCTCGGACCGTGGCTGGACATCGCGGTCGAGGGGCTGCGGGCGGGCGGCAGCTCGGTCGAGGTCGTCGTGGCGGACAGCACCGCGCAGCAGGCGTTCGGCGCGAACTCGCTGTCGCTCGCGACCCAGGCGCCGTCGGCGGAGGCCGGGCACACCCAGGGCCGCGCGGTCGCCGAGGGGATCGCTGCGTTCTGGGCGTGAGCGTGCGCGTGCGCGGGCGTGCGCGCGGGTGCGCATGCATGCGTGCGTACGGGTGCGCGTGCGTGCGCGTGCGTTTGCGCGGGCACGCCTGTCTGGCGTGTTCGTTGCGGGAGTTGTCCACAGGACCGGGCGTGACGGTCCCGGTGTCCGGGCGCGCCGATAGCGTGGGGGCATGACGACGCCGTTCTCCGATCTCGACCAGTTCACCGCCCTGCCCCGGGTCGACGGCATCGCCGTCAGCCCGGACGGCTCCCGCGTCGCCCTGACGGTCAGCGTGCTCGACGCCGACGGCACCGGGTACCGCCGGTCGATCTGGGCCGTGCCCGGCACCGACAACGGGACGCCCGTCCGTCTGACCCGGTCGGTCAAGGGCGAAGGCGGCGTCTCGTTCACGCGCCACGGCGACCTGCTCTTCGTCTCCGGACGCCCCGACGGCGAGGGCGACGAGGACACCGACGCGCCGCAGCTCTGGGTCCTGCCCGCGGCCGGCGGCGAGGCCCGTCCGGTCACGCGGTTCACGGGTGGCATCGGCGGCGTGCTCGGCACCGCGACCGCGGCGGACACGGTCGCCGTGACCGCCGCGCTCCTGCCCGGCGCCGGCACCGACCGCACCGGCGTGGTCACTGCCGACGCCGAACTCCGCGGCCGCCGCAAGGACCGGAAGGTGCAGGCGATCCTGCACGAGACCTACCCCGTCCGCTACTGGGACCACGACCTCGGCCCCGACGAGACCCACGTCCTGACGCTGGACCTCGCCACCCTGCGCGAGGCCGACACGACGCCCGCGCTCTCCGACGACGGCCCCGACGGCGACACGAAGCCCGCCTACCCGGCGCACCTCCCCGCGCCCGTCGACCTCACGCCGGCACCGGCGCGCTCCCTCGAGCACGTCTCCGGCGCGGTCGCCCCCGATGGCTCGGTGGTCGTCGCGACGGTCGCCGTCCAGGAGGCCCGTGGTGCGCGCTCGACGATCGTCGCCTTCGACGTCGCGAGCGGCCAGGGCACGGTGCTGTTCAGCGACGACGCCGTCGACCACGAGACGCCCACCCTGAGCCACGACGGGCGCACGCTCGCGTGGATCCGGACGCCGCGGTTCACGCCGCAGGGCGCGACGCAGCAGGAGATCTGGGTCGCCGACCTCGACGGCACCTCGGTGTCCGGTGCGCGCCGCATCGCGACCGACTGGGACCGCTGGCCGAACGAGCTCGTGTTCGCCCACGGCGACGGCGCGATCCTCGCGACGGCCGACCAGGACGGCCGGGCACCGGTCTTCAGCATCCCCGTCGACGGCGGCGCCGTCGAGCAGCTGACCCACGACGACTGGGCGTACTCGAGCCTGCGCGTGGCGGAGGAGACGGGCGCGGTCGTGGCGCTCCGTGCCTCCTGGCAGGCCCCGCTGCACCCAGTCCGCATCGCGACGGACGGCGCGGTGACCCCGCTCGCCACGCCGGCTGCCCTGCCGGAGGTCCCCGGTCGCCTCGAAGAGGTCTCGGCCACGGCCGCGGACGGCTCCCGTGTTCGAGGCTGGCTCGTCCTGCCCGACGGCGAGGGGCCGCACCCGCTGCTCCTCTGGATCCACGGCGGACCGCTCAACTCGTGGAACCAGTGGTCGTGGCGCTGGAACCCGCAGCTCGCCGCGGCCCGCGGGTACGCCGTGCTGCTGCCGGACCCCGCGCTGTCCACCGGGTACGGGCTGGACTTCATCAACCGCGGGTGGAACGCCTGGGGGCAGGCGCCCTACACCGACCTGTTGTCGATCACCGACGCCGTGGTCGAGCGGGCGGACATCGACGAGACCCGGACGGCCGCGATGGGCGGGTCGTTCGGCGGGTACATGTCGAACTGGGTCGCCGGGCACACCGACCGGTTCCGCGCCGTGGTCACGCACGCCAGCCTCTGGGCACTCGACCAGTTCAACGGCACCACGGACATGTCGCAGTACTGGCAGTCGATCTTCGACGAGCAGGGGCTGCACGAGAACGACCCGCACCGGTTCGTCGCGGACATCACCGCACCGATGCTCGTGATCCACGGCGACAAGGACTACCGGGTGCCGATCGGCGAGGGTCTGCGGCTCTGGTCCGAGCTGGCCGAGCACCACGCGGCGGCCGACGGCACCATGCCGCACCGGTTCCTGTACTTCCCGGACGAGAACCACTGGGTGCTGAAGCCGCAGCACGCCGTGGTCTGGTACGAGACGGTGTTCGCGTTCCTGGCGCAGCACGTGCTCGGCGAGGAGTGGAAGCGGCCGGAGTTGCTGGGGTAGAGGCTGCGCCGGGCGTCGGGCCCGTCGGGCGTCCGTCGACCCGGAACGACAATGTCGACGTCGTACGACATCGGCGTCGTCGTTCCGGGTCGACGATCCCTGCCGCGACGTGCCACGCCTGCCCCCTCAGACGAACGCGGCCTGCCCCGTGATCGCCCGCCCGACGATGAGCGTGTTCACCTCGCGGGTGCCCTCGTACGAGTAGATCGCCTCGGCGTCCGCGAAGAACCGCGCGACGCCCTTGTCGAGCACGATGCCGTTGCCACCCTGCACCTCGCGGCACCAGGCGACGGTCTCACGCATCTTCGCCGTCGCGAACGCCTTCGCCATCGCGGAGTGCTCGTCGCCTCCGGTGCCGGCGTCCTGCATCGCCGACGCCTGGGTGCACAGCGCGATCGACGCCGTGATGTTCGCGAGCGACTGCACGAGCCGGTCCTGCACGAGCTGGTGCGCCGCGATCGGCTTGCCGAACTGGATCCGGGTGCGGGCGTAGTCGAGTGCCGCCTCGTAGGCGCCGACGGCGATGCCGATCGCCTGCCACGCGACCTCGGTGCGGGTGAGGCGGAGCACCTCGGCGGTCGACCGGAACGAGTCGGCGTGCTGGAGTCGACGCGACTCCGGCACCCGGACACCCTGCATGACGATGTCAGCGTTCTGCACCCCGCGCAGCGCGATCTTGTCCTCGATCTTCGTCGCCGTGAAACCCGGTGTGTCCGTCGTGACGAGGAAGCCCTTCACCTGGTCGTCCGCGACGTCCTTCGCCCAGATGACGACGACGTCCGCGAAGGTGGCGTTGCCGATCCAGCGCTTCTCGCCGTCGAGCACCCACTCGTCGCCCTCGCGTCGAGCCGTCGTGCGGAGTCCACGGGCGGAGTCGCTGCCGGAGAGCGGCTCGGTCAGACCGAACGCACCGATGAGCTCACCACGCGCCATCGGCGGCAGCCACTCCTGCTGCTGCTCCTCGCTGCCCGCGACGGCGATGGAGTTCATCGCGAGGCCGGACTGCACACCGATGAACGTCGCGACACTGGCGTCGACCCGTCCGAGCTCGAGCGCCGCCCACCCGCGGTACACGGCCGAGTTCTCGAACTGCCGCACGAGCGGGACGCCCGGTCCGTACATGCCGAGCTCCGACAGCGGCGTGATGACCTGCATCGGGAACTCGGCGCGCGCCCAGTACTCGTCGGCGATCGGGCGCACCTCGGACTCGAGGTACGTGCGCAGCCGTCCGAGGGACTCGCGCTCCTGCTCGGTCAGCCCCTCCTGGAAACGGTAGAAGTCGGACTCGAGCAGCGCGGTCGTGGACGTCGTCGTTGACATGAGGTCCACGATGCATCATTCTCGGAAACGTTGCAAGGGAGGCTCGCGTGTACACATCGGATTCTGCGCTGCGCGCGTTCCGGGAGGCACGCCACACCTTCATCGCCGGCTCGCGGATCGACATGGGCGCCTTGGCTGCCTCGCTCGGCGTGGACCGCACATCGCTGTTCCGGTGGGTGGGCAACCGTGACCGGTTGCTCTCCGAGATCCTGTGGTCCCTCGCAGTCCCGACCCTCGACGGCGCGGCCCGCGCTGCCGATGCCGCCGGCTCCTCCGGGGCCGCACGCATCGTGGACGTCCTCGACCGCTTCACCGCTGACCTCATCGAAGCGCCGTACTTCCGCGCGTTCCTCACCCGGGAACCCGCGCGGGCACTGCGGCTCCTCACCACGACGGAGAGTGACGTGCAGAGCCGCTTCGTCGGTCGGGTCACCGCTCTCATCGAGCACGAACAGTCCTCGGGTACGTTCGATCCCGGCCCGCTGTCGGGCGAGGAGCTCGCACGGCTGCTCGTCCGCATCTCCGAGTCGTTCACCTACGCGGAGTTCATCTCCGGCGAGACACCGAACCCCGAACGGGCACGAGCCGCGTTCGAGTACGTGCTCCGCCCAGACCCCGACCCCGCACGCGCCACCGATGCCGCACGCTCCCCCGTCACCGCAGTGGACACTGCCGCCCCATCGATCGGAGACCGATGACCATCGACGAGTACCCGTTCCGCCGGACCTACCAGACGCGGTGGAACGACAACGACATGTTCGGACACGTCAACAACACGATCTACTACAGCGCGATGGACAACGCGTCGACGTACTGGTTCCGCGAGGAAGCCGGGCTCGACCCGTTCACGTCGGAGTGGATCGCCGTGCTGGTGTCGTCGAGCTGCCGGTTCGTCGAGTCCGCCGTGTGGCCGGACGTCATCGAGGTGGGGATGCGCTCGAAGCACCTCGGGAACACGAGCCTGTCGTGGGAGTTCGGCCTGTTCCGGCAGTCCGACGGGGCGCTGCTCGCGACGGGCGAGTTCGTGCACGTCATCATCGACCGCGAGGGTGCACGCCGACCGATCTCCCTGCCGGCGTCCCTGCGCGAGCTCGTGACCGCGACGATGCAGGCCCCCGCCGCCGTCCCCGCCGACTGACCCGCGCCGCTCGCGCCGTAGCCCCACCGAACCACGAAGCCGACGCACGACCCCCGCCCGCGCCCCGCACAACCAAAGTCACCCCGAGCCGCGCATCGCCGCGGTTCGGGGTGACTTCAGTTGTGCGCCGTCGCGACAGGCGATGCGCGCCGCCGGACGGACCGCACCCGGGACTCAGGGGCGGTAGTCCTCGCGCCGGGGGTGGTTGAGCCGGACGGCAGCGTCATCCCCCGCGGGCTTCGCACCGTTCCACGTCCCGATGACCTTCGCGATCGTGGTCAGGACGAACCCCAGCGCCCGACCGACGGCGTACACGATGCGCATACGCCGAGCGGAGACGCCCTTCAGCCCTTCACCCCTTGAGCGCGGCGAGCTCCAGGTTGATGTCGTCCGGGTCCTGCACGGACAGGATCACCATGCCGGCATCGCCGAGGTCGGTGACCTCGCCGTGCTCGACCCCGGCGGCGTCGAGGCGAGCGGCGGCCTGGTGCAACTCGTCGACCGAGCCGACCACGAAGCTGACGTGGTCGAGGCCGACCGTGTCCGGGTCGAACCGTTGCCCCGAGGGCGCGACCGGGCGCAGGCCGAAGACCTGGTTGCCGAGCCGGAACACCGAGCCGCCGTAGAAGCGCTCCCGGTCCTCACGCACGCCGGGCTCGTCGACCTGGTCGCTGAAGTCGATCGCCGGGTCCGTGCCGAGGAGCTGCTGGTAGAACGCCTTGCTGCGGTGGATGTCCGTGACGGTCACGCGGACGTGGGCCAGGGCGGTGGGACGGGCGAAGGGTTCGGTCATGGTGGAGCTCCTCAGGGGTCGGCCCGACGGGGAATCGGCGGCGCACCGTGGTTGCGGCGCGAATCCGAGGCAACCCCCATCACCTCGGAGCAGCCTCGCCCGGCGCGGAGACCGGACAGGCGCACGACACGCGCACCGCGTCCACGGCGCGACCACGGCGAGACCACGGCGGGACCACAGGCGGCACGCGTGGAACCACGAACCCGACGTCGAACCAGCCCTACAGCGTGGTTCGACGTCGGTTCCGTGGTTCGACGAAGTGCGCCTAGATCAGGTCGTCCGTGAGGTGGTTCGGCGTCCCGAAGCGGTGCGCCGTGATCGACACCGCCTGCTCGCGGAGGAACGGCAGCAGCTCGATCCGACCGGCCTCGGTCACGGGCTCCCCGTACACGGCGACGTCCGGACGACCACCGATCGCCGAGTACAGCGCCGACACGTCCCCGCCGAGGAGCCGCACACGCGTGGACGGCCCGTTCGCCACCGCCGCAGCGAAGGCGTCGTCGGACTGAGCGGCCGTGAGCGATCGGACGTTCGGCAGCGCACGGACGGCCGACGTCACGGCGGCCGGCAGCGCCACAGCGGTCGAGACGTCGATCGTCGTGCCGGCACGCACCGAGGCGGCGACGACACGGACGAGATCGGCGACGGCGCCCTCCGCAGCCGAGTCGTCGGACGTCGACGCCAGCCGCACGTGCACGCCCGGGTACGGCAGGTACCGCGCGATGTTCCGCTCTGCCGTCAGCGCCGAGACGTCGGTGGCGGTGCCGAACAGCGAGGCCCAGGCCTGCTCGTCGGAGGCGACGGCACGGTCGAGCACCGGCGAGGTGATCCCGGCAGCGCGGACGAACGCGGAGACCGGGGCGGACGGTGCGGACCCCACCGTGGCCTCGGACGTCGACCACGAGCCGAGTCCGACCAGGTAGTTCAGCCCACCGGCCTTCGTCCCGGCGCCCACGGCAGACTTCTTCCACCCGCCGAACGGCTGGCGACGGACGATCGCGCCGGTGATGCCGCGGTTGACGTAGAGGTTGCCCGCCTCGATCGTGGAGAGCCACGTGCCGATCTCGGCCGGGTCGAGGGAGTGCAGGCCGGAGGTCAGGCCGTAGTCGACCTCGTTGACGATCGCGATCGCCTCGTCGAGGGTGGCCGCGGTCATGATGCCGAGGATCGGGCCGAAGTACTCGGTGCGGTGGAAGGCCGAGCCGCGCCGGACGCCGTCACGCACACCGGGGCTCCAGAGCTTGCCGCTGTCGTCGAGCTTCGCCGGCTTGACCGCCCAGGTCTCCCCCGTGCCGAGCTTCGTCAGGCCGTCGAGGAGCTTGCCGGCAGCGGGCTCGATCACTGGCCCCATCTGCGTGGTCGGGTCCGTCGGGTAGCCGACGGTGAGCGACGACACCGCGTCGATGAGCTGCGAGCGGAAGCGCCGCGAGGTCGCGACGGAGCCGACGAGCACGACGAGCGACGCCGCCGAGCACTTCTGGCCCGCGTGCCCGAAGGCCGACGCGACGACGTCCTTCACGGCGAGGTCGAGGTCGGCCGACGGGGTGACGATGACCGCGTTCTTGCCCGAGGTCTCGGCGAGCAGCGGCAGGTCGGGTCGGAACGAGCGGAAGAGCTCGGCGGTCTCGTACGCGCCGGTGAGGATCACCCGGTCGACCATCGGCGACGCGATGAGCTGCTGACCGAGGTCGTTCTCCGACACCTGCACGAACGCCAGCACATCGGCGGGGGCGCCGTGGGCGTCGAGCGCCGTCTCGATGATCGACGCGAGCACCGCTCCCGAACGCTCGGCGGGCGGGGCGGGCTTCAGCACGACGGCGGACCCGGCGGCGAGTGCGGCGAGGGTCGACCCGGCCGGGATCGCGACGGGGAAGTTCCACGGCGGCGCGACGAGCGTCAGCGCGGCGGGCGTGAACGACGCACCGTCGACGTCGTCGAGCGACTCGGCGAGCGACCCGTAGAAGTGCGCGAAGTCGATCGCCTCGGACACCTCGGGGTCGGCCTGGTCGATGGTCTTGCCGGTCTCGGAGGCCATGACCTCGACGAGGGAGGCCCGGTTCGCCTCGAGCGCGTCGCCCACGGCGTGCAGCACCGCGCCGCGGGCGCCACCGGACCAGGTCCCCCAGACGGCACCGGCGGCCCGGACACGACCGAGCGCCGTGTCGAGCGAGGCGGCGGAGGTGAGTCGTGCCTCCTGGACGGCCTTCGTGCCCAGCGTCGAGGACGCGATCCGCCCGGTGATGGCTGCGCCCCACTCGCGGAACGCGGCGACCGACGGGTCGGTGTCAGGCGTGTTCTCGAAGTGCCCCACACGCGGACGCTCGACGGCCGCGTAGCGGTCGGCCACACGGTGGGATGCGGGGGCGTCGAGCCCTCCGGGGAGCGCGAGCGGCGCCAGCGAGGAGCGGAACCGCTCTTCCTCGCGCGCGAACAGCGTCGGCGAGGACACGAGCGAGAACACCGCGGACATGAAGTTCTCCTGCGATGCCCCCTCTTCCAGCCGGCGGATCAGGTAGGCGATCGCGACGTCGAACTCGCCGGGGTGCACCACGGGCGTGTACAGCAGCAGCGACCCGACGGTCTTGCGGACGGCCTCGGCCTGGCCCTGCGCCATGCCGAGCAGCATCTCGAACTCGATGCCGTCACGGACGCCGCGCTGACCGGCGAGCAGCCACGCGTGCGCGACGTCGAAGAGGTTGTGCCCCGCGACGCCCACCCGGACGTTCTCGATGCGGGACGGCGTGAGTGCCCAGTCGAGCACGCGCTTGTAGTTCGTGTCGGAGTCCTGCTTGGTGTGCCAGGTCGCGAGCGGCCAGCCGTGCACGGAGGCCTCGACCTGCTCCATCGGCAGGTTCGCGCCCTTCACCAGGCGCACCTTGATGCCGGCGCCGCCACGGGCACGGCGAGCGGCGGACCAGTCCTGCAGCTGCTCCATCGCGGCGAGCGCGTCGGGCAGGTACGCCTGCAGGACGATGCCGGCTTCGAGCTGCAGGAACTCGGGCTCGTCGAGGAGCTTCGTGAAGACCGCGATCGTCAGGTCGAGGTCCTTGTACTCCTCCATGTCGAGGTTGATGAACTTCGCCGGGGTGGCCGCGGCGGCCCGTCGGAACAGCGGCCGGAGCTTCTCGATGATGTCCTCGACCGCGTGGTCGAACGCCCACGGGGAGTGCGGGTGGACCGTCGAGGAGACCTTGATCGACACGTAGTCGACGTCGTCGCGGGCGAGGAGCGCGTGCGTCCCCTCGAGTCGGCGGGCGGCCTCGCTCTCGCCGAGCACGGCCTCGCCGAGCAGGTTGACGTTGAGCCGGACGCCGTCGCGCTTGATCTTCGCGATCGCCGGGCCGAGCTTGGCGTCGGTCGCGTCGACGATGAGGTGTCCGACCATGTCGCGGAGCACCCGCCGCGCGATCGGCACGACGACGCCGGGGAGCAGCGGGGCCATGCCGCCACCGAGCCGGACGAGCCCGCGGAGCGCCGCCGGCAGGAAGCCGGGCGCGTTCGGCGCGATCTGCCGGAGCTTGCGCGCGGCGACGCCGAGGTCCTCCGGCCGGACGACGCCGTCGACGAACCCGACCGCGAAGTCGAGACCGGCGGGGTCGGCGAGCACCCCGGCGAGCTGCTTCGCCGAGCCGTCGACCGGGTAGGTCTCGGCGTCGGTCAGCCACTGCCGCACCAGCGCGACGGACTGGTCCGCCAACACGTCCGGCCCCGACGAAGCGGAAGGTGCCCCAGATGCAGCAGCCCCCGAAGCAGAGCCCGAATGAGCAGATCCGGGGTCGGTGGGAGCAGCCTCGTGCAGCGTCGTCATGGCTTCAGTGTGGAGCCCCCGAAGCAGTAGCGGAAGCAACCGTTCGTGACGGGTACCATTCAGTTCTCCTGATGAATCGAGGGACCCCGTCATGCTCGACGTCCGCCGCCTGGTCCTCCTCCGCGAGCTGTCGATCCGCGGCACGATCGCGGCCGTCGCCGAGGCCGTGAACTTCACCCCGTCGGCCGTCTCGCAGCAGCTCTCGGCCCTCGAACGCGAGGCCGGCGTCCCCCTCCTCCGCAAGGCCGGCCGGCGCCTGCAGCTCACCCCGCAGGCCGAGGTCCTCGTGCAGGCCGCCGGCCACGTGCTCGACGTCCTCGACCAGGCGCAGGCCGCGGTGGAGTCGACGATGCCGACCGTCCAGGGCCGTGTGCGCGTGGCGGTGTTCCAGTCGGCTGCCCTCGCCCTCATGCCGAGCGCGCTGCACGACATGGCGACGCAGCACCCCGACGTCCGCATCGAGATGGTGCAGCGGGAGCCGGAGACCGCGCTCAACGAGACCTGGGCCCGTGACTTCGACATGGTCATCGCCGAGCAGTACCCGGCGCACGCCGCACCGCACCTGCCCGGGCTCGACCGCTCCGACCTCACCACCGACGCCGTCCGGCTCGCGCTGCCGCCGGTCGACACCGCCCTCGCACCGGTCACCTCGATCGACGACGCCGAGGCCCTGCCCTGGGTGATGGAGCCCCGGGGCACGGCCTCGCGGCACTTCGCCGAGCAGGTGTGCCGGCGCTGGGGCTTCGAGCCCGACGTCCGGTACGAGACCGCCGACCTGCAGACCCAGATCCGCCTCGTCGAGTCCGGCAACGCCGTCAGCCTCATGCCCGACCTGATGTGGACGGGGCGGACCACGACCTGCCGGCTCGTCGACCTGCCGGAGCGCCCCCGGCGCACGATCTTCACGGTGGTCCGCGCGGCCGGCGCGTCGTCCCCGGCGGTCCGCGCCCTCCGCGACGCCCTCGAACGCGCAGCGGCCGCCGTCCGCGACTGACCCGCCTCGGGCCTGGAGGCACGGTGCCGGCCCGCCACGCCTCCCGCCGGGGCAACGGTGCAGGTCGTGACCGATCGGAGGCGACGGTGCCGGTCGTGACCGATCGCAGGCGACGGTGCGGGTCGTGACCGATCCGTGACCGCCGGCGGTGCGGGTCGTGACCGGTCCGTGACCTGCGGACGCCGGCCCACCCCCAAGCCGGGTCACATTTGGTCGGACGCGCTCGGCTGCACGCGCGCGTACCCGTACGATCCGATCACGTCCGAGAACTCTCGGCGGATTCTTACGATCCGGCACCCGACCGGACCTGAACACCTGGGGGAAGACGTGCGCCGCAGCACATCCGCCGCCCGACGCGCCTGCGCCGTCGGCACCACCATCGCACTCATCGGTCTCAGCACCGGTCTCGGCATCATGACGGCGACCTCGGCGTCCGCCGCCGAGCTCACGACGCCCGTCTCGTCGCAGACGAACGCCACCGACACCTCGGTCGGCGGGGCTCCGGCCGACGGCTCGTCGGACGGCACCGCGTCGAGCGGGTCCGGCACGACCGACCCCGCCGCCGGCTCCGGCACGGGCAGCGACACCCCGGCCACCGGCGACGCCGGCACCGGCAACTCCGGCTCCGGCAACTCCAACGACGGCACCCCCGGGACCGGCACGGGCACCCCCGGCAACGGCAACTCCGGCGACGGCACCCCCGGCGACACCGACACCACCGGCCCCGGCGACGGCTCGACCACCGAGCCCGCCACCCCGCCGGTCACCACCCCGGTGACGCCCCCGGCCACGTCGGACGACCAGCCCACGAAGCAGATCCGCGGCGCCGCCCTGCAGACCGTCACGATCGAGGGCGACCTCACCGTCGGCTCGCGCCTCATCGCGACCGACGAGGGCTTCGACCCGACGTCCCCGCAGTACGAGTGGACGGACGAGGCCGGTCAGGTCCTGTCGACCCGCCAGACCTACACGGTCGCAGCGGCCCTCGCGGGGCAGCGGATCTCGGTCGAGGTCACGGGCACCGTGGCGGGGGTCCCCGAGACGGCCACCGCCGTCACGGACACCGCCATCGCCCCCGTCTTCGTGGACGAGGACGGCAAGCCGCTCGCTGATGAGGACAGCGACGTCTCCATCGACGCGAAGGCCGGTGAGGCGTTCTCGTCCACCTTCCGTGCCAGCAGCACGCCGGCACCCGAGCTCTCGATCACGTGGTTCGACGAGGAGGGCGACGACACGACGACGGCGCCCGAGGGCGTGCAGTTCGACGCGAAGACCGGTGTGCTCTCCGGCATGCTGACCGACGCCGAGCAGTACTACGACTTCACCGTCACCGCGACGTCGACCAGCCCCTCGGGCACCGTGTCGAGCGACCTGTACGGGCACATCTCGATCGAGGCCGGCGACCCCGTCGGCATCGAGGTCACCTCGCTCGACGTGGACGGCCTGACCGCGGGCACCACGACGAGCGCGTGGATCATCCACCCGAACGGCGACGTGTACACGGCGGACCTCCTCGGCGAGTCCGCGCCGGTCAAGGGCGGCCAGGTGACCGTGCAGCAGGGCGGCACGCTCGCCGTCGGCGGCGCGAAGGTCGACCGCTACGGCAACGAGGTCTTCCCGGACTTCGACGAGGAGACCGACGAGCCGGTCTTCTTCACGCCGACCGTGACCTCGGACGTCGCGACGGACGTCGTCGCGGCCGACCCCGACCTCGGTGACGTCGGGTTCGTCAGCGTCACGTTCCCGCACGCCTCCACGCACACCCTGACGGTGTCCGGCGCCTCGCTGCCGAGCACGGTCTTCACGGTGGACGTGCGTCCGACCGCGGTCTCGACCATCGTGCCGACCAAGCCGGTCGTCGCGACCCACCACGTCGGCTCCGGCCGACTCGCCTACACCGGCACCGACTCGACGGGCGCCCTCCCCTGGGCCCTCGGTCTCGTCCTCGCCGGCGTCGGCCTCATCGGCGCACGCAGCCTGCGCCGCCGTCGCGCCCAGCGCTGACCCCCGACGTCTCCCGTCAGTCGCGTGCCCGCGTGGCTGACGGGAGGCCCACCTCGGCCCCGCCCCGCCCGTCACCGGTCCACCGGTCACGGCGCGGCGGGGCCGTTCCCGTCATCCGGCCGTCGGGGATCGGTAGCGTTGGGTGCATGCCCACCCTGCTGCACATCGACTCCTCGGCCGACCTCGCGCACTCCCGCTCCCGCGCCCTCACCGCCGCCTTCGCGGACGCCTGGCGCGCACGGGGCCCGGAGTACACGGTCGTCCGCCGAGACCTCCACGTCGACCAGCTCCCCCACCTCGAGACCTCGGCCCTGCACTGGGCAGCCGCGGACCGGACCGCCGACGAGACCGTCGCGCCCGAGGCCGAGGCGCTCCGCCAGGACGTCATTGACGAACTCCTGTCCGCCGACGTCGTCGTCGTGGGATCGCCGCTCTACAACTACACCGTGCCGTCGACGCTGAAGGCCTGGATCGACCGCGTCCACGTCCCCGGGGTCCTGGCCGGTGGCGTGCAGCCCCTCGCCGGCCGCCCGGTCGTGACGGTCGTGAGCCGCGGGGCCACGTACGACGCCGGTACCCCGACGGAGGACTGGGACCACGGGTCGCCCGTCCTGCACCTCATCCTCGGCACCGCACTCGGCATGAAGGTCTACCCGATCACGGTGAGCGCGACCCTCGCCGACCGGCTGCCGGACCTCGCACCGCTCGCCGAGCACGCCCACGCCGAGTTCGCCGACGCGAAGACGACCCTGGAGCGCCTGGCGTCCACCCTCGCCTGACCGCTCGCCCTGCCCGGTCAGGCGGGGCGGACCTCGTCGGAACGACCGAGCAGCGCCGCGTGGTACGCCGTCTGTGTCAGGGCGCTCGCGAGCAGGAACCCCGTCATCGTCTCGATCCCGCCGCTGAACGGCACGCGGGCCGCGACCTCGAACAGGGTCGGTCCGTCCAGGGCGTCGAGCGCCGCAGCGACGTGTCGCGACCGCTCCTCGCGGTGCCGCGCGAGCGTCTGCGCCCGCGAGACGACACCCCGGAACCGGTACTCGTGGCCCGGGCAGACCTCGAGGTGGTCCATGCCGGCGAGCAGTTCGAGCGACGCGAGGTAGTCCCCGAGCGGGTTCGTGGTGGTCAGCCCACCGAGCCCGATCCCGGGGTTGATCCGGGGCAGCACGTGGTCGCCGGTGAAGAGCAGCCCGTCGGCCTCGTCGACGAAGCACAGGTGTCCCGCGGTGTGCCCGGGCGTCCAGAGCGCCCGGATCGACCGCCCGGCGACGGGCAGTTCGTCGCCGTCCTCGAGCAGCAGGTCCGCGTACGGCTGCACGAGCCGACCGAGGCCGATGTGCCGCCCGCTCCCCCAGGACTCGACCACGCCGGCCCGCAGCTCGGCCGGCACGCCCCACGTCGCGATCTCGGCGTCGTTCGCGACGGCGTCCTCGCGTTCGCGGCCGAGCGCCTCGACCTCGAGCCGGTGCATGGCGACCCGGGCACCCGTGGCGTTCCGGATCGCCGCCGCCGCGCCGAGGTGGTCGGCGTGCAGGTGCGTCACGGCGACGAGCGAGACGTCCTCGAGGCGACGCCCGATCGACGTCAGGCCGTCGCGGAGCTCGTCGAGCGAGCCGTCGCCGCTCCACCCGGGGTCGATCACGGCGAGCGACCCGTCGGCGCCCTCGACCACGTACACGAGGGTGGCGTCGGGCACGCCGAAGCGGAAGGGCACGGCGAGGGTCCAGATGCCGGGCCGGACCTCCTCGACGGGCGGCAGGACGCCGTCGCGGAGCGCGGCGGCCTGCACGGGGCTGATTGGTTCCGGTGCCGGCGCTGCCGGCGGTGGCACGGTCGTCACGCGCACCACCCTACTGAGGCGCGACGACCTGCTCGGGGTGACCCGCGCCTCCAGGCGGTCGCCGCGGGGTCCCGGAGTCGTGACGAGTAGACAGGTCGCATGGAGATCGCACCGATGCTCGCCAAGGCCGTCGCGGACGTCCCGGACCCGGACAGCGTGAAAGGCGGGCTGCGGTACGAGCCGAAGTGGGACGGCTTCCGCGGGATCGTGACCGTCGACGGCGACGACGTCGAGATCGGCAGCCGGGGCGCGAAGCCGCTCACCCGCTACTTCCCCGAGCTCGTCGAGGCGTTCCGGGCGCAGTTCGGCGGGCGCGACCACCCGGTGGTGTTCGACGGCGAGGTGGTGCTCCGCACGGGCGAACCCGGTGCCGAGAAGCTCGACTGGGAGGCGCTGTCGCAGCGGATCCACCCGGCGGCCTCGCGGATCGCGAAGCTCAGCGCGGAGACCCCGGCGCAGTTCGTGGCGTTCGACGTCCTGTCGCTCGACGGCGAAGACCTGACCGGCCGCCCGTTCGACGACCGACGGGAACGGCTCGAGTCGCTGGCCGACGGCCTGGCCGACCCGCTCTTCGTCACCCGGACGACGCTCGACGTCGACCTCGCGCGCGAGTGGCTCACGACGTTCGAGGGGGCCGGGCTCGACGGCGTCGTCGCGAAGCCCCGCGCGAAGCCGTACGAGCCGGGCAAGCGGTCGATGCTCAAGGTGAAGCACCACCGCACCGCCGACGTGGTCGCCATCGGCTACCGCATCCACAAGAGCGGGACCGGCGTCGGCTCCCTGCTGGTCGGCCTCTACGGCGACGACGGCGAGCTGCGGCAGGTGGGCGGCGTCTCCGCCTTCTCCGACAAGCGACGGGTCGCGTTGGTCGAGGAGCTCGACCCGGTGGTCCTCCGGGATGCGGACGGGAGGCCCGTCACGGGTGACGGAGAACGGTCGCGGTTCTCGTCGGGTCGCGACACGTCGTTCGTCCGGCTCGCGCCGGACCGCGTGCTCGAGGTCCGCTACGACCAGATGGAGGGCGACCGCTTCCGGCACACGGTGCAGTTCGAACGGTGGCGCCCGGACCGCGAGGCCCGCTCGTGCGGGTTCGACCAACTCGAGGTCCCGGCCGCCTACGATCTGCGAGACGTGCTCAACTGATTGCTTGTGCTGTCCGTTTGACGCTCACTAGGATGAAGGTAGTTAGCCGAACTAGTAACTTCGTCCTCGCGGCCCGGAGCGGCCGCCAGGAGTGAGAACGGAGCGGGACATGATCATCGACGGCATCAGCGACGCGCACCGCGCGACCTGGTCGCGACTGACGCGGCTGCACACGGCGAGCGTCTCGCTGCCGACCCACACCACGCGGGTGACGGAGACGAAGCTGGTCGGCGAAGAGACCGCCGCCGCGTAGCCCTCCGGCTCAGGCCTTCTTCGCGCGGCTCGGCTGCACGCGAGGCGGTTCGCCCGGCATCTTCGGGAAGTCCGGCGGGAACGGCAGCTCGCCCTCGCCGTTCTCCAGGTCGCGCTCCCACCACGCCAGCAACGGGGCGATCGACCCCGGGTCCTCCCCCATCGACTCCCACGGGTCGCCCGTCGCCGCGAGCCGCTCCGGCACCGAGCAGATCGTGAACGTCGTCGGGTCCGCGGTGTCGATTTCCTCCCACGCGATCGGCGTCGACACCGCCGCGTGCGCCAGGGCACGCGGGCTGTACGCCCCCGCCATCGTCCGGTCGCGGTTCGCCTGGTTGAAGTCCACGAAGACGCGCTGGCCCCGCTCCTCCTTCCACCACGCCGTCGTCACCCGGTCCGGCATCCGCCGTTCGAGTTCCCGCGCCGCCGCGATCACCGCATGCCGCACGTCGAGGAACTCGTGCTCGGGACGGATCGGCGCGAACACGTGCAGGCCGCGGTTGCCGCTCGTCTTGATCCACGCCGTGAGCCCGACCTCCGCCAGCACCTTCCGGAGCTCGTGCGCGATCGGCACCGTGTCGTGGAAGTCCGTCCCCGGCTGCGGGTCGAGGTCGATCCGGAGCTGGTCCGGGTGGTCGCTGTCCTCGGCACGGGAGGCCCACGGGTGGAACACCACCGTGTTCATCTGCGCCGCCCACACCGCCACCGCCGGCTCGTCGATCACGAGCTGCGGGTGGCTCCGGGCGCTCGGGTAGGTGACCGTGACGGCGCGGACGTAGTCGGGGGCGCCCTTCGGCGGGTTCTTCGAGAAGAACTGCTCGCCGTCGACGCCGCCGGGGAACCGCTGCAGCGAGATCGGCCGGTCGCCGTTCGCCCGGACGAACGCATCGCCCACGGTGACGAGGTACTCCGCGAGGTCGAGCTTCGTGATGCCTGGCTCCGGCCAGAGCACGCGGGAGGGACTGCTGATCCGGACCTCGCGGTCGCCGTCGGGCCCGGGCACGGTCAGCACCGTCGCTTCGCTCGCCATGGTGCGGAAGCTACACGTGCACGGGCGGCGTGTCCCGCCCGCTCGACCTGCGCGAGGATGGTCGGGTGACGGCGTACCTCGGGGTGGACCTGGCGTGGGGGCTCGGCTCCGAGCGGAAGCCCGCGAACGAGACCGGCCTCGTCGCCGCGGACGCGGACGGCACCATCACGGACGCCGGGTGGGCTCGCGGGGTCGACGCCGTGACCGACTGGGTCGCGGAGCACCTCGGCCCGCGCACCCTGATCGCCGTCGACGCCTCGCTCGTGGTGACGAACCCCACCGGCATCCGCGAGGCCGAACGGCAGGTCGGACAGCGCTACGGCCGGTGGAAGGTCGCGGCGAACCCGACGAACCTCGCCTCCGCGGCGAGCGCCGGCGCCCGCCTGCTCGACCGGCTGACCGCGCTCGGCATCGGGTACGTCTCCGACACCGCGGCGATGCACGCACGCACCGGCCCTGCGGCGTTCGAGTGCTACCCGTACACGACGCTCGTCGGCGTCGAGGAGCTCGGGTACGACGAGGAGCGGCCCCGGTACAAGCGGCTCGACCTCCGGGTGCCGGCCGCGGCCGCACGGGCTCGGCGGGCGGAGGCCTTCGACGAGCTCGTCCGTCGGCTGCGCGGGACCCCGCTCGACCCGCCGCTGCTGCTCGACTCGCACCCCCTGACCGCCGGGTTGGCCGAGCCCTCCGGGATCCACGGTCCGACGCACAAGCACCGGGAGGATCTGCTGGACGGTGCCCTGTGCGCCTGGACCGCGGCGTTCTGGGACCGGCACGGCGACGACCGGGTGCAGATCCTGGGAGGCGATCCGCGCCTCCCGGCAGACCCGCTGGACGAGGCGGGCCGGAAGCCCGTCGTGGTGGCGCCCGCGCGCCCGTCGCAGCGGCGCCCTGCCGTTGCTGAGCCGCACGAAGCCGGTTCGTCGCAGTAGCTGGACGTGGCCGTCAGCAGTCGGCCGGCCGCTGGTCGGGCTGGATCACCTTCTCGAGCAACTCGCGCAGCGGGCGGAGGTCGCCGAGCATCGACCTTCGTGCGGAGTGGTGGTTCTCAGCCGTCGTGGCCTGCTGCCAGTCCAGCACCATGCCGTGCGCCGCGGCGTACTGCCGCCAGAACTCGCGCTGGGTCCGGCCGTTCCCCTCCATGAAGGGGTGGATGTGGTTGAGGACGGCGAACTGTCGGGTCAGGAACTCGACCGGACGCGTCGACATGCCGTCATCGTCATCGAGCTCGTCGTCGAGCCGGGCCATCCTCGCGGGGATGAGCTCGGGAGCGAGGAAGGGTTCCTCCGGGTTCTTCGCGATCCCGTCGAGCCGGTACTCCCCGGCCCATTCGTAGACGTCCTGGAAGAGGTGCGCGTGGATGCGCCGGACGCGCTGCGACGGTGGGAGGTCGTCGAGACCGTCGACGTCGCCGAGCACGAGGTCGAGTTCGCGGTCCTGCACCTCGGGGACTTCGAGTGCGGCGAGTTCCGCTCGACTCGTCGCGCCGAACTTGTTCCGGAGGACGTAGTTCTCGTCGTGGTAGCCGCCGTCCGGCCGAACACTCACCGCCGGTGCGCGACGGCCCGGAGTTCCTCGCGGCTGATCTCACCCTTGGCGAAGCGGTCCATCTGGCGGATCCACTCGGGGTTGTCCGCGAAGCCCTCGAGCCGGCCGGAGTGGATGACCGCCGCGACCGCGCGGGACCGCTTGGCGCGCTCCGCACTGGTGAGACTCCGAACCACTCGCTTGGCCATGTGGTCAATCGTACGCGGCGAGACGCTCCGACTCCAGGGGATCGCCGGTCCGCTCCTGCACCCTGCGGATCCGGTGCGGCGGCACGGCGCGCGGTTAGTCTTGACCGGTGAGCACCACCACCGAACCCCTGCGCATCGGGTTGGTGTCGTTGCACACCTCCCCCGGCGACGAACCCGGCTCGGGCGAGGTCGGCGGCATGAACGTCGTCGTCCGGCACCAGGCCGAGGCCCTCGCCGACCGTGGCCACCACGTCGACATCATCACGCGACGCTCGTCGCCGACGCAGCCGGACTCGGTGTCGCTCGTGCCCGGCGTCTGCCTGCGGTTCCTGTCCGCCGGTCCCGCCGAGCCGGTGCCGAAGGGCGAGCACGACGCGTTCATCGAGCCGTTCCGCCACGAGCTCGAACGCCTCGGCCCCTTCGACGTGCTGCACTCGCACCACTGGTTCTCCGGCGCCGCGGCCCTGCCCGTCGCCCGCGAACGCGGCATCCCGCACGTGCAGTCCTTCCACTCCATCGCCGCCGACCCCGAGACGCCGCTGTCCGAGGGCGAGCGCCCCGAGTCGGCGGGTCGCATCGCCGGCGAGGAACTGCTGGCGCGGGAGTCCGACGCGGTCGTGGTGGTCTCCGAGGCCGAGGCCTCGACCGTCCGGACCCGACTGGGTGGCGACGACGGCCGGATCTGGATCGTCCCGCCGGGCGTCGACGGGTCCGTCTTCCGCCCCGCCGCGAGCGGCGCGCGGCGCGCCGACGTCCCGTACGTGGTCGCCGCGGCACGCGTCCAACCGTTGAAGGGCCTGGACCTCGCGATCGAGGCGATCGCCGGCATCAGCCTGGAGGCACGCCCCACCCTCGTCATCGCCGGTGACGCCTCGAGTGAGGCGGGCGACTACGTGGACGAACTGCGTCGGCTCGCCGCCGCGCACGGCATCGCGGACCGCGTGACCTTCATCGGTCCGCAGTCACGGGCCGACCTGGCGTTCCTGTTCCGCGGCGCGGCAGCCGTGCTGGTGCCGTCGCACTCCGAGACGTACGGGTTGGTCGCGCTCGAGGGCTCCGCTTCCGGGGTGCCGGTCGTGGCCGCCGCTGCCGGTGGGTTGCGTGAGGCCGTGGTCGACGGCGAGACCGGGGTCGTGCTCGAGTCGCGGGATCCCGGGGTGTGGGCTGCGGAGATCGAGCGGATCCTGACGGACGCGGCGTACGCGGCGGGGCTGGCCGCGGCCGGTCGGGAGCACGCGGAGCGGCTCAGCTGGGAGCGGTCGGCGGCCGGGCTCGAGGACGTCTACCGTCGCGTGCTCGTGCGGGTGTGAGCGGGGTGGGCGTGCACGTGTCGTCGGTGTCGTCGGTGTCGTCGTGAGGGACTTCGCGGGGTTCTGGGCGGCGCTCGACGCCGTGCCCGTCGCCGAGGACGCCGAGGCGCTGTACGACGTGTCCTCGGCCGAGGGTCGTCTGCGTCGCGAGAACCTGACGCGCTACCTGTCGCTCGTCGCCGACGGCGCGGACACGCTGCTCGTCGCCGAGGCCCCGGGCTGGCGCGGCATGACGAACACGGGTGTGCCGTTCACGAGCATGCGGGAGCTCGGCCCGGAGTACCTCGTGCCCCCGGAGCCGACCGCCCCGTGGGAGGCATCGTCCCGGGTCGTGCAGGCTGCGCTCGCGGACTGGCGTGGCCCGCTGCCCCTGGCGTGGGCGATCTTCCCGCACCACCCGTTCGCCGGCGCCGACCGACTGACGAACCGCACGCCGCGACCAGCCGAGGTGCGGGACGGCGCACCCGTCGCGCTCGAGCTGCTGTCGGCACTCGGTGCGGGCAGGGGCGGAGCCGGTGCCGTCCGCGTGGTCGCGGTCGGGCGGAAGGCTCAGGGTGCGCTCGCGTCGGCGGGCATCGACGCCGTGGCGGTCCGGCACCCGGCGCAGGGCGGCGCGACGCAGTTCACCGAGCAGCTGCTCGCGCTGAACCGCTGCACGAGCTGAACGCACGCAGGTCGCGCGAGCGCAGGTCGCACGACATGCCGCCTCGCACCCACCGAAGTCGCACGAGGTGCAGCTCCGACGCACTCCGGGCGGCAGTTCCCGCGACCTCGCGCGACGCGGGGCTGAGCCGGGTCAGGCGGAGCGGACCTCGACGCCCTTCGCGGCGAGGCGCTCCACAACGTGGGCGGGCAGGGGCGCTGCGGCGTACACGGTCGTGAGCGCCGTCAGGTCGAGCACGTCGTCCCAGTTCTGCGGGTCGTAGCGGTCGTCGGAGCCGTCCCAGCCTGGGTGCACGTCCTGCAGGACCTGGAGGTCGGTGTCGACGGTGAGCTCCGTCACGAGGGACAGGTGCGACGGCAGCAGGTCGAGGTCGTCGTAGTACTCACGCGCCCGGTCGTCCTGCCCCTCGACGTCGAGGTCCTCGTCGCTCTGCTCGTCGTCCTCGCCGTCGTACGGCTCGAGCACGTCGAGGTCGTAGCAGAGCACGTCGAGCACGAGGAGCTTCGCGTTGAAGTCGGCGAACTCGATGGGCTCTTCGGTGGTGGTGGACTCGTCGTACATGGCTCGGAGCGTAGCGGCCCGGTCCCCCGGCGTCCGCAGATCACGTGTCCCCCAGGACACAGCCGTGTTGCGATCAGCGGGGAGCTTCCTGTGAAGGCGGACAGAATGGTGTCCCCCGGAAGAGGCTGACGCATGGCCACCACCAACACAGAGCGCCCGCAACAGGAGCAGACAGAGCTCAAGCGGGTCATCGGTCCCAAACTCCTGCTGCTGTTCATCGTCGGGGACATCCTCGGCACGGGCGTCTACGCGCTCACGGGTCAGGTCGCGGCGGAGGTGGGCGGAGCAGCGTGGCTCCCCTTCCTCATCGCATTCGCCGTGGCCCTGCTGACCGCGTTCTCGTACCTCGAGCTCGTCACGAAGTACCCGCAGACCGCCGGCGCCGCCTTGTACGTGCACAAGGCGTTCGGGATCCACTTCGTCACGTTCATCGTCACCTTCATCGTGATGTGTTCGGGCATCACCTCGGCGTCGACGGCGTCGCGGGCGTTCGCGGCGAACCTCGGCGCCGGGTTCGGCATCGAGCTGCCGAACGCGGTCGTGATGCTCATCGCGATGGGCTTCATGCTCATGGTGATGGCGATCAACTTCCGCGGAGTGAGCGAGAGCGTGAAGACGAACGTGGTCCTCACCCTCGTGGAGCTCAGCGGTCTCGTGATGGTCATCCTCATCGGCTTCTGGGCGATCGCGGGCGGCAACGCGGACTTCTCGCGCGTCGTGATGTTCGACACACCGGAGGACAAGTCCCTGCTGCTGTCGATCTCCACCGCGACCTCGCTGGCGTTCTTCGCGATGGTCGGGTTCGAGGACTCGGTGAACATGGCCGAGGAGACGAAGGAGCCCTCGCGCATCTTCCCGAAGGTCATGCTCACCGGCCTCGGCATCACCGCCGTGATCTACGTGCTCGTGTCCATCTGCGCCGTCGCCGTCGTGCCGATCGGACAGCTCGCCGGCAACGAGACGCCGCTGGTCACCGTGGTGCAGACCGCCGCGCCGGACTTCCCGATCGCCGACCTGCTGCCCTTCATCTCGATGTTCGCGGTCGCCAACACCGCACTGATCAACATGATGATGGCGTCGCGGCTGCTGTACGGCATGAGCAAGCAGGGCGTCCTGCCCGGCTTCCTCGCCCGCGTCTCGCCGACGCGCCGCACCCCGTCGAGCGCGATCGTCTTCACCACCTTCATCTCGCTGCTGCTCATCGGCTGGGTCTCGCTCGACCCGGACTCCCCCATCGTCGTCGTCCTCGGTGGGACCACGTCGCTGCTGCTGCTGTCGGTGTTCGCCGTCGTGAACCTGTCCGCCCTGGTCCTGCGTCGCGACAAGGTCGACCACAAGCACTTCCGTGCCGGCGTGATCATCCCCGTGATCGGCGTGATCACCTGCCTGTGGTTGGTCCTGCCGTTCTCGTCCGGCCGCGACCCGCAGCAGTACCAGATCGCGGGCGCGCTGCTGGCCCTCGGCGTCCTGCTCTGGATCGTCACGTGGTTCACGCACGGGCGGAAGCAGGCCGAGAAGGCTCCGACCGGGCTGGTCACCGAGCCGACGAAGGTCCAGCGCGAGGCGCACGACCACGAGCACCGGGACGTCTGAGCCAGCCGACCCGACCCGACCGGATTCGACACGACCCGACCCCGGACCCGGCGACACCCCCGCTCGGGAGGGTGCGGTTCCCAGGCGGCGCACGTAGCCTCTTCGTGCTCCGCGTGACCCGCCCCGCCCGAGAGGACCCGCCATGCGCCGCGTCGGCATCACGCTCGCATCGGTGTTCGGTGCGGGCGTCGTCGCGATCGGCATCGGTGTCATCGTGGTGATCGTCATCGCCGTGAACTCGTTGTCCGGTGCCGCGAAGTCCGTCACCGCCGAGGCGACGCCCACGTGCCCGGACGTCGCCTCGAAGACGATCGGCGGGATCGTCGTCCCCGCCGGACCCGTCGCCGGCTTCTGTCAGGACCGCCTGGTCAACGCCGCGTACGTGATCGAGGCCGCCCAGGCGCTCGGGATCGGCCCGCACACCCAGGCCGTCGGCGTGATGACCGCGATCGGCGAGTCCAGCCTGGTGAACATCGACCACGGTGACGTCGCCGGACCCGACAGCCGTGGACTGTTCCAGCAGCGGGACAACGGCGCGTGGGGCACGTACGCGCAGCGGATGGACCCGTACACGGCGGCCTCGATGTTCTACGCGAAGCTCGTCAAGGTGCCCGGGTGGAAGACCATGACACCGACGCAGATGGCGCACGCGGTGCAGATCAACTCGGACCCCGAGCACTACGCGAAGTTCTGGCCCGAGGCGAAGGCCGTCGTCGAGGGGCTCACCGGCGAGACCGTGCCGGACGCCGCCCCGCAGGGCTGACCCGGGCGTCACGACACCAGGGCGAGCGGTTCACCGGTCTCCTCCGGCTCATCGAGGGAGACGATCGCCGTCCCGCCCGTGTGCACCGCCACCTGCGCCCGGATCCGGACGCCGTGCTCGCGCAGCGCGCACTCGCAGGCGTCGACCCACTCCCAGTCGACCGGGAACAGGCGCGACTCACCGGGGCGCTCCCACACGAGCACCACCTCGGCCGCGGCGAGCTGGTGCACGACGTCGGCCGCGAGCGCCGCGAAGTCCTCGACGTGTTCGTCGGGTTGCCACGGGAGCTCCGAGATCGGCATCACGAACGAGATCGGCACGGCGCGTTCGTCGAGGAACAGCACCCAGCACTGTCGTGTGAGCGGCCGTTCGAGGAGCGCGTCGACGAGGTCCACCACGTCGTCGTCCGTCCGGACCGGGGTGTGGATGAGGCGGTCGAGCATGTCGTTGTCTGGCATGCCCCCAGCGTCGCGGCCGGAGCGACCCCGGCGCAGGGTCGAGCAGCCATCTGTGGAGCGATCGCCGCTGTCCGCCGCCTGTGGAGGAAGAACCTGCGACGCCCGGGAACGGCCTCAGATGCCGTGCGTGATCGCGCTGTCCACCAACAGGATCGCGCCGAAGAACACCGCCACGACGGCCGCGATCCCGAGCAACGCGAACGGCCAGGTCAGCTTCCGCCGCACGAGACGGAGCACGCACACGACCAGGGTGGCGACGAGTACCAGGCCCACCAAGACCGGGCCGACGGACACGACCGCTCCCCCGAACGCCTCGTCGCAGGTGTTGCCCGGCGCCCCGCACGAGCCGAACGCGAGCGACAGGAACACGATCCCGCCCCCGGCGACGACCGACTCGGCGGCCAACAGGACCAGCAGCGCCGTGGTGGCGACCACGTCGACGACGCGGCGGCGCCCTGCCCGGGGGTGGCGCGCCTCCCGGCCGAAGGCTGCCGGACCGGACCCGAGCGGATCCGCAGCCGACGCGGCACCCGACGCCGGACCGGGCGCACGTGCCGACCGGTCCGAGCCGACTCCCGCGCGGGCTGCCATCACACTCGCCGCCCGCGCGTCGACCAGAGGGAGGCGGCGATGAGCAGGGGCTGCCCGAACAGCCGACCGATGCGCTTGACGTCCGAGTCGAGGCCGAAGGCGTCGCGACGGTTCAGCCACTGCGAGACGTTGCCGGGGAAGACCGCCACGAAGAACAGGGCGACGACGTTCCCGACGGTGCGGCGGCTCCGGCGCGGTGCGAGCACGAGGGCGCTGCCGAGGGCGATCTCGGCGACGCCCGAGGCGAGGACGGTGGTGTCCTCGTCGAGCGGGACGAACTCGGGGACCTGCGCGCGGAAGTCCTGCCGGGCGAAGGTGAGGTGGCTCGTGCCGGCGAAGACCAGGGCGAGACCGAGCAGGACGCGGAGGAAGGAACGCATGCCTCCATCGTGCCCGTCCGACCAGCCCGGTGCCCGCTGCCGCTGGATCGGACCGGCTCGCGCGCCACGACTCGTCGGTCGGTAGATTCGGACGCATGGGAGCAGCCACGCGGGACCACGAGCCAGCCGCCGTTCCCGCGACCCTGGCCGTGCTGCTCGGGCCGATCGCGTTCTACATGGGCATCATCGTGCCGGCCGCCTCGACGGGACGGCACGTCCTGCTCGGTGCCGCGTTCGGCGTGGTGTGCGTGCTGAGCGGGTGGCGGGCGATCGCGATCGCGGGGCGTCGACGGGCCGTGCGGGTCTGGTCGTGGATCGGGATCGTGATCGGGGCGCTCGGGCTGGCGATGCTCGTGTGGCAGTTGCTCGTGATCGTCACCGGGGGTGCGTTCCCGCCGCCGTTCTGGTCGCCGTACGCGTTCCGGTGATCGCCCACACCCTCACCACCCGAGCGTGCCCGCCCCGCCCTTGAACGGCCCGACGACCTTCGACGTGATCCAGCCGCCGTAGAAGTCGCCCTCCTGCGCCTGCACGACCTCACCACCGACCTCGCACGAGTCCATCGCCGACGGGTAGATCGCCACCATGTCGCGGAGCACCTCGTACCCCGGCTCCGGCGTCGGGTAGTTCCAGGCCGCCCGCGAGGCCACGGCACCCCCACCGACCACGTCGAAGTACCGGGCGTGGCCCTTGAACTCGCACATGCTCGAGCCGTCGGCTGGCCGGAGGTCCAGATCGGCCATCGGCAGGTAGTACACCGGCGGGTGGGAGGTCTCCAGCACCCGCACCGCAGCCGTCGTGTCGGCGATCACGACCCCGCCGAGCCGCACCACCACGCGCTCGTGCACCGGTTCGACGGCGGGCGGACGCGGGTAGTCCCACACGGATTCCTGGCCGGCAGCGGGTTCGGTTCGGGTGGGTCGTCGCATGGCTCCCGTCTACGCCGCGCCCCTGCTGGTTCGCCGTCGCGTCCGTCCCCCGGCCGTTCCGCCCGCCTCGCCGCCCGCCTCTCTGCCCCGGCTCTCTGCCCCGGCGCCGCCCGAGTTTCGGGCCCAGCGACAGTTCACGCGGCAGCGAGCGCGTGAACTGTCGCTCACCGCGAAACGGGCCCCCGCCCCGCGCGCCCCGCCGGGCGCGCGGCCGGGCGGCCAACCGCGCACAACGCGCTCCCGAGGAGCAGAGTGGGCGCGTGACGACGACGACACGCACCCTCTTCCGACGGAAGCCGATCGACACGATCGACGACGAGACCGGTGGCGAGGACGGCCTCAAACGGCACCTCGGCCTCTGGCAGCTCACCGCGATCGGCATCGGCGGCATCATCGGCGCGGGGATCTTCACCCTCGCCGGCACGGTGGCGAACGGCGTCGCCGGCCCCGCCGTCCTCATCAGCTTCCTCGTGGCCGGTGTCGCGAGTGCCGCCGCAGCCCTGTCGTACGCGGAGTTCGCCGGCCTCATCCCGAAGGCCGGCAGCGCGTACACGTACGGCTACGCGGTCCTCGGCGAGATCGTCGGCTGGTTCATCGGCTGGGACCTGCTGCTCGAGTACACCGCGATCGTGGCGGTGGTCGCGATCGGCATCTCCGGCTACGTCGGGTTCCTCGTCGGCCAGTTCGGCATCGACCTACCCGCCTGGATGCTCGGCGCCCCCGGCACCGGCGACGGCCACGTGATCGACGTCTTCGCGATCATCCTCTGCCTGCTCACCGCGTTCGTGCTCACCCGCGGCATCCGCAGCGCCGCCCGGTTCGAGTTCGTGGCGGTCGGCATCAAGGTGGCGCTCGTCGTGCTCATCGTGGTGCTCGGCGTGTTCCACATCAACAGCGCGAACTACTCCCCGTACTTCCCGTTCGGGTTCGGCGGCGTGATGACCGGCGCCGCGACGGTGTTCTTCGCCGTGTTCGGCTACGACGCGATGTCCACCGCGGCCGAGGAGTCCACCGACGCCCGGAAGCACATGCCGAAGGCGATCCTGCTGTCCCTCGGCATCTCGATGGTCCTCTACGTCCTGGCGACGCTCGTCCTGACGGGCATGCAGAAGTACACCGACATCGACCCGGCGTCGGGCTTCTCGTCGGCGTTCGCGTCGGTCGGTCTCGGCGGTGTCGCGAACGTCATCGCGATCGGCGCCATCGTCGGCATCATCACCGTCCTCGTGACCTTCATGCTCGGCGCGAGCCGCGTCTGGTTCTCGATGAGCCGCGACGGCCTGATGCCGAAGTGGTTCGCGAAGACCGACCCGAAGCGCCACGTGCCGACCCGGGTCACGTGGATCCTCGGCATCGCGTCGGCGATCCTGGCGGGTGTGCTGCCGATCGGCGTCGTGGCGGAGCTGACGAACATCGGCATCCTGCTCGCCTTCGTGGTGGTCTGCTCCGCGGTGATCGTGCTGCGGTACCGCCAGCCCGACCTCGACCGCCAGTTCAAGCTGCCGTTCATGCCGGTGATCCCGATCATCGGCGTGATCGCATCGCTGTGGCTCGTGACGTTCCTGCAGTGGGAGACCTGGGTCCGCTTCGCCGTCTGGTTCGCGATCGGCCTCGGCGTGTACTTCGGCTACTCGCGCAAGCACAGCAAGCTGGCGACGGGCGAGACGACCGGCAAGCCCCTCGGCGACTGACCCCGGTCGCGACGGCACCGGTCGCGGCGGCGGCGGTCGCGGCGGCACCGGTCGCGTCGACACCGGTCGCGACGGCACCGGCACCTGACTCGACGAAACTTCATGTCCTCCGAAACGAGGACTGCGGCGGTTCCGGATGGTGCGACAGACTCCCTGTGTGCATACACAGAAACAAGGGGGGATGTCACGAAGGATGCTGCTCACCGGCGCAGCCGGAGTGGCAGCAGCAGCCTCCGTCACAGAGATCTTCCGAACAGTCCCAGCGTTGGCAGCTCCGGCGTTCGTCTTCCCGTTCACGCAGGCGTGGGGCGTCAGTTCGCCGTACGGCATGCGCGTGCACCCGGTGGACGGCATCCGCAAGATGCACTGGGGCGTCGACTACCGAGCGGGCGCAGGCGTCAACATCCACGCCTGCGCCGGCGGCAAGGTGGCGTTCGCGGGGGCGAACAGCGGGTGGGGCAACCAGGTCCGGATCGACCACGGCGGCGGCTTCGTCACGAGCTACAACCACATGGTCGCCGGGAGCATCACGGTCAAGACCGGACAGACCATCGAGCTGGGGACGCTCCTCGGCCAGGTCGGAGACACGGGCAAGGTCACGGGGCCGCACCTGCACCTCGAGTACCTCGTCAACGGCCAGAACCAGGACCCCGCGAAGGTCATCACGACGGCTCGCCTCAACCCGGGCAAGCCGGCGCCCACCCCGACCAACCCCAGCACCGGAGACGACGACGACATGTTCAAGCTCATCAAGGCGAACGAGACCGGGCGGGTGTGGATCGTCGGTCCCGCCGGCAAGGTCCACGTCAGCAACGCCACGCACGCCGGACTGCTCGAGCGGTTCCAGCGGTCGAGCGACCTGCTGACGGTCGAGATCGACATCTGCAAGAGCTACATCCGCCAGGTCTGGCCCGCAGCCTGACCGACTGAGAGGCATCACGTGTTCAAGATCATCAAGTCGGCTGAGACCGAGGACGTCCACATCGTCGGCCCGGCGAACCGTTCCCGCATCGGCAGCCCGTCGCACGTCCAACTCCTGCAGCGCTTCCTCAAGCAGGACTCGCTCCTGACGGTCGAGATCGACATCTGCATCAGCTACATCCGCAAGGTCTACTGACCCGCCGAGGACACGAAGACCCCCCGCCGACCACGGTCGGCGGGGGGTCTTCCGCGCTGTCGGACGGACTCCAGCGAGCCCCTCGGCGCCTGACGCAGCAGCGTACGGCCGCCCCGGGGCTCACCCCTCGCGGCGGTGCTTGCCCTTCGACGCCGTCGGGTCCGCCATCGGGTGGTTCCGGAACCAGCGGAGGAGCTCGCGCGGCCGGCTCGTGTCCGCGCTCTGGTCCCCCGCCGCGAGGAACCCGCTGAACCCCTCGGGCACGTCGCCCCCGTCGGACTCGCGGTCGTACGCCATCGACCACTCCGGGAAGCGCCGCGTGTGGATCGACTCCTCGACGAGCAGCCGGACCTCTTCGTGACGGGGGTCCTCGACGATCCGGGCGTAGGTCGCGAGCACGGCGTCGTACGGGCCCTCGAGCAGCTGCATGAAGCGGCCGGCCCGGTGCACGAGCATGCCGGTGAGGCCGTCGGCGCCGTTCCGCTCGCGCGCGTGCTCGAGCACCGCCGCCAGGGCGTCCTCGTCGAACGGCTCGGACGCCGAGCTCATGTAGACCAGTGAATGCAGCATGCGACTCCCTCCGGACGGACCGTCATCGATCCTGCCGGGGATGGACGCGGCCCGACGCCCCCAGAACGGGTCGATGCGGTCAGCAGCAGAACGCCTACTGCCGCACCTCACGCATGTTCTGCGCCTGCCACCCCTCCGGGATCGACTCGCGGAACGCCCGCAGCGCGTCCGCGTAGTCCTTGCCCGTCGCCTCGTGCGGCTTCGTGTCCCGTGCCCGCGCGACCGCGCGCACGGTGCTCTCCCCGGTCGCCTTGCTCGTCACCGCGTTGATCTGCTGCAGCTCGAAGCCGTCCAGGTCGAGCGCCGCGATCGCGGCCTGCCGAGCCGATTCGATGTCGTCCCCACTGCCCTCGGCTTCTCGGGTGGCCGTGGATCGCAGTTCGCCTCGCATGGTCGTCACCGTCCCAGTATGGCTCCGGCCGCGAGCCGCCGCGGTCGGTGGCACCTGGCAGACTCGACGCGTGCCAGCCGCCCCGATGATCGACGCCGTCGACGTCATCCGTTTCGTCGGGCCGCAGGCGTTCGGCCGGGCACGCGACCTCGTCCGCGCCGGCCTGGTCGACGACGCCGACTGGCACGACGACGACGGCACGGTCACCGCGTCGGTCTCCGGCTCGGCCGACGACCCGTACGACGTCCGCGTCGAGACCACCCCGGCACGCGGCGAGTTCGTCCGCCCCGTCCGCAGCACGTGCAGCTGCCCCCTCGGCGGCGAGTGCAAGCACGTCGCCGCCGCGCTCCTCACCGTCAACGCCCGAGCCCTCGCCGCCGCGGCCGGCCCACGTTCCGAAGCGCCGGCTCCGCCGCCTTCTGACTGGAGGCACGACCTCGCCCGCCTCGCCGGTGACGACGAGCAGGTCGTCACCCCGCAGGGCACGCCGATGGGTCTGCAGTTCGAGTTGCGTGACGCCGTGTCGGCCCGGCTCGCGTCCCGCGCGCGGGCGGCCGGTCGGGCGCTGCCCACGGCCTCGCGGTCGGTGCGGCTCGGCGTCCGCCCGGTGACCCGCAGCGACGCCGGCAACTGGGTGCGCGGGCAGCTGACGTGGGGCACGCTCCCGTACTCGATGAACCGGTTCGGCCTCTCCCCCGAACAGCACGGCTGGTTCCTGCAGTTCGCCGCGCTCCACCGTGCGGGGCAGCTCGCCGGGTTGCCGGGCGAGGCCGACTGGATCCACCTCGACGACTTCGGTAGCCCGCTGCTCTGGCCGCTGCTCGCGCAGGCGCACGGGTTGGGGATCGCGTTCGTCACCGGCAAGCGCGAGGGCGGTGCGGCGCTCGGGACCGAGGCCCGGGTGCTCCTCGACGTCTCGCGGAACACCGATTCAGCGCGGCACGACGACGGCCTGGTCCTCGGCGCGAGCGCGGTGCTCGACGGCCGGCCCGTGGTCGACGGCGCCGCCCGGATGATCGGCGACCACGGGCTCTACGTGTTCCGCGAGAGCCCCGAGTTCCACGTCGTGTTCGCCCCGACGCCCGGCCCCGTGCCGGAGGACCAGCGCCGCATGCTGGTCGAGGGCGCACGCATCACGGTGCCCGCGGCCGAGGTCGACGAGTTCCTGGCCGACTGGTCGCCGAAGCTCCGCGGTGCCCTCGGGCTCGTCAGCTCCGACGGTTCGATCGCGCTCCCCGAACGCACGCCGCCCGAGCTCGTGCTCACGGCGACCTTCGAGCCCGCACGAGCACCCCGGACCGACGACCGTGTGCACCTGCAGTGGCGCTGGCACGTCGACGGCCGGAAGGACCCGGTCGCGCTGCACGGCCCACTGCCGGACCTGAGCGGTCTGCGCGCGGCGGACGACGCGGTGGAGCCGACCACGTCGGCGACGGCGGCCGACGACGCCGTGGAGCCGACCACGTCGGCGACGGCGGCCGACGACGCGGGCCGAGTCGCGCCTCCAGGCCCTGGCACTGGCCCCGCCACCGGCACTGGCCCCGGGGGCGGACTGGACTGGTTCGTGGACGGCACCGTCGACGGCGCCGACGTCGCGGTGTTCGCGACCGAGCTGCTGCCGGCGCTCCCCGCGCTCGGCGTCCGCACCGTGGTGCAGGGCGAGCGCGTCGACTACGAGCGGCTGACCGGACGGCCGCACATCACGGTCACGACGATGCCGTCCGAGAAGCACGACTGGTTCGACCTCGGCATCTTCGTGACCGTGAACGGCAAGCAGGTGCCGTTCACGCCGCTGCTGCGGGCGCTCGCGAAGCGCGACCGGCGGATGAAGCTGATCGACAACTCGTACCTGTCGCTCGGGGACCCCGCGTTCGACCGGCTGAAGGAGCTCATCGACGAGGCGCGCGACCTCGACGAGTGGGAGCCCGACCAGCCGATGACGGTCACGCCGCTGCAGGCCGGGCTCTGGTCGGAGTTCGACCAGCTCGCCGACGAGACCTCGCACGACGAGCGGTGGCAGACGATCGCGTCCGGGCTGCTCGGGGCGACCCCGCCGGAGTCGGTCCCCGTGCCGGCGACGGTGCACGCGGAGCTCCGGCCGTACCAGCACGCCGGGTACGCGTGGCTGTCGTTCCTGCTGTCGCACGGCATCGGCGGGGTGCTCGCCGACGACATGGGGCTCGGCAAGACGCTGCAGGTGCTCGCGATGGTCGCCGCTGCCCGGCAGACATCACCGGACGGGCCGCCGTTCCTCGTGGTCGCGCCGACCTCCGTCGTCGGCAACTGGGCGGCCGAGGCGGCGAAGTTCACCCCCTCGCTCCGGGTCACCACGGTGACGGCGACCTCGCTGAAGGACCTGGCTCGGGTGGCGCGGGCGGCGGCCGCGTCGGACGTGGTCGTCACCTCGTACGCGCTGCTCCGGCTCGACGCCACCGCCTACACCGACCTGCCGTGGTCCGCGCTCGTGCTCGACGAGGCCCAGTTCGTGAAGAACCCGCAGTCGCAGACGCACCGGGCCGCCGTCGAAATCCGTGCGCCGGTGAAGTTCGCGATCACGGGGACGCCGCTCGAGAACGGGCTGACCGACCTCTGGGCGCTGTTCCACGTCGTCGCGCCCGGGCTGCTGTCGTCGTGGTCGCGGTTCGGCGACGACTACGTGAAGCCGCTGGCCTCCCCCGACCTCCGCGGGGTCGCGCGCCAGGAACTCACCGAGCGGCTGCGGCGGCGGATCCGGCCGCTCATGCTCCGACGGACGAAGGAGAGCGTCGCCGCCGACCTGCCACCGAAGCAGGAGCAGGTCGTCCGGGTGACGCTCGACCCCGAGCACCGGGCCCTGTACGAGCGGACGCTGAACCGGGAGCGTCTCAAGGTGCTCGACCTCATCGACGACCTGGCCCGGAACCGGATGATCGTGTTCCGGTCGCTGACGCTGCTGCGGATGCTGGCGTTGTCCCCGGCGCTGGTCGACGGGTCTCGTGATGATCTCTCCTCGGCGAAATTGGAACTGCTGCTCGACGAACTCGAGCAGCTCGCCGCCGAGGGCCGCCGCGCCCTGGTGTTCAGCCAGTTCACGTCGTTCCTCCGCATGGTCGCCACCGCGCTCGACGACCGCGGCATCGGGTACGAGTACCTCGACGGCTCCACCCGGCGTCGGCCCGAGGTCATCGACCGCTTCCGGACCGGCACCGCGCCGGCGTTCCTCATCTCGCTCAAGGCCGGCGGGTTCGGGCTGACCCTGACCGAGGCCGACACCGTGTTCGTGCTCGACCCGTGGTGGAACCCCGCGGCCGAGAACCAGGCGGTCGACCGCACGCACCGCATCGGGCAGACGCGGTCCGTGAACGTGCAGCGGTTCATCGCGGAGGACACCATCGAGGAGAAGGTCCTCGCGCTCGCGGCGAAGAAGGCCGAGCTGTTCGCCACGATGATCGACGACGACGCGCTGTTCGCCGACGACCTGACGGCCGACGACATCCGTTCGCTGCTGGAGTGAGCGCGGTTCGTGGCGCGGCGCGCTCGCTCGTGGCGCGTGGTTCGCGGTGCGTGGTTCGCGGTGCCTCCGCACAACCAAAGTCACACCGAACCGCGGCGATGCACGGCTCGGCGTGACTTCGGTTGTGCGCCGTGTCAGCACGTCGCACGGTGCGAAGGGGGGGTCAGTGCCCGAGGGCGTCGATCCGTGCGACCTCGTCGGCGCTCAACTCGATGCGGGCGCCCGCGGCGTTCGAGGCGATGCGCTCCGGGTTCGACGACTTCGGGATGACGACGAACTCGTGCGCCACGTGCCACGCGACGATGACCTGGGCAGCGTCGGCGTCGTGCGCCCCGGCGATCTCCACGAGCGTCGGGTCCTGCAGGTTGCTCGCCTTGAAGGGGCTGTAGCCCTCGAGGACGACCCCGCGCTCGGCCAGCCCGTCGGCGATCGCACGGTCGTACTCGACCGGGCTCCACTTGATCTGGTTCACGGCCGGGGTCGCGCCGGTCGCGGAGACGAGCTCGTCGATCTGCGCGAGCGAGTAGTTGCTGACGCCGACCGCGCGGGTGAGCCCGTCGGCCTGCGCCTGGACGACCTGCTCCCAGACGTCCGGGCGGGCCTCACCGTTCGGCGGCCAGTGCACGAGCCAGAGGTCGAGGTGGTCGAGCCCGAGCTGCTCGAGGCTCTCCTCGATGGTCTCGCGCACCCGGTCGGCAGCGTCCGGCGGCAGCTTGGTCGTCACGAAGACGTCGTCGCGGGCGAGGCCGGACGAGGCGATCGCCTTCCCCACCCCGCGCTGGTTGCTGTACCCCGTGGCGGTGTCGATGTGGCGGTAGCCGGCCTCCAACGCCGAGCCCACCGCGGCGGGGGCTTCGGCGTCGGGGATCTGCCAGGTGCCGAAGCCCAGGAGCGGCATCGACCCACCGGTGACGGACACGGACGGATTCGCGTAATCGGTCATGGTCCGTGTCTACGCCGGGCGATGTCGGTCCTTCACGGGAAGATCGATCCCGGTCCCACCGGACCCGCACCACCGCACGACGGCACCGCCGCACCACTGCACCACTGCACCACTGCACCACCAGGAGCCCCACCCCGCATGACGTCCAGCCGACGCCGCACCCGCACCAGCCTCACGTCCGTCATCGTCGTCCTCGCTCTCGCGGTCGGCGCCTACGCACTCCACACCACCGGGCTGCTCGCTCCCGACGCCGAAGCCGCTCCCGCGGCGACCACGACCGCGGCGACCGCCGCCGCAGCGTCGGACGCGCCCACCATCACGACGGAACCCGGCGCGACGGAGCCGAGCCGCGCCTCCAGTCCGACCGTGACCGGCACCGCGACGGACAGGACCAGCAGCGGAACCAGCAGCGCGGCAGCCGCGGCGATCGCCCGCACCCAGCTCGCTGCGCTGCCCGTCAAGGGCAAGGCGCCCGCGACCGGCTACGACCGCGAGGGCGACTTCGGCACCGCCTGGCTCGACGTCGACCGGAACGGCTGCGACACGCGGAACGACGTGCTGGCGCGCGACCTCACGGCGATCAGCCGCCGGGGTCCGTGCACGGTGCTGACGGGGACCCTGGTGTCGCCGTACACCGGCGCCACGGTGGACTTCGTGCGCGGCAACCGGACGTCGACCCTCGTGCAGATCGACCACGTCGTCGCGCTCGAGAACGCGTGGCGGACCGGCGCGCAGCAGCTCACCCAGACCGAGCGTGAGGCCCTGGCGAACGACCCCGAGAACCTCTTCGCGGTCGACGGCCACTCGAATGCGCAGAAGCGCTCGGGCGACGCCGCGACCTGGCTGCCGGCGGACAAGTCCTTCCGCTGCACCTACGTCGAGCACCAGGTCGCCGTGAAGGCGAAGTACCGCCTGTGGGTCGCCCCGGCGGAGCATGACGCGATCGCCCGCATCCTCGACGGCTGCTGAGTGGGCAGGCGGGCGGGCGTCCTACTCCGACGACCCCGACCGACGACGCGCCGCAGGCCCCGGGGTCGCACGCCGCGGCGTCGACCCCGGGGTCGCACGCCGCGGCGTCGACCGGCGCTGGGCCGCTCGCCCCTCGTGCGCGAACCAGATCATCGACGCGACGAGGACCAGCAGCGCGAGCCGCGCAGCCCAGAGCAACGCCGGGCTCGGAGCATCGGCCAGCGGCAACCCGAGCAGCACGCCCACCGCAGTGAGGACCCGTCCGGTCCGACCCACGTACCCGTGCTCCGCGCTCGGGACGGCGAGGACGGTCACGACGGCGAACAGCACGATCGACAGGAACACCGCCCCGCCCGACGCGGCGACCCGACTGCTCCCCTTCGCGCCGATGAGCGCACCGACGAGCGCCACGATCGGCAGCACCACGAGCGCGCCCACCAGCCACGCGAGGCAGAGTGCGATCGCGGACAGGAACCCGAACAGCAGCGACAGGAACCACCCGCTCGGGTCGTCGTCGCGGACCGCCACGACCACGCCGAAGGGGAAGGCGAGGACGACGAGCACGAGGTCGAGCAGGAGGAGGTCCAGGAACGATCGGCGGATCTGTCGGGACGTCCGCTCCTCCGCGGCTCGACGGTTGCGCGTCACCATGTCGTTCAGCGGGTTGTAGCGGACACTGACGACGAGGCCGGCCGCAGCCATCGCCGCGACGACACCGGTGATGCCGGCGTTCCAGTCCGGAGCGCCTCCCAGCGTCAGCGACGCGATCTCCCCCACCGCGCCGAGCGTGATCGCCACGCCGATGACGAGCAGCACCGCGTGCCGTCGCGTCCCGTCCCACACGATCTCCCGCGTCCCCACGGCACCGGACTCTACCGGGATCGCACCGAAGGTAAGACGACAGGTGTAGTCTAAGTACATCGATGCAAACGCATCGGCCGGACTCGCTGCCCAGCGCCGCACCACGAGCGCAGCGCGGACCCCGAGCCCTTCACCGTCGAAGACCTCAGGAGGTCACCACCATGACCGGAACCAGCACGAACTCCACCCGCTTCACCGACCGCATCGTCCTCATCACCGGTGGCGGCTCCGGCCTCGGCCGTGCCACCGCCGTCCGCCTGGCAGCCGAGGGCGCCGCGCTCTCCCTCGTCGACGTCTCCGCCGACGGACTCGAGGCCTCGAAGGCCGCCGTGCTCGAGGCCGCGCCCGACGCGCAGGTCCTCACCACCGTCGCCGACGTCTCGGACGAGGCGCAGGTCGAGGCGTACGTCGCCGCCACCACCGAGCGCTTCGGCCGCATCGACGGCTTCTTCAACAATGCCGGCATCGAGGGCAAGCAGAACCCCACCGAGTCCTTCACCGCCGCCGAGTTCGATCGCGTGGTCTCCATCAACCTGCGTGGCGTGTTCCTCGGCCTCGAGAAGGTGCTCAAGGTCATGCGCGAGCAGGGCTCCGGCATGGTCGTGAACACCGCGAGCGTCGGCGGCATCCGCGGCATCGGCAACCAGTCCGGCTACGCGGCGGCCAAGCACGGCGTCGTCGGCCTCACCCGCAACTCCGCCGTCGAGTACGGCCAGTACGGCATCCGCATCAACGCCATCGCGCCCGGAGCGATCTGGACGCCGATGGTCGAGAACTCGATGAAGCAGCTCGACGCGGAGAACCCGCGGAAGGCCGCCGAGGAGTTCATCCAGGTCAACCCCACCAAGCGCTACGGCGAGGCCCCCGAGATCGCCGCGGTGGTCGCCTTCCTGCTGTCCGACGACGCCTCGTACGTCAACGCGACCGTGGTGCCGATCGACGGCGGGCAGTCCGCCGCGTACTGAGCCACGCAGCCCGGCGCGCGCCGACCTCGGTGTGCGCTGGGCATCGGCCTGGAGGCACGGCGCACCCCCGCCACGCATGGCAGGCTGCGAGCATGGCTGAGCAACTCACGGTCCCGCAGGCGTTCGCGCTGCTCCAGGTCGAGTCCGACGGACGGAAGTCCACGGACGTCCAGACGCTCGACGCCGGGCTGGCCGGTGCCGTCCTCGCCGACCTCGCCCTCCGCGGCGTCGTCTCGCTGCAGGACGGACTCGTCACCGTCGTGAACGGTGCCGCGACCGGCGACCCGGTGCTCGACGGCGTCGTCGGCACCATCGCGGCGACCGACAAGCCCCGCAAGGCGAAGTGGTGGATCACCCGACTCGCCAAGCGCCCGCTCCGCGACGACGTCTTCGCCGGGCTGATCGCGCGGGGCGTCATCACGCTCGAACAGGGGAAGGCGCTCGGCATCTTCCCCACGACGAAGTACCCGGAGCGAGACGGTGGGCCCGAGACCCTGCTGCGCTCGACGATCGCCGACGTCCTGGCACAGCGGTCGGCCCCGACGCCGTTCGCCGCAGCGGTGATCGGACTCCTCGATGCCACGAACACCCTCCGCAAGCAGTTCGGCAAGGTCGACCGCGCGCTCGTCAAGGAGATCACCTCGGGCAGTTGGGCGACCCCGGCGGTGAGGGCCGTCCTCGAGGAGATCCAGATGGCCGCGATCATGGCCAGCGTCGCAGCGACGACCGCGGCGACGACGGCGACGATCGCCTCGAGCTGAGGCTCAGGCGCCGAGCGCTGTGATGGCTGTCGCCCACCAGTAGCCGAGGAGGGCACCCGCGGGGACGGCGAGCACCGCCACCACCCGCGCCTTCCGGAGCAGGGCCCGACGCGCTGCGGCATCCCGCCGGTCCCGCTCGAGACGCTCGAACCGCTGGACGTGCCGGAGCGTGTCGTTGATGACGACAGCGTCGACGTGCCAGGTGCCGCGTTCCTCGGCGAGCATCGAGAGGAAACGCACTGCTTCATCGGAGTGCGCGCGCGGCAGCCCGGTGACCCACTGCCCGATCTCCCGAGGCTGCAGCGCCACGACCGCCGGTACCTTGTCACCGAACCGGAGCTTCGCCGCGGCCACCACGAGTATCGGCTGCACCAGGATCGGGCCGCCGGCCGCCGCCGAGAGCAGACGGGTTGCTCGCTCACCCTCTGCGAGAGCGCTGTGCATGTGCCGGGTCCGCTGCCCGTTCACCATGAGCGTGCGCCCGCCGGCCCAGACGTCGTGCCCCGAGTGGTTCTTCGTGTTGATCGAGAACACCCCGGTGGGCCCGATGACCACGTGGTCGATGTCGGTCTCGTTCTTTCCGACAGGAACGGCATGGAGCACGGTGAAGTCCGGACCGAGCGACTCGAGGGCGGTCGCCACCTCCCGCTCGCCGATCGCGCCCTTGAACCACGACCGTGCATCCGGGTGGAGCGGGTCGTGACCCCAGAACCGTTGCCACTTGGTTCGTGCCGGAGTGCCGGACTGGATCGACAGACACTCCTGCATGACCGCGTAGCCGGGCTTCCGAGCGCGCAGCGTGAGCGGAGCGGTCCCTCGTGCTTCCCCCATACGTCCACCGTCCCACGGCGACAGGTGTCGGACGAGCCCTCGTTCAGGCGTCACGGTTCGGCACCGCTCGGGGGACGGGACAGTTCCGTTTCGCGTTTGACCGTTCCGGTTCGCGATCGACGGGGTTCGTGAACCAGGACGATCAATCGCCGGAACGAGAACGGGCCCGCCCCGGCGACGACCGGCTCAGGTGCGCGGCTCGACGAGCTCGATGAAGCGGGAGAGCAGGGACAGCCCGGAGATCGACGGCGGCAGCCCCGTGGTGAGCGCAGGCGAGTACACGAGGTACGCCGCCCACTTCGCCCGGGACAGCGCCACGTTCAGGCGGTTCGGCATGAGCAGGAAGTCGAGCCCGCGCGGGATGTCGGCAGCGCTCGACGCCGCCAGCGACACGATCGACACGACGGCTTCGCGCCCCTGGAACATGTCGACGGTGCCGACCTGGGTCCCCCGGAGTCCGGCGCGGTCCAGTGCGTCGCGGATCACGGCACCTTGGGCGTTGTACGGCGCGACGACGATGACGTCCTCGTCGGTCAGGGTCCGGATGTCGTCGCCGTCCACCCATCGCCGTCCGACCACGTCCTGTGCGAGTGCCACGACGCGAGCGGCTTCCTCCACCGAGGACGTCGTGTTGCCCGCGTGCACGACCGGCACCGGGTGCACACCCGCGTCGACGTTGTCGAGGTGCCGGCCGGAGACCATCGAGGCGAGCTGCCCGTCGTAGGACAGCGCCGAGACCGAAGCTGTCAGTGCCGGTTCCATGCGCCGGGTGCGGGCGAGGAAGTAGCCGAACTCGGACGGCAACACGTGCGCCCCGTCGGTGAGCCATCCGAGCGCTGACTGGTCGACGGGTTCGGGGTGGGATCCCTGCGACACCTGGGGCAGCTGCTGCGGATCGCCGAGCAGGAGCAGGCGGGTCGCGGCGACCGAGGAGGCGATCGTCGGCGCGAGCGAGAACTGTCCGGCCTCGTCGACGACGAGCAGGTCGAGGGAACCGCGGGCGATCGTGGCCTCGTTCGCGAAGGTCCACGCGGTGCCGCCCACGACGCCGCCGGCGCCCGAGGCCTCGCACGACGACAGGAACGCGGCGATCGCGGCGCCGTTCTTCACGGGTGTCCAGTCGGCCGCCTCGAGGTCATCCTCGGTCGCGTCCTTCTTCGGGACTTTCACAACACGATCGGCGGGGACGCCTGCGCGGACCACCGAATCGAGGAAGTTCTCCGAGGTCGCGTGCGACTGCCCGACGACACCGACGCGCCAGCCGTACTCGCGGACCAGCCGCGCGACGACGTTCGACCCCACGTAGGTCTTGCCGGTGCCGGGAGGGCCCTGGATCGCCAGGTACGACCGGTCGAGCCCGAGCAGCGTCGCGACCACGGCGGACACGGTGTCGTCGCCCTGCACGGGAACGATCGGCCCGCGCGGCGGAACGCGGCGGAGCAGGTCGAACGCCGGGTCGGGCAGCATCGACGGCAGCGCGTCGAGCACCGTCTGCCCCCACTCGGCGATCGCCTCGGGCTGGGGCTTCGCTCGGGGCGGCGCTGCCGGCGCGAGGGCGACCGGGAGGTCTCCGTGCGGCGACCCTCCGACGGGCAGACCCTCCTTCACCCGGACCTCGACGGCATCGCCGTCGTCGCTGACGTCCACGATGACCGCGCGGGACGACGCGCCCTTCGAACCGGGGCCCGGAGAGACGACCGATGGCGGGAGCGGGTCGTCGTAGAGGAGGTGGGGCGTGCCTCCAGGCCGGAGCCGCGAACCGGGCGCGAGCGTCCCCGACAACCGGATCTCACGCGACTGCGACCGGGCACGCGGCAGCGTGTCCCAGTCGCGCTCGACGGACGCGCGCTCGACGACAAGGACGTCGCGGGTGTCCGCCCACTCGTCCACGGGGTTCCGGAGACGGTCGAAGTGGTCCTGCCAGAACGTCTTCGCCTCGCGCCGGTGGTAGTCGATCGCGGCCGCGGCGAGCGCCAGGGCGGTCTGGTCGGGGGTGCGGTCGAGGGCGTCGACGTCCTCGAGTTCGGCGGCGAGCGCGAGGTACACCGGGTTCGGCTCACGGTCGACGGGGATCGACGGGAGGAGCTCGTCCTCGTCCCGTGGGTCCGCCGGCGAATCCGCGCGCAGGGACAGGAGCCAGTCGCGGAGCCGAAGCGTCGAGCGGCAGTCGTAGGCGTTGTAGTCGGCGACCTCGTCGAGCATGTGCTGCCCGCGGATCGCGTCACCCGTGCGGATCTCGGTGATCGCGTCGACGTAGGCGGTGATGCTGTCGGCGGCGTTCGTGACGTCGCTGAGCCGCAGGTCCTCGCCCATGTACAGCGGCTCGAGCTTCTTGATCGAGTAGCTGCGGCTGCCGACCACGAGCGCTTTCCGCACCACCGGGTACAGGTCGACGAGGACGCCCGCGCGCAGGAGGTCGTCGACGGCCTCTTCGCCGACGCCGTGCCGGGCCGCGAGGGACAGCAGATGCGTCCGCTCGTACGCCGCGTAGTGGTAGATGTGCATGCCCGGGTACTGCTCGCGCCGCCGCTGCACCCAGGCGAGGAAGTCGATCAGCGCCTGCCGTTCGTCGCGCAACGTGTGTGCCCAGAACGCCGTGAACTCGGCCTGGTCGTCCACCAGCCCGAACAGGTAGTCGATGCCCCAGTGCACGCCGTCCTCGGTGTACAGCGGGTCGCCCTCGAAGTCGAAGAACACGTCCCCCGGGTCCGGCGCGGGGATCGCGTCGAGGGCACGCGGGTCCAAGACCTCGAACAGCGGCTTGCGTCCGCCACCGTGCTGGCCGTCGACCTGAAGGCGCGCCTGACGGACCAGCCGCTCTCGCGTCGAGTTCGACATGCCTGGCACGGCCGTGGTCCGGTCCGCCAGGTCGTCGATCGTCCGCACTCCCCGCCGGATCAGCTTCGTCCGCTGGTCGAGGCGCATGCCCGCGACAAGGACCAGATCGCGGTGCTGCTCGACCTGCGTGCTGCACACGTCGCACCGGCCGCACGACGAGTACCGCGGGTCGCCCCACTGCAGTGGTTCGTCCGCCGCCAGCCGCTCGGCGATCACACGCTTGAGCTCTGCCCGCTGCGTCCGGTACACCGGGGCGATGTCGGCCAGGTCGTGCGTGGTGGTGGTCCGGTCGCCGAGCACGAGGTGGACCTGCTCGCCGGTGGGGATGCCGTGCGCCTGCATCTGCTCGGCGTAGGCGGCGAGCTGCAGGAGGGCGCTGATCTTGGCGTGCCGGGCGAGCTTGGTGTCGTAGACCTCGTACTCGCCGCGGCCGTTGCGGATGATGAAGTCCGCGAAGCCGATGAAGCCCGCGTCGTCCGCGGTCGGAGGTGCGTGGAAGGTCGGCTGGTACAGGACGTCGGCGCCGTTGCGCATGGCTGCTAGGGCCGCCGCTGCCGCCGCGGGGTACTCGGGCGGGGCCGGGCGCTCGAACTCCACGACGTCCCGCGTCTCCTTGAGGATGGCGAGGTAGTCGAGCTCGTGCTGGTCCCCCAGCCGGGCGGTGCGCTCGAGCATGTCGTCGTGCGTCTCGGGCAGGGCTTCGCCGCGGCCGAGCTTGGCGTCCATCCGCCGCAGGAACGCCCACTCGCACGAGGCCCACGTGGACAGGTCGCTCGGGCTGAGCAGGACGTGCCCGCAGGTGCCGATCTGCATGAGGAGACGCTAACAGCGAGGTCCGACAACATCACTGAAACGCTTGCACTCCTGAACTCCAAACGTGATACGTTGCCGTACGTATGAAAAGGGATGGTTCATGGTGAACCTTGTACTCAATGGGGCTCTACGCACCCAGACGTCCGTTGCCGATGGCATTGACGCGATGCGGCGGCGGGTAACGCTCAAGCAAGATCGAGTCGTGGTGTTGATCCTGGTGGCAGTCGCAATCGTGATTGCTCTCGGGCTCGTCACGGCGTGGTGGATCGCCTGCCAGAACAAGGGCATGTATCCCGCGATGGATATGCCGTCGTTCAGCGCCGGCGGCACCTGGAAGCTGTACTGCAAGAAGTGAACAACGTCGAGGTGCCCGTGGAACCTGTCCTGCATGTAAGCGGAGTCCGCAAATCGTTCAACGGACGAGCAGCACTCAATGACTTCTCTATCACCATGCATCCCGGATCGGTCCACGGGCTCCTCGGCTCCAACGGTTCAGGTAAGAGCACAGCGCTTCACATCATCACCGGAATCACCGAGGCAGATGCCGGCACGGTCCATCACAACGGGATATCTGTGGAGCATCCAGACGCTCGGAGCCGATTCGGACTCGCCCCCGACGATCTCCCGTTGCCTCAATCAGTCACCGGCCGAGAATACTTGAGGCTCCACGACTCGTTGCGCGGACGCGATGACACAGAGTGGGCCGCGGATTTCGCGCGAGTTCTGCGGATCAGGCACGCCCTCGGAAAACCAATGTCGTCGTATTCGCACGGGATGAAACGTAAGGTCCAACTGATATGCGCACTAATGCACAGACCATCGCTCCTTATACTCGACGAACCCTTCCGCGGACTTGATCCTGACACTGCGGGCACGCTGCAGAAGTGCCTCGAGCTACATGCCGCGAGTGGAGGCTCGGTCCTGATCGCGACACACGACCTACTTCGCGCCGAAGCACGCTGCGAGCACATCACGATGCTCCATGACGGAGACACCGTCAAGAGCGGGACGACGGCGCAGATCGTGGCCGAATACGGCACACTCCAGCAGTGCTTCTCGATGAAGACTGCGACAGCATCCACCTTGCGCGCTCGCGATAGTCGACTCAGCGCCTTATTCACCGCATCATGAAGGAGACGTCCAAATGAAAGCAGCCAGTACAGCCGCAATCGGGATCATCCTTGGCATCACAACGGCGTTCCTCGCAATGCTCGCAACGGTTCTCGTTGCCGCCCTCAGCGAAAGCCCCGCAAGCATACCGCTCGTCTTTTCGGCATCCGTCGGCGAAGAGAATGGTCTTCCGTCAGTCGAGTTTCTGCCCAACGGACTTGGTCTTCTCGCAGTGATAGCGGTCGTCGCCCTTCTGTACACGTGGGTGCGGATCCGCGCGCAACGACACCGATGAATCAGATCGGCAGAGTCGCTTCCATTGCGGCTTCGGTCTGGCACAGTGAGCTCGCGGACACACTGGGCATATCAAGACGGCGAGTGACCGTAGGCACCACGGTCGCAGCTATCGCTATCCTTGGACTCGGCGCGGGGCTTGGTGTCGCCACAGTAACCTCCCTCGATTCGACCATGCCGGTCGACGTCTCCAGGATGATGGTTCAAACTGCTGCTTCCGGCGCGCTACTCAGCGCAACTCTCATCAGCTTGATCGTCACTCTTATCGCGCCCGCCCGCTCGTCTCTGGACAACTTGATCTGCATGTTGCCGGTCACGAACAGCGCGCGCCTCATCGGTCCCGCGATTCCCACGACGCTGGTCGCATTCACAGCAGGCATTGCTATGAGCATGCCCGCCATACTGGTGGCAGTCCGAGTATTAACCTCTATGGCCGCCGCCACCGTTCTCATCGGAATTCTCCTCCTGGGCGTTATACTCGTCCAAATACTGCTGCAGGCAATACTGCACGTCCTCCAATCGGTTCTCACCTCGATTTTCCGATTGCCGTCACCCATTGCAATGACCTTCAGCGGGACAATAACGCTAGCATTGTCCCTTGCGGCATTCGGACGTCAACTCTTATCCCTGCCGAGGCTTGCGAATTCGGGCAACCCGTCTGTCGAACTTCCCGGGATCATCAGTGACCTCGCAGTTGGTCGGGTTCCTCTCATGAATTCGATCATGTTCATCGCCTGGGTCGGTGGAGCGTTCCTCATCACCTTGCTGGCTGGTCGCGTTCGAAACCACAAGCGCTCAGCACCGGGCAAGGTTGCGTTTCCTTGTGACGCACTGGTACGTGGCTCGAAGGGTGTCCTTGTCACTCAAGTGCTGATCATCATTCGCGCCCCTCAGACGGCTTTGGCGCTGATGGGAGGACTCGCCCTCCTCGCCGCCGTCGCCTCGGTCCCGGCGGGGAACCTCCCTGCAGAGCTGCGGATCGGTCTTGCCGCCTCCCTACCATCGGCCGGATGCGCGCTCGTGCTCTTTGGGCCAGGTCGGATTCTGCCTTGGACCTGGGTCGGGGCAGCCACCAAGAGCGAGCGATCATGGTGGGTCGTTCCCCTCGGGATGGCGCACGTCAGCCTTGCCGTGCTCGTGTGGGTCGCTTTGACCTCCATCGAGCTTGCGCTGGGCGTACTGGAGGCGGGAGATACCCCATCTATGCTCGCACGCAGCCTTCTTCTCCTCGGTGCTGCCGCCCTCGCCGGAATGCTCGTGCCGTGGAGCGAAACACAGCAGCTCTCCGGCAGCGTCGGACTCGTTCTCGCAATGGGTCTTTACCTCGCAACAAGCTCACTATCTGCTCAAATCGCACTGATCTCGACAGAGGCCGTCGGAATGACGCTCACCCTCTTATTTGCCGGGGTTCTGACAGGATTTGCTGTGCTGACCGCACACCGGCTGACGAGAACACGGTGAGGAACCACCGCGATGCAGCGTGCTGCGGCAGCGCCCGCGGCAGTGTCCGTTGCTTTGAATTCGACGTGGTACTACCCATCAGCTCGAGACGCGACCGGATGCTCGCGCTCGAGAACGGATTCATCAGCGAAGACCGGCCCGCGTGGGTGCGAGCATTCACCGGCCGAAGCCTGAACTGCAGTGGGAGCGCGCGCAGTCTGGCCCTACTGTTCAACTTGCAAGGGATCGTGTTTGCGTCGGCAGCAGGCCCGATTCTGCTGGCGCTCTTGCTCGCATCAGCGCGACCAGCCGTCGGTGCGATCGCGGTGGCACCTCTGATAGGTGTCCTGACTCTCCTTTGCACGAACGCGTGCCACGAAGCGGGCCATCTCCTCGCCTTCGCATTGGTCGCTTCTCCGTCCCGTCGTCCCCATGCACACGCCGTGGCACGACTCGGGCTGGCACACATTGTCCGTCCTGAATTGAGTGCTGGACGCGAGATCTGCGTGGTTCTGAGCGGACCTCTCGTAGCCGCGACGGTATGCGGGCTCATTGCGTTTCTGATGCCTCACGTCTTTGCTGCGATCGCGATCGCGTGCGTGGGGGCGGGACATGTGGCAGCGCTGGTGGCACCGGTTGGAGATGGGGCCAATCTTCGAACCGCGCTCGGCCGCTGGAGCGCATCCGGCGTCCGTCGCGATTCGGGCGAGCGGCAGAGGGTTTCCCCACCGCAATGATCCGATCGGCGGGGACGCCGAAGCGCATCGGTAAATGTTTCTAGATCAACCTGAAGCGCGGCCCGTCGTAACCGTCGCGGGAGACGTGCGCCGTGAAGTCGGCGAGCGTTCGGACCCAGTGCCCGCGTTCGCCGTACAGCGCCTGGTACACGACGACCGGCTCCTCGGTCTCGACGTCCCGGGCGACGAGGAGCACCTCGTAGTCGTTCCCCTTGAAGTGGCGGTACCGGCCGGGCGTCACGTCGTCGCTCATGCCCCGATGCTAGGGCCGCTCCTCAGGCGCTCGGTACGCTCGGCACCATGAGCGAGCAGACCGAGCAGGCACGGACCGAACGTGGCCTCGACCGCCTCGTGAACTTCTCCGACGCGACCGTGGCGATCGCGATCACGATCCTCATCCTCCCGCTGGTCGGCATCGCCGGTGAGCTCACGCACGGGGAGAGCGCGGGCGACCTGCTCAGCGAGAGATGGCCTGCTGTCCTGGAGTTCGGCATCACGTTCTGGGTAATCTCCCGCTTCTGGACGCTGCACCACCAGGTGTTCGAGCACGTGCGCTCCTACAACCTGCGGATCGTGCGCCTGAACTTCCTCTGGCTGCTCAGCATCGTGTTCCTGCCGTTCGCCGCCAACCTGCTCAACACCGGCGAGAGCGACGACCGGGTGTCGCACGGGCTGTACCTCGGCAGCATGGTCGTCACGAGCCTGACGCTCACCGTCATCGAGTGGGAACTCCGACGCTCTCCGGAGCTGCTGTCCTCCCCGCTCGGGGACACCTGGAAGGGCCCGACCGCCGCCGGCCTGCTCGCCCTGGCCCTCGTGCTCGCGATGATCTTCCCGTCGGTCGGCCTGTACTGGGTGCTGCTCCTGCTGCTGCAGACCCCGATCGCTGCGATCGTCCGTCGCCGCCGCTGACCTGTCACAGTCGGTCATCTCGGTGACCCGGACGCCCGAACGACGTACCGTCACGGCATGACCGTCATCGCGGCCGTCGCCGTCCTCGTGGGAGTCCTCGCACTCGCCACGGTCCTCGGCGTGGTGCTGCGCGCGCGGACCGGACGCGCACGAAGCGGCCGCACGGACACGCTCCCCACCGCGGACCTCGGTCCTGCCGACGCCTTCGGCACCGCCGCCACCCTCGTGCAGTTCTCCACGCCGACGTGCGCTCGCTGCCCGGCCACCCGTCGTCAGCTCGACGCCGTCGCCGACACCACCCCCGGTGTCACGCGCATCGAGATCGACCTCGCCGAGCGCCCCGAGCTCGCCCGACGCTTCGACGTCATGCAGACCCCCACGGTCCTGCTCCTCGACGGTGACCGCGCCGTCCGCACCCGCTTCGGAGGGCCACCCCGTCCCGCCGAACTCTCCGCAGCCCTCGACACCGTCCTGACCCCAGGAACAGAGGAGTCCCGATGACCACGCCCACAACCCCCGCCAACGGCATCGATCCGCGTTCCCCACGCTTCGGCGCGGCCATCACGACCGTCCTGCTCGCCGCGACGATCGTCATCACCCTGATCCCCGCGACGTGGGCGGCCGGCATCGTCCTGCTCGCCGTGATCGTGGTCCTCTTCGCCATCGGCGGCATCGCCGGCATCCGTCGCCACCCCTACGGCGCGCTCTTCCGCCGGTTCGTCCGCCCACGGCTCGCCCCGCCCGCCGAACTCGAGGCCCCAGAACCCCCGACCTTCGCCCAGCAGGTCGGCCTGGTCATCACGGCGCTGGCGCTCGTCTTCGCTCTGGTCGGCGTCCCGTACGCCGCGCCCGTCGGCGCCGCGATCGCGCTGTTCGCCGCGTTCCTCAACGCCGTCTTCGACGTCTGCATCGGCTGCCTGCTCTACGTGTGGCTGGTTCGGGCGGGCGTCTTCCGGCAGCGGACCACGGCCTGATCCCGGTCTGGAGGCGCGGCTCGCCTCCGCCCCGCCGCTCGCGTCATCGGCAGAACCCGTTTGCGGAACTCCGCACCGTTTCGTGCCGCGGGGTGCAGCGAGGATTGACGAAGCTGAGCGAACCGCTAGTTTCATGTCATGGCATCGAACGGCAAGGTCATCGGCGGCGCGTACGTGGACTCGATGGTCAGCGTCGCCGCGTTCGGGAGCGGGATCGTGATCCAGAGTGGCTTCCGGGGGCGCAAGGTGAACACCGAGACAGTTGCGCGGTGGCACGAAGTCCCGCTCGAGTCACGCACCGCGAAGACCGCGAGCGCGGTGGGGCAGGCCGTCGCAGAGGCCGTCCTGCCCCGATTCCTCAGCCGGGGCGCGTCGGCCGCGATCGGCGCTTCGATCGACTCGTCGACGCGGGTCCCGCACGGCGTCCGCATCGAGTGGTCCGACGACAAGCCGCCGTCGCTCCTCAAGCTCCCCGACGACCTCTTCGCCCACTTCGAACTCGTCCTCGGTGCCCTCCGCGAGGAGCCTCCTGCCGATCTGGTGACGGGTCAAGCAGCGGTCGCAGTCGTGACGACGGCGCCGGTCACACCCGACGCCCCGCAGACGCTGACAGAGCAGGCCTTCTCCATGGTGTCCGGTCTGATCAAGGAACGCACACGGCCCAGCGACGTCGCGCCCGACGTTGCTGAGCAGCTCGTGCAGCTCGCATCACTCCGTGACGCCGGAGTGCTCACCGAGGCGGAGTTCACGACGAAGAAGGCCGAGTTGCTCGCGCGGATGTGAGCCGGGAGGCGCGGCTCGCCTCCGCCCCGCCACTCACGTCACCGACGGCGGAGGCTCCCCCCATGGCAGCCTCCGACGCCCGCGTCGGGTCACGCGGTCAGCGCCTGCTCGCTCAGCGTGACCAGGTCGTCCGCGCGCAGGTTCGGCCAGCCGTGCAGCAGCTCGCGCCACTCCGCAGGCAGCGCCGATGCCCCGTAGAGCGCCCCGGCCAGACCTCCGGCGATCGCCGCGACCGTGTCGGTGTCGTTGCCCGTGCGGACGGCACGGACGAGGGCGTCCTCGAGCGAGGTGCTGTGCTTGACCGCCGCGTAGGCGGCCTGCATCGCGGAGACGACCCACCCGTCCGAGCCCGTGAAGTCCACCGGCTCGGAGTGCTCCGCCGTGACGAGCCGGTCCACCCACAGCCTGCGGCGGTCGAGGTCGAGCAGGTCGAGGCCGCGGAACACGTCGAGTTCCCCAGTCATCACCGCGTGCCGGATCGCCACGCACCAGAGGACGCACGCGTCCCCGGCGTCTGCCTCGAAGTGCGTCAGGTCGCTGATCGCCCGCGCAGCCGAGGCGAGCCGCTCCTCTTCTCCGAGGTTCCCCCGCACGTACGCGAGGACCAGCGGCGCGGTCCGCATCAACGACCCGTTGCCGGCGGAGCGGCCCTTGAACTCGTGTTCCTGCCGGGCCGCAGCGCGCGCGCGGGAGGCGGTCCGTGCCTCCAGGCCGGTGAGGACGTTGCGTGTCTGGATGCCGACGTCGGGCGCGTTGACCGACCACGCTGCCCAGGCGGCCACGAGGCCGTCGAGCGCTTCCTCGGAAGCGGGGTCGCCGCCACGCGCGACCGTGCGGAGGATCGGGACGGCCATGCTCGTGTCGTCCGTCCACTCCCCCGGCGCCCAGCCGAACGAGCCGCCGCCGGCCATCCGGATCGGGGTGGGTGCGGGGACGGCGGGGCGGAACTCGTATCCGGCGCCGAGGGCGTCGCCGGCGGCGGAGCCGAGGACGGCACCGACGGCCCGGTCGACCTGGACGGTGGTCTGCGTGGTCATGTGAGCCTCCGATGCAGGTTTGCGCGAAATTGCGTAAAACAGAGTCTGCACGCTCCTGCCGGTTTGCGCAAGTGTGCGTAAACTCGTGTCCATGACGAACGAGTACCGCGACGCCGACGGCAAGCGCCTGACGGACTACCCGCGCCCGTCGGTGGCCGTAGACACCGCGGTGCTCACGGTCCCCGCGGGCGGACCACTCTCGGTGCTGCAGGTGCTCGACGCGGTCGTCGGGGACTGGCGACTGCCGGGGACGTTCGTCCACGAGAGCGAGCGGCTGGCTTCGGCCGTCCTGCGGTCGCTCTCCACGAAGGCCGGCGTGACGGGGCTCGCGCCGGAGCAGTTGCACGTGTTCGACGACCCCTCGCGGGACGACCGGGGGTGGGTGCTGTCGGTAGCGCACGTCGACGTGGTGCCTGCTTCGTCGCTGTCTGCGACCCTGGACGCGTCGCGTGCTCGGATCGTGCCGGTCGAGGCCGCCACGGGCATGGTGCACGGGCACGACGACATCGTCGCGTTCGCGGTTGATCGGCTCCGTGCCGCGTACGCGGGTGCGCCGGATCCGCACCGACTGCTGGCCGAGCCGTTCACGATGACGGAGCTTCGGCGGGTGCACGAGGCCGTCCGTGGCGAGGCGCTGCTGCCGGACTCGTTCCGGCGGGCGATGCTGCCGATGCTGACGGCGACTTCGGCGAAGCGGGCCGAGGGGCCGGGCAAGCCGGCGACGCGGTACCGGCGACTTGCGGGACGCATCGAGTGAGTAGAAGACGTCGAGTCCACTGCGGCGACCCGACGTTTTCTGCTCACTGAACGAACGAACGCACGCGCGCCCGCGCCAAGCGCCACCGCCGTAACACGCAATTTACTTTCACGCCTGGCGCCCACCCTTGCAATGCGCTTTCATGGAGCGCATGACGATCACCGATCGCACCGACCGCGCCGACGCGTTCGCCCTCGTCCGCACGCAGTCCCGCACGATGCCGACGAGCATGCGCGCCATCGCCGACGCCGTCCTCGACGACCCCTCCGCCGCGGCCACCACGAGCGCCACGGACCTCGCGGGCGTCGCCGGCGTCTCCCCCGCCACCGTCTCGCGCTTCGCCCAGCACCTCGGCTACGCGAACTTCGCCGAGCTGCAGCGCAGCATGACCCGCGCCGTCGAACGCGGCATCCACGAGCGGCACGAGACCGAGATCCACGCCGGCGTCAGCGTCGACGACGACGTGCTCACCGTCATCGCGAAGGTCACCGAGGACGTCCGCGCCGTGATGAGCGACACCCGTGCGACCCTCGACCCGCACGCCCTGGAGTCCGCGGCGGGCAGGATCAGCGAGGCCCGCCGCGTGGTCCTCTACGGCGTCGGCGCGAGCGGCATCGTGGCGCGTGACCTGCACCTCAAGCTCGAGCGCATCGGCATCGCGAGCTCGATCGCCGACGACCCGCACAACGCCCTGACCCTGGCGAGCGTGCTCGGCCCCGACGACGTCCTGGTCATCACGAGCCACTCCGGCACGACGACCGAGGCGCTCGAGGTCGCGACCGAGGCGAAGATGCACGAGGCCACCGTCGTCGCGATCACCGGCCACGCGAACTCGCTCCTCACCCACCACGCCGACCTCGTGCTGCTCGGTGTCGCCGGCGCCGAGAGCGACCTGCGCCCCGCCGCGATGGGCAGCCGGATGAGCCAGCTCGCCATCGTCGACGCCCTGTTCATCGTCGTCGCCCAGCGCACCGACGAGCGCTCCCGTCCCCTCCTGGCCCGCAGCCGCCACGCGGTCCGCACGCACCACCGTTCCTGAATCGAGCACCATGCCCCACGACCAGCTGCACCACGACGTGCACCATGACCACCTGCGCGACGAACTCAAGGACCTCACCACCGAGGCGACCGACGCGAGCCTCGACGACATCGACCTGGTCTCCACCCTCGAGGCTGCCCAGCGCATGAACGCCGGCGACCGCAGCGTGCCTGCGGCAGTCGAGCCGTGCCTCCCGGCCATCGCAGAAGCGGCAGACCGGATCGCCGCAGCGTTCGCGCGTCGCGGCAGACTCGTCTACGTCGGCGCGGGCACGCCGGGCCGGCTCGGCGTCCTCGACGCCAGCGAGTGCCCGCCCACCTTCGGCACCGACCCGTCGCAGGTGGTCGGCCTGATCGCCGGGGGCGAGGTCGCGTTGACGACCGCCGTCGAGGGCGCGGAGGACGACGAGGAAGCGGCGGTCCGCGACCTCGACGCACTCGGCCTGTCGGCCGACGACGTGGTCGTCGGGATCAGCGCGTCCGGCAGGACGCCCTACGTGATCGCCGCCATCCGGGAGGCCCGCCGCCGCTCCGCGTGCAGCGTCTCGGTCGCGTGCAACGCGGGTTCGGCCGCGGGGCGGCACGCCGACATCGCCATCGACGTCGTCGTCGGTCCCGAGTTCATCGCCGGGTCCACCCGCCTGAAGGCGGGGACCGCGCAGAAGCTCGTCCTCAACATGCTCACCACGCTCGCGATGGTGCGCAGCAACAAGACCTACGGCAACCGCATGGTCGACGTGCGTGCCACGAACGCGAAGCTCGTCGCGCGGGCGTTCACGCTCGTGCAGGACGTCACCGGCGCCCCCGACGCCGAGGTCTCCGCTGCCCTGTCCGAGAGCGACGGCGAGGTGAAGACCGCCATCGCGGTGATCCTCACCGGGGCGTCCGCGTCGGACGTCCGCGAGCGTCTCGCCGATGCATCCGGCTCCCTCCGAGCCGTTCTCTGACCCTTCCCCGCAACCCGAATCCTTCCCCCGAGGAGCACCATCAATGACCGATGCACAGCAACTCGCACAGCGGATCCTCGACACCGTCGGTGGGTCCTCGAACATCGCCGACGTCGAGAACTGCATGACCCGACTGCGGGTCGAGGTGGTCTCTGAGTCGTCCGTCTCGCTCGACGAGCTCAAGGCGACCGACGGCGTCATGGCCGCGATCGCGGCCGGCTCGAACCTGCAGATCGTGCTCGGCCCGGGTCTCGTCGACCGCGTGGCCGTCGACCTGGAGGCACTGCGCACCTCCGCCCCGCCGGCTGCGGCTGGTGGCTCCGGTGCGTCCGGTGCATCCGGTGCATCCGGTGCTTCACCTGACGAGCTGGCGGCTCGCGGCGCCGAGATCAAGGCGTCGGCGCGGGCCCGCTCGGACGGCCGCACCATGCGCGCCATCCGCCGCATCTCCGCGATCTTCATCCCGCTCATCCCCGCGCTGATCGCCTGCGGTCTCATCGCCGGGATCAACGGGATCCTGACGAACCTCGGGTGGCTGCCCGGCGTGACGCCGTTCCTCGGCGTCCTGTCGTCCGGGTTCCTGTCCCTGCTCGCCGTCTTCGTCGGGATGAACGCCGCGAAGGAGTTCGGCGGCACGCCGATCCTCGGTGGTGCCGTCGGCGCGATCGTCGTCGCCGCCGGGGTCGCCAACGTGACCGTGTTCGGGCAGACTCTCGCTCCCGGGCAGGGTGGTGTGCTCGGGGCGATGGCCGGCGGCATCCTCGCCGCCCTGGTCGAGCGCTTCATGCGCCGGCACACGCCGGACGTCATCGCGCTCATCGTCGTGCCGACCGTCACCGTGCTCGTCGCCGGGTCGATCACCCTCGGCATCCTGATGTCCGTCGCGGGCGTCGTCTCCGTCGCGATCGGCACCGCCGCCACCTGGCTCCTCGCCAACGGCGGCGCCTTCGCCGGGTTCATCCTCGGTGGGCTCTTCCTGCCGCTCGTCATGACCGGCATGCACCAGGCGCTCACCCCGATCCACACCACGCTGATCGACCAGACCGGGTGGACCGTGCTGCTGCCCGTCCTCGCGATGGGCGGTGCTGGGCAGATCGGTGCCGCGATCGCGCTCTGGATGCGCTTCCGTCGCAACGAGGCGCTCTCGCGGACGATCCGTGGCGCACTGCCCGCCGGCCTCCTCGGTGTCGGCGAGCCCCTCATCTACGGCGTGACGCTCCCCCTCGGTCGGCCGTTCATCACCGCGTGCATCGGTGGCGCGTTCGGCGGCGGAGTCGTCGGGCTGTTCGACCAGCTCGGGCACTCCGTCGGGGCGATCGCCATCGGCGCCTCGGACCTGTCGCTCATCCCGCTGCTCAACGGTTCGTCAGGGTACGGCTGGGCGCTGCTCGGCTACGGGTCGGGCCTGATCGTGGCGTACGTCGTCGGGTTCGTGGCGACGCTGCTGTTCGGGGTGTCCGCGTCGGTGAAGGCCGACCTCGAGGAGCAGTCCGCGCCCGGGGCGCCGCTCGACCTGGTGTCGTCGGCCGTGCCGGCGGACGCGACCGATGCGCCTCCTGCTGCCGGTGCCGCGGGGACTCCTGCAGCCGGTGCTGGCGCCACTGCCGGTTCTGCTCGTGCGGGGGCTTCGCGCTGATGCGGTTGGGCGCGAGCGCGTACCTGGCGCATGCTCCGTCGGCCGGCCCGACCTTCGCGGCCGCAGCGGAGGCGGGTGCGACGCTCGCGTTCACCTCGTTGCACATTCCGGAGGACTCCCCCGCCGGTGCTCGTGCCGCGGCGACCGCGATCGTCTCGGCTGCTGCGTCCGCTGGGCTGTCGGTCGTGGCCGACGTCTCTCCCAACAGCGCTCGGTTGCTCGGGGATTCGCCGTGGGAGTTCCTGCGGTCGATCGGAGTGGCGCGGGTGCGGATCGACTTCGGGTTCTCGGTCGCCGAGATCCTCTCGATCGCAGCCGTCCTGCCGATCGCGCTGAACGCGAGCACGCTCCGTGCTGCTGACCTCGCGCCGTTCGCTGCCCTGGACGTCGAACTCATCCACAACTTCTACCCGCGGGAGTGGACCGGGCTGGGGTTGTCCTCGGTCGCGGCGTCGGTGTCAGTCGCCCGGCAGTTCGGCTGGCGCGTGGGTGCGTTCATCGCGGGCGACTCGGTCCGCCGAGGGCCGCTCGGCGAGGGGCTGCCGACCGTCGAGGAGCACCGGAACATGCCGCCGTTGTTCCAGGCGCTGTCGCTCGTCGACGCCGGCGTGGACGACGTGTACGTCGGAGACCCGGCGCTCACGGATCACTCGTGGTCGCGGCTGGGGTCGTTCGTCCGCGAGGACCTCGTCGTCCTCGAAGGCGCCGCCGCCCCGGGCGTACACCCGGCGGTCATCGAGGCGCTGGCGGTCCCCGACCGGAACCGCCCCGATGCTGCCGAGGCGATGATCCGGCTCGAGCACTCGCGGGAGCGGTTCGCCGGGCTGCCCCTGCCCGAGGTCGGTGGGCAACCGAGGCCCGCGGGCTCGGTCACCGTGCAGTTGGCGTCGGCGGGGAGGTACTGCGGGGAGGTGGCGATCACGCTGCAGGACTTGCCTGCGGACGACCGCGTCACCGTCCTCGGGACGCTTGCCGGTGCCGTTCCCCCGATGGCTGCTCGCTCCCTCACAACCGTGCTCCGCTGACATTCGTCCACCGAGCGCCGTCCGACCGTGCGGAGTCGAGACCACTCGACGACGATCCTCGAGATGGAGCACTGGGAAGCGGACGACGCGCGCCGACGACACATGGCGCGGTTCGGCCGCCGGGACACTGCACCCGAGCTCGCCGTCCGACGCGAGCTCCACAGCCGGGGACGACGCTTCTTCATCGACCGGCGAGTCAGTCGACAGTGCCGAGTGCGTCCGGATCTGGTGTTCCCACGCTCCCGGGTCGCTGTCTTCATCGACGGCTGTTTCTGGCATTACTGCGAGGAGCACACCCACCTCCCGAAGGCGAACGCGGAGCTCTGGCGGCGCAAGCTGCTCGCCAACCGCCAGCGAGATGCGCAGAATCAAGCCGTCCTCGTCGGCGAGGGCTGGCGCGTACTCCGCTACTGGGAGCACGACGACCCGGCGGTCGCTGCGAACGCGGTCGAGAAAGAGCTCGACCGTTGGGCCGCGATCGTTCGTGCCACAGCACTTCCTCCCCAACGATGCCATCGTGGGGGAGGTCGTCGCCGGTCCATTGATACGAGCGACGACTGTGCCAAAGGATGAACATCACGTATCCATCGCGTCGACGACGAGCTCAATGCGGAGCTCCTCCGCGATCGCCCTTCGGACGCACCAGGCAGGAGAAGACGCCGATCGCGGCAGCCGGTTGTCATCACCGGCGAGGTTCGTTCGCCAGGTCGGGCCGACCTGACGCCGTCAGCTGGCGAACTGCGTGAGATCGAGCTTGGTCTCCGGCGTGGCGACCGATGATTCCAGCCAGGGCAGGATGTGGGTCGCGATTGATCGGGCGAGGGCAACCGGCACCGCGTTTCCGATCTGCTTCGCTATCTCCGTCTTGCTTCCGTACCAGCGAAAATCGTCGGGGAAGCCTTGTATCCGCGCAGCCTCAAGATGGGTAATCGGTCGATCTTCTGTCGGATGAAGGTATCGACCCTTCTCAGGCTTGAAGAATTCGGTCCGAATCGTCACTGACGGCCGGTCGAACCAGAGACGACCCATCACATCACCTGAACCAGTCGTATGCTTACGCCAGCCTGGGGTCGACAGGTCGTCCGGCAGATCCTTCCTATTCCCGCCGGGTGGAATGGCCCGGTAACGGCGAAGCGACGTCTCGGTAGGATTGCGCGTCAGGTGCAGCTCGGTCGTTCGGTACGGGCCTCGTCTCGTCGCTCTGTCCGGAGGGAGTTCCGTGTCGACGACCTTCCGCGCCAACCCCCTGAACGCGTCCTCGACGGTGGTCCGACGGGTCGTCGTGGGCGGCGGTCCGAGCGGAGGAAGGCCGCTCTTGCGACCGATTACGAAGACTCGTCGGCGAGTCTGCGGGACGCCGTATTCGGCAGAGTTGAGAACAAATGGCTCGATCTCGTAGTTTGAAAGACCGCCGCCCGGTCGCACCTCGTGCCTCAGATCCTCGAACTGCGGAGAGCGGAAGAACTGAGGTACGTTTTCAATGATGAACGCCGTCGGCTGCAGACGTTCGAGAGCATGCACGTATTCGCGCCAGAGTACATTTCTCGGGTCGAGCGGGTTTTGCTTCCCGAGGGCCGAGAAACCCTGGCATGGCGGTCCACCGATGACGACGTCCGCCGAGGCAGGGAGCTCGCCTTGGAGCCAGTCACGGATGTCGCCACTGAACACGTGGTCGCCGAAGTTCGCGGCGTAGGTCTTCGCTGCCATCCGGTCGATCTCGACGCCCGCGATCGGCGAGTAGCGGCCCGCCTCCACGAACCCTTGCGTCATACCCCCACATCCCGCGAAGAGGTCCACGAGTTCGAAAGTTGACATGCGCTGATACTAGATCGAGCGGACGACGGTGCTGTCGCCGGCGCGCCGTACCAGCACCAGCGCCTCGACCTGACGGTCGCAGATTCGGGATCCTCGTTCGCCCACGGCCCCGGTCCACGCTCGCCCTGCTCCCTCGAGCGCGAGGCGAACGTTCAGATCGCGCGGCGCGTTCGCAGCGCGCCCGCGCTCCACCAGTCGCGATTCGTTCACGGCGGCCCTCGTTGCACTGGACGGGCGCGCAGGCGGAATGCACCGACGCTGCCTCGGCTGAAGGCGACGTCATGGTACGCAGCTGGCGCGGTACCGGGACCTACCAGCGTCAGGCGATAACGGTGAGCGCGCAGTCACCATCAAGGCCCGACCTCAGCCTTCGTGTCGCAACGACATTATGGAGCAAGACGAAGGCCAGCCGTCTCATCGCGCGGCACCGGACGCATGACGGACCGCCTAGCTCAGGCTTGACCCCCACTTCGGGCCCAGGCACGACTAACGCCCGGCTGCGACACGTCCTCATGTTATGAATGAGTGTCGACATCACGACAGAGGAGTCATCGTGGACCTGTACCCACTGTTCGGAACCTGGGCAAAGCAGTTCGGGCTGGACGCTGCCGTCGTGAAGTTCTCGGCGATCGGCGGGCCTGAGCTGGCGGCAACCTACAAGGAGCAGTTCGAGGCCGACCTAGAGACAGTACAACTGGGCGGTCCAGCAATCGTCGCAGCGGGCAGCGAATCCTGGTACTCGGGCTCGTCCGATGGGTCGATGTTCTGGCCGCCACTCCGGGCGCACTTCCGGGATGACCAGAATTGGGGATCCGAACGCCTCAACGACCTCGAGAGGGCAGCGAACAAAGTCGTCGCTCACACTCCGCGACCGGATCGGCAGCGTTACCAGGCCAAGGGTCTGGTCGTGGGATATGTTCAAAGCGGCAAGACCACGAACTTCACCTCGGTGATCGCGAAACTCGCCGATGAGCAGTACAAGTTCATCATTGTTCTTTCCGGCATCCACAACGGACTGCGAAAGCAAACGCAAGCACGGTTGAATAGTCAACTCAAGGGCCTGAACAACGAACACTGGATCACGCTTACCGACGAGGACCGCGATTTCGGCCCACAGGCCTCTGATGCGGTTAGCCTTCTCAAGTCAACGGAAAAAGTAGTACTTGCGGTGGTGAAGAAGAACGCGACCGTGCTCGAGCGACTGATCAATTGGTTGAGCACTGATGGAGCGCGCGGGGCTCTCGAAAATCTTCGAGTTCTTATCATCGACGACGAGGCCGACCAGGCGTCCGTCGCCACGGGGCGAATCAATCCCTTGATCCGCGAGCTGCTCGCTCTCTTCCCGAGAAATACCTACATCGGCTATACGGCCACGCCGTTCGCCAATGTGTTTATAGACCCCGCATCCGCGGACCTCTATCCAAAAGACTTTATCCTCAACCTGCCTCGGCCGGAGGGATATTTTGGGACCGAGATGATCTTCGGTGCCGATGTCGTCGAGGGAGAGAACCAGGGTCCGGCTCCCGACGGGTACGACATGGTGCGGATCGTCCCCGAGGACGACGTCCAGTTGCTGCGGCCCGCGGGAAAGGCGACCCCAACGGGATTCGTGCCGACCATGACGCCGGACTTGGTCGACGCCGTCCGCTGGTTCTGGCTCGCGACCGCAGCGCGCCGCGCGCGTGGCGATCGCTCGCACAGCACCATGCTCATTCATACCTCCGTGAAGATCGACGTGCAGGAATCGTTTCGGGACCCGCTCGAAGAATTGCGATCTCGAGCCTTGACTGCGATCCGCGCCGGGGACGAGATTTTCATTGGCGAGCTCCGAACCCTCTGGGAGAGGGAGACCGCGCGAGTGGACTCGATGAACTGGCACGGACGGCAACAAAACTCGTTCGAATCCGTGCTCCGCGAACTCGGCGACGTGCTCGATTCGCAACGAGTCGTCCTCGACAACTATCGGAGTACAGATCGGTTGGACTACTCGTCCGGGCCTGTGGTCGCCATCGCGGTAGGCGGCAACACCCTCTCGCGTGGGCTGACGCTCGAAGGTCTCGTCGTCAGCTTTTTCGTCCGTACGGCATCGGCGTACGACACACTGCTGCAGATGGCACGGTGGTTCGGATTCCGGCCCGGATACGAGGACCTCCCTCGAATCTGGATGACTCACGCGCTCGAACGAGCGTTCCGGCATCTGGCTACCGTAGAACGCGAGATGCGGGACGACATCGACCAATACCAGCGCCAAAACCTTCGGCCGACGGACGTTGCAGTCAGGATCAAGACGCACCCGTCCCTGGCGATCACGGCGAAGATGGGCGCTGCAGCCCCAGCAGAGGTGTCATACGCCGGACGACGGCTCCAGACCAGGTACTTCCTCCGTGAGGATGGCACCTGGCTCGAGAACAACCTCGCCGCTGCCTCCGATCTCATTCAGGACCTGTCCTCCGGCGGTCGCGAGCCTGAGCAGCGCGGTTTGGCGGCGCTCTTCCGCGACGTACCCGCCCACCTCATCGTGGCCTTCCTTCGCCGTTACAACGTGCACGAGGATTCGGCAGACATGATGCCGCGGCAGCTCATTCGGTACATCGACGGCCAGCGAAACGGTGAGCATCCGGCGCTCGAGAAGTGGACCGTAGCGGTTGTCCAGAGCTCCGGAGCAAAGGTCGCGCTCGGAGGCCGGCCTTTCGGATCTGTAATCCGATCGCGACTCGACACAGGCGTTGACTCCATTGCAGACATCAAGACCCTCATGAGTAAGCGCGACCGCGTGCTCGACCTACCGACTTGGGAGAGCTACGACGCCGCAAGGCCAGAGCATGAACTAGTGCAACAGCGCGAGCGCGACACGGAGTACCGCTCGCGCGGCCTTCTCGTGCTCTATCCCATCGACGCGCACAGCGAGCCCGTAGCGCCCGCGCGCGGGGGCGTCGCCCGTGTCCCGATGGACGCGGTCGCGCCAGTGATCGGATACGGAATCGTGTTCCCCGGTAGCGTCGGAGGTGGGACAACGGTCGAGGTGACCCACATGGCAGTTGACCTCGCCGGGGCTTCCGGGAGCGCTTGGGACGAGGACGAGGAACAGCGAGAAGACCTGCAGGAAGCGCTCTATTCGGAGGAAGGCGACGAGTCATGACGACCGAATCGCGCTTTGTCTCTACGTTGGCGCGCGCCTGGGCCGTCCTAGTACCGCCGCGCACCGCCGAACTGTCATCCTTCCTGCTTGACCCGCGCGCGGGGGAATCCGGGCCACGCGCCGCGGTGGATCGCGAGGGGCGCCAGCATCTCCTCGTCCCGCACACGGACGACGCTTCAGTCCTCGTCGTCGAGGAGAATTCGGCACTGGCCATGAGCTCGCGAACGCTGGCGTTCGGCTCCAGTGCTCTCGACTACGTAGACGTGGCATGTCATGACGCTTCCCTCCGTCGAGAATTCGATCAGGTCTGTGCTGACATCCTCGAAGCGTTCGAGGAAGACGGCGCGTCGCACGCCGCAGCGCGTAGCGCACAGGTCATCGGTCGTTGGCGACGACTCCTTCGGACCGTGCGATCGCGCGCTTTGAGCCCAGAGCAGCGGATCGGGCTGTTCGCAGAGCTAAACGTCCTGCGAGCACTCGCTTCGGTGGGCCTAGCAGACGCCGACAGCTGGACGGGTCCGGAGGCCAAGCCACACGACTTCGAGTTCGACTCCGCGTCGATCGAGGTCAAGGGAGTCGGAGTGGACGCGGATCACATCGTGATCCATGGAGTCGAACAATTGGACGCACTGGATGGGAAGCCCCTGCACCTCGTCGTCATGGAAGTCCGCGAGGACGTTGGCGGCGAGCGACTGGCCGATGTTCTCGCCGAAGCCGAATCGGCCGTCGTGACGCCGAGCGCTCTCCGAGCCAAGGTCAACAAGCTCGGGTACAGCTCCGATGACGACGAGACTCGCTTCTCGCTAGGACAGGTTTACATGGTTCCGGTGACCACGGGCTTCCCTCGGATCATTTCCGATGACCTCGTCGCCGGTGTCCCGGACGGCCTTTCGCGTCTTTCTTACCGTCTCGATCGCGCCGTTGTCATCGGGCTCATGCGACCCGCACATCTGGATGAGATCAAGGGCGCAATCGCGTGAGCGCTCGGTGGTGGTCGCAGCCGTTCGCCGAAGAGGGATCTGCTACAGCGGAAGGCATCATCAACCAGCTCGGGCGACCAGCGCTTAACGAATTGACCGTGCTCGTTCGGGAAGCAGCGCAGAACAGCTGGGATGCGCGCGCCGGCTCAGACACGGTGGACTTTACCGTCGAGGTCGCGCGCCTTGGTGAACTTGCGTCCGCATGGGCGCGTCGGCTGACGCCTGCCCCCGACGGAGGCGCCGTCGCTCAACTGCCGGATTACTTGAAGCCTGAGTCCGTGATCGTGACGGTGTCGGACCGAAACACTCGCGGCCTGGGCGGACCTGTGCGGGCGGGATCAAAGGCGCCCGACGGGACAAGGAGTGATTTCGTCCAATTCTTGCGGAACGTCGGCGAGGCGCGCGACAATGAATTCGGTGGCGGTACGTACGGATTCGGCAAGGGCATCTTCTACAGACTCAGCGGCGCCTCGACGATCCTCGTAGACAGCTACGTAGCGGACGGAACCGAATCGGAACGTCGACTCATGGGAGCTGCCCTCGGCGCGAGCTTCTACAACGACGACGAGCGGCGCTTCACAGGTAGGCACTGGTGGGGGAACGTCCGCGACGGCATCCCCGACCCCCTCCTCGGCGAGGACGCCGCATCGCTCGCCAGTGAGCTCGGCTTGCCCGGGTTTGCCGACGGGCGCACCGGGACCGACATCGTTATCGTAGGTGCGCAGCTCGATTCCCCGGACTCCGAAATCGACTCCTTGACTGCGGCGGGGGAATTCCTCGCTTCGTCTATCCTCTGGAATCTCTGGCCAAAGATTGTTCGATCCGACGCGGAGAAGGCGCCTATGCGATTCTCAGTCAAAGTGAACGGCCGACCGATCGAGGTGCCGGATCCTTTCGGCGTGCCCCATCTTCGACCGTTCGCGGAGTCGCTCCAGATCGTCCGGACGGACGGTGGTACCCCTCATACGAGGAAGTCCGCACCACGCGACGTAGGAAGGTTCGCAACCGAAATCGGTGCAGCCGAGGCACATTCGTCACCCGTCGTCGACCGTGCACGGCCCTTCGTCGGAGCTCCCCATCACGTCGCGCGCATGCGTCTGGCGGAGCTCGTGGTTGACTATTTTCCGGGGCCCGAGCATCCGGATCCCTTCTTCTCATACGGTGGAGTGTTCCGGTCCACGGTCGAGTCCGACGAGCACTTCGCCGCAGCGGAACCTCCGACCCACGACGATTGGGTCGAGGCTGGACTCCGCGGAACTAGTCGAGGCGTCGTGCAAAACGCACGCCACTTCATCAAGCGCGCACTCGAGGAGAAGTTCGGTGTTGCTGCCAGGGCGCAGGGGCGAGGTGCAGCGGGACTCGGGGTGGTCGCGGCGCGACTCGCTCGACTGGCCCCGGGCATCTCCGCTGGCGGAGCGACCCGGACCCTCAGTCACCCCGTCGGCGGGCGGGGCAGGCGACGCGAGGGCGCAAAGTCGAGGACCGCACGAATCCTCGAAGGGCCCGCCCTTTACGTGTTCGGTGACCATCCATTCGTCGTCACACGGATCTTGATCCCGGGTGGCACCTCGGAAAGTGTGTGGCTTGCCGAAACGTCGGTCGTTCTCGATGGTGGTGGTCGAGAGTCGGCAGCATTCGCTGGCGCGCAAACGCCGACCGTCCTCGAGTGGCGGCCCGTCACCGGCGGATCGCCGGTCGCGGGCAACGCGATCATGATCGGACCTGGGGCGGACTCCGAGTGGTGGGTGTATGCGACTTACGTGGAGGACGCCGTCGTGCGTGTGACTGTCAGGAGGTCAAACGATGCCGAATGAGGTCAAGCCGTTCCGGGTGCCTTCGTCGGAGAGTTGGCGCGTTGGGGAGTGGCAGCTGCTCAGGGACGGCATCTGGCAGGCTTTGCCCGATGTGCTTGAGGACTGGGACGCAGACACCGATCTCCAGATACGTCAGTTGATCGACGTTGATCGAGAAGTCATCGTTGGACAGTCGGCTCTTCAACTAGGAGCCGCGCTCGTGGTGACCGCGTCCTGGTCCAGCTCGAGCAGTCAGATGACTGATCTCATCGATCGTGTGCCCGTGACCGATCGCATCGTCACGATCGAGGCGACGCTGCCAGCGGGGCGCATCGGAGGCGTCCTCACGATCACCACATCCCTCGCTCTTGCAGAGTCGGGGAGCGCCGGAGCCGTGGCATCGCCGAAGGAGCCCGGATCGGTGTTGCTCGATTCGACCGCCACGGTTGCACTTCAGGGCGACGGCGCGATGTTTCCGGTCGCGGTGATCGATTTCGCGGCGACGCCGTTCGACGTCGATTCGAGCTGGGTCCTCGAAGTCTCGAGCGATCTCGAAGCACCATTCCTTGGCGTTTTCCAGTTGCTTATCAACGAGCGTGACGAGGAGCTTGTTCGAGCAATCACCCGGCCGTCCGCCGATGCATCGGATCGGCAGCTGGTATTCGCCCTGGAAGAGGGCGTAGCCGGGATTCTTGCTGAAGCGGCCCTCGCAGTTCGTGACGAGCTTCGCGACGATGGCGGCTGGGACGCGGGAACCGTGGGAGCGGTGCTCGTTTCGATGCTTGACGACGTCGAACGCCGAGGGCTATCGCTTCCTGGCTCGGGTCCCGAGGCGGCGTCCGATTTCAGGAGCCGCCTCAGCGGCGTGGTCCGCTCTCTTGGATACGGCAGGAGCTTTACGTGAGTGTGTTGTGGCCACGGTTGACGGCTTCGGTGGCCACCGCCATGCACGTCGAGGCGCGCCGGGGTGCTCTCTCGCCTGCGGACAGCCACCCCGCTCAGATATTTGCCCCCGTCGGCGGACGGCGCGCGACATCGAACGAGGTTGCGATCCTGGCCTCCGGCATCCGGCAGCTCGCCGAACGATTCGGCTTCCCGGATCCCAGCGAGGCGTCCGCGCGGATCGCCTTCGACCGCGCGGCCGCCCCCCTCATCCGAGAGAAAATGGATCTCAGCTGGTCGGAGGCCTCCGCTCGAGACGTGTGGTCCTTCCTCGCTCTCGTCGCTCTGCCCGACGTCACCTCATGGCGGTTCGGGACGGAGAACCCCGAGCGATGGGTTGCATCGGATCCGAGTCGGCACACCTGGTCTCGACTGTGGTGGCAGGCAACTGTGTTCGAAGGCGATTTCGCGCTTCTCTCCGAGCTCACTGAGAGCGACCTTAATCAACTCTTCGAGCGCCGACGGATTGGTGGGAATCCGCGTCTGGCACGGGCCATCGCGCGCGCGGTCGTTTCTCGGACGGCCAGCGGCGAAGGGCGACGGGACATCATTCGTGACGTGACCGCGCGAGTCCGCCGTCGCCTGGCATGGGCGGACATGTACTCGCTCGAGTCGAGCGTGCTGGACTCGGTGATGTCCGGGTTCGTCGAGGAGTCGATCCGGAGAATCCGGCAGTCTTAGTCTTTCGCCCCATCGCGAAACCGCGTCAAACGTTCGGACCAATCCACGGATCCGCGGAGCCGCCGAGATGTCCGACGACTGAGTGCCTACCGGTCAGACGATCGATCCCGCGTCCCGCGTCCCGCGAGCTTCGGCGCTCGCTGCCCAGGCCGCCGGCAGCAGCCAGTCAGAGCTCGGCGGCAACGCCATGGCGACGACTTCTGCCGACCTTCCACCCGTACACGTCGGGCCAGACCTCGCCGACGACCCTGGCCGCATCCGTTCCCGGCGTGTACGGCGAGGGTGCCTGCGACGAATCCTGCTGTTCAGCACCCACTCCCGTGTGGGTAGGTTCACGGCGAACCCCTCCCCCCGGTGGCACACCGAGCCCGACCCAGCTTGCGGCTTCGGCATCTCGTGAGCGGCGACCTCGGCCCCACCTAACTCTCCGACTCCGACGATCTGAACGCTTCCAGTCGACCTGAATCGCGCTGAGCTTCGATGCGCAAACACCCTTGCCGGTGAGCCTCGGCAAGAATGCAACATGTTCAGGACATTCTGTATGCATGGCCACGGACCTCCTCGACGAACCTCCAACCGCCCCAAGGCACCTCGTCCTGCAACCCGCAGGCGACGATGCACGGGAGAACTTGCGGAGGACAGTTTTCACACCGGTTCATCGCAGTGTCTGGGCTGACCACCTTTCGGAACAGGACCAGTCCGTACTAGAACGGGAGCATCCTTCGGGCAGCGTGCCGATGTGGGGAACGACAGTCGGCGCCCGAGGCCAAATGCGGATGAAGTGGGACCGCATGGCTCCGGGTGACCTCGTGTTGTTTTTGGCGCGGAATCACGCTTTCCTGGCAGCGACGGTCACGCACAAATGGTCGAGCGCCCCGCTAGCGGATGCCCTTTGGGCGAGGAAACAGAGCGGCGACCGGTTCCTGCCGTGGGAACTCATGTTCAGCTTCACCCGCCCGGCACCCATTCGAATCTCGTATGGCGAATTAACTTCCGCTGCCCGGGCCGAGCGGCCCCTCGGGACCCGGGAGTTCAATGTCTACCCATCGCCGATAGGCGAACGGGTCGCGGATCTGCTCGATGTTGACCAGCGAGCCCTTATTCAACCCCGTACGTCCATCGACTTCGACGACATCGTCAGGAAATTTGACGCGGTCGACGCCGAGGCGACGACTCGACGGCGCCTGGAGCAGGCCTACCTTCGAGACTTAGTCCTCCCGGCCGCCCGCGGGCGCTGCGACCTTTGCTCGCGAGAGATGGATTCGATGTTCCTCGTCGCGGCGCACATCAAGAAGCGTTCATCATGTTCCTTCGAAGAGAAGACCGACCTTCCCGCAATCGCGATGGCCGCGTGCCGCTTCGGATGCGACGAGCTGTTTGAGCGCGGCCTGATCTGCGTCGGGACCACGGGCTCGATTCTTCGATCCGCTGCGATGACCGATGCGACGGCGACCGCGTACTGGAGAGAGCACTTGAGTGGGAAGAAGGTGTGGCGATGGGAAGAACGATCGGCGTCGCACCGCTATTTTGCAGCGCATCGAGAGCTTCACAGACGACAATCAAACGGCTGAACGAAACAGAGGCGCAGGTGAGGTAGAACCAGGCGGATAAGGAATGATCAGCCAACCCGATAAGCCGTCGGTGCCCGCCGAGCGCTTCAGTAACCAATCAGAAGTATGGCGGCGAACGGCAGCTGCAAGCGCCGAGATGCGTAGATGGCGGACAACTGGTCTCGAGTCTTGGCGAAGGCTTCAGTCATCGAGACCCGTCCATTCGACTTGTAGCGGTACTCAATGGGAATCATGAGCACGAAATACTCAGCATCAAGGAGCAGCGAAGTGCGAATGATGTCTCGATACGCGGCATTGCTCATCGCCCCTCTGCCAGCCTCAACTTCGACCGCTATACCAAGTTCGTCGTGGAACGCGTCAATCTCGTACTTGACCTCCGGGCGCCCGTTGTCTCCGAAGAGGACTGGGCGCTCGATCCGCTGATCGAGCGACTTGCCAGCCTCGACCTTGAACCCCAGCTCTTCCATCGATGGCCGGAGCACTTCGAGAACTGCGTCGCTGGTGAGCTTTGCAACGCCATCGGTGGACATCTCGGTCGTATCGAGAACCGAACGTTGGCACGCCACAGCTTCGGTCAGCTCCACCGCCCACGGCTCAGGTCGGGCGTTGCGGGGGAAGTAGCTCCACATCGGATACGGCACGTGCCGATTATGCCCGCAGATGCAATTGAAACGGCGGCGGACGCCACATCCTCCGAGAGAATGGGCTCGATCACGCCGATGGCTCGTGCTCGCAACTGGCGAAACTGAGCCCATACCCGAAGCTCCCGACCACCTCGCCAAGCGATCGTTCTGACCGGCTGGCGCGGGCCGGGTCCGTGACGGCGGAGGCGCACCCCGGTGAAGCGCGCGTTCTAGGCGCAATGGAGGACGCCGTCGCGGCTGCGGGAGCAGCCCACTCTCACCTGTCTCGATACACGACGAGGTTGGTGGCGTCCGCTTCGAGGATGTGCTGCGCGGAAAGGCGAGCCCGGACTAACAGTCCATCCGCCGTTCATCGAATCGTGTGCATTCGATAGAGCCTCGACTCGGTTGAGTGCTTGACTCGCGTTGCTGCAGCGGGGCGGGCGGTCCCTCGCCCAGGGGCCGCGAGCCTGCGTGGGTCGCTTCGCATCGACGGGCTGGAGGCGCGGCGCCCCTGCGCCTCCAGTGCGTCAAAATCTCGCGATCGCGACCCGCTGTCACCAGGTCAACACGAACCGCCCCCGCGTCCCACCCGCCTCGAGCCGCTCATGCGCCTCCGCAGCCCGCGCCGCCGGCAACACCTCCGCCACCCTCGGCGTCACCGTCCCGCCCTCCACCGCATGCCGCAACTGCTCGAGCTTGTCGAACGACCGGTACTCCTCGAACACCATGATCTTGTCGAACCGGATCCCCCGAGCCCCGTTGCCCTCCCACCCCCGCACGCTGAAGAACGCTCCCCCGTCCTGCACGGCATCGACGACCTCGGCCTGCTGCACGGAGGCATCGGCGAGCGCATCGACCCCGCCGGGCACGATCGCACGGACGGCGTCCGCGAACCCCGCCCCTCGCGGCACGATGTGGTCCGGCCCGAGCGACCGCACGAGCGCTTCGTCGGCAGGAGCAGCATCGGCGATCACGGTCACGCCCGCCGCACGAGCGAGCTGCACGAGGTAGTTCCCGAGCAACCCCGCAGCCCCGGTCACGGCGAGCGTCTGCCCCGGAGCCAGCGCCGCCCGAGACAGGATCTGCAGCGCGGTCAGCCCGTTCATCGGCACCGTCGAAGCAGCTTCAAGCGACGTCCCGCGCGGCACCCGAGTGAACGACCCGACCGGCGCGACGAGCTCCTGCACGTACGCCCCACCGTGCGTGCTGAGCGGCAGCGCGATGGCCATCACCTCATCGCCGACCGACCACCCGGACACGTCGGGCCCGACCTCGTCGATGACCCCGGCGGCGTCCATCCCGGGCACGTACGGCGGTGACGCCTGCGACGAGTCACGCTGCCCGGCGCGCACCCCGGTGTCGGTCGGGTTCACCGCGAACGCGTGCACCCGGATGCGGACCGACCCCGAACCGGCGTGCGGCTCCGGGACCTCGTGGACGGCGAGGGCCTCGGGCCCTCCGAACTGCTCGACTCCGACGACCTGCATGCCTCCCGTCTACCCGCCGGTTGCTCCATGCAACCTCCGATGCGGTTGCAGACGCACCCACTGACGGCCTGGAGGCGCGCCACCAGCCCGCCCCGCGCCTCCAGTCCGCTCGTCCCCGTCTCCACGGCTCCGCCGCCGTTGCCAACGCGAGTCGCGCCCGTGCCGCGACGGCGTCCGCCGCCGGCGTGCACCGCATCTCCGGCTCCCCAGGGCAGGACGGCAGGATGGACCCATGCGCTTCGACGAGGTCCTCACCCGCCCCGACGGTCCCGCGGTCGCCGAGGAGCTCGCCGCCCTGCGGAGGCCCGGACGGCACGTCATCGAGGGCGTCCACCAGGCCTCACCCCGCGAGTACTGGCAGTTCCGGCTCGACCTGGACGAGCACCAGCAGCGGTGGACGCTCGACCGTTCGGACCAACCGACGATCTCGTACCGCGACGGGGTCTCAACCACTCTGGACGGCCCCGTCGAGGACACGTTCGAGCACAGCACCGTCGCCGGAGGCGTGGTGCGGATGGCCGTGCCGGAGCTGATGCTCCGCTGGGGTCGTGGGCCGGAGAGCTTCCACCCGGTGCTGGTCCAGCACATCGGGCAGCACTCGATCCTGGTGACCTTCGAGCACCGCGAGGACCCGGCGACGCGGACGACCCTGGTGGTCGACGAGCGGGACGGCGTCGCTCGCCGCTCGCTGGAGTACGGCGAGGCCACCATCGTCACCAGCGTGCGAACGGCCGACCCGGGCGAGGTCCTGCCGCCCGTGCTCTTCGAGCCGCTGACGGAGTGGATCCGCCCCGTCTACTCACGACCGATCGGCCCGTCCCGGTCCGGAACGGTCGCGTCGGTGCGCGATCGCCATCCTCCGATCGGAGGATGCGACCCCACCGACCCCGCCGATCCACCCGCCCCCGAGACCGAGCAGGCTGGTGGCATGCCCGACACCCCCGCCATCGAGGTCCGCCGCCTCGCGAAGCAGTACGCCACCGGCAAGGTCGCCGTCGACGACGTGAGCTTCGACATCCACCGCGGCGAGACCTTCGCCCTGCTCGGGCCGAACGGCGCCGGCAAGACCACCACGGTCGAGATCCTCGAGGGCTACCGCACCCGCACCGGCGGCGACGTGACGGTCCTCGGCCACGACCCGGCCCGCACGAGCCGCAGTCACAACGCCCGCATCGGCATCGTGCTGCAGACCAGCGCGGAGTCCCCGAACGTCACGGTCGCCGAGCAGCTCCGGCACTTCACGACGCTGTACCCGCGGCACCGCAGCGTCGAGGAGCTCCTCACCGCGACGGGGCTCGAGGCGCAGCGCAACACCCGGATCGCACGCCTGAGCGGTGGGCAGCGCCGACGCGTCGACGTCGCCCTCGGGATCATCGGCCGCCCGGAGGTCCTGTTCCTCGACGAACCGACGACCGGCTTCGACCCCGAGGCCCGTCGCCGTTTCTGGGACCTCATCGACGAGGTGAAGCGCGAGGGCACCACGATCCTGCTCACGACGCACTACCTCGACGAGGCCGCACACCTCGCCGACCGGGCAGCGGTGATCGCCGACGGCAGGCTGCTCGACATCGCGCCGATCGACGAGATCGGCGGCGCCGAGGCCCGCACGCCCCGGGTCACCTGGCGCGACGACGCCGGCGGACGGCAGGAACGGCGCACGAACGAACCCACGGCACTGATCCGGAGCAACCCGGACGCCATGCACGACCTCGAAGTCATCCGCCCGTCCCTCGAGGACGTCTACCTCGGAATGGTCGGCCAACGATGAGCACCACAACCGCGAACACCACCGGCACCGTGAACGCAGCGACCATCGGCGCGCACCGCATCGGCTACGAACTCCGCTCGTACTTCCGCGCGCCCGACGCAGTCTTCTTCACCTTCCTCTTCCCGATCGTCATGCTGGCGCTCTTCTCGGTCGCGTTCAGCAGCGCGCCCGACATCCAGGCGGGCCCGAACGTCAGCGTCGACTACGCCACCTACTACCTGCCCGGTCTGGTCGCGACGGGCATCCTGCTCTCCGGCACGCAGTCCCTCGGCGTCGACATCGCCGGCGAGCGCAGCGACGGCACGCTGAAGCGGCTCGGCGGCACTCCGCTGCCGGTCCTGAGTTACTTCATCGGCAAGATCGGCATGGTCCTCGTCACGACGATCGTGCAGACCGCCCTGCTGCTGGCCATCGCGAGCCTGGTCTTCGGCGTCGACCTGCCGACCGACGGCGGCGCGTGGGCACGCTTCGCCGGCGTCATGTTCCTCGGCGTCGCCACGAGCTGCGTCCTCGGCATCGCCATCTCCGCACTCCCCCGCGAGGGTCGTCGCGCCACCGCCACGATCGTCCCGATCGTGCTGGTCCTGCAGTTCATCTCCGGTGTCTACCTCCCCTTCACGCAGCTGCCCGACTGGCTGCAGAACGTCGCGTCCGTCTTCCCCCTCCGCTGGATGGCGTCGGGCATGCGGTCGGTCTTCCTGCCCGACGCGTTCGCGTCCGCCGAGCCTGGAGGCGCGTGGCACCTCGGTCTCGGCATCTTCGTCCTGGCAGCATGGCTGGTCGTGGGCGCGGTGGCCTGCCTGCTGACGTTCCGGTGGAATCGCAAGGACGCGTGATCCGGCCTGTGGACAACTCCGGAGCGCCGCGTCCGGGGTGGGATGCTGTCGACATGGACCGCATCACCGCCCAGCGCAACTGGGGCCTGCACGCCGCGTTCGGCCTCACGGTCGCGCTCGTCGCGGTGATCGTCGTGCTCGGGTGGTCGACCCGGTGGCCCGCCTTCGTGATGCTCGGGGTGCTCCCCGTCGCGTACGGCGCGTACGGGTGGCGCGGCTACGACGTCCCGCGCGCGGCTGCCGGCTTCGTCCCCCTGCTGGTCCTGGCCGCGCTGGTGCTGCCCGCCGTCGTGCCGAGCGCCGCACTCGTCCAGTGCATCCTCTTCCCGGTGGCGTGGTGCCAACTCGAGCGCACACGGACGGCGGTCGTGGTCTCCTTCGCGATCGGGATCGCCGCCGGCGTGGGTCTGCAGATCGCGAGCGGCCCGAGTGCGCTCGTCAGCACGGTCCTCATCGAGGGCGTCAGCATCGCCGGTGCCTGCGCGCTCGGCCTCTGGATCACCCGGATCGCCACCCTGTCGGACGAGCGCCGCCGCCTGCTCGAGGAACTCCGTGCCACACAGGACTCCCTCGCCGAAGCCCACCGCCGCGCGGGCGTGACGAGCGAACGGGAACGCCTGGCCCGCGAACTCCACGACACCGTCGCGCAGAACCTCGCGGGGATCGTCATGCTCACCGAACGGGCTCGTGGCGACCTCGCCGCCGACCGGGTCGACCGCCTCGACGAACGGCTCACCGTCCTCGAAGAGTCGGCGCGCGCCGCCCTCGAAGAGTCCCGCACCCTGGTCGCGGCCGGCGCTGCCGGGGTCGCGGGCGACGGCCTCGGTGCCGCACTCCACCGCCTCGGCGAACGCTTCACGCGCGAGACCGGTGTCACCGTCACCGTCGACGCCCCGGACTGCGCGCTGGATCGCGACGCCCAGGTCGTCTTGTTGCGCGCTGGACAAGAGGCGCTGGCGAACGTCCGCGCGCACGCCCGGGCCGACTCGGTGCACGTCGCACTGCACGTGGCGGCCGAGCGGGCCGGCCTCCGCATCGAAGACGACGGGGTCGGGTTCGACCCGTCCGTCCCGACCGTGGGGCACGGGCTGCGCGGACTCCGCGAGCGACTCGCACTCGCGGGCGGGTCCTGCACGATCACGAGCGATGCCGGACGCGGCACCGTCGTCGAGGTGTCGTTGCCCACCGGGGCCGAGCCGCGCCTCCCGGCCGTCACAGTCCCCGTGCCGGAGGTGAGCCGGTGATCCGCGTCGTCGTGGCGGACGACCACCCGATCGTCCGCGCCGGGATCGTCGCGCTGCTGCAGGACGCCGACGACGTCGAGGTCGTCGGGCAGGCGAGCGACGGCGAGGCAGCCGTGGCGGTCACCCTCGCCGAGCGGCCGGACGTCGTCCTGATGGACCTGCGGATGCCGGGCATGAACGGCGACGCCGCGACCGCGCGGATCCTCGCCCGTGAGCCGTCGATCCGCGTCCTCATCCTGACCACGTACGAGTCCGACGACCAGATCCTCGCCGCGATCGAGGCCGGCGCTGCCGGCTACCTGCTCAAGGCGGCGCCCGAGTCGGAGATCCTCGCGGGGCTGCGTGCCACGGCCCGGGGCGAGACGGCGCTCGCTCCCTCGGCGGCTGCGGCGCTCGTCCGCCGGACCACCGGCAAGCCCGTCGCCGGACCGGCCCTGTCGCCGCGCGAGCTCGAGGTCCTGCAGCTCGTCGCGCAGGGCAACTCGAACCCGGCGATCGGCCGCACCCTCTTCCTCAGCGAGACGACGGTGAAGACGCACCTCGGGCACGTGTTCGAGAAGCTCGGCGTGAACGACCGGACCCGTGCGGTGACCCGGGCGATGGAGCTCGGTCTGCTCCGCTGATCAGCGCGGCAGTCGGGTGCCGCTGGTCAGTGCCGTGAACGCGTTGACGCCCTCGACAGCACTCCGGACGACCACCGCGGTGCGCTCGGGGCGCAGCGTGATCGTGTCCTCACCGCGTTCCCACGTCACCGAACCGACGCCCGGCACGATCATCCCGTGCACGCCCTTCCCCGCCTCGTGACTCCAGCCGTTGACCACCCGCCAGCGCGGCGCGGCCCAGGCCCGCCGGAACCACTCGATGTCGCTCGGGCAGGCACCGGAGCGGTCCTCGTACTGGGCGGTCGTGATCGTCACCGGCTCGCCGGCGCCCACCGAGTCGACGGGGTCGAGGTCGAGCCACCGGAGCAGGTGTGCCACGAGTGCCCCCGGACGGACGATGCCGAGCGCCTCCGCGCCGTCCTCGTGGCCGGCGCGCACGACGCACTTCTGGCCCTGCATCCAGCACGCCCACTGCCGTGGCGGGGTGTCGCTCGCGGGATCGCTCGACTCGACGACGAGCAGAGCATCGTGGTCGACCACCGGGCCGACGAGTTCGTCACCCTTGTCGGTGAGGCCGCCGAACCGCCCGACGAACCCGAGCTCGCGCGCGGCGACCCCGGCGTCCGAGCGTCGCGCCGCTCCCGGCACCATCCCGCGGTCACGGAAGCGGACGAGCTGGTCGAGCACCCCGTCCGGGGTCCGCCACGGCAGGGCCGGGCCCGGGCCGGCGACTGCGGCGAGCGCGCGGTTCCCGGCCGTCGGCTCGTCGAGGGACCGGCGCCACCGTGAGTCGAGCATCCCGTCGATGACCGCTGCGGCCGCCGGCCAGTCACGAGCCGAACACTCTGCGGCGACCCGGACCCGCAGATCCCGCAGGATCCGGAGGTCGTGGATGACGACGTCGTCCGGTTCGGGCACGGCGACGAGGACCCGGTCGTCCGCGGCTTCGAGCAGGAGCGCGTCCGGGCGGTCCCCGAGTCGTCGAGCGACCTCGGCCGTCGGATCGCCGGACATCAATCGCAGGTCGATGGAGACCGCACGGTCGGCGCGATCGAGGCGGATGCCTGCTTCGGCCTCGCTGACGGTCCAGCACTCGGGCACTTCGAGCACGAGATCGCCGGCGATGGCCAGTGCATCCCAGCGCACGTCGGGCCACGGGTCCAAGGGCACGTGCCGGGTCATCGGCGGGCTGCCCGTCGTGACCACCGCGGTGTCGCCCACCGCGCCCCACCGAACAGCAACCACATCCCGAGCACGCCGCACAGCACGAAGGCCACCATCAGGACGAGGGCGAGCACCACTGGCCCGTTGAAGCAGAACGCCGCAACGCCCTCGCAGACGAGCGCCAGCCCGAGCCAGAACATGCCGAAGGGCATCGCCGGCGTGCTGCGTCGCATCCACGACCGCCAGAGTCCGGCGTACGCCAGGCTGCCGAGGGCGACCAGCACCCCACCGATCACGATCAGCCAGATCGGTGCACCCACGGTCGACTCCCCCTTGCTCCGCATCCGTTCAACGTTCATCGTATTGAACCGGACGGACGCCGACGATCCGCCGCAGAACGGGCACCGCTCGTGCCGGCAGGCCGTTGCGCGCGCAAGCAACGACAAGGTCGGTGTCGCACGACATCAGCGTTGTCGCACCCCCGCGCCCGCAACCGTTGCACGCGCACGGAACGACACCGTCGTTGTCGTACGACATCGACCACGTCGATCCACGTCGACGTTCCCCTCCGGCGCCTCGAACACGAGACCACCGACGATGACCAGCGCATCCCAGCGCACGTCGGCCGAAGGCCGCTGCCGACTGGCACCCGATTTCGGCCGTGTCCGATCCGGACCGTGAAACCCGGGGATCGCGGTCCAGATCCGACAGCGACGAGAACGGCATCGTCCGTCCGTCCCGGACCACTGATCACCGGACTCGCGCAGCCGGCGCCCCTCGGACTTCCCTCATCCCATGGCCTGGAGGCGCGGCCCCCACTCGCACCGCGCCTCCAGACCAGGACGCACACCGGCTGCCATCCGGCCCGCGTCCCTCTACCGCCCCGCGTCCGCCTCCTGCGACCGGACGCGGAACACCCGCGCGGTGGGCGTCGCCCCACCGTGGTCGATGTGCAGCTCCCCCGAGGCTCCGTCCCAGGAAACCGACCACGGCCCGAGTGCCGTCGGGAACAGCGCCTCAACGGTGACGTCCGCACCGGTCCGACCCAACGACCCCAGCGGCAGCGACACCGCCGACGACGCCCCCGGCAACGCCCACACCGACAGGTACAGATCTCCCGACGCAGCGCGCAGCCCGAGCGACAGCCACCTGTCCTCCCACGCCGGCAGCCCGAGCGGCCACACCGGCACCGACGAGTCGACGATCTCGAGCACCTGACGATGCGCGGCGATCGCCGAGGCCACCACCGACCGCTGCGCAGCGGACATCTCGTTGAGGTACCCCGACAGGTACATCCGCCCGAGCACCCCGTTCACGAGCGAGAGCTCGAACAGGTCCGATGACATCGACGGCGCCGGGTACGCCCAGTTCCCTGCCTGCTCCGGCAGCATCGCGGCGGGCGCTGCGGCGGCGATCGAGGCGGACAGCACCGGGTCCTGCTGGTCCGACGTCGACTGCATGTGCAACCGGGACAGCATCGCGAAGTCGGCCCGCATCGCCCCCGAGGCGCAGTTCTCGATGAGCAGCTCCGGGTGCCGCGCCTGCACGGCGTCGAGCCAGTCGAGCAGCGCCCGCGCGTGCTCGATCGACCCGGACCACGGCCCCGTCATCGTGTTGTAGTCCATCTTGAAGAACGTCACCCCGAGCGTCCCGACCAGCCGGTCGACGACGGAGTCGAGGTGTGCCCGGGCCTCCGGCGAGCGCAGGTCGAGCAGGTGCCGCCCGTGCTCGGCGACGCGGACGCCGTGGTGGTGCACGAAGGCAGACGCCGGTAACGACGACGCCAGCGGTGAGTGGATCCCGATCACCTCGGGCTCGAGCCAGAGCCCCGCCTGCATGCCCCGCGAGCGGATGTGGTCGATCACGGACCCGAGCCCGGTCGGGAACCGCGACGCAGCCTCTTCCCACGCGCCGACGGTGTCCCACCAGTGCCCCTCGGCGTACCAGCCGGCGTCGATGCAGAACAGGTCGGCCCCGGCTTCGGCGGCCGCGTCGATCAGCGGCAGGAGCTTCTCGGTGGTCGGGTCGCCCATGAGCGTGTTCATGTAGTCGTTGAACACGAGCGGCAGTGCGCGATCGGCGTCGCGGAGGTGCCGGAACGCCCGTCGCTGCGCGGTCAGCACCGCGAACGCCCCACCCACCGACGAGGCGATCCCGACCGACACCGGCACCGAGACGAACGGCTGCCCGGGCCGGACGACCGCCGTCCACTGGTGCTCCTGGTCGGTCGGCCCGCTGCACAGCACGTACGCGTGCCGCCGGGTCTCCCCCAGCTCGTACAACCACGGACCGTTGTGCTCGACCTGCCACACGAGCGCGTACCCGGCAGCGGACAGCACCCCGATCGGCAGCGCCTCACCCGTCGACCACGACCCCCGGTTCTGCACGACGGCCCGGCTGCGCGGCGCGTGGTGCTGGGCCTCGCGGTCGATGCGCGCGAGCCCGATGTCGCGGAGCGGATCGGTCCGCCAGCGGCTCTCCGCCGCCCAGTCGTTGTCCGCGTGCGTCAGCACGAGGTCGTCGACACCGGCACCCGAGTCCGTCAGGAACGCCCCGGTCGCGAACGAGGACACGAAGTCCACGACGTGCTCGCCCCGCTCGGCCCGCACCTCGGTCCACGTCCGGAACGCCGCGACGCCGGCTCGCGCCCGGAAGACCGACTCCACCTGGAGGCCCGTGGCCGCGTCCGCCTGCACGACCCGGAACCACGGATCGGTCACGTCCTCGGACGCCTGGTGCGACACCGGGCGCAGTCGCGCCCCGATCGTGGAGTCCACGTGCCGGAATCCGCCGGGGAACCGACCGTGCCCGACGGTCGTCAGCTCGACGAGCGGCTGCGGGTCGTCGGGCCCATCGGAGAGCGTGCCGTCGGCGAGCACCCCGTCGGCGGCCACGAACGACACCAGGGCGACGGGCTGGTCGGGGTCGATCCGGAAGCGGGCGGCGAACCCGTCCGTGACCCAGTCGACGGACCCCGGGGACGGACTCATCGCGCCCCGACCGGAGCGGGCTCGCTCGACACCCACTCGCCGACCGTGTGGTCGTAGCAGGTGGTGTTGTCGATCGTGGAGCGGTCGAGCGCCGGCCCCGCCGTCACCCGCCGTTCCCCGCGCTCCGGGTCCGGTGCCGCCTCGGCGAGGAGCCGGGTGTAGTCGTGGTGCGGGTCGAGGATGACGGCGTCCGAGGGGCCGCGCTCGACGACCCGGCCGCGGTAGAGCACCAGGATCTCGTCCGAGAAGTGCCGCGCGGTCGCCAGGTCGTGCGTGATGTACAGGACGGCGAGCCGGTCCTCGCGCTGCAGGCGTCCCATCAGGTTGAGCACGCTCAGCCGGATCGACACGTCGAGCATCGAGACCGGTTCGTCGGCGACGAGCACCTGCGCGCCCGGTGCGAGCGCGCGGGCGATGGCGACGCGCTGCCGCTGGCCGCCGGAGAGCTCGTGCGGCCGACGGGTCGCGAAGTCCTCGTCGAGGTTGACGCGGCCGAGGAGCTCCCGGACGCGTTCCGCGGTCTCGTCGGCTCCGTGCGTGCGGTGGTGCAGCTGCAGCGGTCGGGCGATGTGGTGCTCGATCGAGTGGAACGGGTTGAGTGACGCGAACGGGTCCTGGAACACCATCTGCACGTGCCGGCGGTACATGCTGCCGAGCACCGGGGTGCCGTCGTCGAGCCGGACGTCGATCGAGCCGCGCGTGGTGCTCTCGAGCTTGGCGAGCATCCGGGCGATGGTGGACTTGCCGGAGCCGGACTCGCCGACCAGGGCGACGGTGCGGCCGGGCTGCAGCTCGAACGACACGTCGTCGACGGCGCGCAGGGTCTGGCGTCGCAGGCCCTTGCGGGTGTGGAAGTCCTTGCCGAGGTGGCTGACGGTGACGCTGGTCATGACGCGACCTCCTGGTCGGTGGCGATGCCCGAGTCCACGCCGCTCCGGATGAACGCCCCGCGCTCCCCCGACAGGCTCGGGAACGACTGCAGCAGCCGCTTCGTGTACGGGTGCTTGGGTTCGTGCTGGATCACCGACGCCCGGTCGAACTCGACGACCTCGCCGCGCAGCATGATCGCGATCCGGTCACTGATCTCGAGCAGCAGCGGCAGGTCGTGCGTGATGAACACGACGGCGAAGCCGAGCTCGTCGCGCAGCCGCACGATCTCACGGAGGATCTCCCGCTGCACCACGACGTCGAGTGCCGTGGTCGGTTCGTCCATGATCATGATCTGCGGCTCGAGCAGCATCGCCATCGCGATCATGACGCGCTGCCGCATGCCGCCGGAGAGCTCGTGCGGGTACGCCGTGATGCGGGACGGGTCCACGCCGACGCGGCTCAGCGCGTCCTCGGCGATGGCCCGGCGTTCCTTGCGGGACAGGCCGCGGCGGTGCTCCTTGAGCGCGTCGTCGAGCTGCGCCCGGATCGTGGTGACCGGGTTGAGCGCGTTCATCGCCCCCTGGAACACCATCGACAGCTTCGACCAGCGAACGGCCCGCAGTTGCTCGTCCCCGAGCCCGAGCAGGTCGACGTCGCTGCCGTCGCGGTCGTGGAACGTGATGCTGCCGGACGTGACCTTCGCCGGCGGCTTGTGCAGCCGGGTGATGGCGTAGGCGAGGGTCGTCTTGCCGCAGCCGGACTCCCCCGCGAGCCCGAGGATCTCGCCGGGCGCGAGCGTCAGCGAGACGTCCTTCACGGCGTGCACCGGGTGCTCGGTCTCGTAGACGACGTCGAGGTGCTCGATGGTGAGCACGGCGTCGCGGCGGCCCCCGGCGGTGGCGGCGACCGGTCCCGCGGTCGTGGTCTCGGTGGCGGTCATCGGCCGGCCCCCTTCGTGTCGTGGTGCGCACTGTCGTGATGCGCACTGTCGTGACCGGCGGTGGCGACGCGAGCCGTGCCTCCAGTCCGGGTGGAACGTGTGGCGCGACGGAGGCGACGTTCGCGGCGGCGCTGCGCACGCACGTTCGCGAGGCGCGGGTTGATGACCTCGTCGATCGAGAAGTTCACGAGCGACAGGCCCATGCCGAGCAGGGCGATGAGCAGCCCCGGCGGCACGAACCACCACCACGCACCGTTCGCGAGCGCGAAGCCGTTCTGGGCGTAGAAGAGCATCGTGCCGAGTGTCGACGAGTTCGAGGCCCCGAGCCCGAGGAACGACAGTCCGGCTTCCCCGAGGATCGCCGCGATGACCGCGAACACGAACTGCGACGCCAGGACGGGCAGCAGGTTCGGCAGGATCTCGACCGCGATCACCCGCCAGGGCCGCTCGCCCGCGACCCGCGCGGCGGAGACGTAGTCGCGGTTGCGGATCGACATCGTCTGCGCACGGAGCACCCGCGCGGAGCCGGCCCACGACGTGATCGCGAGGACGATGGCGATGGTCCAGAGCCCGCGCGCCTCACGCGGCACCAGGCCGGAGATGACGATCACGAGCGGCAGTCCGGGGATCACGAGGAAGACGTTCGAGAAGAGCGAGAACGCCTCGTCCATGATGCCGCCGAGGTACGCGCCGAGGATGCCGAAGAACGCGGACAGCACCGTGGCGAGGACGCCGACGATCAGGCCGATCTGCAGGCTGCCGCGGGTGGCGTAGGCGAGCTGGGCGAGGACGTCCTGCCCGGTCTGCGTCGTGCCGAGCAGGTTCGCCTCGCTCGGTCCCTGCAGGCCGGAGTCGCGGATGGTGTTCGGGTCGCCGACGAGCAGCGGCCCGATCACCCCGAACAGCGTGACGCCGGCGACGAGGACGATGCCCGTGACGAGCCACGGGGTGAGGGTCGGCAGGAAGCGGCGCACGCCGCCCTTGCCGGACCGCCGGGTGGCGATCGACGTGGTGGAGTCGGCCTCCTCGGCGAGCGCGCCGATGGTGGGTTCGGTGTCCTGCTGGATGTTGGTCATGTCGTCTCCTCCCCTAGCTCCGGGCCCGCGTCCGCGGGTCGATGATCCCGTACAGCAGGTCGACGACGAGGTTCGCGCCGAGGACCGCCAGGGTGATGAACAGGAAGATCCCCTGCATGAGCGCGTAGTCGTTGTTGGTCACCGCGGACAGCAACTTCGACCCGATGCCCGGGTACGAGAACACCTGCTCGGTGACGACGGACCCGGACACGATGAACCCGAGGGAGATCGCGAAGCCGGCGACGGACGGCAGCACCGCGTTCCGGGCCGCGTAGTTGCGCAGGATCTTGCCGTTCGGCAGGCCCTTCGCCTGGGCGGTGGTGATGTAGTCCTCGGACAGCGTCGACACCATCATGTTGCGCATGCCGAGCAGCCAGCCGCCGAGCGAGGCGAGCACGATCGTCGCCGCCGGCAGGATCCCGTACTGGATCGCCGAACCGATGAACTCCCAGTTGAAGCCCGGGGTGAGCACGACGTCGTAGCCGCCCTGCGACGGGAACAGGTGGAGGCCGGTGGCGAAGAAGTACACCAGGATGAGCGCCAGCCAGAAGTACGGCACGGCGGCGAGCAGCGTGGTGGCGGGGACGAACGAGTCGAGCCAGGTCCCCGGCTTCCACCCGACGAACGCCCCGAGCCCCACGCCGATGATCGCGGCCAGGATCGTGGCGATCCCGACGAGGGCGATGGTCCACGGCAGCGAGCTCGCGATGACCTCGGTCACGGGCGCCGGGAAGTAGCTGACGGACACACCGAGGTCACCGCGGAACACGTTGCCGAGGTACTGGCCGTACTGGACGATGAGCGGTTGCGAGGAATCGCCACCGAGGAGCAGCTCGTACGCCTGCCGGGTCGCCGGGGTCACCTGTCCGCCGCGCTGCTGGAGCTTGGCGAGCAGGATGTCCACCGGGTTCCCGGGCAGGAGCCTGGGGATGATGAAGTTCAGCGTCAGTGCCGCCCACAGTGCGACGACGTAGAAGCCGATCTTGCGCAGGAAGTAGGTCATCGTCGAGTGCTCCTCGGTCGCGATCCCATCGGGGTCAGCCCTTCTTCGCCGGCTTGAGCGCCTTGAAGATCTCGGCGTTGTCCGGGCTCGCCCAGACCGCCGGGAAGGCGTAGAGGTTCTTCTCGGTGGGCCAGCCGGTGAACTTCGCGGCGTGGAACTCGCTCGTCGTGCCGCCGGTCATCACGGGGATGTAGGGCATGTCCTCGACGACGTGCTGCTGGATGGTGTCGAGCAGCGGCTGCGTGGCGGCCGTGTCGTCGGGGTTCGTCGCCGCGAGCTTCGTCAGGGCGCTGTCCACGTCGGCGTTGCTGTAGCGGGCGATGTTCATCGGGGCCGCTTCGCCGACCTTCGCGGTGTTCGCCGTCGAGAAGTAGTTGTTGTAGAGGTAGTACGGGTTCGCGGTCGGGCCCTGGCCGAGCGAGTCGATGGCGAGCTGGAAGTTGCCCTTCGTCTTCTTGTCGGTCCACTCGTTCCACGACGACTGCTGCGCCTTGAGTTCGATGCCCGCGGCCTTGAGCTGCTGCGTCATGGTGTCGATCGCGGTGATGTAGTCGGTCCAGCCGGTGACGACCTCGACCGTCAGGGACAGCTTCTTGCCGTCCTTGGCGTAGATGCCGTCGGCACCCTTGGCGTAGCCGGCGCCCTCGAGCGTCGAGGCGGCCGCCTTGGTGTCGGCGCTGTTCGGCATCACGGCCGGCTCGATGTCCTTCGAGATCATGTCCTTCTGCGTCGTGGTGAGCGCGAAGGTCGGCGAGATGTCGCTGGCCGTGTTCATGAACGCGAGCGAGTTGAGCTGCTTGCGGTTGATCGCGTCGGCGATCGCGTGCCGGACGGCCGGGTCGGTCTGCGGGCCCGTGCAGCCCATCGCCTCGGACGAGCAGGTGAGGAGCGCCATCTGGTTCTGGCCGACGGTGATGCCGTCGTAGCCCGGGTACTTGCCGGGGATGTCGTCCATGTTCGGCACCGGGCCGGTCTGCCAGTCGATGGAGCCCTGCGAGAGCGCGTCGGCGCCGGCGGTGTTGCCGGAGAGCGACAGGTAGCGGATGGTCTTCACCGCGGGGGCGCCGCCCCAGTACTTCTTGTTGGCCTCGAGCGTGAAGGCCTGCGCCTTGAAGGTGCCGAGCGTGTACGGACCGGTGCCGACGGGCTTCCGCACGACGTCGGTGGTGGGGTCGATGTCCTTCCACAGGTGCTCGGGCACGATCCAGGTCTTGCCGAGCAGGTTCGGGCCGAGCACGAACGACGGCTCGGCGAACGTCACGATGACCTTGTCGTCGCCCTCGGCCTTCGCGGTGCCGTCGTAGCCGATCGAGTTGAGCGCCTTCTGCTTCTTGAGCATGTCGAGCGTGAAGACGACGTCCTTCGAGGTGAAGGGCTTGCCGTCGCTCCACTGCACGCCGTCCCGCAGGGTGATCGTGAGCTGCGTGCCGTCGCTGTTCCACTCGGACGACTTGCCGAGGAGCGGCTTCGGGTCGTTCGTGTTGACGTTGGTGATGAAGAAGAGCGACTCGTAGATCGTGCCGACGCCGCCGATGTTCGACGGCGACCACGGGTTGTAGTTGATCTGGTAGTCGCCGGACTGGCCGGTGTAGGCGACCAGGGTCGAGTCGGCGTCGCCGGAGGTGGCGGAGCCGCTGGAGCTGCAGCCGCTCAGCGCGAGGCCGGCAGCGAGGAGCACGGCGCCGCCGATGGCGAGCCGTGAACGGGTTGTCTTGAACATCGTTGTCCTTCCGGTCTGCGTCATCGCAGGTCCACGTTGTGAGCGCGATTGTTACACGCTTAAACTAAGTCGGTCAAGAGGCTGCGACGAAGCGGCCGACGAACATGGGAGACGCGATGGAGCGGACGACACTGGACGGCACGTGGACGGTCGAGGCGGTGAGCGGGCCCGCGGAGTCGGCAGCGTTCCGCTCCCCGGTCGAGGCGGTGGTGCCCGGCTGTGTGCACACCGACCTGCTGCGGGCGGGCCGGATCGCCGACCCGTTCGACGGCGACCAGGAGGCCGCGACGCAGTGGATAGGCGACACCGTCTGGCGGTACCGACGCACGTTCGAGTGGCCGGAGAACGCACCCGACGCCCAGCGCCACGACCTCGTCGCCGAGGGCCTCGACACCCTCGCGACCGTCGAGGTGAACGGCATCGTCGTCGGTATCACCCGCAACCAGCACCGGTCGTACCGGTTCCCGGTCGGGCACCTGCTCCGCCCCGGCACGAACGAGGTCGTCGTCACCTTCGACGCCCCCGTCCCGGCGGCCGTCCGCCTGTCCGAGCAGCACGGCGGGGAGCTCCCGCACGTCAACCACCACCCGTACAACGCGCTCCGGAAGAACGCGTCGAACTTCGGCTGGGACTGGGGCATCGACGTCGCGACCAGCGGCATCTGGAAGTCGATCGGCATCGAGTCGTGGAGCGGCGTCCGCATCGCCGCGGTCCGCCCGCTCGTCGACGTCGACGGCACCACCGGCGTCCTGACCGCCCACGTGGACGTCGAGTTCGCGGGCTCCTCCGGCGCGTTCTCGCAGGCCATCGGCAGCGCGCCCGTCGCGTCCGCAGGTGGTGACGCGGGTGCCGGACTGGAGGCCCGGATCACCCTGGCCCCGCACCACGCGTCCGCAGCGCACCCCGGTTCCGACACCGTGCCTCCCGTCCGCCCCGCCGACACCGCGGCAGCAGCCGACTCGGTCGTCCGCCCCGCCGACGACGCGGACACCGCCGGCCGGGTCGTCGGCGCGCGCCCCGTCGTGACCGGCCCGGACCGCGCGGCCGGCTCCGCCGTCGTGCGGCTCGAGGTGCCCGACGTCGCGGTCTGGTGGCCGCGCGGCGAGGGCGACCAGCCGCTCTACGACGTCCGCGTCGCGGTCGGCGACGCCGTCTGGACGGGCCGCGTCGGGTTCCGGACCGTCACGCTCGACACCGCCGCCGACGCCGGCGGCGCGCCCTTCCTGCTCCGCGTGAACGACCGACCGGTCATCGTCCGGGGCGCGAACTGGATTCCGGACCACGCGTTCCTCACCGAGATGACCCCCGCCCGCTACGCCGACCGGATCCAGGACGCGGTCGAGGCGAACGTGAACCTGCTCCGGATCTGGGGCGGCGGGATCTACGAGTCCGAGGACCTGTACGACCGGTGCGACGAACTCGGTGTGCTCGTCTGGCAGGACTTCCTGTTCGCCTGCGCCGCCTACGCGGAGGAGCCCTGGCTCGCCGACGAGGTCGAGCCCGAGGTCCGCGAGGCCGTCACCCGCCTCAGCCCGCACCCCTCGCTCGTGGTGTGGAACGGCAACAACGAGAACCTCGTCGCGTACGCGGAGTGGGGCTGGCGGCCCTCGCTCGTCGGCCGGACCTGGGGCAACGGGTACTACCGCTCGCTGCTCCCCGCCGTCGTCGCCGAGCTCGACCCGACCCGGCCGTACACCCCGGGCAGCCCGTTCTCGTTCGACGAGTACCTGACGCCGAACGACGAGCGCAACGGCAGCGTGCACATCTGGGACGTCTGGAACCAGCTCGACTACACCGCCTACCGCGACTGGAAGCCCCGCTTCGTCGCCGAGTTCGGGTTCCAGGGGCCGCCCGCGTGGTCGACCCTCACCGACGTCGTGCACGACGAGCCGCTCGACCCGGACGGCCACGAGATGCTCGTGCACCAGAAGGCACACGAGGGCAACCGGAAGCTCGCCGACGGCATGGTCGGGCACCTGGCGTCGGCGGCGACCATCTCCGACTGGCCCATCGAGGACTGGCACTTCGCCGCGCAGCTCAACCAGGCGCACGCGATCCGGTTCGGCATGGAGTGGTTCCGGTCCCGTACGCCCGACAACACCGGGATGGTCGTCTGGCAGCTCAACGACGACTGGCCCGTGGTGTCGTGGGCGCTCGTCGACCACGCCGGCATCCGGAAGCCGGTCTGGTACGCGGTGCGGCAGGCGTACCAGCCGGTGCTGCTGACGGTGCAGCCGGGCTCGCCCGAGGGTTCCCTGGAGGTCGTGCTCGTCAACGCGTCCGGCTCGCCGGTCGCCGACGAGGTCACGGTGTCCCGCGTGGCGTTCGACGGCACCGTGCTCGAGTCGGCGTCGTTCCCGCTCGCCGCCGACCCCGCCGACGCCGACCGGGTGACACTGCCGGAGTCCCTGGCGGTCCCCGGGGACGCCGGGTCCGAGGTGCTCGTCGTCACGGGGGCGGGGACCCGCACGGTGCACGACCTGGCCGAGGTCGTCGACCAGGTGTTCGACACCGACCCGCTCTCGGCGTCCGTCGAGGCCACCCCGGACGGCGCACGCGTCACGGTGACGGCGCGCTCGTACGCCCGGGACGTCTCGCTCTTCCCGGACCGGGTCGACCGGGCGGCGCGGGTGGACGACGGCCTCGTGTCCCTGCTCGCGGGCGAGTCGGTGACGTTCACCGTGACGGGCGCTCCCGGCATCGAGGCCGAGGCGCTGACGTCCCCGTTCGTGCTGCGGCACGCGGGCTCGCTCCGCTGACGCCGACGTCGGCGTCAGCGGGTCGCTCCGCCGGCGTCGGCGCTGGCGCTTGCGCTTGCGCTAGCAGCGAGCGGGCGGAACGTCCGGGTGCCACCTCGGCGCACCCCGACGTTCCGCCCGCTCGTCGTTCACGGTCCCGCGCCGTCGGACGACCCGGGCCGTCCGTCGACCGTTCGCAGCTCCCGGCCGCGGCGGTCGGGCCCGGATCAGTCGACGGCGTCGAGCCCGAACACGATCGCGGTCCCCGGCGCGAGCATCGGCAGCCGGGCCCCGACGTCCGCGAACACCGCCCCGCTCAGCTCGAGGTGCCCCTGCCCGAGCCACGGCGGCGGCACCGGATCCAGGCCGCGCGGCACCGCCAGACCGTCCACCGGCGCCAGCCGGTAGCGCCGGCTGCGATCGAGCCCCCGGATCCGCAGCGGCACCGCGAGGGACCGCGGCCCGGTCACGGTCCGTGCGACCCGGACGAGCGCCCGCGAGCCGTCCCGGGCGACGACCGCCGTGGCGTCCAGCCCGGGGTCGCCCAGGTCGAGGTGCCGGACCCGCCCGGAGTGCAGCAGCCCGCGCTCCCGCCGGTACAGCGCCGTCCACGCCCGGATCTGGTCAAGCTCCTCCGGGGACAGCCGCGTGATGTCCGTCTCGATGCCGGCCGAGCCGAACAGCGACACCGCCATCCGGAAGTCCAGGTCGAGGTGCCGTCGGGTCGTGTGCGAGACCTCGGGTCCGACGTGCGACCCGATGAGTTCGAGGGGCAGGAGCAGCTCGGTCCAGCGCTGGATCGGCAGGCGTTCCATGGCGTCGTTCGAGTCCGAGGCCCACACCCGATCGGTCCGCTCGAGCACGCCGAGGTCGGTCCGCGCTCCCCCGCTCGCACAGGCCTCGATCTCGAGCCACGGGTGCCGGAGCCGCAACTCGTCCATCAGGGCGTAGACCCCGCGGGTGTGCGCGTCGATCCCGGCCCGGCCGGCGTGCACGGCGTGCACGATGTCTCGGTTCTGGTCCCACTTCACGAAGTCGACGTGGTGCTCCCCGATGACCGCCGACATCGCCTCGAGCACGTGTGCGCGAGCGAGCGGGTTCGCCATGTCGAGGACGTACTGGTTCCGCCAGGTGCGGACGTCGTCGTCGGGCCGCTGGAGCATCCACTCGGGGTGCGCCGCCGCCAGCTCCGACACCGGGCTGACCATCTCGGGTTCGAACCAGAGCCCGAACTCCATGCCGAGGCCACGCACGTGGTCGACGAGCGGCGCGAGGCCGTCGGGCCAGATCGTCGGGTCGACGCTCCAGTCGCCGAGCGCCGAACCGTCCGAGCGCCGGCCGAGGAACCACCCGTCGTCGAGGACGAATCGCTCCACGCCGACGTCGGCCGCGGTCTCGGCCAGGGCGACGAGCGGTCCGAGTTCCTGGCGGTAGTAGACGGCCTCCCACGTGTTGAGCACCACCGGGCGTGGTCGCCGCGGGTGCCCGGGTCGGGTGCGCAGGGAGTCGTGCAGCCGGTCGGACAGTCCGTCGAGTCCGGCGTCGCTCCAGACGAACACGACGTCCGGGCTGGTGAAGGACTCCCCCTCGGCGAGCGCGACCTCGCCCGAGCGCAGGAGTTCGCCGGCGCCGAGCACCGGTCGCGCCTCGGCGAGGACGTCGTGGCGGTACACCGAGTCCGCGCTCCACGCCAGGTGCACGGCCCAGAGCTCCCCGGTGTCGTCGGAGAACCCGGCGGTCCCGAGCACGAGCAGCGTCGGGGCGTCGTGCCCGGTGCGGCCGCGTCGGGTCTCCCGCGCGTGGGCGCCGTGCGTCAGGGCGCGGCGCTGCGGGGTGCGTTCGCGGGTCCATCGACCGGCGAGGTCGAACACCTCGGCCGCCCGTTCCCCGACCGGCAGCGTGGCGTCGAGCGCCTGCAGGTGCACGGGCCGGTGGCCGGCGTTCGTGACGGCGTGCCGGACGCGGAGCACGCCGGCCTCGTCGAGGGTGAACGCGCTCGCGAGGGTCAGGCTGTTCGAGGTCGCGGTGACGAGCGCGGAGCCGGACTCCGACACCACCTCGACGTCGCGCCACCGGGGCACGAGCGGTTCCCCGTCGACGTGCCCGGCGATCGCGGGACGCCCCTCCCAGCCGTCGCGTTCGGTCGGCAGGACGGTGAGCGGCCACGGCACGTCGAACCCGCTCGGGGTGACCGGCCGGCCGAGCGCGAGGAGCAGGTCCTCGGCGTCGCTGTCCGCCAGCGGCCCGACGTCCCGCCCCCAGTGCAGCACCTCGGGCAGTCCGTCGACGGCGGTCGCGAGCACGAGGGACACCCCACCGCCCCGCAGGACGTGGAGGTGCCGCACGGATCGCACGGACTCGGCTGACGCCGGCTCGCGGTCGAGGACGGTCACGACGCACGCTCCTCGCGGAGCACGCGGACGCGACCGGCGGGCACGACGGTCTCGGGTCCGTGCACGGACCCGTCGAGCACGTCGGTCCCGGCGGCCGACAGGACGACGTCACCGTCGGTGTGGTTCAGGAGGAACAGGAAGGCCGAGCCGTCGTCACGGACGCGACGCACTGCCTCCAGGCCTGGAGGCGCGGTGACCGTCCGCGGGACCGCCCGCTCCGCGATGATCCGGTCCACCACCCGCTGGGTGCTCTGGTCCGGCAGCCTCGCCGACACGTACCAGGCGCCGCCGCCGACGGCGCGGCGGGTCACCGCCGCCCGCCCGGCGAGCGGACCGTCCGTGTAGGACAGGACGACCTCGGCGTCCTCGACGACCACGGCTTCGGCCCAGTCGGTGACCTCGCCGCCGTCGTCGAGCGTCCGCGTCTCGTCGACCTGCAGGGGCGTGAACTCCTCGCTCCATGCGCCGAGGACCTGGCGGAAGGCGCCCGGGTAGCCGCCGGTGCGGATCCGGGCGGTCTCGTCGGCGACCCCGGACAGGTAGGTGACGACCAGGGTGGCACCGCGCTCGACCACGGCGGCGAGCCGCGCGGCGGAGGCGTCGTCGACGATGAGCAGGGTGGGCAGGACGACGACGTCGTAGCCGTCCAGGTCGGCGTCGAGCGGGACCACGTCGGTCAGCACCTGGCGGTCGTGGAAGGCCCGGTGCCAGGCGCGGATCTCGGTGGCGTAGCGCAGCCCCCGATGCGGCTTGAGGCCGGACTGCAGCGCCCAGCCCGAGGCCTCGTCGACGACGATCGCCATCCGGGCCGGCTCGACCCGACTGCCCTGCACGGGCTCGAGCGCACGCAGGGCCCGGCCGAGCGCGAGGACCTCCCGCCACACCCGCGTCGCGGTGCCGGCGTGCGGGAGCATCGCGGAGTGGAACTGCTCCGCGCCCGCCGTCGACGCGCGCCACTGGAAGAAGAGGGCCCCGTCGGAGCCGTGGGCGACGTGGGCGAGCGCGTTCCGGACGAGCTCACTCGGGTCCTTCGCGCGGTTCCGCTGCTGCCAGCTCGGCCCGCCCGTCGAGTGCTCCATGAGCAGCCACGGGCCACGGTCACGCGTCATGGCGCGCATCCGGTCACCTGCGAGGGCGAGGTCCTGCTCGCGACGCGGGTCGTCCACGAGCGTGTAGTGGTCGTTCGCCGGGATCGCGACGTGGCGAGCCCACTCGGCGTAGTCGACGACCTGCGAACCCGCACCGACCATGAAGTTCGTCGTCACCGGCGCGTCCGAGTGCCGCTCGATCACGGCCTTCTCGGCGTCGAAGTGCCGGAGCAGCGCGTCGGACGAGTACCGCTCGAAGTCCAGCGCCAGCCCGGGGTTCGGAGCGCCGCCGACCCCGCGCGGCGGCGAGACCTCGTCGAACGACGTGTAGGTGTGCCCCCAGAAGGCCGTGCCCCACGCGGCGTTCGCAGCGTCGACGTCCCCGTACCGGTCGGCGAGCCAGTCGCGGAAGTCGGCAGCCGACTCCTCGCAGTAGCAGCGGGCGTTGCCGCCGCCGAGCTCGTTGCTGACGTGCCAGAGCCGGACGGCGGGGTGGTGGCCGTAGCGCTCGGCGAGGGCCCCGACGATGCGGAGGGCGTGCTCCCGGAACGTCGCCGACGCCGCGCACCACCCGAGCCGTCCGCCGGGCCGCTCGCGGCGTTCGGTGGCGTCCACCGGCAGGATCTCGGGGTGGGCGGTGAGCAGCCAGTTCGGCGGTGCCGCGGTCGGCGTCGCCAGGTCCACCGCGATGCCGTTCTCGTGCAGCAGGTCGAGCACCTCGTCCAGCCAGTCGAAGGTGAACTCCCCCGGCGACCGCTCGAGCAGCGCCCACGAGAAGACCCCGACCGTGACGAGGTTGACCCCAGCCTCGCGCATCAGGCGGACGTCCTCGTGCCAGACCTCGCGCGGCCACTGCTCGGGGCTGTAGTCACCGCCGAACGACAAGCCGTCGGTGGGCCAGGGAACGGTGGGGGCAGCGGGCACGACATCTCCTTCGATGGGTGGACCGCACCAGCCTCCCGGGTCTCCCCGGGTTTGTCAACGTGTGTAACTAAGCCCGTCCGGCTGGTTCGCGCTTCGGCTCGTTCGTGACCTCACCTGGTGTGCGCCGCGTTCACTCGCCGAGCAGTCGGCGGATCGCCAGGAGCGCTCCCGCTCGTGCCCACTCGGAGAACTCGAACGGTTGCACCTCGATCGTCACCGGCTCCGTGTACGGCGCGAGGGCAGCACGGAGCGCCTCGTCCACGGCCGGCCGCGCGAGGTCGTACACGGGCAAGCCGTCCCCGGTCAGCACGATCGCCGAGGGGTCCGCGATGAGGACCGCACTCGCCAGGACGACACCGAGCGCACGCCCGGCATCCTCGAACGCCGCCACCGCCCCGGCGTCACCGGACCGGGCGAGCTCGACGACCTCGTCGTACGTCTTCCCGTCGTACCCGGCGTTCTGCACGATGACGGGACTCGGCAGGAAGCTCGAGGTGCAGCCGTGGTGCCCGAGGCCGCAGTCCGGACCCCCGCCGAGGACCGCGAGGTGCCCGATCCGCCCCAGACGCCCGTGCTCACCCGTCGACACCTGCCCGTTCGCGATCAGTCCGAGCCCGATGCCCTCACCGACCGTGACGAGCACCATCGACCGTCGGCCGGCGCCGGCGCCGAGCCAGTGCTCCTTCGCGGTCAGGGCGTGGACGTCGTTCGCGGTGAACGCCGTCAGCCCCGAGCGCTCCTCGAGCATCGCGACGAACGGGACGTCCCGCCAGCCGAGGAACTGCGACGCCACCACGATGGACTGACCGTCCCGGAGCACGACGTCACCCGGCAGCGAGACCCCGATGGCGCAGATCGCCGGGTGCACCGCTCGGAGGCGCTCGGACACCGCCGCAACCTGGTCTGCGAGGTCCTCGGGCGACGGCGACACGATCGACTCCTCGTGCAGCGCGAGCACGCGTCCGCCGAGGTCCGTCACCGCGGCGTAGAGCCGGTCCTTCGTGAGCTTGACGCCCAGGAACTCCCACTCGCCCGTGCTCGTCTGTAGTAGCTCCGAGGGGCGACCGGTGGCCCCACGGACATCGGTGCCGACCTCGACCACCATCCGGTGTGCCACGAGGGTGCGCATCGCCCGCGTGAGGCTCGCACGGGACAACCCGAGCGACCGCGCGATCTCGGCGCGGGAGAGCACGCCGTGGATGAGGATCTCCCGCAAAGCCAATCGGGAGCCCTCGGGCATCGCCGGCCAGGCCTCGGTCATCATTCCTCCGTCGGCTGATCCTATGGCCTCGTCGCCACTCCCCCAGCTTTGCCGCCGCCCGTTCGGCGCTGCCGCGGCTTTGCAACGGCCCGGGAACGCAGAAAACCCCTGACCACGGATGGTCAGGGGTTCCCTGGTGTTGCACGTTGAGTCCGGCGGCGTCCTACTCTCCCACAAGGTCCCCCTTGC